>JAVWTB010000009.1:0-174266 GCA_036667955.1 Comamonas sp.
ATGATAGTGCGGATTCCCGTGTGAAAGTAGGTCATCGTCAGGCTTTTATACTGATCAACCCCTCTGCTCTACCGAGTAGAGGGGTTTTTCTTTTTTATCGATACAGTGCTCATATCTGTCGTTGAAGGGGTTGTGATGCAGTTGCAGGATATGTTGTATTCGCAGGGGTTTGGTATTCGTCGTGTCTGCTCTGGTTTGGTGCAGCAAGGCTGGGTGCAATTGTGGGATGCGCAGGCGAATGAATGGGTCTTGGAGACTGACTCGACGGCCGATGTAGAGCCGGAGGGCCTGCGCTTCAAGGTTCAGGGCGTCGAGTGGGAATACCATGCGCTGGGCTATATCTTGCTGCACAAGCCCGCAGGCACTGAATGCTCGCAAAAGCCATCGGCGCATCCGAGCATTTACAGCCTGCTGCCATTGGCGCTGCGTACACGCCCCAACAAGAATGCCATCCAAGGTCTGCAGGCGGTAGGGCGTCTTGACCAGGACACTACGGGCATGCTGCTGCTGAGCGATGATGGCCAGTTCATCCACCGCATGAGCTCGCCTAAGAAGCATGTGCCCAAACGCTACCAGGTGACTGCCAAGCATGCCGTGACCGAGCAACAGGTCGAGAAGCTGTTGGCCGGTGTGGTGCTCGATGATGACCCCAAGCCAGTCAAAGCAGCAGCCTGTGTGAAAACGGGCGACAACACCTTGGATTTGACCCTGACCGAAGGCAAGTACCACCAGGTCAAACGTATGTTGGCAGCAGTGGGTAACCGGGTCGAGGGGCTGCATCGGGCGCAAATTGGCGGCCTGGTTTTGTCTGAAGAGCTCAAGCCTGGTGAATGGCGCTGGCTCAGCGCCCAAGAGCTGGCCCTGCTCAAGCCTTGACGCTTATTGACCAAGTGTGGCTTTGGCACAAGTTGCACGATTATTTACATCGCCGAAAAGGCTGAGGCTGCGTGGATGTTTGTGGCGGGCAGCTACACTCGCAGCCTTACTTGTGGGGATTGCTCGTGAAGCCTTTCTTTTTTGCCCGTTCCTTGATCGCGGTGCTGGCCCTTGCATCCGCAGCGGCCCATGCCGCCAACCCTATCCTGGTGCTCAATTCGCTCGATGCGAGCATCAGCGTGATTGACCCCACGACCTGGAAAGAGGTCAAGCGTATTCCCACGGGCAAGGAGCCGCACCACCTCTACCTGACCCCGGACAGCAAATCGGTGATCGTAGCCAATGCGACCGGAGATTCGCTGACCTTTGTGGACCCCAAGACGGCCGAGGTGCAGCGCGTGATCCAGGGCATCTCCGATCCCTACCATCTGCGCTTCTCCCCCGATATGAAGTGGTTTGTGACGGCGGCCAACCGCCTCAACCACATCGATATCTACCGCTGGGATGGGCAGGAGCCCAAGCTGGTCAAGCGCATTGCCACTGGCAAGACGCCCAGCCACCTGTGGATTGATAGCAAGAGCACGACCATCTATTCGACGATGCAGGACAGCGACGAGCTGGTGGCTATTGATATTGCGACCCAGACCCTGAAGTGGCGTATCAAGACAGGCCAGATGCCTGCCGACCTGTACGGTAGCCCGGATGACAAGCTGGTTTTTGTGGCGCTCACGGGCAGTGACGGCGTTCAGGTGTTCGATGTCAGCGCAGCCGCGCCCCAGCTGGTCAATACGATCAAGACTGACAAAGGCGCCCATGCGTTTCGTGCGGCAGGTGACGGCCGACATCTCTTCGTCAGCAACCGGGTAGCCAACAGTATCAGCAAGCTCGATATGGTGAGCCAGACTGTGGTGGACCGCTACCCCGGCCCCAGCGGCCCCGACTGCATGGATGTCAGCCCCGATGGCCGCTATATCTACCTCAGCTCGCGCTGGGCGGGCAAGATGAGTGTGATTGACACCCGCGAGCGCAAGGTGGTCAACCAGGTGAAGGTGGGCAAATCGCCGCACGGCATCTGGGTGCTGGACCACGCACCGCGCTAGTACCGTCTTTACACCGCAACGGATTGGACAGCCAAGCTATGCGCAGCATGTTTTTCTGGCTTCTGGTGGCTAGCCTGGGCAGTGCAGCAGCATCTGCCCAAGAGGGCGCTTCTGCAGCCGCGCCTGCCGTCAGCAGCTGCAGCAAGCCCGTTTATTTGACCTTGGATACCGGCCACATGGGCGTGGCCAACCAGATTGCCGAGGTCTTGCACAAAACGCAGGTGAAGGTCACTTTCTTTGCTGCCAATGAACGCACCAAAGAGGGTGATGGAAGCCTGGGCGATTATTGGGCGCCTTGGTGGCGTGCGCGGGCAGCGGAAGGCCATGCCTTTGCCTCTCATACCTGGGACCACACCTATTGGCGTGGCGATGTGAAGCAGCCAGCGGGCGCAGCACCGCGATTCAAGGTGCAGCCGTCGCAAGGCCCGCAGGCGGGTCAGCGGTTTGAATGGACGACTACGCAGTACTGTGCGCAGATCCAGCAGTCGGAAGACCGCCTGGCGAAGATTACCGGTGTCAAGCCGCTGCCGCTGTTCCGGGCGCCGGGTGGCAAGACTTCACCCAGCCTGATCGCCGCCGCCAAAAGCTGTGGCTACGCCCATGTGGGCTGGTCGCCGGCGGGGTTTCTTGGCGATGAGCTGCCCAGCGACAAATACCCCAACCAGCAGTTGCTGGACAAGGCGCTCAAGGACATTCGCCCCGGCGATATCTTGCTGGCCCACCTGGGTATTTGGGATCGCAAGGACCCCTGGGCGCCTGCGGTGCTGCAGCCGCTGATTGAGGGCTTGCAGGCCAAGGGATTTTGCTTTGCCACCTTGCGTGAGCATCCGCAGTACAAGGATTGGATTCGTCAGCATGGAGGCTGAAAACCGCTGCCATGGTCCGCACAGGCTGCGGCAGGGTTTGAGGCACTATTCGAATTAATGGTTGGCCATGGAATTTCTCAGCACACTTTTTGACAACACGCAGCAGTGGCTGTTTGAGCAGGTTCTGCAACCGCTGCTGTTCAACCTGGGCCTGGCCAGCTATCTGGAGGATGGCTATACGGCTGCGGGCTGGTTTCTGGTGGGCTGCCTGCAGATTGTCATCATGGTGCTGGTGATTGCGCCGTTGCAGCGCTGGCGGCCTGTAGAGGCTGTGACGGACAGGCATGCGATCCGCGTGGATATGCTCTACACCTGCATCCACCGCCTGGGCTTGTTCCGCCTGGCGCTGTTTTTCAGCATCGATCCGCTGTGGGACATGGTGGTGGGCGCGCTGCGCGTGCGCGGCTTTGAGACCTGGCACCTGGACGCGCTGTGGCCTGGGGTGACTGATCTGGGCTGGGTCAGCCTGCTGATCTATCTGCTGGTTTTTGACTTTGTAGCCTATTGGATCCATCGCGGCCAGCACCGTTTTGTGTGGTGGTGGCGGCTGCATGCCTTGCACCATTCGCAGCAGCAGATGACGATGTGGAGCGACAACCGCAACCACTTGCTCGATGATGTCGTGCATGACAGCATCATGGTCTTCGTCGCCGTGCTGATTGGTGTGGCCCCCAGCCAGTTTGTGGCGATTGTCGCCATCACCCAGCTGAGTGAGAGTTTGCAGCATGCCAACCTGCGTCTGTGGTTTGGCCGCTTGGGTGAGCGGCTGTGGATCAGCCCGCGTTTTCACCGCCGCCACCACGCCATCGGGATTGGCCATGAATCGCCCGCAGCCACAGCGGCGCCCAGCACAGAGGTGAAGGCGGGTGAGGCGGCACCGCGTACCCGTTTGGGCGGCTGCAATTTTGGCGTGTTGCTGCCTTGGTGGGATATGCTTTTTGGCACCGCCAACTTTGAGCTACGCTATGACCCGACGGGCGTGCGCGACCAAGTGCAACCCAACCGGCAAGGGCAGCTGCGCGATTACGGGCGTGGGTTTTGGAGCCAGCAGTGGCGCGGCTTGCTGCGTTTGATGGGCCGGGCCTGAGCCAGCGCGGGCAGCCATGCCCATCAGCCAGTGCTTGCGCGCAGCAGGCCACCGACTGTGTGACAGAAAAGGAGTTCTTCCCATGCCCCAAGGGTCTGCAGGCTCTCGCCTGATGTTTGATGCTTTCTGGCGCGCAGCTGCCTATTGTTTTAGGCCGCGTGTGATGCTGCTGTCCTTGTTGCCCCTGGCGGTGATGCTGGTGGCCTTGGGAGGCTGGAGCTATTTTTACTGGTCGGGTGCAGTGGCCACCATGCAGCACTGGGTGGAGACCATCGGTTGGCTGCGCACCGTGTTCAGCTGGTTTGGCGGGAGTGGCACCGAGGGCTTTGCGGCCTCTATCGCCCCTTTTGTGGTGCTGGTGCTGATCACGCCCATCGCCGCCGTGGTGGCACTCTTGGTGATCGCGCTGCTGATGACGCCCGCCTTGGTGAACATGGTGACCGAGCAGCGCTTTGCGCGTCTGGAGAAGAAAAAGGGCACCGGCCTGGCAAGCAGCATCGTCTGGGCGCTGAGCACCTCCTTGGTGGCCATACTGGCCTTTGTGGTCACCATGCCGCTGTGGCTGATCCCGCCTTTGGTGCTGATTGTGCCGCCGGTTATCTGGGGCTGGCTGACTTACCGGGTGATGAGTGTCGATGCGTTGGCCGAGCATGCCAGCAAAGCCGAGCGCGACAGCTTGCTGCAACGCTACCGCTGGCCATTGCTGCTGATGGGTGTCATCTGCGGCTACATTGGTATCGCGCCCAGCGTGGTCTGGGCCTCGGGCATGGTCTTCACCATTGGCTTTGTGGTGCTGGTGCCCATCGCCGTGTGGATCTACGCCATTACTTTTGCATTTTCTTCGCTGTGGTTCATCCACTTTTGCTTGTCAGCCTTGCAGCAGCAGCGCCTGGAGAGCGGTGAGCCGGGCTTGAGCCTGCCAGTGCAGAATGCGGCGCTTGCCGGTGATGGGCAGCCGCTTGGTGGCGATAGCGCAAGCCCCAAATAGGGACAGCGCAGCGGTGTTTGGCTGCAAGCATCGCTGCGGCACCCGGTTAAATGCACCAATAAGGTGCGTTTTCATCCATTTTGGTGCATGCAGCTGAAGCAATCGGAATTTTTGTGCCCTTGCACCTTGTTGGTGCGCGTGCGCAGCACATGCACCCTCTGGGCCCGGACGCAGAAATTCCGCGCGCCGCGCGTACGCAGCATGGCCAAAGCGCGGTACAGTCTGAGCTTGGCTTGGGACCCACCACAGCGATGAGGCACGAAGCCGGTTTTTACTGGCTGGGCCCCGCATGTCATAAAACTGGCACGCAAACTGCTTTAGTCTGGTGACAGCCCCCTTTTTTATTCACGATTTTCTTTGGAGCATTAGATGGCCAAGAGCGTTGCAGATGTGATGAGCATGTTGGACGAGAACGAGGTCAAGTTCGTTGATCTGCGTTTCACCGATACCCGTGGCAAGGAACAGCACGTCACGGTGCCTATTTCGCATTTTGACGAAGACAAGTTCACCTCCGGCCATGCGTTTGATGGCTCCTCCATCGCTGGCTGGAAGGGTATTGAAGCATCGGACATGCTGCTGATGCCTGATCCCAACACCGCCAACATCGATCCGTTCTTTGACGAAACCACGATGTTCCTGCAGTGCGACGTGATCGAGCCGGGCGATGGCAAGGCCTATGACCGCGACCCACGCTCCGTAGCCAAGCGCGCCGAAGCCTACCTGAAGGCATCGGGCCTGGGCGATACCGCTTACTTTGGTCCAGAGCCAGAATTCTTCATCTTCGACGGCGTGCGTTGGAGCACCGAGCCCAACAACCCCTTCTTCGACATCGAAGAATACGAAGCACCCTGGAACAGCGGCACCAAGTTTGACAACGGCAACCGTGGCCACCGTCCTCGCGTCAAAGGCGGCTACTTCCCCGTGCCTCCTGTCGACAGCACCCAGGACATGCGTGCTGAAATGTCCCTGCTGCTTGAAGCGCTGGGCATTCCGGTCGAAGTGTTCCACCACGAAGTGGCCGGCGCTGGCCAGAACGAGCTGGGCACCCGCTTCTCCACCCTGGTAGAGCGCGCTGACTGGACCCAGGTGCAAAAGTACGTGATCTGGAACGTGGCAGACACCTACGGCAAGACCGCAACCTTCATGCCCAAGCCATACTCTGGCGACAACGGCTCGGGCATGCACGTGCACCAGTCGGTGTGGAAAGACGGCAAGAACCTGTTCGCCGGTGACGGCTATGCCGGTCTGTCTGACTTTGCGCTGTACTACATCGGCGGCATCATCAAGCACGCCCGCGCCCTGAACGCCATCACCAACCCTGGCACCAACAGCTACAAGCGTCTGGTTCCCGGTTTTGAAGCGCCTGTGAAGCTGGCTTACTCGGCCAAGAACCGCTCCGCTTCCATCCGTATTCCTTACGTGAGCAACCCCAAGGGCCGCCGCGTGGAAGCCCGCTTCCCTGATCCGCTGATGAACCCCTACCTGGGCTTTGCAGCGCTGTTGATGGCCGGCCTGGACGGCGTGGAAAACAAGATCCATCCGGGCGAAGCCGCCACCAAGGATCTCTACCATCTGCCGCCAGAAGAAGACAAGCTGGTTCCAACCGTGTGCCACAGCCTGGACCAAGCGCTCGAAGCGCTGGATGCCGACCGTGCCTTCCTGACCAAGGGTGGCGTGTTCAGCGACAGCATGCTGGACGCCTACATCGAGCTGAAGATGGCCGAAGTCACCCGCTTCCGCCAAGCGGTGCACCCTGTCGAATACGACATGTACTACTCGCTGTAAGCCATGCCCGGCCAGGCCCTTTATGGCCTGGTTCCTTGGGCAAAGCGACCTGCCGGCCTTCCAAGGCGGCAGGTCGCTTTTTTTGTGTGCGGTCAGGGGCAGGGATGGATCCTGACTGTGACGAATCTGTAACAGCTGGAACTGTTCGGCGTGATCAGTCTCCTTTGTAGCTACACTGCGGGTTGCAGAGGGGCCATCGTGCAAAGCCGCTAAAGGCTGTCACGGACATACTGGCACAGTGGAGCGAACGGGCGAAACGGGGTTATGCATACAAAGTTGTTGTTTTTGATGGTGGCAGTGGCATGTGCGCAAGGCGCTGTGGCGCAGGATCGCATTTATCGCTGTGGCAATGAATACACCAACGATGCGGGCAAGGCGCGGCAAAAAGGCTGCGCCGTGGTGGAAGGTGCCAACGTCACCATCGTGCAGGGCACGCGCCCGCATACGCCGGCAGCCAGCCCTGCGCCTGCACCTGCTGCATCTGGCAATGCCGCCGCTGCGCCACGCCCAGCCCGCGCACCGGCTGCGGCCACACCTGCACCGCGCTCCACGACGGCCGATGGCCGTGCCCGCGACTCGGACGCCCGGCTCATTTTGGAGACCGAGCTGAAAAAGGCCCAGAGCCGAAAGACCGAGCTGGCGCGCGAATACAACAATGGCGAGCCCGAGAAAAATGCGCTGGAGATGCGCAACCCCGCCTTCTACACCAAGCGTGTTGCAGACCTCAAGCAGGAGATCGGACGCAACGACAGCGATATCGCCGGTATCCAGCGCGAGCTCCAACGCCTGCCGGCCCCATAATCAGGGCTTCTACTTTTCTTGGCCCATCCCCATGTCTGAGCTCAGTGCCATGGATCGCGAATGGCAGGCGCTGGAACACATCGCGACCTTGGTGGCGGTGCTACGTCTGGATGGCGCGGCAGTGCGTGTCAATGCCGCCCTGGAGAACGCGCTCGGCGTCTCCCGCAAAAGCATTTTGGGCCACTACTTTGGTGGCTTCTTTCAGGATGACGAGCTGATCCACAAGGCCTTGGTCGATGCGCGTGCGCAGCGCTTTTCATCGCTGCGTTTTGAGGCGCAGCTGCGGCGCAGCCTGCAAGATGCCTTCCCTGTGCATGCCAACCTTTCCTGGTGGGAAGAGGAGCAGACCATTCTGGTGGAGCTGTGGCCGCTGGAGCAGCAGGTGCGGCAGGACCGCGAGGAGCGCGTGCGCGAGCAGGCCTTGGCCAACAAGGAGCTGATCCGCAACCTGGCCCATGAGATCAAGAACCCGCTGGGTGGCATACGCGGTGCAGCCCAGCTGCTGGAGCTGGAGCTTCCCGATGCCCAGCTAAAGGAATACACCGACGTCATCATCCACGAGGCAGACCGTCTGCAGGCCCTGGTGGACCGCTTGCTGGCGCCGCACCGCCATCCGCATACGGTGGGCGATGTCAACATCCATGAGGTCTGCGAGCGGGTCTGCCAACTGGTGTTGCTGGAGTACCCGCAAGGGCTGCGGATTGAGCGCGACTACGATACCTCGCTGCCCGAGATTCGGGGTGACCGCGAGCAGCTCATCCAGGCCTTGTTGAACATTGTGCAAAATGCCGCGCAGGTGCTGGTGCCGCAAATGGCCCAAGGTGATGCCCGCATCACCTTGCGCACCCGCATTGCCCGGCAACTGACCTTGGGTCGCAAGCGCCACAAGTTGGCACTGGAATTGCATGTCATCGACAACGGTCCTGGCATTGAGCCGGACATCAAGGAGCGGATCTTCTACCCCTTGGTGACCGGACGTGATGGTGGCACGGGCCTGGGTTTGCCGCTAGCGCAAACCTTTGTGCAGCGTCATGAAGGTTTGATCGAATGTGAAAGCGAGCCTGGGCGCACGGATTTCCGCATCATGCTGCCGTTGACAGACTAGGGTGCAGATCGCTCCCTTGCTGCAGGACCACGGTATGTAGAACTGTAAGGGTAGGGTGATAGCGACAATGAAACCAATCTGGATAGTGGATGATGACCCGTCGATCCGATTTGTACTAGAGAAGGCGCTGGCACGCGAGCAGTTGCCTACGCGCAGCTTTGTGCATCCCAAGGAAGTACTCGAGGCCTTTGACACCGTCAGCGACCAGGCGCAAGCCCCGTCGGTGCTGGTCAGCGACATCCGCATGCCTGGCGGCAATGGCCTGCAGCTGCTCGAACAGGTGCACCAGGACCATCCGCAGCTGCCGGTGATCATCATGACGGCCTACTCGGACCTGGACAGTGCCGTCTCGGCCTTCCAGCGCGGGGCCTTTGAGTACCTTCCCAAACCCTTTGACCTGCCCAAGGCGGTGGAGCTGATCAAGCGCGCCGTGCAACAAAGCGAGAGCCAGGCGCCCGAGCTGTCCCAAGCCGCCGGCGGCGGAGAAATGCTGGGCCAGGCGCCTGCGATGCAGGATGTGTTCCGCGCCATCGGTCGTCTGTCGCAAAGCAATGTGACGGTGATGGTGACGGGCGAGTCCGGCTCGGGCAAGGAGCTGGTGGCACGTGCGCTGCACAAGCATTCGCCGGTGGCCGGTGGCCCCTTTGTGGCCATCAACACCGCCGCCATCCCCAAGGATCTGCTGGAAAGCGAGCTGTTTGGCCATGAGCGCGGCGCCTTTACCGGCGCGCAAACCCAGCGCCGCGGCCGCTTTGAGCAGGCCGAAGGCGGCACCTTGTTTCTCGATGAAATCGGCGACATGCCGTTTGACCTGCAAACCCGCCTGCTGCGCGTGCTCTCCGATGGGCATTTCTACCGCGTCGGTGGGCATGTGCCGGTCAAGTCGCATGTGCGCGTGATCGCCGCCACCCACCAGAATCTGGAAGATCGGGTGCACAAGGGCGTGTTCCGCGAGGACTTGTTCCACCGCCTCAACGTCATTCGGCTGCGCCTGCCGCCGCTGCGCGAGCGCAAGGAAGACATTCCCATGCTGGCCCGGCATTTCTTGGCCGCCAGCGCCAAGCAATTGGGGGTGGAGCCCAAACAGCTGTCTGAGGCGGCACTGGCCCAGCTGGCCCAGTTTGCCTTTCCGGGCAATGTGCGGCAGCTGGAGAACATCTGCCACTGGATCACGGTCATGGCACCGGCGCAATGGGTGTCTGTGCAAGATCTGCCACCCGAGGTCTTGCAGGCCACGCCTGCTGCGCTGGTGGCCCCCACCAGCTTGCCCGGCGCGGTGCCGCAGGTGCAGGCACCGGTACCAGACTACAGCTACCGGCCCGCCGTCCCCGACGCGCATGCCGGCGCGCAGGCCGTGTCCGCACCCATCCAGGGCACGGTCAGCGGCGCAGCACCGGCCGGCGACTGGGAGGGCGATCTGGCACGCGAGGCCGATGCGCTGCTGCAGTCCGGCAGCACCGAGGTCTGGGATGTACTCAGCCGTCGCTTTGAATCACAGCTGATCAAGAGCGCGCTGGCGGCCACCCATGGCCGGCGCATGGAAGCAGCCCAGCGTCTGGGCATTGGCCGCAACACCATCACCCGCAAAATCCAGGAGCTGGGCTTGTCTGCCAGCGACGACTGATGCCTTAGCGCGCTGATGCCTGGATAAACCGCCGCCTTCCAAGGCGGCGGTTTCGCTTACAGCGCCCAGCCATCGATGCGGTTTGAACCGTGCAACAATGGGCAATTACCTGTCTGCCCAGTGGTGCTATCCATGCAAAAGATGACTTCGGTGTTCTCGGCCCAGGCCTACCGCAACTCGCCTGAACGCGTTGGCCGCCAGCGCTCGGCGCTGCTCAATACCTTGCGGCTGGCGGCTTCAACCGCCAACGGCATGACCCAGGTGGCGGGCGATGCGCTGCACAGCGCCTTGGCCGGCGGCCTGCCACCCAAGGCCAAGGCCCTGTGGGGCAATCCTGCACGCGAGGACAGCTACTGGCGCAGCCATTACCAAAGCATGGACTTTTATGTGGCCGGCCAGCCTTTTGAGGCCTACCGCCCGGCCTTGGCCCTGGGTTGGTATGCGGCGCAGCGCAACCCCTCCGGCTTTGATGCCTTGGCTGCCCAGCTGGAAGTGCAGTGGCAGCATGTGCGTGGCAGCAACCCCATGGACTGGCCCCTGGCCAGCACCATTGCGCGCGCCGCGTACGACCATGCCATCAGCGGCCTGCAAGGCGAGCAGCTGACCGCGCCGCAGGTGCAGCAAGCTGTGCGGGTGTTACAGCAAGGCCTGGCCGATTGTGAGGAATGCCTGGTGGCGGGCAGCGAGCAGGCTCGGGCCATTGCGCTGCGCAGCCATTTGTATGCGCTGGCCGAGCAGTTCCGCGCCATGGATTGGCAGCTGCAGGACGTGCAACTCCAACTGAGCCAGCCCAGCCCCATGGTCGAGCGCCCAGGGCTCAGTGCAGCTGGCCGCCTGCACCGCCGCTGGACGGAGTTCAAGCAGCGCGCCAACCTCATCAGCGACCGCGACCTGATTGCCGAATGCAGTCTGTGCCTGGGCTTGGTGGCCGAGCGCTACCAGCGGGTGCTGGAATCCGCCTTGCCACTGGATCTGCGGCCTCTGCTGCAGACCCATGCGCAGCAGCTGCGCCGCTGTACCGATGAGCTGCAGCACATGCAGGATGCGCGTGCGCGCTAAAAAGCGAACGGCTTGATAAGCTGTTACAAATCGCTTATGCAAAAGCAGGCGGACCGCTATTGGACAGTCTGCACCTGGCCGTAAGTTGGTTGGCAGGTTTGTAAGAATTCCCGTGAATTGGGAAAAAATTACCATGTAGGCGCCCACTTTCTCAGTTCTGGCGCCGTGCGCCGCAAAAACTTGCGGCTACAATCGGGCCCGCAGAACCTGCAATCCTGCCGTCCAAGGCAGCCTCAACGCTCTTTTCTTTTGCGGCGGCTCTACCGCCTGCACCCGGCAGCAAAGCCTGTCCGGGCCAGAAAAGGCGCACACAGTCCAGCACGACAAGCCTGCGGATGTGCCGCACACGAGGCCCACAGCGCCCAGGACGGCACCATAAATCACAGACATCAAAGGTATTGGTTATGGCTCTCACGGGCAAAAAGGGCTCTTCGTCGGCGCTGTGGATTTTGGCGGCGATGCTGGCCGGCATTGTGCTGGGCTACGCAGTCAACACCGGTGCCAGTGATGCGGCGGCCGCCAAGGATATCGCCGGCTATATCGCCATCGTCTCGGATGTGTTCCTGCGCCTGATCAAGATGCTGATCGGGCCGCTGGTGTTCTCGACCCTGGTGGTGGGCATTGCGCACATGGGCGATGCCGCCTCGGTGGGCCGGGTGTTTTTCAAGGCCATGATGTGGTTCCTGACCGCGTCGCTGGTGTCGCTGCTGCTGGGCATGGTGCTGGCCAATGTGCTGCAGCCAGGCGCCAACCTGGGCCTGCCGCTGCCGGATGTGGGCGCAGCCACCAACCTGGCCACGGGCAAGTTCACCTTGCGCGAGTTCATCAACCACACCGTGCCCAAGTCGTTTGCCGAGGCCATGGCCAACAACGAGATCCTGCAGATCGTCGTGTTCTCGATGTTCTTTGGTGTGGCCATGGCAGCCTTGGGCGACAAGGCCAAGACCTTGCTGGCGATGATTGACGAGCTCTCGCATGTGATGCTCAAAATCACCGGCTATGTGATGAAGCTCGCGCCGCTGGCTGTGCTCTCGGCCATGGGCTCGACGGTGGCCATCAATGGCCTGGGCATCTTGCTCAAGTTCGCGGTGTTCATGGGCGAGTTCTACCTGGGCCTGTTCATCTTGTGGTCGCTGCTGGTGCTGGCAGGCATGGCCTTTTTGGGCAAGCGCGTCTTCAAACTGCTGACCTTGATCAAGGAGGCCTTCATGGTCTCCTTTGCCACGGCCAGCTCCGAGGCCGCTTATCCCAAGATCCTCGACGCGCTCGACCGCTTTGGTGTCAAGCGCAAGATCTCCAGCTTTGTCATGCCCATGGGCTATTCCTTCAATCTGGATGGCTCGATGATGTACTGCACCTTTGCGACCTTGTTCATCGCACAGGCCTATGGCATCGATCTGCCCCTGTCCACCCAGATCACCATGCTGCTGGTGCTGATGCTCACCTCCAAGGGCATTGCCGGCGTGCCGCGCGCCTCGCTGGTGGTGATTGCCGCTACGCTGGGCCACTTCAATATCCCTGAAGCAGGTCTGCTGCTGATTCTGGGCATCGACACCTTCCTGGACATGGGGCGTTCGGCGACCAATGCGGTGGGCAACTCGCTGGCCTCTGCTGTTGTCGCCAAGTGGGAGGGCGAGCTGCTGTCCGAAGAAGACGCCGAAGCGCTGAGCCGCAAGCTTGATGCCGAGGCTGCGCTGGCGATGCATGCGCTGCCAGAGACTGATCCCAAGGCTTGATGGGGTTGCTGCGCCTGGCGCGGCGCAGACAACAAAAAACGGGCTGCGGCCCGTTTTTGCATAGTGCGGATGGGTGTTTGTGCTGCTCAGCCCAAGCTCACCACTACCGGCGTGTGGTCGCTGGGCTGCTTGTTCTTGCGCGGCGCGCGGTCAATCGTGCAGGCGCTCACCGAGCCCTTGAGCGCGTCGCTGACCAGAATATGGTCAATACGCAGGCCCCGGTTTTTCTGGAAGCCCAGCATACGGTAGTCCCACCAGCTGTAGCTCTTCTCGGGCTGCTCAAACAGGCGGTAGGCATCGGTCAGGCCGAGCGCCAGCAGGCCCTGGAAGGCATCGCGCTCTTCCTTGGTGTGGTGGATGGTGTCGCGCAAGCCATCGGGGTCGTAGCTGTCACGGTCTTCCGGTGCCACATTGAAGTCGCCCACCAGCACCAGGCGCGGGTGCAAGGCCATCTCGGCCTTCACATAGGCCTCCAGCCCGCTGAGCCAGCGCAGCTTGTAGGCAAACTTGTCCGAGCCTGGCTCCTGGCCGTTGACGAAGTAGCAGTTGATCACCCGGATATCGCCAGCCGGGCTGGCCACCGTGCCGGCAATGATGCGCGACTGCTCATCGGCAAACTGCGGATTGGCGCGCACGACATCCTTGAGCTCGCTGCGGCTGAGCAAGGCCACACCGTTGTAAGTCTTCTGGCCAAACGCCACCGCCTGGTAGCCCGCCTCCGCCAAAGCCTCATGCGGAAACTTGTCGTCGGTCAGCTTGAGCTCCTGCAGGCCCAGCACATCGACTGGATTGGCAGCCAGCCATTCCAACACTTGGGGCAGACGGACGGAGAGGGAATTGACGTTCCAGGTGGCTATTTTCATTGCAGAGCTGTCTAATAAAATCAATGGTTTGTATTGTATACACGGCCTGAGCGTCCCATCACCCCAAGCGCAGCAACGCCGCCGAGGCCGCGCACACCAGCAAGAACGGAATGCTGATGCGATGGAACTCCCACATGCCGTTGGGCAGGCGCGCCAGGCGCAGTGCGATCAGGTTGGCCAGGGAGCCCAGCACGCAGCCAAAGCCGCCCACGCTGACCCCGGCGGCCAAGGCGGGCAGGTCGCGCACGCTGCCGTCCAGCAAGATGGTGGCGGGCACATTGCTGATGACCTGCGAGGCCACAATGGCGGCCAGGTAGGCGCGCCAGCCCTCGGCAATCGGCCACTGCTGCAACAGCGCTTGCATCGCAGGCAGCTCTGCCACCTGGCGCAGCACGACAAACATCAGCGCAATGGTGGCCAGCAAGGCCCAGTCCACACCGCGCAGCACCCTTGGCGCTGCCAGCGCAAACACCCCAAACACCAGGCCCAGGCCGGCCAAGGTCCAGTGGCGCTCCAGCGCGATGACAAAGGCTACAAACAGCAGCACCGCGATGCTGAGCAAACGCGGCTGTACGGCGACAGGTGCAGCCGCTGGCTTGAGCGCAATGGCCGTGCGCGGCACCAGCCACCACACTGCCACCAACAGCCAGGCCAGCATGATGGCCACCGTCGGCCCCATCATCGCCATAAAACCCAGAAAGCTCTCGCCCGAGCGGTGCCAGAGGTAGAGGTTTTGCGGGTTGCCGATGGGGGTGAGGGCAGAGCCGGCGTTGACCGCCAAAGCCTGCAGCACCACCAGCCGCGCCAACGGCAAATGGGCCTGTGCGGCCAGCACGGCCGTCAGCGGTACCAGCAGAAACAGGCTGACATCGTTGGTCACCAAGGCCGACAGTAGGGCTGCCGTTGCGGTCAGTAGCAGTGCCAAACCGCGCAAGGTGGATACCCGCGTTAGCAGCCGCTGTGCCGTAGCCTGCAGCATGCCGCTGCGCTCGACCGCTTGGGTGATGGCCAGCAGGCCGGCCAGTGCGCCAATGGTCTGCCAATCGACCAGCGCCATGGTCGCCTGCGGGCTGCGCGGCTGCCAGACGGCGAAACCTATCGCCAGGGCCAACAGGATCCAGAGCAACATATTGCCGCTGGGGGCAGCTTGCGGTGTGTCAGAAGCGGGGGAGGAGGTCGACATAGGGGAAGCTGAGCGCGAGGGGACAGGCATGGCGGGGACGTGGATGGATTGTGCTGCAAGTCGGCGCTGCCTGTGCAGCGCACGCAGGCTGGATGGCAAATACAAGAGCCCATTCACTACAATGGCGGCCACTGCCATGAACAAGCCTCTTTCGCCCTCTCTGATTACCTCCACCGCCGAGGCCCCCAACAGCGCGCAGCTGCGCCGCTCGGTGCGTGGTTTTACACCGCAGCCGGTGGCAGATGCGTTGCTGCACGATTGCCTGCAAGAGGCCCGTCGTGCGCCCAGTGGCGCCAATTTGCAGCCTGGCTACTTTTGGCAGGTGTGCGGCGCGCGGCGCGAGCAGCTCTCCAGCCGACTGCAGCAAGCCTATGAGGCAGGCGAGCAAGAGGCGGAGGACTATGGCTATTTTCCCAACCCGCTGCCTATGTCAATGCGAAAACGCCAGGTGGCAGCGGCACAGGCCTTGTACGGCGCGTTGGGCGTGGAGCGGGGTGATGCAGCAGGGCGAGGCGCGCAGTTTGGGCGCAATTTTCGCTTTTTTGATGCGCCCGTGGCCCTCATCATTACCATCGACAGCGGCTTTGGGCCGGGCGGCTATATGGACCTGGGTATGGCTATCTATGGCTTGATGCTGGCGGCCCAGTCACGGGGCTTGGCGACGTGTGCCATTGGGGCCATGGCCTCGTACCCGGGCCTGATCCGCGATGCGCTGGAACTGCCCGCCACGCAGACGGTGGTCTGCGGCATGGCGCTGGGCTATGAAGATACTGGTGCAGCCGTGAACCAGACCGTAACCGCGCGCGCAGCAATCGACACGTATTTCAAACGCCTGGATTGAAGATCAGCGCTCATGCCACTGCCAGCGTGGTAGCTCGCTGGCGGGGATGTTGGCGATATGGGTCTCGCCCAGGTTCTTTTCCAAATGGATGGCCTGGTAGTTCAGTTCGGCGGCAGCGCCCTCCAGCGCAGCCAGCAAGCGGTTGGCGTGGGTGACGACGATCACCTGGGTCTGGCGCGCAGCCACGGCCACCAGGCGGCCCAGCGCAGGCAGCAAGTCGGGGTGCAGGCTGGTTTCCGGCTCATTCAGCACCAGCATTTGTGGTGGGCGCGGGGTTAGCAGCGCGGCAATCCAGAGCAAATAGCGCAGGGTGCCGTCGGACAGCTCATTGGTATGCAGCGGGCGCAGCAGGCCGGGCTGGTGCATCAGCAATTCCAAGCGGCTGCTGTCCTGGTGAACGGAGATCTTGGCGCCAGCAAAGGCATCATCCACGGCGGCCATCAGCGCCTCATGGTCGCCAATGGCGCTGATGGTTTCCCAGGCGGCTGCCAGGTCGGCACCATCGTTGCTGAGCACCGGTGTGTAGCTGCCCAGCTGCGGCTGGCGCGCGGGGGCATCCATGTCGCTGCGGAAATGGTCGTAAAAGCGCCAGGAGCGCAGCTGTTCGCGCACGGTCAGCATCTCGGGTGCAGCCACCGGGTCCACAAACTCGGTCAGCATGCTTGCCCAGCGCGGGATAGGGCGCTCCACTGGCAGCCAGCTTGCGCCACGGCCACTTCCGCGCAGGCGTAACTGCGCGGCATGGCGCTCTACCAAGCTGGCACTGGGCCGCCAGACGGGACCCTCCCACAGCGCTTCGTGCTTGATCTCGGGGTCATGTGCGAAGGCTTGGAGAACGGCAGAGGGCGTAGGCATGCCGATATCGATCGCGTAGCCAAAGCCCTCATCATCGGACGCAAAACCCAGCTGCAGCTGCACCGGTTTGCGCCGCACCGTGCCTTGCACCGGTACCTCGCCACGGCGCATGCGGGCAGAAATTTCCTCGGGCCCCGCCCAGAGGGTGGATGCCAGCCCACCCTCGCGCACCAGCGAGCGCACCACGCCGCCATTCGCGATATCGGCCAGCAGCCGCAGGGACTTGTAGACACTGCTTTTGCCGCTGCCATTGGGCCCGGTGATGACGGTGATCTGGCCCAGCGGCACCAGCAGTTGGCGCAGGGATCGGTAGTTGGCGATGGCAAGCGTGGAGAGCATCTGATCAATATAGCAGCGCTGCCTGGCGCACCAAGGTGGCACTGCCCAGGCCGCCCGCGCCTGCCACGGCGGCCAGGCCCAGGGCTGCTGATGGGCCAGTCCTTAACTGCTGCAAATCAGCCAGCACCCGCACCAAGGCCACCGCAGCCGATGCACCAATCGGGTGGCCGCGCGCTATGCCGCCGCCATGACGGTTGAGCAGGCTGGCATCCACACCCTGGCGCTGCAGCAGTGCCTGCCACTGCAGGCCTTGCACGGCAAAGGCGTCGTGCAGCTCGATGGCGGCCAGCTGCGACCAGTTCATTCCCTTGCGTTGCAGCAAGGCCTGCGCAGCATCGGCCGCCAGCACCAAGGGCATGGCAGGTGCGCCACCCAGCGACTGGTGGCCCAGCCATTGGGCGGCCGGCTGCAGGTCCCAACGCCGGCAAGCGGCTTCGCTGACCAGTAAAACTAGCGCCGCAGCATCGGCCTTGGGGGAGATGGCGACGGTGCTCAGCGCATGCTCGCGGCGCCCTTCATCTGCGATGTCTGCATCGGTCTGCGCGACCACGGGCATGCGGTCCAGCTGGCGCTGGCTCAAGTCACGCGGAAAGGCGTCTTGCAGCACATCTGCGACGGGAATGATCTCCCGCGCCAACACCGCCGCACTGTCCAGCGCGCGCGCATGGCTGGCGGCCGCATAGCGGTCTTGCGCCGCGCGGCTGTAGCCAGCGCTGGCGGCATAGCGGGCGGCGGCCACCAGCAGGTCCGGGTCCTCATGGGGCGGCGGCGCAAAGGGTGGGCGCTCGTAGGGCACCGCGCTGTCGCCCACCTGCAAGGGGCGGGTAGCGCGGATGGGGGCGCGGCTCCAGGCCTCGGCGCCGCCGGCCACCACCACCTCGGCCTGGCCACTGGCGACCAGGCTGGCGCCCAGCGCTACCGCATCCAGGCCGGCGCAGCACTGGGTATCCACTGTGTACGCCGCGCAGTGCAGCGGCAACTGGCCGGCCAGGGCCAGCATGCGTGCGGGGTTGCCCCCAGCGCCCAAGGCATTGCCCAGTACCACGGCATCGACCGCATTTGCCGGCAGCCCTGCGCGTTGCAGCAAGGCCTGCAACACGGGGGCTGCGATCTCATGCGTCTGCAGATGCTTGAAGGCGCCGCCGACCGGCACCACGGCACTGCGGGCATGGCTGGCAATAAAGACGGGTGGTGTAGGCATGGTGGCGTGGTCAGGCTTGTTTGTCAGCACTGGGCAGCGCCGCCGCCAGCCATTGGGCAAGCGTGGGGTGGTCCGTTTTGCCGCTGGCCGTTTGCGGCCAGGGTGCGGCGCTGAACCAGCGACGCGGGCATTTGTGGGCTTCGAGCTGGCTGCGGCACCAGTCGGCCAGCGCACGGGCCAGCCCGGCATCGGCCAGCGGCTGCAAGCCTGCGGGCTGGCCAGAGGCGGCGTCATCACGAAGCTGCAGCGCCACCCAAACTTGCTTGCCGCGCAGGGCATCATCGACACCGTGCACGGAGGCTGCTGCAACACGCGGGTGCTCGCAGAGCACGGCTTCCACCTCTTCGGGAAACAGGTTTTTGCCTTGGGTGACGATCATGCGCTTCTCACGCCCCACCAGGGTCAGCAGGCCTTGCGCGTCCAGGCTGCCCATGTCGCGCACACTGAGCCAGTCCCCATCGCGCAGCGCTGCGGTGGCATCGGCCTGGTCGCCCACATAGCCCTCAAACAGCATGGGGCTGCGCAGCCAGATGGTGCCTACCTCGCCTGTCGGCAGCGGTTGCAGGGCGGTGTCGCGGATCTGCAGTTGCACATTGCTGAAGGCCCGGCCCACCACCTGTGGCGGCGTGGCAGCGCTGGCATCCATCCAGGCGATAAAGCTCGATTCGGAGGCACCGTAGAACTCCACAATCCGGGCATTGGGAAACAGCGCTTGCAATGCCGGCGTGTGCTGGCGCATCCAGCGTGCGCCGCTGATCATCAAAAGCTGGAGCGACTCTACCGGCGCGATCGCGCGGCGCTCGGCCAGCTGCAGCATCACCAGCAACTGGCTGGGCACCGCGACCAGGCAGGGCGTAGCCTGCTGGCGCAAGCTAGCCAGGCATTGGCTGGCAGAAAAGCGGGGCTGTAGCTGCATGCCCCCGCCCGTCCAGATGCCCTGCAGCGCGCCAAACAGAAACAGCGAATGCGACAGACTGCCGGGCGCCATCACACAGCCGTTGGCGGCGCTGCCAAAGCTGTCCACGCAGACCCGAAAGCTCTCGCTCCAGGACTGGTGGTGGCGCCGAAAGCCCTTGGGCTGGCCGGTGCTGCCGGAGGTAAAGCCAATGTAGAAAGACTGCAATGCCTCGTCGGCACTGCGGTCTGCCTGGGGTGTGGCGGCCAGCGCATCAATCCACTGTTGGGCCTGGGCCTGCTGCGCGGGCGACCAGGCTTTGTCGCCCAGTGCGGCGCAGCGGCCGCTGGCATTGGTGGCCAAAAAGTCGGTGATCAGCGCTGCCGGTGACTGGCTGGCATCCAGCAGGCGCGTGTGGGGTGCGTTCTGGGCCTCCAAGGCCTGGGCCTGCTGCTGCACGGCGGCATGCAGATCGGCAAAGCAGATGCGTTGCTGGCCGTCATCGATGGCGATCGCATCGGGCCGCTGCTGCGCCCAGTGGGCCAGCGGGCCATGCACCAAGCGTTGCCAGTTCGGCAGGGGCGTTGCCAAACCGCTCACAGGCGGCGTCCACCAAAGCGCCAGTCGGGCAGGCCCCGGGCGACGGTATGCACAATCAAGGCCACCAAGACGCACTTGACCAAGTCACCCGGCACAAACACCAAGGTGCCAATGACCGCCTGTACAAAACTGAGCTTGGCCAGCAGCATCAGGCCCACCACACCAAAGGCATGGACCACGACGATGCCGCCCACCACCGATGCGGCAAAGGCACAAGCGGCCAGCCGTGCGGGCGACGATTCCTTGCCCGCCAGCGCGCGCATCACCAAGCCCGCCACCGCAGCGGCTACGGGGTACGAGATAAGGTAGCCGGCAGACGGCAAAAAGAACACACCCATGCCACCCCGGCCGCCAGACAGCAGCGGCAGACCCAGCGCCACGGCCGCCAAAAACAGCGCCATGGCCTGAAAGCCCATGCGCGCGCCCAGCATGCAGCCGGCCAGCATCACGCCCGTGGTCTGGGCGGTAATGGGCACGCCCAAGGGCAGATCAATCTTGGGGATCAAGCCAAAGGCGGCCAGCAGCGCGGCAAACAGCGCCACCATGGCGATGCGCTGAGCGCGGGTTTCGGTGCGGTGCTCGGTGGTCATGTGCATGTCCGTGACTTTCTAAAGAGGAATAAAAGCGTCTTGCGGGCTATAGCTTGAGGCGTATGGCCAGCGCATCAGCCACCTTGCGGGCGGTGATGAGCATATGAATGGTGAGTGGGGCCAGCAAACGCCAGCCACCCGAACGACCGGTGCGCACCTGGTAAGCATCGGCCAGGCGCTGCCATTGCACAAAAAACTGTTCGGCAAAGCGCAGCATCAAGCCCAGCTGCAGGGCCAGGCGCTCGACCGGCAAGCCCAGGCGCCCGAGAGGGGATAGCAGCCATTCAGCCACGCCCAGTAGATCGCCAAAACGGGTGGTCGCTGTCAGCATGGCGCCCAGCATGGTGGTGCTGACCAGTCGCAGGCCGCTGGCCAGGCCCAGCCAGGGCTGGCCCGTGGCCGCATGCAGGCCGCCTACCAGGGCGGAGGCGATCAGCGCCACTAGCACCAGCCGGCGCGTGGGGCGCGAAGCCGCCCCCAGGCTGGCGTACAAAAACGCAATCGCAGCAAAGGCCAGCGCTTGAATCCGCAGATCACTGAGGGCCAGCAGAGCCATGCTGCTCAAGGCCAGCAGCAGCAACTTGAGCCCGGCGGGCAGCCGGTGCATCCAGCTGGGGATGTCGCTGTAGAGCGTGCCCATTACGGTGCCCCTGCTGCCGTGCTGTCAGGAGACACGGCGTCCCGCTGCCGGGCAATGCGCTCTTGCACATCGGCCTCGTAGGCCGCGCAAACGGCAGTGCCCGGGCCATCGCCACGGACCTGGCCTTCGTCCAGCCACAGCACACGCTCAAAGTGGCGCACATGGTCCAGCACATGGGTGGAGACAAGGACTTGGGCGGGGGCGGCATCCAGCTCACGCGCCAGGCGCGCCTGGCCCGGCAGGTCGAGGCTGGCAAAGGGCTCGTCGAGCAGCATCACCTGGGGCGCGGCCATCAGCATTGCCAAAAAACATACTTGCTGGCGCTGGCCCTGGCTCAGCCCACTGACTGCACGCGGCGCCCAGTCGGCCAGGCCCCGTGCGGCCAAAAACTGCTGGGCCTGCACGATGGCGGCCTTGCGGGCGATGCCCCGGTACTGCAGGCTCAGGCCCAGCTCTTCCTCCACGGTGGGGAAGATGATCTGGTCATCAGGGTTCTGGAACATCAAACCCACCACGCCGGGCAGTTGCTCGCGCTGGCGCTGCACATCGCAGCCTGCCACCTGCACGCTGCCCTGGTGCGCATGCTCCAGGCCACACAGCAGCCGAAACAGGCTGGTCTTGCCCGCGCCGTTGTCACCAATGAGCCCAATGCGCCCTTGCGTCAAATGCAGGCTCAGACCCCGAAACACCGTTTGCGCACCCCGGCGGAGGTGCACATCGCTCAAGCGGATGCCTGCAGTGGAAACGGTCGGGGCCAAAGAGAGGGTCATGTTGAGTAATGCGTGGCACCGGACAAACCTGTGCCGCCTGGTTTCAAAAAATACATTCAAGCCTTGCACATCCACGGCCTGGCAGCTTGGCAGGTTTAGTACCCCACTTCTGCTGCCTGCCATGGCTTCGCCTGTGGTCCTGCATGGGCTCGCAAAGCCCGTGCTTGCTGGCCTGGGCCGGTTTTGTGAGGCTGGGGCGTATTGTCGCACCAAGTCTTTGTCCAGGGCAGGCCCTGCTGAAGGCCATCGCAGCCCAAACCTAGGCCAAGATATCAGGGTATTTTGGGCTACGTTGCCAGAAGATGCTGGGGCAATGTCTGCAAGTTCTGCTAACCCGGTGGCAACATGCAGGCTGTGGCAGCCACCTCGCCTGCCGTTGCCATGCGTGGTTCTATTAAAAAGCATAGCAGCACAGCGGCATAGATAAAAGGCTTGTGTCTGATGGCATTCATGCGCGCATATCAATTCCCAAAAAGTGCCAAGATGGCGGTGGGGTTATAAAGCCGCCGAAAGGGGCTTTGTTGAACAAAGCGCCTTATAAGCACAGAACTTTCCTGACAGACAGCGGGGAATCCCCATGGTGCAATAGAAACATTCCACATTTCCATCCCATGTTGGGGTGGCCGAGGCAGCTGTATAGCGGTACCAGTCTCTGTGGAAAGGAGGTTCCCCATGTTTGAGCACCACAGTCACTGGTTCGATGCAGCCTCTTTTATCGCCTTGGTACTGGCCGTGATGTTGGCATTTCTCTTGATGATCTGGCCAGTCTCTAGCGCAGCGGCGGCAGACTCGCTGGCGCATATGCTGCAAGGCGTCATCCAGGTCTGGTGCCGCCCCTGAGTTTTTGCTTTCACGATTGCCGCCTAAACGTGTTGGTCTGAGAAATGCAGAGCCGCCCTCGATAGAGATGGGCGGCTTTTTGCTGGGCGCTCACCGTATTTCTATAGATGCGATTGGAATGAGCTGATATCCAGAATTTCTGAGCGAGGGTCTGCTGGGCGGTTCATACTCAGTCGTTTGCTGCAGCGTCACACATGCAGGCCTTGCTAAGGCTTGGCGTCTGGTTGCTGCCTGTATTGGGATTGCCTGGAGTTATTTTGATGTTCGCTCGTTTTTCCTTCGCCGCAGGGCGCCGCGCCGTGATGGCCAGCGCTGCCATTGCTTTGATCGCCACTTTTGCCGTGCCTGCTATGGCGCAGGATGCAGCCAAAAAGAGCCTGAAAATTGGCGCCACCGCTGGCTCCAACTACGACCTGCTGCAAAAAGGCATCGTGCCGCAGCTGGAGAAAAAGGGCTACCAGATCAAGCTGATCGAGTTCAACGACTATGTGCAGCCCAACCTGGCGCTGTCCGATGGCTCGCTCGATGCCAACTTCTTCCAGCACCGTGCCTATTTCGACCAGTTCACGACTGACCGCAAGCTGGCACTCACGGCCATCGTGCAAGGCCCCGTGGCGCCCATGGGCGTTTACAGCAAGAAGCACAAGACCCTGGCCGATATTAAAAGCGGCGCCAAAGTGGCCTTGCCCAACGACCCCAGCAACCTGGCGCGTGCGCTGCTGGTGCTGCAGCAAGCGGGTCTCGTCAAGATCAAAGAGGGCGTGAACCCCGCACGTATCTCTGAGCTGGACCTGGCCGCCAATCCCCACAAGCTCAAGTTTGTGGCGCTGGAGGCCGCCCAGCTGCCCCGCGTGCTGGAAGACGCCGATTACGTGGTCGTCAACGGCAACTTTGCCGTTTCCTCGGGCCTGAAGCTAAGCGAGGCCGTGGTGCTGGAGAACACGCCCGACCAGTACCTGAATGTGGTGGCCGTCAAAACCGGCAACGACAAAAGCGCTTGGGCCCAGGACCTGGCTGCTGCCTACCGCTCGCCTGAGTTCAAGGCCGTGGTGGACAGCCAGTTCCCGGGCTACGCCAAGCCTGCTTTCCTCAAGTAAAGCCTTGCGTCCGGCTTGCCGGGCGCAGTCAGCGCATCCGCGCCTGCACCTCGGCCTCCAGGTGCTGCAGTGCGCGTAGTTCCATCTGCTGGAGCTGCAGGCGCTGCGCGGCAGGCAGCTCGCCCAGCATCGAGGTGGCGCCCAGATCGCTCAGCACCGCATCGCCGGTGTCTGGGTTCCACAAAATATTGTGGGCATACACATCCCCATGCAGCATGCCCCTGCCATGCAGATGCGCCACAGCGCTGCGCACCTGCTGCAGCATGCGCTGGGCCGCATGGCGCCCAAAGCGGGCGTTCTGGGCATACACATCTCGAGTGCAACTGGCCAGGCTCGGCGGGCCGGCCAATGGCTGCAGGCCTGGCGGCAGCAAGGGCAAGACCATCGCCAGCGCTGAGGGGTTGGCGATGGCATGCGCACCTGGTTGCAGCACCGCCAACGGCGTCAGCAAATGCGGGTGCTGGCCCGCTGCCAGGCCCGCCGCCATTTCTGACTGGGGCGTGCCATCGCTGGTTTGCCCCGCCTTGAATACTTTCAGCGCCACATCGGCACCACCGCCCAAAGGGCTGGCGCGGTAGATATGGCCACTGGCGCCCTGGCCCAGCAGTTCATGCCGTTGCAGATCCTCGCTGCGCCAAGCCGCTGCTGCGTTGGCCTGCAGCACCTGCTGCTCGCTGTGCTGGGTCATGGGGTTGCCAGCGATCGCCAGCCAGGCGAGTGCCGGCATGGCCAGCACCTCGGGCGGCAGCGCTTCAAAGCGGTTGCCAGCCAGGCGCAGCAGCTCCAGCCGGGGGCTGTGGGCCAGGCCAGGCGGCAGGCTCTGCAGCTGGTTACAGGCCAGCATCAGCTTTTGCAAGCGGGGGCGCTCGCCCAGGGTGTCGGGCAGCTCCCTGATCTGGTTGTCGGTGAGGATCAGCCAACGCAGCTGCGGCGGCAGGCTATCAGCCGCCACCGTGCGGATCTGGCAGGCCTTGAAGCCCACCATCTCCAGCTGGGGCATACGGCCCAGCACGCGTGGCAGTGCCGTAAACGGGTTGTTGGAGGCAAACAGCACGCGCAGCTTGCCAAAACGCGTCAGGTCATCGGGCAGGGTGGAGAGCTGGTTTCCCGAGAGGTCGAGCACCTCCAGCGTGTCTGCGAGCGCAAAGAGTTCTTGCGGAAAAGTCTGCAGGCCTGCAGACAGCTTGATCTGGCTCGCGCCGAGCAGGGCGCCGCTTTGCAGTTGCTCTTGGAGTGCTTGAAGACTTTGCATGGCTGCACAGTGTAGGGGCTGGCAGCGCATGCTTTGTCCATATCCAGCGGCGGGGCCTACTTGGCCAGCTCGATGCGGGCGATGCGTAAGCTGCCGCCCTCATCCTGCACATGGAAGCGCACCTTGTCGCCGGGCATGAACTGCTCCGCCAACGCGGCATCCTTCAATCCAAAAACCATGGTCATTGCGGGCATGTCCAGGTTCTTGATCTCTTCGTGGCGAATGGTCAGCTTGCCGCCGCGCTTGTCAACGCGGGTGATCTCGCCTGCGGTCATCACCGCGTCGGCGCTGGCGGCTGGCGCTGGTGCAGCAGCGGGAGCTGTAAGTACCGTAGGTGCCGCGTCGCCATGGTTGGCATGGTCTGTATGGTTCTGGGCCAGGGCTGGGGTGAGCATGGTGCCAGCCAGGGCCAGGGCGGCGAGGGTGGCGGTGGTGAGGGTGTTTTTCATGAAATTCTCCAAATCTTGTCAATGCCAAAGGCTTGTGAATGCTCAGTTGCGGTAGGCGCTGAAAACGGTGGTCGATACATCGCTGTTCATCCCATTTTTGCTGACCAGCAGCACATCGAACGGATCCTTGCGGCCGCCATATTCCGGGCCATCCATACCCGGGCTGCCCATCGGCATGCCGGTTACGACAATGCCCAGGGCCTTGGGTTTTTGCTGCAGCAGCTTGCGCACATCGGCAGGCGGCATATGGCCTTCGACCAGGTAACCGCCCACCAGGGCGGTATGGCAGGAGCCCAGGCGCACGGGCAGGCCCAGCTTGGCGCGCATGGCGCTGTTGCCGGTGTCGTGCACGGTGGCGCTAAAGCCGGCTTTTTCCATCAAGGTGATCCAGTCCTTGCAGCAGCCGCAGTTCGGGTCTTTCCATACCGCTATGGGTGTCAGGGCCGGGCTGGCCGCGAGCGCGGGCCATACGGCGACCATACCGGTGCTCAGGCCAGCGGCCAGCATTTGCAAGCTGCGGCGGCGGGTGTCGTTGTGGGTGTGGGGGTGCTGCATGGGGTGTCCTTGGTAGGGGTCAATCGGTGACGGTAAACGTGCCCGTCATCCCCGCCTGGTAGTGGCCGGGGATCAGGCAGGCAAAGTCAAAACTGCCTGCGCGGTTGAAGTGCCAAACCAGGTCTTCGCTTTTCTGCGGGGCGACATGGGCCATATAGGGCTCGGCATGCTCCATGCCGGGGTACTTGAGCATCATCTGCGCGTGTTGCGCGAGCGATGCCTTGGTGCCCAGCACCACCTCGTGCATGACCTGGCCCTTGTTGAGCACGCGCAGGCGCAGGGTTTCGCCCTTTTTCACCGTGAAGTGCGCGGGCGAGAAGCGCATGTCATCGCCCATGTTCAGGTCGATGCTGCGGCTGGCCTGCTTGGCATCGCCGGCGATGCCCCAGTCCTTTTGTTCCTTGGTGACAGCCGTGCTGGCTGGGGCGCTCGCTGAGGTGGCTGCGTGGCTTTCGCTGCCGTGTGCAAAGGCGGTGCTGGCGCTGGCCAGCAGGGTGCATGCCAGCAGGTGGGAAATAGTTTTCATAGGGTCACTCCGGGGTTCAGTGGTTGGCATGGCCGTTGGCAGGGGCCGGTTTGTGCACGCTGGGCGCGCCGGGGGCCGTGCCGGGCAGGGTTTGGCGTGGTGCCTGGGCGTCCAGCGGCGCGCCCTGCCATTCATAGGCCACGGTGCCCGGGGGCTGGGCATACCAGCCCGGGTCTTGGTAGTCCTGCGCGGCCAGGCCTTTGCGCACCTTGAAGGTGGTGAACATGCCGCCCATCTCGATGTTGCCGAAGGGGCCCTTGCCGGTCATCATCGGGAAAGTGTTGTCCGGCAGTGGCATCTGCATGGCGCCCATGTCGCCCATGCCGCGCTCGCCCATCAGCATGTAGTCGGGCACGATCTTCTGGATCTTGCCCACCAGGCCTTTGTGGTCCAGGCCAATCATGGTGGGCACATCGTGGCCCATGGCACCCATGGTGTGGTGGCTCTTGTGGCAGTGAAAGGCCCAGTCACCGGGCTCGTCGGCGATCAGCTCGATCTGGCGCATCTGGCCCACGGCCACATCGGTGGTTACCTCGGGCCAGCGCGCGCTGCGGGGCACCGGGCCGCCGTCGGTGCCGGTCACTTCAAACTCATGGCCGTGGATATGGATCGGGTGGTTGGTCATCGTGAGGTTGCCCACACGGATGCGGACCCGCTCACCCTGGCCCGCCACCAGCGGCGTGATGGCCGGAAAGGCCCGGCTGTTGAAGGTCCAGATATTGAAGTCCGTCATCTCGGCCACCTTGGGCGTCATCGCGCCGGGTTCGACCGCATAGGCGCTGAGCAGGAAGGCGTAGTCGCGCGCCACGTCGGCGATTTGCGGATGGCGGGCCTTGGGGTGGGTGATCCACAGGCCCATCATGCCCATGGCCATCTGCACCATCTCGTCGGAATGCGGGTGGTACATAAAGGTGCCAGGGCGGCGGGCTTCGAACTCGTAGACAAAGGTTTTGCCTGGTGGAATGTGAGGCTGGTTCAGGCCGCCCACGCCATCCATGCCATTGGGCAGGCGCTGGCCATGCCAGTGCACCGTGGTGGCTTCGGGCAGGCGGTTGGTCACAAAGATGCGCACCCGGTCGCCTTCCACCACTTCGATGGTGGGGCCGGGCGACTGGCCGTTGTAGCCCCACATATTGACAAAAAAGCCCGGTGCCACCTCGCGCACCACCGGCTCTGCCACCAGGTGGAACTCCTTGACCCCAGCGTTCATGCGCCAGGGCAGAGTCCAGCCATTGAGGGTGACCACCGGTTGGTAGGGCCTGCCATTGGGTGGCAGCAGGGGCGCGGCGGTGTCGGTGCTGGTTTGTGTGATGGCCTCGGGCAGGGCGGCCATGGCTACCGGGCTGATGGCGGCGGCAGCCACGGCTGAGGCGGCGCCGGAGAAGAATTGACGGCGTTGCATATCAGTGGCCTTGGGGTTCGGTGGGGGGAGTGGCAGGCGCAGCCGTGCTGCGACCAGCGCGCGCACTGCTGGCTGCGGTCTGTGGCGATGTGCCACTCAACGCCAGTTGCAGATCGGTCTCGGCCAGCCAGAAGTCGCGCTGCGCCTCGGTCGCCGTCAGCACCGCCTGGGTGGTGCTGCGGGCTTGGGCCAGCAGCTGCCAGACGCTGACAAACATGCCGTTGTAGCGGTAGATGGTCTCTTCCTGCACCAGCTGCGCCAGCGGCAGCACTTCGGTCTGCTGCTGGTGGGCCAGATCCCAGGCGGTGCGGTAGCTGCGCCAGCTGCTGCGTGCCTCGCTGCGCGCACGGATGGCGCTCTCGCGCAGCTGGGCTGCATTGGCCTGCACCTGGTGGCGTGCCATGCCGCTGGCCGCCGAGCCCCAGTCGAACAGGGGCAGAGGCACATCCAGCTCCCAGCCTCGGGTGCTGTCTTTGTGGCCGGTATCGCGCTCGGTGCTGGTGCTGCGGCTGTAGGTGGCACCAATGTCGCCAAACACCGCCCCCAAGGTGGCCCAGCCTTGGCGGTCGGTGCTGACTTCCAGATCGCGGCGCAGGGCGCCCAGGTCCAGGCGCTCACGCAGCGCTGTGGCCTCTGCATTGGCACTGCTGCGCAAGTCGCTGGCGGCTTTGGGCAGCGGGGGCAAGGCGGCGGGCAGCACAAAATCCAGCTGCTGGCCCCACAGGCCCATGCGTTGGGCCAGCTGCTCGCGGGCCAGCTGGGCTGCCAGCTCGGCGCGCGCCAGCTGCGCGGCCGCTTGCTGCTGCTGGGCCAGCTCGCGTGCCTGGTCCAGCTTGCTGAAGTTGCCGACTGCAGCCATGCGCCGGGCCAGCTCGCCGCCCAGGGCAGCGGCCTCATGCATGCGGATGTTGGCGGCCCGCGCCTGCTCTGCCGCCACGGCGTTCAGCCAGGCCCGGCGGGTGTCTGCGGCCAGCAGCAGGGTTTGCTGCGCCGCGCCCAAGGTGGCCTGTTCCATCTGCCAGCCTTGCCAGCGGCTGCGCCAGGGCAGGGTCAGCAGATCGACCAGGCCAAAGCTGAGCTTGCGCTCAATCTCGCGCTCATGGCCATTGCGAAACCAGCCCAGCGTGAGGCTGGGGTTGGGCAGGGTGATGGCTTGCACGCGCTGGGCATCGGCAATGCCCAGTTGCGCCAGCTGCACCTGCAGGCCGGGGTTGTTCAACAGCGCAATGCGCACGGCGGTGTCCGCATCTACGGGCTGCTGCAGCCACTGCGCTATTTGTGCCTGCGCCGCTTGCTGGGCCTGCGCATCGGCTGGCGGCAGTTGCGCCTGGGCAGGCAGGCGGCCTTGCAGCTGCTGGGCGACATCGCTGCGCAGGCCATCGGGCGATACGCTGGCGCAGCCAGCCAGCAGCAGCGCAGCAGACAGGGTGGTGAGGCGAAGGCTCAGGCGCTTCATGGCTGGCCTCCGTGGCGGTGCTTTGCGGCCGGATCGGCAGGGGTGCTTGGATCAACCGAAGGGGCCGCTTGGGCTTTTTCCCAGGCCATGACATCGGCATGGCCTCTGGTAAAAGCAGCGACTGCGGCATTGGCCTGCCGCCAGTCGCCGGGCGCATCGACAATGCTGCCGCTGCTGGCCAGTGGCGGGTGCTGGAGCGCCGATGTGGGCGCGTTGGGGTCGGTGGCGGCCGGGGCCGCCGTTTGGGCATACAGCCAGCTGGTACCAGCCAGCCAGCCCGCGCCGGCAAGGCAGCGCAAGACATGCGCAGTGCGCATAAGATTCTCCTGAAAGCTTGGTCAAAGCAGACGTCTGCATGGCAGCTGCCATGCGGACGCACCTCGGGTGTCAGCAATCAGGAAATGGGTGGTTTGGAGGCTTGGTTGAGCAGGGCGCTGGCAAAGAGCGCGCTGCCGCTGGCGCGGGCCAGCGAGGCGGGAGCGAGGGCCGCAAAGCCCGCGTCGTTGAACAGATCAACGGCCGAATGGCAGATGCCGCAGGCCGAGCAACTGGCGCCATGCTGGGCGGGGTCATGCTCGCCATGGCAAGCCGGGTCGTCGCCGGTGCTGCAGTGGCTGCTGTCGGCGCTGGTGTGGCTGGTGCCCATGTCTGCGTGGTCAACCAGGCTGCTGGCGTGGTGTTCGGCCATCGCGGCCGGCATCACAGGTGCCACCATGCCCATCGCCATGGCGTCGCCCATGAGGCCGCGCAGGGCCAGCATCAGGATCAGCAACAGGGACAGACAAGCACGCATGGAGGGTTCAGACAGGGCAGGGTGCAGAAAGTTCCGCAGCCGCTGAGTGTAGCGCAGGCCAATGGCCTTGCTGCTGGTGGGCGGCTAGGGATCCTCTGCAATACCCTCGCCCAAAAGGATGGACGCGGATCGGGATGAGCCGCAAGGCGTCTTTTGCAGTCAATAGCAGGCTATTGACAAGAAAGACAACGTAGCGGATCGCCCGAGACCGCGTCCAGACCACGGCAGGGAGTTTTGCAGAGGGTCCCTAGTACTGCGACTCCACCTGCCAGCTCACTGCTATCTCGGCCACGCTGGCGCTGGCGGGCAGCTCCAGCACCGTGCGCACCAAGGTGGCAATGTCGGCCGGTTGGCTGATCTGGGCGCGCAGCGCGGGCTGCACGCCATCGGCCATGTCGGTGTCAACAAAGCCGGGGCAGATGGCGGTGCAGCGGATGCGGTCGGCCCCGCCGCAGTGGCGTATGCCATGCGCCAAGGCCAGCGCCGCATGCTTGCTGATGGCGTAGAGCGAGCCCTCGGGCGCTCGCACCCGTTTGCCGGCCAGCGATGCCATGACCACCACCTTGCCATTGGGCGACTGCTGCAGGTAAGGCCAGAGCTGGCGCGTCAGCCGCATGGGCGATTTCACATTGATGGCCATCAGCCGGTCAAACTCCTCATCGCTGGCCGTCAGCACGCTGTCGGTGCTGAGCACGCCGGCATTGTGGACGATGGCGTCGATGCGCCCAAAATGCGCGGCCGCCTCGGCGATCCAGCGGGTTTCGCTGGCCGCGTCCAGCGCATCAAACCGGCTGCGATGCAGTTGTGCAGGGGCATGGCCTGCCAGCTGCGGCACGGGCTGGCGCGTGCCCACGCTCAGCCGCCAGCCATGGGCCAGCAGCTCTTGCGCAATGGCCAGCCCCAGGCCGCGCCCGGCGCCGCTGACCAGGGCAACGGGTTGCGACGAGGGCGGCGTGCTGTGGTGGGGCATGGGCTGCACCTTCAGGCCTGGGCCTGCAAGGCTTCATCGAGCGCGCCGGCCAGCAGATCGGCGTGTTCGGTCCCAAAGGGCAGCGGCGGGCGGATCTTGAGGGTGTCGCCCAGCGGCCCGCTGGTGCTGATCAGTATGCCGGACCGGCGCATGTGGTTGACGACGGCCGTGGCCAGACTGCCGCTGTGCAGCTGCAGGCCCCAGTACAGGCCTTCGCCCCGGATCTGGGTGATGGCGCTGTGCTGCACTGCCAGCGACTGCAGCGCCTGCTGCAAATGGCCGCCGACGCGGCGCACATGGGCGGGGGCATCCATGCGCTCCAGCTCATCGAGCACGGCCAGGGCCACGGCAGCCGATACCGTGTTGCCGCCAAAGGTGTTGAAGTAGCGGCAGCGCTTGCCAAACACCTCCATCAGCGGTGTTTTGAGCACCAGCGCCGCAATCGGGTGGCCATTGCCCATGGGTTTGCCCATGGTCACCATATCGGGCACCACCGATTCGCGGCCAAAGGCCCACCAGCGGCCGGTGCGGGCAAAACCGCCTTGCACCTCATCGGCAATGAACAGGCCCCCGCGCTTGCGCACGGCCTGGGCTGCGGCTTGCAGGATGGGTGCGGCGTCGATGTGTACGCCATCGCTGGCAAACACGGTATCGAGCAACAGGGCGCATACCGGCGTGCCACGCGCTTCCAGCGCGGTGGCGGCATCATCCACCCGCTGGGCAAAGGCGGCTGCTGCCGCCTGGGCATCCATGCCCTGGAAGGCGGGCGGGTCGATCAGCTCGACATGCGCTGCCGGTGGGCACAGGGAGGGTGAGCACTGCGCCAGCGCCATGGTCACGCCGTGGTAGGCGTTGCGGGTGATAATCAGGCCCTGGCGACCAGTAAATTCTTGCGCCACGCGCAGTGCCAGGTCATTGGCCTCGCTGCCGGTGCAGGTGAACACGCTGGTGTCCAGCTCTGCGGGAAATAGCGCACGCAGCCGCTCGGCCAGCTGCACCACGTTGTCGTGCAGGTAGCGGGTGTGTGTGTTGAGCAGCTGGCTTTGCGCGATGAGTGCCGCGTTTACCGCCGCATTGGCATGGCCCACCACGGGCACATTGTTGTAGGCGTCCAGGTAGCGGCGGCCATCGGCATCCCACAGCCAGACGCCATCGCCGCGCACCGGGTGCAGGGGCTCGTCGTAAAACAGGCGGTAAGAGGGGCCCAGCGCGCTTTGGCGGCGTTCAAGCAGGCGCTGGTCGTCGGCGGAGAGGGTTGGCATCGGGTGGTGCTCCAGGTGGGGTCAGGCGGCGGGTTGGGCGGTAAGGTCTGCAGGGCCAGCATGGTTGTGCAGCCAGCCGCCAATCATCCGGCGGAACAAGGCCGTGGCCGTGGCCTGGCTGCGCAGGATGTAGACGCGGTTGTCGGGATAGAGGCGTGCGCGCCAGGCGGTGATCACCATGCGCTGCGTCAGCCGCGCCAGGATCAGATCGGGCAGCAAATCTTGCTCGGCAGCAGTCAGCGGCAGCAGGCTTTCATAACCGGCCAGCATCGCGGCCAGCGCGGCATCGGGCGCGTCTGTCAGCGGCATCTGGTAAGAGGCGGCAATGGCCAGGTCGGCCACGCGCGGGGCCAGCAGCATGTCGCCAAAGTCCAGCACCCCGGCAATGCCCAGGCCGTCGTCGCTCGCCAGCAGGTTGCTGGGCGACAGGTCGTTGTGGATGGTCTGTGTGGGCAGCTGCGGCCCCAAGCGGGCCAGCCGCTGCTCAAACACGGTCCAGAACGCGGCAATCTGCGCACGCAACGGGGCGTCGTCCACCACCTCCAGCCAGGGGCGCAGCAGTGGTGCGCGGCGTGCGTCCCATAAAAAATGGCGCTCGGTGGCAGGGTGCGCAAAGTCCGCCAAGGCCCCGTGCAACTGGGCAATCGCCAGGCCCCAGGCCTGCCAGGCCGTGGCATTGCGCTGCAGGTCGCCGCCGGGTTTGCCATCGAGAAAGCTGTAGCAGCGCACCCGCAACCGCTCGCCCGCAGGGCTTTGCCAATCCAGCCAATCGGGGCTTGGGTTGGCACTGGCTTTTGCTGCTGCGGGCAGTTGCAACGGGTGGTGCAAGGGCACGGGCACGGCGCAGCGGCCTGCCAGGTGCTTGAGCACGGCGATCTGCATCTCCGTTTCCGCCAGCGACTCGGCCGCGCTGATGAACTTGAGGGTGACGGCGCTGCCGTCCTTCGCGCGGACCAGAAAGTTGCGGTCCCGCTCACCGGACAGCGGCTGCACATCGCCGCTGATGCCATAGACCTCGCGCGCCAGTGCTGCAGCGTCAGCGGCACTGACCTGGGGTACCGCTGTTAAAAAGCCCTGGCTGGCTTGCGCCAGTGCATCGGGTTCGTCAGGTTTGAGAAGGGCGGTGCTGGAGCTGGTCATGGCAGGGGAAGACAGTGCGTATTTTGTTAATTTGATGTTTGATGCATCATAAATTCATGAGGCTGATTTAAACAGCAAGTAGAAGCTTAGGCATTGGGACAAACCTGAATGGCCTTGCTTTTGCGTATGATGCATCTTGCTGGACTGCGAGGCTGGGGATCCATACCAACTCTGCAGCGTGGCGGCACCACAAAAACACCCCAGGAGCAAAGGCAGATGGCAGACCGATTTGAGAGTGTCAGCACCGAGAGCAAGGGCGAGCAGATCTATGCCCAGCTGGCGCAGGCGCTGGTCAAAGGGCAGTTGCTGCCGGGTGAGCGCCTCAAGATCCGTGAGTTGGCCGCCCAAATGGGCACCAGCGTGACGCCCGTGCGCGATGCCATCCTGCGTCTGGTACAGCACGGCGTGTTGGTGATGCTCAGCCCCCGCGATATACGGGTGCGCCGCCTGAGCTTGGAGGAATACCTGGAGATCCGCAATATCCGCGTGGAGCTGGAAGGCATGGCCGCCAGCCAGGCCGCCGTGCGTGCCACCGCTGACGAGGTGCAACGCCTGGCCGAGCAGGTGCAGCAGAACGAAGAGGCCGTGCGGCGTGGGGACATCGCCCAGGCGATTGCGCTGAACCAGGATTTTCACTTTGCGCTGTGCCAGTTGGCCCGCATGCCGCTGTTGTCCGATATTTTGTACGGCCTGTGGCTCAAGATGGGCCCGCTGATCGCCCAGAGCTACAGCGAAGGTGGGCGCAGCATGATTGACCACCATTACCCCGTCATCGAGGCCTTGCGCCGCAACGATCCGCATGCGGCGCGGGTGGCGATCCAGACCGATTTGCTATCTGGGGGACAGTCGATTTATGAGCGGTTTGGGCGGGTGGAGGCCGGGGTGGACGCTCGGTGAGGGTTGGCAACTGCTTGCGTGTTGGCGGCGCCCAGCGCCGCTGAGCTCGCTTATTGCGTGGGCAACAGCGGGGCTGCAAAGGCCCGCGCTACCTCGCGGTTGCGTACCGCCAGCGCTTGCATGGCCGCAGAGGTGGGTGCAGCCAGCTGGGCATCGCTGGCGGCCTCCCAGAATGCGTCGGCCGCACGCGCGGCCAGGCTCCACACCCGGGGGACGGCGCCAATGGTGCTCACCTTGGGCTCGATGGGCACCAGCTCCGGGTCCAGCCCGCCGCCGATGGAGGCGTAGCGCATCGGCAGGATGTCATAGGCGGGGGCAATGCCCAGGTACTCGCCATCGTCGCCAATCAACAGTGAAATGTTCTCGAAATGCCGGTCGGTATTGCCGATCAGTTCGCTGAACGCAGCCATCACGGCGACATGCTCGGCATGCTGGGGGCTGACATAGTCTGCGTTCACGCAGCGTGCGGCGAACTCGGGCCAGGTGTCGCGCGCACCGAAGAACTCGTCATCCACCGCGCCGGCCGAGAGCATGCCTAGCCGCCCTTGCTTGCCGATGCGGTCAAAGCGCTGGACTTCCAGAAACACAAACTCGCCGCGGGCAAGGATCTGTGTCTTGGCGGTGGGCACGCCCACCTCGGCCAGCGATGCCAGCGCCAAGTGTTCCAGTGGCAGCAGCTCGGCCATGCGGCTGCCAGCACGTGCAAACTTGACGATCACCGACCCCGTGTCTGGCGCCACCCAGAGGAATTTGGGCTGCTCGCCACCGGCGCTCGACCCATAGGATTCGTTTTTGAGCTGCTGCGCGAGGCCCACATACACGTCCAGCTTGTCTTGTGCCTGTGGGATGGGCTGGCGCAGTAAATCCATTTCGCGCTGCAACGGTAGATCGCCAAAGATCAGGTTGCCCGGCAGATTGAGCCCTTGCGTGAACAGGAACGCAATACGGTGGTCGTCGCGCCAGTCGCTCAAGCTGGCAGGGAAGGGCTGGTTGCGCGCTGCAGTCTGGGCAAGTTGGCGACCCAAAAAACCAGAAGGCGCGGCGAACAACATATAAGGCGGCAGGCCTTCGTAAAGGCGAATGGCGCCAGCATCACCGCGCTCCAGCGTGCTGCCCCCCATGAGAAATTCGAGATCGGCATACGGCACGATGTGGCCGCTAGAGAGAAAGCGGTAAACCCGCTGGCGCGGGTTCAGCCCCAGCGGCAGCTTGCGCAACTGCGCGTAGTGCGGTGTACGCTGGCCCGGCTCGCGGAACATGGTGACCGTGGTGGATAGTTCACGAATAGTTCGGGAGAGCGTCGGCTGGCTGATGCCCAGCGATTCCAGCAGCTGCTGGCCAGAGCGTGGCCCACCGGCCAGTGTGCGCTCGATGGCCTGGTGCAGATCGTTCAATGCTGGTCGTGGGGAGGCGGACACTTTCGCTTTCTTGAATAGTTCAAGAATTTTATATGAATAATTAATTTGTTGCTTTGCGCGGTGCAAGGACTGGCTTTAGCCCGCCACCGGGCCCTGCACCAGCCTCAGCGTATGCACCAGCAGCTGGTACAAGCTGTCCACCGCCTGGGAGCGCCGCGATTCCTTGCTGCGGTACACGGCGACTTCCATCGGGGCCAAGGGGCCCAGGCCGTGTTTGCTGCCCAGGACCTGCAGATGGGGTGGCGCGCTGCACTGGGTGAGGGCGGCAATGGCCAGGCCGCTCTCCACGGCAGCAATCTGCCCGGCCAGACTGGAGCTGTTGTAGACCACGCGGTGCTGGCGCCCTTGCAGGGCCAGCGAGTGCAGGGCGCCGCGCCGGGCCAGGCTGGCCTCCTCATACACGGCAATGGGCAGGGGATCGCGCCGCCACAGCTCAAAGTGCTCGGAGCCGACCCAGACCATGGGCTCATGGAAGAGGAGGGTGCCCCGGCGTGCGTGGTCGCGCGAGACCAGTGCCAGATCGAGCGCGCCGGCTGCCACGCGCGGAATCAGCGCGGTGGACTGCTCGCAGCTGAGCACGATCTCCACGCCGCTATGCCGGGGTGCAAAGCGTTTCAATACCGGTGTCAGGTATTTGGCGGCGTAGTCATCGGGCACACCCAGGCGCACGTTACCCCGCAGCGTCTGGCCTTGCAGTGCCGACTGCGCCTCGCTGTGCAGATCCAGGATGCGGCGGGCGTAGCCGAGCAGCTTTTGGCCTGCTGCGGTGAGCTGCTGGCTGCGGCTGTCGCGCTCCAGCAAACGATGGCCGACGGCGGACTCCAGCTTCTTGAGCTGCATGCTCACGGCCGACTGAGAGCGGTGCACTTCGCCCGCTGCGCCAGACAGCGAGCCGGTGTCGACCACCGCGACAAAGCACTTGAGCCAATCCAGCTGCAGTTCCTGGGAGTGAGGGATCATGTGGTTTCGGAATTCGAATAGCTGATAGATGAATTATGCGCTTTTCGATATATCACCTGCAGCTCACACTCCGGTGCCATGAGTACACCCCCAGACCCAGCGCGCAGTGCCACCGCATGCATCAAGCACCCTTCAATCCCCACGGCGGTCGGCGCCTTGCCTAGCGTTTTGCCATTTATGCTCGGTAGTGCACTGCTGGGGAGCATCGGCATTTTTGTGCACATGGCTAACGCTGGCGTGCTGACAGCAACTTGGTTTCGCTGCGCATTCGGGCTGCTGGGGTTGACCGCCTGGCTGCTGTGGCGCAGGCAATTGGGGCGTGTGCGGCTGAGCCCTGCGGTGTCACCATGGGTTTTGCTGGCCAGCGTCCTGATGGTGCTGGTATGGGTCTTGTTCTTTGCGGCCATTGATCGCATCCCCGTAGGGGTTGCCGTGGTGCTGTTTCACCTGCAGCCCATGTGGGTGCTGGTGCTGGGCGCGCTGTGCCTGGGCGAGCGGCCTGGCCGGCAAAAGGTGGTGACGGTGGCAGTAGCCATGCTCGGGCTGGTTCTGGCCACCGGGGTACTGGAGCAGGTCGCGTCACCACAAGACGCGCGATCTGGCTATTGGTGGGGCGTGGGTTTTTGCCTGCTGGGTGCATTCTTCACCGCTGCGGTGACGGTGATTGCAAGGCGCCTGCGTGATCTACCCGCCGGCGTGTTGGCCTGGTGGCAATGTGCAGCAGGCAGTGCCGTTCTCTGGGTAGCCCCTGCCCAGCAGGGTTGGCCTGCCTGGGGCGCTTCCTGGTTCTGGTTGGCCGGTCTGGGGCTGGTGCATACCGCCATGGCCTATGCCCTGATCTACACCGGCACGGCCAGGTTGCCCACGGGCCGTATTGCGGTCTTGCAGTTTGCCTACCCCGCCATGGCGATCTTGGTGGATTGGGTGTATTTTGGACACCGTCTGGGGCCTTTGCAGATAGCCGGTATCGTGGTGATGGGGGTGGCGATCTGCTATGCGGAGCGCAGGCCACGTGCCGAGAAGTGGCAAAGCGCCTGATTGCTGCGGCCTGTACGGCCTAGTGCGCATGGTGTGAAAGCGGTGGGGCCCTTTGGTCGCTGAGCCGTAGACTGAAAAACGCCGAGTACGCTGGAGGGCCCCCAACCATCTCCTCGCGCTCGCACCATCCGGAGCCTCCTGGGTCGTATTCGGGTGTACCGCCTGGGCTTGGGCTTGGGTCTGGGCTTGTGGCAGATGGCTCAGGCCTCAAACCAATTCACGTCTAACGAAATCAAATAGCGACGCTTCTTGCCGTCAAGGCCTGTGCCGCCGCCGCCAACGTGGGCATCACAAGAGGTGACTGCCACCGCCATTCCAGCTTCTTGCAGCCGGGCATGGAGGGGCAGGGCGTCTCGGGGGGAGAGATAGCCCAGCACCAGGCCATCGACAATGACGGACACCGACTGCTTGGTTCCCACGTTGCCCGTCTCATGCACCAAAAAGGCAATGCAGTTGAGGTCTGCACGGTCACCAAAGAAATTACCTGCGACCTGATAAATATTGGCTGTTTGTGTGCCGTCGTCCATGACCTGCACATTTTCTCCTCTTGCCCAGTGCTTCTCGGCCCGGAGATTTTTCCATTGGTTCGCTAACGTGGGCCTGGTCGGCAACCAGCGTCGCCGAGCTGGCGGTCCCCTCGACAATAGCCAATAGGCCAGGTAGGCCAGCCAACCCATGAAGAACAGCAACAGCATTAGCCCATAGCCCATCTCGTTTCCTTTGGTGGTGATTGCATCCCAGGCTACCTCATGGCACCAAAGATGGAGCGTGGGGCGCAAGTTAGCCTTCAGGTAGGAGTTGCTCCCGCCCGCCGATTGTGGGTCTCTTTGAGAGTTTTCGAGGCGCTTGGTTTAAGGTCATTAAAAGGAGTACCGTAGGGCGAGGCCATCCATCCTGATGCGCCGTACTAGACCGGAGGTCTACATGTTCAAATTCTCAGCCTACCCGCCAGCTTCTTTTTGGGATAAATCCGAAGAGATGATGCTCAAGATGTCGGGTATTCCTTCACCACAGGAACAAGGCAACAAGACCCCCCAAGAAAAAGACAAGCAGGACCAAGAGCAGGGCCAGCAAGTGTTCCTGGTCTTGTAAGCGGACGCCAAGACCCTATTGCGCGCCTTCCCAGGTTGCTGCACCACCTGCCGCTGTGCACCAGCAGCGGCGCACCAAAAGCATCCCCAGCTGGTGCTTTTGCCTTTTTTAGGAGTAGGGATGGAGAAGTTCTATGACATCTTCATGGGCCGACTTGGCGCAAGAAACACGCGACGGGTGGCAAAAAACCAGACCGCTGCACAGCTCGATCTCTGGAAAGCCAAAGGCTATCGCTTGCAGGCAGAGCGACGCGTGGCAGAGCGGCTGCACGAAATCTATTTCGTTTCGGCATGAAGACGCCGCGCGGGCGATGCGCGACGCAACGCGCACGCTGCAGGCATTGAACAGGACGAATGGGTCATGAAACTTAACTTCAAAGCCAAGCCCCCCAAGCTATCGGATATTCAAAAATCACGGCTGGAGACTGAACGCATCTCTTACTCGGACGAAGCCCCACCAGCGCGCCAGACCTGGAAGGAGCGCGCTGAGTACGAAGGCGGGGAGCTGTCTTACCGGGGCCAGGTGAAAAAGACGGTGTTCACCCTCAAAAGCCCGTGATGGTGTGATTTCCCGCCATGCCTTGCTGCAGGAGTAAAGCGCTCGGCAGCCCGCATACCTGAACGGATCCCCAAAAGCAGGACCGCTCGTTGACGGGCAGATGGCCTGCGTTCGGAACTGCACTGAACTCAAGCCGTTTGGTTTCATCGACATTCAATGACGGTTGTTGAAGCGGATGCAGTGCATCCATTCGATGTGCAGCTCCCTTGTGCTGCTGAGCTTGCGCAGGTGGAGCCGCTCGCGCCTCAAGACCGTGGGGAAGCGCTCCATTGCGGCGCTGTCCAGGCAATGACCTCTGCGGGACATGCTTTGAACAAAGCCTGCGTCAGCTAGCTGCGCAGGTCCTGCCAACGGTAGCCCAGCACCGCTGCGACGATCAAGCCCATGCCCCACCATTGGAGCGTGCTGGGATGGGCGCCAAACCAGAGCAAATCCACGGCCAAGGCCACCGCTGGATAGACAAAGCTCAGCATCGCCACTGCGGCAGCACCCAGGCGCTGAAAGGCGCCATACATCAGTCCGTACATCAGCGAGGTGTGCAGCAGGCCCAAAATGAGAACGCAAATGACCGTCTTCATGGATGGCATCTGGGCGCTCGTCCCCACCACTTGCATCACCAGCGGTGCTGACCACAAGGCCAGTGCAGCGCCTCCCACCAGCATCTGCACCATCGCAATTTGCGCAGGTGCGATGCCTTGGACGCGCCGGGTGCTGACCACCGTCACGGTATACAGGGCGGCAGCCATCAGCGCCAGCAAGATGCCCCAGATTGGCAGGCCCATGTGGGGCGCCATGGTGGCAGCGGCCGCGGTGCCCAGCCCGCTGCTCAGCACCACACCCAGCAGCGCCAGCAGCATCCACACAAGTTTGCGCCAGCCGATGGCCTCGCCCCCCAGGGCGGCAGCGAGCACCAGCATAAAAGGCTGCACATGGTAGACCACCGTCGCGACGGCAATGCCCACATAGGCATAAGCATGGAACAGCATCACCCAGTTGGCCACCAAAGCCAGGCCGCCGATCAGCATGGCAGCCCAGGCCCGTCCGCCTGGCCGCACCCAGGCCCGCTGCCACCACACCCACAGCCCCAGGCCCAGTGCACCAAGCAAGCAACGCAGCAGCACCACGCCCTCTACAGGTAAACCACTCTCGATGACCACCAGGCCAATCGTTCCGGACAGGACCATGGCTGCGACCATGCGCCAAGTGCCGCCCCCTGCGCCTGTGGTAAATGGGCTCGTTGTTGCCTGAGGTTGAGGTATGGCTGCTGCGCTCGAGGAGTTCATGGCGGTATCTCGCGTAATTCAATGGCTGCGATGGTCACACCTGCGCAATAATTAAACAATATGCCTTTTATTCAATTTATTATTGTCTGTTGAGCAATAATAAGCCGCCATGACCACCGATACGCTCCCGCTTGCCGATATGCAGGTCTTTGTCCAGGTCGTGGCTCAGCACAGTTTTGCAGGCGCGGCGCGGCAGTTGCGCCTGACCACGGGCGCCGTCAGCCGTAGCGTTGGCAGGCTGGAGTCGGCGCTGGGCGTCAAGCTGCTGCACCGCACGACGCGGTCCCTGTCACTGACGGAGGTGGGGGCTGCTGTGCATGCCGATTGCCTGCTGATGCTACACAGCGCTGAGCAGGCGGTATCGCGCGCTACTGCCCACCGCCAGCAACCCCAAGGCATACTGCGTATCAACGCGCCTTTGGTGTTTGGCGATTGGTGGCTGGCGCCGCTGCTGCCCGGCTTTTGTGCACGCTTCCCCGAAGTGCAGGTGCAGCTGAGCATGAGCGACACCATGGCCGATCTGACCGCCGAAGGACTGGATCTGGCCATCCGTATCACGGCAGTGGATGCGCTACCGCCAGCCATGGTGGCTCGGCCGCTGCAGCGCGTCGGCTATATCTTGGTGGCGCACCCCGCTTATCTGCAATCCCGCCTGCCGATCACCCAACCACAGGATTTGCTCGCCCACCCTTGTATGAGCCTGGGCTATGGCCCCTTTCAAAACCTGGTGGAACTTGTTCCGGCGGACATGCCCACAGCAGCTCCCACCAAGCTGCGGCTCAACACGCCCATCACCATCGCCAGCAGCCAAGGTTTGCTCCATGCATTGCTGCACAGCGCCGTCGCCGGGATCGCGCTGATGGCCGATTTTGTGGCCAGCAGCTATCTCGCCAATGGCAGCCTGTTGCAAGTGCTGCCAGGCTGGCAGTTGGCGGGCAGTTATGCCTCCCGCATGGCCTACGCCATACACGCCCCTGGTCCGCATATACCGCCTAAATTGCGCGCCATGCTGGACTACTTGCAAAGCCAAACTGCCATCCAGGCCATGCCCGGCACCCCCGACCCCCAGCAGCATGGTTTGTCGCAATAAGACCTGCACGTCTCTGGCACCAGCGTGGCCATCAGCGTCTTCAAAACGGCCCAGGCCATGGGCGAGATCCAGCAGCCGGTGGCAGTGTCAGGTGTCAGCGCATGGCAGGCCAGGGCAGATTGAGCCCTCGCTGATAGGCGCGAGAAAAAACGTCCAGCGCCTTTCCGGTGGCGTCTCGCTGCTGCCAGATACAGGGTCTCGCCCAGCCGCTAAGCGAGATGTGGGCAAGGGCTGGCATTCTGTCGTCGTAGGAATACAAGGGTTGCCGCCTAGAAGCGAAGCGGTGTCCGTGCCCCTGGCGGACAAGATGGCAGCGGTACCCAAACGCCTAGGGTAAGTACGGGGTAAGCCTAGGCTTGCCTTGAAAGCGTTTTGACAGCTTGACTTTTACATCATCTCGTCAACACTCAACGGGGATAGGAGCCGCGCCACCCGCCTCGGAAGCGAGGCCGTGAGCAGTTTGCGTTTATCTGCGTGGGTGTACTTTTTTCAAGAAATAGAAAGCAAGCATGACGCATACATCATTGGACAGGCAGGCAAAACTCAATCGTCGAAAAACGCTGGAAGCACTTGGCTTACTGGGCTTGGGGGCCGCGCTACCCAATATCTCTGCTGCACAGTCGCCCTGGCCCAATAGATCGGTCCGGTTTGTCGTCCCATTTGCACCTGGGGGAAGCTCCGAAATCGTTGCCAGGTCAGCTGCAGCGGAGCTGTCAAACACTTTGGGGAAAAGCGTCTATGTAGACAACAAGCCTGGGGCCGCAGGCAACATCGCCATGCAAGAAGTTGCCCGCAATGACGATCAGCACACACTCATTCTTGGCCATCTGGGGACGCTGGCGGTGAATCCTTTCATTTTTGCCAAACTGCCTTATGACCCGAACAAAGACTTCAAACCCATCAGCCTATTGGCAAAGGTCCCAAGCCTTTACGTCATCAATCCCGCTATACCTGCAAAGAATCTTAAGGAGTTCATCGCCTATGCGAAATCCAAACAAGGCCAGCTTAGCTACGGGTCCGCTGGCAACGGCAGCGCGGGGCATTTGGCATTTGAGTACCTCAAAATGACGGGCGACTTTCAGATGCTTCATATTCCTTACCGTGGCACGGGGCCGATGATGACGGATTTGCAAGCGGGAAGAGTGGATGCCTCTGCAATCGGTGCTTCCGCTGTCATTCCGTTCATCAAGTCGGGGAAGTTGCGCTGCATTGCCACTGGGTCATCCGCGCGCCTGCCCCAACTGCCCGATGTACCGACGGTGGCGGAGCAAGGGTTCTCGGGGTTTGAGATGACGCAGTGGTATGGAATGTTGGCGCCGGCCAACTTGCAGTCCGACCATATTGCCAAACTGTCCGCCGAAACGATGAAAGCAGTGAAGGCTCCGGCGGCCGTAGCGCGGCTGGTCGCAGACGCTGCCGAGCCAGTGGGTGACACACCTGAACAATTTGCAAAGTTCATTGCCATGGAGCAAGTGCGCTGGAAGAAGGTCATTGACCGGGCCCAAATCAAGGCGGAATAGCCATGGCTGCACATCCCTCACACAACTTGTACGCGTTGCAAGTCGTCTATTAATGTTCAAGTATGCGCATATTGCTTGCTGAAGATGAGCATGCGCTGGGGACCTGGTTATGCAAGGCTCTGGAGCATGTCGATATCCAAGTTGAATGGGTTGATGATGGCCGCTTGGCTGATTTGGCTTTGCAGCGAGGCGACTTTGATGCGCTCGTGCTCGACTTGGGTTTACCTGGCATGGATGGCCAGCAGGTACTACAGCGCTTGCGTAGCCGCGACCAACGGCTGCCGGCGCTGATACTCACAGCACGCGACTCCATTGCAGAGCGCGTTCAGTCCCTGAATGCCGGCGCAGACGACTTTCTGTCCAAGCCTTTTGCATTGGCAGAGCTGGAGGCGCGCCTTCAAGCGTTGATTCGCCGAGCGCGGGGCGTGGAGTTCCCTAGAACTGCTTGTGGTCCGCTGGTATATGACGGCGTGCGCCGCCAGTTTCTACTCAACGGTGAGGTGCTGGCACTGACCCCGAGAGAGCTGGGTGTGCTGCGTGCATTGGCCCAACATAGCGGTGAGCCGCTCTCCAAGCAGCAGATTCTTGACCGCGTGTTTCCCAATGATGGCGAAGTCAACCGCGAGGCAGTGGAGGTTGTCGTTTACAGGTTGCGCAAGCGCTTGGAAGGAAGTCCTGTGCGGGTGGTCACGCTGCGTGGTCTGGGGTACATTCTCGAAGCACTGCCTAACTAAACGAAAGAGCCCCTAACTATGCTGGCCTGGCTGCGTCAAACCAGCTTGTGGATGCGGTTGGCCGTCATCTCCATTCCGATTCTGGTGGTGGTTACCGCTGTCGAAATATGGATAACCCGGCATGAGATTCAAGCCTCAGCAAACGCTGCCTATGACCGTTCTCTGTTGGGCGCCTTGAAGTCCATTGACGCCAACATCTCCACCGCATCCGGTGGTCTGTCTGTTGAATTGCCTTATGCATTGTTCGAGCTATTCGAGCTGACGGCGAGTGGACGCGTCTCCTTTCGGGTAGCGACATCCGACGGGCTGGTAGAGCTTGGCAGCGCTGATCTGCCTGTGCCTCCACGGCCCCTCAAGGATGGGGTGCCTCAGTTCTATGATGCGACGTATTTCGGAGACGAGGTACGGATTGCCGCATTGCAGCGATTGCTGGAAGTCACCCCTGCTGGCGCCAAGGATCGCCGCGTGACCATCCAGATCAGTGAAAGTACCAAGTCCCGGCAGGAATTCACGCAGCGCTTTGTTCGCAGCATGGCCCAACGCGATGTGGTGGTGCTGTTGCTTCTCTCCATTGCGACAGCCGTTGCATTCAAGGCTGCCCTCGCGCCTTTGACTCGTCTTGCAAGCTCGGTTGAGTCCAGAGCGCCTGACAATCTCACCCCCATTGAGGACGATCAGCTCCCTGCTGAAGTGCGTCCCTTGGTCGACGCCGTTAATCACCACATGAAGCGTACACATGAGCTCATGGTGGTGAGGCGCCAGTTTCTGGATGACGCATCGCATCAGCTGCGTACGCATTTGACAACAGTCCAGATGCAGCTGGACTGTGCCTTGCGGGAGTCCGACCCCAACGGAATTCGCAACGCACTCCAGGCATTGGGCGAAGAAATAGGCGTCGCCACGCGCAGCACACAGCAACTGCTGGCATTAGGACGCAGCGATGCCATCGCCCTAGAAATGGGTGCATTCCATATGCAATCTCTGCTCAGAGAGGTGGCTGTTTTGCTATTGCCCCAAGCCCGCCAAAAGGGCCAGGATTTGGGCATCGACGAGCCTGCGACCGAGCTGATGGGAATGGGTGACCAGGCTTTGCTGCGTGAGGCGCTGATCAACCTGGTCGCTAATGCCATTGCATACTCTCCACCCGATTCATGCATCACGATGCGGGCTGCAAGCGATGAACTTGGGTACAGGCTGGTGGTGGAGGACAATGGCCCAGGCATCCTCCAGGCGGATATCGAGATTTCTGCGCAACGCTATAGACGCAATACACGCGGCGGAAAACATGGCTTTGGACTAGGCCTGTCCATTGTTCAATCCATTGCCAAGCGCCATCAGGGAGGGCTGCGCCTGGAGGCTGGAAACAATCAACAAGGGTTGCTTGCCACCATTTGGTGGCCGCAAAGGCCCGATTTGGCACGGAGCAAGCCATGAACAAGCACGTGGCGCCCGAGCATTCCAAGAATGCATTGCGGCGCAGAAAGCTGATGTACGCACTGGGTGCCAGCCTGGTGTATTCCCCTTCGTGGGGAGAGAATACCTCTCCCTCCGCAAAGGACCCGTCTCAACTCGACGCGGCCTGTGTCATCCCTGCCAAGGCCGGGGGCGGCTTCGCCCTGACCTGTGAACTGGCGCGCGAGGCGCTTCAAGTCGTCCGACCGCAGCGGACTCCGTTGCAGCAACAGTATTTGCCTGGCGGCATTGGTGCGGTGGCCTTTGATCGAATCGCCACAGGCGCCATCGGTGGGCCTGCCACCATGGTTGCATTTTCAAGCGGCTCGCTGCTGAACATCGCGCAGGGACGGTTTGGCCCTTATTCTCCAGCTGTGGTGAAGTGGCTGGCCGTCTTTGGTGTGGACTACGGAATCGTGGCGGTACACAAGGACTCACCCTATCGGTCCTTGCAAAGCCTGGTCTCGGTTCTGAAGCGGACGCCATCACGAATCGTCTTTGGTGCAGGCGGTACGGTTGGCAGTCAGGACTGGGTAAAGTCCGCACTGCTGGTGCGCGCCGTTGGCGGAGATCATAGAACGCTGCGCTTTGTGTCGTTCGAAGGGGGAGGGGATGCACTTGCCGCACTGCGCGGCCGCCATGTGGATGTTTTTGCTGGCGATGCGGCTGAATTTCTTCGAACGCCAAATGCAGATACTTCCTTTCGGCTACTGGCCGTGCTTGCTCCAGTACGGCTCGGCAATGCCTTGACGGGTGTACCCACAGCGCTAGAGCAAGGCGTGGATGTGACATGGCCCACCATCCGGGGCGTCTACCTCAGCGCAAAAATATCCAACCTCGAGTTCGATGCATGGCGTATCGCGTTCCAGGAGGCGATGGCATCTCCGGAGTACAACAGGCTGGTTCAGAAATACGGGCTATACCCGTTCTCCATGACCGGTGCAGCATTGAATGCCTACATCGACAACGCGTTGAAAGACTATGTGCAGATCTCTGATGCGCTGGGTCTGCGGCGCTGGGGCTAGGAACCGCTCGGCAAACCTCCCCGCCTTGGTCTGAACCCGGACGCGGGCGATCCGCTGCGTTGCCTTGCTTGCCCATAGTTGCGGCCCGACTCCTAGATAGGCCTTAGGCCCCATTCCGGACCGCGTTTATCCCATGGATGAGGGGTTTGCAGAGCATCCAAGCCACCCAGCTCAGGCAAATAAAAGCCTGTGCAGCATCCACAGGTTCAGCGACACCACGACGGCGGCGCAGGCCCACAAGACGATCGACATCGGTCTGCCAAAGGTCAACTCCCCCAGTGCATGGCGGCGGGTGGTGAACATCAGCAGCGGGACGATGGCAAAGGGCAGCTGCATGCTGAGCACCACCTGGCTAAACACCAGCAAGGCAGTGGCGCCTTCGCTGCCATACCAGGCCGTTGCGATGACGGCAGGCACGATGGCGATAAGCCGCGTCAGCAGCGCCCGCAGAGTGGGCGACAGCCGAATCTGCAAAAAACCTTCCATCACGATCTGGCCCGCCAAAGTGCCCGTCACTGAAGAACTGAGGCCAGAAGCGAGCAGGGCGGTGCCAAACACTGCGCTGGCGATGCCGACGCCCAAGACGGGCGACAGCAAATGGTAGGCCTCTGACAGCTCGGTGACTGGGGGTGTGCCCGGACGGTTAAAAGCACCTGCCGCCACCACCAGGATGGCGGCATTGACAAACAGCGCCAAACCCAGTGCGACGGTGGAGTCAATGGTGGCGAATCGGATGGCTTGGCGCGTCCCCTCCAGCGTCTTGCGGTGTTCACGCGTCTGCACGATGGCGGAGTGCAGATACAGGTTGTGCGGCATGACCGTCGCGCCGACGATGCCCACAGCCAGGTAGAGCATCTCCGGATTCGTCACGATCTCGGATCGCGGAATAAATCCCGATAGCACCGTGGCCAGCGGAGGGTGCAGCCACAGCAGCTGGGCGCCGAAACAGATGCCGATCAAGGCCACCAGCCCGATGACGACCGACTCCAACGCGCGAAACCCCCGGCTTTGCAGTGCAAGAATCAGCATCACATCGACCACGGTGATGCAGACACCAACGATCAGTGGCAGGCCAAACAAGAGGTTCAGGCCAATGGCCATGCCCAGCACCTCGGCCAGATTGCAGGCCACGATGGCAATCTCGCAAAAGAACCACAGCATCAGGTTGATGCGCGGCGGAAACTGGTCGCGGCAGGCTTGGGCCAGGTCGCGGCCGCTGGCCAGGCCCAGGCGCACAGCGGCCGCCTGGAACAGCATGGCCATCAGGTTGGATGCAAAGATCACCGCCAACAACGAGTAGCCGAACTGCGAACCGCCCGCAATCGAGGTGGCCCAGTTGCCGGGATCCATATACCCGACTGCCACCAAATAGCCGGGCCCGGCAAATGCCAGCATGCGCCTTGCGTTGGCTGAACGGCTGGTGCCCTGCGGCACGGCAATGCTGCGGTGCACCTGCGGCAGGCTGGGCGCGCCTAGCTTTCCGCTGTCTGGATCCATGGCGCCGGAGCACTCCGGCTGTGACCCGCGCGCTGGGTTGTCCATGGGGTTTTGTGTGCTGAAGGCTGGCGGCGGCATGGGTGCTCTTATCGGGCGGTGGGTGCCTGGTGCAGCGCGGGGGAGGGGGTGGTTGCAGAGGGCAGCGCAGCGATGTCCCCGCCGTTTAAAAGCGCCAGCAGATCACTGGTGACGATGGCAAGGCCCGCCAGCACGATCAAGCTCCCCACACAACGGCGCACCAAGGTGGCAGGTTTTAGGCGCTGCGTCTTGCTGGGGGCGCATGCGCCAGAGGATGGAGGCAAAAAGGACGTCATCGCAACTCCTTCGCAGAAGTACAGCTGTCTCGGAACCGCCATGTAGAAATCCTGCCCCGGAGCGGGACAGGATGGAGATACGCCTTAAGCGTAGGCCGTGCTCATCACCAACGCGCCATTCACGCCGGCCGGGAAGAAGCCGCCCTTGGTGGCAGAGTCCTTGGTCAGGTAGACGATGTTCAGCACATCGCCTGGCGAGCGGCTGTAGGCGATGCCGTCGGCATCCAAGGGCACGATGTTCGAGGTGCTGTCATCCCCGGTGATGCCCTGGTCCACATCGGAGGAGCCATCGAGGCTGTCGCGCGCATCCGAGATGGCACCGGCAGCCGAGCGCAGCGCAGGCGTGGCGAGGCCCTTGGCGTACAGCACCGTGCGCACCAGACCGGCGTGGTAGGCCTCGGCGGCCAGAATGCCGGCAGCGGCTTCCAGGTAGGTCTTGTTGGTAATCAGCGGCGATGCGCCCTTGTAGGCCGTTACGCCCACGTCCTCGAAGATAAAGGCGCCCAGCAGAAAGTTCTCGTCACTCGCATAGGGATCGAAGGCCATGCCCGCACCCACCAAACCGGCTGCGCGTGCTGCCACCGAGAAGGCCCCGTTTGGGTCCGTACCGCCGATATCGATCTGCGGCTGCGCTACCGCTGCCGACCCCAGCGCCTTGCGCAAAAAGGCCACGTGGGCGATTTCGTCCTGGGCGATCTCCTTGGCGTACTGCGCGACGACCGGATCTTTGAACGCCACCGCCCGCCCACCCGTGATGCCGCCCTGCGTGCCTGCACCTGACTGCATATTGGCGGGCAGCCCCGTGCCGAAAACCGCATAGTGGTAGAACTGCGATTCCAGATACTCCAGGTTCAGCGCAAAGTTCAGAATCTCCACATCCGTCGGGCCGTTGGCCTGGGCGTTGGCATCACTGCCACCACCGCCGCAGGCCGTCAAAATCGCACCGCCTGCCATACCTGCCGCTACGCCTCCCGTCTTTCTGAAGAATTGACGCCGATCTTCCAATTTCTTGGCCCGCTGTTGCAATACACCTATCAACACTGATTCGTCAGACATGAGATTTCCTTTCGAGTTGCGCGTAACGCGCCTACCTACACAGGAATGTGCCGTCGCTAGACGACACACGGTGCAGCAAGAAGCAGCTCAGCACAAAAGCCTGGTCAGTGGAGACTGATGACGTCGACTCTTGCTACTTGCGGTGTACGCAGCAGAACGCAAGGTGGATTCACTATTTTTGGGGTTGTTACACTTTCCCATATTTTTTAAATTTTGGGAAAGATTGCTGACTGCTGGTTTAATGCATTTGGGGTTCCAATACGATTTTTGGCATTGACGGCGCCGCAATGTACCAACAGGTCCCCAACCTGGAAAATAGATCTGAATTTGAAAGCAGAGGACCAATTCAGGCATTTACCATCTGTCACGACACGTTGCCGGTCAACAGTTACTGGCAGCGCCAGCCATTCATTGCCAGGCATTGCCTGCAGAAAAATGCTGTGGTCAAGAAGGCATCTATCCCTTCCTGATGCATGCGGACGAAAGGTCTTATGCGACCAGCGCAAAGGGGCTCGACTCGCTCGGGTGGGCGTTCGGAGCTCGTCCAATTTTCCAGCGAGCCTTGCCGGCCTACCCCTCGCGGCATTCCGGCGCTTGAAAATGCATTCGCGCTATACCCTGGTGGTCCACCAAGGGGAAAAATATCTCGGAAGCGTCTTCTTCGAGTGCTCCTGATATCTTCACCTCCACCGGCTCGCCGGGCGCATAGCCTTTAGTGACAACCTCGAGCCCAATGACATCACAGGGAAACATGCCTACAAGCTCGTCGTGGTACTCCGTATCCGTCCAGCGCATGCTGACCGTGGCTTTTCTCACTGGAAAATGATCCAGAGGAAGTGAGCTCATCCACAGCGCGGCAATGACCAGGCACATCAGATGCGACGGACGAGCCGCGCCCTTCTCACAAGACAAACGGCTAGCGGAGTGACTCACGCTGGTAATAGGGAAACGAATCCTGAGCAGTTGTGATAGTGACCATGCGCACTGGTTTATCTAGAGGTGATGTTGGAGAAATTGGATATCAGTAATTTTTAGAAGAAAGTGGGCTGAGGCACGTCGTATTTCTCCTCCCATCGGAGAGAAAAGGCTTCTGCTGGTGACGTGCTGGTCAACTGATCTTCAACGGATTCTGGGGGCTGATTTCCGTAAGGCGTCGCATGGCTCCTGAATTAATCCGAGATTATTTCAGGAGCCGGTGCTGCCAGCTTGGTCGCCGCATGCCATCAACACTTAGCTGTTCGCTATTTGGTGATTGGTGATGTAGAGGCTGCTACACCAGCTTCTTTCAATCATTCTTAGTGCCTGCGGCCGCCTTTAATTGTATTTTGCAACAACGCTGTTTTGACCCTCAACGATGATGCCTTAATCGTTGTAAATCTATAAAATCTGCGTGATGCACTAAGGCGCGCCAGCCAGGCCTTTTAGAACTTGTTTAGGCGGCCGTTGTAGTTTTCCACCATGCTGTTGTAGTTTTTCACCGCATTGCCCAGATGGCCTGGATGGCCTGTAGCCTTGAATTCACGTACTTGGCCGATCATGCTTTGCATGTATGAGGTCATGCTGTTATGCGAGCTATTGGGCTCTTTACCGGGAGCTGCTTCGGTTTTTGCTTTATTCAGTGCCGCGGTATATTCCTGTTGTGCCGTTTCAACGACGGCCACTGCGGCATCGGCTTTGCCAATCCAGGCCTTGTCCTTAGCGCTGGCGCGGCCTTGGGCTTGGTCAATAACACCCATGAGGGATTTTGCGGCTGCCATGCTGGCAAGCATGTTGTAGTTGACCATATCTCCTGCGGCCTTGAGTTTGGCCATACGGTCCAAGCGCTGCTGGTCTTGCACCCGGTCAAGTGCATTACCCACTCCGTCGATGCTGGCCAGAGTGGCGGTGAAACCCGCTTTCATTTCACTGTCGGCAGCGCGGGCGCGCGCATAGTTGTCTTCCAGAAAACCCTTGGTATTGAGGTAGGAATCCATGGGTGACCAAGCGGCCAGCAATTGTTTGCCACTGCTGATCAGGCTGTCGACTGCTGCATCAAGCTGAGCATCACCCGAACCAGTGACGCGAGCTTTTTGCAGAGTATCAAGGGTTTCCTTGAAGCCCTCAGACCCGCTGTCAAATTCGTCAAGGCCGCGTCTAGGTTTCTTGCTCAAGAGCTGCCAGGCTAGGTAGTTCTTGTACGCAGAGGCGGTGCCACCATGCTCGGCAATCAGTTTGTTGTACACCTTGCTATAGGTTGATTGGGCCTCACGCTGCAGTGCTGCCGTTTTGTCGGGCGCAGGCGCGGCCGCTGGGTTCGAAGCCGCTGGCGCGGCCGATGCCGCCACTGGCGGCTTCGCGGGGATGGCGGCGCTTGGCGCGGGTGACTTTTCGCATCCAGTTGCCAGAAAGCCCATAGCAATGATGGCGACAGATGTTTTATATTTAATAATGTTCATTTGATTAATATTATCCAATAAGAAAATTTATTTCTATTCTATGTATTTTTCTTTAGTGGGTTCATTATTAATGTTAATAAACATTAAATAAATAGTAAATATGTATTGCTTGTCGCACTCCGGATGATCGCTGTCACGCGGTGAAAAACCTCCGAATTCAGCGCAGCATGAGCACTGGATTTGCTATTGCCTTGGCGAGGATTGGGGAGACGGGGCATGGCTGGGCATCTCTGGCAACACCATGGACCCTTGGAGATAGGCTGGCGAGTCAGTTTGTAGGGGTGGCTGGTAGGGCGAACTGGCCTACCCTGTCGGAACTCAGGTTGGCGATCGCGGATGAGCAAGGCGAACCGGATACGCTCTAGGTCTCGCAAAGCCTGTTCGCCTGATAACGCGGCGTGTGAAGGCTTCGTCGGTCGGCTCAAGACGGAACTGTTTTATCCACGGAGCCGGCAGGCCAGGACCCATGAGGCGTTTATCGAGACGGTCGATTTCCATAGCCGCTGGTACAACGAACAGCGGATCCAAATCTCCCTTGGCACACGCAGCCCTGTTGAATACCGAGTGCGCCTTGTCTTAAGCCATAAAACCAGTTCTAGTTTTTATCTGCGCCCCCACGCCGCTCTTTTTACCGCTCCACCATTCAAGGAGCAGCCGAAGGCTCCATGCCGGTGGTACGCACAATAGGTGCAGCTGCTGAGGAGGCCAGAAAGCGAATGAAATGACGAGCCAGGTCCGCATGGGGCGCGGCGGTTGCCACGCCAGCGGAGAAAAAAACACGCTGCTGAACTTCGTCCGGCAGTGGCCCAACAAATTCGAGGTCCTTGAATGGAAGCAATTCACTGACCTGCTGAAACCCGATGTCTGCATCGCCGCGCAAAACAACAGCACCCACGCGTTCGCTCAGAATTCTTGAGGCCTTGTCCTTGATCTGCTCAGCAATGCCCAGACGCGGGAATAGCTCCGTTGAGAGATAGGTCCCGCTGGCGCTTGCAGAGTAGGCGATGCTCTTGGCATCCAGCAGGGTCTGTTTGAGCGCCTCTACCGAGCTGATGTCGGGCTTGGGGGTGCCTTTGCGCACGCTCATTCCAATCATGGAGCGCGCAAGATCCACGCGCGAGCCTGCTTGGACTTTGCCTTGGGCAATGAGCTGTTCCAATCCGGAGTCCGCCAGGATCACGATGTCGAATTGCTCTCCCCGCGCCATGCGGCTGGGAATGGAGTCCTGCGCATTGCCCAGCGAGGCCCCGCGCGCAGTGAGCACCTTGTGACCGGTGGCTTGCTCGTACAGGGGAACAAGCTGGTCATAGGCAGCAGAGAACCCCCCAGAGGTGACTACCAGAATCTCGTCTGCATAGCTGATGGACGGGAACACGGAGCCGGCCAAAAGAACCAGGCTCAGCCAGCCGGCCAAAAGACCCGCTGAGTTGCGCCGACGCCAGACGAAAGAAGCGCGGTGAAGAAGATGGGAAATGGACAAGGCTTGTCTCCTTATTTGTTGTTGGGGGCTCCTCAGGCCTTGCCTTACTCGATCGTGATCTTGCGTTCCTGAATGATTCGGCCCCATTTGGCATATTCCTCAGCGATGTACTTGCCCAGCTCTTCGCGCTTACCCGGTGCGGCTGTCTGACCGTGTTTGAGCAAGTTGTCACGTACTTCGGGCGCGTTAAGTACTTTCACCAGCTCCACATTCCAGCGGTCAAGCATGGGCTGAGGGGTCTTGGCTGGGGCTAAAAACGCGTACCAATTCGTTGCGTTGAAGCCAGGGAAACTCTCGGCGACGGTGGGAACATTGGGCAGATAGGCTGGGCGGGTCAGGCCCGTGGTGGCAAGCGGTATCAGCTTGCCGGACTCAATATGGGGAAGTGCCGTGGGAGGTGCTGCATAAAACGATGCAACACGGCCCCCGAGCACATCCTGCAGTGCGGGCGCGCCTCCCTTGTACGGTATGTGCACCGTGCTGATATGTGCGACATCGTTCAGCAGCTCGCCGGCCAGGTGGGACGCCGATCCTGGACCCGTAGAGGCAAAGTCCAGCTTGCCTGGTTCGCGCTTCGCTCTTGCGACGTACTCGCCCAGCGTCTTGATTCCTGTGCTGGCTGGGACCACCAATACGTTGGGAAAGACCACCCCCATGCTGATGGGTGCGAGATCCTTGAGCGGGTCATAGCGCAACTTCATCAAATGGGGCGATATGGTGAGGGGACCAATCGAGCCGAACAGCAACATGGAGCCATCAGCAGGGCCGTTTGCAACCTGCGCATGCGCCAGATTCCCCCCCGCACCCGGCTTGTTGTCCACCACCACATTCTGGCCGATGTTCTCGCTCAGCTTTTTCGCAACAATGCGTGCGGCAATGTCGGCCGAGCCCCCTGCAGCAAAGCCGACGACCATGATGACGGGCTTTTTCGGCGGAAATTCCTGCGCTTTGCTGGCCGTCACGGACATACCAAGCCCCGCCGCGATGAGGCTCACCACTAACCACTGAGGTTGTTTCATGTTGTCTCCTGTGCACGCCGGGCGTGCCTGCTTTTATCGATACCCGCGATCCTAGGCAGGGAGTGTTATTCTGTAAATTGCAATTTAAACAGGAACTATTGCATGGAGCGCATCAAATTCGACATGGGGGAGTTGGAAGCATTTGTGATGACCGCAGAGAAGTCCAGCTTTCGCATGGCTGCTGAGGCTCTTTTTCTGTCGCCTCCGGCCCTTAGCAGGCGCGTGGAGCGTCTGGAGGCGGCCTTGGGTGTGCGGCTGCTGGAGCGCACCACCCGGCATGTACAACTCACACCGGTCGGCAATGAATTTCTGCAAGAGGCACGCAGAGCGCTGTCTGGCCTCGAAGATGCCATTCAACGGGTCGACGACCAACGCATGCTTCGCAGGGGGAAAGTGGTAATCGCTTGCATACCTTCAGTTGCTACCAATTTGCTGGCCCCGGTTTTGAAAGAATTTGCTGCTGACCAGCCGGAAGTACAGGTGCATGTGATGGACGAGAGCGCTAAGCGGGTGCTGGACGCTGTCCTGCAAGGCGAGGCCGATTTTGGATTGAGCTTCACCGGCAGCCAGGAGCCCTCGCTCCAGTTCGAGGCGCTGACCAGCGAGCGCTACGTGCTGACGATGCCACGCGACCATCCTTGGGCACATCGGGAAAGCGTTGCATGGATGGAGCTGGCGGGCCAGCGGCTGGTGTCGGTTTCTCGGCAAAGCGAAAACCGCTTGCTGCTGGACCAAATCGTTGCCCAATTGCCGGACCAACCCGTCGCATGGTATGAATGCAATCATCTCTCCGGCGCACTGGCTTTGGTTGAGGCGGGGTTGGGGCTGGCAGTCATACCCCAGCTTGCATTGGGCCAGAATCAAGCCCAGATTTGTGGCGTGCCGCTAGCGTCCCCTGAAGTGTGGCGAACCATTGGTCTGCTACAACGCCGTGACCGAACGCTCAGCCCTTCGGCAGAGACCTTACGCGGGCATCTATTGCACAAGTACAGCCGGGGTTAAACAAGCGTTTGGTTGATATTTTTCTGTACTGTCCACCGCAATTGCAACCGTGGTCCATGCTTGGTAGCAGTCCATGTGCTTTGCAGAATTTTTGGAAGTCATCGTTGCCCTAGTCGCAACCCTCCGGAAAGTAGCAATATCTGCGATGACGGCTTGTGTTGGCCGGCCGCCGCTGGCAATGCGTCAAGCACAAGCGAGGGTTGCGTTAATAGACTGTCCCATGGTCTTCGGGGTGTACAAGCGCTCCACCGCTGCCAGATACGGCCAAGCTTGCCGCCGCTGAAGATGGTGGACAAGAGATGATGGCAGCGCGTACGGCAATCTTGCGCGGGGCTTGTGTAGCTCACACTGCCTTGATCTGAATTCTCCGGGTATGACTGCTTGTTCGTCATAGCTCCTCCTATTGGGCCTCAGGTTTGAGCTTGAAGATGTCTCGTACAGCAGGGGCGATTTACCTTCAGTTCACGGGGGTTAGGTCAGGCTCAGCCAAGATCTATCGAAGAGTGAACAAACCGACTCCTCCAAGCAGAAAGCCGCCCAAGGCGGCTTTCTGCTTTGGCAGATTGGGGACAGAAGCTACCGACTCCCCACCTCAAACCCCCGCAACGCACTCTCCAGATTCAAGCCCAAATCCTCACTCAAATACCCACCTTCCTGCACGATCACCGTGGGCAGCCCCAGCTGCGCGATTTTTTCGGTGATGCGGGCGAAGCCGGGGGTGTCGATGGCCAGGGCTTTGTAGGGGTCGTGTTCGTGGGCGTCCAGGCCCAGGGCTAGCACCAGGGCGCCGGGGGCGTAGTGGCGAATGGCGGTGAGGGCGGTTTCCAGCGCGCGCAGGTACTGGTCGGTGGTGGTGCCCTTGGGCTGGGGCAGGTTCAGGTTGTAGCCCAGGCCTTCGCCTTCGCCGCGCTCGTGGGCGTGGCCGGTAAAGAAGGGGGTGCAGAAATGCGGGTCGGCATGAATCGATACGGTCAGCACATCGTTGCGGCGCCAGAAGATGCCCTGGGTGCCGTTGCCGTGGTGCACGTCGATGTCGAGCACTGCTACGCGGGCATGTTTGCTGCGCAGGTGCTGGGCGGCGATGGCGGCGTTGTTCAGGTAGCAAAAGCCATTGGCGCGGTCCACATAGGCGTGGTGGCCGGGTGGGCGGCACAGCGCGTAGGCGGCTTGCTCGCCTTGCAGCACCAGCTCGGCGGCATGGGTGGCGCAGTGGGCGGAGTTGATCGCCGCGTGCCAGGTGTGCTCGCCAATGCTGCAGGCGCAGTCACCCATGTGGTAGCCGGCCTGGCCGACCAGGTGATCCGGGTAGGTAAAGGGCTGGCCGGGGAAGGGGAAGACATTGGGCAGCACTTCGAGAGAGGCATCGGGCAGTGCCTGCCAGCGTTGCCAGGCAGTTTGCAGAAAGTGCAGGTACTCGGGGGTGTGGACGGCGGCGCGCGGGCCGGCGCCAAAGTCTTCGACCAGCATGGGCTGGTGGCCCGCCTTTTGGGCGGATCGCAGCAGGATCTCGGCGCGTTCGGGTTGCTCGTTGCTGCGCTTGAGTTGGCCGCGCACCATGAATTGCTGCGGGTCGTGGCTGCGGTGCTCGTGGCTGTAGATGAATTTCATGGTCTTGGCGGTTTTCGTCGGGAGGAAGAAACGGGGGAAGCGGTGGCGCCGGGCTTGGGCTTGGCTTGGGTGGCGGGTGTGGGCGCGGGCGCGGTGCTGGCACCAGCGCCCGGGGCATGGTCGCCATGCAGTACCTGGGCATGGGCCTTGTCCTGGGCGTCGACCAAATGCACGCGCAGCGCTTTTTCTGCGGCGTCGGCATCGCGGCGCAAGATGGCATCGACCACGGGGAAGTGCGACTGCGCGATAAACACCGGGTCGCGGTACTGGCGCTCGATAAAGCCCTGGCAGATGCGGATCTCGGCCTGCATGTTGGCAAAGATGCGCTGCAGATATTCATTGCCCGACAGGCGTGAGATGGCGGTGTGCATGCCCAAGTCCATCGTTACCCGCTCCACATTGCTCAGGGTCGGTGCGCGCTCCAGCATGTCATCGGCATAGGCTTTGAGGGATACCAGCTGCGCATCGGTCGCTACCACGCAGGCCAGGCGTGCGGCCATCACCTCCAGGCCCAGGCGCACCTGGAACAGGTCCTGGATCTCCTTGGGGCTGAAGGTGCGCACGGTAAAGCCCTTGCGCGGGGTGGAGACGATGACGCCCTGGCTTTCCAGCCGGCGGGCGGCCTCGCGCAGCGGGGCGCGGCTCACGCCCATCTGGCGCGACAGCTCAGCCTCCACAATGCGCGAGCCCGGTGGCAGCCGGCCTTCAAAAATGGCCTGCAGCAGCTGGCGCTCTACCAGCTCCACCAAATCGGGCACCCGGATCGACGAAAAGCCGGGGTTGTCTGTCTCCTCGCCGTGCAGGGCGATGGTTTTTGTTGGGGTCTCAGATGTCATGTCGGGGTGCCTGGTGAGCGGTGTGCTTTTGCCGCCGGGGCCATGCAAGGTAGACGCCGGCAGCGCTGATCATCAGCATGCCATAAAGGGCCAGGCTGTCTGGCGGCCGTTGGAACCAGAACGTGCTGATCAGCACGGCCAGCAACAGTTGTACATAATTCATCGGCGCCAGGGTGGATGCCGAGGCGCGCTGGAAGGCCTGCAGCAGCAGCAGCTGCGCGCCACCGCTGACAAAGCCGCCCGCCAGCAGCAAGGCCAGCTGCGGCGCATCCGGCCATTCGGTGATCGGGTGGAAGAGGGCGGGCAGGTTGGTGATGACCAGGCAGAACAGCGCCATATAGGCAAACTGCACCGCCGTGGGCACCAGGCCCGAGAGCTTGCGGGTGAGCACCTGGAACAGCGCATAGCAGACGGCCGAGATGGCCATCAGCACGGTGCCGGCCAGCGGCAGCGCGTTGCCTGGGCGCACGATGAGCAGCATGCCGGCAAAGCCCAGCAGCACCGCCACCCATTGCACGCGGCCCACCCGCTCGCCCAGCAGCCAGGGTGAGAGCGCCACCATGATCAGCGGCGCAGTGAAGTAGATGGCGGTGGCTTCCGCCAGCGGCATGGTTGCCAGCGCCGTCATAAAGCAGGTGGCCACAATCGCCAGCATCAGGCTGCGCAGCAGCAGCAATTTGCCGCTGCGCAGGCGCCGCCAGCGCAGGGCAGACCAGTCGCCATGCCGGTGCATCACCCACAGCGCCAGCACGCCGACGGCCGTGTAACGCGAGAGGTTCATCACCGTGGCAGGGAACTGGGCCAGCATGTGCTTGGCAAAGGCGTCGTAGCAGGCAAAGCACAGCAGCGCTGCCAAAAACAGCCCCAGCCCCTGGCGCATGCGGCGTGCGGCATCGGCCTCGCGCTGCACTGGTGCCGGGTTGCTTGGCTGCACGGCCTGGTCAGCCATGGAGGCCCTCCAAAAAGGCCTGCAGGCCCGGGCCAATCGCTTCGACCAGGTAGCCGCCTTCTTGCACCACCACCAGGGGCAGGTCGAGTGCGCGGAGCTTTTGGCCCACGGCGCGGTAGGCGTCGAAGTCCACCTTCAGCACGCTGATCGGGTCGTCTTTGAAGGTGTCAAAACCCAGGGCCAGCACGACCGCTTGCGGGGCAAAAGCGCGCACGGCGTCCAGCCCGGTTTCGACCGCAGCCAAAAACTCCGCATTGCCGCTGCCATGGGCCAGCGGCAGGTTCAGGTTGTAGCCCTCGCCGGCGCCAGCACCCCGCTCCTGCGCGTAGCCGGTGTAGAACGGAAAGTAGCTGCTGGTCTCTGCATGGGTAGAGACCGTCAGCACATCGTCCCGCGCGTAGAAAATGCTCTGCGTGCCATCGCCATGGTGGGCATCGACATCGAGCACGGCGACCCGGCCAAAATGCGCAGCCAGGCGCGCGGTGGCACAGGCGTTGTTGTTGACATAGCAAAAGCCGCTGGCCCGGTCCCAGTGCGCGTGGTGGCCCGAGGGGCGGCACAGCGCATAGGCCATGCGCTCGCCGGCGATGACGGCATCGGCAGCAGCCACGGCGCTGTGGGCCGAGCGCAGGATGGACTGCCAGCTGTCTGGCCCGAGCGGGCAAGACAGGTCACCCAGGTAGTAGCCGGTTTGCGGCACCAGCGCGGGCGATGGGCAGGGCGGGCGGCGCTGGCCGGCGGGCACGCCGGCGTAGGGCGAGAGGTTGGCCATCACCTCGGGGCCGGCATTGGCGCCGCTGGCCAGCATGGCTTGCCAGCGCGGCCAGGCGGTTTGCAGGTAGTCCAGGTAGTGGGGGGCGTGCACGGCCTCCAGCGGCGCGCGGCCCAGGTCGGGAGGCGTGCTGACGGCCAGGCCCGCCTGCTGCAGCGCATCGGCCAGGGTCTCGGCGCGGCTGGGCAGATCGGGCGCGGGCACCAGCTTGCCCAGGCGCATGAACTGGCCGGGGTGGTGCAGCGCTTGATCGGGGCTGTAAAAGGCTTGCATGGCGGTGCTCATGGCAGGGTGGCCTGCAGCTTGTCCAGCGCGCGGTCCAGGCGGGCAAACATCTCGGCCATCTCGGCCTCGGTGATGATCAGCGGCGGGCACAGCGCCACGGCGTCGCCCATGGCGCGCACGATCAGGCCTTCTTCCTGGGCGTACTGGGCCAGGCGGTAGCCCAGCTTCAGCGCCGGGTCAAAAGGCTGGCGCGTGGCCTTGTCTGCCACCAGCTCAATGGCGCCAATCATGCCCACACCCCGGGCCTCGCCCACATAGGCGCGGTCCAGGTAGCCGCGCAGGCGCCCTTGGAAGATGGGGCTCAGCTGGTTGACATGGGCCAGGATCTGCTCGTCCTCGTAGACCTTGAGCGTCTCCAGCGCCACCGCGGCCGCCACCGGGTGGCCGGAGTAGGTATAGCCGTGGCCAAAGGTGCCGATCTTGCCGCTGTTGGCGGCCATGGCCTCGTAGACGGTGGGCGATACCATGACGGCCGAGATCGGCACATAGCCCGAGGACAGGGCCTTGGCGCAGGTGAGGATGTCCGGCTGGATGCCAAAGGTGTGCGAGCCAAACATCTGGCCGGTGCGGCCAAAGCCGCAGATGACCTCGTCGGCCACCATCAGCACCTCGTACTTGCGCAGCACGGCCTGGATTTTTTCAAAATAGGTCTCGGGCGGCACGATGACGCCGCCAGCGCCCATCACCGGCTCGGCAATGAAGGCGGCCACGGTGTCCGGGCCCTCTTGCAGAATGCGCTGCTCCAGCGCATCGGCCAGTCGGGTGGCAAAGTCGGCCTCGCTCTCGCCCGGGTTGGCATAGCGGTAGTGGTGGGGGCATTCCACATGGCCGATGCGCGCAATCGGCAGGTCAAAATCCTGGTGGTTGGCGGGCAGGCCGGTCAGGCTGGCCGAGGCCACCGTTACGCCGTGGTAGCCGCGCTGGCGCGCGAGGATCTTTTTCTTGGCGGGTTTGCCAATGGCGTTGTGGTAGTACCAGATGATCTTGACGGCCGTGTCATTGGCCTCCGAGCCCGAGTTGGCAAAGAACACCTTGGCCATCGGCGCGGGTGCCAGCTGGATCAGCCGGTCCGCCAGTTGCGCCACCGCAGGGTTGGAGCGGTGGTTGAAGGTGTGGTAGTAGGGCAAGGTCTTGAGCGCATCAATGCCGGCCTGCACCAGGCGCGGGTGGCTAAAGCCCAGCGAGCTGCACCACAGCGCCGACATGCCCTCGATGTATTTACGCCCCTGCTCGTCGATCACATGGATGCCATCGCCCCGCGTGATCATCAGCGGGCCCACAGCCTCGTGTGCGGCTAGGTTGGTGTAGGGGTGCAGGTGGGCGCCAATGTCCTGGGCGTCCAGCGCGCTGCGTTTTTGGGTGTTGTCTGCTGCGTTCATGTCCAAATCTCCTAGCGGGTGGGTGTTTGCTTGCGCTTTGGGTTGCGGGGGCGTCAGTAGCCGCGCCCCAGGTCCACGGCCACCTCGGCGGCCTGGCCTGCACGGATGCGGCTGAAGTTGTGGGCGGTCTGCTGCGCGATCACGCGCGGATCGGTGCGGGTGGCGATATGCGGGGTCACCAGAATGCGCTCGTCCTGCCAGAAAGGGTGCTCGGCCGGCAGCGGCTCGGCGCTGAAGGTGTCCAGGGTGGCTGCTCCTATCTGGCCCTCGGCCAGTGCGGTCAGCAAATCGGCCTCGACCAAGTGGGCGCCCCGGCCCACATTGATCAGGTGGGCGCCGCGCGGCAGCTGGCGCATCAAGGCCAGGTCAAGAAAGCCCTGGGTCTCGTCGGTCAGCGGCAGCAGGCACACCAAGGTGTCGCAGCCACTCAAAAACTCCGCCTTCTGCGCCTGGCCGTGGAAGGTTTGCAAGCCCTCTAAGCCTGCCGGCAAATCTTGCTTGGCCGAGCGGCTCCAGCCCCGCACCTGGTAGCCCATGGCCAGCAGCGCTTTAGCGCAGCCTTGGCCCAGGGTGCCCAGGCCGGCGATGCCCACCCGGTGGCGGTTGGGCGCAACGATGGGCTCCTCGCGCCACTGGCGCTGCGCCGCATGGGCCACATAGCGGTCCATATGCCGCTGGCGATGGATCACCGCCCAGCTGACAAACGCTGTCATGCCGTAGCCCATGGTGCTGTCCACAATGCGGCACACGGGGGTGCTGGCGGGCAGGGCCTGGGTGTCGATATGGTCAATGCCGGCGGCAATCGATTGCACCAGTTGCAGGCCGGTGGATTGGGTCAGCTGGGCCAGCTGTTCGGCGGGCGGGTGCCAGCAGACTGCCACCTCGATGTCGCTGTGCTGGCCTGCCTCCAGCACTGCCTGCAGCTCGGCGCCCAGCAGCAGCCGGCTGCCGGGGAACTGGGCCTGGTAGGCGGGCAGCAAAAAGTCCATCGCAATGCTCTTGCTCAAAAAGGCAATGCTGTGGGGGGCGGCGGCCTGGGCATCGGTGCTGGGCGTGGCGGTCATGCGCGGCTCCGAGTTTCTGCGTTATCCGCTTCAGCCTCATCGCGGCGGTGCTCCAGCGATGGGATGGCGTCAATCAAGGTCTGGGTATAAGCGTGCTGGGGGTTGCCCAGCACCTGGGCCGTTGGGCCGTATTCCACAATCCGGCCCCGTTGCATGACGGCCAGGTGGTCGCACATCTGGCCGGCCACGCGCAGGTCATGGGTGATAAACACCATGCTGAGCTGAAAGCGCTCGCGCACCTCGGCAAACAGCTTGAGCACCTGGGCCTGCACGGACACATCCAGCGCAGAGACAGGTTCGTCGGCCACCAGCAAGGAGGGCTCCAGGGCCAGCGCACGGGCAATGCCAATGCGCTGGCGCTGGCCGCCAGAAAACTCATGCGGGTAGCGCTCAGCCGCCTCGGGGCCAAGCCCCACCAGCTCCAGCAGCTCCATCGTTCGGCGCATGGCCTCGGCCTTAGGGACACCTTGGGCAATGGGGCCGCTGGCAATGGCCGAGCCAATTTTGTGGCGCGGGTTGAGCGATGCATAGGGGTCCTGGAACACCATCTGGATCTTGCCTTTTGCCTGGCGACGCAGTGCGGCGCCGGAGCTGAGGCGCTGGCCGTTGAAGAGGATCTCGCCACTGTCAAACGGGGCCAGGCCCACAATGCAACGGCCCAGCGACGACTTGCCCGAGCCCGATTCTCCGACCACGCCCAGGGTCTGGGCACGGCCCAGGTCAAAGCTGATGCGCTCGGCGGCCACCACCTCGCGCGCGGGCCGCAAAAAGCCGCCTCCAGTGCGGTAGACCTTGCACAGGTCTTTGACCTGCAGCACCGGCTGCGCGGTGCTGGCCTGGGTCTCGCGCACATTGCCTTGCGGAATGGCGGCCAGCAGCTTCTTGGTATAGGCGTGTTGGGGGTTGCGCAGCACCTGGCCGGCCGGGCCGGCTTCCACCACCACCCCGGTTTGCATCACCACCACATGGTCGGCAATCTCGGCCACCACGCCAAAGTCGTGGGTGATAAAGAGCATGGCCATGCCGCGCTTCTTTTGAAGCGCGCGCATCAGCTGCAGGATCTGTGCCTGGGTGGTCACATCCAGCGCGGTGGTCGGCTCGTCGGCGATCAGCAGGCTGGGTTCGAGCAGCATCGCGATGGCGATCATCACCCGCTGGCGCTGGCCACCCGAGAGGCGGAACGGGTAGGCGTCGATCATGCGCTCGGGCTCGGGCAGGCCCACATCGGTCAGCGCGGCGATGATGCGGCGGCGCTTGTCGGCAGCGGGCAGCTGCAGGTGGGCATCCAGCGCCTCGGCCATTTGGTCGCCAATGCGCATCACCGGGTTCAGCGCCGTCATTGGCTCCTGGAACACCATGGCCATGCGGCTGCCGCGCAGCTCGCGCAGCTGGTCCTCGCTCAGGCTCAGCAGGTCTTTTCCATCAAACAAAATCTCGCCAGCGACCGGCTCCACCTTGGGGCGGGGCAGCAGGCCCATGATGGCGTTGGCGATCATCGACTTGCCCGAGCCCGATTCGCCGACCACGCAGAGGGTTTGGCCGGGGAGGATCTGCAGGTTGGCCTGGGTCACAGCCAGGGCGCGGTCGGCGCCAAGGGGCAGGCGGATGTCCAGACCGCGCACGGTCAGCACCGGCTCTGGGGCGGCGGGTGCGGCGGGGGTTTGGGCAAGCATATGCAGGGCTTCGTGTGAGTAGGCGTTCATTTCGTCTTCCCGTCCTGGCGGGCATTGAGTCCGTCGTTCAGGCCCTCGCCGACCAGGTTGAAGGCCAGCACGGTCAGCAAGATGGCGACGCCGGGGAACACCGCCATCCACCAGGCCTGGCGCAGCACGGTGCGGGCCGAGCCAATCATGTAGCCCCAGCTCATCAGGTTGGGGTCGCCCAGGCCCATAAAGCTCAGGCTTGATTCGAGCAGGATGGCGGTGGCCACCATCAAGGAGGCCATCACCACGATGGACGAGGCGGCATTGGGCAGGATCTGCGCCAGGATGATGCGGGGCGTGCTTTGGCCAGCCAGCTGGGCGGCGGCGACAAAGTCACGCTGGCGCAGGGTCAAAAATTCGCCGCGCACCAGGCGTGCTACCGGCGGCCAGGAGACCAGCGCAATGGCCACGATGATGGAGTTGACCGAGGGCTCAAAAATGGCCACCAGCACCAGGGCCAGCGCAAAGCTGGGCACGGACTGGAACATCTCGGTAAAGCGCATCAAGGTGGCATCGACCCAGCCGCCAAAGTAGCCCGATACCGCGCCAATGCCCACGCCAATCAGCAGCGACACCAGGGTCGAGATCACGGCGATCAGCAGCGAGATGCGGGCGCCCAGCACCAGGCCCGAGAGAATGTCGCGGCCCATGGTGTCGGTGCCCATCGCAAAACCGGGGCGTTCCATCGGTGCCAAAAACGGTTGCTCCACCATGTCCCAGGGGTTGTGCGCGGCCAGCAGGGGGCCAAAGCAGACCAAGAGCGCCACCAGCAGCAAGATAGCCAGGCCCAGCAGGGCGCCCCGGTTGCGGCAAAAGCGGCTCCAGAAGGTCGAGCGGTGCTTGTTCTTGGCGGGGGGTGTTGCGGCCGCCAGGGCCGGCTCAGAGAGTGCAGTCATCGCGAGGCTCCGGTTCAACCCAGCTCGATCCGGGGATCGACCAGGGTGTAGACAAAATCAGTGATCAGGTTGAACAGCACCGCCACGGCGGCTGCGACCAGGAAGCAGCCCAGCAGCAGGTTGTAGTCGCGCTGCAGCAGGGCATCAAACATCAGGCGGCCAATGCCGGGCCAGGCAAACACGGTCTCGGTCAGCACCGCGCCGCCAATCAGGCCGCCGGCCTGGATGCCCGCCAGGGTGACGATGGGCAGCAAGGCGTTGCGCAGAATGTGCTGGCGCTGGATGCGCCCCATGCGTACACCCTTGGCGCGGGCGGTTTTGACAAAGTCCATCTGCGCGACTTCGAGCATCGAGGCCCGGGTCATGCGGGCATAGACCGCCATATAGAAGAGCGCCAGGGTGAGCGAGGGCAGCACCAGATGCTGGGCAATGTCCCAGGCGCGGGCCAGGCCGGTGGCATCGCTGCCGACGGTGAAGTAGCCAAAACCGGGCAGCCAGCTCAGCTGTACCGAGAACACCAGCACCGCCATCATCGCCAGCCAGTACAGCGGCGTGGCATAGAACACCAGCGCCACAAAGGTGATGGCGCTGTCCACCCATTTGCCGACATGGCGGCTGGCCGTGGCGCCCAAGGCCACGCCAAAGATCAGCGACATCACAAAGGCGCTGCCGGTGAGCAGCAAGGTGGCGGGCAGGCGCTCGGCAATCAGGTCCAGCACCGGGCGCTGCTGCCGGTAAGAAAAGCCCAGGTCCAGCTGGGTGATGTGGCCCAGGTAGTTGGCCAGCTGGGTGGTAACGGGCTTGTCTAGGCCAAACTGCTCGCGCAGCTGGGCAACAAACTGCGGGTCCGAGGCGCCGGCTTCACCGGCAATGACGGCGACCGGGTCGCCGGGCGCTGCGCGGATCAGCATGAAGTTGACGGTGGCTATGCACATGAGTACCAGCAGACCCTGGAGCACCCGGATGGACATGTAGCGGAGGCGGTTCATAGCGGGGAGACCTTGGAGCGAGACAAAAGCGCTGCCATCCCGCACGCGCCAGCGGGAGCTGGCAGCGTGCAGACATCAGCAAAGAAGAAAACCATGCTGCGGCGCCTGGCCGCAGCGGGTAGTGACCGCTTTAGCCTATCGAGGCACGGCTCAGGCTGTCGTTCAAGCCCACGCCGGAGCTGATCGGGTTCTTGATCTTGGTGCGGTAGAGCGTGGGGAAGTTGATCTCATGCAACCAGGCCACGGGCACCTCCTCGGTCAGGATCTTCTGCACCTCGGCATAGGCCTTGGCGCGGTCGGCATCGGTCAGGGCCTTGGCACCGGCATCAAACAGCGCGTCCACCTTGGGGTTGACATAGCCTTCGATGTTGTTGAAGGGCGAGCCCTTGGCAATGGTGTGGCTGGTGTAGGTACGGGCGACACCCAGGGCAGGATCGGGGTACTGGTAGACATAGATGATGGCCATGTCGAAATCCCATTCGGCGGTGCGTTGGTTCCAGCCGGCCACATCGGTGCCGGTGGTCTCCACCTTGATGCCGGCCTGGATCAGGTTCTGGCGGATCATCTCGGCCAGGCGCTGCCAGGATTCGCCATAGGGCAGCGGCAGCAGCTTGACGGTCTCGCCCTTGTAGCCGGCCTCCTTGAGCAAGGCCTTGGCCTTGTTCAGATCACGCGGGTACTTGGTGACATCGTCGGAGGCGAACTTCACATGCTGGTTGAAGGGGCCGGCTGCCGTCTTGGCAAAACCCTGCCAGGCGACCTTGACCATGGCCTCGCGGTCCATCGCATACATGACGGCCTGGCGGAACTTGGGGTTGTCAAAGGGCGCCTTGCGGTTGTTGAGCACCAGCCAGGAATGGGGCGAGTAGAACTCCCAGCCCTTGGTGGTGACAGCCGCACCGGGCAGCTTGGCCAGGCGCGCCACATCGAAGAACTCGACCGCGCCACCCGGCACCACATCGACTTTGCCCGACTCAAACGCCGCTGCGCGCGAGGCCGCATCCGGGATGATGTGGAAGTAGAGGTTCTCCACCATGGGCTCGCCCTTGGTGTGGTAGAGCTCGTTGGCCACCAATTGGATGTAGGAGCCCCGCACCCATTCCTTGTACTTGAAGGGCCCCGTGCCGATGGGCTTGGCATTGGCCGGGTTGGTGGCGTAGTCGGTGTTCTCGTAGATGTGCTTGGGGATCATCGGCATCGAGCCGGTGTCAAACAGGCTGATGAAGGGGCCAAAGGGGTACTTGAGCTTGAACTCCACCGTCTGCGCATCGATGGCGCGCACGCTCTCCAGTGGCTCCAGTGAGGCCCGCAGACGGGCATGGGTCTTGCGCAGAAACTTGTCGACCGAGAACACCACATCATCGGCCGAGAACGGCTTGCCGTCGTGCCACTTGACGCCGGACTTGAGCTTGAAGGTGTAGGTCAGGCCGTCGTCGGAGCGGCTCCAGGCGGTGGCGAGCAGGCCATGGGGCACCAGCTTTTCGTCGTAGCGCAGCAGGCCTTCGTAGATATAGCCGGAGACCAGCTGGGTGGGGCCGTTTTGCACAATACCCAGCATCAGGCCCGAGGGCTCGGGCTGCACCATCACATTGATCGTTCCCTTGGTTTGCTGCGCCAAGGCCGCCATGGGCACGCCCGCAATGCTGAGGCCGGCTCCCGCCAGGCTGTAGGAGATGAGTTCACGCCGATTGATCATGGTTGCTTCCTGTCGTGGTATCGAGGGGTGCCTGGCCCGGGCGGGCCTGCGGCGGTGGGGCCGCAAGGCGGCGGCATGCAAGGGTCGAGAGGTCTTCAGTCGCGGTAGTGGCTGCGGCCCGGGGGCTGCAAAAAGCCCAGCAGGCCTTGCCATTCGCGCTCATGCGGGTCGGCACGCTTGGGCTGGCCGGGCATCACATCGGTGTCGCCGCTCTCGTACTGGCGGGCAGTCAGCTCACACACCTCGGGCGGCACGGGGTTGATGGCCTGGCCGCTGGATTGGATGGCCAGCTGCACGCGGCAGGCGCGGTCCAGGTTGAGCATAAGAATGAAAGCCTCGGCCACGCTGCTGCCCAAGGTGAGCAGGCCGTGGTTGCGCAGCACCATGGCCTTGGCGCTGCTGCCCAGGTCGGCAACCAAGCGTTCGCGCTCATGCAGATCCAGCGCGATGCCTTCGAACGTGTGATAAGCCACGCGGTTGTAGAACTGCAGCGCCCATTGGTTGCTGGGCTGCAGGCCGCATTGCAGGGACGACACCGCTACGCCGGCCTCGGTGTGGGAGTGCACCACGCAGGCGGCATCGTGCCGGGCGGCATGCACGGCGCTGTGGATGACAAAGCCGGCCGGGTTCACCTGGTAGGGCGTGTCTTCAACGATGCGACCTTCGGCGTCGATCTTGACCAGGGAGCTGGCCGTGATGTCCTTGAACAGGGTGCCAAAGGGGTTGATGAGGAACTGGTCATTGCGGCCTGGCACCCGCGCCGAGATGTGCGTGTAGATGCTGTCGTCCATCCCGAAATGGGCCATCAGGCGGTAGGCGGCGGCTAGGTCTTCGCGAACCTGCTCTTCGCTGTCAGTGTGCGCATTCTTGGAGCCGGAGTGGACTTCGGCATCAGCCATTGCAAGCATTTTTGTCCTCGTTTATTTGTGTCGTCTAGCGACAGTCGTCTGTCGACAGGACATAAGTTAACAGACTGAATCGCCGATGGAAAGGGTTTGGGACTAGGTGATTTCCAGCATGCCTGCTTTGACATGGCGCAGGAAATTTGCAAAGCACCACAATGTGTTACGTGCATATCGCGCTGCCTGGATATGGTGCAGGAATCGCCCAGAAATGCCTTGGCTTGGTGCATGCACGAATGCGCCACGCCCGCGTTGCACCATCGCGGTGGCCCTGGTGTTTTCCCTGGTTTTGGTTTTTTGGTGCTGCTGGGATTGACCGTTGCCCAGACCTTGGCTTGGTGGTTGGCGCGCTACTAGCCAAGCTCTGCTCGGTTAAGATGGCGCCTGCTCCGGGGTGCACGCCAGTGCTGAGATCTACACCCGAGAACTTGAACCGGGTCATTCCGGCGGAAGAAGAGCCAACTCCCTGCCAGGGGCGCCTTGCGCGTATGGCGGGAGCCTTCGGAGCATGACCTCACCGCTCTCGAAGGAATTCCATGGACAAGGCCGATACGCTGGTCGCAGACCTGCTTGCATTCATCGCAATGGATGGCTGCACCGATGACCAGTTTGACCAGCTCGCGCTGCGTCTTTTTGCCTACCAATACGCATCGAATACGCCGTTCCGCAGCTTTTGCCAGCGCCGTGGCGCGAGCCCGCGCACGGTCAAGACCTGGAGCGATATCCCTGCCGTGCCCATTGATGCCTTCAAGGCGCTGGAGCTGCGCAGCGAGCCGCCATCGCCCACCGAGCGCGTGTTTATGACCAGCGGCACCACCGGGCGCGCCGCACGGGGCCGGCATTTTCATCCGGCCTTGCAGGTCTATGACCTGTCGATGCAGCAGCACTTCGCCACCCGCTTTATGCAGGGCACCGCGCGCATGCCGATGGGCATCTTGTTCCCCGATGAAGTGGCCATGCCCAACTCGTCGTTGGCGCATTACCTGGCGCTGGCCAAGTCGAGCTTTGGTACGCCGGAGAGCCGCTACTTTCTGGGGCCGGAGGGCCTGGATATGGACGGGCTCTGCGCCGTGCTGGAAGCGGCCGAGCGCACAGGCCAGCCCTATGCACTGCTGGGCGCCAGCTTTAGCCTCGTGCATGTGATGGATGCGCTGCGCGCCCAGGGCCGCCGCTTTCAGCTGCCAGCGGGCAGCCGCATCCTGGATACTGGCGGCTACAAGGGCCAGTCGCGCGATCTGCCCTTGGCCGATTTTTATGCCGGCCTGACGGAGCTGCTGGGCGTGCCGCCTGAACTGTGCATCAACATGTATGGCATGACCGAGCTGAGCACCCAGTTCTACGACAACGGCAATGCCAGCTTGCCCTCCGTCAAGTCCGGGCCGCACTGGATTCGCTCGCGCCTGGTCGAGCCCGTCAGTGGCCGCAGTGTGGCGCCGGGCGAGCGCGGCATTCTGGTGCACTGCGACCTGGCCAACTACAATGCGGTCAGCACCATCTTGACGGAGGACGTGGGCCTCTGGGCCGATGGCGGCTTTTTGCTGCTGGGCCGGGCCGAAGGGGCAGCTGCCAAAGGCTGCTCCTTGGCGGTGGACGAGTTTGTGCAAGCGGCGCGCGCATGATGCCGCAAACCGCTGAACGCATACGGGCCGGCTACTTGCCGGGCCTCGATGCAAACCAGCTGCGCTGGCAGGTGCTGGTGTTTGAGCGTGCGGGCAAGCGCCTGGAAGTCGAGGTGCCCGTGCTCAGCGGCGCGCAGATGCAGGCCCTCACCGAGCGGGTGCGTGAGGCCGCGCAGCGCCAGCTGCAGCCGATGCCACTGGCCGAGATCGTCTCCGCCATTGACCGCGCCATTGCCCGCCTGTTGGACCCGGCCGACCCGTATCGCCGTCAGATCGATGCCTGTCTGCCCCTTGTCTGCGGCTATGACGCGGCGATGGTGCGCCTGGGGCTCAACGGCCTGTTCAAGACTTTCAGGGCGCCCCAACTGTGGCGCTTTGTGGGCGAGGATTTTGCCAACCCCCGTGTGCTCGACGGCTTTGTGCCTGCGGCCAAAGGCGGTGCGGTGCGCGCCTATGGCCCAGGCCTGCTGCTGCACAGCTGGGCGGGCAATGTGCCGGCGCTGTCGCTGTGGAGTCTGGTTTGCGGCCTGCTGGTCAAAGCCCCCAGCATCGGCAAGCTGGCCAGTGCCGAGCCGCTGTTTGCCGGCTGGTTTGCGCGCTTGCTGGCGGAGGTGCATCCACCGCTGGCCGACTGCCTGGCGGTGGTCTGGTGGCCCGGCGGCGCGCAAACGGGCGACAGCGCCGAAGGCGCGCAAGTGCTCTATGCCGAGGCCGATACGGTGATGGCTTACGGCAGCAACCAGACCCTGGCCGCGCTACGCCAACAGCTGCCGGTGACCACCCGCTTTTTGCCCCATGGCCACAAGCTGGGTTTTGGCATGGTGGGCGCCGCCGCGCTGGACGCCGTCAAAGCCCCGGCCAACGCGCGGCTGGCGGCCTGGGATGTCATGCGCTATGACCAGCAGGGCTGCTACTCGCCCCATGTGTTTTATATAGAGCGGGGCGCCACGGTCGCACCCCGCGCCTTTGCCGATTACCTGGCCGCCGAGCTGGCCAACCTGCAGCAGCGCTTTGCGCGCCGCCCGCTGGATTTGGAAGAGGGCGCCGGCCTGGCCCGCTGGCAGCAGTCGCTGGAATGGCGCGCGCCGGCTGACGATGGCTCAGTCCCACAGCTGATTGGCCCGGCGGATGCGCCCTGGAGCGTGGCCTACAGCGACAGCCTGGAGCCGCTGGCGCCCACCGCGCTGTACCGCAGCATTGTCGTGGTGGGGGTGGACAGCCTGGACGACGTTGTGCCCCTGGTGGCAGCCCAGCGCGACTACCTGCAAACCGCAGGCCTGGCCGTGGGCCCCGAGGATTTGTACCGCCTCGCCGGCCTGCTGGGCGCCGCCGGTGTCACCCGCATCAGCGCGCTGGGCGCCATGGGTGTGCCCGAGGCCGGTTGGCACCATGACGGGCGCTTTAGCCTGCTCGACCTGGTGCGGATGACCGAGATCGATGCCGCTGCTGAGGCTGCTGCCCAGCTGCTGGCCCGCTACGCAGACTGAAGGGCAGCGCGATGGCATGGATCGATATCGAGGACCTTAGCTTTGCCTACCCGGGCCAGGCCCCTGTCGTGGACGGCGTGCGCTGGCAAATGGAACAAGGCGCCTTCCACTGCCTGCTGGGCCGCAGCGGCTGCGGCAAGACCAGCTTGCTCCAGCTGGTCGCCGGCCTGCTGCAGCCCCAGGCTGGGCGCATTGTGCGCGCAGGCGGCAGCTTGGCAGCACCCGGCCCGCAGCTGGGCGTGATGTTCCAGTCGCCCACCTTGCTGGACTGGCTGACGGTGCTGGACAACGTGCTGCTGCCGCTGTCGCTGCAGCGCAAACCAACGCCGCAAGACCGCCAGGCGGCCGAGCAACTGCTGGCCCAGCTGGGGCTGGCGGCACTGATTTACCAACAACCCGGCCAGCTGTCCGGCGGGCAGCAAAGCCGGGTGGCGCTGGCGCGGGCCTTGATTCGCGAGCCGGCTTTGCTGCTGCTCGACGAGCCCTTTGCCGCCCTCGACGCCATCACCCGCGCCGAGCTGCAAGACGAGCTGCTGCGCAGCTGCCGCGCGAGGGGCACCACCGTGCTCTTTGTCACCCATGACATCAACGAGGCCGTGTACCTGGGGGACCAGGTGGCGTTGATGCATGGCGGGCGCCTGGTGGCGGATATCGCCATTGACCTGCCCAGCCCTCGCACGCAGGCCATGCGCCATGGCGTAGCCTTTAACGCCTATGCGGCCCAGGTGCGCGCCGCGATGGACAGGGCCAGCGCATGAACCCTATTCTTCTGGCCCGGCTCTGGGCCGCCGCGTTGCTGGTGCTGCTGTTAGCAGTGTGGGAGGGCGCAGGGCGCTTGGGCGGTGTCTCGGCCCTGGTGCTGCCCGTGCCGTCGGCGATCCTGCAGTCCCTGTGGGCGGGGCTCGCGTCCGGCTACTTTTGGCCGCACTTGCTGGCTACCGTGCAAGCGGTGCTGTTGGGGCTGGCAGCGGGCGCATCTTTCGGCCTGTTGGCGGGCATGGCCTTGGCTGAATCGGTATTGCTGGAGCGCGTGCTCAAGCCCTATGTGGTCGTCAGCCAGGTGGTGCCCAAGCTGGCGCTGGCGCCACTGTTTGTGCTGTGGTTTGGTTTTGGCATGCTGCCCACGGTGCTGATCACTGCCTTGGTCTGCTTTTTCCCGCTGATGGAAAACACCTTGACGGGCCTGCGCCAGGTCGAGGCCCAGCGCCTGCAGCTGTTTCGCATGCTGGGGGCCAGCCGCTTGCAGACCTTAGTACGGCTCAAGCTGCCCACCGGTTTTCCCGCCATTCTGGCCGGCCTGCGCGTGGCCGTAGTGCTGGCGCTGGTGGGCGCCGTCGTTGCCGAGTTCATGGGTGCCAGCCAGGGCCTGGGCGCGGTGGTGATTGCCTCCCAGGGAATGATGGACACCAGCTTGATGTTTGCCGCGCTGCTGCTGATTGCGGCGCTGGGCCTGCTGCTGTACCAGGCCTGCCTGCTGCTGGAGCGCTGGTTGCTGCGTGGCCATGCGGTGGCTGCTGCCCCGGCAGGCCCGCGCCGTTGATGTTTTGGTATTTGCTCGATTGCTTTTTTAAGGACCGCTGATGTCTGCACCTTTTCTGATCTATCCCGTATCCCGCCGCCGCTGGCTGGGCGCCTCTGCCAGCCTGCTGGGGCTGGGCGTGGCGGGCACCGGCATGGCGGCGGGCGCTGCCGCACCGGTCAGCGGCAAGGTCCGCCTGGCCGGCTGGAGCAAGCCGATCAGCGAAATCACCAACATCCTGGCCGAGCCGGACAAGGGCTTTTTCAAGGCCCAAGGGGTGGACCTGACTTACCTGCCTGGCGCAGGCGGCGGTGACGCGATCCGCAATATCCTGAGCGGCCAGGGCGATGTCGCCTTTACCGATCCGGGCTCCTTCTTCATGGCGCTGGACAAGGGCGAGAAGCTGGTCGCCATCTACGATATCTATCCACAAAACGTGTTCAATGTCGTCTCGCTGCGCTCCAGCGGCATCCGCACCCCCGCCGATCTGAAGGGCAAGACCATTGGCGTCTACAGCCTCGCCAGCGGCACGCGCCAGAACCTGCTGGTGATGCTGCACCAGGCAGGCCTCAAGGAATCGGATGTGCGCATTGTGGTCACGGGCCTGCTGAACTTTGCACCGCTGATGCAAGGCCAGGTCGACGCCACGGCCGCCACCGATACCGGCCTGGCCGTGGGCCTGCGCAAGGGCATGGGCGAGGTGCAGGTGATGCCCGTGCGCGACTATCTCAATATCTCCAGCGATATGTTTGTGGTGCGCCGGCAGATGCTGGAGCAGCAACCGGCGCTGCTCCAGGCCTTTTTGCGCGGCTACCGCGACAGCGCGGCATGGATGATCGCCCAGCCCGAAGAGGCCGCGACCTTGGCCACCAAGCGCGCCATCGACGGCACCCAGCGCGATATCAACCTGGATGTGATCGGCCTGCGCAATGCCTCCGCCCAGCCCACCTTGCGGCTGCAGGGCAAGGTCGCGCCGCTGGGCAGCTTTGACCTGGCTGCGCTGCAAAAGGGCGCTGATGCTTACCATGCACTGGGCATGGTGCAGCAGCCCATCCGGGTGGCCGATGTGGTGGACAGCCGTTGGCTGCCAGGGGCCTGAGATGGTGCAAAGCAGTGCTTTGAATCTGCGCGGCAAGGTGGTGCTGGTAACAGGCGCCAGCCGGGGCATAGGTGCCGCCATTGCCCAGGCCTTTGCGCGCGAAGGCGCCACGGTGGCGGTGAACTACCTGGCCAACGAGGCAGCAGCCGCCCAGACCGTGGCCGCCTGCCAGGCCGCCGGCGGCGATGCCTGGGCCGTGCAGGCCGATGTGGGCAACCCGGCCGCGGTGGACGCGATGGCCCAGGCCATTGCGCAAGAGGCCGGGCCCATCGACATCGTCGTGAACAACGCCTTGCGCCCCTATGCCTTTGACCCTGAGCGCCGCCAGCCGCTGGATGCGCTGGCCTGGAGCGACTACCAGGCGCAGTTCGATGCCGCCGTCGGCGGCGCCTTCCATGTCTGCCGCGCCGTGCTGCCGCAAATGCGCCAGCGCGCCCGGGGCAGCATCGTCAATATCAGCAGCAATCTGGTGGAGCACCCCGTTGTGGCCTACCACGACTACAGCACGGCCAAGGCCTCGCTGGTGGGCTTTAGCCGCAACCTCGCCAGCGAGCTGGGGCCCTTTGGCATACGGGTCAACTGCGTCGCCCCGGGCCTTGTCTACCCCACCCAGGGCAGCGCCCAAACCCGCGAATCCTTCCGCGAATCGCTGATGGCCGCCACCCCGCTGCGCCGCCTGGCCAGCCCCGAGGATGTGGCCGGGCCGGTGCTGTTTTTGGCGTCGGATTTGAGCCGGTTCATGACGGGGCAGGTGTTGTTGGTGGATGGGGGGCTGGTGATGCGCTGATGGCGAAGGGCGGCTGTTGAGGTTAATGCGACTTTCTCCGTCATTCTGCGCTGCCACGGCGAGGCACAATGGCGCACCAGAGACGGTCGGCGATGGCTTGGCCATCTCCACCCATGCCTCGGGCATCGAGAAAAAGTTAGAACAGGAACCCCTCCACCATGGCCAGCCGCGCCCTGGTATGGATACGTCGCGATTTGCGTTGCGACGACCATGCCGCTCTCTACCATGCCTTGCGCCGCTTTGAGCAGGTGTATTGCGTCTTCGTCTTCGACACCGACATCCTGGACCTGCTTCCTACCCGAGAGGACCGGCGGGTGGACTTTATCCATGCCAGCGTGCTGGCGCTGGACGAAGACTTGCGCCAGCTGGCGGCGGACAGCGGCGCGCCAGGCTCGGGGCTGCTGGTGCGCCATGGCTCGGCTGTGCAAGAGGTGGTGCAACTGGCGCGGGCGCTGGGTGTGCAAGAGGTGCTGACCAACCGCGACTATGAGCCCGAGGCCGTCGCCCGCGACGCGCGGGTGGCCGGTGATCTGCAAGCGGCTGGCATTGCCTTTAGCGATTACAAGGACCAGGTGCTGCTGGACCGCGACGAGGTGCTGACCCAGCAGGGCCAGCCCTACAGCGTGTTCACCCCCTACAAGCGCGCCTGGCTGCAGAAGCTCGATGCCTTCCAGTGCAAGGCCTACCCGGTGGCGTCTTATGCGCGGCATCTGGCGGCGTTGCCAGCGGGCGAGGCGATACCGTCGCTGGCCGATCTGGGTTTTCAGCCCAGCAATCTGGCGTCGCTCAAGATACCCACCGGCAGCCGTGGCGCGCAGCAGCTGCTGCAGGATTTTTTGCCGCGCATGGCGGGCTACCGGGAGGCTCGGGATTTTCCGGCGGTCAAGGGCGTCTCTTACCTGTCGGTGCATTTGCGTTTTGGCACGGTGTCCATCCGCCAGCTGGCCGCCTTGGCGGTGGCTCAGGCGCGTAGCGGTTGTGAGGGAGCGCAGACCTGGCTGTCGGAGCTGGCTTGGCGTGACTTTTACGCGATGATTCTTTGGCAGCACCCGCAGGTGGTGACCCAGTCCTTCCGACCCATTTACGACCGGGTGCAGTGGGACGACGCCCCCGAGCTGTGGCAGGCCTGGTGCGAGGCGCGCACCGGCTACCCGCTGGTGGATGCCGCCATGCGCCAGTTGCTGCAAACCGGTTATATGCACAACCGCCTGCGCATGGTGGTGGCCAGCTTCTTGACCAAGGACCTGGGCATTGACTGGCGGGCGGGTGAGCGGTTTTTTGCCCAGTACCTCAATGACTATGACCTGTCATCCAACAATGGCGGCTGGCAGTGGGCGGCATCAACAGGTTGCGACGCCCAGCCCTGGTTTCGCATCTTCAACCCCATCACCCAGTCCGAGCGTTTTGACGCGGATGGCAAGTTCATCCGCCGCTACCTGCCCGAGCTGGCCAAGGTGCCCGACAGGTACCTCCACTTTCCGGCAGCGATGAAGCCGCTGGAACAACAGGCCTGCGGTTTGCAGCTGGGGCGCGATTATCCGCAGCCGGTGGTGGACCACGCCAGGGCGCGCGAGCGGACCTTGATGCGGTTTCACTTTATGAAAAACCCGGACTGACCGGGCAGACGCAGCCTTAGGCAGCCTTAGGCTGCCACCAAGAGAACGACGGGGAGCCCCTGGTTCCCCAAAGCGGCCATCGGTCCAAAAACAGCTTGATGGCAGTCTGAGACTTGCCGCTGGAGAGCCTGGTTCTTGCCTGCTCGCAAGCGATTGGCTGCCGAGTTGAGGATCGCCGGGTGTCGCGGGCATATCTATACTTGGATGCTCAGACAGTCGTCCGTTTTTAAATCAGTGTCCAGAATATCCGCAGCTATTGCGGCTAGCACCATGACCATCCCCTCTCACGTTCTGACTATGTGGTCTGCATTCTCTGTGGAGGAAGGCGGAATCCAAGACGAAAGATTCTACGAAGCGTTTGGCTTCGGGGACTCGCCGTCTATGGCGAATGAACTCGGCCAACTCGTGCTGGCGGGCATTAAGCGCGCCACTGCCGGATCGGTCTGGTCCTACGAGTCGAGCGGCAAATGTGTACCCAAGCCCGGCGACTTGAGCGTGGTAACTGACGCCAATGACAGCCCTCTGTGCATCATCGAAACCGTGCAAGTCGATGTCATGCCGTTCAGTGCCGTGTCCGAGGAGTTTACGGCTACGGAGGGAGAAGGGGATGGCTCCCTTGACTATTGGCGCAAAGCCCATGTCGACTATTTCACACGCGAATGCGAAAGCTCAGGCCGCACGTTCAGCCAAGACATGCTGCTCGCATGCGAGCGATTCCGTGTGGTCTATCCGCGAGGGGCAGGTACCAGGACAGCCTAAGCCCTCGCGCAAGCGGTGCACCAACGGCGCCACCCTGCGCCTAGCTTGAGTTCTGAGACCTCCGCGTTCAGACCACGGCCGGGAGTTTTGCAGCGGATCCCTAGGCTGCGGGGCGCAGGTTCAGCACAAAGCGGCAACCTTTTTCCGAGCTTTCGACCGCCATGTGCCAGTTCAGGTGCTCCACGATGCGTTGCACGATGGACAAGCCAAGCCCTTCACCACTGAGGCGTGCGCTGACTGAAAAGCGCTGAAATTGCTGCGGATCGATGCTGGGCGGCAGGCCCGGTCCGGAGTCAGAGATGACCAGCATGGTGTCGTACAGGGCGATGCGCACTTCGCCTGCTTCCGTGTATTGGCAGGCGTTGCGCAGCAGATTCCAGATCACGCTGCGCGCCAGTTCGGCGTTGGTATGCGCATGGGTGTTTTGCGGCGCATCCAGGACCACGGCCAGCGTTTTTTTGGCCAGCCAGGGTTGGCATCGTGTGATGCATTCCTCGATCAATGGACGCAAAGGCACATCGGCTCGGGCCAAGGTGTGCGGATCGCGCGAGAGCAGCAACAGACACGTCAGCTGGCGTTGCATTTCCTGCGTGGTGCGCACGATGCGCTCCGCACTTGGAACCAGGTGGCTCTCAGCGGGCAATTGGTGCACGATGGTTTCCGCCGCACCGGCAATGATGGCCAGCGGCGTGCGCAATTCATGGCTGGCATCGCCCACAAAGCACTGTTCGCGCTGCAGGAACTGTTCGAGCTCATCGCTGTGTTGCGCAAACGCGCGCGCCAGCACGCCGATTTCATCATGCGCATCCTGGAAGGGGAAGGGTTTTTGCTTGCGCTCAACGGCTTGCGCCAAGCGGGTGATGGGGGCGGTAACGCGTGCCGACGTCAGTATCCCGATCCAAAACGCGCCCAGCACGCACAGCAAGATGACCAGCGGCCCGAAACCATCAATCATGTACTCCAGATACGCGTGGTTCCCACCATTTTGGAGGAGGTAGTAGCGCTGGTCGTGGATCTCAAACACCAGCAGGTGCCAGTTTCGGGGTTCTTTCAAGCTGTGGAAGCCCGGCGCGTATTGGCGCAGCACATCGGGCACTGTCTTGGCGTCATAGAGCTGCTGGCCTTCAGGCGCGGTGGGGCTGATGCCTTTGGCAATATCGGCCTGTAACCGAGGCAGCTCGTCGTGCAGACTTTGGGAGGCCACATGCGCTCTCAGCTCGTCGTAGTCAAGTTGCTCCGCCACGACCACGATCCCCATGACGGCCACCATCAGCAGCACGAACGAGACCGTAATGCGCGTCCTGAGAGTCATCCGCTGGTAGATGGATTTCATGAGGCCTGTTCTGTTCTTTGCGAGATTATTCCGGCGCAACCACCCCGGGTTCACGCAGGCGCCAACCGATGCCATGCACCGTTTCTATGAGCGCGCATGTGAAATTTTTGTCAATCTGCTGGCGCAAGTCATGGATGTGCGTGCGCAAGGCACCGCTTTCGGGCGGATCATCGCCCCAGAGCAGGTATTCCATGGCCTGCTTTTTGACGACTGCAGGTGCGGCGCGCATCAGACACAGCAGCAATTTATGGGTGGTCGGTGTCAGCCGGATTGCCTGGCCCTGTCGCGATGCCTGTGGCGCCAGGGCCTCCACCCGCAGATCTTCCCAGACCAGCGTGCCTTGCACTTGTCGGCCTTGGGCTCGGCGCACCAGGGCCTTGATGCGTGCGTCGAGCTCTTTCAGTGAAAAGGGTTTGACCAGATAATCGTCCGCCCCCAGCGCAAAGCCCTGCACGCGGTCATCGACCGGATCGCGGGCGGTCAGCATCAGCACCGGAACGGGATTCTGAAACTCTTGGCGGAGCTTGTGGCACAGCGCCATTCCATCCAGGCGCGGCAGCATCAGATCCAACAAGATGGCGTCGTAATCGTTCTGCGTTGCCATACGCAGGCCCGTTGCGCCATCGCGCGCATCCTCCAGTACATAGCCTAGTGGCTCGAAAAAATCGTAGAGGTTGGCCACCAACTCGGGGTTGTCTTCGATGATGAGCAGGCGTGTCATAGAGGGTTCTGATCTTAAAGTCTTGTGTAGCAGCCCCCCGGACTATAAATAAGCTTTGGCTGAAAAAAAGCACGAGGCAGGGCTGGCCACTTATAGGCGGCCTCTTGTGTGGGAGCGTGCGGAAGATCACCCCATGGGATGGACGCCGATCGCCCGATCCCGCGTTCAGACCACGGCAGGGAGTTTTGCAGACGGTCCTGGAAGCTTGGTGTTCAACTTTCAGCAGCGAAGCGCAAGCTATCGAGGAGGCTGGTGTAGACCCCATGAGCGAGCAGGGTGGCGGCGCCTGCCATGGCGTGGGGGCTGTCTCGGTCTCTTATGGATTTGCGCAACAAAGCCCTATCATCTCCAACCCACACTGCAGGCTTTGGTGAACGTCGTTCTCCACATACCGCCAAGCAGATGAATACGGCGAACTAGCTCGCCTCCAATATCCCAACGCAAAAAAACCTCTCTCATTGGTGCCAAAAAATGCCTCTCCACATTGAAACGCCTCTCGTCCGTTCCCAACCGCTGAGTTTGCTGAGCGAGAAGGAAATATGGCTCAAGCTCGATGCGCTCCAGCCATGCGGTTCATTCAAGCTCCGAGGGGTGGGAATGGTCTGTGAAGAACACGCGCGCCAGGGCAAGAAGCGCTTCATATCTTCCTCGGGTGGCAACGCGGGAATTGCGGTGGCCTATAGCGGCCGGCAGTTGGGCATTCCCGTAACCGTGTTTGTGCCGGAGACCACCACGAGCCGCGCCAAGGAACTCATCGAGCAAGAAGGTGCGGCTGTGGTGGTGTATGGATCGTCCTGGCAAGAGGCGAATGAGCTGGCACTGTCTCGCCTCGATGATGAAACGGCGTTCATCCACCCATTCGATGAAGAAGGGCTCTGGCGTGGGCACTCGACGATGGTGGACGAGATAGTCAAGTCTGGGGTGGGTTTCGATGCCATCGTGTTGTCGGTGGGTGGCGGCGGCCTTCTGTCTGGTGTGGTTGAGGGCCTCAAGCGCTACGGGCTATCGACGCCCGTGATTGCGATGGAGACCTACGGCGCTGACTCTTTGAATCAAGCAGTCACAGCAGGCAAGCTGGTGGCGCTCCCCGCCATCACCAGCATTGCGACTTCGCTGGGTGCTAAACAAGTCTGCAACAACGCTTTCCAAGTCACTGCGACGCACGACATTCGCTGCGGCCAAGTGAGCGACTTGAAAGCGATTGAAGCATGTGAGCGCTTTCTGCTTGATCACCGCATTTTGGTAGAGCCCGCCTGCGGTGCTTCGTTGGCCGCGATCTACGATGCCAGAGCGGACCTGCTTGCCAGCTTTAGAGCGCCACTCGTCATCGTGTGCGGCGGCGCGACGGCGACACCTGCACAGCTTGCGACCTGGCGACATAGCCTGGTTTGACGGCGTATTGGCGTTGGCCATTGTGAGGACCTGCATCCGATCTGCGGCCCCGATGGTGAAGCGGCCTTCAGAGTCGCTAACACGACCCAGCAAACCGCAGGTTTGCGGTTGAGACGAGGCGTCCAGCCGCAGGCAGTACAGTAGTACGACAAGGCAGGGCAACGACGTATCAAGGGTTGTGTTAGTGACTCTCAGGACACGGGCCTTGTGCTCGCCTAGCGTCAGGCCCGCTCCTTGAGCAAGCCTGCCAACATGGCCAAAGCTTCATTCAGCGCTTCCCAGCTGGCGCCGCCCAGGCAGATTCGCAGGCCGCTCTCACTATCAGTGGGCCTGACCATGGTGCTGTGCGGCGGGGTCAGCTTCACGCCCAGATCCATGGCTGCGGACGCGACGCCATCGGCGGCATCACGCTTCATCGGCAGCCAGGCGTTATAGGCATCAGGGTGCCAGACGAGACCGCGTGTACCCAGGAGTGAGGCGGCCAGTTGGGACCGTCGCCGGGCCTCATGGCGGAGGTCTTGCTGGATCGACGCAATCACACCAGTGGCCAGCCAGTCATCGACCACGGCGCATGACAGCGCGGACGGAGCCATGGGCAGCTCACGCAGCAAGTCCTGCGCGGCATCGCACAGACTGGGGGGCAGCGCCAGCATACCCATCTGCAGACCTGGGCCCAGCGACTTGGACAGTCCGTTCACGTGCAGGGCGATCTCGGGCGCCAGTGCCGCCAACTGGGGCAACTCTGGAGACGAGGCTGCATATACGCCATCTTCAATGATCCATGCACCCGCTTGGCGACAGATCGCCACAATGGCTTGCCTTCGCGCAACCCCCATGGTGGCGGTTGTCGGATTGTGCAGCGTTGGGGTGAGGTAAACCGCTGTCCCCTCTATGGCCTTGACGCCTGCGAGTGCCTCGGCGAGCGCCTGCGGCACCATCCCCTCGGCATCGATTTCGACCCCCTGGATCCGGTACCCCTTGCGCCGGGCCAGCGCGATAGCACCGGGATAGGTGATCCGCTCCGTCAGAATCAGCCCGTGCCGCCCGCACACCAGATCAAAAGCCAAGGCCAATGCCTGGCGGGCGCCGCTGGTCAGAACCAGCTGCGACGGATCCACCCCCAGGCCGAGCCTACCCAGCCAGCGCGCGAGCACGCGACGGTGTTCAAGATGCCCACCGGGGGGCGCGTACAGATTGAAGTGATCCGCATCGATCTTGCGCGCGATCCCTGTCAATGTTCTTGCCAAAAGCCGCGCGCCAAGCGCAGCCGGCGGCGCATTGGCTGAAAGATCGATCTGCCGACTGCCATGGGCTTGAAGGATGGCCACGAAGGTTCCCCGCCCTTTGACACTCCGCGTCAGGCCTCTGCGTTCCAGGACGGCATAGGCCTTGGTCACCGTGCCCAGGCCGATCTGCAATGTCCTGGCCAGATCCCGGTGCGCGGGCAGACGATCGCCTCCCGCCAGCCGGCCTTCGATGATGTCACCAGCCAAAGCCAGCGACAGCCGTTCGGCGACGTTCGCCCCCGTGCTGGCCAGATGGGGAACCCAGGGTGATGGAAGGAGCACGCTTACCGCCTCAGAAATATAAGTGTCACGTTACACTATTTAAATACTTCAATAGTGTAACGTTCATGCCGGTGCTTCGGGAAAGCAGTTTCCCCTTGTGAGAAGTGCCTGACCGCGATGCGGGGAAGGGATGGAGCGCGCTATGTTCAGCCACATTACTGTCGGAGCCAGCGACCTTGGGCGAGCGGGTCGCTTTTACGATGCGCTGCTCGCCCCGCTGGGATTGACGCGCAGAATCGTCTCGCCCGATGGCGGGCCTGAGGCGCTGTGCTGGGTCGCCACACATGTCAGCTTGCCGCGTTTCTATGTCTACAGCCCCTTCAACGGCGAACCGGCAACCGCTGGCAACGGCAGCATGGTGGCCTTTCTTGCACCATCGATAGCGGCAGTGCACACGGCGTATGCCGATGGACTGGCGCATGGCGGCTGCGATGACGGCGTGCCAGGGCCCCGCCCGCGCTACGGCGACGGCTATTACGGCGCTTACCTGCGGGACCCCGATGGCAACAAGGTTCATATCGTCCATCGCGCAACGTAATTTCTGGAGCAAGCCTGCATGACCGCCAGCCAGTTCGCACTTGTCTACGGCACCTATCTCATCGCCACGGCCAGCCCCGGGCCCAGCAATATGGCCATCATGGGCACGGCGATGCGTGACGGCCGCCGCCCCGCGCTCGCATTGGCGGCGGGTGTCGTCACCGGCTCGCTCTTCTGGGCGATCCTGGCCGCGACCGGCGTTTCCGCCGTATTGACCGCCTATGCACAGGCGCTTGTCGCCCTCAAAATCGCTGGCGGCCTCTATCTGCTCTGGCTGGCCTTCCGCGCAGGCAGATCGGCTATGCGGCAGAGCCACGACACCGGTGGGCTGAGCGTGTCAGGCAGGGCGCTACGCTATCGCTCGCTCTATCGGCAGGGCGTTCTCATGCACATCGGCAATCCCAAGGCCATCCTGTCCTGGGTCGCCATCATTTCGCTGGGCGTCCGCCACAGCACCCCCGCCGAAGAGGTAGCGCTGATTGTGGGGGGCTGTGTGCTCCTTGGAATGGGGGTGTTCGGCGGCTATGCCGTCGTCTTCTCCACCGCCTCGATGGTTGCCCTGTATGCGCGGTTGCGGCGATGGATTGAGGGCCTGCTCTCGGCGGTGTTTGCAGTTGCGGGGTTAAAGCTGCTGGCTGTGCGCAGTTGAAGACCCTGGCCCTTGCACCGCTCCGTCCCCCTTTGACTCCAGATACAGGACCCCCACCATGACCTTCGCTATCCATATGGTCGACGTTTTCGGCACAGGCGCGCTTTCTGGCAATCCGCTGGCTGTTGTCACCGGTGCCGATGCGCTGGGCACACACGACATGCAGCGGCTGACGCAATGGCTCAATCTTTCTGAAACGGCATTTGTGTTCGCCCCCACGCATCCGGACGCGGACTACCGGGTCAGAATCTTCAGCTTGGACAGGGAGATGCCTTTTGCAGGGCATCCGACCCTCGGAAGCTGTCACGTCTGGTTATCCACCCACAGCCACCTTGAACACCAAGCGACGATCGTCCAGGAGTGTGGTGCAGGGCTGGTCCAGATCCGGCGCGATCGAGGGCGGCTTGCATTCGCTGCGCCAGCGCTGATCCGCTCCGGCCCGCCAACCCCTTCCGAGCTGGACAAAGCGCGGCAACTGCTTGGCATTGACGCCAGCGACATTCTGGACGCCGCCTGGATCGACAATGGCCCAGGATGGCTGGGGATCAGGTTGATGTCAGCGGAGAAAGTGCTGTCACTCGACCCCGCCAGGCGATGGCACAGCCGCGTCGATATCGGCGTGATTGGCCCGCACACCCCTGGCGGAGATGCTGCTTTCGAAGTTCGGGCCTTCTTCACAGACCATCTGGGAGCCATCGTCGAAGACCCGGTTACCGGAAGCCTCAATGCCTCGTTTGCGCAATGGCTGTTCTCGACCGGGGTCGCCCAGGGCGACTACACCGCCGCTCAAGGTACACGCTTGGGCCGGCAAGGCCGCATTTACCTGACCCGCGACGATGCCCATCAGGTCTGGGTCGGCGGCGAAACACGCACCCATATCGAGGGGACATTGCGTGGCCTTTGACAATATATGAAGGATATGAGGAGTTCAAACATGCCGACAACCACACAGGGTGCAACCGCCCCCAACCGCGCCTGCGATAGCAACACACCATCCGCCTCTGCGATCAGCACCTTGAAAATGCTGGTGCGCTACAAGCGTTGGGCAAATGGCCTGACATTCAAGAACGTACTGGAGCTGCCTGAGGGTGAGGCCCTTCGCCAGAGGCCAACGCGATTTGGCAGCATGGTGCACACCTTGAACCATGTGTATGTGGTGGACGATATCTTCCGACACCATCTGCAAGGCAAGAAGCATGGCTACACAGCGCGCAATACCGAGCACACGCCCACCGTTAGTGCTTTATGGGAAGCCGTGCAGGAAATGGACCATTGGTATAGCGATCTGGTCGACACATGGTCGAATGACGACCTGGCGAAAGTCGTCCATTTTGAATTTGTTGGCGGTGGGCAAGGCGCCATGACCCGTGAGCAAATCGTGCTGCATGTCGTCAATCACGGCACGTATCACCGCGGCTTTGTCGGCGACATGATGTACCAGGTGCCCTTTATGCCAACGGCCAACGATCTGCCCGTCTTCATCAGGGATCACTACGGCGGCGGACACTGAAAATTCCCATCAGGGAGGCGTTACCGTTTGGCAAATTGCGCTGACATGTTCACGCAGCCAACGGTGAACGGGGTCAGCATGGTGGCGTGAATGCCAAGCTTGGAAGACCTCTACGTTTGGTGTTATTACCGGCAGCTTGAAGATATGCAAGTCATACAGCGCCATCGCCCAACGAACAAAAGGCTCAGGCACGGTGGCGACAAGATCGGAAGCAGCGGCCATGGCCAACGCCGCCTGAAAACCTGGCGCCACGATGGCCACGCGACGCCTTAACCCCAAATCTTCTAACGCAGCATCAATGCGCCCGGCCGAAACCCCTCTCCGTGGTGCCGCGATATGCGGCCACGATATAAAGTCTGCTGCGCTGATTTCCCTGCCGACCTTGTTGCTGACCATGGGGTGATTCTGACGTACGACCCCGACAAAAGAGGCCTCGAAAAGCGACTCACTGTGAAGCTCTGGCTCCACCGATCCAGGCACGCCGATATCTAGATCGACAGCGCCGTTGCGCAAGGGTTCGATATTCTTGTCAGCGCGAGAGACGAAATGCAGGGACACGTGTGGTGCTTCAGCTGCGATGGCTGAGGCCAACCGGGTTGCCCACACTCCCAAAAATCCATCGTTTGCACGCAACGTAAAAGTACGCTGCAGCGTTGAAAAGTCTACGCACTCCGTGGTGAAAACGCCGCGTACCTCTTCAATTGCCGCTTGCACACGCGCCCTCAAAGCCAAGGCCCTTTGCGTTGGTACTAGACCGCGCCCAGCAGGGACGAATAGCGGGTCACCTATGGCTTCGCGAAGGCGCGTTAATCGGCGGCTCATTGCGGGCGCACTCAGATGCAGCCTGCGAGCCGCCCCCACCACACTGCCCTCGCGCAGCAGCGCATCCAAGTCCAATAACAAATTGAAATCTATGTGATTCAAAGCAAGACGGTCATCCGAAGTCATCTTAATAGCTGCATCTGATGCATCAGTGGGCTGAAATAATATCACTTTACGCAATATTGCTGGTGTAAGACGATGCGGCCATCTTGAAATAGTGATTCATACAGAGAACGTCATGCAACAAAAGATCCGAATGGCCGAACAGCCTGGGGCTGGCAATTTTTCAATTTTCCCCTTGCTGGCCGTCCTGATCTGGACTGGCAACACGCTTGTTACCAAAATGGCCTCCACCGTGGTAGAGCCCGCAGCCATCGCCTTCTATCGCTGGTTATTGGCGGGTCTGGTTCTGACTCCATTTTTGTTGCGCTCTGTATGGCGTCAGCGGGCAATTGTTGCCGCGCACTGGCCCAAATTGGCATTTTTGGGATTTCTGGGCATGGCCATGTACCAGGGGCTAGCTTATGAGGCCGCCAAGTCCACCTCGGCGACAAATATGGGGATCGTGGTGGCGCTAATGCCACTGCTTTCTGCGCTATTGGCTAGTTTGTTCGCGGGCGAAGCACTGACCGTTTCGCGCATTGGAGGGGCTGTTTTATCGCTTGCTGGATTGCTGATTATCAGCACCCATGGGCATCCTGCTGAATTGCTGCGCGGTGCGGCGCATTTTGGAGACGCGCTCATGCTGATCGCTGTGACCGCGAATGCGCTCTACGGTATCTTGATCAAACGCTGGGCCTTGCCACTTTCTACATGGCAACAGCTTTATGTACAGATTGGCTTCGGGGTCTTGTTGCTGTTTCCTCTTTGGTGGTTGGCACCAAGCTCTCCCATCACTGCACAAAATGCCCCTTTGATTCTGTATGCAGGCATCCTGGCATCCATCGCATCCCCATTTTTCTGGATGAGCGGCATCAAGCGAATCGGGCCCGTCCGTGCAAGCCTGTTTATGAACTTGCTTCCTATCTTCGTGGCAGTGTCCGCGTACACCATCCTGGGTGAACCGCTACATCACTACCATGCGGTCGGTGGACTCTTCGCACTGGCAGGGGTGTGGTGGGGCCAAAGTCAACGTACAGCCGTTCAACGAACGCCGGGATAGTTACCAGAAGTCCATCGAATGCCGTCGCTGGCAAGTCCGTAGCGGATAGCTGCTGGCCGTCAGCCTAGTGTCCAGTGCAGATCGCGCACTGCCGGCCCATCTGCCAGCTGTCCTGTTTGCGCATGCGCACACGCATGAGCGCTGACCATCATCAGGTCCGGCACCTTGTGTCTGGCATCTGGTTGCAAAACGCTGTCGTGGACGCAAACCACATGACGCCCTAAGGGCGTGGCGATCACGAGGGCGCAGGTGCCGCCAACGCAGACGCTGTGTGATGACGCTGGCGAGCGGCGGCGATCAGCCCAACACTGCCCTTGTTCGACGTACCGAAAAGCAGACATCCCAATCTGTACAAATCTGCACAAGTACAAATATACTAGTGAATGTTTCAAAGTGTGTCATTCGCGATGTGTCCCTAGGTCGATGCAAATGCCACTGCCTGCCAAAGTTCACTCTGCCTATCCGCTGGATTTCCACTGCAAAACCCCTGGCCCCATAGGGAATGAAGCAGGACAGCCTATAGCCCAATTCACTATGAAAACACTTTTTCAAAAAGCCGCTCCACGCAGTCTTGCCTTCCTGGGTGTCATGGTTTTTTCTGGCGCTCACGCTGCGCCACTGGTCGTCTACGAGGGCAGCAGCGCGCCCACGTCTCCAGCCTGGACCCGTACACAGCAAGGCTCTCAGGTGGTCAGCTCCACGGCAGGTCTGACACGCTTTATCACCAAAACAGCCGCAGGTAGCAGGACCAGCGAAGCCAACCTCTACAAATACGCGACTGGCACCAATAGCTTTATCGCGTCCATCAAGCTCAAGGCGTATGCGGTCAACGGTCACAACAGCCTGGATGCAGGGCTGATGTTTAGCGTAGGCGATGACTTCAGCCTCCCTGTTGGAAACGCAGCACAGCGTGCTGCCATGCTGTATATCGATGCTGGCGCCATCGGTTGGGCGGACGATACGGGGTCAGCCGCCAATGACGCCACGGGGTTTCATGAATATGCCATCCGCTACACCAATGGCCAGCTGGACGTGTTTGTCGACACCAGCTTCGATGCCATCATTGCAGGCACTGCCACCCCTAAGCTAAGCCGGGCGCAGCCATCATCGGGTAGTGCTCAGGGCGCCATCGTTTTTGGGGACCAGACCAATGATCCCAATGTGGATTCAGACTTCGAGGTGGAGTTTGTCAAGTTCCAAAATCTGCGTTTGCCTACGGAGCCGCGCTACTTGTATGCGATGGCGGGTGATGGACAACTGAGCGTTAGCTGGGTGCCCCCTAGCTATGCTGGCGATTCCGCCATCAGCGGCTATACCGCCACCGCTTTAACCACAGACACACCGCCGCAGACGGCGGGCAGCTGCAGCACCTCCGCTACGCCACCAGAGACTGCTGCCAGCTTTTGCACGATCAGCGGTCTTGCCAACGGTACGCCGTACATCGTAAGCGTACAGGCCATCAACGGCACCGGCGTTGGCGCCAGTGGGTCAACGGATACGGCGGCTACACCGGTTGCGAGTGTCGCGGTTCCTCCAACCTCCGTGTTGGCCAATGGCGTAGTGGGTCAGAACTACAACACGGTCATCACGCCGACGGGAGGGCGGGCTCCCTACCAATTCGAGATCATCGACGGCAGCTTGCCCCAAGGGTTGGCTGCGCAGCTGTCTGAGGATGGACTGAGCATCCGCATCTCCGGTACACCCAGCCGCAGCGAAACCACCCACTTCACACTGAGCATTTCGGACAGCACGCCTACACAAGTGGAGCTGATGAGCAAAGCGGGACCGACTTTGACGACTGTGGTGCAGGCCTACAGCATCACCGTGACCGCCGCCGATGTGGTGGTCCCCAGTGCAGCCACGCCGGTTCCGTCTCTGAGCACTTGGGCTGTACTGCTGCTGAACCTGCTGGCGAGCGGGGTTGCAGCGCTGGGGCTGCGTTGGAGAAGAAAGCCTGCGCAGGCTTGAGCGACCCAGGGCCAGCATTTTTGACCAACCACCTTCGGGTGGTTTGTTTTTGCAGGGTTTGCTGCCTAAGAAGCCGTGTTCTTGGCGTGACACCGGCTTAGAGGCTGAAGCGGCTTCACAGGCCCGACCGTGATGGATTGCCGCCCCAACCGCGCCGAGCCAAGCACTCAGACTGGCTCCCCGCATCTCCCCTCCAAAACATCAATCAATCTTCAACCCAATAGCGCTGATGACCGAACCATAACGGTCCAGCTCGGCCTTGGTGAACTTGCCCAGGTCATCTGGGGAGCTGGCCTTGCTGCGCACGCCGAGCTTGGTCAGGCGCTCTTTGGCATCGGCCTCGTTCAGGGCTTCTTGCAGCACCCGGTTCAGTTTGGCGACCACCTCCGGGCTGGTTTTGGCGGGGGCGTACAGGGCGTACCAGGCGTTCACCACAAAGTTGGGGTAGCCGCTTTCGGCAAAGGTGGGCACATTGGGCAGCTCGGGCAGGCGTTCGGTGCTGGCCACGGCCAGGGGCCGCACCTTGCCCGATGTGATCAGTGGCGTGGCGCTGGTGAGGGTGTCGAAGATCATGTCGATGCGGCCACCCATCAGATCCATGGTGTGCGCATTGCCGCCCTTGTAGGGGACATGGGTCATGTCCACGTTCGCTGCCCGCTTGAAGAGCTCCGCACTCAGGTGCAGTGGCGAGCCGTTGCCGGCCGAGCCGTAGGTGAGCGTTGCGGGTTTGCTTTTGGCCTGCGCAACGATCTGCTTGACGTCCTTGAAGGGGGAGTCGGTTGCCACTTCGAGCACGATGGGGGCTTCGCCGATCATGCCGACGGGCGCAAAGTCCTTGATCGCGTCATAGCCGGGCTGGCGGTACAGATGCGGGCTGATCGCATGGCTGGAGAGCGAGCCCAGCACCAAGGTGTAGCCGTCTGCCGGGGCCTTGGCCGCTAGCGCGGTGCCGATGGTGGTACCTGCGCCAGCGCGGTTGTCAACGATGACGGACTGCTTGAGGATCTCCCCCATCTTCTGGCCCACGATGCGGCCCACGGCATCGTTGGCGCCGCCTGCCGGGTAGGGCACGATCAAGGTGATGGGTTTGCTGGGGAATGCAGCATCTGCCGCCTGGCCCGTCAGCGGGGCGAGGCCTAGCAGCAGGCTGCTGGCAAGGACTAGGCGGCGCCGTGCGAGGGCAGGGGATGTGCGGGAAGCGAACATGTGTGTCTCCTGAATGGCCAGTTGTTGGTATGGATGCATAGGCGCTCGACGCAGCAGGGCGCAAGCGCTGTGGGTCGTTATTTGATCAAAACAATCAAAATTGATAAATTTTTGAACGACTCGATCAGAACTCTTTTTATAAAACTCTCCAATCAGGACTTTCCCCAGGATGGCGCAGGCGGCATGTTGCGGGTTTGCGGCAGCCAATCGATGAAGACAGGCACCTGCTGAACGAGTTTGGACAGGGTTTAGCGGTATAAACGATCAATGCGATCATTTTTTCTACCATATAAACAGGGTTAACCCTTGTTTTTTATCAATTGGAATGAATTATGATTGAATCAATCAATTTATAGGCGCAGCTCTGTGACTGAGTCGCCCGAAAGCCCTGCATGCGTCCCCGTTCTCTCCCGCATTACCTTGTCGTCGCTGACGACCTCTCCGGCGCCGCCGACTGTGCTGCGGGCTTTGCGAGCGCTGGTCTTTCCACCAGCGTGGTGCTGGATGCGCAGGCCAGTGGCAGTGCCCGGCACGATGTGGATGTGCTCACCGTTGACACCAACAGCCGGCGCGATACGGCGAAGGTGGCCGCTGCCAAACTGCAGGCGGTGCTGGCAGCACCTGCATTCCATGGCCGCCGGGTGCTCAAGAAAATCGATTCCACCTTGCGGGGCGGCTGGGCGCAGGAAGTCGCGGTACTGCAAGCTGCGCTGAATGCGATTGCACTGGTGGCGCCTGCGTTTCCGCAGATGGGCCGTACGATGCAGGGTGGCGTTGTGCATGTGCACGGCCTGCGCCTGGCCGACACCGGTACCTGGCGGCTGGAGCATGCGGGCCAGGATGACCGTGCGGAGCAGCAATTGCAGGCCGCCGGGCTTCGTTGTGAAAACCTGCCGGCCAGCGTGCTCGATGCAGGCGCAGAAGCTGTCGCAGGCACCATTGCCCAAGCGCAGGATCGCGGCGTGCAGGCGCTGGTCTTTGATGTGCTCCATGACGACCATCTGCAGACGCTGGCCCAGGCCAGTCTGCAAATTGACCAGGCATTTTGCGTCTGCTCTGCGGGGCTGTCGCATGCGCTGGCGCAGCGGGTGCGGCAGTTGCCAGCAGCAGTTGCAGCTTTTGACTTGCCCCAGGCTGCAGGGCGCTTGCCCAGCGTGGTCACCGTTGTCGGCAGCATGTCGGCCATCGCGCATCAGCAGCTGGCGTATTTGGCAGAGCAGCCACGGACCCGGCTGCATGTGATTCCGCCCGCTTGGTTGCGCAGCGATGCGCAGGCGCCCCAGCGGCTGGCCCTGCAGCACACGGTCAGCAGTGAGGTGGCGCAGGGCCTGGATGTCGTGATCAGCCTGGGCGCGGACGCGCATCCAGACCCGACCGAGGGCCCCACGCTGGCCAGGCAACTGGCGCGCTTGCTGCGCGAGCCCATGGCAGCCGCCGCAGGGCTGGCCATCACCGGTGGTGAGACGGCCCGCGCCGTGCTGGAAGCACTCCAGTTGCGCAGCCTGCGCGTGCACTCCGAGAGCGAGCCCGGCGTGGTGTTGTGCATCACCGAGCCCAACGAAGACCAATCAGACGTCCAGCGGCAGTGGATTGCCACCAAGGCCGGCGCCTTTGGCCATGCCGCATCGCTGCACCGCGCAAGCGCCGCTATCCATTCATTGCTGGCAGCCGCAGACAGCGGCCGCAGCACCCACCCACTCCCAACAGAAAGCAAGCAAAGATGAGCAACACTCTGCCCGTCATCGGAATCACCATGGGAGACGCAGCAGGCGTGGGCCCGGAAATCATTGTCAAGAGCTTTGCCAATGACAGCCTGTACAGCCTGGCGCAAGCGGTAGTAATCGGCGATGCAAGGCGCCTGGAACAGGCCAATCAGCTGCTGGGCACGAATGTGCGCGTGCGTGCCATCCAAGACGTTGGTGATGCAGCCTTCGAGCGCGGCGTGATTGACTGCATTGATCTGCAGCTGATTCCGGAGGATCTGCCCTTTGGCAAGCTCTCGCCGGTCGCCGGAGACGCCGCATTCCGCTTTATCGAGCGCGCAGTGGAGCTGGCCAAGGCCAGGCAGATCGATGCCATCTGCACCGCGCCGCTGAACAAGGAAGCGCTGCATGCCGGCGGCCACAAGTTTCCCGGCCATACAGAGATGCTGGCGCACCTCACGGGGGTGGAGGAGGTGTCGATGATGCTGGTGGCGCCCAACCTGCGGGTGATCCATGTGACCACGCACATCGGCCTGCTCGACGCCATCCGCAAGATCGAGCCCGGCTTGGTAGAGCGCACCATCCAGCGCGGCTACGACACCTTGCGCAAGGCCAACATCGCCAACCCCCGCATAGCGGTATGCGGCATCAATCCACATGCGGGCGAGAACGGCCTGTTTGGCTATGGCGAGGAAGAGGAAAAGATCATCCCCGCCGTGCAGAAGCTGCGCGAAAAGGGCATGGACATTGAAGGCCCCTTGCCAGCCGACACGCTGTTCTTCCGTGCCGGGCGCGGTGATTTTGACCTGGTGGTTGCCATGTACCACGACCAGGGCCACGGCCCCGTCAAGGTGCTGGGCCTGGAGGCGGGCGTCAACATTACCGTGGGCCTGGACGTGATCCGTACCTCGGTCGACCACGGCACCGCGTTTGACATTGCGGGCAAGGGCATCGCCGATGAGCGCAGCCTGCTGGAAGCGCTGCGCCAGGGCGCAGAGCTGGCTGCGCGGCGCTAAAAAACCAAAGAGACAAAAAATATGCACATCCATAGCACCGTTCTGAGCGGCCACAGCGTCCTGGACGACATCGCCTATCTGGTGAGCGGCAAGCACAAGCTGCTGTTTGTGAGCGACCAGAACATCATCGGCATCGCAGGCGTGCAGGCGCTGCTGGACCAGCTGCGGCGCGCGGCCACCGAGGTGCTGGTGATCGACAATGTGCCCCCTGAGCCATCGGATGGCGACGTGGAGGGCATCCTGCAAGCGCGCGATCTTCGTGGTGTGGACTTTGTGGTGGGGGTGGGCGGCGGCAGCGTGCTGGATGTGGCCAAGCTGCTCTCGGCGCTGGCGCACCCGGACTCGCCCAGCTTGGCCGAGCTGCTGGCGGGCACCAAGGTCACGCAGCGGGTCAAGGCGCTGATGGTGCCGACAACGGCAGGCACCGGCTCGGAGGCGACGCCCAATGCCATCTTGGCGATCCCCGCGCGGGAAACCAAGCAAGGCATCATCTCGCCGGTGCTGCTGCCCGACTATGTGGCGCTGGTGCCTGAGCTGACGGTGACCATGCCGCGGAAGATTGCGGCCTCCACCGGTGTGGATGCGCTTTGCCACCTGATCGAGTGTTTTACCGCCAGCATTGCCAACCCCGTAGCCGACAACTACGCGGTCATCGGCATGAAAAAGCTGTTCGAGAGCCTTGAGCAGTCGGTGGCCGAGCCAGACAACCTGGAAGCCAAGCTCAACATGCTCTGGGCCTCGTACTACGGCGGCGCCTGCATTGCCCACGCGGGCACCCACCTGGTGCATGCCATGTCCTACCCGCTGGGCGGCAAGTACCACATCCCCCATGGCGTCGCCAATGCTATCTTGCTCGCGCCATGCTTTGAATGGCTGCGTCCGCTGTGTGTCACCAAGCTGGCGCGCGCTTATGCGCTGGTGCCCGGTGCCGATCTGGCGCTGGATGATGAAGCCAAATCCCATGCGCTGGTGGCCTACTTTGCCGATCTGGTGCAACGCCTGCGCCTACCGGCCAGCTTGCAAGAACTGGGCATTGGCCGCGACCACCTGCCGGACCTGGTGCAGGCCGCGCTCGATGTGCAGCGCCTCATCAAGAACGTGCCCGGGCCAGTGACGGGCGCCGATATCGAAAAGGTCTACCTGAAGCTGTTTAACTGAGACAACACCATGGCAAACAAGCAAAAACTCCAAGGCATTCTGACGGCCATCATCACCCCCATGGACGCGGAGGACCGCTTTGCAGAGGCGCCTTTCCGCGAGCAGATCGATCGGCAGGTGAACGCGGGCAACGGCATCTTTTGCGGCGGCACGAATGGCGAATTCTTTGCGCTGACCGAGGGCGAGAAGCGCCGCGTAGCCGAAGTAGCGATGGAGCAAGTCGCTGGGCGCGCCAGCGTGGTGGGCCATGTGGGGGAGGTATCGACCGCAGAGTGCATTCGCGCAGGCCGCGACATCGCCCGCCTGGGTGTGGATGCGGTGGCCGCCATCACGCCCTGGTTTGTACCGCTGTCGCAAGATGAGCTGCACTGGCATTTCAGCGCGATTGCCGATGCGCTGGAGGTGCCCGTCTATCTCTACAACATTCCCGCGCGCACCGGCAACACCATTGCCCCCGAGACCGCCAAGCGCCTGGCCGCGCACCCCAATATCGCCGGCATCAAGGACAGCGCCGGCAGCCATGAAAGCCTGAGCGGCTTTTTGAAAGTGGCCAAAGAGCTGCCGGATTTTGTGGTGTTCAATGGGCCGGACAGCTTGATCCACCAAGGCTTTGTAGAAGGCTGCGCCGGGGCGGTATCGGGCCTGGCGAATGCCGCGCCGCGCGAGATCAATGCCATCTGGAAGCTGTTTGCAGCGGGCGATATTGAGGGCTCGCGCCAGCAGCAGGCGACCGTGACCAGCCTGCGCGAGACGCTCTACAAGGTCTGCTTTGCCCCGGCGGCCGTCAAACGCGCGGTGCAACTGCTGGGCTACAACGTGGGCAACAGCAAGTACCCCGTGCGCATCAGCGCAGAGCAAGAGGCGCAGATGCGCGAAATCCTGAAGACGCATGGCATATCGGGTTAAGCTCCTACCCGTTATCGCTATTGCGCTGTAGCCAGCCACGCATCCCATGAAGGTCACCAACCGCAGAGAGTCGATTCTCCAGGCCGTGCATTCGGGCATGACCGATGTGGCTGCGCTGTGTGCGCGGTTTGATATATCCGAAGCCACCGTGCGCCGTGACCTGCAGGCGCTGCAGCAAGATGGCCGCCTGCTGCGCGTGTACGGCGGCGCCGTGGCGGCGCCCATCCGCCATGAACCCGAGGAATCGCTGGAGCTGCGCAAGGTGCACGACGGTGAAGGCAAGGCGGCCATTGCCCGCCAGGCCCTGCGCTTTATCGAGCCGGGCGACACCATCTTTATCGACGGCGGCACCACCACCGATGCGCTGGCCCGCCACCTGCCCAAAGACGATTCGCTGCGCATCATCACCAACAGCCTGCTGGCGCTGAACACGCTGAGCGCACGCGACCTGCGCGTGACCTTGCTCGGCGGCGACCTGCGCCCCGGCAGCATGAGCGTTTACGGCCCGCTGGCCGACATGGCGCTCGAACGCCTCACCTTTGACAAGGTGTTCTCCAGCGCCGACGGGATCGATGCGGAATTTGGGGTCTGCGAAGGCTCGATCGAGCAGGCCTGGTTCAAGGAAAAGCTCTTCCGCCGCACGCGCGAGGTCTACATGCTCGCCACCGCCGAGAAGCTGGGCCGCAAATCACAGATGAACTGGTCGCCCATCCACCGCCCCTGGACCCTGATCACCGACGCACCACCCGGTAGCCACGCGGTGCAGGCATTTGGCAACCATCCATTTGTGACGGTGGTGCCGGTCGCCTAGGGCAGCAGCTTGCCTTGGCAGGCTGCGCTATGCTATGTTTCATCCAGTTTCAGGGTGACACGTACAGCCGGTCGGAGGGCTGTTCGCGCAGACCTGATTTTTCATTGCGATACGCCCACAGAGGAGTCCGTATGAGATCCCGTGCAAAGTCTTTGTCGGAACTACAAATCACCGTCGTCACTGCAGAACAGACCAATTTATTCAAGATGGCTTATTTGGCAGGCATCACCGATGCGGCTGCCATTTTCAAGGTAGACAACGAGACCGCTGCCAGCGATGAGGTGGCAGAGCGTGTGACCGCGGCGCTGGAGCAGGCGGTGGCCACGTTTGAAGACGATTGCCTGTCTGTCGGCGCCTGCCCCTTGGCACAGGAGTCGGACACCTAGGGACCCTCTGCAAAACTCCCTGCTGTGGTCTGAACGCGGACTCGGGCGATCCGCTGCGTTGTCTTCCTTGTCAATAGCTACGGCTATTGACTGCAAAAGACGCCTTGCGCCTCATCCCGATCCGCGTCCATCCCGCTTGGCGAGGGTTTTGCAGAGGATCCCTAGCCTGTCCTGCCTGCTTGCTCACCCCGAGCCATTGCGCCACAAACGCCAGGTCCAGGCGCGCATCGCTGCTGCACAGCGCCTTCAAAAACACCTTGGATGGCCATGCGCGCATGGCATGCACGGCAATACACCCCCATGAGAGCTGGGCCTTGCGGTTCCAGGACTTCTGGCGCCAGCGTGCCTGCCGCTGGGCATGCGCCATGGGTCTACGCGGCCGTACTGGGCGCAAACATGGCGGCAGTCATGCAAAGCGCTGCTGGGATGCTTGTCGTATGGCTAAAGGATTATCAAGACTCATTCTCATTTAAAATGCTGCGCGGCCCCTGCCAGTCTTTGCCATCCGATGCGCATTGACGGGCCATGGCGGCCCAGGCCAGTGTGGTCTGCCCACCTCAGAGGATTGTCTAGATGCAAACAGCCGGGAATCACCAACCAGCAGCCGGCCTGCTGGGCTATCGCGCGCGGGTCGCCTCGCGGGCCATCGCCGCCATTGGGGGCGGCTATGCCTTGGCAGCAGCCTCTGCAGCAGCGGGGGCTGTGGGCTTTCAATACCTGGGCATGGCTCGGGTGGATGCGACGATGGCGGCCACCATGCTGGCCTTTGTGGTCTACGCCGTGGCGGCGATGTGGGCCTTTGGCTGCGCGACTGCCTTGCGTGCCTGGCTGGGGATTGCGCTGCCAGCGGGCGCGCTGGCGCTGCTGGCCTGGGTACTGGCGCCGGGGGCCGTGGCATGAGGGTCGATGGCAAACCCGAGGGCCTGCGGCAATCGATGTCCTGGTTGCATACCTGGAGCGGGCTGCTGCTGGGCTGGCTTTTGTATGCGGTGTTCTTTACCGGCACCTTGAGCTTTTTCCGTGCCGAGATCACGGATTGGATGCGGCCTGAGCTGCACCAGTCAGTGCCTGATGCGGGCACCGCGCAACGCGGGCTGGATGCCATGCAGACCATTGCACCCAAGGCCAGCAGCTGGACCTTGTCGCTGCCCAATGAGCGCCAGACGGCCATCGAGGCATCCTGGCGCGAGCCAGGGGCCGCTGCAGGCCGGGCGGGCACGCAGCGCAGCATCTTGGATGCGGGTACCGGCGAGCAGCTCCAACCGCGCGAGACGCGGGGCGGTGGTTTTCTCTACCGCTTCCATTTCGAGCTTTACGCCATGCCGCGTATCTGGGGGCGCTGGATTGTGGGCTTTGCCACCATGCTGATGCTGGTGGCCATCATCAGCGGCGTCATCACCCATAAGAAAATCTTCAGCGATTTCTTCACCTTCCGCCCGCGCAAGGGCCAGCGCTCCTGGCTGGATGCCCACAATGCCACCGCCGTGCTGGCGCTGCCTTTTCATCTGTTGATCACCTTTAGCGGCCTGGTGCTGTTGATGAACATATTGATGCCCTGGGGCGTGCAGACCGCTTACAGCGGTGACAGCAATGCCTACTTCTCCGAGCTGCGTGGCAACCGCCAGGCGCAGCCGGGCGCTGCAAATACCAATGGCCCGCGCGAAGGTGGCCGGGCAAGCCGCCAAGCTGAGGCCGACACGGATGCGCCAGTGGCTCTGGCGCCCGTGGGCCCGATGCTAGCCGCAGCCCTGCAGCAGTGGCCCGCGCATGGCGTGGGCAGCATCACGGTCAACGCTCCAGGTACCGCCCGCGCCACCATCGAGTTGCGCGAGGGCGGGGGATCAAGCCTGGTCAACCGGGGTGCGGGATCGAGCTTGTTGTTTGATGGCGTCACGGGCGAGCCGCGCCCAGCGCCTGAGGCGGCTGCCATCTCTTGGCCGCGCGCCACCAGCAATGTGCTGGCCAGCGTGCACCTGGGCCGCTTTGCCGAGCCGCTGGTGCGCTGGCTGCTGTTCTTGAGCGGGGTGGTGGGCACCATCATGGCCGCCACCGGCATGGTGATCTGGGTAGTCAAGCGCCTGCCCGAGCGGCGCAAGCTGGGCCGCACGCCCCATGGCCACCGGCTCGTAGAGGTGCTCAATGTGGGCGCCATCGCCGGCCTGTCCGTGGCAACGGCTTCGTTCTTCTGGTTCAACCGCTTGCTGCCCGCTGAGCTGGCCGGCCGCAGTGACTGGGAGATTCGCGGCTTCTTTACTGTATGGGCGCTGTGCCTGCTGCACCCGCTGCTGCGCCCGCACCGCCAGGCCTGGCGTGAGCAGATGCTGCTAGCCACCGTGCTGTTTGCCTTGCTGCCGCTGCTCAACGGCCTGAGCGGAGGCGCTTGGCTCAGCCAAAGCCTTGCCCAGTCGCAGTGGAGCATTGCTGGTTTTGATGTGATGATGCTGGCCTTGGCGGCACTGCATGGCTGGGTGGTGTGGTGGTTGGCGCGCAGCAAACAAACGGCAAGCCCTGCCGCACGCAAGGCGGTGGCGCCTGCCAAGGCCGCTGCAGCAGATGCCGGCCTGCTGGCGCCCCAGCCTGCCGTGGCCACGGCGATGGAGCAGCAGCCATGACGGCCATTGCCAGTCTGTTATGGGCGTTTGCAGGTTTTGCGGCATTGGCTGCGGCCATGGACCGCCATGAAGACCAGCTGGGCACCGCCACCCTGGCCGCCACGCAGCGCCATCTGTGGCAGGTGGCCGGCACGGGTTTACTGCTGGTGTCGCTGGTGTTTTGCCTGCAGCGCTGGCACACCTCGGTGGGGATCGCCGCATGGTTGGGGCTGCTGACCTTGGCGGCATTGGCCTGGGGCCTGGTGTTGACCTATATACCCCAACGTGCGCGCAAACTAGCGCTGGGGGCTGCAGGGCTGGGCCTGCTGGCAGGAGCCCTGACGTACTGAATGCCAAACGCCGCCCCAGGCAATAGCCTGGTGCGGCGCGCGCTCAGACGCTAAACGCTTCAGCCCTGATTGCTCTGCTTATACGCGCGGTTGGCGCGCTCCCAGGCGGCTTTCACAGCGGGCTCGGCCTGCGGCCAGCCCAGGCGGCTTTGCGCACGGTCTGCCTGCCAGCGGCTTTCCCAGTCGCTGCGCGCATCTTCCCAGTCCAGGTGGCCATCGCGCACCGACTGGTAGCCGGCGCGGTAGGCCGGCGCATAGTCGTCATAGGTATAGCCTTGGGCAAAGTAGGGCTCACGCTGGTAGGTATCGGCCCAGTAGGCATCTTCGGCCGTGGGGTTGACGGCTTCAGCCGCGCCCTTGCCAGCCAAACCACCAATCACCGCGCCGACGACACCGCCAACGGCAGTACCAATAGGCCCGGCCACCGAGCCTGCGGCTGCGCCGGTGAGGGCACCGCCGGCTGCGCCAATGCCCGTGCCGATGGGGTGGGCACCGGGTTCATCAGTGATCGGATCGGGGTTGAGTTTGCCGTGGGGGTCTTGGGGATGGGTCATGTGCTACTCCTTGGTTGTGGCTGGGGAAGGGTGGTCCCTAGAGTGTCCGTTTGCGTGGTCTGTCTGGGATCCATCCTCGCCACTCCATGGTGCTGCCCGGCCCCGGCGGCGACCGTAGGACAAGCGCAGCAGCGCCAGTCCGACAGGCCTGCGCCGCCTTGTCAACCCAGGCGGGCGCTGGGTTGCCGGGGACCACAAGCGTGCAGGGCATTTGCCTGACAGACGGCGTTGGCATGCGGGTGCACACTGGTGTAAGCGCAGCCTTAGCCCCCTAGATGCGGGCGGGCGGTTCTCTGTATGGCAGGGGCCGCCAGCCAGGAATATTCCTCGACGACGTCCCAAAGGCCCCACGCCATGATTCGACTGCAGTTCTCTTTGGAGCTTGCCTATACGGTGCTGACGCCGAGCGCCGATTTTTTCTTCAACTTCCATCCTGCCTACACCCCCCATCAAACCGTGATGCTGGAGAGCCTGAATGTGAGCCAGGCGGCTGCCACCTGGACGATGCAGCAGGACGCCAACGGCCAGCGCAGCTTGCGGATGCAGGCGCAGGCCGGTCCGCTCAAGCTCAACTACCAGGCAACGGTGGAGATCGCGCACTACCGCGATGATCCCTCGCAGATTCCGGAGGTGCCGGTCTACCAGCTGCCGCTGGATGCCTTGCACTACATCTACCCCAGCCGCTACTGCCAGTCAGACCGGCTGGCCGCTTACGCCTATGCACTGTTTGGGCATCTGCCCCAGGGCTATGCGCGCGCGCAGGCAGTGTGTGACTGGGTGCAGCAGCATGTGAAGTTCCGCTCCAACAGCAGCAGTGGCACGACCTCGGCCGTCGATACCTTGGTGGAATGCGTGGGCGTCTGCCGCGATTTTGCGCACCTGATGATTGCCATGTGCCGCGCCATCAACCTGCCGGCGCGGTTTGTGACTGGCACCGACTATGGCGCCGATCCTGCCTTGGGGCCGCCGGATTTTCATGCCTATGTGGAGGTATATCTGGGCGGTCGCTGGTACTTGTTTGACCCCTCTGGCACGGCCATCCCCATGGGCATGATGCGACTGGCCACCGGACGGGACGCGGCAGACGCTGCGTTTGCCACCATTTTTGGCGGGGTGTACAGCGAGCCCCCGCGCATTGAGGTGGTGGCCGAGCAGAACGGTTTGCAGTGGCAGCTGCCAGTGCATACCGCACAGGGCTTGTCGACAGCGGTGGTCTGAGCGGGGCCGGCTGTGCCGCATGGCGCCCCCATGGGCGCTGCAGCGCTGCGCCCAAAAAAAATACCGCCCCCAAGGGGGCGGCAGTGGATACAAGAAGAAGGCCGATCCTGATAAACAGGGCGTTTATGCAAATTAAGAGAGGGAGGGAGGGTACGCACAAACTCGGCAAAACTGTTACTTAAATTCTAGGCCGGGCCCGGGCGCGATGTTGTCAGTCCTCGCAGAGCAATCGTCAGCAATTGACAAAAAAAGAGCCCGCATTGCTGCGGGCTCCAAGGTCGTGTTCCTTTTGTTCTACTTCTACCTCCCTCCAGAGGAATGCGTATGATATGACAAAGCTATGAAAAGGCAATGCTCATAAATTCAACAAATGTCAGCCTGCTGCAAGCTTGCAAGCGCTGAAGCAACCTGGCCGCTTTGAGAAGCTATGTCTTCCAAGCCATAGATTGCTTGTCTGCATAAAACTGCCCCGGGACTTTCCCCCTGTAACCTGCAAAGTACAGCACAGCCTCTGCGCAGGCCTAGGCAGGTAAATGCCCCATTAACCGTTACTGGATGCTGCCAGATGCCCCGCTTATAGGTAGCAAGTAATCGTTGGCAATGCAACATGATGTTGGGGTTGGGCCCCGCTTAACGCCGAGCCTGGGGCATAGGCTGAGAAAAACGTAGGCCAGGAAATCAAACAGCCGGCGTGCTGCTGCAGCGCCGGCTGTGTTGCGGTAGGCCGCCCGCTTTCAGCGGCCTGCCATGGCTCTTCTTGGGGTCAGGCCAGCGGTTTGCGGCCCACGGTGCGAATGAGCTCGCCCACGCGTAGCAGGTACTGGTCAAAGGTCTGGTTGGCGGCGGCCTGGCTGTCGGTGGGCTGGGCCACGGTGCGGCCTTCGGCTTCCAGCCTGGCGCGTATCTCGGGGTTGAGCAGGGCGGCACCAATCGCATTGCGCAAGATGGTGACGCGATCGGCCGGGCAGCCTTGTTTGACGAAGTAGCCGCCGCTGATGGTGTAGGCAAAGTCGGGCACGAGCTTGCTTTGCGTGATCAGCGGAATATGGGCCAAGGGAGTCGGCAGTTCTTTGGAGAAGCTGGTCAGCACCTTGAGCCGGCCCTGGGCCTGCATGGCATCAAAACTGGTCTGGTAGGCCAGGATGGCCAGGTCCACCTCGCCCCCTGCTACGCCTTGCAGCGCCGGTGCGCCGCCTTTGTAGGGCACATGCAGCAGGGGGGCGCCAACACGGGTCGCCAGCGCATCGCCCATCAGGTGGTAGATCGAATCAATGCCCACGGTGGCATAGGTCAGCGGCTTGGCGCCGCTTTGCTTGGCCAGTGCGATCAGTTTGTCCAGCGAGTCCACCTGCAGCCCGTTGCGCGCCAGCAGCACGATATGGGCCTCGCTGATCGGGGCGACCAGGCTGAAATCCTTGGGCGTGTAGCGGGCCGAAGGGTTGAGCATCGGGGCCAGAAAGACCTCGTTGATGGAGCCATGGAAGAAGGTGTAGCCATCGGCCTGCGCGCTCAAGACCTTGTTGGCGCCGATCAGGCCAGTGCCGCCGCCATAGTTCTCGACGACAACCTGCTGCTTGACGCTCTTGCCAATGGACTCCCCAAAGATGCGGGCAGAGGTATCGCTGGCGCCGCCAGCGGGGTAGGGCACGACCAGCGACAGCGGCTTGGTCGGGTAGGCATCAGCTGCCCAGGCTTGCTGGGTGGCCAGCCAGGGGGCGCCTGCCAGCAGGCTGGCGTATTGAAGAAATTGGCGGCGATGGGTTGCGGTCATGGTGCTCTCGCTAGGTGGGGTTATTTCAAATAGCTTTGTGCAAGGCTGGCCCAGAAGGCCGCCCCGATGGGCAGGGCTTTGTCATTGAAGTCATACAGCGGGTTGTGCACCATGCAGCCGCCGTCTTGCCCCAGGCCATTGCCCAGCCGCACATAGGAGCCGGGGCAGTGTTCGAGCATGTAGGCAAAGTCTTCGCTGCCCATCACCGGGCCACGCGTGACCACGTTGTCGGCACCCAGCAGCTGCGTGGCCACTTCGCGGGCGCGCTCGGTTTGGGCGGCATGGTTGACGAGTACCGGGTACTTGCGCTCGTACAGCACATCGGCTTGCAGCTGGTAGCTCTGGGCCTGGGCGCTGACAAAGTCGCGCAACCGGGTTTCGATCTGGTTGCGTACCTCGGGATTGAGCGCACGGATGCCGATCTTGATCGTGGCGCTCTCCGGCACGATGTTGTAGGTGGCGCCGGCCTGGATGGAGCCCACGGTGATGACGGCCGATTTGAGGGCATCGACCTCCCGGCTGACCAGCGACTGCAACCCCAGCACGATGCTGGCCGCTGCCTGCATCACATCAATGCCGTGGTGGGGCATGGCGCCATGGGCTGAGCGCCCGGTCAGGGTGACGGTGGCGCGGTCAAACGATGCCATCGCAGGGCCTGCAATCACGCCGATCTGGCCCACGGGCAGGCCCGGCGTGTTGTGCAGCGCATAGACCTCGTCGCAGGGGAACTGCTTGAACAGCCCGTCATCGACCATGCGCAGCGCACCGCCTTCGTTCTCTTCGGCCGGCTGAAAAATCAGGTTCAAGGTGCCGCTGTAATCGACGGACTCCGCCAGGTAACGGGCCGCGCACAGCAAGATGGCCGTATGACCATCGTGGCCGCAGGCATGCATCTTGCCGCTCAAGGTGCTGGCATAGGACAGGCCGGTTTTCTCCTGAATGGGCAGTGCATCCATGTCCGCACGAATGCCCAGGCTGCGGCTGCCCTGGCCTTTTTTGAGGCGACCTACCACGCCGGTACTGCCCAGGCCCCGGTGTACTTCGTAGCCCCAGGACTGCAGGCGCTCGGCCACCAGGTCGCTGGTGCGCAGCTCTTCAAACGCCAGCTCCGGGAAGGCATGGATCTGGTGGCGGATGCCGACAAACTCAGGCGCAAGGGCCTGTACGGCAGATAGCAAGGAGGGGTGGATAGCTGCGTTCATGGTGGGGCCGTCATAAAAAAGTCAAACCATTATCGAAAGCGCGATCCGTCGCGTCCATGACAACGCAAGCAATCAAACGTTGCAAGAATCGCAACAATTGCCGGAGGCGAACGATGTTGAACCTGGGAATGGACGATGTGCTGGACCGCAAGCGGGCCCTGTGCCTGCTGCAGATCATGGAAACCGGCTCGGTGCGCGGCGCGGCTGATGTGCTGGCGGTGGACCCGTCGATGGTCAGCCGCACGGTGGCCCGGCTGGAGCAGGACACGGGCCTGGTGCTGCTGGAGCGGCGCGGCAGGGGCGTGGTGGTGACTGACGCCGGCCGCATGCTGGCGCTGTTTGCCCGCCGCCAGCAAGACCTGCACGACACCTTTGTCGCCGAGGTCAACAGCCTCAAGAACGGCCAATCGGGCCACCTGGACCTGGTGCTGGGCGAGGGCACCTTGGACATGGTGATGGGGCCGGTGCTACAGGATTTTGTGAAAGCCCATGGCGATGTGCGCTACCACATCCGGGTGGCGGGTACCGAAGAGGCGGTGCAGTGCATTTTGGAAGACCGCGCGCATATCGGCCTCGTCTTCCAGCCGCCGATGGATGCGCGCCTGCGCTCCCACCATGCCAGGCTGGCCCCCGTACGTGTGCATGTGCGCAAAGGCCACCCGCTGGCCAGCCATAACGGCCCCTTGAGCCTGGCGGACTTGGCGCCATACCCCGGTGCGGCTTTGGAAGAATCCTTTGGGGTGCGCAAACACATCCAGGCCGCTGAGCTGGAAGAGAACATCCGCCTGCAACCCATGCTCACGACTAACTCTTTCAAGGTGCTGTGGGACTTTGCGGTGATGGGCCTGGGCTACATCATGACGCCGCGCTCCATCCCGCTGCAGGGCGTGGCGCTGGATAAGCTCGTGTCCCTGCCGCTGGCCAGCCCGGTGCTCAACCACAGCCAGCTGCATGTGCTGACGCGAGCGGGCAGGCCGCTGTCGCCAGTCGCCTCGCAGTTGCTGCGCCAGATGGTGGCGGCGTTTTCTGCGTCCTAACGCCACAGGCTTGGGCCAATACAAACGCAGCGGGTTGGGCCGTTCAGCCCCTATCGCGCTCCGCCATCGTGTGACAGCAGCGGGCCTTAGAACCTGTTCAAAGTCTCCTCGCGCCGCGACAGTGTCTTTGCGGGATGGGATGCGAGGGGGAGCGCCTACCCGCGCAACACCGCAGCAATAGCCATGCTATTGCGAGGATTTGCAACGACGCAGACCGCCCCTGCCCGGGCGGCCGCAAAGCCACTGTCCCTACGGGTTGGAGTGAAATCGGGCGATTTCTGCGCGCTGGCCCTTGCTTGCACCCCGGTGCAAGCTGCGGACCATCCCTTCGAACTCATCCCGATTGCACTCCAACGCGGCTGCGTAGAGACTTTGAACAGGTTCTTAGAGCGCCAGGTTCAGAAGAGGCTCGGCGTATCCCCGCGCTAAGCTGCAGCGCGTGCAAAGCGCACGCTGATGCGCAGGCCCGGGCCAAAGGGTTGCGTGTAGCGCTGCTGGGCGTCGGCCAGCTCCAAGCTGGCGCCCGTCGCGCGTGCCACTTCTTGCACAATCGCCAGGCCCAGGCCGGTGCCGGGCGTGTCATGGGCCAGGCGGTAAAAGCGCTCCAGCACCCGGTCGCGGCTTTGGGCGGGGATTCCGGGGCCATTGTCTGCAACAAACAAAAGCAGGCTGTCCGCACTGGCGTGCAAACCCACGGTGACCTGGCCTTGGGCAGGGGTGTAGCGGATGGCGTTGTCCACCAGGTTGGCAACCAGCTCGGGCAGCAGGCGGCTGCTGGTGTACAGGCAATAGACATGGGGGCCGGGGTTGGCGGCCGCTAGCCCGGGCTCTGGCGTGTTGGGCTCTTGGGTTTCCTCCCATCCCAGGTCGATGTGCTTGAGGTCGGCCGCTGGCGCCAAGGCTTCCAGGCACTGCAGGCAGAGCGCGCGCAGGTCCAGCCACTGCGGCGCTTGGGCGGCATGCGCTGCGCTGCCGGCTTCGGCCTGGGCCAGGGTGAGCAGCTGGTTGGCGACATTCAGCAATTGCTGGTTGCTGCGCTGCAGCCGCTGCAATACGGCCAGGCGCTGCGCGACGGAGAGTGCAGCCAGCTCGGCCTGCGTCTGGCCCAGGGCCTGTTCCAGGGTGTGGGCCTGGATGGCCAGGGGCGTGCGCAGCTGGTGCGCCGCATCCGAGATGAACTGGCGCTGGCGCGCCACCTGGGCGCGGATGGTGCGGGCAAACTGGTTGACGGTATCGGCCAGCGGCCGCAGCTCCTGGTGCAGCTGGCGCGAGTCGAGATGAAAATCCACATCCCGGGCCGGGCGTGCTGCCAGCTGGCGTGCCATGCGCAGCAGCGGGCGCAGCTCCAAGGTCAAGGCAGTGGCGCTTACCAGCACGGCCACGGCAAGGGCCCAGAGCAGGTATTCCATCGTCGGCCACCACAAGGTCTGCACCATGTTGTCGCGGCTGTGCGTGGTTTTGCCGACCAGGATGGTGATCTCGCGGGCGCCCGCCACGTCGTACATGGCCCGGCGCGTGATGACGGCGCGAATCGGCTGGCCCTGCCATACGGCGTCGTACCACTGGGCGTTGTCGCTGCCGCTCAGTTGCAGCTTTTGCGGTTGCGGAAAATCCTGCTGGCCCGCCAGCAGCTGGCCTTGCGCATCCATCACGCTCAGGTAGACATGGTCGCGCGCGGGTGACATGAACAGGCTGAGCGCCGAGGGCGGCACGCTGGCGCGCACATCACCGTCTTCCCAGATCAGGCGGTCGGCCAAGATCTTGGCCGATGACAGCAGGTCGTGGTCTTGCACATAGTCGGCCGCGTCCTCGGCGTGCTCATGGGCAAACCAGCCGCACACGGCCACCAGCACCGCCAGCGGCAGCAGCAGCCACAAGGCCAGGCGGGCGCGCAGGCTGTGCAGCATTTATTCGCTACCCGCGAGCTTTTGCTTGAGCAGGTAGCCCACGCCGCGCAAGGTCATGATGGTGGTGTCGCTGGCCTGCAGCTTTTTGCGCAGGCGGTGCACATACAGGTCGACCGCATCGGCGCTGGCCTCTTCGTCCATGCCGTAGATCACATCCATCAGCCGTTGTTTGGACAGTGCGCTGCCGTTTTGCAGCATCAGTGCTTCGAGCATGCTGCGCTCGCGCGGGGGCAGGGCCAACTCTTCGCCCGCCACGCTGAACAGGCGCGTGCGCAAATCCAGCTGCAGGTTGCCGCAGCGCACCTGGTTGTCGCGCCCGGGCATCTGGCGCCGCGCAATGGCCTGCATGCGCGCGAGCAGCTCGCGCACTTCCACCGGTTTGACGAGGTAGTCATCGGCGCCAATCTCCAGGCAGAGCACCTTTTGGTCGAGCGAATCGCTGGCCGTCAGCACGATCACCGGCAGGCTGTCGCCCCGCTCGCGCAGGCGGCGCAGCAAGGCCTTGCCGCTGAGCTGGGGCAGGTTCAGGTCCAGCAGCAGCAAGTCGTAGTGCGATTGGCTGAGCAGCTGGTCGGCCGCATCGCCACGGTCCACATGGTCCACCACAAAGGCATGCTGGCGCAGCAGCTCGGCCAGGGACTGGGCCAGTTCCAGGTTGTCTTCGACCAGAAGAATCTTCATCGGAGGAGGGGGCGCACCGGGCGCCCGCAAATAGATCAGGGATAACCACTAAAAATGCTGCGGTGCAGCGAAAGCGCACTGAAAGGGTGCAGTTTCTAGACTCTGTTCCTATCCGGTGCATTATGCGGTCGCCCAGGGCGACGCTGCTGCAGGTGCCGGGACAACAACCTCAAGGAGACACCGCATGACCACGTTCCACGCTTCCCGCCGCAACGCCCTGGCTGCTATCGCCGCAGCTGCTGTCTGCTGCATGGCCAGCACGGCTGCCCAGGCGGCAGACGACACCGTCACCATCATGGTGGGCGGTATCAACAAGATCATCTACCTGCCCGCCAAGCTGGCCGAGTCGCTGGGCTACTTCAAGGAAGAGGGCCTGAAGGTCGAGCTGCAATCGCAGCCCGCCGGCGTGGATGCAGAAAACCAGTTGATCGCTGGTGCCGTGCAAGGCGTGGTCGGTTTTTACGACCACACCATCGATCTGCAGGCCAAGGGCAAGGAGATCCAGGCCATTGCGGTGTTCTGCAAGGTGCCCGGCGAGGTGGAACTGGTGTCCACCAAGGCAGCCGCAGGCGGCTTCAAATCGATGGCCGATGCCAAGGGCAAGACCTTGGGCGTGACGGGCCTGGGCTCATCGACCGAGTTCTTGACCCGCTACCTGGTAGACAAGGAAGGCGTGGCCAGCAAGGATTATTCGTTGCTGCCCGTGGGCGCTGGCAATTCCTTCATCGCCGGCATGAAGCAGGACCGCATCCAGGCGGGCATGACGACTGAGCCGACTGTGTCGCAAATGCTCAAGACCGGTGACGCCAAGGTACTGGTGGACATGCGCAGCGAAGAGGGCACCAAGGCGGCACTGGGCGGCCTCTACCCCGCCGCCAGCCTGTACGTGCGCAATGAATGGGCCGCCAGCCACAAAGAGCAAGCCAGCAAGCTGGCGCGTGCCTTTGGCAAGACCATGCAATACATCAGCAGCCACAGCGCCGAAGAGATTGCCGAGAAGATGCCCAAGGACTACTACGGCAATGACAAGGAGCTGTATGTGGCAGCGCTGAAAGCTTCGCTGCCCATGTACACCAAGGACGGCAAGATGCCCGAGGGCGGCCCCGAGACCGTGCTCCGGGTGCTGTCGGCCTACAAGCCCAATGTGAAGAGCGCGCACATTGACCTGGCCAAGACCTATTCCAACGCTTACCTGAGCGCCAAGTAAAAAGCGGCGCGACCGGCCCAGCAGCGCGGCATGCCGTGCTGCAGTTGGCGCACAAACCCCAGCCCTTTCGGGAGACTCCCCATGTCCTATGCCACCCAGGCGGTTGCCAGCCAGCAACCGTCCAGCACCCTGCAGCCCAAAAATGCCGCGGCCTCTGCGCAGCAAACCGATGCTGCCATCGAATTTGACAAGGTGTCGCTGCGCTTTATCGCGCCGGACGGCACGGCCACCTTGGCGCTGCGCAACTTTTCTATGAGCGTGGCCAAAGGCGAATTCATCGCCATCGTCGGACCCACCGGCAGCGGCAAATCCACCACCTTGAACCTGATCACCAGCTTGCTGCAGCCCACGGTAGGCGAGGTGCGTGTGATGGGAAAGAAGGTCGAGCAGATCGATCCGCGCATTGGCTTTGTGTTCCAGGCCGATGCCGTCTTCCCCTGGAAGTCGGTGCGCGACAACGTGGCCGCCGGCCCCATCTTTCGCGGCACACCGCGTGCGCAGGCGCTCAAGCTGGCCGACGAGTGGATCCACCGCGTGGGCCTGGCCAACTTTGGCAACCACTACCCGCACCAGCTCTCGGGCGGCATGCGCAAGCGGGTGGCGCTGGCGCAGACCTTTATCAACCAGCCCGAGATCTTGCTGATGGACGAGCCCTTCTCGGCGCTGGACATGCAGACCCGCACCCTGATGCAGGACGAGCTGCTGCGGCTGTGGTCGGCCTCGGGCGGCTCGGTGGTGTTTGTGACCCATGACCTGGAGGAAGCCATTGCGCTGGCTGACCGTGTGTTTGTGCTGACGGCCCGCCCCGCCACCTTGAAGCGCGTGTACGAGATCGACTTGCCGCGCCCCCGCGTGATGAGCGAGGTGCGCTATGACCCGCAGTTCATCGACCTGTCCAAGCGCATCTGGGATGACCTGCGCGAAGAAGTCCATATCCAGTAAACCAAGGCAAGGAACACACCATGTCTGAACTCACCATGAATCCTCGAATCTCCCCCGCGCAGGCGGCGGCAGACCACACCCCCGCTGCCGTGAGCGATGCCGCGCTCGCGCAGGAATCGGTGGCCGCGCAGGCGGCCATCAAGCGCCGCAAGGCCCTGATCCTCGGCCTGCGCCTCTTGGTGCTGGTTTTGGTGCTTGGCGGCTGGGAGGTGTCTGCCCGCCTGCAGTGGATCGACCCCTTCTTCTACTCCATGCCCTCGATGATCTGGAACCAGATTGTCGAATGGATGCGCGATGGCACATCGCAAGGCCCGCTGTGGCAGCAGGTGCTGGTGACCTTGGAAGAAACGGTGATCGGCTTTCTGATCGGCTCCATCGCCGGCGTGATCTGCGGCATTGTGCTGGGCCGCAACAAGCTGCTGTCCGATGTGTTCTCCATCTACATCCAGATTGCCAACTCCATCCCCCGCGTGGTGCTGGGCTCGGTGTTTGTGATTGCACTGGGCCTGGGCATGGCCTCCAAGGTGGCGCTGGCGGTGGTGATGGTCTTCTTTGTGGTGTTTGCCAACGCCTTCCAGGGCGTGCGTGAGGCCGACAAGTACATGATCGCCAATGCGCAGATCCTAGGTGCATCGCCCCGCCAGGTCACCCTGTCGGTGGTCATTCCATCGGCCATGTCCTGGATTCTGGCCAGCCTGCATGTGAGCTTTGGCTTTGCACTGGTGGGTGCCGTGGTGGGTGAGTTTCTTGGCGCCAAAGAGGGCATTGGCCTCTTGATCTCCACCGCGCAGGGCGCTTTCAATGCCAGTGGCGTATTTGCCGCAATGATTGTGCTGGCGGTGGTGGCCCTGGGCGCCGACTTTTTGCTGACCCGCCTGGAAAAGCGTTTGCTCAAGTGGCGCCCTGCGGCTTTTTAAGGCCGTGACGGCCGAATAAGGCGGGCCCTAGGGACTATTTCAAATCTCCCCTGCCGGTCGTACAAGCACTCCACGCTGACCGGCTTTTTGCCACCTCTGCCAACCGAGGTGGCATTTTTTTTTGCCGGGCAGCTGGGTAATGCACATGGGCATTGCGCTGCGGGTGTCCCCGGCAAGCGTTCAGCCGCCTGGCGATGGCCGCCAGACCATCTTGGCCATCAGGGAAATTGCAAGTCCAAACCCAGCGTTCTGACCAGGCCAAAGGTGACCAGCCCCAGGCCCATGAGCGACAGCACAAAGAGGGTGGCCACCATGCCGCCAGCGCGCAGTACCGTGCGCAAGTCCTTGCCCTTGCCCTTTTTGCCTTGGTCGTAATGCCATTTGATGGCAAAGAACATGCAAGTGCTGAACATGGCCAGCTTGAAGATGACGAAGACTACCGGGATCCAATCGATCATTTTGAGAATTTCCAGCCAATGAATTGGCACTGTCGTTTGCAGGCAATACCAGCGCCCCGATGTGCGGGATAAAAAACCCTGCGACGGCCATACAAGGAGAAGGGTGCTGCCTGTTATGGGGCATAGTACGCAAAAGCAATTTCCATACATGAGGACAAAATGTCCCAGTCTGAAACCATACAAGATGCCCCGTTGTACCGCTGGCTCCCGCGCCTGTCCGCGCATGGCGGGCCGCGTTTTTTGCAGATTGCGGATGCCTTGCAGGCCGCGCTGGCCGCTGGATCGCTCAAACCCGGTGACCGCTTGCCCCCGCAGCGCCTGTTGGCCGCGCAGCTGGGCGTGGACCTGACCACCGTCACGCGCGCCTACGACGAAGCCAGGCGCCGCCACCTGTTGGAGGGGCGCGGCGCCCGGGGCACCTATGTGGCGGCGCCCAAAGTGGAACTGGCCTCGGTCATCGACATGAGCATGAACACCCCGCCACCCCCCGATGGCCTGGATTTTGACGACCTGCTCAAGCAAGGGCTGTCTCAGGTGCTGATGCGGGCAGATGCCCAGTTGCTGATGACTTACCACCTGGGCGGGGGGAGTGACTCTGACCGCCAAGCGGGTGCCCAATGGCTCGAACCGATGTTTGGGCCGCTGGATGCGGGGCAGGTCGTCGTCTGCCCGGGCGCGCAAGCGGCGATTGCCGCCTTGATTTTGGCGCTGACAGCGCCTGGCGATGTGATCCTGGCTGAGCCCCTGGCTTACCCCGGCTTGCGTACCGCAGCGAGCCAATTAGGGCGGCGCATCGTGGCGGTAAAGGCGGACCAGCATGGCATGCTGCCCGAGCTGCTGGAGCAGGCCTGCCGCCAGCACAAGCCTGGGCTGGTCTACCTCAATCCAACGCTGCAGAACCCGACCGCCATCACCATGCCGGAGCGCAGGCGACAGGAGCTGGCAAGCATTGCCAAGCGCTGTGAAGTGCCCATCGTTGAAGACGACCCCTACTGGCTGCTGGCCGATGCGCCGCCGCCGCCCCTGGCCAGCTTTGCCCCGCAGCAGAGCTACTACATCTCCACCCTGTCCAAATGCCTGACCCCCGGCTTGCGCGTCGCTTTTGTGCGGGTGCCCGACGCGCAGGAGCGCGAACGCCTGTTGGTTGCGCTTAGATCCTTTGCGCTGATGGTGGCCCCGCTGACAGCGGCCCTGGCCACGCAGTGGATCTTTGATGGGTCGGCCCAAAGCTTGATGGAGGGCGTGCGCAAAGAGGCACGCCTGCGCCACCGGATGGCCCGGGATGTGCTGGCGGGGCGCTACAGCGGCGCTGGCGACGGCCTGCATGTATGGCTGGAATTGCCCGGGTACTGGAGCCCCTCGCAGCTCGCCCGCGCCGCCGACAGCGAGGGGATCGCCATCACACCGGCAGAGGCGTTCGCCACCGGCGGCAAAGCCCCGAACGCCATCCGCATCTCTTTGGGCAGCATCCGCGACCGGGCTCGCTTGAAGGCGGGCCTGCAGCGGCTGTCCCATCTGCTAGCGCGGCGGCCGGAGACGATCAGCGCTGCGGTGGTGTGACTGGGCTGTGGGGAGGGTGCGTTTACTAGGACGTTCTTTTAAAGCGGGCCAGGTGTAAGTCAGAGGGCACCTGGTCGTCGTTCCCTACCGCTCCGGCATCCTGCGCATCTTCCCCAATGGCAAAAGCTTTGACCCGCACTACACCGTAATCCAGCCCCGCGATTCACAAAGCGTGCTGCCCGCGCAAGCGGCCATCGAGCGCCTGCTGCGCCTGCGCCACGGCCGCGAAGACTTCTACGTCGCCAACGCCGCCACCCGCCTGCAGGCCGAAGCCCAGGCCAAGGACTCCATGACCACCATGCTCAGCCTTATCGCCGCTGTCTCGCTGCTGGTTGGCGGCATCGGCGTGATGGACGTGATGCTGATGGCGGTGAAGGAGCGCACCCGCGAGATCGGCATCCGCATGGCGACTGGCGCACGTCAGTGGGATATTCAGCGCCAGTTCATGACCGAGGCGGTGCTGGTGATCAGGGTGGGCGGGACCGTGGGCGTGTTTCTTGGGGTAGTGATTGGCGCGGTGCTGGTCTTTTTGGGCGGCGCAGTGGTGCTGTCGGTCAGCGCGATGTTGCTGGCTTTTGGGTGCGCAGTGGTGACGGGCTTGGTGTTTGGGTGGATGCCGGCAAGGCAGGCGGCGCGGTTGGAGCCGGTGGTGGCGTTGGGTGGTTAAGGGAAGGGGGCGTCTTCTAACGACTGCTGGGGCAGTCACTGAGTGTGCCAGCTTCCTGATCCAGGGCCGCTACCGCTTCACTGAGGAGGATTGAGAGGCTCGGAAGGGACGGGAAGGGAAGGGAAGGGAAGGGAAGGGATTCAATAATGCGTCACACCCAAGTACTTCCATTCCTGCCGTGCTACAGTTACGCCGCTGCGCCAGTAAAGCGCAGTCGGGATTGGCGTCCCGGAGCATCTCCACGACGTAAGCCGTGGTCTCAATTTCGCAGAGTCTGCGGCTCTCTTGTCTGTGCCCCTTTTATGGTGGCTCGGATAGGGGAGCGAAAGCTCCGCCGGTTCTCGCAGGAGGTGCCCGGTACGCCAACCTGTTCGAGCCACCGCCTTCTATTGGCGTGGGAGGTGGTGGTTTTAGCAAACTGCACCACCTGGAGTCCACCATGGCTCAGTCTTCCCTCGCGCGCATCTCTGCGCCCACTTCCTGCCTGGGCGAAAGCGCCCTTATCCAACTGCATGCCGACGCGCACAACGCGCTGAACATGGCCGTACAGGCACTACTGCCTCTACTCCGCAACATCTCCCGGAGTCAGGAGGCGTCATCATGAACAGCAAGCCCCAAGCTGCCCGCGCGGCAGCAAAAGCCGCTGCATCCATAGATACCTCGGATGCCTCCGGCCTGGATAGCTCTTACGCCGATGTCATCCGGGCCATCGCGGGCCATGGTGACCAGCCTTTAGACATTCACGACATCTGCAGGCTCCGCAGGGCTGGCGGCTTTACGGACGACCTGGCGCTGACGGAGTGCGAAGCCCAAGCGATCAACACGCGCTTGTATGGCTTGAGTGCCATATCGGCTCTGCTGATGGGGGCGGATGATGGCGGGTCGTACAAGCTGAGCAAGTGGCTGCAAGGCGGCTTGCACAGCGCTTTGTATGCGCTGACGGAGGATGCGCAGGGGGTGCTGTATCGGGCTAATGAGAAGGCTGCCGAGGGGCAGAAAGGTGGCGCAGCGTGAATCGCAGCGCTTGCCTTGCTTAAGAGGGTGCAGAACGCCAACAGGCGGCATTCGTGGAGGCCGGCACGTGTGGCGTTGGGTGAGGGGGCTGTAAGCCGCGTGCGCCCCATTCACTATTCATCAATTTGCAGGGGGCAAAGGCGCAGTTGGCGCATACCCATGGGTGCTACTGACTCTTTTGAACTGCTAGAGCTGAAGTCTCAATGCGGTGTAGAGGCTAAGCGGACTGCGTTTGCTTGCCACGGAACCTGAGATAGGCGGCCAGCTTTGCGTCAGTCGCATAGACATAGCACCCTTTCATCCCACGCGTCATTAGCGTGCGGTACGTATTCTTGATGATCATGTCCGCCTGCCGTGCAGCTTCAGCAGGCTGTTCCTTGGACATCTTCACGAAGCCTTTCATGGTTTTATCGTGCCGATCGCGTGCTCTGGGTAGAGTGGTAAGTTTCTCTCCGTCCATCACCAGATCAGGACCGATGATCACGCCGATGTAGTCCACTTCCAGGCCTTGGCAGGTGTGGATACAGCCCACTTGCTGCACTGAATGGGGTGCCATGATCCAAAGACTGCCGTCTTGGTCGAGATTCCATTGACGCTGGTAATCGCCGATCACCACATCCATCTGCTTGGAGTCCTTCTTGCTGTTCCACGGCCAGCAATATCCGGCGACTACCCGTGCTCGATTGCCGCTGTTCTTTGCCTCAATCGCTGCGTGCATTTCCTCGGGGTCATCGAAAACTTGAAAGTCAAACGGAATGTCCTCAAGGCTGCCGTTCGCAGTTGCTTTGATTTGCAAGACATCGTCCACCCAGGCAAGGTAACCATCTGAACCTGCACAGCGAAACTGCGAGGCGAGAGCGTATTCCTCAACCACTGCTCCGCGAGCGGCCGCAAACTCACGGATGGCTGCCTTGGTTCCCACATCTTTGAGAGTTACACGCTGGTCTTCGTCAATAAAGAAAATGCTGCACTTGGCTGAATTGATAAGCTCCTGGACTTGGTGCGTACCCAAGTTCCCGTAGAAGCCACTTTTCTCGGTCAGGCGGTGCGCCTCGTCAATAACCAGCACGTCGAAGGCATCCGTGCTTGTTTCAGTGAACGAGCCCGATCCACCAAAAAGATTGACCAGATGCGCGTTCTCTCGGGTCTGGATGAGCTTTTCGCTATACACCGCACGCGGTGCCGCATTCTTGGAGATGTATTTAACAGTCAGCCCTTCCCGCAAGGCGGCCAGCAGGTTTACTGCAACGACCGATTTGCCGGTTCCTGGACCGCCTTCAATGATCACCACACGAGGTTGGTTGGAAGCGCTCGCCTGACGGCATGCAGCCTTTGCAGCCTCGAAGATCTCCTTCTGATCATCGATCAACGCGAATTCTTCGTTGCCTTTGAGAAGCTTCCCGACCACGTCAGCAAGCGCTTTGGAAGGGCGAAGACGGCCTTGTTCCAGATCGAACAGCACCTGCCGACCTCGTCCATGGCGAAGATGCTGTTTTATGAATTCTCTGAGTCGCTTGCGATCATCATCACCCTTCAGGAACAGTGGTGCGCGTTCAATATATGGTTGATAGTGAGCCGCATCGATGATTCCATCCGCTGCGTAGTTGTGCAGGTAGGCGCAAGGGCGTACTTGCAAACCGCCATCGTAGACAGCCTCGTTGAAGCCTTCCAAAAATGCGGTGTAGGACCATGCCTGGTAGCTGGGATGCACACGCATTTGGTCTGAGCGACCGCCATGGCGTAGCAAGACGATGGCATCGCGGTCTGTAGCGTTAACAGAGGACCACTGCTTTAGCTCCACAACGATCAGACGTCGCGAACCATCGTCAGCATGTCCAGCAAGGATGACGTCGATGCGTTTGGCAGATTGCGGAAGGATGAACTCCACCGCCACTCCCACATCGTCGGCAATCTCGGGGTCACTCAAGACACGTGCAACATAGCCAAGGGATTCTCGCCAGGATCGGATCTCTGCCTGCGCGACTCTTCGGTCTGTGGCGGCGCGGTACTTTTCGTAAATGACGTCTTCGATGTCACGATCGTTGTAGTCGACCAAGAAGTCCTTCTTGTCAGCTTGATAGACGATCATGGCTTTGGCAACTGGTCGTACTTGGTGCTTACTCCTTTGGATAGTTCGATGGGGTACTTGGCAGCGTTGGATGCGAGTTTGCTGCTCACTGCGGCATTAAGGTCAACCCCAAGCACGTCGGCAAGTCGGACAAGGTAAAGCGCGACATCTGCGAGTTCATCTCGCACCGCTTGAGCTGTTTTTGGTGAGGTCGCAGCACCGAGCGAATCCGCTTCCGACATCCACTGGAATATTTCGGTGAGTTCGCCAACTTCTCCCGAGAGCGCCATGACCAGGTTTTTGGGCGAATGAAATTTATGCCAGTCTCGCTCTTCAGCAAATTGCCTCAGTGCTTGAGCGGCGCCGTCAACGTTAACAAGAGTTTTTTCCACGGGTCATACCTTTTGTCTCAGCTTGCGGTTCAAACTGATCACGCGAATTGGGCATCCGAAGCGATGCTGCCTGTAGTGCTAAAGTGCTCTCGCTGCTTCAGAAGGCAACATGTTAATTTTGAACAGATGATAAGGTTATTTATCTATGTTCTGATGATTTTTTGGGACTCTCTGTTCAGGCGTGCTGCGGATTGCACGAAGGTGACTGCAGCGGTCCGCTCGCGCAAGGGGATTGGTGTTGTTCAGCAGTTCTCCTCACCGTCATTGCGCTGGTGTGCTGTCGAATGACCTGGCAATAATCGGGTGGCTTGAATTCTTAAAATCGCTGAGTGATTGCAAAAGCCCAAGAACGAAAAAGCCCGCTATCCAAAAGATAGCGGGCTTTTTACTGACTTGGTGCCGGAGAGATGAATCGAACACCCGACCTTCTCATTACGAATGAGCTGCTCTACCGACTGAGCTACACCGGCGTTAGAGAGAAATTATAGCGTTAAATTTTGGTGCCTCGACCAAATTGCAGAATTTATGCTTCCGAGTGGTAGCGGGTGACGCGCTCGACCTCGTTCTTCGAGCCCAGGACCACGCTGACGCGTTCGTGCAGCTTGGTGGGCTTGATGTCGAGGATGCGATCGCGGCCGTTGGTGGCGGCGCCGCCGGCTTGCTCTACCAGCCAGCTCATGGGGTTGGCTTCGTACATCAGGCGCAGCTTGCCGGGCTTGTTGGGTTCGCGCTTGTCCCAGGGGTACATGAAGACGCCGCCACGGGTGAGGATGCGGTGCACGTCGGCGACCATCGAGGCGATCCAGCGCATGTTGAAGTCCTTGTTGCGCGGGCCTTCGATACCGGCCAGGCATTCGTCCACATAGCGCTTCACCGGTTCATCCCAGTGGCGCATATTGCTCATGTTGATCGCGAATTCCTTGGTGTCTTCGGGGATGCGCACGTTCTCTTGGGTCAGCACAAAGCTGCCTTGCTCACGGTCCAGGGTGAACATGGCCACGCCGTCGCCAAAGGTCAGCACCAGGGTGGTTTGCGGGCCGTAGACGCAGTAGCCGGCGGCCACTTGCTGGGTGCCGGGTTGCAAAAAGTCCTCTTCCGTCACGCCAGGGTGGCCTTCGGGCTTTTTGAGCACGCTGAAGATGGTGCCGATGGACACGTTGACATCGATGTTGGACGAGCCGTCGAGCGGGTCGAACATCAGCAGGTATTCGCCTTGCGGGTAGCGGTTGGGCACCAGGTAGATGCTGTCCATCTCTTCGGAGGCCATGGCGGCCAGGTGGCCACCCCATTCATTGGCTTCGATCAGCACTTCGTTGGCGATGATGTCGAGCTTCTTCTGCACTTCGCCTTGCACGTTCTCGCTACCGGCCGTGCCCAGCACATCGCCCAGCGCGCCTTTGTTGACGCTGTGGCTGATGCGCTTGCAGGCGCGGGCCACTACTTCGATCAGCAGGCGCAGCTGGGCGGGGATGAGGCCGTCGACGCGTTGCTGCTCGACAAGGTAACGGCTGAGGGTGATGTTTTTCTTCATGGGTTGAACTCCTTCAAACTTGGTCAATCTGGGTGGGCTCAGCGCTTGGGCTGGCGCGGTGGCTGTGGGGCTGGCTGTTGCGGTGCGGGCGCTGCTTCGCGGCCGTCCAGCTCATCGCGCAGCTGTTGGGCGCGGGCCAGTTGGTCGCTGTGGCCCTGGGCGCGGGCATATTGCTCGTAAGTGCTGAGCCACTGGCGCGCTTGCTGCGGATCATTTTGCTCATGGGCCAGCACCATCAGCTGGAAATAGCTGTCGTAGACGGTGTCATGGTCGCCCGCGCTGAGGGCGATTTGCAGGCGCTCTTGCAGGTACTTGCGGGCGGCGTCCATCTGGCCGAGCTTGTAGCTGTTTTGTGCCAGGTTGGCCAGCAGGCCGCGCAGGCGCGGGGTCTCGCCCATCGCTTGCAGGCGCTCGCGCGCTACCGGCAGCAGCCACTGGTTGGTCTGCAGGGCCTGGCGGTACTGGCCTTGCTCGTGCAGCACATAGCCCAGGTCTTCGTACACGCCCAGTATCTGCAGCTGGGTGGGGTAGTCGGCCGGCTGTGGGATAGGGCTGCTGTTGTCCCAGCGCATTTGCGTGGGCAGTTTGGCGATTTGCGCCAACGGGTACTGCACGGCGAGGGTTTGCGCCGGTTTAAGCGCTGCCTCATAGCGCCCGCTATCCGCCAACCAGCGGATGCTGGCAATGCTCAGCTCCAGGTGCTGGTAAGCCCATTGCGGATCGCTGGGCTTGGGCATGGCTACCAAGGCCTTTTGCGCAGCCTGGCCGGCTTCGGCGGTCATACCGCGTCGGCTGAAAATCGTGGCCTGGGTGTAGTACAGCCGGAAAAAATCCAACGGCGGCGCCTTGCTGCGCTTGAGCATGGGTTCGAGCGCCTGCAAATCAGCGCTCATCGCACTGCCGCTGAAACGCCCGCCTTCGCTAAACACGGCAGCGTAGAGCGGGGCAAAGCGCTTTTCAAAATTGTTGCTTGCGGTGGTGGGCAGCGCATCCGCCGAGGATGAGACCGCCGCCGGGGCATTGCGGCCGGCTTGCGCGCTGGCTACGGTGGGCATGGCTGCAGCCAAGCCGGCCAGGGCGGCAATGCCCTGGGCCAGCAGCTGTTGGCGCATGCCTTGGCGCATCAGTCCGCCATGGCGCGGGTGATGATCTCGCGCAGGTCGTTGCTGAGCTTGGGCTTGGCGGCGACCTTGGCGATGGCGTCGCCCGCCGCGCTGCGGTAGGGCTCGGCCAGCTTTTTCCAGCGGTCCAGCGCGCGGGCCAGGCGGGCGGCCACTTGCGGGTTGAAGGCGTCCAGCGCCACTACCTGTTCGGCCCAGAAGGAATAGCCGGCGCCATCGGCGCGGTGGAAGCCACCGGGGTTGCCACTGCAGTAGCTAAAGATCACGCTGCGGGCGCGGTTGGGGTTTTTGATGTTGAAGTCGGGCTGCTTCATCAGCGCGCGCACGGCGGGCAGGGCGCTGCCGTTGGTGTCCGGTGCGCCCGCTTGCAGCGCAAACCACTTGTCCAGCACCAGCTCGTCGTTCTTGAACAGCTGGTGGAAGCTTTGGATCGCCGCGTCGGCCAGCGGGCTGCCGCTCACCACCAGCGCGCTCAAGGCGTTGTAGCGGTCGGTCATGTTGCCCGCGTCCTTGTAGCGCTGCAGGGTCTTGCCAGGCCAGACCTTGTCGCCCGATTCACGGGCGGCCACGCAGAGCATCAGCAGTGCATGGCCGGCCAGTGCACGCTTGCCGGCGCTGACTGCATCGGGCACATAGGCGCCGGTGTGGCTGCATTCGTCGTAGGCCCAGGCCCAGTCGGCTGCCAGCTCGGTGGCCAGTTGCTGGCGCATGGCTTCGCGCACGGCGTGCACGGTTTGCGGATCGACGGGGTCGAGCTGCTCGGTGATATAGGCCTCGGACGGAAGGGTGAGGGCCAGGTCCTTGAAAGCGGCATCGAGCTGCGGATCGCGCAGCACAGCACGCATGGCTTGCACGAAGGAGGCGGGCAGCAGATTGGCTTGCAGTGCAGGTGCATCGGCACCGGCAGCGCTGCGTGCGGCAATGGCTTGCAGCGCAAAGCGCAGGCCTAGGCGTTGGCCGGCTTCCCAACGGTTGAAGGCGTCTTCGTCGTGGGCCAGTAGGTGCAGGAGCGCGTCGTCGCTCTCGTCGATCTGCAGCACCACGGGAGCGCTGAAGTTGCGCAGCAGCGATGGGGCAGGGGCTTGCGCGACACCGTCGAAGACGATGGTGTGCGACTCCTCGGTCAGCACCACGGTGTGGTTGGTGGCGCTGTGGGCGATGCTGCTGAGCGCCTGGCTGGGGCGAATGTTCAGCGGCAGGCTGCGGCCATCGGCTGCCAGCAGGCCCAGGGTGACGGGGATCACAAAGGGCTCTTTGCCTGGCTGGCCCGGGGTGGGCGGGCAGGACTGGGTCAGGGTCAGGGTGTAGGTCTGCGCTTCTGCGTCGTACACACCTTGCGCGGCAACGCGGGGCGTGCCCGACTGGCTGTACCAGCGCTTGAACTGCGGCAGGTGCTGGGCAAGCGGCGAGCCGGGGTTGGCATCGGCAATAGCTTGGGCAAAGTCATCGCAGGTCACGGCCTGGCCGTCATGGCGCTCAAAGTAGAGCTTCATGCCCTTGGCAAAGCCTTCGCGGCCCACCAGGGTGGACTGCATGCGCACCACTTCGGAGCCTTTTTCGTAAATGGTGACGGTGTAGAAGTTGTTGATTTCGAGGTAGCTGTCCGGGCGCACAGGGTGGGCCATGGGGCCGGCGTCCTCGGGGAACTGCACGGTGCGCAGCACGCGCACATCATCAATCCGCTTGACGGCGCGGGCCGAGGCGCTGCCGGCCATGTCCATGCTGAATTCCTGGTCGCGGAAGACGGTCAGGCCTTCCTTGAGCGAGAGCTGGAACCAGTCGCGGCAGGTAACGCGGTCACCCGTCCAGTTGTGGAAGTACTCGTGGCCCACCACCGACTCGATATTGGCGTAGTCGGCATCGGTCGCGGTGGCCTGGCTGGCCAGCACGTACTTGGTGTTGAAGATGTTCAGGCCCTTGTTCTCCATCGCGCCCATGTTGAAGTCGCTGGTGGCGACGATCATGAAGCGGTCCAGGTCCAGGCTCAGGCCAAAGCGGGCTTCGTCCCAGGCGATGGAGGCCATCAGCGAGTTCATCGCGTGCTCGGTCTTCTCCAGATCGCCAGGGCGCACAAAGACCTGCAGCAGGTGTTCGTTGCCGGCGCGGCTCTTGATTTTTTGCTCGCGGGCGACGAGGTTGCCCGCGACCAGCGCAAACAGGTAGCAGGGCTTTTTGTGCGGATCGACCCACTTGGCAAAGTGGCGGCCCTCGTTACCGGCCCCTTGCAGATCGCCGTGCTCGACCAGGTTGCCGTTGGACAGCAGCACCGGGAACTGGGCCTTGTTGGCGCGCAGGGTGACGGTGTACATGGCCATCACATCGGGGCGGTCCAGGAAATAGGTGATGCGGCGAAAGCCTTCGGCCTCGCACTGCGTGAAGAACGAACCATTGCTGGTGTACAAGCCCATCAGCTTGGTGTTCTTCTCGGGCATGCAAGTGGTGAAGATCTCCAGATCGACTGGGTCGCTGCCCTCGGGCAGGTTCTCCAGCACCAGGTCCGAGCCGTCCATCTTGAACGAGGAGGCGGCGCCATTGACCATCACGCGGGCCAGGTTCAGCTCGTCGCCGTTCAGGTGCAGCGGCTGGGCTGGCACATCGGGGTTGCGGCGCACGCGCATCTTGTTGAGCACGCGTGTCTTGGCCGGGTCCAGATCGAATGTCAGGTCGACCGTATCAATCCACCATGCGGGGGCCTGGTAGTCGGCGCGGTACACGGTGTGTGCTTGTCCTTCACGCATCATGGAGCTTCTCCAAAAATTGGTTGTTGAGCAGGGTCGAAAAATTGGGCGCCCATGCCAAAACATGGGGGCCACTCAATTGCAGGGCATCGTGCGTGGTGCCAATGCCCACCGCGCGCATGCCGGCGCGTCGCGCCGCTTCAATGCCGTGCGGCGCATCTTCAAACACGATGCAGGCGGCGGGGTCGATCGCCAGGCGCTCGGCCGCCTTCAGAAAAATATCGGGGTGGGGCTTGCCGGGCAGGCCCTCGTCGCCCCGGGCAATAGCCTGGGCGGGGGGCTGCATCTGCAGGTTGTCCAGCACAAAGCGCACATTGTCCTGGTCGCCTGCGGTACCAATGGCCACTTTGAGGCCCATCGCACGCGCCTGGGCATGAAAGCTGGCAAAACCATCGACGGCGCAGAAGTTAGCGGCAAACAGTTCGCGGTAGATGCCTTCCTTCTCCGCCGTGATGCGCTCGCTCTCTTCGGCGCTCACCGTGCGGCCCATCAGCGCGCAGGCGCATTCAAAGGCGTTCTTGCCTGTGGTCTGCGCCATGAAGGCGGGCACATCCAGATCCATGGCATGGCGGCGTGCGTACTCCACCCAAGCCTGGGTGTGCCAGGGCATGGAGTCGACCATGGTGCCGTCCATGTCAAAAATCAGGGCTTGGATCGCGGACATTGGGCTTGTCTTCCGGTTCGGATCAGCTGGGAGGCCCAGCCCATCGACAGAGGGGCTGTGGCACACCGCATGCGCGGCGGGGAGGGCGCGCTGCATGAGGTGGGCCACAGGTTTTTAAACGCCTTGCTTGAGCGAGGCTTCGATGAACACGTCCAGGTCGCCGTCCAGCACCTTTTGGGTGGCGGAGACTTCGACGTTGGTGCGCAGGTCCTTGATACGGCTGTTGTCCAGCACGTAGCTGCGGATCTGGTGGCCCCAGCCCACATCGGTCTTGGTGTCTTCCAGCTTTTGCTGCTCTTCCATGCGCTTGCGCATTTCGAAGTCATACAGGCGCGAGCGCAGGCGCTGCCATGCCACATCGCGGTTGCTGTGCTGGCTGCGGCCATCCTGGCATTGCACGACGATCCCGGTGGGGATGTGGGTCAGGCGCACGGCCGAGTCGGTCTTGTTGATGTGCTGACCGCCCGCGCCCGAGGCACGGTAGGTGTCGGTACGCACGTCCGAGGGGTTGATGTTGATCTCGATGGAGTCATCAATCTCGGGGTAGACAAACAGCGACGAGAAGCTGGTGTGGCGGCCGCCAGATGAGTCGAACGGGCTCTTGCGCACGAGGCGGTGCACACCGGTTTCGGTGCGAAGCAGGCCAAAGGCGTACTCGCCTTCGATCTTGATCGTGGCGCTCTTGATGCCGGCGACGTCGCCCGGGGTTTCTTCTTCGACCGTGGCCTTGAAGCCCTTGCGCTCGGCGTACTTGAGGTACTGGCGCAGCAGCATGCTGGCCCAGTCGCAAGCTTCGGTGCCACCGGCGCCGGCCTGGATGTCGACAAAGCAGTTGAGCGGATCGGCCTCATTGCGGAACATGCGGCGGAACTCGAGGTCCTCGATCAGCGGGCGCAGCTTGGCAGCCTCGGCTTCGATGGTCTCCAGGCCCGCTTCATCGCCTTCTTCCTTGCTCATCTCGAAGAGCTCGGAGTTATCGGCCAGCTCGCTGCTGAGCTTTTGCAGGGTCAGCACGACCGAGTCGAGCGACTTTTTCTCTTTGCCCAGTTCCTGGGCCTTTTTAGGGTCGTTCCAGACGTTGGGGTCTTCCAGCGATGCGTTTACCGTGCGCAGACGTTCGTATTTGGCATCGTAGTCAAAGATACCTCCGAAGCTCTTCTGTCCGGCTGGACAGGTCTTCGAGGGTGTTGCCGATTTGGTTGATGCGTTCTGCTTCCATGTCACTGTGTCCTGTTTTTTGGGGTCTAGCCCGCTATTGTCTCATGCTGGCAGGGGCTGGCCGGCCAGTGGTGCTTTAAGGCATATGCTTGATAAATAATGTTTTTGCCCCATCCTGCGCCGCCTGCGGTGCGGGTGGGCCAGAGAATCACTTCCAGGCAAACCGGGGCTGGTCAAAATGCGCCACGCGGGTAGGCTGGCCCAGCAGGCAGACCTCCCGAAACTGGTAAAGAAAGGCGGCGGTGGGTGCCGCCACCCAGCTTTGGCCCATGGGCATGCGCAGCACCGGGTGGGCAGAGGCGGGCGTGTGCTCCAGCATCGGCGCATCGCTGCGCAGCAGCTCGGCCAGCGGGATGCGGTGCACGCTGGCCACTTCGTCGGGGTTGGGCTGCAACTGCGCCGTGGCGCCGGCCCATACCACCACGGGCGTGATGACAAAGCCCGAACGTGTGGCGTAGTCATCCAGACAGCCCAGCACCTGGCTGGGCGGCAGCAACAGGCCTGCTTCTTCATGCAGCTCGCGCAAGGCCGCCTGCTCGGCGGTCTCTCCCGGCTCAATGCGGCCACCGGGCAAGGCCCATTGGCCGGGGTGGTTGCGCATATGCAGCGCGCGGCGGGTCAGCAGCAGCGCGGCGTCTTCACTCCACTGGGCGGGTGGGGGCATGCCTTCCAGCCCGGCGCCCGGGCCTTCGTCCAGCAACACCAGTGCCACAGCGGCCTGGGCCTGGTCGCCGCCGGCCATCCGCTGCACGGCAAAGTGCTGCAGGCGGGTGTGGATGCGCGATCGCAGGGCGTCGCTCAGGGGCATGGCGTGGGGCATAGGGCAGGTGCATTGTAGAAGCGGGTTGGCCTGCCCGGGGGTACCGGCGGGACAGCGCCCCTGGCTGGCTCAGCTGGACCGGGCTTTGGGCGGTGCGCAGACCTGGAACATCAGGCCAAACGAGGCCTCGGGCCCGAACTGTGCGGGCAGCGATTCGCCACGGGGCACGAGCAGCCTGCCATGCATGACGCCGGCGTGGCTAGGGTGGGAGGTAATGAGGATTTCGAGCCCGCAGCTGCCGGGCAGCAGCACCCGCAAGAGCTGGCCCTGGCGGTACGGTAGGGGCCCTTGCGGTTCAAAAATCAGCCGCACGGTGCCATGGGCATGCCCGCTGGTGTCACATAGCATGCAGTGGATGATGCGGTCGTCCACGCGGCGGGACGCTGGCATGCTGGGGCTGGCCGATGTGCTGAACTTGTGGTGTGGAAGGCGGTGGGTGACGAGGGCCTGGGCGACGGCGGGTGCGCGCTTTTCACAATCGCCGCTGGTGCAGGGCTTGTGCATGTGCCTGTCGGGCTGTGGTCCGCAATCGCAGGCTTTCTCAGGCCGGGGTGATGGCGGCGGGTGGCTGTGGCGATGGTCTTGTGGGGACATGGGTGGCAGGCTCTCAATCTCAATTGAACAAAGCGATGGAATCAATAGCGTTTCTCAATAGTAAAGAGCCAAGCTTCGATAGAACTTACGGGATGTTGGCGGCTGATGCAGATCAAAAGAGCGCCAGATCAGGCTTGACAGCGGCGCGATCTGTGGGCGGTTGGGCTGGCCTCCATGGGCCCGAGCCTGGCCACGAGAGGCCGCAGATGGCGGCCATGGCCAGCGAGCTGTCAAAAAATGCTTTTACACTTGGTTTTTTGACCGACACCGCTGAATTTTTTATGCAAGACATCCTACTTGGCCGCAGTGATTTGAAGGTTTCGCCCATTTGCCTGGGCACGATGACGTTTGGCGAGCAAGTGAGCGAGGCGGATGCGCATGCCATGCTCAGCCACTCGCTGGAGCGGGGCGTGTACTTTTGGGACACGGCAGAGATGTACGCGGTGCCCGCACGCGCCGAAACCTTTGGCGCGACCGAAACCATCATTGGCAACTGGTTCAAGGCCAACCCGGGCCTGCGCGACAAGGTGGTGCTGGCCAGCAAGGTGGCCGGGCCATCGCGCGGCATGCCCTGGGTGCGTGAGGGCAAGGGCATGACGGCTGCCGACATCGTCGCCTCTTGCGACGCCAGCCTGCGCCGCCTGCAGACCGATGTGATCGATCTCTACCAGATCCACTGGCCCGAGCGCCATGTGCCCGCCTTTGGCAACCTGTACTACGACCCGAAGAAGGAAACCAGCGAGACGACGATTGGTGAGCAGCTGCAGGCGTTGGCCGGCCTTGTCAAAGCAGGCAAGATCCGCCACATCGGCCTGTCCAACGAGACGCCTTATGGCGTGCATGAGTTTGTGCGCCTGGCCGAGCAGCATGGCTTGCCGCGTGTGGCCAGCGTGCAAAACCCGTACTGCCTCATCAACCGCAGCTGGGAAAACGGCCTGGACGAGACCTGCGACCGGCTGGGTGTGTCGCTGCTGGCGTACTCGCCCCTCGCCTTTGGCCTGCTGACCGGCAAGTATGACGACAGCGGCATCACCGGCCCCCAGGCACCGCAGGGCGCGCGCATTGCCAGCTATGAATCGGTGCGCAAGCAGCGCTGGGGCCGCCCTGAGGCGCTGGACGCTGCCAAGCGCTACAACCAGCTGGCCCGCGACCATGGCCTGACCCCCACCGCTTTGGCGCTGGCGTTTTGCTACAGCAAGTGGCAGGTGGCCAGCACCATCATCGGCGTGCGCACGATGGAGCAACTGGATGAAGACCTGAACATCTGGGGCACCCAACTGTCCGAAGCCTTGCTGCAAGAAATTGACGCACTGCGCTGGGCGCTGGGCGATCCGGCACAGTAAGCTTGTGGCCCCTTTCGGGGAGCTGGTTGATGCGGTGACCTGCAGGCCCTGGTGCAAACCAGGGCCTTTGGCGTTGCCAAGGCCGCTATGCTTGGCGGCGCCCCCAGCCTATTTTTCGAGACAATAGGGGCAGATTTTGTGTGGCACCTGTGGCCACCTTTTTACCGATGAGCAAAAAAAACCATATCAGCGAAACGCCGGCCACCCAGTTTCTCAAGGCGCACAAGGTGGCGTTTACCGAGCACCCTTACGACTATGTGGAGCACGGCGGCACGGCAGAGTCCGCCCGCCAGCTGGGGCTCGATGAGCATGTGGTGGTCAAAACCCTGGTGATGCAGAACCAGGATGCCAAACCCTTGATCGTGCTGATGCATGGCGACTGCAAGGTGTCGACCAAGAGCCTGGCGCGCCAGATTGGCGCCAAGAGCGTGGAGTCTTGCACGCCCGAGGTCGCCAGCCGCCACAGCGGCTACCTGGTGGGGGGGACATCACCCTTTGGCCTGCGCAAGGCCATGCCGGTCTATATACAAGAGACGATTCTGGCGCTGCCGCGCATCGCCATCAATGGGGGGCGGCGTGGTTTTTTGGTGCAGATCGACCCCAAAGCATGTGTTGAGGTATTGGGTGCCCAGCCGGTGCAATGTGCGCTGGCAGAATGAGGCCTGCATTTTTCTGACATATACCAGCTTGCGCCCTCCGCTTGGGCGCGCGGGCAAGGGGAGCAATTTGAGTACTGTTTATTCCTTTTTGGCCACCATCCTGGCCTACCTCATCGGGTCGCTGTCGTTTGCGGTGATCGTCAGCCGCAGCATGGGCCTCAATGACCCGCGCACCTATGGCAGCAAAAACCCGGGCGCCACCAATGTGCTGCGCTCGGGCAGCAAGGCCGCAGCGGTAGTGACCTTGCTGCTGGATGCCGCCAAGGGCTGGCTGCCGGTGGCCTTGGTCACCTGGTTTGGCAAACCCTATGGCATGGAAGAGGGCACGATTGCGCTGGTGGGCATTGCCGCATTTCTGGGCCATTTGTGGCCGGTGTTCTTCAAGTTTGAAGGCGGCAAGGGCGTGGCCACGGCGCTGGGCGTGCTGCTGGGCTTTAGTGGTTGGCTGGGTTTGTTGACCTTGTTGGCCTGGGTGGCTGTGGCCGCTATTTGGCGCTATTCATCGCTGTCGTCGCTGGTGGCGGCAGTGCTGGCGCCGGTGTTCTACATCCTGATCGGTGGCGAACTCTGGGATTTCCATGCCGAGATTTTTATCGCCGTGCTCGCCATGTCGGCCTTGCTGGTCTACCGCCACAAGCTCAACATCCAGCGCCTGGTGGAGGGCAAGGAATCCAAGCTGGGCCAAAAGAAAAGCAAGTGATGCGCCGCGCTGCCATCGCGCAGACGGGAAAAGGGCTGAATACCATCGCGGGTTCAGCCCTTTTGTTTTGTGCGGCGGCGCGGCAAAGGCGCGGGCTTTATTTGATCCGGTCCAAGGTCATCTGCGGGCCGGCGCGCTTCATCTCGAAGGCATTGAGAAAGCTATTGCCCAGCAGCACAAAGGGCATGTCGGACGAGGTGACCACGGCATCCACATTGCGCAGCTCCACATCGGAGATGCGCACGCTATTGAGCTTGAGGTACCAGCCATGGCCCACGCCATTGGCCGTGCCCATGCGCACCGCACGGCCCTTGCTGTAGTCGATGCCCAGTTTGCGGGCCTCGCTCACCCCCAGGCTGACGGTGGTGGCGCCGGTATCCACCATAAAGCGCGTGGACTTGCCATTGATCATGCCGGCCGTCATGAAGTGGCCGGTGGCATCTGCCGACAGCACGATGCGCCCGGTATTGCTCACTGGTAGCGCCGCATCGGAGACGCTGACCGGTGATTCGCCCATGCGCAGGCTATGGGCCATGCCGGCAATGCGTACTTGTGCCTGGCCATCCTTGACGCTGACTACCTGCACCTGCTGGTAGCTGCTGCCGGCTGCCACGGCTTTGGGCGCCCGGCCGTCAATGACGAGCAAGGCCTTGTCGCCCAGAATGCCGGCCAGCGCGACCGAGCGGGGGGGCTCGGCCGCATCTTGCGCATGGGCGGCCAAGGCAGCGCTGCCGGACAGGACCAGTGCCATGACCAGGCGTTGCAGGCGGCTGGGTGCGGTGCAGGGTGTAGAAAGCGAAACGGTCATCGGAGGAGGGCAGCGTGGTGGTGCATACGGACAGGGCGGCGCCGAGTCTAGCGGCGGCCATGGGCAGGCCGAGTGCTTTACATCCTAAACCAGGCGGCAGGCCGCAAAAGCAGCCATTTATTTTTTTGACGACAATCCTAGCGCGTTGTTTTTTTGAAAAGTAAGCAGCCGCTTAAGGTTAATGTATTGCTATTGATAATCGTTATCATTAGCATCCCTGACTCAAATTTACAAGCTGTTTACGCAGCGGAATTATTGTTTCAGGAGTTTTCAATGATCCAAGCCCTTCGCAGCGAGACCCTCGCGCGTACAAGAGGCGAACGTGCCAGCCTGTCGGTGGCGGCGCTGTTGATGCTGGCCTATGTGCCCGCCATCGCGCAAGAGCACACCTTGCCAACGGTCCAGGTGTCGGCCGACCATTACGATCCCGATGATGTGCGCCCCGAAGGCGTGACCACGGCGACCAAGACCTATATGGCGCCCAAGGACATCCCGCAGACCATCGACACCCTGGAGGTCAACAAGTACAAGAGCTATGGCATCAATGACCTGTCGGTGATGCTCGATGGCGTGCCGGGCGTGAACACCAGCTATGACATGCGCGGCGAGGGCGTGATGATCCGCGGCTTCAATGCCGACAGCGGCGATATCTACCGCGATGGTGTGCGTGAATCTGGCCAAGTGCGCCGTAGCACCGCCAATGTGGAGCGCATCGAGATTCTGAAAGGCCCGGCCTCGGTGCTGTACGGCCGTGGCGCTGGCGGCGGTGTGGTCAACATGGTCAGCAAGCAGGCGCGTTTTGATGGCGTCAGCAGCGTGACCTTGCGCGGCGGCTCCTGGGAGAACGTGGGCGGCACCATCGACATCAACAAGGTGCTCAGCCCCAATGTGGTTGTGCGGCTGACGGCCGACCGCGAACAGGCGCACAGCTTTCGCAGCGGCATCCGCAACCGCAACGAGATGGTCTCGCCCAGCATCCTGGTCGACACCCGCACGGGCCTGCGCTGGACGGGGCAGTACACCTATGACAATGTCTGGCGCGTGCCGGACCGTGGCCCCACCTACGAGCAGATGCCGCCGGGCATGTCGCTGCGCCAGGGCTTTGCCCAGCCGGGCGATTTTGTCGAAGACCGCCTGCGCGTGCTGCGCTCGGACCTGTCCTATGAGTTCAACCAGGCCTGGAGCGTGCGCTGGGTAGCCAGCAAGCGCGAAGCCAGCCAGGATTTTGACCACTACTTTGCCGGCACCTATTGCAACCCCCAAGGCCTGACGCCTGCGGGTGCCAAGTGCGCCAACCCCGGCTTGCTGCGCCAAAGCTATGCCTGGCAGCAAACCGAGAACCGCACCACCACCCACACGGTGGATCTGACCGGCAAGCTCGACCTGGCCGGCATGCGGCACGAATTGCTGCTGGGTGTGGAGCACAGCGAAGAAGAGCGCGCGCCGCGCCTCTTTAGCACCGCCAACAGCAATGGCTATATCGACCCGAACAACCCGGTGTTCAATGCCGTGCGGCCACCGCAAGGCGCGCCTTCGCAGCAAAACCTGCACAAAGGCACGGCCCGCGCGCTGTATCTGCAGGATCTGATCAGCCTGAGCGACCAGTGGAAGCTGCTGCTGGGCGCGCGCTACGACAACTTCGACTTCAACAGCACCAACCAGCTGACCAATGCCAGCCGCAGCACCGACGGCAACTCCGTCAGCCCCCGTGCAGGCATTGTCTGGCAGCCGGTGCGTGATCACAGCCTGTATGCGTCCTGGAGCCGCAGCTTCTCGCCCTATGGCGGCCGGGGCATTTTGTCGGTGGATACGGGTGCTGGTGCAGTGCTCGATGATGAACCCCAGCATTCGCAGCAGTACGAGATGGGCGTCAAGAGCGACTGGTTGGACGGCGCGCTGTCCACCCAACTGGCGGTGTACCAGCTGGAGCACTACAACATCCGCTACCGCCCAGACCCGGACAACGACCCCTTCACCTGGGCCGTGCGTGGCAAAGAGCGTTCGCGCGGTATCGAGTTCAGCGCGGCAGGCCGTGTGGCACCGTTTTGGTATGTGCGCGGCGGCGTCGGCATCATGGCGGCCAAGGTCACTGAGAACAAGTCCAACCCCGCGCTGGAAGGCAACTACCTGGCCAACACCGCGCGCCGCAATGGCAATGTCTTCCTGCGCTATGCGCCTGCGGGCAACTGGTATGCCGAGCTGGGTGTGACCCACACCAGCGCGCGCTACACCAATGACGCCAACACCGCACGCGTGCCGGGCTACACCCGCTGGGATGGCCTGGTGGGCTGGCGCGCAGCGCCGTGGACCGTCACCCTGGCCGTCTCCAACCTGACCAACAAGGAATACTGGCGCAGCAGCAGCATGCCCGGCACGCCCCGTGGTGCTTTGCTGAGCGCGAACTACCAGTTCTAAGCTAGCTTGGCACGATAAAAAAGGCCGCGCTGCATGGATTTGCAGCGCGGCCTTTATGTTTCTGACTGGATGCGGATCAGTCGCGGAAGTTGTTGAACGAAATCGGCACGTCGGTCACGTCTTTTTTCAACAGCGCCATCGCGGCTTGCAGGTCATCGCGCTTGGTGCCGGTGACGCGCACGGCATCGCCCTGGATGGCGGCTTGCACCTTCATCTTGCTGTCCTTGATGAGCTTCTGGATCTTCTTGGCCAGCTCTTGCTCGATGCCGTTGCGCACCTTGATCACTTGCTTGACCTTGTCGCCGCCGACCTTTTGCACATCGCCCTTGTCCAGAAAGCGCACATCCACATTGCGCTTGGTCAGCTTGTTGCGCAGGATGTCTTCGACCTGCACCAGCTGGAATTCGGCATCGCCGAACATGACGATCTCTTTGTCCTTGAGCTCGATGCCGGCCGAGCTTCCCTTGAAGTCGAAACGGGTGCCAATTTCCTTGGCGGAATTCTCAACAGCGTTTTTCACCTCGACGAAGTCGGCTTCGCAAACCGTGTCAAACGATGGCATAAATACTCTCCTTGCAGGCCAGGCTGAGCGCCTGAGTGGGTCGCGACAAGTGCGACAATCTAGCGATGTTAGTCGAGAAAAATGCCCCGCTGCAGCAATACAACACCTTTGGCATCATGGCGCGGGCCATGAACCTGGTGCGCGTGCAATCCCCCCAAGATATCCCAGAATTTTTGGCGCAGCCTCCGCTGGGCGCCAGCCGCCAGGTGGTGGTGCTTGGGGGTGGCAGCAATATTGTCATCACCGGCGATGTCGAGCCCACCGTCTTCAAGATGGAAATCATGGGCAAGCGCCTGGTCGAAGAGACCGATAAGCACTACATCATTGAAGTAGGTGCTGGCGAGGTTTGGCACGAGGTGGTGGCCTGGAGCCTGGCCCAAGGCTACCCGGGGCTGGAGAACCTGGCGCTGATCCCCGGCACGGCAGGCGCCGCGCCAGTGCAGAACATTGGCGCCTATGGCGTGGAGTTGCAAGACCGCTTTGACTCGCTCGACGCGATCGACCTGAGCAATGGCCAGCATTTCAGCCTGCAGGCGGCGCAATGCGCCTTTGGCTACCGGGATTCGGTGTTCAAGCATGCGCCGGCCGAAACCATGCCGCTGACCATGATCGCCCGCGCTACCGGCGTGGCCGAGCCCCGGGGCATGGGGCTGGCCGGCCGCGCCGTCATCACCCATGTGCGGCTGCGCCTGGCCAAGGATTGGAAGCCCGAGCTGGGCTATTTGGACCTGGCCCGTAAGCAGGCCGAAAAAGGCATCGAGCACCCGAGCGCCCAGGACATCTTTGACTGGGTGGTCGAGATTCGCCGTGCCAAGCTGCCCGACCCGGCGCAGATCGGCAATGCCGGCAGTTTTTTCAAGAACCCGCAGGTGACCGCTGACCAGTGCGAGGACATCATCGCGCGCGAACCAAAAATTGTGCACTATCCCATGCTGGATGGGAGCATCAAGCTGGCAGCGGGCTGGATGATCGATGCCTGCGGCTGGCGGGGCAAAAGCATTGGCAAGGCGGGGGTGTATGACCGCCAGGCGCTGGTGCTGGTGAATCTGGGTGATGGGGAGGGCAGCGTCACCGGTGGTGAGGTGGTGACCTTGGCGCGGGCCATCCAGACCAGCGTTTATGAGCGCTTTGGTATCCAGCTGGAGCCAGAACCCGTCGTTTGGTAAGCGCGTTAGGCTCAGCGTTTGCCAGGCGGTATCCACCGCGCCAGCGCAGCGGCCGCGCCCCAGGCCACCAGCCCAATGCAGGCAATGCCGCTGGCCAGGGACAGGCTCCCCGCCAGAAATGACAGCAGCGCCGGACCGAGCGAAGAGCCCAGATCGGCCGCCAGGCGCCATAGCCCCAGAAAATGTGCCCTGGCATGGCGCGGCGCATGGTCGGCCCCCAAGGTCATGATCAGCCCCGAGCCGATGCCATTGCCAAAGCCCAGTGCCATGGCGGCCAGCAGCAGCGTGGTCACCGTGCTGGTCAAGGGCATCAACAGCATGGCGGCGCCCATCACCAGCATCGACGGGACGGCCACCCAGCGTCGGCCTTTCAGATCCATCAGTTTGCCTGCGGGGTAGAAGACCAGCATATCGATAGCGCCCGCCAGCCCGTAAACCAGCGAAGCGGCCGCAGGCGCGAGGCCCAGGTGGTCGGCCCACAGCGGAATGACCACCTGGCGCGAAGCGCGCACGGCGCTGACCAGCAACACGCCCAGGCCGAGGGTGAGAAACAGCTGGTGGTGCGCGCGCAGGATACCGGCGATAGAGGGTGCCTCGGTCGGTACCGGCTGGCCTGGCAGTGCGGAGGGCGCCGCGAGATCAGGCACACGCAAACCAATGGCTGCGGCGCAGAGCACGCCCACCATGCCCACCGCAAAGGCGGCATGCAGGCCCCAGGCATGCATGGCCCAAGCGCCGATAAAGGGCCCGATAAACATGCCAATGCGCATCACCCCGCCCAAGGTGGACAGTGCACGGGCGCGGAATGACACCGGCACGGCTTCGCTCAGGTAGCTTTGCCGCGCCAGGTTGTAGACCGCCTGCGACATGCCCACCATCAGGCAGCCCAGCGCAAACAGCCAGAGCTGCGCAGTGGCCATGCAAAGGGCCATGCCCAGGGCGCTCCACAGGCCGGCAGCCACAATCGCCCAGCGTTCGCCCCAGCGGGCCGTGATCAGCGAAGCCGGAATATTGCTCAGCAAGGAGCCGATACTCACCAGCCCCACCACCAGCGCCGCCATCGCTACGGAGGCGCCCAGCTCGCGTGCCATCAAAACGATCACCGGCAGCACCGCACCTTCGCCAATGCCAAACAGCAGCGAGGGGCCAAAGGCCGCCACGGCAATGCGGCGCAGCGAGAATTCGGCGCTGCTGACTGCGGCCGAATCGGAGGCGGGGGGAGGGGAGCTGGGCGTGCCCATGGTGGGGGAGGGGGTAGCGAATCTGCGCTGAAGGGCTGGTAGCTGATGGGTGCTGCTGAAAAACCTTTTCAAGCTTCAGCAGCACCGGGCCCTATTTTGCGCCTGCCCGGCGCTTGGATGGCGCTGATGCTGTCGCGGGCAGAACGCGGTCTACGCGGCTTACTTCAAGCTTCCAGAGAGGAAGCGTGCCAGGCGCTCGCTCTTGGGGTTGGCCAGCACCTCGCGGGGCGGGCCTTGCTCTTCGATCAGGCCCTGGTGCAGGAAGATCACGTGGTTGGAGACCTCGCGGGCAAAGCCCATCTCGTGGGTGACCACCAGCATGGTGCGGCCTTCTTGGGCCAGCACCTGCATCACGCGCAGCACTTCGCCTACCAGCTCGGGGTCAAGGGCAGAGGTGGGCTCGTCAAACAGCATCACCTCGGGCTCTACCGCCAGTGCGCGGGCAATGGCCACGCGCTGCTGCTGGCCGCCGCTCATGTGGTTGGGGTAGCTGTCTTCCTTGCTCTCCAGGCCCACCAGTTTGAGGTACTTGCGGGCACGGGCCACGGCCTCGTCCTTGCTCAGGCCCAGCACATGCACGGGCACTTCGATGATGTTTTGCATCACCGTCATATGCGCCCAAAGGTTGAAGTGCTGGAACACCATGGCCAGCTTGCTGCGCAGGCGTTGGAGCTGCTTGGGGTCCACCGCGTTCAGCGCGCCGTTGCGGTCGGTGCGCAGCTGCAGGCTTTCGCCAGCTACGATGATTTGCCCTTGCTGCGGCTGCTCCAGCAGGTTGATGCAGCGCAAAAAGGTGCTCTTGCCCGAGCCAGAGCTGCCGATGATGCTGATCACGTCGCCAGCGCAGGCGTTGAGCGAGACGCCCTTGAGCACCTGGTTGCTGCCATAGCTCTTGTGGATGTCCAGCGCCTGCAGTTTGTAGTTGGATGCGTTCATATCTCGATGCTCAAATGTCTTAGGCCTTGCGCGGTGCCAGATAGCCCAGGAAACGGCGCTCTGCCAGGCGGAAGATGCCAATCAGGATGAAGGTGATGCTCAGGTAGATCACCGCTGCGGCGATATAGGCCTCAAACGGCAGGTAGTAGTCCGAGTACACCCGGCTGGCCGCGCCAGTCAGGTCGACCAGCGACGGCACGATGGATGCCAGGCTGGTCGAGTGCAGCATCATCACCACCTCGTTGCTGTAGGCGGGCAAGGTGCGGCGGATGGCGCTGGGCATGACGATGCGGCGCATCAGCTGCCAGCGGCTCATGCCCATGGCGCGGGCGGCTTCCACTTCGCCCTTGTAGGTCTCGCGGATGGAGCCGGCCAGCATCTCGGCCGTGTAGGCGGCCGTGTTCAAGGTGAAGGCCAGGAAGGCGCAGAAGAAGGGCTCTTTGAAATAGGTCCAGGGCCAGACCGTATCCCAGCGCGCCTGCACCCATTCGAGCTGCGAGAAGCCGTAGTAGATCAGGTAGACCTGGATCAGCAGCGGCGTGCCGCGCATGAAATAGGTAAAGGCGCCCACGGTTTTGCGCAGCAGCCAGGAGCGGCTGACCAGGGCCAGCGCGCCCAGCAGTGCCAAAACTGCGCCAATGAACAGGCTGGACAGCAGCAGCTTGAGGGTGGTGACCAGGCCCTCACCGTACAGTGCGATGGTGTCGGGCTGAAAAATGACGTCCCAGTTCATAGCTGCACCTTTTCGGTTCCCAGGCTGTAGCGGGCATTGAGGCGGCCCAGCGCCCACAGAGAGACCGATGTGTAGACGAGGTACAAGGCAGCGGTGAACAAGAAGAAGATGAAGGGCTCGCGCGCAGCGGCGCTGGCCTGTTTGGCCAGGTAGGTCATGTCTTGCAGGCCAATCAGGCTGACCAGCGCGGTGGCCTTGATCAGCACCAGCCAGTTATTGGTAAAGCCGGGCAGGGCATAGCGCACCATCTGCGGCAGCGTGATGCGGAAAAAAGTCTTGAGCGGGCTCATGCCAAAGGCCCAGGCCGCTTCCATCTGCCCTTTGGGGATGGCCAGGATGGCGCCCCGGAAGGTCTCGGTCATGTAGGCGCCGTAGATAAAGCCAATGGTGAAGGAGCCGGCGACAAAGGGGTTGAGATCGACCGAGCTTTCGCTGCCCATTTTTTCGAGCAAGGTATTGAGGCCGATGGCGCCGCCGTAGAAGATCAGCAGCATCATCACCAGCTCGGGGATACCGCGCACGATGGAGGTGTATACCGTTGCCAGCACCACCAGCGGACGGCGCCCCGAGAGCTTGGCACTGGCACCCAGCAGGCCCAGCACGGTGGCGATGGCAGCCGATGCCAGCGAGACCGCCACCGTCAGCAGCGAGCCCATCAGGATCGATTGAAAATAATCACTCATAGTTTTTGGCCTTAGGCGGCGGTATCGCGGTGTGCAATAGCGCTAGTGGATGGCCTGGTGGTTGCCTCTGAGGGCGCTTGCAAAGTGGCACAGCACCATGGAATTGCGGCGCGTTCCAGTATGAAGACTCTGGAGCAGCGCGCCGCTTGGTGTTAGCCCTGATCAAAGACGAGGCGGCGCTCTGGGCACCACCGCGTCTTGCAAAGATCAGTTGCCGTAGGGATCGAAGTCGAAGTACTTCTTGGCAATGGTGGCATAGGTGCCATTGCTGCGGATGGTCTTGATCGCTTCGTTGATCTGCTTTTTCAGGTCGCCCTGGTTTTTACGCAGCGCAATGCCGATGCCGTCACCGTAGTACTTGGTCTCGTACTGGTCAGGGCCCTTGTAGCCATAGTCGGCACCTTCGGGCTTGCGCAGGAAGCCGCCGTTGACTTCGACCTTGTCGGCCACGGTGCCATCCAGACGGCCGGATTTCACATCCAGGTAGACCTGGTCCTGGGCTTCGTAAGGCACGATGGTGGCGCCTGCGGGCTTGAGCTCGCCCATGGCCCACTTCTCTTGGGTGGATCCCTTGAGCACACCGATCTTCAGGCCCTTGGTGGAAGCGGGGCCCTTGTACTCCACGCTCTTCTTCAGCACGACAGCGCTGGGGGTCTTGTAGTAGCGGTCGCTGAAGTCCACCACGCGGCGGCGCTCGTCGGTCATCGACATGGAGCTGACGATCACGTCATACTTTTTGGCTTGCAGGCCGGGGATCATGCTGTCCCAGACTTGCTCGACAAACACGCACTTGCGCTTGATCTGCTCGCACACCGCCTTGGCGATGTCTACATCAAAACCGGTGACTTCGCCCTGGGGCGTCTTGTAGGTAAACGGTTCGTAGGTCGGGTCGACAGCTACTTTCAGGTCTGCAGCAAATGCGGGGGCTGCGATAGCGGCCACTGCCAGTGCGATCAAGGTTTTACGCATAGTGAATCCTCGGATCCTAATGTTGATAAGGTGGCTAGCATGCTAGTGCTTTTGCTGCCCGCCGTCGGGGTCTCAAAACAGCTTGTGGCGACCCGGCGACAGCCCTGTGCCGTGCTTTGAGGCAAAGCGGCGAGCTTGTGCGCATTATCACCAGCCTAAACGGCCGCTCGGCGCAAAAATCGACGTTGAAGCGTCAATTTTTACGCCCTATCCAGGGAAACACTAATAAGTATGGGTTGTGACAGACGTTTCGATCATCTATTTTGTCGAAACGTTTGTGCGGACGACGTATACAGGTGCTTACTTCTTCCAGTAGCCAGGACGGATCAGCAGGCTGTGAACGCGGTAGGGGGCCTTTTCCTCGATGCCGATGTCCATCGGCACATAGGCTTTGTCACACTGCAGCAGGTAGCTGGTGATGTAGGGCGTGGGGCTGGTCATCTGGGCACCCACCTTGCAGCTGCCCACGCTTTGGTGAACATCATTGAACACCTGCTTCATCTGCTCAGCGTTGACCTGCTTATTGAAGTCTTCGGTGAATGTCTTGGCATCAGGCACAGCGGCCTTACCTTCAAAGGCCGCCAGCAGTGCCTGGAAGCGCTGGGCCAGGGCCTTTTCTGCTGCCGGATTGGGCGCGGGCGCCTGGGGTGCTGCCTCAGCGGCGGGCGGCGTGGCCGCAGGCGCTGGGCTGGCCGCTCCCTGGCTGCTCTGGGCCTGGGCAGCCAAAGCGGCGCAGGCCAAAGCGGTGGACAACAGGGCGTGGCGGGACATACGGTTCATGCGGGTTTCCTTGGTGTGGTTTTGCATCGGGCCATCCTAGGCGCTGCGGGCGCCTTGGTGGTAACACTTGGTGTTCAGATGCAGGCGTATGAAAGGGGCGCAGAGGGCCTGTTCAAAGTGGGTTTTGAACAGCTTGACGGGCGCGCAGCGCGGTGGGTGCATCCGTCAATCTGCTTGGTCTTCCCACTGTGCACCTTCATCACACCATCCGCACGCCATCCAATGCCGTAAGACAGACTGAGAATTGGCCTACATGGGCAGACGATGCAAAACCGGGCTCGGCCAGCATCCATGCGCTTGTGCGGCGTGCGGATGCAGCTTGGCGCGGCCCGCTTTCATCTTGGCGACCCGGTTTTAGTGGGCTTGCGGCTAAGGTGTCGCGCAGTGATATGCAACCCCTGAAGGAAATCGAGATGAATGGCGCACACAGTCTGGTCAAGACTTTGCTGGCTGCAGGTGTGGACACCTGCTTTGCAAACCCCGGCACCAGCGAGATGCACTTTGTAGCAGCTTTGGACCAGATACCGGGCATGCGCTGCGTGCTGGGCCTGCAGGAAAACGTGGTCACCGGCATGGCCGATGGCTACTACCGCATCGCGCGCAAGCCCGCCTGCACCTTGCTGCACTGCGGCCCGGGCCTCGCCAATGGTCTGGCCAACCTGCACAATGCCCGGCGCGCGCGCAGTGGCATCGTCAATATCGTCGGCGACCAGGCCACCTACCACCGGCCTTTTGATGCGCCGCTGACGGCCGACACCGATGGCCTGGCGCGTACGGTATCGGGCTGGGTGCATACCAGCACCAAGAGTGCTGACCTGGGCCAGGATGCGGCTATGGCGGTGCGTGCCGCTTCGACCTTTCCCGGTCAGATCGCCAGCCTGATCCTGCCGGCCAATGTGTCATGGGAAGAGGGTGGTGTGGTGGCGCAGCGGCTGCCCGTGCCTGCGCCGCCGGCGGTGGATGGCCATGCGATTGATAGCGTAGCAAGGGTGCTGCGCCAGGCGGGCGGCAAGGCCTTGATTTTGTTGTCCGGCGCTGCGGTATTTGCGCCGGCCCAGGCACTGGTGTGGCGGCTGGCGCAGGCCAGCGGTGCTGCCGTGCTGGCCGAGTACGGCGCATCGCACCTGCAGCGCGGCCAAGGCCGCATGGCACTGGAGCGCGTGCCCTATGGCATGGAGGCCGCCATCCAAACCCTGGCCCGGTTTGAGCACATCATCCTGGTGGGGGCCAAGCCGCCGGTGGGCTTTTTTGCCTACCCCGGCATGCCCTCCACCCAGTACCCGGCCAGCGCCCAGTTGCATGTGTTGACACGCCCCGAGCAAGAGCCGCTGGCCGCCCTGCAAGCGCTGGTGGATGCGCTGCAGGCACCGCAGGCGGCCATCCCCGATGCAGGCCCACGGCCAGAAGCCGCGACCGGTGCACCCACGCCCGAGGGCCTGGCCCGCACGGTGGCGGCGCTGATGCCCGAGGGTGCCATCATCTCGGACGAGAGCATCTCCTACGGCCGGGGCTTTTACCCGCACACCCATGCCGCGCCCGCCCATGACTGGTTGCACCTGGCAGGCGGCGCTATTGGGGACGGCATGCCGGTAGCGACAGGCGCGGCCATTGGTGCGGGCAAACAGCGCCGGGTGATTAACCTGCAGGCCGATGGCTCTGCCATGTATTCACTGCAATCGCTGTGGACGCAGGCGCGCGAGCAGCTCCCCGTCACCACCATCGTGCTGAACAACAGCCGCTACAACATCCTGATTGGCGAGTACAAGGGCGTGGGCGCCACCCCGGGTGCCACCGCCATGCAGATGCTGGACCTGGGCAATCCGTCGCTCGACTGGGTCAAGCTGGCGGCGGGCATGGGCGTGGAAGCCGCCCGGGCCACTAGCCTGGAGCAGTGCGCCAGCCTGATGAAAGCCAGCTTTGCGCAATCCGGCCCATTTTTGATTGAGCTAATCATCTAATAGATTCTTCAGCTACTCAGCAGGAACTCACCTACACTTCTGCCTCACCATGCTCCAACGCCTGCGCAGCCGCCCCCGCTTTTCCGCCCTGATCACGGCGGTTTTTGCGTTGCCGCTGCTCGTGGCCTCGCTGGCAGGCGTGCAGGTGCGGGTGCTGGCCCAGCCGATGGCGGCCGCACTGGCGGCTGATGTCTGCAGCGTCAATGCTCCGGCGCTGGATTTGGCGCTGGCGCATGCGGACCATCTGGCTTCGGACGATCTTGGTCACGAGGGCAGTGACAGCCATGCCGGCCATGCGGCACACGGCGCGGATTGCGTGTTGTGTATTGCCATGGCGCTGCCCCAGGCGTTTGCAGCCGATGTGCACCGGCCTGCGGCGCCCGTCTTTCGCCAGCAGTGGCAGGCCCAGGCTGCGCACACCCCCCATGCGCCGGGCGCGCCGCTGCCCGCGCGCGGCCCACCTCCCGTCCTCGTCTAAATGCTGATGCCGCAGTGATGCTGCTGCCACCTCTGCGCTTTGCCTGCAGAGGGCAGCTTGCAGCATCTGCGGCCCATGGGCTTTTTCGTCATGCCTGCTTTGGCTGCCTGTGCTACGCGCCGGGTGGGCTTGGGCATGGCTGTGTGCGCCCCCACCACATTTATGCAAGCCGCTGCACGCTGCAGCGCTTGCTGCGAGAGACATTGATGACTTCCTACTTTTTGGAGGCAGCGCCCAACCTGCGCCTGCCTGCCCCGCCGAGCGCCTGCTTGCAGCGACCGCAGCTGGCGCTATCCGCACTGGTATTGGCCACCAGCTCCGTATGGGCGCAAAGCCCTGCTGCATCATCAGTACCTGCGGCCAGCGTGCCTGAGATCAGCCTGCAAGAGACCGTGGTGACAGCGGTGCACGAGCACTCCCCGCTGCAGGTGGTGGCCGATCCCAAGCAGCCGCGCCAACCGGTGCCGGCGAGTGACGCGGCCGACTACCTCAAAAGCATTCCGGGCTTTTCGGCCATCCGCAGTGGCGGCTCCAACAGCGACCCGGTGTTCCGGGGCCAGTTTGGTTCGCGCCTGCCGATCCTCAGCAACGGGCAGACGCTGCTGGGCGCATGCCCGGCGCGCATGGATTCGCCCAGCTCTTACATCTCGCCGGAGACCTACGACGTGCTGACGGTGGTCAAGGGCCCGCAGACGGTGATCTGGGGGCCGGGTGCATCGGCTGGCGTGGTGCGTTTTGACCGCGAGCGGCCGGCGCTGGACAGCGGCCAGGTTCGCCTATCCGCCAGTTTGCAAGGCGGCACAGCAGCACGCAGTGACCAGAACATTGACGTGCTGGCCGGCAACGCCCAGTACTACCTGCGCCTGACCGCCAACCACTCGCAAAGCAAGGACTACCGCGACGGCGATGGCCAGCGCGTGCCTTCGCACTGGGACAAATGGAACACCGATGTGGCCTTTGGCTGGACGCCCGATGCCAACACCTGGCTGGAGCTGAGTGCCGGCCAGGGCGATGGCGAGGCGCGCTACGGCGGGCGCGGCATGGACGGCACCCAGTTCAAGCGCGAAAGCTATGGCCTGCGGCTGGAAAAAAAGAACCTGAGCGAGCGCTGGACCAAGCTGGAGGCGCAGCTGTACTACAACCGCGCCGACCATGTGATGGACAACTTCAGCCTGCGGCCCTTTGTGCCGGAGGGGGGCATGTCCATGCCCATGGCCGCCAATGTGCGGCGCACCACCACCGGCATGCGGGTGGCGACCACCTGGCAGTTGGGCCCGCATACCGAAGGGGTGCTGGGGGTGGATGCGATGGACAGCCCGCACGACAGCCGATCGGGCACGCCCATGCAATCCTACCGCAGCAAGGACTGGGCGCGGGATGCCAAGTTCAGCAACCAGGGCTTGTTTGCGCAGGCTACGCAGCATTTGGGTAGCGAGGACAAACTGGTGGCCGGCCTGCGGCTGGACCGGGCACAGGCTTGGCGTTACCCCAGCAAAGGCGGCATGGGCGGCATGGATGGCATGGGCGACATGGGTTCGATGGGGGGCATGCAGGCCATGGCCGGCATGGATGGCAGCATGGCCGCCTCGGCCAGCAACCACCGCGAGCGCCGTGCCTTGCCCAGTGGTTTTCTGCGCTGGGAGCGCGCCCGCGCCGATGGCAGCACCGTGTATGCCGGCCTTGGCCATGTGCAGCGCTTTCCGGATTACTGGGAGCTGATATCGCCCAGCAACAGCGCGGCAGACCAGGGCGATGCCTTTAACCAGCTGCAGCCCGAGAAAACCACCCAGCTCGATGTGGGCGCGAGCTGGAAGGGGGCGGACTGGCAGTTGTGGACCTCGGCCTATGTGGGCCAGGTGCAGGACTACCTGCTGTTTGACTACGCCGGTATGGTCTCCAACGTGCGCAATGTGCAGGCGCGCACTGCTGGTGCCGAGCTTGGCGGCAGTTACCGCCTAACGCCCGGTTTGACCGCACAGGCCACCTTGGCCTACAGCTGGGCACGCAACCGCAGCGATGGCAAGCCACTGCCGCAGGTGCCGCCGCTCGAAGCCAAGCTGGGCCTGGACTACCGGCAAGGCCCCTGGAGCGCCGGCGCGCTGTGGCGCTTGGTTGCTGCCCAGCACCGCTACGCCATAGGCCAGGGCAATGTCGTGGGCCAGGATTTGGGCGCGAGCGCGGGCTTTGGTGTGCTGTCGCTCAATGCCGGCTACAAGATCAGCGAGCAGCTGCGGCTGACTGCTGGCATCGACAACGTCTTCAACAAGACCTATGCCGAACACCTGAACCTGGCGGGCAATGCGGGCTTTGGATTCCCGGGCGGTGTGCGCATCCATGAGCCGGGCCGCACCCTGTGGCTGCGGGGGGATATGAAGTTCTGATGCGGGCCCGCGCCGCTGCCGGGCAGGAGCCGGTAGCGGCGCTGTGGACTGGAACGTTCAGAGCGGGACGTGCAGAAAAAGCACGATCACAGTACCCAGCGCCAGGTTCAGCGCCACCAGCTGGCGAATCTGGCCCAGGGCCTGGCCGCCTGCGGGCCAGTCCTTGGCATTGACGGCGCGGTCCAGCCGCTTGAACAGCGCAAAGCGGATATGGCCAAACACGGCCATCATCGCCAGGCCCAGCACGGCCATCACCATCCAGGACACGGGCATGCTGAACTTGGCCCCCGCCTGCGCGGCCATCTGGTGGACCAGGCCCATCATGCCGATGCCCGACAGCAGCACGGCCGCGATGATGATGAGCACTACCGCAAAAAAGCGCTTCAGCACATCGCGCATCAGCGCCAGGCGCTGCGGTGGTTCGAGCTGCTGTAGCGCAGGGCGCAGAAAGAAATGCGCAAAGGCCATGCCGCCCAGCCAGACGATGATGGCGAGCAGGTGCACGGTTTTGAGAATGATGTAGAGCATTGGCGGCGCCATATGGTTGTGTGGGGGTGCGCTATGGTAAGCGGCAACCCGGCCTTGGCGCGTAACGCTTGTCTGCTTTAGAAAATACCCATAGCCAAACCAGCGGCCATGGCCTCGCCCAGCTCATGGCAGCGCTGCAGATCTTCAGCACCAATCTTTTTGGTCGCGGCAATGGCCTCAGGCGTTTGTGCGTGGGTGCAGACAATGAGCGGCTCGGCAATGGCTTTGAGCCGCCAGCCCGTCGCAATGCGGGCCATCTGGCGCGCGGCGTTGCTGCCATCGCTGCCGGCGCAGACCAGGCTGGCATAGGGGCGGCCCTGAATGCGGTCGAGCGCCGGGTAGTAGCAGCGGTCAAAAAAGTCCTTCATCAGCCCGCTCATGGCTGCCAGGTTTTCGGGGCAGACAAACAGGTAGGCGCTGGCGCCCAGCACGTCGGCAGGCCCGGCATCGGGCGCGCGCAGCAGGCGTACGTCCACGCCCGCCTGGCTGGCGGCGCCAGCGCGCGCGGCCTCGGCCATCTGGCGGCTGCCATCCGTGTGGCTGTGAAAGACGATGAGCAGTTGCGGGCTATCCATGGCCGCCAGCATAGCGGCTAAGGCCGCTGTCATGTGCAGGACCTGCGCGCGCAGTTTTGGACCGGCTGCATGCTAGATTGACCTATCACTACAAACGCGTGGCCAGGGGGCACATCACCATGAACGATCTGTTTGAACGCATCTCCACCAGCTTCCATGCCCAAGGGCTGATGCAGACCCTGGGTGCCAGCCTGGTGTCGGTGCAACCCGGCGAGGTGCAGATTGCACTGCCTTTTCAAAAGTCGCTGTCCCAACAGCATGGTTTTTTGCATGCCGGTGCGGTGAGCAGCGTGGTCGACAGCGCTGCGGGCTATGCGGCGCTGACGGTGGCAGCCGAGGGCTATGAGGTGGTGACGGCCGAGTTCAAGATCAACCTGATGCGCCCGGCCATTGGCGAGCGCTTTGTGGCCATTGGCAAGGTGGTCAATGCGGGCAAGCTGCTGACGGTGTGCAGCGGCGAGGTGCTGGCCTATGGCGCAGATGCGGCAGTGCCACCGAAGGTGGTGGCGCTGCTGCAGGCGACGATTGTGAATGTGAAGTACTGAGGCGAATCACCCGCCAGCAACGCCTTGGCTGTTTGCTGGTGCGGTATCAGACTGTGCTCAGTCCTGCCACTGGTACAGCGGTGGCTGCTTGCCCACAAAGCGGGCAATCGCCTCTTGGTGGAAGGCGCTTTCGCGGCACAGGGTCTGGGCCAGTGCTTCTTGCTGGTAGACCTCGGCGCGCTGGGTCTCAAAGGCGCGGTTCATCACCCGCTTGGTGTAGCCAATGGCTTCGGTCGGGGCGCTGGCAAAGCGTTCGGCAAAGGCCAGCGCCTCGGCCAGCACGTCTTCGCTGGTCAGCTTGTAGACCATGCCCAGTTGCTGGGCCTCGGCGGCGGCTACCACGCGGGCGGTAAAGGCCAGTTCCTTGGCCGTCTGCAGGCCGACCAGGCGCGGCAGCAAATACATGCCCGCCAGATCGGGCACAAAGCCGATTTTGGCGAACACGCAGCAGAACTTGGCCGACGGCGCGGCCAGCACAAAATCGCCGGCCAAGGCCAGCGACAGGCCGGCACCAAAGGCGCTGCCTTGCACGGCGCTGATGACGGGCTTTTCCATGTCCAGCAGCTCATCAAACCAGCGGTGCAGGCCCAGCATGCGGTTGCGGCTGTCAAACACATCTTGCTTGCCGGCAACAGTGGCCTGCATGCTTTTGATATCGCCCCCGGCGCAGAAGTGGCCGCCGGCGCCGGTCAGCACCACGGCTTTGATGGCGCGGTCATCGCGCACCTGGGGAATCAGGCGTGTGAAATCCTCGCGCATCTGCTCATCGAGCGCGTTGCGGGCCTGGGGGCGGTTCATGGTCAACACGGCGGTGGCGCCGTGCATGCTCAGGGTGAGGGCGGTCATAGCAATCAGTTTAAAAATAAAGCGGCGGAGTCGGGCAAGGGCTGCGGCTATTCAGCGCGGATCCCCAGCTTCTGGGCTACCGGTATCCAGCGTTCGCGCTCGGATGCGACGAACTGTCCCCATTCTGCGGTGCTTGCCGCGATGGGTTGCGCACCTATGCGACGCAAGCGCTCTTGCACATCGGGCTTGGCCAGCGACTGGTTGACGGCCTGGTTCATGCGCGCAATCGCCTCGGCTGGCGTGCCGCTGCGGGCCACCAGGCCAAACCAGGCGCTGGCCTCGGTATTGCCAAAGCCCAGCTCGGCCAGGGTAGGTACCTGGGCCAGCGGTGCAAAGCGCTGCTTGTCCAAAATGGCCAGCGGCACAATGCGCCCGCCAATGGCTTGCTGCATGCACGAAGGCAGGGCATCAAACATGATGTCCACATTGCCGCCCATCATGCTGGTGATGGCTGGCGCACTGCCGGAGAACGGCACATGGGTGACTTGGAAGCCCATGCGCTCGCTGGCATATTCGCCCGCCAGGTGGGTGATGTTGCCGCTGCTGGCCGAGCCCATGCTTAAGCTCTTGCCCTGGCGCTGGGCTTGCTGGGCCAGCGCAATCAGCGCGCGCAGATCACTGGCGCCCAGGTCCTTGCGGGTGACCAGCAGCAAGGGTGCTTTGCCCAGGCCTGCCACGGGCACAAAGTCTTTGGCGGGGTCGTAGTTCATCTTGGCGTAGATGGCGCTGTTGATGACCAGGGGCGCATTGGAGCCGACAAAAAACGCCAGTCCATCGGCTGGCGCGCGCAGTACGGTTTCGGCAGCAATCATGCCTGCTGCGCCGGCCTTGTTCTCAATGATGATGGGCTGGCCGCCGGCCTGCGCCACATCATGGGCCACGATGCGGGTGATCTGATCGGCAGCGCCCCCTGCGGGGTAGGGCACCACCCAACGCAGGGGCGCATCGGCAGCACGCGCAAGCCAGGGGCTGGCCAGGCTGGCGGCGGCGCCCAGTTGCACAAGTCGGTGGCTGAACTGGCGTCTGGATGGGTCCATGAAGTGTCTCCTAGGCAGCATATCGTTATGGGCATGTGGGGCGCTGCCTGCCCCAGCATCCATGCAGGCTAGGGCCGTTTTTAGGCAGCGTCCAATACCAAATTGCTCTCAGCTGATATGCAAGCAGATGTGGCCTTTACCCGTATGCTTGGCAGCCATATCGTGCACCCCCAGACCTATCCAGAACCAGGAGCCCCATCCATGACTGCATTTTTGAAGTACGAACAGCAAGGCTATGTTGTCACCTTGACGATGAGCCAGCCCGAGCGCCGCAATCCGCTGACCGGCAACACGGCGGTGGCCGAGATTCTGGCCGCTTGCGAGACCATTGCGGCTGACAGCAGCGTGCGTGCGGTCATCCTGACGGGCGAAGGCCCCGCGTTCTCGTCGGGAGGTGATATCAAGACCATGCAGCAGCAGTCCTTTGGCGAGGCCGATGGCATGCGTATCCGCGACGACTACCGCAGGGGTATTCAGCGCCTGCCGCTGGCCCTGTTCAACCTGGAAGTACCCACCATCGCCGCCATCAATGGTGCGGCCGTAGGCGCGGGCCTGGACCTGGCTTGCATGTGCGACTTGCGCGTGGCCTCGGACAAGGCCCGGTTTGCCGAAAGCTTTGTGAAGATGGGCATCATCCCTGGCGACGGCGGTGCCTGGCTGCTGCCTCGGGTGATTGGTATGGCACGCGCGGCCGAGCTGTCGCTGACCGGCCGCATGATCGATGCGGCCACCGCTTTGCAGTGGGGTCTGGTATCGCAAGTGGTGCCGCCTGAGGAACTGCTGGGCGCCGCGAACGCGCTGGCCAATGAGATTGCGGCCAACCCGCCCCAGGTCACCCGCATGACCAAGAAGCTGATGCGTGAGGGCATGCACCAGAGCTTGGCGTCGTTGCTGGAGCTGTCGGCCGCCTACCAGGCGCTGGCCCACCAGACGGCCGACCACCGCGAAGCGGTGAGTGCATTCCTGGACAAGCGCACGCCCGAGTTCAAGGGCTGAACGCGGCGCCGCCCAGCGTCTTAGCCAAAGGCCTGCTGGATCTGGGTGGCCAGCTGCAGCGCCTGCGCCTCGCTCGTGATATTGGCAAAACCCATCAGCAGGCCTTGGCGGGGTGCGGCATCGATGTACCAGCGCGACAGCGGGTGCGTGGCCAGGCCCTGCACGCGGGCGCGTTGGGCCACCAGACTGTCGTTGTCACCGTCCCCGATTTGCCCGAGCAGATGCAGGCCGCCGGGCTGCAAGTCAATGCGCAGGCGATCCCCCAGCACCTGCTCAAAGCTGCGTTGCGCCACCGCGCGCCGCTCGGCGTAGAGCAGCCGCATTTTTTTGAGGTGCCGGGCAAAGTGGCCTTGGGCCATAAAGTCGGCCACGCTGGCCTGCAGCAGGTAAGGGCAGCCCGCATTGAGGTTGGAACTGACGGCCTGAAAGCGCGGCACGACCTCCAGCGGCACAACGGTGTAGGCCAGGCGCAGGCCGGGAAACAGCACCTTGCTGAAGGTGCCTGCATAGATCACCCGGTCTCGGCTGTCCAGGCTTTTGAGGGCGGGCAGCGGCCGGCCTTGGTAGCGGAACTCGCTGTCGTAGTCGTCTTCGATGATCCAGCTGCCGGCATCGCTGGCCCAGTCGAGCAGCGCCATGCGCCGGTCAAGTGACAGGGTGACGCCCAGCGGGCTCTGGTGCGAAGGAGTCACCATGGCAAATTTGGCATACGGACTGAGCTGGCGACCCGTATCGACCTGCAGGCCTTGCGCATCAACCGGCACCGGCACAATCTGCACGGCGGCATTTTGCAAAAAGGGGCGTGCCAGGATATAGCCCGGGTCCTCGAACCAGAACGCATCGCCGGGGCTGGCGAGGCTGCGCAGGCTCAGCTCCAGGGTATTGCGCAGGCCCGTGGTGATAAAGACTTGCTCGGGAACGCAGGTGACGCCGCGTGAGACCGCTAGGTACGCAGCAATGCGCTGGCGCAGCTCCTCATCGCCCTGCGGGTTGGGGTAGGCCAGGCGGTAGGGTTCGCTGCTGCGCAGGCGGTGGGTCACCAGCCGGTTCCAGACCTTGCGCGGAAAGGCATCGAGTGCCGGCAAGCCCAGCTGCAGCGGCCGGGGCTGCAAGCCGTCATGGTCAACGATATCGGCTGCGGGTGGACTGGCCATGGCTTGGGGCGCTGGTGCCGTCGCCGCTGGGGGCAGGCTCAGTGATACCACCGTGCCCGCTGCTCCGCGCACCTGGAAATAGCCTTCATCGGCCAGGATGCGGTAGGCCAGATCGACCGTGCCCCGGGACAGGTTCAGCGCAGTGGCCAATGCGCGGGAGGCGGGCACCCGGTCGCCCGCGCGCAGATGGCCTTGCGCAATGGCGGTTTTGAAGCGCTGGCAGATTTGCAGGTACATGGGCTGCTGCAGGCTGCGGTCTACCTGCAGCTGCAGCGCGTGTACGGGGTCGGTGTGGGCGAGGTCGGAAATCATGGCATCCCTATCTTGGCATAGTCATTTTTGCATTTCTTGGCTCTTTTGGCTTGGCCAAGACAAACGCATACTGGCTACCAGCAACGGAATTCACCGACGCATCCTTGGATGGAGATTGATATGCAAACCCGACTCGACTTCTACACCGCTGACCCCGCCATCATGAAAGCCTTGATGGGCGTGGAAAACCAGATTGCCAAGGGCAGCCTAGATATTTTGCTCAAGGAGCTGGTGCGCCTGCGCGCCTCGCAGATCAATGGCTGCGCCTTTTGCCTGGACATGCACGTGAGCGACGCGACCAAGGCCGGCGAATCCAGCCGCCGCCTGGCTACCGTGGCCGCCTGGCGCGAGACACCGTTCTTCAGCGACCGCGAACGCGCTGCGCTGGAGTGGACCGAGTCGCTCACGCTCGTCTCGCAGAACCATGTACCCGATGCCGTCTGGGAGGCCGTGCGCCCCCACTTCACGGATGCCGAGCTGATGGAGCTGACGGCGGTGATTACCTCGATCAACAGCTGGAACCGCTTTGCGATTGCCTTTCGCAAGATGCCCGTGTAACGAAGGCCATTGCGGCGTAGCGCAAGGCGGCATATGAAAGTCCTTGTCCTGGGCGGCTGTAGTGTGCTGGGCGCCAAAGTGGTCAGCAACCTGCGGCAGCTGGGTTACCCGGTGGTCGCGGATGCGGACACCAGGCTGCCGGCTGCACTGCATGGCGTCGAAGTGCTGATCGATGTGCGCGAGCCACCTGTAATGGATACGGGTGATGCACTGGATACCTGGGCAAGCGCATGCTGTCAGCTGAACGCCGACATAGCCGCTGCAGCTGTGGCACACCATATTGCGCTGTCGGCCTTGGGCGCGCAGCGCTTGCAGGGCAGCGGCTATTACCAGGCCATGGCGCTACGAGAGCAGCTGATCCAAGCGGCTAGTACGCCTTACACCTTGCTGCGTGCGGCACCCCTGTACGAAAGCCTGGCGCAGCTGGCACACAACGGCGCAGCCGCTGCCGTGCTGGCGATACCCGTGGCCCAGGTGCAGGCGATGGCGGCAGAGGATTTGGCGATGCTAATAGCCGATGCCGCGCTGGCGCGGCCTTTGGAGGGCTGTATGAACGTAGCCGGCGCCCAGAAGATGGCAATGAGCGATTGGATGCAGCAGTACCTGCGCTTGCAAGGCGATCCGCGTACGGTGCGGGGCGATGCCCATGTCCCCTACAGGGGTGCGCTGCTGGACGATGACTGCCTGGTCCCGGTGGGGCCAGCACGCCTGGGGCGAACCACGTTGGCTGCCTGGGTCTGCAAATCCAGGGCGGTTTGATGCCGCAGAACATTGCGGACTCGGTCCACCTTGGCCTCAATTTTTCAAACGATTGGACTATCGATGACCCGTACTTTGCTTTTGAACAGTGGCCCCCACGGGCAAGCCAGCCACGGCTACCAACTGGCCACCGAGGTGCTGGCGGAGCTGGGCCTTGCCAAGCAGCCGCTGCTGGAGCGCGACCTGGTTACCGCACCCATACCGCCTATCAGCCGTGACTATGCGCTGGCGATCACCTCAAACGCGAGCGCCGATGCACCGGCACTGGCCTGGTCAGAAACGCTGATCCAGGAGCTGGAAGCCAGCGAGCTGCTGCTGATCGTGACCCCCATGCACAACTTTGCCATTCCGGCCACGCTCAAGCTCTGGCTGGACCAGGTGATCCGCATCCACCGCAGCTTTGCATCCACACCCGAAGGCAAGATTGGCTTGATCAAGGACCGGCCGACCCTGGTGTTGGTGAGTTCGGGCGGTTTTCATACGGGCCCCCGGGCGCGGCAGGAGGACTTTTTGACGCCTTATCTGCGCTATGCGCTGGCCTCCATCGGCATCCGCAATGTGCATTTTGTATTGCTGCAAGGCCTGGTGTTTGGCCCGGAAGCGGTGGCATCTGCGGTGGGCAGCGCACGAGATGCCCTGCGCGAGCAGTTGGCGCCGTTCAAGCTGCAGGCGCAGGAGGCTTTGAGCGCCGCGCGCTGACAGCAAGCGCTGGCGCCAGCTCAGACCGCGTGCAGGTGCTCCAGCCGCTCCAAGCGCTCCAGCTCGGCACAGATGTCGGCCATGCTGCCCGACATGGCCCAGCGCATGCCCTTTTGGCGGTGCAGGCTGGCCGGTTGGGCCCAGTACATTTTGACAGCGGCATCATTGGCGGCCTGGGCGCTGCAGCGCTGTACCGACAGGAAGGGTCGGCCCTGGGACTGGGCCGCTACAGAGAGGCGACGGCGCGCGGCAGGTTTACGGGGCAGGCGGATGCGGTCGATGGGCCGCTGCACCGGAGGCTCGTCAGTGCTATCGCTGGGTGCAGATGCGGCCGGGTTGTCCGCAGGGCTGTCCAGCAGGCTCAGTTGCTGCGCAGCACCGCGCTGTGCGGCGGCAGAGGACGCTGTCGCAAAGCAGTGCACCCGGGCGGCAAGCTGGCCGTCATTGGCGGCGGCTGGGCCCGGCCGGCGCCGACGGCTGCCACGCACGGCGGCATGCATGATGGACTGGAACCAGGGCAGGCCAGCGACGAGGGAAAAGGGCGCAAGCGCGCGCAATGCATCTGCTACGAGCATAGGAGACTCCTTGGTATACGGGTAACAGCAGGATTGCGCAAGGCGAGCGCGTCCCTCAGGGCTGTGGGCGAGCTGCCCACAACGCCCGCTACCTGGGGTTGCGCAGAGAGGGGTAAGGCGCTGGGCCTAGTTCAGCATCGTGTTCCGAATCAGGCCGACGGCGATGCCTTCGATCTCGAAGGGTTCGCCGGGCTGCACGATGATCGGCAGGTAATCCGGGTTTTCGGCCAGCAGCTCAATGCCATCTTTGGTGCGCTGCAGGCGTTTGACGGTGACATCATCGCCCAGGCGGGCCACGATGATCTGGCCGTTGCGCGCCTCACGGGTGGCTTTGACCGCCAACAGGTCGCCATCGATGATGCCGATGTCGCGCATGGACATGCCGCGCACCTTGAGCAGGTAATCGGGCTGCTGCTGGAACAGGCCACCTTCGACGGTATAGGTTTGGTCCACATGCTCTTGCGCGAGGATGGGGGAGCCCGCAGCGACTCGGCCAATCAGCGGCAAGGCCAGCTGGGCCAGCTCTTGTACCACCCGGCCCAGGCCGGCCGTGGCGTTGGACACCCCCGCCAGCGGGGACGAAAAACGCGTGCCGCGCGCTGCATTGATGGAACGCACCGCATCGCTTTGCAGGCGGATCCCACGCGAGGTGCCACTGACCAGCTCGATTACGCCCTTGCGGGCCAGTGCCTTGAGGTGGTCTTCTGCCGAGTTGGCAGATTTGAAACCCAGCTTGCTGGCGATTTCGGCCCGGGTGGGTGGCGCGCCGGTGCGCGAGATGGCGGTCTGGATCAGGTCCAGAATTTCTTGTTGGCGCGCGGTCAGTTTGGGATGGTCTCGCATAAGATCTCCGTGTGATCTGGGGTGTGTGGCACAAACAAAGCTACTGTGCATTCCAACACCTGTACATCAATCCAGTACCTGTATTTTTAACCAGTTTTTTGCAGGAGGCAAGCCTTGCAGCCAAAAATTTTGATCATCGGCACCGGTGGCACCATTGCCGGCATGGCCGATGATGCCGAGAAACCCGGCCAGTACCGTGCGGCAGCGCTCTCGGTAGCGGCCCTGTTGGCGGGGGTAAGCGGCCTGGAGAAGGCCGCAGCAGGCCCACTGGATGCGGTGCAGATAGCGCAAATTGATAGCAAGGACATGCATGACGGTGTCTGGCATGCGCTGCTTGAGGCCTGTGATGCGGCCATGCGCGATGAGAGGGTGCGCGGTGTTGTTATCACCCACGGAACCGATACGCTGGAAGACACGGCCTGGTTTTTGCATTGCTGCTTGGGCCGCCTGCCCAAGCCCGTGGTACTGACCTGTGCGATGCGCCCGGCCAATGCCCTGATGCCCGATGGCCCGCAGAACCTCAAGGACGCGGTGGCAGCCGCTGCGGCTTGCGATGCCGACGGCCAGCCCTTGCTGCGCGAAGTGGTCGCGGTGACCGGAGGCGGCGAGCTGCACAGTGCGCGCTGGCTGCAAAAGGTCCATCCGCACCGCTTGATGGCATTTGCATCGGGCGAGCAGGGGCCGCTGGGCTGGGTGGATGGCGGGCGCCTGCGGCTGCGCCAGGGCTATGCCGCCGATACGCAAGGCGCAGCGGATGGCTACACCGGAAGCCAGTGGTTGGCTGCGTTGCCGCAACCCGCGCAAAAAGCCTGGCCCTGGGTGGAGATCGTCAGCAGCCATGCCGGGCTGAGGGCGGGGCTGGTGGATGCCTTGCTCACCCAGGGCGTTGAAGGCCTGGTGCTGGCGACCACGGGCAATGGCACGGTGCATGAAGTGCTGTTGAGCGCTGCAGAGCGGGCACGCCGGCAAGGGGTGGCGGTATGGCGCAGCAGCCGCTGCAGTGAGGGCGTCATCAGTGATGCGGTGCTGCCCGGGCCTGCCGACCTGGCCGCCGACCTGGCCGTGGCTTTGACGCCTTGTAAATGCCGGGTGAGCCTGCAGCTGGCTTTGGTGCAGGCGCAAGCACAAGCTTGATGCCCGGCAGGCAGTGCCGCGACAGCAGCGTTGGCTGCTGCAGCCCAAGCTTGGCACGGCGCCTTCGCCATGAAAAAAGCCACTGTCGACAAGACAGTGGCTGTGCGGATGGGCGTTGCGCTATCAGGCCTGCAAGGCGGCAATGGCGCGCTGCGTGATCTCGTCCACCGTGCCCATGCCGCTGATGGCACGGTACTTGGGGGCGGCGGCAGGGTCTTGGGCGGCCCAGCTGCTGTAGTAATCCACCAAAGGACGGGTCTGGTTGCTGTAGACATCCAGACGCTTCTTGACGGTCTCTTCCTTGTCGTCTTCGCGCTGCACCAGGGCTTCGCCGGTCACGTCGTCCACGCCTTCGATCTTGGGCGGGTTGAACTTGACGTGGTAGGTGCGGCCCGATGCGGGGTGGCTGCGGCGGCCGCTCATGCGCTCAATGATGGCATCAAACGGCACATCGATTTCCAGCACATAGTCGAGCTTGACGCCGGCGGCCTTCATGGCATCGGCCTGGGGAATGGTGCGGGGAAAGCCGTCAAACAGGAAGCCTTTGGCGCAGTCGGGCTGTGCAATGCGTTCCTTGACCAAGTTGATGATCAGATCGTCGCTGACCAGCTGACCGGCATCCATCACGGCCTTGGCCTGCAAGCCCAGCGGCGTGCCAGCCTTGACGGCAGCGCGCAGCATGTCACCGGTGGAAATCTGGGGAATACCGTATTTTTCGCAGATGAAGGCAGCTTGTGTGCCTTTGCCGGCGCCGGGTGCTCCCAAAAGAATTAATTTCATGACGGTCCTTGGAGATTAGAAAACTTGCACGGCAAAAGCGGGCATCAAAGCCCGCTTTTACACACAGAAACTGGGCTTGAGCATATCACGCCGCAGGGGAGGGTCAGCCAACTGCGCGCCAATGCGCTGTCTCGGTGGCGCAAAGTGGCATGCTGCGCCTTTTTGCTTACGGAGCGCTTGCAGGGCAGGAAGCGGGCAGGGTGGCCTGTGCATGCAGTGCCCTACATCACTGCGCCAAGCAGTTGTCGCACACGCACCAGGTCTTCGGGGGTATCTACCCCCGAGCCTGGTATCTGACGCGTCACATGCACGGCAATACGGTGGCCATGCCACAGCGCGCGCAGCTGTTCGAGCATCTCGATCTGTTCAGTGGGCGCCTGGCTGAGCGTGGGAAAGGTGTGCAAGAACTGGGCGCGGTAGCTGTAGATGCCCATATGGTGCAGCGGCGCAAACCCGGGCGTGCCGGTGGTGCCGGGGTTCTTCCACCAGGCCACATTGACAAAGTCGCGCCCCCAGGGGATGGGCGCGCGGCTGAAATAGCTGGCCAGGCCCTGGGCGTCGAGCACTACCTTGACGACATTGGGGCTGAGCAGCGATTCCAGATCGGCGATCGGGTGGGCGACGGTGCCCATGCTGGCCTCGGGGCGCTCGCTGAGCAGCGCGGCGACGGCATCGATCAGCGCCGGTGCGATCAAAGGCTCGTCGCCTTGCACATTGACGACGATGTCATCGCCGCCCAGCTGCAGCAAGCTGCAGGCTTCGGCCAGGCGGTCACTGCCGCTGGGGTGCTCGGCTGAGGTCATCACGGCTTGCACGCCGTGCTTTTTGCAGGCATCCACAATACGCGCATCGTCGGCGGCGACGACCACGCGTTGGGCTGCGCTTTCCTGCGCGCGCTTGGCCACCCGCACCACCATGGGCAGGCCGGCAATATCGACCAGCGGCTTGTTGGGCAGGCGCGAGGAGGCCATGCGCGAAGGAATCAAAACGGTGAACGGCGCGGGAGCGGATGCCATGGTGCAGTCATAGGTGAGAGTGGGCCTGGCAGGAATTGTAGCCAGCTCAGGCGGTGTGGCAGGCGGCCCAAGCCCAACGCAAGCCGGCGCGTGGGGCGCTGGCGGGTTGGCGCTGCCAGGCGTCTGGGCTCAAGGGGCTGGTTTGACCGGTGTGTTGGACTCGTTCGAGCCCAGCAAAATGGCCTCGATAGGGCGCAGCTTTTTGGCGTCAATCACCTCGCGCAGTTTAGGCAGGATGGCCACCAAACCGTCATAGCCCTGGGCTCTTTCAAGCTGCAGTTGCAGACGGAAGCCCTTGAGCCCCAGCCCGCTGACGAGCTGGCTGGCTGCGGCGTAGGCCTTGATATAACGCTCGCCGGGATCGCTGATGGCTGCCGATGTGGTGAGCGGCGCAGCAGGCGCAGCGGCCGGCTGTGCCGTGGGTGCAGGCACTGCCAGGCTGTCCATGAGGTCGCTGGCACTGGGGGGTGCCTGGCTGGCATCGCCGCTGCGCAGCAACTCCAGCAGGCCTTGCTGCAGCAGTTGCTTGATGTCTTCCAGTACCTGCAGCTGCCCGCCAGCCGAAGGTGCCAGGGCCATGACCTGCTCGATGCTTTTTTGCCCATCAAACATGATGAAGGCGGGGCGCATGCGGTGGGGCAAGGCCGGGTCTCGGGCGCGCAGCGCCTCCATGCCTTTGTCGGTCTTTTTGAGGATGAGGGTATGCATGGCAGTTTGCGGAAAGGGATGGATGTAATCCAACAGGCTGGCCCTGAAACATGTTTCAAGAACATGTCTGGATGGACGGATGCCTAAAATTTCAGCAAATTGTGTCTGTTTTTAACAATACCGCTATTGGGGTTTGCCTGTGCGAGGCACCTTTTTGGTGCCAGCGTCGCCGGCGTCAGCCTGCATTCTTAATCTGCAGCAGACAAAGCCTCTATTTCCTCGTCGCTGAGCGGACGGGCTTCACCTTCAAGCATGATCGGCATGCCATCGCGCACCGGGTAGGCCAGGCGTGCACTGCGCGAAACCAGCTCTTGGCGTTCACGGTCATAGCGCAGGGGGCCTTTGGTGACGGGGCACACCAGCAGTTCGAGCAGTTTCGGGTCCATAGCGGCAATCAGTCTTTCTTGATAAAGGGGAGGGTGGCTTGGCGCTGGCGCAGCAGCGTATGGGCATGCGCGCCAAAAGCCGGGTCAATCGCCACCTCCAGCGGGACGGCCAAGGCCTGGGGGGCAATGCGCCAGAGCTTGTGCGCGTCTTTTTCGGTGCACAGCAACACGGGGGTATCTGAAGCGGCTATTGTAGGTCCGCTCGCCGCTGCAATCCCCAAGCTGGCCAGCCACTGCGGATCGTCCAGCGGCGCATGGTCGGGCAGCGCGTCGCTGCGTAGCAGCTGCAGGCCTTGGGCTTGCAGCATCGCAAAAAATTCCTGCGGATAGGCAATGGCTGCCAGCGCATGCACGGGCCGATCGCGCAAATCGGCCAGCGGATGGCGGCGGCCATCCTGCCCAACCGCGTAGGGGGCCAGGCTGCGCTGCAGCGGCCAGGCTGTCGCTCCCGTGGCGGCCAGGTACTTGGGTGGCTGGCCGGCATACAGCACCATGTCCAGCCGTTTAGGCCAGGGCTCGCGAAGCGGGCCGGCCGGCAATTGCCAGCCATTGCCAATGCCTTGGGCGTTGAAGACCGCAATCTCCACATCGCGGGCCAGGGCCAGGTGCTGCAGGCCATCGTCGCAGACCAGCACATCCACCTCAGGATGGGCCTGCAGGACCGCCTGGGCGGCGGTGGCGCGCCGGGCGGCCACATACACGGGCACGCCACTGCGTTGGGCCATCAACAGCGGTTCATCACCCACCAGGCGCGGGTCGCTATGGGGCGTGGCGGCAAGGGCTTGGGGTTCTTTGCTGTTCTCGCGCCCATAGCCGCGCGAGATGATGGCGGGCCGCCAGCCTTGGGCTTGCAGCGCTTGCACCAGGTGCAGGGTGACAGGGGTCTTGCCCGCGCCGCCTGCGATCACATTGCCCACCACCACTACCGGCACCGGTGCCCGGTACGACTTGCACAGACCCACGCGGTAGAGGCTGCGGCGCATAGCGCCCAGCGCGGCATAGCACCAGGACAGCGGCAGCAGCGCGATAGCGAGCGGCCCTTTGCGCTGCCAGGCATCGGTGATGCGCGCCGACCAGGGGCGCGTGGCAGCTGGCGGCGGGTGCGATGGGGAAGGGGATGCGGTCATGCAGGCTGCATGCTAGCACTGGCCAGGCGGGCGCCTGAGTTTACGGCGCAGCGGTCTGGGTGGCGAAGGTGATCTGCTGCAGGCCAACACGGCGTGCTGCTTCCATCACCGAGACGACTGATTGGTGGGGCGCCAGCGCATCGGCGCTGATGATGATGACGCTATCCTTGCCGGCGGTGGCGGCATTGCGCAGGGCTTCGGCCATGTCGGCAACGGTCTTGCCTTCCAGCGCGACCTTGCCCACAGCGTAGCGGCCGTCGGAAGCAACAGAGACGATGATCTCCTTGGGCCGGTCCCGCAGTTGTTCTGCATTGGCCGTGGGCAAAGTCAGCTGCAGTTCGGTGAATTTGCTGTAGGTGGTCGAGAGCATCAGGAAGATGAGGACGACCAGCAGCACATCGATGAACGGGATCAGGTTGATCTCGGGCTCTGTCGTGGTGCGGGGGCGAAAGTTCATGCTGGCTCCTGCCCGGCGATCAGCTGCGGCGCAGCTTGTTCAGGTGGCGCAGGAACTGCTCGGCCGACAGCTCCAGCGTGAGCAGGTAGCCATCAACCTGGCTGCGGAAATAGCGCCAGAAGATCAGCGCTGGGATAGCGACCATCAGGCCAAAGGCCGTGTTGTACAGCGCAATCGAGATGCCGTGGGCGAGCATGGTCGGGTTGCTGCCGCCGCTGCTTTGTGAGCCAAAAATCTCGATCATGCCGATCACCGTGCCCAGCAGGCCCAGCAAAGGCGCAGCCGAAGCGATGGTGGCCAGCGCGGTGAGGTACTTTTCCAGTTTTTGGGCCTCGCGGCGGCCGGTGCTCTCCAGTGACGCGCGCAGATCGGCTTCAGAGATGCGGGGCTCCAGCGTGATGGTGCGCAGGCCGCTGGCCAGCACTTCGCCCAAGGACGAGTTCTGGCCGAGCTGGTTGACCACTTCGGCGCTGGGCACGCCATTGGCGGACACGGAAATGGCTTCCTGGAGCAGGTTGGCAGGCGCAACCTTGGCGGTTTTCAGCGCCAAAAAGCGCTCAACGATCAGGGCCAGGGCCAGGATGGAGCAGGCGATCAGAGGCCAGATCGGCCAGCCTGCGGCTTGAATGATGGAAAACAAAATTCTCTCTCCGCTCTTTCTTTTTTCAGCGGCCATTATGGCCCAAGGCCACCGCCGGACAGCCTAAAATCCGGCTGAGCGCTGCGTCCAACCCACAGTCCCGGGATGCCGGAAAGACCCAGTCATCCACAGAAAATGTGGATAACTTTGTGGGTAATGTGTCATCAGTTGGAAAAATTCCCCAATTTACGGGGTTTTTCTTAGATTGCTTAAAAAATAAGCTGATAAAAATATTTAAAAATCAAAAGCTTGTACGTGGGTTCAATATTTTGTGCTACAGAGTATGACGTATGCATGACGCTGTCACAGAGCGGCCTTCTTGTGGACTAATGGCGTAGCGGCCTGTGAGAAACTGTGTGTTTTGCACGCGCTTTCGCGGCGTATGTCGTTGCTGTGACGAAGAAAAATGCCAAGCGCTGGTTGTTGCGCTGGCAGCTACTTGGCAGCTATTTGGGTGCAGCTTGCGAGCCCCTTATTGGTCCCCGGTTCGGCCTTGTTGGCCTGCCCGGCTGCTTGCCTGGCACCACGTCCGAGGCAGGCCACTTTTTACCTGTAATGCAGAGTCTGCCCCCGCAGGCCATTTTTATGGATACCCACTCTTTGCCCGCCTCCGCCGCTGCTAGCCCCCAGCCCGGCCCTCGCATTTGGGAGGTGGGGACGCTGTGCCGGGCGGTGGCCGATGCGCTGGCTGCCCGCTTTAACCCGGTAGAGGTGCGCGGCGAGCTCAGCGGTTTCTCGCGCGCCGCCAGCGGCCACTGCTACTTCAACCTCAAGGATGCCAACGGCCAGGTGCGCTGCGCGATGTTTCGCCGCGCCGCGCAGGCGCTCGACTTCAACCCCCGCGACGGCGAGCTGGTCGAGGTGGTCGGCAAGCTGGGGGTCTATGAGCAGCGCGGCGATCTGCAGCTGATCGTTGAAGGCATGCGCCGTGCGGGGCAGGGGGCCTTGTTTGAGCAGTTCTTGCGCCTCAAGGCGCAGCTGGAATCCGAAGGCCTGTTTGACACGCAGCGCAAGCGCAGTTTGCCCTTGATGCCACGCGGCATTGGCATCGTCACCTCACTGGGCGCCGCGGCCCTGCACGATGTGGTCACGGCGCTGCGCCGCCGGGTGCCCCATTTGCCGGTGCTGCTGGTGCCCGCGCTGGTACAGGGCGCGCAAGCTGCGCCGTCGATGGTGGCGGCGCTGCAAAAGCTCTACCGCATGGCAGAGGCCCAGATCGCGTACGACGCAGGCCTTGGCATCGATGCACCTGCGGTGGCGATCGACACCATCTTGCTGGTGCGTGGCGGCGGCTCGCTGGAAGACCTCTGGGCCTTCAATGACGAACAGCTGGCCCGCACCGTGGTGCAAAGCCCGGTGCCGCTGGTCAGCGGCGTGGGGCATGAGACCGACTTCACGATCGCTGATTTCTGTGCCGACCTGCGCGCGCCCACGCCCACGGCGGCAGCCGAGCTGGTCTGCCAGCCGCGCGATGTCTGGCTGGGGGCGCTGCAGCTCGCAGAGCAGCGCCTCGTCGATGGCGTTGAGCGCCATCTGGACCGCCAGCAGCAGCGGCTGGACATGGCCGCGCGCCAGATCGGCAGGCCCTCGTCCCTGGTGCACGGCCAGCAGCAACTGCTGGACCGCTTGGGCCGGCGCCTGCAAGCGGCTGCCCAAAGCCGGCTGCACAGCCAAGACAAGCGTGTGCAGCACCTGGCCAGTGTTTTTCCGGTGGGCACGGCCCGCCATCTGGAGCGCAGCGAGCAGCGCCTGGCGCAGTTGCATGCGCGGCTGGAGCTGCTCAATCCGCGCCAGGTCCTGTCACGCGGCTACGCCTTGCTCACCGATATGCAGGGCCAGGTGGTGAGCACCGTAACCCAGGCGACACCGGGCAAGCCCCTGCATGCCGAGCTGGTGGATGGCAGTGTGGATGTGGTGGTCACCCAGCGCCTGCTGGTATAGCGCTGGGCAACAGTGCGACAGGCCGTGCAGGAGCAGGGTGCAAGCCTGCGCGAACGGTCGTGTGTGCCGCTACCCCTGCAGGCCAGCGTCAGAGCAATTGGCGGCGCTTTCTGACGCCGTGCTGCCTGGCTCGCATGCTATCGTCGTCATAGTAATTTGGCTGAACCCGTATTCATCAACGGGTCGATTTTCCTTTTTACAATCGAACACTGCAGCTCCTGCCGGGCGTGTTGCTTGCCAACACTGTCTGGTCCCGGCTTTGCAACCTATACCAACCACGAGGAAACCACGATGGAACGCACTCTGCCACCCCTGCCCTATGCGATTGATGCTCTGGCCCCGGCCTACAGCCAGGAAACGCTGGAATACCACCACGGCAAGCACCACAAGGCCTATGTGGACAAGCTCAACGAGCTGCAAAAGGGCACCGAGTTCGAGAACCTGGAGCTGGAAGCCGTGATCAAGAAGGCCAGCGGTGGTATCTACAACCAGGCCGCTCAAATCTGGAACCACACCTTCTTCTGGAACTGCATGGCTCCCAACGGTGGCGCTGAACCCAGCGGCGCGTTGGCCGATGCCATCAACAAGAAGTGGGGCAGCTACGCCGAGTTCAAGAAGGCCTTCCAGGCATCGGCCGTGGGCAACTTCGGTTCGGGCTGGACCTGGCTGGTCAAGAAGCCCGATGGCTCGGTCGATATCGTCAACACCGGCGCCGCTGGCACCCCGCTGACCACCGATGACAAGGCACTGCTGACCGTCGACGTCTGGGAACACGCCTACTACATCGACTACCGCAATGCCCGTCCCAAGTTTGTCGAGACCTTCTTCGACAAGCTGGTGAACTGGAAGTTTGCGGAAAGCAATTTCGCCTGATAGCGGCTGCCCGGTGTGATTGCCGGGCACTTGCGAACAGAACCGAGGCCGGATGGTGCATGCACCACATCCGGCCTTTGCTTTTGGGGCGGGGCAGGCCAGTGTATGGAAATGTCACCTACAGGCAACACTTGCCTATGGCAAAGCCCCTGATTTGCGCCAGTTTGCCAGGTCCGTCAAAAGCATGATTGATAATCAGTCTCATTTGCTTCTTGGCTGGTTCTGTATGTTGTTCTCTACTCGTTTTACGCTCCATCCCGTGGCTGGCGCGGTCGCTCTGCTTTTGTCCTTTGCTGGCGTACCTGCTTTGGCCCAAGCCCAGGAAGGGGCTGCTGATGGGGCTTCTGCCACAGCGGCGCAGCCACTCAGCGAAGACAGCCTGTTGCCGACCGTCACGGTCAGCGCCAGTGCCGATGCCTCGGCGCAAGGCTTGTCCAAGCCCTTTGCCGGTGGCCAGGTGGCGCGCGGCGGGCGTGTGGGCATTCTGGGTACCGAAGACATCATGAACACGCCGTTCTCGACGACGGCCTATACCCAGGACCTGATCCGCGACCAGCAGGCGCGCAGCGTAGGCGATGTGCTGCAAAACGATGCCTCGGTACGGGTGTCGCGCGGTTTTGGCAACTTCCAGGAATCGTATTTTGTGCGTGGTTTTGTGCTGGGCTCGGACAGCATTGCCTACAACGGCTTGTATGGCTTGCTGCCACGCCAGTATGTGTCGGCAGAGCTGTTTGAGCGGGTGGAGCTGCTGCGCGGCGCCAGTGGCTTTTTGAATGGTGCCTCGCCCGCTGGCGACAGCATTGGCGGCGCCTTGAACCTGCTGCCCAAGCGCGCCTCCAACGAGCCGCTGACGCGGGTCAGCGTGGGAGGATCCAGCGGTGCGCAAGGCTATGCGGCTGCCGATATCAGCCGCCGCTTTGGCCCGGACCAGGCCACCGGCCTGCGCCTGAATGTGGCCAAGCGCAAGGGCGATACCGCCATCGATGGCGAAGGGGTCGATCTGAGTGTGGTGTCCTTGGGGATGGACTGGCGCTCACGCGACCTGCGCCTGTCGGCCGACGTAGGCTACCAAAGCCACAAGCTGACCGCGCCGCGCCCCAACGTGACCTTGAATGCAGCGGTGACCCAGGTGCCCAGCGCGCCCGATAACCACCGCAACTTTGCCCAGCCCTGGAGTTACTCGAACGAGCGCGACAGCTTTGGCTCGGTGCGCGCTGAGTACGACATCAATGACCGGCTGACCGCCTGGGTGGCAGGCGGCGCCCGTTTTGGGCGTGAGCGCAATTCGCTCGCCAACCTGACCTTGAACAACGGCAGCACCGGCAGCGGCACACAGGCCCGCTTTGACAATACCCGCGCCGATGACATCTACACCGGCGAGGTGGGCCTGCGCGGCAAGCTGACCACGGGCAGCATCGGCCACAGCCTGGTGCTGGCGGCATCGACCTTCTCTGACAAACGCAAGAACGCCTTCTACTCGCAGCCGGCAGCCAGCGCCTTTGCCACCAACCTCTACACGCCGCTGTATGGCGTAGCACCGCCGCTGGGCACCAGCTCGAACGATCTGGACGACCCGGCACTGCAGGCCCGCATTAAGCTGTCGAGCCTGGCTTTGTCGGACACCTTGTCGATGTTCGACGAGCGCTTGCTGCTGACCCTGGGCCTGCGCCACCAGACGATTGAGACACAGACCTTTGCCTACAACACCGGCATTGCAGCGCCCAAGGTGGACAAGAGCCGCACCAGCCCGATGGCGGCGGTGGTCTTCAAGCCGGCGGAGCGCGTATCGCTTTACGCCAACTACATCGAAGGCCTGACCCCGGGCGAGATTGCACCGGCGCTGTCGGGCGGACTGCCCGTGGCCAATGCCGGCGAGGCGCTCGCGCCCTATGTGTCCAAGCAAAAGGAGCTGGGCATCAAGTGGGATGGTGGCGATATTGGTGCGGGCCTGGCCTGGTTCACGACCGACAAGCCCCGGGTGTTCCGCAATGCAGTCTCGGGCGCTTATGGCCCTGAAGGCATGGACCGCCATCGTGGGCTGGAGCTGAATGTGTTTGGCCAGGTGACACGTGGCTTGCGTGTGCTGGGCGGCTTGACCTGGCTGGATGCCAAGCAGCTGGCCGATGGCCACAACCCCAACGCCGGCAAGCGCGTGATTGGCGTGCCCCGCCAGCAGGGCAATCTGGGCTTGGAATGGGATGTGCCGGGTGCCAACGGCCTGACCCTGGATGCGCGCGCAGTGGCGACTGGCAGCAGCTATGCCAATGCCAGCAACAGCTTGCAAGTGGCAGGCTGGACCCGCTTTGACCTGGGTGCCCGCTACCTGACCGAGATCGATGGCCGTCTGGTCACCTTCCGTGCCCGTATCGACAATGCCGCCAACCGCAATTACTGGGCATCGGTGGGCTCTACCGGCTACCTGGTGCTGTCCAACCCGCGCAGCTTCACGGTTAGCGCCAGTGTGGATTTCTAAGCCCTGACAGCCTGACTGCGGTTTGCCCCATGACTGCGACCAGCCCCGTGCCGCTGCAACCTGCGCCCGTGCTGCCCGATATTGCCGCGCTGTATGTGGAACACCATGGCTGGCTGCAAGGGTGGCTGCGCCGCCGGCTCGGCGATGCGCACCAGGCGGCTGACCTGGCGCAAGACACCTTTGTACGCCTGCTTGCCCCGCCCGCCGGCCACGGCGATGCCAGCGCGGCAGTGCAACCCGCCGCTGCGCTGCGCGCTCCGCGTGCCTACCTGGCCACGGTGGCCAAGCATGTGCTGGTCAACCACCTGCGCCGCCAGTCGCTGGAGCAGGCCTATCTGCAGGCGCTGGCAGTACTGCCAGCGCCCGAAGCGATCTCGCCCGAGCGGCAACTGACCATCTTGCAAGCCTTGCAAGAGGTCGATGCCATGCTCGATGCGCTGGCGCCCAAGGTGCGGGCGGTGTTCATCCTCTCGCAGATCGAAGGCCTGACCTACGCGGAGATTGCCCAAGCGTTGGGCGTGGGGCTGCGCTCGGTCAAGCGCTACATGGCCCAGGCCATGACCGAATGCATTTTGCTGGCGGACTGAGGCGCCGGCCATGACCGCCTGGAACCCGGCACCCGCGCCCATCATCACCCGCGAAGTGGCCATGCAGGCGGCCGAATGGTTTGTGCGCCTGCAAGAGGAGGCCGGTAGCGCCGATGCCCAGGCGGAGCTGGCACGCTGGCGGGCGCAATCACCTGCGCATGAACGCGCCTGGCAGCGGGCTATGGCCGTCAGTCTGCAAGCAGGATCTATCCCGGCGTCAGTCGCTGCGGCCACCCTGGCCCGCCCGCAACGCCGTCTAACACGGCGGGATACGGTGCGGGCGCTGGCATTGCTGATCACGGCAGCCCCAGCGGGCTGGCTGGCCTGGCGCATGGCGCCTGTGCCGCAGTGGACAGCCAGCCATGCCACCGCTACGGGCGAATGGCGCAGCTGGACCCTGGCCGATGGCAGCCGCATGGTGCTCGACACCGCCAGCGCTGCCGATGTGCAGTTTGATGGGCTGCAGCGCCGCATCCATCTGCGCGCGGGCGCGCTGTATGTGGAGACTGCAGCCGATCCGCAGGCCAGCGCACGGCCTTTTATTGTTAGCACCGAACAGGGCGATACTCGCGCACTGGGCACGCGCTTTAGCGTGCGCTGTGGGGACGGCTACACCGAGGTGGCCGTGCAGCAAGACGCGGTGGAGGTGCGTGTGCGCGGGAGCGCGACGCCCATTAGGCTGCAGACCGGCCAGCAGCTGCGCTTTAGCGACGGCGAAGCTGGGCCGGTGCAAGCGGCAGCGCCCACCGCAAGCCAGTGGGCGCAAGGCGTGCTGGCGGCCGACAACATGCGCCTGGATGCCTTTTTGGCCGAACTGGCCCGCTACCGCAAGGGCTGGCTGCGCTGTGACCCGCAGGTGGCGGCGCTGCGTGTCTCGGGTGCCTTCCAGCTGGCCGATACCGATGCGGTGCTGGCCAACCTGGCCCATCTGCTGCCGGTGCAGATAAGCGCTAGAACCCCTTACTGGATCACGGTCCTGCCTTTGTAAAACGGCCTATTGCGTAGCGCATAAAAAATTTTCTGCAATTTTGGCCCCTTTGGCTGCGGTCGGTTGTCCTGGGTATGGATAGCGAATTTATCTGTACCGACCCAAAGCAGGAACCCTTATGCCAACCATCTCTCGTCACCCGCAAGCCGGCCAAGTTTTGGCACAACCCATGCCCTCAACGCTGGCCCACGCTGTGCATGCCGCCATCATCACGATGGGCGTGGGGGCCATGCTGGGGCTGGCTGCCCCAGTGCATGCGCAAACCGCAGAGCCGGTGCCGGCCCCTGCACAAGCGGGCGCTGCGCAGTCGCTGCAGGTGCCCGCTGGGCCCCTGGCTGCGGCGATGGTGGCCTTTGCAGCGCAAACCGGTGTCAGCGTCAGCGGCACGCCAGAGCTGGTCAGCGCTGCGCAGTCGCCCGGCGTGAACGGTGCCTTGCCCATCGCCCAAGCATTGCAGCAACTGCTGGCGGGCACGGGGCTGGAGGCGGTGCCTGCGGGTGCCCGCTCTTATGTGCTGCGCAAGCGCGCTGCGGCTACCCAGGCCCCGGTGGCGGGCGAGATGCTGCTGGCGCCGGTGATCGTGCAAGCCCAGGCAGACCGGGTAGCAGCCTCGGAGCACACGGGCTCCTACACCGCGGCCGCGTCGAGTACGGCCACGCGCATGGGGCTGTCGCTGCGTGAGACGCCGCAGTCGGTGACGGTGATCACCCGCCAGCAAATGGACGACCAAGGCCTGAGCAACCTGCCCGAGATTCTGGACAAGGTGACGGGCTTTACCGTGGGCCGCAATGACAGCGAGCGCGCCACCTTCTATTCGCGTGGCTTTACGGTCGAGAACTTCCAGTTCGATGGCATGCCCAACACGATGGACTCGGCCAACCAGTACACCACCTCGTTGGCCGACAGCGCCATCTATGACCGGGTGGAAGTGGTCAAGGGCGCCACCGGCCTGCTGACCGGCGCGGGCAACCCGGGCGCTGTCATCAACCTGGTGCGCAAGCGGCCGACCAAGGAGTTCCAGGCCTCGTTGGAGGGTGGTGTGGGCTCATGGCGCAAGCAGCGCGGCGTGGCCGATGTATCGGGCCCTCTGAACGGCGATGGCAGCGTGCGAGCGCGCATGGTGGCTGCCGCGCAGAATGCCGATTCACATGTGAACTACTACAGCCGCGATACCCGCAACCTTTACGGCATTGTGGAGGCCGATTTGGCGCCTCATACCACGGCAGCGCTGGGCATCGACTACATGCAAACCCGCGCCGATGGTGCCTCTTATGGCCATCTGCCGCTGTTCTTCTCGGATGGCAGGCAGACCCATTTCCCCACCTCGCTCAACCCTGCTACGCGCTGGTCATACTGGAACAACGACAGCACCAACTTGTTTGCGGATCTGAAGCATGTGTTTGACAACGGCTGGAAGCTGGAGCTGGCCGGCAGCCACCTGCGCCAAAGCCGCGATGTGAAGGTGGGCGTGGCCGCTTATGGCCAGCTCGATCCGGTAACGGGGCAGGGCATCAATAGGCTGTCGGTCAAAATCCCCACCACCTCGACCACCGACTCGCTCAACGCCGTGCTGTCGGGCCCGTTTGAGCTGTTGGGCCGCAGCCATGAGCTGACCTTGGGGGCGGGTTGGTCGCGCGGGCGCCGTGGCGCACCGGGCTATACCTCCAGCTACGACCCGGTGGACAACTATTTTGAATGGCAGGGCAATGCACCGGAGCCGCAATTTGATCGGATCAGCGACCGCAACGCGCGCCTGACCGAGAAGGGCGCTTTTGGCGCTGTGCGTCTGCGGCCCACCGATGCGCTGTCCGTCATTCTGGGCGCGCGGGTCAGCTGGTACCGGTTGATTGATGGGGACACCGATCTGCAAAGCGGTGCCTACACCCTTAACGACAGGCTGCAAGTAAACCACAAAGTGATTCCGTATGCGGGTGTGGTCTATGACTTCAGCAAGCAATGGTCGGTCTATGCCAGCTATACCGATATCTTCAACCCGCAGACCTACTACAAGGATGCGGGCGGTGCAGCCTTGCCCCCGCTGACTGGTAAGAGCCAGGAAATCGGCATCAAGGGCGCGCTGCTGGATGGCAAGCTCAACACCTCGGTGGCGTTGTTCCACACCCAGCAAAACAACTCGGCGCAGTATGTGGATTCCAACCCTGCCACCGGCGAAGAAATCTATATCGCTGCCAAGGGTGTCAAAAGCCGGGGCGTGGAGATGGAGGTCTCCGGCCAGATCACCCCGGCCTGGAACCTGTATGCGGGCTACACCTACCGCGAATCGACTCTGGGCTACCAGCCCGATGTGATCCTGAGCGCGGTCAATACCAACCAGCCCAAGCACCTGGTCAAGCTGAGCACCAGCTACCGTCTGCCGGGGCAGTGGAACCCCGTGACCGTGGGCGGCTCGCTCAGCTGGCAAAGCGAAACCTATTACCAGCAAGCTGGTGACCAGCAGTGGCGGGCTACCCAGCCGGCCTACACCTTGCTGGGGCTGATGGCGCGCTGGGACGTGGATTCGCAGCTGTCGCTGGCGCTTAACTTGAGCAATGTGTTGAACAAGACCTATATGCCGGGCATGGGCTCTTATGGCACCGGCGTGTACGGCGATCCACGCAGTGTGTATCTGTCGGCACGTTACAAGTTCTGAGCGTCGACAACACAGCCCTTTGTGCGTAGCGACAAAGTTGGGTGGCGTCTTGCTGGGGCGCTTGGCCGGTGCTCCTCCGTCGGGGGGCAGGGCGCCCAGCGGATTCCCGGGATATGGCGATGGGGACGCTTGCTGATAAATGAAACCAAGCTTTAAAAAATCGCGGAAGGTAATGGATTTGCAGGTAGATGTAAAGGGGTGACAAAGCATTAAATATGGATGGGTATGCCTTTTATATCTTGTATATGTAAATAGCCATTCTTGCATTTCACAGGCTTAAACATCGCATTTTTCCATAGGGCCCGTCGGTGCCCAGGTGCTTCTGGCGATGGCGGAAGGCAGTCTCTGCCAGCCGCCTATAAACCGGGTATTTATCGCTATTGAATATCTCCCCCAGGGCTTCCATCTGCTGGTTATACAGATAGCCATTAATAATTGGGGAGGCATTTCATTTTCAAACAATTTCTGCGTGTTTTTTGAAAACCCAATAGCCTATCATTGAATCCTTGTTGGTAGTTAATATCAATGAGTTTTTAAACGGTCTTAGCCACATAGGAGGCGATGTATGTTTATTCGATCCATCACCACAGCCGCAGTACTGCTGGCATTCCTGCCCGCAGATGCGCGAACAGGGCCGGTGACGCAGGTCATGCCATTCGGTAGCGCTTTTTTCAACACCAGCGACAATCCGCAAAATGCGGCGCCCATCCCGCATCAGCAGCCATTTGCATCTCCGCAGTTCGAGTCCACAGCCGACCCTGGGCGCCATGCCTTCAACCCGCCGATGCGCCGTGCCAGCACGGCCATGCATGCCAGTCCATCGGCGCCATCCGTGGTGATCGGCAGCGAGTTCTTCCGTATGTCGGCGCAACCCTATGCCATCACGGACAGCGGTCCGTACGGCGCTGATCCATCGCAGAACGTGTTTGACGACCAACAGAGGGATGCGTCTCCCCCTAGAGCCCCAAACTTCTTTTTTCAGGAAATGGAGCCCTACAACCATCCCGCACCTCAAGGCGTCTTGCACTCTGCTGCCTACCAGCCTCCGGCTTTCTCGGTAGCGACTGAGGCCTTCAAAAACCCTCTGGCGCGCAACAGCGTCTGGGGCATTTCCTCTTACGAAGAGGAGCCCGCCTGGTCCTGCATCGCTCTCAACGGTATGGCTTGCCCGCCCCACATGCAGCAGGGCATCTTTGGCCCCCGTCCAGCCCTGGCATAGTTGCGCCTTGCATCTTTCAGTAATTGTCTGATTGCTCTGCAAGCCCTGGCCACCCCAGAATGGGGTGGCTTTTGCGCATCATCCTGGCGCCTAGCACTGCAGCACCGCCATGGTGGCCAGCAAGGTGGTGGTATGCCGGGGGCTGCAGATCTGGATAGCCCGCCACATTGCTTTCTACGACAATGGCTTTCGCGACCTGCGAGACGCTGCCACTGGTTACTGGCCACTTGCCGCTGCTGACCACTTGGGGCCAAGCGCTGTGAAGCAGCGCATTTATAACTTTTTGTTTAACAAATACTGAGCAGTGGTTGAAATCTTTCCGCTGCACTTGGTGTCTATTCAGGGGTAACGCAGGCAGACCTCGTGATCTGCCTGATCTGCAATCACTGATTTCCGGAGCGCAACCATGCTGATACGTACGCACAACTCGGGCTTTGACCATGGCAACAGCAGCGAAATCACGCCGCAAGACCTGTATTTCAGCCGGCGCGACCTGCTCAAATGGGGGGCGGCTGGCGGCTCGGTGCTGGCCTCCGGGGGCGCATGGGCCCAAGCGGCCAAGGCAGACAGCCTCAAGGCCCTGAGCTCGGCCAAGTCCACCGTGCCGGGTGCGCTGTCGATGGAGACCCCGACCTCGTTCCAGGATGCCAGCACCTACAACAACTACTACGAGTTCGGTCTGGACAAAAGCGATCCTGCGCGCTACGCCCATACTTTGCAGACGCGCCCCTGGACGGTGCGGGTCGAGGGCCTGGTCAACAAACCCAAGACCTTTGATATCGAAGAGCTGCTCAAGCTCAGCGCGCAGGAAGAGCGTATTTACCGCCTGCGCTGTGTCGAAGGCTGGTCCATGGTGATCCCCTGGATCGGTTACTCGCTCTCCAAGCTGCTGGCCCAGGTGGAGCCGCAGGGCAGCGCCAAGTATGTGGAGTTTGTCACCTTGGCCGACAGCAAGACCATGCCTGGCCTGCGCAGCGGCGTGCTCGACTGGCCCTACACCGAAGGCTTGCGCATGGACGAGGCCATGCACCCCTTGAGTTTGCTGGCCTTTGGCATGTACGGCAAAGAGCTGACGCCGCAAAACGGCGCCCCGGTGCGCTTGGTCCTCCCCTGGAAGTACGGCTTCAAAAGCGCCAAGAGCATCGTGAGCATTCGCGTGTTGGAGAAGCAGCCCGGCACCGCCTGGAACAAGGCTGCGCGCAATGAGTACGGCTTTTACTCCAATGTGAACCCAGATGTGCCGCACCCCCGCTGGAGCCAGGCGACCGAGCGCCGTATCGGCGAAGGCGGCCTGTTTGCCAAGCGCCACAAAACCCTGCTGTTCAACGGCTACGAAGCCCAGGTGGGCCAACTGTATGCCGGCATGGACCTGCGCAAAGACTACTGAATGCCGCCGATGAGCTTGTCTGCCAAATCTGTGCAGCGGCTGCTGTTGCACCTGCTGTGTCTGTCACCCGCCGCATGGCTTTTTTACCTGGCGGCCACGGATGGGCTGGGCGCCAACCCTGCAGAGGCCTTGCTGCGGGCATTGGGCATTTGGGCGATCCGTTTTGTCTGCGTTGCCTTGGCGGTGACGCCGTTGCGCCAGTGGCTGGGCTGGAACGCGCTGGCCGCTTACCGGCGCATGTTCGGTCTTTATGCCTTCTTTTATGCCAGCCTGCACTGGTTGGCCTATGTGGTGTTCGACATGGGCGTGGACTGGAGCGCCATCGTCGCGGATCTGATCAAGCGCCCCTTCATTTTGATTGGCACCTTGGCCTGGTTGATATTGCTGGTGCTGGCCATCACCTCCATCCCCAAACTGATCCGCCGCATGGGTGGCAAACGCTGGCAAATGTTGCACCGGGCGGTGTACGGGGTTGCTGCGCTGGCCGTGCTGCATTTTTGGTGGATGCGCTCGGGCAAGAACAACTTTGCCGAAGTATGGCTGTACGGCCTGGTGCTGGCGGGCTTGCTGGCAGCGCGCTGGGTGTTCCTCAAGCGCAAGCGCATGTTGGCGGCAGCAAAAGCAGCGCAGGCTGCGAGGGCGTGATGGCTGGCCTGGGGCTGCGCAGCTGTATCAGCGCGATTTGCCTTTCAGCGCGGGTAGCCGGTCAGTACGCAGGCACTGCCCCTGGGCGGTGGACACCACCGCATTCAATTTGCGCATGTTCGCGCCTCCCAGCCTCCGCATTGCGGTATTGAACACACCTGCCTGCCGCACAATCACAGCATGAACGCCAGCAAACGTATCTTGATCGTCGAAGACGACGCCCCCATCGCCGAGCTGCTGCAGCTACATCTGCGCGATGAGGGCTATGAGGTGGTGCACATGGCCGATGGCAGCGAAGGCCTGCAAGCCTTGGAGCGCGGCGGCTGGGATGCCCTGGTGCTGGACCTGATGCTGCCGGGCGTTGATGGCCTGGAGATCTGCCGCCGCGCCCGCGCCATGGCTTATTACGTGCCGATCATCATCACCAGTGCCCGGTCCAGCGAAATGCACCGCATCCTGGGCTTGGAGCTGGGGGCAGATGATTACCTGGCCAAGCCGTTCTCAGTGCTGGAGCTGGTGGCAAGGGTGCGTGCGCTTTTGCGCCGCAGCCAGGCCTTGGCGCAGAACGCCCGGTTGGATGCAGGGGTGCTGGTGTTGGGCAATCTGGTGATCGACCCGATATCACGTGAGGTAAAAGTGGAGGGCAGCCAGGTCGAGCTGACACCGCGCGAGTTTGACTTGCTGCATTTTTTTGTGCGCAACCCCGGCAAGGTGTTCTCCCGGTTTGACCTGCTCAACCAGGTCTGGGGCTACCGTCATGATGGCTATGAGCACACGGTCAACACCCACATCAACCGGCTGAGAGCCAAGATCGAAGCCGATCCTGGCACGCCCCGGCGCATTCTGACGGTCTGGGGCCATGGCTACAAATGGGCGGAGGACGCCACCCCATGAAGCTCGCTTCCACCACCTTGGCCCAGCGCCTGACCTTGGTCTTTGTGCTGCTGCTGCTGGCCTGCAGTGCGGCAACGGTCTGGCTGCAGATGCGGGTGTTTGACCAGCGCGAGCAAGAGGTGGTGCAGCGCCTGTCGCAAGATTTGGCGGCACGTATCGCCCGCTACCCCGAGCTGATGCGTGCCGATGGCCTCAATGCTGGGGCCAGCCGCGAGTTGTTCGGCAAGCTGATGCAGGTCAATCCCAGCGTTGAGGTCTACCTGCTCGATGACGCGGGCGCTATCCAGGCTTACGATGCGCCGCCAGAACGCGTACTGCGCCAAAGGGTCGATCTGGAGCCCTTGCAGCGCTTGTTTGCGGGTGCGGCCCTGCCCGTGTTGGGGGACGACCCGCGCAGCATGACCGAGCGAAAAGTATTCAGCGCTGCCCCTTTGATGCGGGGTGGCCAGAGAGCAGGGTATGTCTACGTGATCTTGCAAGGCCAGGGGCGCGACAGCTTGGCCGCCCGCGTGAGCAGCGATGGGGCACTCCGCACGCTGCTCTGGTCGCTGCTCGTGGTGGTGGTGCTGGGCGCAGTAGCGGCAGCCGTGGCGTTTGGTTTGATCACCCGGCCGCTGCGGCGCCTGACGGCAGCGGTGCAGGAGCTGCAAACCGATGGTCTGGCCGATCTCCCGCAAGCCCAAACCAAACTGCGGCAGGCCGCGCACGGTGGTGCCGATATCGCCGTGCTCAGCCAGGCCTTTGCACAGCTGGCGCAAAGAGCCTCGGAACAGTGGCAAAAGCTGCGCACCCAGGACCAGCAGCGGCGCGAGCTGTTTGCCAATATCTCCCACGATCTGCGCACGCCCCTGACGTCGTTGCATGGCTATCTGGAGACCCTGCAGGTCAAAGCGGATGTGCTGTCTGCAGACGAGCGGCGCCGTTACCTGGGCATTGCGTTAGACCAAAGCCGCAAGCTGGGCGATCTGGCGCAAAAGCTCTTCGAGCTGGCGCGGCTGGAATACGGGGTGGTCAAGCCCGAGCACGAGCGTTTCTTTCTGCCCGACCTGCTGCAGGACGTGTTCCAGAAGTTCGAGCTGGCGGCCGAGGCCAAAGCGCAGCGCCTGCACGCCGTGATGGACCCGGATCTGCCCCCTGTCACTGCCGACCTGGGCATGCTTGAGCGCGTGCTGGTGAACCTAATCGACAACGCGATCCGTGCCACCCCGCAAGGCGGTGATATCCAGGTCGAGCTGCGCGCGGCGGAGCAGGGCCGCATCAGCGTGACCGTGCAGGACACCGGCCCAGGCATCCCGCCCGCGCTGCGCGACAGCCTGTTTGAACGCCCCACCTTAAGCCGCATGCACAGCCGCAGCGATGGCCGCTCTGGTGGCTTGGGCTTGATGATTGTGCACCGCATTTTGCAGCTGCACGACAGCTCCATCGAGCTGCTGAGCGGTGCGGGGGATGCAGGGGCCAGGTTCCGGTTTTACCTGCGCTAAGCTGCGTTGCCTAGCCCGAGCCAACAACAAAAAAGGCCGCAAACCGAAGTTTGCAGCCTTTGCTTTGTGCGCCATCTGGTAGCGCCAGATTCAAAAGCGCTTGCGAGCTTTTGAATTAATCGACTGTGGCGGAGAAGGCGGGATTCGAACCCGCGGTGGGCTATTAACCCACACACGCTTTCCAGGCGTG
>JAVWTB010000010.1:0-153691 GCA_036667955.1 Comamonas sp.
TTACCGGCAGCGAAAGGTCGGGCAGAAGTTTCATGCCGCCATTTTCCGCCAAGCGTATTACCTGAGAGCGACCAGGTACTGCGCGGGCATCGGGTGGAGGGCCACCGGATGCCCGCTGGCGCCATGGGCTGGCGCAGAGGTTTAAGCCAGCGTGTAAGCCGTCTTCACCGTGGTATAGAACTCCTGCGCATAGCGGCCTTGCTCGCGCGGGCCGTAGCTCGATCCCTTGCGGCCGCCAAACGGCACATGGTAGTCCACACCGGCGGTGGGCAGGTTCACCATCACCATGCCGGCCTGGGCGTGGCGTTTGAAGTGGGTGGCGTACTTCAGGCTGGTGGTGGCAATGCCGGCAGACAGGCCAAACGGTGTGTCATTGGCCACGGCCAGCGCCTCTTCATAATCCTGCACGCGGATCACGCTGGCGACGGGGCCAAACACCTCTTCGCGGTTGATACGCATCTGGGGCGTGCTGTCCACCAACAACGCGGGTTGCATGAAGAAACCATCCTTGCCGCTGCCGGTATGGCAGGCAATGCGGTTGCCGCCGGTGGCCAGCACGGCGCCTTCGGCTTTGGCGATTTCCACATAGCTCAGGTCCTGCTCCAGCTGAGCCTGACTCACCACCGGGCCAATGTCGGTGCCGGCAGCGCGCGCATCGCCCACCTTGATCTTGGCCATGCGCGCTTGCAGGGCCTGCACAAAGGCGGGGTAGATCTTGTCGGTGACGATCAGGCGGCTCGATGCGGTGCAGCGCTGGCCGGTCGAGTAAAAGCAGCTCTGGGCCGACAGCTCCACGGCCTGGGTCAGGTCGGCATCGTCCAGCACGACTTGCGGGTTCTTGCCACCCATCTCCAGCTGCACCTTCTTGCCCGATTTCACGCAGGCCTCGGCAATGCCCCGGCCCACACCGACCGAGCCGGTAAAGCTGATCGCCGCCACATCGGGGTGCTGCACCAGCGCATCGCCAATGATGCGGCCCCGGCCCATGACCAGGTTGAAGACACCGGCGGGGATGCCGCTGCGGTGGATGATGTCGGCCAGTGCCCAGGCGCTGCCGGGCACCAGATCAGCGGGTTTGATCACCACGCAGTTGCCAAAGGCCAGGGCGGGCGCGATCTTCCAGGCCGGAATCGCGATGGGGAAGTTCCAGGGCGTGATCAGGCCCACCACACCGATGGGCTCGCGGGTGATTTCCACGCCAATGCCGGGGCGTACCGAAGGCAGGCTCTCTCCTGCCAGGCGCAGGCATTCACCGGCAAAGAACTTGAAGATCTGGCCGGCGCGGGCCACTTCGCCAATCGCCTCGGGCCGGGTCTTGCCTTCTTCGCGGGCCAGCAGGTCGCCCAGCTCTTCCTTGCGCGCCAGGATCTCATTGCCGATCTTGTCGAGCGCATCGTGGCGCGCCTGGATGCCCGAGACGCTCCAGGCCGGGAAAGCCGCCGTGGCCGCTGCCACCGCCGCATCCACATCGCTGGCATCGCCTTGCGCATACTGGCCGATCACATCGGACAGGTCGCTGGGGTTGGTGTTGGGGGAGGTGGTCTTGCCGGGTGTCCAGCTGCCGTTGATGAGGTTGTTGTGGGTGGTCATAGGCTTGCCAGGCGGGTTGGGCCTGGTCTAAAAAAATGGGTGGATGGTGAGGTGGTCGTAAAAACGCTCTCAGGCAGCGCGGGCCTGTGCCGCAGCCTGGGACCAGGGCACTTCCTGCAGTGGCTGGCCCTCGGCGATCAGGCTGCGCAGGTTGGCCAGCACCAAATCGGCCATCGCGCGGCGCGTCTCCTGCGTGCCGCTGGCGATGTGCGGTGCCAGCACCACGTTGTCTTGCTGCAGCAGGCCGGGCAAGGGATGGGGCTCGTCTTCAAATACATCGAGGCCAGCGCCGGCAATGCGCTGGTGCTGCAGCGCGTTCAGCAAGGCCGCTTCATCGACCACGCTGCCGCGCGCTACATTGATCAGAAAGCCCTTGGGGCCCAGTGCATTCAGCACCTGGGCATCGACCAGGTGGCGGGTGTCGTCACCACCGGCAGCGGTGATGACCAGAAAATCGCACCACTCGGCCAGCGCCTGCAGCGAATCGAAGTAACGGTGCGGAGAATCAGCGACCGGACGGCGGTTGTGGTAGGCCACTTCCATGTCAAAACCGCTGGCGCGGCGCGCCACCTGGCGGCCAATGCGGCCCATGCCCAAGATGCCCAGGCGCTTGCCCGAGGCACGGGTGTAGACGCCAAAGCGTTCGCTGGGCCAGAGGCCTGCACGCACAAAGCGGTCGGCCGCTGCCAAGCGGCGGGCGCTGTCCAGCAGCAGTGCAAAAGCCAGGTCGGCCACACAGTCGTCCAGCACACCGGGCGTGTAGCCCACGCGGGCCGATTGGGCCAGGATTGCGTCCTGGTCCAGCGCATCAAAACCCACGCCAAAACTGCTGATGCCACGCAGCGCCGGCAAGGCTTGGATCACCGAGGCCGATGCGCCCATGCTGGCCGAGGTGACCAGGTAGGCAAACTCCGAACCGTGGTCAGCCAGGAACTGCTGCGGGTCCGCTTGTGCGCTCAGCACGGTGGTATCGAATTCCTGAGCCAAATCGGCATCGAGCGCGGGCAGCGGCATCTTGCCTATTTGCAGCACGCGTGGGCGGTGGGTGGCAGTCATGTGTGAAGGGGGCTTTGAACGGAAGGAGCCCGGCGCCCCAGCGGCGTAGTGCAGCTGTGGAACCGGGCTGGTTAGGCGGGGGAGATCAGGCTTCGACCTTCTTGATCAGTGCGGCCAGCATGTCCACTTCCTCAGGCTTCAAGTCAGCCAGTGGTGCGCGCACCGGACCGGCATCGTGGCCCACCAGCTTGGCGCCGGCCTTGATGATGGACACGGCGTAACCAGCGCTGCGGTTGCGGATCTTCAGGTAAGGCATGAAGAAGTCCTTGAGCAGCTGGTGCTGGGTGGCGTGGTCATCGGTGCGCACGGCTTCGTAGAAGCGGATAGCCGTCTTGGGGATGAAGTTGAACACGGCAGACGAGTACACGGGCGTGCCCAGTGCCTTGTAGGCGGCGGCATAGACTTCGGCGGTAGGCAGGCCACCGAGGTAGGCCAGGCGGTCGCCCATGGTCAGGTACATGGCGGACATGGCTTCGATGTCGCCCACGCCGTCCTTGAAACCGACCAGGTTGGGGTTGCGCTCGCAGAGCTTGGCAACGGTCTCGGGGGTAAAGCGGCTCACGCCACGGTTGTAGATGATGACGCCGAACTTCACGCTCTTGCACACGGCTTCCACGTGGGCGGCCAGGCCTTCCTGGCTGGCTTCGGTCATGTAGTGCGGCATCAGCAAGATGCCGTGGGCGCCTGCGGCTTCGGCGGCTTGGGCGCACTGGATGGCAAAGCGGGTTGGGCCGCCAGCACCGGCAATGATGGGCACCTTGCCTTTGCAGGTGTCCACGGCGGTCTGGATGATGGCGGGGTATTCTTCTGCGGTCAGCGAGAAGAACTCACCCGTGCCGCCTGCGGCGAACAGGGCGCTGGCGCCAAACGGGGCCAGCCATTCCAGACGCTCTGCATAGCCCTTGGCATTGAAGTTGCCTTGTGCATCAAAGTCGGTAATGGGGAAGGACAGCAGTCCGGAACTCATCACGCTTTTCACATCCTGGGGGCTCATGGTGCTCATATCAAACTTTCAAAGAAAAGAGAGGGAATCGACAGTGCCAAATCTGGGCGGCTCAATCGAGCTGCAGGTTGGCGGTTTGGACGACCGTGCGCCAGCGCTGGCGTTCGGCCTTGAAAAATTGGTCGGTCTCGACCGGCGTCATCGTGACCACCTCGGCGCCCTGGCCGGTCAGGCGCGAGCGCACCTCGGGCGAGCGGATGGCGGTCAGCAAAGCCTGGTTCACCTTCTGGATCACGGCTTCGGGGGTCTTGGCCGGCAGTACCACGCCTTGCCAGGTGCCCGAGGCAAAACCGGCTGCGCCTTGCTCGGCCAGGGTGGGCACATCGGCAATCAGCGGCATGCGGGTGTTCTTGGAGATGCCCAGCAGCTTCAACTTGCCGCTTTGCACATGCGGGTAGGTGGCCAGCATGCCGTTCATCAGCACCTGGGTTTGGCCTGCCACCGTGTCTTGCACTGATTGCACGCCGCCCTTGTAGGGCACATAGACCCACTTGGCGCCCGTCAGTCGGGCCAGCTCCACACCGGCCAGGTGCGGCGCGCTGCCGGTGGCCGTGACGGCAAAGTTCAGGTCCTGCTTTTTGGACAGCGCCACCAGCTCTTGCAGGTTGCTGGCCTGCACCGACGGGTGCACCACCAGCATGTGCGGCGAGTAGGCCAGCATGGCGGCGCCACGCAGGTCCTTGCTCGGGTCAAAGCTCAGCTTGGTGTAGATCGATGGCGAGATCGCCAGCGCTCCCAGGTCGCAGAGCAGCCAGGTGTAGCCATCGGGCTGGGCACGGGCGACAAACTCAGCACCCAGGTTGCCATTGGCGCCGGGCTTGTTGTCGATGATCACCGTCTGCTTGAGCTCTTGCGAGATCAACTGGCCGATGGAGCGCGCAATGATGTCCGAGCTGCCGCCGGGCGGGTAGGGAACAATCAGCCGGATCGGCTTGCTCGGCCATGCATCGGCCGCCAACAGCGGAGTCGATAACAAGCTACCGGCAGCCAGGGCCAGCGCTGAATAGATCAGGTGCGAACGGCGATGCATGTGTCTCTGTCTCCTTTTTAGATATAAGACATCATACAACTCAAAACAGAGCTTGCCAAGCTTTGCTGGACTAGGGGAAACGCGCAGCCTTGGTTTTAGAAGGCGCAACCAGCGCCGGAATGCGGCGCGGGGAGAGCCCGCCAGGCAGGTTGGCGGGTGGATCGAGGCTGTTGTTGGGGGGCCGCTGTTAGGCGCTCGGCTTAGCGCTCGTTGCCGGGTCCCATGGCTGCTTGCTGCTCTTGGGCCAGGCGCTGGGCCAGACGCAGGCGTTCGCGCGAGTTGGTCAGGTGGATGCGCATGGCAGCGCGGGCTGAGTCGGCATCCTGGCGCTCGATGGCGGAGAAGATCTCTTCATGCTCGCGGTTCACGCGCTTGAGGTAGTCTGGGTCGCGGGTGGGAATGTGGATCGAGGCAATCCGGTTGCGCGGAATCAGCATCGAGCCAAAGTGCTGCAGGATCTCCTGGAAATAGCGGTTGCCCGTGGCCTTGGCAATGCTCAGGTGGAAGTCTAGGTCATGGCTCACGGTCTCGCGGCCCAGGGCAAAGTTCTGCTCAAAGGCCTGCAGGGCGCTGCGCATCGCACGTAGATGTGGCTCCTGGCGCCGGGTGGCGGCCAGGCCTGCGGCTTCCGTCTCCAGGCTGATGCGCAGCTCCAGCACCGCCAGTACATCGACCGATTCACTCAGCTCATGGGCGCTGAGCACCAAGCCGGGGGTGCGGCGCGCGGGCAGCACAAAGGTGCCGATGCCATGCTTGGTCTCCACCAAACCCGAGGCCTGGAGCTTGGACAAGGCCTCGCGCACGACAGTGCGGCTCACGTCGTAGCTCCGCACCAGTTCGGTCTCGGTGGGTAGCTTGTCGCCCTCTTGCAACAGGCCCTGGCGGATTTTGTTTTCAAACTCTTCCGACAGCAAATTGGCCAGGCTGCGGCTGCCTTTGGCGGCACGGCTGCCGCGCAAGTTGGTGGTCGTGTCGGATCCCATTGAGGGAGAGGCGGGGAGTTCCGAAGGGCTTTTAAGCATGGTGGTGATCCGCCAGAAGGTGGGCCAGGCAGCTGCCTTGTGGGGCGCGGCAACCGTATAAAGTGGCATCCGGGGCGGATGCCATCGATGGGGATGCGGGTAATTCCGAGGGGCTTTTGGGCATAGCTGTGATCATAATTCACACCTGTCGTCAGACAACACATGACTGATGCCTTGTTGTAACCTACTTTCCAATCATGCTCAAGCTTTTCTCCAAAACCACCGTATGTGCCGTCACCCTGCTGGCTGCTTCCCTGGCGCAAGCGCAGACCTCCACCTTGGAGAAGATCAAGCAAAACGGTTCCATCACCATCGGTGCGCGCGACATGTCGGTGCCGTTCAGCTACAAGGTCAACGGCAATGCAGACCCTATCGGGCTGATCAATGACATCTGCCTGAAGGTGGCCGAGGCCGCGCAAAAAGCGGCAGGCTTGCAGAAGATGGAAATCAAGTACCTGATCACCACGCCCACCAGCCGCATCCCGCTGGTGCAAAACGGCACGGTCGATCTGGACTGCACGCCGGTGACCAACACCATTGCGCGCCAAGAGCAAGTCTCGTTTTCGCCCAGCTACTTCTCCGCCAACGTGACCCTGGCGGTGCGCAAGGATTCGCCAGTCAAGGGCATTGCCGATCTGCAAAACCGCAATGTGGCCACGGTGACCGGTACCACTTCCATCCAGCTGCTGCGCGCCTACAAGAAGGCCCAGAACGTGAAGTTCAACGAGGTCTATGGCAAGGACCCGTCCGAAGCCTTTGTGATGTTCGAATCGGGCAAGGCCGACGCCTTTGTGCTCGATGACGTGCAGCTGGCCAGCTTTATCGCCACCTCGCAGCAGCGCGACCAGTACGTGATCCTGAACGAGCCACTGCGCACCGAGCCCTATGGCGTGATGCTGCGCAAGGATGACCCGAGCTTCAAGAAAGTGGTCGATGACACCGTCTACGCGATGATCAAGTCCGGCGAGATGGAAGCGCTCTACCAAAAGTGGTTCATGACCACGATCCCTCCGCGCAACGTGAACATCAACTTCCCGCTCAGCGAGTCGACCAAGGCGCTCTACGCCAACCCCAATGACAAGGGCATCTAAGTCAAACTGAGCGATTGCGAATTTATGTTGAAGCTAAGTCAAAAAGTCGAGAACCTGCCATCGTCGCCGAGCATGGCCATCTCCTCGCAGGCCAAGAAAATGAAGTCCCAAGGCATCGATGTCATCGATCTGAGCATTGGTGAGCCGGACTTCAATACGCCTGAGCACATCATCGATGCGGCCATGGCCGCTGCCAAGGCCGGTGCCACCAAGTACACGGTACCGGCCGGCACCGAGAGCCTGCGCAAGGCGATTGCGCAGAAGTTCAAGCAGGACAACCAGCTGGACTACTCGGTGGCCGAGATCACCACCGGTGTGGGCGCCAAGCAGCTGATCTTCAATGCCTTCATGGCCACCCTGGAGAACGGCGACGAGGTGGTGGTGCCCACGCCGTGCTGGGTGTCGTATGGCGACATCGTGGCGCTGCACGGTGGTGTGCCGATCTATGTGCCTTGCTCCGAGGCGGTGGGTTTCAAGCTGACGCCCGATGCGCTGCGCCAGAGCATCACGGCCAAGACCCGCTGGTTGATCATCAACAGCCCCGGCAACCCCACCGGAGCGGTCTACAGCCGCGCCGAGCTGGAGGCGCTGGGCGAGGTGCTCAAGGACTTCCCCGATGTGCTGGTCATGTCGGATGAAATCTACGAGCACATCATCCTGACCGGTGTGCCCTTTGTGTCGTTTGCCCAGGCCTGTCCTTACCTCAAGGACCGCATGCTGATCATCAACGGCGTCTCCAAGTCGTATGCGATGACTGGCTGGCGCATTGGCTATGCGGCAGGCCCCGAGCAGCTGATCGGCGGCATGAACAAGCTCGAATCGCAAAGCTGCACCAGCGCCACCTCGGTCGCGCAAGCGGCTGCACAAGCGGCCTTGCTGGGCGACCAGGACTGCGTGCGCCAGGCACGCCAGACCTTTGTCGACCGGCTGGAAACCATCCGCCGCGAGCTGGCCATCGTGCCTGAGCTGACCCTGTCGTCGGTGCCCGATGGCGCCTTCTACCTGTTCCTCGGATGCCAGAGCCTGATTGGCCGCCGCACGGCCGAAGGACAGGTGCTGGACAACGATGCAGCCGTGTCGGGCTTTCTGCTCAATGCCGCCAAGGTGGCCACCGTGCCGGGCGCTGCCTTTGGCATGTCCCCTTATGTTCGTCTGTCGTTCGCCACCGACCCTGCGCTGGTGGTGAAGGCACTGAAGAACATCCGTTCTGCCATTGACGGCCTGGTACAAGGCTGAGCACCCAAGGCGCTTTTCATAAGCGCCTTTTTTTATGGAAAAGGAGCAGCCCATGCAGGCACAAACACCCCCGCTGCAACGCTTGCTGTTGACTGGTGCTGCCGGTGGCTTGGGCCAGGTGCTGCGCCAGCGTCTGCGCGGGCTGGCGCCCGTCTTGCGCGTGTCCGACATCGCCGGCATGGGCGCGCCGCTGGATGCGCAAGAAGAAGTCAACACCTGCGACCTGGCCGACAAGCAGGCGGTGGACGCCATGGTGGCCGGTTGTGACGCCATCGTGCACCTGGGCGGCGTCTCGGTCGAGCGGCCTTTTGAGGAAGTGCTGGAGGCCAATATCAAAGGTATCTTCCATCTCTATGAGGCCGCGCGCCGCCACGCTGTGAAGCGCATTGTGTTTGCCAGCTCCAACCATGTGATCGGCTTTTACCAGCAAAGCGAAAAGATCGATGCCAATGCGCGCCGCCGCCCTGATGGCTACTACGGCCTGTCCAAATCCTTTGGCGAGGACATGGCAAGCTTTTACTTTGACCGCTACGGCATCGAGACGGTGAGCATCCGCATTGGCTCGTCCTTCCCCGCGCCCAAGGACCGGCGCATGATGCACAGCTGGCTGAGCTATGACGACCTGGTGCAGCTGGTGGAGAAAAGCCTGTTCACGCCCAAGGTCGGCCACACCGTCGTCTACGGCGCATCGGCCAACCGCGATCTGTGGTGGGACAACCATGCCGCTGCCCACCTGGGCTTTGTACCCCAGGACAGCTCAGAGCCCTGGCGCGCCCAGGTAGAGGCGCAGCCCGCTCCCGCCGCCAATGACCCGGTCGCCGTCTACCAGGGCGGCGCCTTTACCGCGCAAGGCCCCTTTGGCGATGCGCCGGAGCAGCCTGCATGACAGCCGCTGAGCTGGTCCTCGATGCCCGCAATGCCACCGGCGAAAGCCCCGTGTGGCGTGCGCAGGAGGCTGCGCTGTACTGGGCTGATATACCGCGCGGCCTGCTGCAGTGCTGGCAGCCGGGGCAGGGCGCGGCCACGCAGTGGCAGCTGCCGCAGATGCTGGCTTGCATGGCCGGCTGGCAGGGCGAACCCGACAGCTGGATCGCTGGGTTGGAAGACGGCATTTACCGCGTGGTGCTGGGCAATGGCGATGGCGAGGCCCGCACCGAGCGTCTGGCCGCCGTCGCCCATGCGATGCCGGGCATGCGCTTTAACGACGGGCGCTGCGACCGCCAGGGCCGCTTTGTGGCCGGCAGCATGCTGATGGACATGGCAGCGGCGCAGCCGGTGGGCAAGGTCTACCGCTTTGGTGCGGAAGACATGGCCGGTGGCAGCGCGCAGGATCTGCAGCTCGGCCCGCTGATCACCCCCAACGGCCTGGCCTTCAGCCCCGATGGGCGGACCATGTACCTGTCGGATTCGCACCCCAGCAGCCAGCAGATCTGGGCCTTTGACTACGACACCGACAGCGGCACGCCGCACAACCGCCGCCTGTTTGTAGATATGAACCACTTGCCGGGCCGGCCCGATGGTGCGGCCATCGATGTGGACGGCTGTTACTGGATCTGCGGCAATGACGCCGGCCTGGTACACCGCTTTCGCCCCGATGGCCAGCTGGACCGCTCGCTGGCGCTGCCCGTCAAGAAGCCGGCGATGTGTGCCTTTGGCGGCCCCGGCCTCGATGTGCTCTATGTCACCTCGATACGGCCGGGCGGCATCGATCTGTCGGACCAACCCCTGGCGGGTGGCGTGTTCGCGCTGCGCCCGGGCGTTTCAGGATGGGAGGAGCCCGAATTTCGGCCCCTGTAAACAGGCCAGGTGTGTGTGACCGTGAACACGTTGTAAGAGACCCGGAAACCATCCGGGCATGTTCCCAAAACCATCGAGACCAAGAGGTAGACAAATGCGACTTTCCACCATCTGTGCAGCCCTGGCTGCCGGTCTGCTGGCGCTCAGCGCGCAGGCCACCGAATTTCGTTCATCAGATATCCACCCGGACGACTACCCGACCGTGCAGGCGGTGAAGTTCATGGGCGAGCGGCTCAAGGCGCTGTCCGGCGGCAAGCACAGCATCCGCGTCTACCCCAATGGGGCGCTGGGGGGAGAGAAGGAAACCATCGAGCAAGCCAAGATCGGTGCGCTGGCGATGGTGCGGGTCAATGTAGGCGCGATGAACAATGTCTGCAACGAGACCCTGGTGCCGACCATGCCGTTTCTGTTTCGCTCGGTGGAGCATATGCACAAGGTGCTCGATGGCCCCGTCGGCCAGGAGATCTTGAAAGCCTGTGAGAAGCAGGGCTTTATCGGCCTGGGTTTTTACGACAGCGGCGCGCGCTCCATGTTTACCGCCAAGCGCCCGGTCAAGAGCCTGGCCGACATGAAGGGCATGAAGGTGCGCGTGCAGCAGTCGGACCTGTGGGTGAGCATGCTCGAAGCCATGGGGGCGAACGCCACACCGATGCCGATGGGCGAGGTCTACACGGGGCTGAAGACCGGCCTCATCGATGCGGCCGAAAACAACTACCCCACGTTTGAAAGCTCGCGCTCCTTCGAGGTGGCCAAGTACTTCAGCAAGACCGAGCACTCGATGGCGCCGGAAATTTTGCTGTTCTCCAAGCGCACGTTTGACAAGCTCTCGCCCGAGGAGCAGGGCTGGCTGCGCCAGGCCGCCAAGGAGTCGGTGCCCTATATGCGCAAGCAGTGGGCCGAGCGCGAGGCCAAGTCGCTGGAGGTCGTGAAGGCCGGCGGCGCCGAGATCATCGAGGTGGACAAGGCCCCGTTCCAGGCGGCGATGCGGCCGGTGTACGACAAGTTCATCACCGATGCCAAGTTGAAGGACCTGGTCAAGCGCGCGCAAGAGACCCCTTGAGCGCTGGCTGAGCAAACGCCACCGCCGGCCCTGTGAAGGGGCTGGCTCCTTGCAACCATCGCCCGGGGCTGTGCTCCCCGGGCTGCTCGGGCACCACGATGTTTACCAAGATTTGCAGCGCCTTGTCGCGCTTGTGCATGTGGCTGGGGATTGCCGGCCTGATGCTGCTGATTGCTGCTGTCAGCTGGCAGGTGTTTGGCCGCTATGTGCTCAACAACACGCCGACCTGGGCCGAGAGCCTGTCGCTGTTGCTGGTGCTCTACGTGACCATGTTTGGCGTGGCGGTCGGCGTGCGCGACAGCGGCCATATCGGGCTGGAATCGCTGCTGGTGCTGGCGCCCGACTGGCTGCGCACCAAGATGGAGTTTCTGATCCATGCGCTGATTCTGGTGTTTGGCGCGGCCATGGCCTATGGCTGCGCGTCGCTGGCCGAATCGGTCTGGGACTACCGCCTGCCGACCCTGGGCGTGTCCGAGGGCTGGAAATACGTGCCCGCCATTCTGGCCGGCAGCCTGATCGTGCTGTTTTCCATCGAACACCTGATCGCTCTCGCGCAAGGGCGCGAAGTGCAGCCCAACTAGGAGCGCAGCGATGACCACAGCCTTGCTGATTCTGAGCCTGAGTTTTACCCTGCTGCTGCTGCTGGGCGTGCCGGTGGCCTTCTCCATTGGGCTGTCTGCGCTGGCCACCCTGGCCTATGAGGGGCTGCCGCTGGAGGTGGGCTTTCAGCAGATGACCGCCGGCATGGGCGTGTTCTCGTTCCTGGCGATTCCGTTCTTCATCTTTGCCGGTGAGCTGATGCTGCATGGCGGCATTGCTGACCGCATCGTCAACTTTGCGCGGGCGCTGATCGGCCATGTGCGCGGCGGCCTGGGTATGTCGAACGTGGTGGCCTGCACCTTGTTTGGGGGCGTCTCCGGCTCGCCGGTGGCTGATGTCTCGGCCATGGGCGCGGTGATGATCCCGATGATGAAGAAAGAGGGCTACCACGCGGACTACGCCGTCAATGTGACCACGCATGCGGCCCTGGTGGGCGCGCTGATGCCGACCAGCCACAACATCATCATTTACGCGCTGGCCGCCAGCGGCAAGGTGTCGATTGCGGCGCTGATTCTGGCGGCCATCATTCCGGCGCTGATCCTGACCCTGAGCAACCTGGGTGCGGCCTACTGGGTGGCACGCCGTCGCGGCTACCCGGCCGGCACCTTCCCCGGCTGGCAGGTGGTGGGCCGCAGCCTGGCCGCTGCGCTGCCGGGCCTGTTTGTGGTGGTACTCATTTTGGGCGGCATTCTGTCGGGCGTGTTCACCGCCACCGAATCGGCCGTGGTGGCCGTGCTGTATGCGCTGGCGCTGACGGTATTTGTCTACCGCTCGCTCAGCTGGTCGCACTTTGTCAAAGCGGCCTCCAAGGCGGTGCGCAACACCGGCATCATCTTGCTGCTGATCGGCATCTCCAGCACCTTTGGCTATTTGATCAGCCTCTACGGCGTGGCCGAGCTCACCGGCCAGATGCTGTCCCAGGTGACCACCACGCCCTGGATGGTGTTCCTGCTGATCAACATCATCCTGTTTCTGCTGGGCACCTTCCTCGACATGGCCGCCACTATCTTGCTGTGCACCCCCATCTTTTTGCCCATTGCCCAGCACTACGGCATGAGCTCGGTGCAGTTCGGCATTGTGCTGCTGATCAATTGCGCGCTGGGGCTGAACACCCCGCCCGTGGGCACCACCCAGTTTGTCGGCTGCGCCATTGGTGGCGTGTCGGTGGGTACCGTCATGCGCACCATCTGGCCTTTCTATGGCGCGCTGATTTTTGCGCTGGGCCTGGTGACCTTTGTGCCGGCCTTTACCACCTGGCTGCCGCAGATGTTCATGACCGTGCGTTAAGCGATCCCGGCACTTCTTCCCGTTCACCCTTTTTGCTTCCTTCTCCGCTTTCACGATGAGTACCTCACACGCCATTCGCCAACTCCGCATCACGCCGATCGCCTTCCGCGATCCGCCCTTGCTCAATGCCGCCGGCATCCACGAGCCCTGGGCGCTGCGCTCCATCATCGAGATCGAGACCGCCTCGGGCCTGGTGGGGATCAATGAGAGCTATGGCGACCAGCCCATGCTCGATGCGCTGGCCAAGGCGGCACCGGCCTTGGTGGGGCTCTCACCCTGGGCGCTGAACGAGATGGAGCAGCGGGTGGCCGCATTGGTGGCACCGCCCGTGCAGACGGCTTCGGAGTTTCTGGGCCAGCAGGTGTCGCTGGCGCCGGGCACCCATGTGTCCAAGACGGTGGCCAAGGTGGTCAGCGCGTTCGAGGTGGCCATGCTGGATCTGCAAGGGCAGATGGCGAATGCGCCAGTGGTCGATCTGCTGGGCGGCGCGGCGCGCCCCAGCGTGCCGTTTTCGGCCTACCTGTTCTACAAATACGCCGAGCATGCCGGCCAGCCCTATGCCCCCGATGCCTGGGGCGAGGCGCTGACCCCGCAGCAGCTGGTGGCGCAGGCCCAGCGCATGATCGGGCAGTACGGTTTTCAGAGCATCAAGCTCAAGGCAGGAGCCTTGCCACCCGATGAGGAAGCCGCCGGCATTCTGGCCCTGGCAGAAGCCTTTCCTGGCCTGCCTTTGCGCATTGATCCGAATGCCAACTGGACGGTGGAGACCAGCCTGCGCATTGTCGACAAGCTGCGCGGCGTGCTGGAGTACTACGAAGACCCTGCACCCGGGCTGGATGGCATGGCGGCCCTGGCCCGGGCCTGCGAGGTGCCGCTGGCCACCAATATGGTGGTCACCGATTTTGCCGAGTTCCGGCGCAATGCCGAGATGGGCTGCCCGGTGAAGATCGTGCTGAGCGACCACCATTACTGGGGCGGCCTGCGCGCCACGCAGCGCCTGTCCACCTTGTGCCGCACTTTTGACCTGGGCCTGTCGATGCACAGCAACTCGCACCTGGGCATCAGCCTGGTGGCGATGACGCATCTCTGCGCCAGCGTGCCGCTGCTCACCTATGCCTGCGACACGCACTACCCCTGGCAGGACGAGGAGGTCATCGAAGGCGGGCGCCTGCAGTTTGAAGCGGGCAGCCTGCGCGTGCCCAGCACGCCAGGTCTGGGCGTGCGCCTGGACCGCAATGCGCTGGCACGCCTGCATGACAACTACCTGCACTGCGGCATCCGCAACCGGGATGACCTGGGCCAGATGCGCAAGTACGACCCCAGCTTTGACGGCAAGCAGCCGCGTTTTTGATCCCCACCGAGTTCATTGCTTTAGACGATTACAAACCAAGGAGACATCCATGCAACGCAGAACCCTGATCCAAAGCGCCCTCGCGGCCAGCGCCTTGATGCTGGGCGCCGGCCTGGCTAGCACATCGGTGCTGGCGCAAAGCAGCTGGCCCACCGGCAAGTCCATCACGTATATGGTGCCGTTTCCGCCCGGCGGCAATACCGACACCCTGGCACGCGTGATCGCCCAGCCTCTGGGTAAGGCGCTGGGCACGCCGATGATCATCGAGAACAAAGGCGGGGCCGGGGGCAGCGTGGGCTCGGCGCTGGCCGCGCGTGCCGCGCCTGATGGCTACACCATCCTGGGCGGCACCATCAGCTCGCATGCGATCAATGTCAGCCTCTACTCCAAGCTAGATTACGACCCCATCAAGTCGTTCACGCCCGTGGCCATGCTCGGGTCTGGCCCGCTGGTGCTGGTGGTGCCCGCCTCCAGCCCCTACAAGACCTTGGCCGATGTGATGGCCGGCAGCAAGGCCAAGGCCTCGAGCGGCGGGCTGACCTCGGCTTCGCCCGGTAGCGGCACCTCCAACCACATGGCGCTGGAGCTGCTGGCCTACCAGACGGGGGTCAAGTTCACCCATGTGCCGTACAAGGGCAGCGGACCGGCGGTGCAGGATGTCATGGGCGGCCAGGTCGACATGATGTTTGATACGGCCCTGGTGGTGGGCCCGCACATCCAGGCCGGCAAGCTGCGCCCGATTGCGGTGACCAGCTCCAAGCGCCTGGAATCCTTGCCCGATGTACCGACCATTGCCGAGGCCGGTGAAAAGGGCTTTGACATGGGCTCCTGGCAAGCGGTGTTTGCACCGGCGGGCACGCCCAAGCCCGTGGTCGACCGCCTGCATGCCGAGATCATGAAGATCGTCGCTACGCCTGAGGTGCAGACACGCTTGAAAGCCTTTGGCATGCAGCCCTCGACGATGACACCGGCCGAGCTGGCCGAGTTCCAGAAGGCCGAGGTGGCCAAATGGGCGAAGGTGATCCAGGCTGCCGGTATCAAGGTGGATTGACCGTTCGCGTTCGGCCCTGTCGCCCCAGGCGGCAGGTGCCTGGCGGGCCGGCAGCGCCAGCGCCAACGCGCTACGCTGCCGGAGTACCGCCGTAGAGAGTATTTGCTATGACACAAGCCACAACGACCCCACTTTCGATTTCCATGCATGCGGCGGACAACGTCGCCATCATTGCCAATGACGGCGGCCTGCCGGCCGGCACGGTGCTGCCCTCGGGCCTGCGCCTGGTCGAGCAAGTGCCGCAGGCCCACAAGGTCGCCTTGGTGGACATTGCACAAGGCGAGGCCGTGCGCCGCTACAACGTGGTGATCGGCTATGCGCGCCAGGCCATTGCGGCGGGCAGCTGGGTGCATGAGCGCCTGCTGCAGATGCCCGAGGCCCGCTCACTGGTGGGCCTGCCGATTGCCACCGTGCAAGCCCCCGATCTGCCGCCGCTGGACGGCTATACCTTCGAGGGCTACCGCAATGCCGATGGCACGGTAGGCACCCGCAATATCCTGGCCATCACCACCACAGTGCAGTGCGTGGCGGGGGTGCTGGATTTTGCCGTGCGCCGTATCAAGGCCGAGCTGCTGCCGCGCTACCCCCATGTGGACGATGTTGTCGGGCTGGAGCACAGCTACGGCTGCGGCGTGGCCATTGATGCGGTGGGTGCCGAGATACCGCAGCGCACCTTGCGCAATATCAGCCACAACCCGAACTTTGGCGGCGAGGTGATGGTGGTGAGCCTGGGCTGCGAAAAGCTGCAGCCCGAGCGCCTGCTGCCACCGGGCTCTTTCCCCATCACCGATGAACGCGCACCCGAGCTGGATGTGGTCTGCCTGCAGGACGAGGCCCATGTGGGCTTTATGTCGATGGTGCAGTCGATCATGAACCGGGCCGACGTGCACCTGGCGCGGCTGAACCAACGCCGGCGCGAGACCGTGCCGGCCAGTGCGCTGGTGGTGGGCGTGCAGTGCGGCGGCAGCGATGCTTTCAGCGGCGTCACCGCCAACCCGGCCGTGGGTTTTTGCACCGATCTGCTGGTGCGCGCCGGCGCCACGGTGATGTTCAGCGAAGTGACCGAGGTGCGCGATGGCATTGACCAGCTGACCTCCCGTGCCTCAACCCCCGAGGTGGCGCAGGCCATGATCGACGAGATGGCCTGGTACGACGCCTACCTGGACAAGGGCAAGGTGGACCGCAGCGCCAACACCACGCCGGGCAACAAAAAGGGTGGCCTGTCCAACATCGTGGAAAAGGCTATGGGCTCGATCATCAAGAGTGGCACGGCGCCCATCACCGGCGTGCTCTCGCCCGGCCAAAGGCTGGCCGAGCGCGGCATCCAGCGTGGTCTGGTCTATGCCGCCACCCCGGCCAGCGACTTTATCTGCGGCACCTTGCAGCTGGCCGCTGGCATGAACCTGCATGTCTTCACCACCGGGCGCGGCACGCCCTATGGGCTGGCGCAGGTGCCTGTGATCAAGGTGGCCACGCGCAGCGATCTGGCGCGCCGCTGGCATGACCTGATGGATGTGAACGCCGGGCGCATTGCCGATGGCGAAGCGAGCATCGAGGACATCGGCTGGGAGATGTTCCGCCTGATGCTAGAGGTGGCCAGCGGCCGCAAGAAAACCTGGGCGGAGGAGTGGCAGCTGCACAATGCGCTGGTGCTGTTCAACCCCGCTCCGGTGACCTGAGACTGGATCCTGAGAGGTTTGGCACCTACTTCTTCCACTTCTCGCGCAGCGCGGCGCAGTGGTCCTTGGCGGGAAGGGCGGGCGTGGTGTGGACCCAGTCGCGGTCGGCGGCATCGGCCTGGGCCTGGCTGCCGGCCTGGGCGATGGCGACCACGGAGCGGGTACCTGCGGGCAGCCAGCTGGGGATGCCGATGCTGCGCAGCACATGGCCGCGCCCGGCTATTACGATTACCGTCTTGCCCGGCTGCAACTGTGCGATGGCGGTGTGGGCCATGCGCTCGTCCTTGGCGAGTTGAATGCGTGCCATTGGGGCGAGCTGGCTGGCGGGCAACAGGCCGCAGTGGCCGTCGGCAATGGCATCCAACTGGCGCTGCCATGCAGCGGCGGGCAGGTGGCTGTCCCAGCGGGTTTGCTGCATCACATCGCGCATCTGCGCGCGCGGGAGGTTGCCGCCCAAGACGGGTACCCCCGCCTGCACGGCGGCCATCACGGCCGGGCCGTAGTGCTGCCAAGGCCAGCCTTTGTCATTCCAGGCCAGGGCCTGCTGCACCTGGGTTTCGCTGGCGCTGGGGGCCAGGCCCTGGGTGCTGTGGTCGGCATCGGCCATCTCCAGTACCAGGGCAGCCAGCTGCTGCTGCGCGGCCCAACGGGCCACCGTGGTTTGCTGCCACTGCTGGTGCTCGGCGGCATCATGCTGCTCGCCCAGTAGCAGCACATCGGGCGCTTTGGACAGTGCCATGGCCGCCAGGTTGAATTCGGCATTGGCCGAGGCTGCAGCCTGGGGCGGTTGGCTGGCGCAACCGGCCAACAGGGCCAGGCCCAGCAGGCCAGGCAGCCAGGCGCCGTTGCGAATGGATTGTATTTGCATCATGCGCGCATGGTAGTGGCTGGTCTGCGGCCTGTCGAGGCCAAGGGTTGCGGGGCGGCAGTGCAGCAATCCGGCGCGGTTGAAGGCCGTATCCTCCACACAGGGTTTCTCGACAGGTCACTGCCGGCAGGTCAAGCGCCCGTCAGATCCGTCCTGGCGCTCCGAGGCGGCGCAGGGCAGCGCCGGACTTCAAGTTCTGGTACATCCGGACGCATCCAAGCGCCGCTGTCTTAGGTTTTTTTGAGAACGACAGGGGCTAGCGCTCGGGTGGCTCTACGCGCAGCGGCGCCCGTCATGAACAGTTGCTCGATGCTGGCCGTGAGGCCTGCGCGCGGGATGCGGCCGCGCCGTTCCGAATCCATCAGGCCGATGACCAGCCACAGCATCGCGTCATTGAGCGCCGCTGCGGTGATGTCGATACGAAAGGCGCCTTCCCTTTGGCCCCGCAAGAAGAAGGCGTCCAGCGTTGCTTCATAGGCTTGCCAGCTTTCGGCGAGGACCGGGTCCTTCTCGGCTTCGACGTCCCAGAACTGCAGCATGAACGCCATCAGCTCCTTGTGTTCTACCTGGGCTTTGATGAGGCGGGTCAGCGCATCTCTGGGGGGGCCTTCATGCACCTTGGCGCGGTCCAGGGCTGCGCCCAGGCGCTCTCCGCTATGGATGAGCAGCCGCAGCACCAGCTCGTCGCGGGTCTTGCAAAAGCGAAAGAGGGTGGCGCGCCCAACGCCGATGGCTGAGGCCCAGTCCTGGATGGTGCCGCGAGGCTGTTGGGCCATCGCTGCGGCTAAGGCTGCCAGGGTTTTGTCGTTGTTCAGGCCCATGTTATGTGTCGTGGCTAGGGGCCGATTGTCACAAGCTGCTGACAGCCGAACAAAAACCCCTAACTCTTTAGGGAGTCGTGAGAATATCAAATGATACTTCATCGTATCATTCGCGTCCAGTTCAAATCGCTCTGGCTGCCGGTCTCAAGCTTTCATGGGGAAAGCGGAGCCGTGCATGCCGACTCCTCCGCAGCCATGTCTAACTTCTTCATTGCCCGGCCCAAATTCGCTTGGGTCGTGGCCATCTTCATCACGCTCGCCGGTCTGCTGGCGATCCCGAACTTGCCGGTCTCGCAGTTCCCCAATGTGGCACCACCGCAGATTGCCATCACCGCGTCCTATCCCGGCGCTTCGGCGACGACGATTGCCGAGACCGTGACCAGCGTCATCGAGGAGGAGCTTTCGGGAGCCAAGGGCCTGCTGTACTTCGAGTCGTCCAGCTCCACGGGTTCCGCCGAGCTCACCGTCACGTTTGAGCCCGGCGCGGACCCGGCCATGGCACAGGTGGACGTGCAGAACCGCTTGAAGAACGCCGAAGCGCGTATGCCTGAGGCGGTGCGACAGCTGGGCCTCAAGGTGGAGCAGGCGAACGCCGGCTTCCTGCTCATCTACGCGCTGAGCTACACGGACAACGACCCGAACAAGGATGTGGTTGCGCTGTCCGAGTACGCTGTACGCTTTCTGAACAACGAGATTCTGCGCCTGCCCGGCGTGGGCAAGGTGCAGTTCTTCAGTGCCGACGCGGCCATGCGTGTGTGGGTAGACGCCAGCAAGCTGCGCAGCTTTGGCTTGTCGATTGCCGACGTGAACCAGGCCATCCGTGATCAGAACATCCAGGTCCCGGCGGGCAGCTTTGGTAGTCGGCCTGGCGACGCTGACCAGCAATTGACGGCCACGCTGGTTCTGCAGGGCTTGAAGCGCTCGCCCGAGGAGTTCGGACACATCGTGCTGCGGGCCAATGCTGATGGTTCATCCGTGCGCCTGGCGGATGTCGCGCGGCTGGAAACGAACCTGCAGGACTTCGGCTTCGAGGCGCGGCTGGACGGGAAGAAGGCCGCCGCCGGTGCGGTGCAGCTGGCTCCAGGGGCAAACGCCATCGCGACGGCCTCGGCCGTCAAAGCCAAGCTGGCTGAGCTCAGTGCCAACTTCCCCGAGGGCGTGACCTACGCCATTCCCTACGACACCTCGCTGTTCGTCGAGGTCGCCATCAAGAAGGTCGTCATGACTTTGCTGGAGGCGGTGGTGCTGGTGTTTCTGGTGATGCTGCTGTTCCTGCAGAACCTGCGCTACACGCTGATTCCGACCATCGTGGTGCCGGTCTGCCTGATGGGCACCTTCGCCGTGATGTACGGCCTGGGCTTCTCGGTGAACATGATGACGATGTTTGGCATGGTGCTGGCCATCGGCATCCTGGTGGACGACGCCATCGTGGTGGTGGAGAACGTCGAGCGCATCATGGTGGATGAGGGGCTGTCACCGCGCGAGGCCACCACCAAGGCCATGCAGCAGGTGGCAGGGGCCATTGTGGGTATCACGCTGGTGCTCACCGCGGTGTTCCTGCCGTTGGGATTCATGTCCGGCTCGGTCGGCGTTATCTACCAGCAGTTCGCGCTGTCACTGGCGGTGTCCATCCTGTTCTCGGGCTTCCTGGCCTTGACCCTTACGCCGGCGCTGTGCGCAACGCTGCTCAAACCCATCCCCAAGGGCGAGCACCATGAGCGCAAGGGCCTGTACGGCTGGTTCAACCGCCAGTTCGGCAGGCTGACAGAGCGCTTTGACAGGCTGAACCACCGCCTCGTGCGCAAGACGGGGCGCTATATGCTCATCTACGGGATGCTCGTAGCCGTGCTGGCTGTGCTGTATGTGCGTGTGCCCGAGGCGTTCGTTCCGGTTGAAGACCAGGGTTACAACATCGTAGACATGCAGCTCCCACCGGGTGCCGCATTTGCGCGTACCGAGCAGGTCGTGACCGATGTGGAGCAGTACCTGGCGTCGCGCGATGCTATTGAGTCGGTCATCACCATCGTGGGCTGGAGCTTTTCGGGCATGGGCGAGAACGCAGCGATGGCATTCCCGACCTTCAAGCACTGGGACCAGCGCAGCGCAGCGCAGTCCGTTGCGGCCGAGACCGCTGAGCTGAATGCGGCGTTGGGCGGACACCGCGGCGGCCAAGTCATGGCCGTCAACGCGCCGCCGGTCGAAGGCTTGGGCAACGCTGGCGGCTTCGCACTGCGCCTGCAGGACAGGGGCGGTATCGGTCTGGAGACCTTGGGCCGCGCCAAGGACGAGTTCCTGCAGAAAGCCAACGCGACGCCGGCCCTTGCCTACGCCATGGTGGAAGGTCTGCCGGACGCGCCCCAATTGCACCTGCGTGTTGACCATGCCAAGGCCGAGGCGCTGGGCGTGCGCTTCGATGCGATCGGCGCAGCGGTGGCCACCTCCTTCGGCTCCAACATGGTGGGGGACTACGTCAATGCCGGCCGTCTGCAGCGCGTCGTGGTTCAGGCGCAGCAAAATAACCGCATGGATCCCGAAGCGGTGCTGGACATCACCGTGCCGAATGCTGCGGGCAAACAAGTGCCGCTGAGCGCTATCGCGTCCACCGAATGGGTGATGGGGCCGGCGCAGATTTCGCGCTACAACGGCTATCCAGCGTTCCGCATCAGCGGCGATGCTAGCCCGGGTTTCAGCAGTGGCGCGGCCATGGCTGCCGTCGAGAAAATCATCAGTGAGCTGCCCACGGGTGTCGGCTACGAGTGGACGGGCTTGTCGTTCCAGGAGCGCCAGGCTGGCGCGCAAGCACCGATGCTGTTCGCACTGGCCATCTTGGCCGTGTTCCTGCTGCTCGTCGCCCTGTACGAGAGCTGGACCATTCCGGTGTCGGTCATGCTCATCGTGCCCATCGGTGCCTTGGGCTCGGTGCTGGCGGTGATGCTGGTGAACCTGCTCCCGGGAGGCGGGATGGCCAATGACGTCTACTTCAAGGTAGGGCTCATCACCATCGTTGGTCTGGCGGCGAAGAACGCCATTCTCATCGTCGAGTTCGCCAAGGGCTTGCGGGAGTCCGGCATGTCCTTGTTGGACGCGACGACTCAGGCGGCCAAGCTGCGGTTCCGGCCCATCGTCATGACCTCGCTGGCGTTCATTCTGGGTGTGGTGCCGTTGGCGATTGCCAGCGGCGCCGGTGCGGCCAGCCAGCGTTCCCTCGGCACGGGCGTTATCGGCGGCATGCTAGCTGCCACGGTCATTGGGGTGGTCTTCGTTCCGGTGTTTTTTGTGGCCGTCATGTCGCTGGTTGACCGGCGCTCCCGTCGACGGGATGCCGCCGCTGAGGCACATGAGGACGCGAACGCAAGCGCGAAGAGATCCCCCGCGAACTGATCCACCCGCATGGCCTGACCCAGGCCGCACCGGCGCCCTGGATGCGCCTTGCAGCGCAGCGTGTGCGAGCAGCTGCCAGGTCGCCGTGACCAGGACTGTCTCCGCAGTCGGGCGCACCACCCAGACCTCGGAGCGGCGGGGTGGTGTGCCTGTGCTCGCCCCACGGCGGTCCTTGCAGTTCGCGGGGTGAAGGGCGACTACGGGCGATTGCTGGTGGCTACTGGCGGTAAGCCGCCATCCCCATCGCGTCTGCCGACGTGGCACAGCCGCCAGCTGCCTGCCTGCGCTCTCGCAAGCGCAGGCTTGTGGCACGCCATTGGGCGCAGGCCCGGCTCAGCGCCGCTGGCCGTTGGTCCAGATCGCGCCAGTGGTCAGTGCGCCGTCCATCGACACATTGACCAAGGTGGCGCCAGCGAGGTTGGCCCCGGCGAGGTTGGAGTTGTCCAGACTGACATTGACCAACTCGGCACCCTGGAAGTTGGCGCCCTGCAGGTTGGAGTTGGACAGGTCCACGTTGGTGAAGGTGTGGCCGGCGAAATTGGCTTGCGGCAGGTTGGAGCCCGACATATTGGCATTCACATGGGCCTGGTTGCCGCCGCTGTTGCGCTTTTGGCTGCGCACGGGGGCCTGGGATTTGCCCTGGCCTTCGACCACGACGGCAGCGCCGCCGGTACCACCGTGCACGGTGCTGCTGCGGCCGGGAATATTGGTCTCGGCCACGGCGCCACGGCCGGAGGCGGCGTTGACGACGGCGCCATTGACGGTGACCGAGGCGCCTTGGCTGCCACCGCGCACATCGACGCCGGGCGCGGAGATGACGGCGCCTTGCGCCCAGACGGAGCCGGCTGCCAGGCTGAGGGTCAGCACGGCCATGGCCTGCTTGAAGGGGGTGTGTTGCATGGTTTTTTCCTTTCTTGCGCTACGGGGACGGCGGCGCGTTGTGGCTGAGGTTGGAGGGCGGCATGCGCGGGGCATGCGCGGGAGCGGGAACCCCCTCGTTGGGCGCCACCTGCTCCTGCGAGAGCGGCGGGCTGTTGGTATCCATCGAGACATTGGCATCTGCATCGGCGGCAGGTGCCTGCGGCCAGGCAAAGGGCTGCTGGCTCAGTTGGGCGAGCGGGTCGGCCACACGCTGGGGGCGGTCGGGCGGGGCGCTGGGGTGCTTTTCTTCGACCTGCAAGGCAACGGCATTGATGCGCGCGGCCAGCTCCTGCATCCAGGCCTCGTCAATCACCGGCTGCTTGTCGTTGCTGCGGCTGAAGATCAGCGCCAGAAACTCGCGGGCCTTGGATGAGCCCGCATCGGCGGCGCGCCGGTAGTACTGGATGGCGGTGGCAAAATTACGCTGCACACCGCGCCCCAGGTGGTAGCGGTAGGCCAGCTCCAACAGCGCATTGGCATTGCCTTCATCGGCGCGGGCGCGCAGCCGGGCCAGTTGCTCGGAGGTGTTGGCGCGCTGGTAGCTGGCGATGCGACCCAGGTTCTGTGCCGCCGTCTGGCTGCCTTTGGCCTGGGCTTGGGCATACAGCTCCTTGGCGTCGTTCATGCGGCCTTCCAGCTCGCGCTCCACGCCCAGGTCATTGAGCGCCATGGCATCGCCATCGCGCGCAGCCTGCTCCAGCAACAAGCGGGCTTGCTGCATGGCCTTGGGGCCAGTGACCCGGCGTTCCACCAGGGACAGCAGGTAGGTGGCCTTGCCCAGCTGGGCATCGGCGGCGCGCTGCAGCCACTGGCGGCCAAGGGGTACATCGCGCACACCGCCCGTGCCGGTGCCCAGCATATAGCCCAGCGCAGCCATGGCCCGCGCATCGCCTTGCGCCGCCGCCTGGCCCAGCCATTGGCGGGCCTGCGCGCCGGCCTGGGGTAGGCCTGCATTCTGGTAGTAGTACATGCCCAGTTCAAACTGGGCGCTGCTCTGGCCTTCCTGCGCTTGCTGGCGCAGGGCCTGCAAGCTGGCATCGCTGCGCTGTGCCGGCATGCGGATGGACGAGCCGGAGGCGGGCGCTGCTGGCGCCTGGCTGCTGCCGGCATCGCCGGGCCCGGCGGAGGGCAGCACAATGGCGGCCCAGCTGGCGCAGGCCTGCAGCAGCAGCCCGCTGGCAAGGGTGGCGATGCCAGCCCGGCGGCTGGTGCGAACAATGCGCCTCATCGTTGCTTTCCGCGCCGTGCCGGTGCGGCGGGCGGGGCGGGGACCACGGCCACGGGGCCTTCTACTTCCCAGCGCAGCTGCGACTGGGCGATGACGCCGGTCTGCGCGGCAATCTGCTGCTGCACGGCCTCGATGGTGCTCACCCCTTCGATGGGGGCGAGCTGGGCCTGGGTCAGCGCCACAGGCACGCGGCCGGTCAGCGGTTTGGCGGTCTGGGCGCAGTAGACCTGCTCCACCCCGGGGCGGGCCGTCTCGATCAGGAAGGAGTTGGCCTGCGACACATCGGGCACCATCAGGCCCATGCGGCCCTGGGCCACCACCGCCTGCTGCTGCGGGTTGGGGTAGACCTGGGTGACCACCTGGGCGGCATCCTGGTAGTAGCAGTAGAGAAAGCCGGTGCGCGCCGGTGCCACGCGCAGCACCACCGAGCTGCCCACTGGCAGCAATGATTCCTTGTGGCCGAGCAGGGACAGGGTCAGTGCATCGCTGCTGGTTTCGTTGTCGGGCAGGCCATGGGGGCGTGGCTGCAGCGCATTGCTTTGTGGCGAGTAGCTGGAGGCGATCTTGTCATCGGCCGACATGCCGGCATACAGGCGCAGCAGGCCCATATAGGTCTCGAAATTGACGACACCCACGGGGGTCAGATCCAGCGATGCCTGGTAGAGCGCCAGTGCATTGCGCAGCGCAGTGGAGTCCGTGCCATCGATGGGGCCGTTCCAGGCCCCTTCGGCTTGCAGCACGCGCTGGGCCAGGTTGATGCGGTCGGCAGCGCCTTGCTCGTCAAACCAGGTGCGCATCTGGCGCTTGAACTCGGGGTGGTTCTGCTCGTAGTCAATGCATTCCCAGTACGGCACCTTGGCCCATTTGCCCACCAGCTCGATGGTGGCCAGATCGACCAGCAGGCGCACGGCGGCGCCCGCTCCCTGGTTCACGTCGGCAGCGACCTCGTACTGCACACCCAGGCGGTAGATGTGCTTGGGCAGGCCGGTGGCGCGCCCGCCAATCTCGACCGAGCGGCCGCCGGTGGCGACCACCAGCTCATTGGCCGAATCCAGACCGGGGTAGAGCGTGCGGGAGTTCATGTCGCCTAGGTGCAGATCGAGGCCCACGACCGTGCCCAGCAAGTCCCAGCTGTAGCCGGTGTCGGTGCTGGCGGTGGAGACCCCCAGGCTGCTGCGCTTGGAGACCACTGTCTTGTCGCCAAAGCTGATGGCGCCCGAGACGTAGATTTGCGGCTTGCGCAGCTCGATCTGGCCGTTGTTGAGCAGCAGGCTGGTCATCGTCTGCACGGTGTCCTGCTTGAGGGCATCGATTTCATAGTCGACCACGCGGAAGGCCTGGCTGGTGCGCGACATGCGCGACAGCGCGGTGATCACCATCTCCTTGGTGCCGGTGGAGAAGAGCCCCGAGGGATCGGGGATGCTCTTGACTGCGACCAGGGTGGAGGGCACCTGCTCGGTGGCCAGCATGCGGTCCATGCAGGCCAGGCCTTCGCGCATCGCTGATGCGGATTTGGTGGGGGTGACCAGGGGCGACTGCTCGGTGATGCCTTTTTCGATGATGTCTTTGCGGTCGGACAGGGTGGGCTGGATGCTGCAGGCAGACAAGGCCAGCACGCAGGGCGCGAGGGCCAGGCGGCGAATCGATGAAAGGTGCATGGTGGTTATTCGTTATGGCGATGGTGGGGCTGCGCCTGCGGCGGAGTTGCCGCTGTGGCCAGCGTCCTGCCGGGCTCCCTCGTCCCGGGGTGGCGGCGCAGAGTTTTCAGCCTCTGGCACAGAAACCATCGTGTTTATTTGCAGATGTTGATCACGGAGCCTCGTACAACGGTCACCTGGTCGGCATTGCCTGCGCCATAGCGGTTGCCGATGCCGGCGGTGCCTTCATTGATCTGCGGCGCAGCACCGACGCTGGTGTTGCAGTTTTTGCCCGAAGGGCCGGTGACCATTTCCCGCTCGATGGTGGAGCGGGAGTCCTGCTCCGTCAGGTAGTTGCGGGCCATGGCGTTGCTGACTTTGTTGCGCGAGGCCGGATCGAGCCCGCTGCGGCCTGCAGGCGGTTTTTGTTGCGCCTGCGCTGCGGCGCTTAGCAGGCAGAGAACCCATACTCCGACATAGCTGGCTTTCATGCGCAGTCTCCTTGAGCAACCCTCTGCACAACGCCCTGCCCGGGTTTGAATGCGGCCGCATCCATGTCCCGGGGCGAAGGCTTTGCAGAGGATATTTTTTTGAGTGGCTGGCCAGAGAATGCGGCGTGTGCGCATTCTGTGGCCAGCGCTGATGAAGGGTGGGGGATTACTTGCCGTCGTTGGAGGCGAGATTCTGCTCGGCCTTGGTCATCGCGCCAATGGCCATATTGGCGACAGCGCCGTTGGTGACCGAGACTTCTTGCTTGTTATTGCCGCCGATATTCACATTGCCTTTGTTGGAGGCCAGGTTTTGCTTGGCCGTGGCACCGGCGCCAATGGCCATATTGGCCACTGCGCCGTTTTTCACGGTGACCTTCTGGTCATTGTTGCCTTTGATCTTGACTTCCGCTTGTGCGGACAGGGCGATAGCGGAAACCGAAACCAGAACTGCGAAAAACTTCTTCATAAAAATCTCCTCTTTACTGAAAGAATATGGTGCATTTACTGTGTATGCACCTCTGCAGTCAGCTCCCCATGTCGGAGAAACCGAACCGTTCATCAACGTGCAGCAGCATGGCGCCCTGCTACCGTCCGCCAATGTTCACTACGCTGCGCATGCCGGCGCCGGTGGCCTGGTTGACCACGGGCCCGCCGACCGAGACGACCTGGCTGCCGCTGCCGACGCCGCCGTTGCGCGAGGCAATATTCAGTTCGCTGTAGGCGCCGAAACTGGCCATGTTCGCGACCACGCCATTGACCGAGGTCACCTGGTTGTTGCCACGTATGTGCCGTATGTTCTTGTTCGATGAGATATTCATCACCGCATGCGCTGCTGGGCCGGAAATATTGACCACGCCGCCATTGACCACGACTTGCTGGTTGTTTTGGGCGAGTACCGAGGCACTCAGACACAAACCCGCCCACAGCAGCAGGTGACGCGGTGCTGTCAGCACATGCACCAAGGTCTGTGGGTGATGGGGGATGGATTGATGGCCCATGGTCAATATCTCCTTGCCGATAGACGAAAACTTGCTAAGGCGTGTTTTTAACTGCTGATCGGTGCAGAGAGATGACGATATGAAACTGGGTGAATCATGAATATTTCATGACATGGGAAATATTTGGTAGCAAGTAGATTTGGTTTTTATAATTTGCCTATAGAAAAACAATATGTACGTAACAAGCAGATTACAAAAGAGCTTATAAATTTAATAAATGCATCGACCTTTCTTTACAAACACCAGCAATTTGGCGATGTGCTTTACCTTTGTGGTTTGTTTTTACGAATAAGTAAAAAAGCCCACCCAAAGTGGGCGGGCACAGAGCCAGGCTGGTCGAGTTGCCATAAAAAAGAGAGCAGTCCCTGGGGACTGCTCTCTTTGTGTGGTGGGTCGGCCAACCGCCGGGGCTGGCGCCCTTGGGCTGCGTTTTTTAGGTGCCGGCCTTGACCTTCAGGCGCCAGGCATGGAGCAGGGGCTCGGTGTAGCCCGAGGGTTGCGCCTTGCCCTTGAAGACCAGGTCCAGTGCCGCCTGGAATGCAGCGCCCTGGGGGTTGGCCACCAGGCTCTTGTAGGCGGCGTCACCGGCGTTCTGCCCATCGACCACCTTGGCCATGCGCGCGAAGCTGTCGCGCACCATGGCCTCGGTCACGATGCCGTGCTGCAGCCAGTTGGCAATGTGCTGGCTGGAGATGCGCAAAGTGGCGCGGTCTTCCATCAGGCCCACGTTGTGGATATCGGGCACCTTGGAGCAGCCCACGCCCTGGTCGATCCAGCGCACCACATAGCCCAGAATGCCCTGCACGTTGTTGTCCACTTCCTGCTGCTTGTCGGCATCGCTCCAGTTCGGGTTGGTGGCCACGGGCACTTGCAAGATGGCGTTGAGCAGGTTGTCGCGCTCAGTGTCGGCGCTGGTCTTTTCCAGCTCCTTTTGCACCTCGGCCACATTCACCTGGTGGTAGTGCAGTGCATGCAAGGTCGCGCCGGTGGGCGAGGGCACCCAGGCGGTGTTGGCGCCGGCCTTGGGCTGGGCAATCTTTTGCTCGAGCATGGCCTTCATCAGGTCGGGCATGGCCCACATGCCCTTGCCGATCTGGGCGCGGCCGCGCAGGCCCATGCTCAGGCCCACCAGCACATTGCTCTTCTCATAGGCGGGCAGCCAGGCGCAGGTCTTCATGTCGGCCTTGCGCACCATGGGGCCGGCGTACATGGCGGTGTGCATTTCATCGCCGGTGCGGTCCAGAAAGCCGGTGTTGATAAAGGCCACGCGTGCAGGTGCAGCGGCAATCGCGGCTTTCAGGTTCACCGTGGTGCGGCGCTCTTCGTCCATGATGCCCAGCTTGACGGTGTTGGCGGGCAGGCCCAGCATTTGCTCCACACGGCCAAACAGTTCATTGGCAAAGGCCGCTTCAGCGGGGCCATGCATTTTGGGTTTGACGATGTAGACACTGCCTGTGCGGCTGTTGCGGATGCCCTGGGCGGCCTTGCCTTGCAGGTCATGCATGGCGATGGCCGTGGTCACCACGGCGTCCATGATGCCTTCAGGGATCTCTTTTTTGTCTGCGCCCCAGAGGATGGCGGGGTTGGTCATCAGGTGGCCGACATTGCGCAGGAACATCAGCGAGCGGCCATGGAGCTTGAGGCGGTCGCCATTGGCTGCCGTGTATTCGCGGTCGGCGTTGAGGCCACGGGTGACCGTCTTGCCGCCCTTGTCGAAGGATTCCGTCAGGCTGCCCTTGAGAATGCCCAGCCAATTGGCGTAGCCGTTGACCTTGTCTTCGGCGTCCACGGCCGCGACCGAGTCTTCCAGATCGAGAATGGTGGACAGTGCGGCTTCCAGCACCACGTCAGACACACCAGCCGCATCGCTGCTGCCAATGGGGGTGGCCTTGTTGATGATGATGTCGATATGGATGCCATGGTTCTTCAGCAGCACCGAGGTGGGCGCGGCCGCATCGCCTTGGTAGCCAACAAACTTGGCGGCATCCTGCAGGCCGGTCTTGCTGCCGTCCTTGAGCGAGACGGCCAGCTGGCCGCCTTCGACGCTGTAGCCGGTGGCATCGGCATGCGAGCCCTGGGCCAGCGGCGCTGCCTGGTCGAGGAACTGGCGCGCATAGGCGACGACCTTGGCACCGCGCACGGGGTTGTAGCCCTTGCCCTTTTCTGCATCGCCGTCTTCGCTGATCACATCGGTGCCGTAGAGCGCGTCATACAGCGAGCCCCAGCGGGCATTGGCCGCATTGAGCGCGTAGCGTGCGTTGAGAATGGGCACCACCAACTGGGGGCCGGCTTGCACGGCCAGCTCGGAGTCCACGTTCTCGGTGCTGGCCTTCACGTCCTTGGGCTGTTCGACCAGGTAGCCGATCTGGGTCAGAAACGCGCGGTAGGCGGGCATGTCGGTGATCGGGCCGGGATGGGCCTTGTGCCAGCTGTCCAGCTCGGTCTGCAGGCGGTCACGCTCGGCCAGCAAGGCGGCGTTCTTGGGGGCCAGGTCGTTGACGACGGCCGCAAAGCCTTGCCAGAACGCAGCGGGCTCCACACCGGTGCCGGGCAGGACATCGGTGTTCACAAAGTCGTACAGGGCATTGGCCACTTGCAGGCCGTGGACGGTGGTGCGTTCAGTCATGGTGTCTACCTTTCAATACTTAACAAGTGCAGGTGCGCGGGCGCACCCATCAGCACACTTTATTCCATACCCACCATGGCAATCAATCCATTAAAAACACTTTGATATATGACTTTTATGGATGTAATCAAGGCCTGCTAGCCCTGTGTCTGGTGGGGGGTGATTCGACTGTTTGCAGAGCTCATCCGTCATTTTTATATAAGGCGCCTCTGTCAAGGGTGCAGCTGGCGCATGCGCTGCAGTGTTGGGGTGCCCATAGCACAGCTGTTGCCGAAAAGTAGCAGGCCGTCAGAAAAAGCGCACAAAGCTTGATAAAAATCAGAACTGATCAGATACAATCATTTTCAACGGGGTGCGGTAATTTTCCACGAGCCTCCGTCTTTCTCAGGAGTGCTCCATGGCGAATTTGACCGACAGCTTGAATGATCTGATGTCTCTGGACGGCGCTTTGTGCGCAGCGGTTGTGGATTACAACAGCGGCATGATGCTGGCGAGCGCCGGCACGGGCGTGGACATGGAACTGGCCGCTGCCGGCAACACCGAAGTGGTGCGCGCCAAGATGAAGACCATCAAGGCCCTGGGCCTGAACGAGAACATCGACGACATCCTCATCACCCTGGGCAAGCAGTACCACATCATCCGCCCTTGCTCGCGCCTGGCCGGCATCTTTGTGTACTACGTGCTCGACAACAAGCGTGCCAACCTGGCGCTGGCACGCCGCAAGGTGACCGACGTCGAAAGCGCGATGACCATGTAATGCCGTGCTGGCCCCTGGGTCAGCGCTGCTGCAGCGCCTGCGCCGCCTCAAAACCTGCATTGGCAGGGGAATGATGCGGCGCTTGCGTCGTAAATAACATACGCTTTGTTACGATTCCCTAGGCGTATTGCCTTGCCTGCTTTTGGTGATTCATCAAGCCAGTGCAGGCAAGTGCGCTATCTAAATCGCAGCCCCTACGTCTTTTTGCCTGCCTTGGGTGACAGCTGTCTGCAGGGAGTGATTGCTTTGATCAGAAGTGACTTATTAGAATCATCTATACCTTTATAAGGTGGTAGTGGTTGATCTAGGTCACATAGATTGGAGTAGATATGGCAAATCTGAACGACAGCTTGAACGAGCTCATGACGATGGACGGTGCCCTGTGCGCTGCCGTGGTGGACTACAGCAGCGGCATGATGCTGGGCAGCGTAGGCAGCGGCGTGGACATGGAGCTGGCGGCTGCCGGCAACACCGAAGTGGTGCGCGCCAAGATGAAGACGATGAAGGCCCTGGGCCTGAACGACAACATCGACGACATTCTGATCACGCTGGGCAAGCAGTACCACCTCATTCGCCCATCGCAGAAGCTGGCCGGCATCTTCGTCTACTACGTGCTGGACAAGGCCCGCTCCAACCTGGCACTGGCGCGCCGCAAGGTGGCCGATGTGGAATCGAACATGAGCATGTGATTGCGCGCTGGCGCCATCGATGAACGGGCCTGCTGGCCCGTTTTTTTTTTCGCCTGGAAAGTGCCCGGGGGCAGGCCGCCCGCGCTGCGCCGGCTGCTCAGGCCGATACCAGCGGCGCGCGGAACTGGTAGCCCACTTTTTGCTGGGATTGCAGCGGCACAGCCAGCGGCGTGGCTTTTTCAATCCGGCGGCGCAGGCGGTAAATGGTGGCGTGCAAGCTGTTGTCGGACTCGCTGGCAATCGGGTAGCCCAGCAGCTCGCGGATCTGGTCGCGGCCCACGACGGCGCCCTGGGCCTTGAGAAAGCACTGCATCAGCATCAGGTCGGTGGGGCTCAGCTCGACGCTCTGGCCATCGGGCGTCATCAGCAGGCTGCGGTGGCTGTCGAGCTTCCAGGCCGTGGCAATCTGGGCGGTGGTCATGATGCGGCGGTGTACGGCGCGCACGGCCAACTCCACCTGCTCAAAGGTCACGGGCTTGGTCAAATACATGTCGGCGCCGGCGTTGATGACTTCGGCAAACACCTCCGGTCCCAGCCGACCAGAGACGATGAGCACGCCTGCCTGGCTGCGCTTGCGCAGTATGCGCAGCAGCTCAGTGCCGTTGACACCGGGCAGCATCAGGTCCAGTACATAGAAATCAAAGCGGTAGGGCTCGATGTCGGCGAGCAGGTCGCTGCTGTCGCTGTAGACCTGAACCTGAACGCCCTGATTGCGCAAGTGTTGGGCCAGAAATTCGCTGTATTCGGGGTCATCGTCGACCAGGGCGAGCGTGGCGGGAAGCATGGTGTATCCGTGGAAGTAAGCGGTCGGTCAAAAGGCCTGAGAAGCGGGCGCGCCTAGCGGGGTGCGCCTAGCGGGCTGCGCCTAGCGGGGCGCGCCAAGTGGGCTCTGCGCTTCTGCAGGGGCAGGGTGCGGGCGCCAGGCGCCTCCGTGGGTGTCTAGTCATCGAGTCCTTGGGGCAGCTCTATGCGCATGATGGTGCCGTGTGGCTGGCGCGGCAAGGCCTGCACCGTGCCCTGGTGCAGCTGCACCACCGACCGCACAATGAACAGGCCCAGGCCCGCGCCCGCCCGGTGGCGGTGTTCGGTGCCGCGCGTGCCTTTCTCGAACAGGCGCGGTCGCAATGCATCGGGGATGCCGGGGCCTGCATCGATCACTTCGATGATAAGCGCCAGCGGGTCGTCGGAGTCGGCCAGGCGCAGCAGCACCGGGCTGTCTGCCGGGGCGTAATTGAGCGCGTTGTTGAGCAGGTTGCGAATGGTCAGTCGCATGAGGGCCGGGTGCAGCTGCACCGTGCGGGCTTCGGCATCCCAGACCACCTGGATGCGCGGCCGGGCGTCGGCGGCAATGTCATGCAGTACAAGGTTGACCAGGGTGGGCAGATCGGTATCCGACGACGCGCCGGCGCGCCCGCCCACGGCCAAGATGGTGCCGGCCGCCAAGGTGTTGTCCAGGGTGCCAATGACCTGCTGGAGCACATGCTCGGCGCGCAGCAAGGCCTTGGTGGCCGGGGTGGTCTGGCTCAGCTGCAGGTCGGCTATGGCGGACATGGTCGCCTGCATGGCGGCCGAGGCGTTGTTCAGCGGTTGGCGAATCTCATGCGAGAGCAGCTGCAGCATCTCGCTGTGCTCGGCCAGCATGGCGGTGCGCCAGTCCAGCAAGGTACGCAGTTTGAGCAGCTCGCCTTTTTCTTCGGTGCGCTCCAGGTCGGTGGAGGACAGGGCTGCCAGCTGCGCGCGCAAGGCATCGGCTTGGGCGGCATGGGCGTATTCAGCGCTGCAGTCCTGCATCAGCATCAAGGTGCCCTGGCTGCTTTTGGCGCCGTTGGCGGCGGGCCAGAGGTGGGGTGAGAGGCTGACGCGGCGCCAGGCGATCTGGCCGTGCACATCGGTTTTGCAGGTGTCGAACTGCTGGCGCTGGCCTTGGGCGGCGTTGTGCAGCGCCTGCAGGTGCTGCTGGGCAAAGTCGGGTGGCAAAGCCTCGTCCAGCTGCTGGCCGACGATGCCGGTGGCCGGCACACCAAACCATTCGCACCACTGCGGCGTGGCCAGGCGCAGGCGCTGGTCGCGGCCCCAGTAGGCCATGGCGACAGGGCTGCTGCCGAACAGGCGCAGCAGCTGTGCGGGGGCAAACCAGAGCGCATCGGCGCTGGAGGAGGTGCTGGGAGGCGGCGTGGAAGCTGGCGGCATAGGGGCGGGAGCGCGGGAAATGGCAGCTGTCAAGGATGCCGCAGCGGGATATGCGCTTTCAAGCGCCCGCACGGCGGGTGCCCCGATGATAATAGGCTGTTGCCCAACGAGCGCGTCGCACAGGCGTTGCAGCGCTGGCTTTGCATCTTTTCTGTGTTCTGGTATGGACCGCCTCAAGCAGCTCGAATCCTTTGTCGCCATTGCCTCGCGCGGCAGCCTCACCGCTGCTGCCAAGGCCGAAGGCGTGGCCCCCGCCATCATGGGCCGCCGACTCGACGCGCTGGAAGAGCGCCTGGGCGTCAAGCTGTTGGTGCGAACCACCCGCAAGCTGACCTTGACCTATGAAGGCACGGCCTTTTTGGAGGACTGCCAGCGACTGCTCGCTGAGCTGGCCAGTGTGGAGGCCAGCGTCAGTGCTGGCGGCATCAAGGCGACCGGGCATTTGCGCATCACGGCGCCAGCCGGTTTTGGCCGCCGCCATGTGGCGCCGCTGCTGCCGCTCTACCATGCACGCCACCCGGAGGTGACGGTTTCGCTGAACCTGAGCGACCGCCTCGTGGACCTGGCCGGCGAGGGCTATGACTGTGCCATCCGTGTCGGCGATCTGCCGGATTCCTCGCTGGTGAGTGTGCGGGTGGCCGACAACCGGCGCCTCTGCGTAGCCACGCCCGAGTACCTGCGTCGCCGTGGCATTCCCCGCCACCCCAGTGAGCTGAGCCAGCATGACTGCCTGACCTTGTCGAGCGAGGCCTCCCAAACGCGGGGCTGGGCCTTTCGCATGCCGGCCGCAGCAGGCGCCAGCGAGGTGGTCTATCTCAAGCCCGGAGGGCCGCTCGATTGCTCAGACGGCCAGGTGCTGCATGACTGGTGCCAGCAAGGCTGGGGCATTGCCTGGCGCAGCACCTGGGAGGTGGAGGCTGAGATTGCCGCAGGCCGCCTGGTGGAGGTGTTGGAGGATTTTGCTGCACCGCCCAATGGCATTTATGTGATGTTTCAGCAGCGCAAACACCTGCCGCTGCGGGTGCGCTTGTGGATCGATTTCGTCAAGCAACAGTACGAGCGCGCGGATTTCTGGAAAAAAACGGAGTAACACGATGACCTTGGAAGCAGTTCTGTCCTGCCTGCATTTGCTGGCTTTGTTGACGATGGTGGTTTTTCTCTCCAGCCAGGCGGCGCTGTGCCGTTCTGAATGGATGAATGCGGCCGTGGTGCAGCGCCTGGCGCGCCTGGATCTGGTCTATGCCTTTGCGGCGGTGGCGGTGCTGGCCACTGGCCTGCTGCGCCTGTTTCTGGGCGCCAAGGGGGTGACCTGGTATGTCAGCCAGCCGCTGTTCCACCTGAAGATGACCTTGGTAGTCGTGGGCGTGGTGCTGTCGCTCAAGCCGACAGCCGTGTTCCGCCGCTGGTTACGCCAATTGCGCGACAATGGCGCTTTGCCTGGGGACGCCGAGGTGCGCGCCACGCGCAAATGGGTCATGTGGCAAGCCCATCTGATTCCCGTGATCGCCGCCGTCGCCGTGTTTTATGCCCGGGGCTGGTAAACCGGCCCAGCGCTGGTAACTGCTTCGTCTAAGTTTCAAATATGTTGCAAGTCAAAAAAGATTTGCTCGCAGTGCTTGCTGCCGAGCTCGATACATTGTCCCCTGGTGCCGGTAGCCGCGCGGCCTTTGAAACCCCCAAGGTCGCCGCGCACGGTGACTTTGCCGTCACCGCCGCCATGCAGCTGGCCAAGCCCCTCAAGGCCAACCCCCGTGCACTGGGCGAGCAGCTCAAGGCGGCACTGGAGGCATCGCCTGTCTTTGCGCAATGGGTGGATGCGATCGAGATCGCCGGCCCCGGTTTTTTGAACCTGCGCCTCAAGCCCGCTGCCAAGCAGCAGGTGGTGCAGGAAGTGCTGGCTGAGGGGGAGCGTTTTGGCATGCAGCCGCAGCGCGATGAAAAGATCATCGTCGAGTTCGTCTCGGCCAACCCCACCGGCCCGCTGCACGTGGGCCACGGCCGCCAGGCCGCGCTGGGCGATGCTATCTGCAGCCTCTACGCCAGCCAGGGCTGGGCGGTGCACCGCGAGTTCTACTACAACGACGCGGGCGTGCAGATCGACACCCTGACCAAGAGCACGCAGCTGCGCGCCAAGGGCTTCAAGCCTGGCGACGACTGCTGGCCCACCGACAGCGACAACCCGCTGGCCAAGAACTTCTACAACGGCGACTACATCGGCGACATCGCCCAGGCCTTCCTGGCCAAGCAGACCATCAAGGCCGATGACCGCGAGTTCACCGCCAATGGCGATGTCGAGGACTACGACAACATCCGCAACTTTGCGGTGGCCTACCTGCGCAACGAGCAGGACAAGGACCTGCAGGCTTTCAACCTCAAGTTCGACGAGTACTACCTCGAATCGAGCCTGTACCAGAACGGCCATGTGGACGAGACCGTCCAACGCCTGATCGCCAGTGGCCACACCTATGAGCAAGATGGCGCGCTGTGGCTGCGCACCACCGACTTTGGTGACGACAAGGACCGCGTGATGCGCAAGTCCGACGGCACCTACACCTACTTCCTCCCCGATGTGGCCTACCACACGCAGAAGTTCCTGCGTGGCTACGGCAAGGCGGTCAACATCCAGGGTACGGACCACCACGGCACCATCGCCCGCGTGCGCGCCGGCCTGCAGGCCGTGAACGTCGGCATCCCCAAGGGCTACCCTGACTATGTGCTGCACACCATGGTGCGCGTGGTGCGGGGTGGTGAAGAGGTCAAGATCAGCAAGCGCGCGGGCAGCTATGTGACCTTGCGCGACCTGATCGAGTGGACCAGCAAGGATGCCGTGCGCTTCTTCCTGCTCTCACGCAAGCCCGATACCGAGTACACCTTCGACGTCGACCTGGCCGTGGCGCAGAACAACGACAACCCGGTGTTCTATGTGCAGTACGCCCATGCGCGCATCTGCTCGGTGCTGCGCGGCTGGCAAGAGCAGGGCGGCGCTGGCCTGCCGGCCTTGTCCGGTGTGGATCTGAGCGCGCTGCAGGGCCCCCAGGCCCAGGCACTGATGCAGATGCTGGCCCAGTACCCCGAGATGCTGACCAACGCCGCCGACGGCAATGCGCCGCACGATGTTACGTTCTATCTGCGCGATCTGGCCTCCGCTTACCACAGCTACTATGATGCAGAACGTATCTTGGTGGATGACGAAGCCACCAAACTGGCCCGTCTGGCACTCGTGGCAGCGGTCGCGCAGGTGTTGCGCAATGGCCTGGCTGTGCTGGGTGTGAGCGCCCCAGAGCGCATGTGATTTTGCGAAAAAAGGTAATAACTGCAATGCGACGACATCAACGTGGTGGAACCATCCTGGGGCTGATCCTGGGGCTGCTGGTGGGCGTGGGCGCGGCTTTGGCCGTGGCTGTGTACGTCACCAATGTGCCGGTGCCGTTTGTCAACAAAGGTGGCGTCAAGGGTGAGGCCAAGGACAAGGCCGAGGCGCAGCGCAACCAGAACTGGGACCCGAACTCGCCGCTGTACGGCAAGAACCCTGCGCGTGCGCCGGCTGCAGCCGCACCGGCAGCGCAAGGGGTGGTGGTGCCGGAGCCCCCGCGCACGGTGGCCGACAACGCCAGCCCGCCGGTGGAGAACAAGCCTGCCAAGCCCGAAGTGGTGCTGCCCGATCCGGCCAAGCCCGCTGACAAGCCTGCAGACAAGACCCAGGTCGCCAAGCTCGATCCCAAGGCCGGCCAGGGCGCTGACCCGCTGGGAGACCTGGCCAAGTCGCGCAGTGCCGATGGCACCGACGGCTTCCAGTACTTTGTGCAGGCCGGTGCCTTCCGCACCCAGACCGATGGTGATGCACAGCGCGCCAAGCTGGCGATGATGGGCTGGGAAGCCCGCGTCAGCGAGCGCGAAGTCAACGGACGCACGGTATACCGGGTGCGCGTAGGCCCATTCAACAAGCGCGATGATGCCGACGGCCTCAAAGGCAAGCTCGATGGCGCCGGCGTGGACGCGCAAATCGTTCGCGTACAGCGTTGAACTTTTGGCGGTGCAGGGCACTCCTAACCGCAACTTGTCACTGGAGTTAACAAAACATGAAACGTCGTGAGTTTTCCACTTTGGCGGCTTCCGCTACCGCTGCTTCCGCACTGAGCCTGCCTTTCGCCACCGGCGCCAACGCGCAAGCCAAGTTCAAGGAAGGCAAGGACTACCTGAAGCTGGCCAAGCCGGTCACCCCCGATGTGCCCGCTGGCAAGGTCGAGGTCATCGAGTTCTTCTGGTACAGCTGCCCGCACTGCAATGCCTTCGAGCCGCAGTTTGAAGCCTGGGCCAAGACTGCTCCCAAGAACCTGCAGATCCGCCGCGTGCCCGTGGCCTTCAACAACACCTTTGTGCCCCAGCAAAAGATCTACTTTGCGCTGGAGTCCATGGGCCTGATCCCTGACGTGCATGTCAAGGTCTTCCGCGCCATCCATGTGGAGCGCCAGCGCCTGAACAAGGACGACGAGATTTTCGCCTGGATGGACAAGAATGGCGTGAATCTGGCCAAGTTCAAGGAAGCCTACAATTCCTTCAGCGTGGCCGGTCAGGTGCGCAAGGCCACCCAGCTGCAAGAATCCTATGGCGTCGAAGGTGTGCCATCCTTGGGCGTTGCCGGCAAGTACTACACCGACGGCACCCGTGCCGGCTCGATGGGCAATGTGCTGCAGGTCGTCGAGTTCCTGGCTACCCAGGGTTGAGCGGACGCGCCCAACGCTTACGATGAAGCCCGCCGACGCGGGCTTTTTTGTGCTTAAAACGGTTCAGCGCCCCAGCATGGCTACAATGGGGCACAGCAAGATTCATGCCTTTATGAGACACCGTATTTTTACATCCTTGTTGGTAGCGGCGGCGCTGGTTGTGCCGCTGTTGTCGCACGCTGAGCGTGCTGACCGCACCAAGCCCATGAACATTGAGGCGGACGATGGCCGCCACGATGAACTCAAGCAGACCAGTGTCTTCACGGGCAATGTGGTGGTGACCAAGGGCACCATCATCATCCGTGGCGCCCATCTGACCGTGAGCCAGGACCGCGATGGCTTCCAGCACGGCGTGGTGACGGCGGCCCCGGGCAAGCTGGCCTTTTTCCGCCAAAAGCGCGATTCCGCGCCGGGCGCGCCCGACGAATTTGTCGAAGGCGAAGGCGAGGTCATCACCTATAACGGCCGCGATGACACCGTGCACTTTGAGCGCCGTGGCGAGCTGCGGCGCTACCGCGAAACCACCTTGACCGACCAGGTCAGTGGCCCGTTGATCACCTACAACAACCTGACCGATACCTTCACCGTGGTCGGCCAGAAGGGTGCCCAGGCCAGCGATCCCAAGCCAGGTGCTGCGAAAAACGGCCGTGTGCGCGTGATTCTGACGCCCAAGGCCGACGACAAGGCCAGCACCCCGCCCAAGCCTGCAGCTGATGACAAGACGCCATTGCGCCCCAGCACCCAATTGAACGACGGAGCCAAGTAACCGTGGCAGAGAACTCCTCGACCATTTCCGTCAATGCCCGCGTCGCCAACAGCGACCAGCGCAGCCAGCTGGAGGTGTTGCACCTCGAGAAATCCTATGGCAGCCGCAAGGTGGTCAAGGACGTGTCGCTGTCGGTGCGCAAGGGCGAGGTGGTGGGTTTGCTGGGCCCCAATGGTGCCGGCAAGACCACCTCGTTCTACATGATCGTGGGCCTGGTGCGCAGCGATGGCGGCGATATTCGCATCGATGGGCAGTCGGTGGCCAATATGCCGATCCACCAGCGCTCGCAGCTGGGCCTGTCTTACCTGCCGCAAGAGGCATCGATCTTTCGCAAGCTCAGCGTGCAGGACAATGTGCGCGCCGTGTTGGAGCTGCAAAAGGACGAACAGGGCAAGTCCCTGTCCCGCGCCGAGGTTGATCGCCAGTTGACGGCGCTACTGCAGGAGCTGCGCGTTGAGCACTTGCGCGAGTCGCCCGCGGTGGCCTTGTCCGGTGGCGAGCGCCGCCGCGTCGAAATCGCCCGCGCGCTGGCGACCCAACCCCGTTTCATCTTGCTCGACGAGCCTTTTGCCGGCATCGACCCGATCGCCGTGATCGAGATCCAGCGCATTGTCGCCTTCCTCAAGGAGCGCGGCATCGGCGTGCTGATCACCGACCACAATGTGCGCGAAACCCTGGGCATCTGTGACCACGCCTGCATCATCAGCGACGGCAAGGTGCTGGCTGCAGGCACGCCGCAAGAGATTGTGGAGAACGCCGAGGTGCGGAGGGTCTATCTGGGTGAGCACTTCCGCATGTGACAGCGCACGCCTGCAACGGCGTGCCAGACCCGATGCCGCCCAGCCCCGCTGGGGCGTGCTGCCATGCCTGCCTGCGGGCGCCGAGGTTGGCGCCGGAGCCCGGCCATGATGCCCTCGCTGTCACTGCGCGTATCGCAGAGCCTGACCCTCACGCCCCAACTGCAGCAATCCATTCGGCTGCTGCAGTTGTCCACGCAGGAGTTGACGCAGGAAGTCGAGCAGATGCTCGACGAAAACCCCTTCTTGGAGCGTGACGGCGACGAGCTGCCTGAGACCGAGCGCAGCGCCGATGAGCGCAGTGGCGAGGCGGCGGAGACAGCCGACACCACAGAGCGCACGGAAAAAAGCAGTGAAGCCCCTACCAGCACCGAGCTGACCAGCAGCGCCAGCGATTTTGAGGCGGGTCCTGCGGACTCGCCCCTGGATTTTGGCGCGGGCAAGGAGACGGGCGTGGACGCCGAAGCGGCCACCGGCGACTCCGCCTCGGACTGGGAAGAATGGGGCGGTGATCTGCCCGCGCGGTCGAGTGCAGGCGCCAGCGATGACGACGATGAGTCACCGCTGTCTGACCGGCGCTCCGAACACCTCAGCTTGCAAGATGTGCTGCACCGCCAGGCCCTGTCCTTGCGCCTGTGCCCGGAAGACCGGGCGGCCCTGTACTTTCTGATCGAATCGCTGAACGACGAGGGCTACCTCGAAGAGACCCTGGCCGAGCTGGCGCAAAGCTTTGGCGACGCCAGCGATCCGGAGCGCTACGAAGCCCTGCTGCACCACCTGACCGTGGCCTTGCGGCTCTTGCAAAGCCTGGAGCCCATTGGTGTTGGGGCGCGCAACCTGTCCGAATGCATGGTGCTGCAGATCAAGGCCCGGCAGCGCCTATTGGATGAAGAGGGCTCGGACGCGCCTGAGGCCGATGCCTTGGCGCTGGAGACCGCTTTGCTGGTCTGCCAGGAGTCGCTCGATTTGCTGGCGCGCCGCGATGTGCGCAAGCTGATGCAATTGACCGGCTGCAGTGATGCAGCGGTGCGCTGTGCGCTGGCCCTGATTGCCAAACTCGAACCCCGGCCGGGCCGCCCTTACGCGGATGTAGACCGCAATGCCATCATTCCCGATGTGATCGTGCGCCCCAGCAATGAGCGCGGTTTGCCCGTACCCGGCTTCAGCGTGCAGCTCAATGCCGAGGTGATGCCGCGCCTGCGCGTGCAGGACGTCTACGCCAACGCCTTGCGCAGCCACAAGGGCAGCGAAGGCCATGGCGCGCTGCAGCAGCGGCTGCAGGAGGCGCGCTGGTTCATCAAGAACATCCAGCAGCGCTTTGACACCATCTTGCGCGTCTCGCAGGCCATCGTCGAGCGCCAGCGCAACTTCTTTGTCCACGGCGAGCTGGCCATGCGCCCCATGGTGCTGCGCGAGATTGCCGACGAGCTGGGCCTGCATGAATCCACCATCAGCCGCGTGACCACCGCCAAGTACATGGCCACGCCACAAGGCACCTTCGAGCTCAAGTACTTTTTCGGCTCGGGCCTGGGCACCGAGACCGGGGGCAGCGCCTCCAGCACGGCGGTCAAGGCATTGATCAAGCAGCTGCTGGACGAGGAAAGCGCCAAGAAGCCGCTGTCGGATGCAAAGATCGCCGATCTGCTGCAGGCCCAAGGCATCGAATGCGCGCGCCGCACCGTGGCCAAGTACCGCGAGGCCATGCGCATCCCGCCTGCAAGCCTGCGCAAGGCGCTGTAGCCCAAGCCTCAGCCGCCATAAAAAAACCGCAGCTGCCTGGGCACTGCGGTTTTCTGCTTGTGGAGGGTGCCGATTTACTGCGGCCACAGCCACCAGATGAACAAGGCCAGAGCGGCCAGCATCAGGCCGAACTTGGTGAACTTGTAGGCGGTCTTGTTCCAGGCCTTGAAGCGGCGACGGTACTGGCCCATGTAGAACGAGATCTTGAAGATGCGGCTGATAAAGCCGCGCGGATCGCCTTCGTTGTTGGGCGAGCTGGCAGCGGCCACCACATGCGTGCCCAGCCAGCGGTTGAGCCACTGTGCAAAGCCATTGGTCATCGGGCGCTCGACATCGCAGAACAGCACAATGCGGTTGCCCTCAGACCGGTTCTCGGCCCAGTGCATATAGGTCTCGTCAAAGATCACGCCTTCGCCTTCGCGCCAGCTGTAGGCGGTGCCATCGACCTCGATCATGCAGCGGTCATCATTGGGCGCGAGCACCGCCAGGTGGTAGCGCAGCGAGCCCGCATAGGGGTCGCGGTGCAGGTTGAGCTTGGCGCCGGGCGGCAGCTCAGCAAACATGGCCGCCTTGATGCCGGGGATGGACTGCACCAGTGCGCTGGTCTTGGGGCACAGCTCCATCGCCGACGGGTGGGCCTGGCCGTACCACTTGAGGTAGAAGCGCTTCCAGCCCGTCTTGAAGAAGGAGTTGAAGCCCGCGTCATCGTTGTTGGCCGCGGCCTTGATCTGCATGGCCTGCTGCAGGCCGATGGCCTCTTCGCGGATCTCGCGCCAGTTGGCCTGCAAGGGGGCCAGGTCGGGGAAGGTGCTGGTGGGCAGGTAGGGCGTGCGCGGTACCTTGCTGAACATCAGCATGAACACATTGAACGGGGCCGTGAAAGTGGAGTGGTCAAACAGCTGGCGCAGCAGCTTGTGCCGCACCTTGCCACGCAGGTGCATGTAGAGGCCGCAACCCAAGAAAAGCAGCACCAGGGCCAGAACGATGATTTTTGCCATAGACAGCGATTTTAGCGACTGCGCTGTGCATCGGCTCTGCGCAAGCGCAAACCGGCGCGCTGCAAGGGCTGCGGGGGTGTTGGATGGCCTGCTGGCAGCAGGCCTATTGCAGCCGCCCTAGGGCAGCGCGCTTACTTGGGCTGGGCGGCGAAGGCGGTCTTGAGGCGCTGCAGCATCTCGCGGTTGAGCTGGCGCTGCTGGCCGCTCCAGTGGGTCATCGCCTTGTTCAGCTCGGCCTGCAGGCCATTGGCCGTCTGCCAGTCGCCCTGGCCTGCGGCCCATATCGCGTACTCGGCCATCACATCGAAGCTGCCCGAGTGCTGGCGCGCAAAGTCAAAGCTCTTGCGGGCCATCTCCTGGTCGCCCAGCTGTGCGTAGGCTTTGGCCACCAGCAGGCCCACCGCTTCGGCCCGAAATTGCACATCGGCCTGGGCAATCACGCGCAGCTGCTGCAGCGCCTGCTGCGGCTGGCCGGCCTGGTAGGCGGCTTGTGCCGCGCCCCAGCGGATTTCCAGGTCATTGGCAAACGGGCCCTTCATGCTGGCCTGGAAATGCTGGAAGGCCTGCTCGGCCTGGCCATTGGCCAGCAAAGCCTGGGCCAGGCGGATCTCGTTTTGTGCGGTGGGGCTGTAGTCATAAGCGGCCTGGGCTTCGCGCACCTCGCGGGTGGGGTCCAGCGCCTTGACGGCGTTGCTCGCCAGGCTGCGGGCATGGCGCTGCAGGCGCGAGTTAGGCAGGTAGATGGCAAAGAAATACACCACGCTGCCCAGAAAGGGAAAGGCCAGCAGCACAAACAGCCAGTAGTTGTTCTGGCCGCTGCGCACCGCATGGACCGCAAAAAACAGCGCAATGATGACGTGTACGCCGGCTCCAAGGTAGGGCATCCGCATTCTCTCTGAGGTATGGAGGGGAAGGGCGGCTGCACCGAGGGCTGCGGCCCGCTCTGGGGCCAGACTATAGCAGTCGGCAACCCATTACGGTTGCGCTATGGGAGACGGGCCGCCGAATGCGGACTGGCACAGTCCACATTCCCATGCGCTTGCGCAGACAATGGGGCAAGCGCGTATGCTTGCCCCCCTGCTTATGAATCAACTGCATTTGTTTTTGCCCTGCGCCGCCGGCGTCGAGGGCCTTTTGGCGGACGAAGTCCATGCCATCACCGGTGCCAGCGGCCAAGACCTGCTGGTGGCGCGCGGCGGCGTCATGCTGCGTGGCATGTGGCGCGATGCGCTGCTGCTGAACCTGCACAGCCGGCTGGCCCAGCGCGTGCTGATCGAGCTGTCGCACAGCCTGTACCGCAACGAGAACGACCTCTACCGGGCCGCCAGTGAGGTGGCCTGGGAGATCTGGTTCTCGCCCAAGGAGACCTTCAAGATCGAGGTCACCTCGCAGCACAGCCCGCTGACCAGCCTGAACTTTGCGGCACTGCGCGTCAAGGATGCCATCGCCGACCGTTTCCGCGAAGGCCGCCACGGCGTGCGCCCCAGCGTGGAGACGCACCACCCGGATGTGCGCGTGCACCTGCACCTGACCACCGACGGCGCCACCATCTATATCGACACCTCGGGCGAGGCGCTGTTCAAGCGCGGCTGGCGCGAGGACAAGGGCGATGCGCCGCTGAAGGAAACCCTGGCAGCGGCCATGATTGCCGCCAGCGGCTGGGACCCCCATGGCGACGACCCACAGCCGCTGTACGACCCCTGCTGCGGCAGCGGCACGGTGCTGATTGAGGCGGCCCAGATTGCGCGCAAGATTCCGGCCGGCATTCTGCGCCGCTTTGCGTTTGAAAAGCTCGTGCCGTTCCAGCGCCATGTCTGGGAAGCGATGCTGGACGAGGCCGAGCGCCAGATCCTGCCCCAAAGCCCAGTCGGCATCTATGGCTCGGACATTTCCTTCCGCATGGTCGATTTTGCCCAGCGCAATGCCGAGCGTGCCGGTGTGGCCGAGACGATTGAGCTGCGCGGTGGCGATGCGCTGCAGCGCATGCCCCCGAGCGAGCAGCCCGGCATGATGCTGCTCAACCCACCCTATGGCGAGCGTATTGCCGCTGCCGGCACGGCCGGGCGCAATGCGGCCGAGCGCATGGGCCAGGTTGAGCGTGCAGGGCGCGAGACGGCGCAGACCGAAGATGGTGGCGAGTTCTTCAACCAGCTGGCCAGCCACTGGAAAAAGAACTACAGCGGCTGGAGCGCCTGGCTGCTGACCCCTGATTTGAAGCTGCCCGGCAAGATGCGCCTCAAAGAATCGCGCCGCACCCCCATGTGGAACGGCCCGATCGAATGCCGCTTGTTCCGCTTTGACATGAGCAAGGGCGCGCACAAGCCACGCCACAGCGAGGCCGGGCCCGGCAGCGCTGCGTGAAGGTCGTTCTCAAGTGGCCTTCCTGCAATGAAGGCTACACGGGGCCCTTGCCCCGGCCGGTGGTGCTGGACACCAATGTGGTGCTCGACATGCTGATCTTTGACGATCCGCATATCCCGCCGATTCGGGAGCTGGTGGCCCAGGGCGCCTTGCGCTGGATTGCCGACGAGGCCCAGCGCATCGAGTTGGAGCGGGTGCTGCACTACAGCCAGATCGCCCCGCGTGTCAGCTACTACGGCAAGACGCCCGAGGGCGTGATGGCCGCGTTTGATGCCGCCGTGCAGTATGTCGATGCCGCCCCCAAGATCCGCTTTAGCTGCACCGACCCGGATGACCAGCATTTTCTGGACCTGGCCAGCCAGCACCAGGCCTTGCTGGTGAGCAAGGACAAGGCGGTGCTCAAGCAGCGCAAACGTGTGGCCACCTACTACGGCGCCACCGTGGGCAACCTGCTGCAGCTGGAGCCTGCCGAGGCCGAAGCGCTGGCCTGAACGCTCGCGCCAGCACAGGGCGGGCGCGACTTCAACTGTTGCGCCCCAACCACCCATGGCCTGGCGGGCGATGCGCGGCCTATGCGGTCCGTCTGGGCGCCCGCCGCTATCATGGGACCCATTGCGCAGGGACGGCCCTGCATGGCGCTGCAGCAGCGGCGCGCACCTCCGCCAGGACGGCCTGGCCATTCCAATATTCCGTTTGTTCAAGGAGTTCGATATGGCCTGGGTTTATTTGCTGGTTGCTGGTGTGCTGGAGGTGGTGTGGGCCTTCACGATGAAGCAGTCCCACGGCTTCACCAACATCAAATACAGCGCGATCACTCTCGTGGCGATGATTGCCAGCTTTGGCCTGCTGTCGGTGGCGATGCGCAGCCTGCCGCTGGGCACGGCTTACACCATCTGGACGGGCATTGGCGCCGTGGGTGCCTTTATCGTGGGCATCACCGTGCTGGGTGAGGCGCTGACGCCGATGCGCGTGGTAGCGGCCTTGCTCATCGTCAGCGGTTTGGTGCTGATGAAGCTGTCCTCGTCGTAATCCTGCCGATGCCTTAGGCCTGCGAACGTGATTGCAGGCCCTGCGACAATAGCGGGATGACCGATTCTTCCATTGCCGCAGGCACCGTGCCTCGCAAGTCCCCGTCCCGGCTTTCCACCGTTGACAAAACCCGCATCGATGACACGCGCATCAAGGTGGTGCGCCCGCTGATCACGCCCGCCTTGCTGGAGGAGTGGCTGCCGATCACCGACGAGGCCTACCAGCTGGTGGAATCGAGCCGCGCGGCCATCTCCAAAATCCTGCACGGCCAGGACGACCGCCTGGTCGTCGTGGTGGGCCCATGTTCCATCCACGACCATGACCTGGCGATGGACTATGCCCGCCAGCTCAAGGCGCAGGCCGAGGCCTTTCAGGACGATTTGCTGGTGGTCATGCGCGTCTATTTTGAGAAGCCGCGCACGACAGTGGGTTGGAAGGGCTACATCAACGACCCGCACCTCGATGGCAGCTTTGCCGTCAACGAAGGGCTGGAGCTGGCGCGCCGTCTGCTGCTCGATATTCTGGCGCTGGGCCTGCCGGCCGGTACGGAGTTTCTGGACCTGCTGTCGCCCCAATTCATCAGCGACTTGGTCAGCTGGGGCGCCATTGGTGCGCGCACGACCGAAAGCCAGAGCCACCGCCAGCTGGCCAGTGGCCTGTCCTGCCCGGTGGGCTTCAAGAACGGCACTGATGGCGGCGTGAAGGTGGCGAGCGATGCCATCCTGGCTGCGCAGTCCGAGCATGCCTTCATGGGCATCACCAAGATGGGCCAGAGCGCCATCTTCGAGACCCGGGGCAACCAGGACTGCCACATCATTCTGCGTGGCGGCAAGCAGCCCAACTACAGCGCGGCCGATGTGCAGGCCGCCTGCGAGGTGCTGGCCAAGGGCGGCCTGCGCGAGCAGGTGATGATCGACCTGTCGCATGCCAACAGCAGCAAGCAGCACCGCCGCCAGATCGAGGTGGCCGCCGATGTGGCCCAGCAACTGGCCGCAGGCGACCGTCGCATCACCGGCGTGATGATCGAGAGCCATATCCACGAAGGCCGGCAGGACATCGTCGAAGGCCAGCCTTTGGCCTACGGCGTGTCGCTCACCGATGCCTGCATCAGCATGGAGCAAACCCTGCCGGTGCTGCAGCAGCTGGCGCAGGCCGTGCAGGCCCGCCGCGCGGTCAATAAGGCGTAATTGCCGGATCCGGGCGCGCGCGCTCAGCGCTGCGCCGCGCCCAGCATGATCACGCCCATGCCGGCCAGGCACAGCGCCACGCCGGCCATGTCCCAGGCGCTGGGGCGTATGCCATCCACCAGCCACAGCCAGGCAATCGCCGTCGTCACATAGACGCCACCGTATGCGGCATACACCCGGCCTGTAGCGGTCGGGTGCAGGCTCAGCAGCCAGACAAAGGCCAGCAGCGCCAGCACCGCTGGCAGCAGCACCCAGGCTGGTGCCTTGTCCTTGAGCCAGAGATAGGGCAGGTAGCAGCCAACGATCTCGGCAATCGCCGTCAGCACAAACAAGGCGGTGGTGGTCAGCAGGGACATCAAGGGGCTTTCGTAAAGCTGGGCAGGCGCGCGGCTAGTTCGGCATCGTGCTGCGCCAGCTGCTCTAGCTGGGCAAAGGCCGGCGCTGCAGCGGGCACGATGGTGTTGCCGCAGACCTGGGTGTAGCCATCCAGAAACGAGGGCGCCAGCTCGGCGCTTTGCAGCCAGGTGTCGGCGCAGGCCAGCAAAGCAGTGCAGGCGGCTTCCTCGCGCCCCATCTGGGCGATGGCCCAGAGCGCGGCCTGGCTTTCGACCTCGTCCAGATCGGCATGGTCTTGCACCAGCAGGTCCAGTGCTTGCTGGCGCTCGGCGGCGGGCAATTGCTTGTCCGCCAGCAGCTGGCCGATGGCGGCAATAGCGGGAACGCGGGTAGGCAGACCGTGTTGGTTCAGGCTCATGGCAGGTGGGAGTGTTGCAGATTGCCGCCATTGGGTGGCTGGGGGCAGCAAGCGGGCGTGCAAGCTGCCAATATCAGGCCAATCCCGATTAGAATTTCATAAATCGAGACAATAGTCTCGCAATAAGTAACTCTTATACTGAAATATGAATTCTGAAGCGGATGGAAAACTGGTCAGCGCCTTGGTGCGCGGCGTCAGTATTTTGCAGTGCTTTAACAACAAGCAGCAAGAACTCAGTGGCAAAGAGCTGATGGACCTGACGGGTTTGCCCAAGCCCACCTTGTTCCGCCTGACCGAGACCTTGTGCGAGCTGGGCCTGTTGCGCTATTCGGAGCGCCTGTCCAAGTATGTGCTGGGCATAGGGGTGCTGAACCTGGCATCGCCACTGCTCTCGCGCATGACGGTGCGGCAGTTTGCCCGCCCGCAGATGCAGGAGCTGGCCAACTACATGGGCGGCCAGATCCAGCTGGCGGTGGGCGAGGGCCGGCGCCTAGTGCTGGCCGAGCTGGCCAATGGCATGGACAACAAGGTGTTTACGCCTGAGATCGGGGTGGCGGTATCTTTGGTGCGTACCGCCACTGGCCGGGCCTACCTGCTGGGCCAGAGCGAGGCCGAGCGCCAGGCCTACCTGGACGAGCTGGATGGCCGCGCGCCCGAGCGCGCTGCGCTGCTGCGCGAGCGCCTGGACGATGCGCGCCAGGACCTGGCCCTGCACGGCTTTTGCCGTAGCCATGGCGATCTGCACCGCGAGATTCTGTCGATTGCGGTGCCGCTGTCGCAGCCCATCGATGGCGAGCGCTGGGTGTTTGGCGCCTCCGTCCCCACCTACAACCCCAAGAGCCGCGAGCTGGAGACCGATATCGGCCCGCGCCTGGTGACCCTGGTGCGCTCACTCGAAGGGCTGATTGGCACCTCCAGCCTGTCCTGACCCCGCCTGACCTAACCCGGCCGGGCCTGACAGCGCATCGCAAAAAATAATCCTAGGAGACAAGCATGAAGGTATTGGACGGCATCAAGGTGCTGGAGATTGGCGGCCTGGGCCCGGGCCCGTTCTGTGCGATGCACCTGGCCGATCTGGGCGCCGATGTGATCTCCATCGTGCGCGAAGAAAAAGACACAGCGCCCACCGGCAACCTGCTCAACCGGGGCAAGCGCTCGGTCTTTGCCGACTTGAAGAGCGCCGAGGGCAAGGCCCTGGTGCTGGCCCTGGTGCGCAGTGCCGATGTGCTGATCGAAGGCATGCGCCCCGGCGTGATGGAGCGCCTGGGCCTGGGCCCGGCCGAGTGCCAGGCGCTGAACCCGGCCCTGGTCTATGGCCGCATGACGGGCTGGGGCCAGAGCGGGCCGCTGGCCCCGCGCGCTGGCCATGACAACAACTACGCAGCGGTATCCGGTGCGCTCTGGGGCTGCAGCCCGGCCGATGCGCGGCCCGTGTCGTCGTTTGCGATGGTGGGCGATATTGGCGGCGGCGCGCTCTACCTGATGACGGGCCTGCTCGCCGGTGTGATCCAGGCACGCAGCAGCGGCAAGGGCAGCGTGGTGGATGCCGCCATTGTCGACGGCGCCGCCCATATGCTGAACCTGGCGCTCAGCGCCCGCCAGCGCGGCATCGTGGCCGATGTGCGCGGCCAGAGCATCCATGACAGCGCGCCGTTCTACGAGACCTATGTCTGCGCCGATGGCGAACACATCACCATCGGCAGCATTGAGCCGCAGTTCTATGCGCTGCTGCTGCAGACCTTGGGGCTGGCCGATGACCCGGATTTTGCCGCGCCTCAGTCGCAATGGGACAAGGCCCTGTGGCCGCGCCGCCGTGCGCGCCTGCAGGCGCTGTTCATCACCAAGCCGCGCGCGCACTGGCAGCAAGTGTTTGAAGGCAGCGATGTCTGCTTTGGTGCCGTGCTGAGCCCGCTGGAGGCCGCCGCCCACCCGCATATGCAGGCGCGTGGTGTGTACCACGAGCAAGGCGGCGTGTTGCAGGCGGCGCCCGCTCCGCGCTTTGACGGCCAGGCCTATGACACCCCCGAGATGTGTGCCGCTGGTGCGCATACCGAGGCCGTGCAGGCGCTGGTGGCTGCTGGGGATGCCAGCGCCGCCTGGCGCCGCTAAGCATCCCTGGTGCGACAATGCTGCCCTGCCCAGGCAACGCCTGGCTGGGCACCGATCAAGGGAGTTGCCGATGGGCATCGTGGTTTTTTACCTGCGCAACAACGTCGAGGATGCCGAGGCCGAGCAGCCCGACTGGCAGCCGCAGTGCCTGGCCTATAGCGATAAACAGATGAGCGAAGCCCTGGCGCAATGCCAGCGCCTGCGCGCCGACCCGCGCCATGCGCATGTGGTGATGTCGTCGGAGTTGCGCGACATGGTCGGCCAGGTGGGGGTGGCAGCCGTAGAAGACGGCCGCACGCCCGATGGCGAGCTGTATGACTGGAGCAAGGCCGGGCGGGCGGGCCTGAGCCGCCGCAATGCGATGGAGCCGCCCAAAAAACGCGGCAGTTCCAGCAGCCAATAAACCGGCTTTTTCAGGTCCTTGTGGGCCACTGGAACGGCGCAGGCTGCTTGTTCAAAAAGGCCTGCACGGCTTCGCGGTGCTCGGCTGTGCCCATCGCCAGTGCCTGGGCATTGGCCTCTTGCTCCAGCAGTGCAGGCAAGTCATTGGCAGCCATCGCGAGCGAGCGTTTGATCAAGCTCAGCGCCACGGGCGAGGCGCCGACAAAGCTGTGCGCAATCGCCTGGGCACGCGCCTGCAGATCTTCAGGGGCGACCAGCTCGCTGGCAATGCCCAACTGCAAAGCCTCCTGGGCGGAGACTTCGCGGCCCGAGAGCATCAGCTCCCGCGCGCGCTGCACGCCCACCACCCGCGGCAAGGTGTAGAAGGCCGCGCAGTCGGGCACGACCCCGACGCGGATAAAGGACATCGCAAAGCGGGCCCGGTCTGAGGCGATGATGAAGTCTGCCGCCAGCGCCAGGCTAAAGCCCGCGCCATAGGCCGCGCCGTCCACCGCCGCGATCACCGGTTTGTCCAGCAGCATCAGGTCCCGCAGCCAGTGGTGCAGGCTGGACAGCCGCGCGCGCCAGCCGGCATTGTCCAGGCCCGATGCCGCGATATTGCCCAGGTCGCCGCCCGAGCAAAAGTGCTCGCCCACGCCGGTCAGCACCAGCGCACGCAGGCTGGCGTCGGTCTGCACGGTTCGCACCACCTCGGCCATCTCCTCGCGCATCAGCGGGTCAAAGGCATTGCGCTTGGCGGGGTAGTTAAAGCGCAGGGTGGCCACGCCATCCTGGCGCTCAAAAATGATGCGTTCATAGCTTTGGCTCATGCGGCGCTCCGGGGCACATAAGAGGCACGCATGTCGCGCCCGCCGCGCAGGGCAGCACCACCATCGACCGGGATGATGGCGCCCGTCACATAGCTGGCCAGCTCGGACGACAGGAACAGCGCCATATGGGCGACATCGTCGGTGCTGCCCATGCGCAGCAGCGGCACGGTGGAGACGGCGCGCTCCAGCGCATCGGCGGTGGGCGCCAGGCGCCGCATGCCCTCGGTATCGCCGATGGGGCCGGGCGAGATGCTGTTGACGCGGATGCCGTCCTCGCCCCATTCCAGCGCCAGCACCTTGGTCATCATGTCGATGCCGGCCTTGGCCGCGCAGGCATGGACCTGGTACATCGTCGGGTTGACGCCTTGCGGCGCCGAGATATTGATGACGCTGGCGCCGGGCTTGCGCAGCATCGGGTAGGCCAGGCGCAGCACATGGAAGCTGCCATTGAGGTCGATGTCGACAACGGTCTTGAAGCCATTGGGCGACAGGTCCTTGGCCGGTGCAATGAAGTTGCCCGCCGCGCCCGAGACCAGCACATCGATGGGGCCAAAGCGGGCATGCGCCTGCGCCAGCGCAGCCTGCACGGCATCGGGGTCACGCACATCGGCGCTCAAGCCCAGGGCCTGCGCGCCCAGCGCCTCCAGTTCGGCGGCGGCCTGGGCCACCTTGTCGGCCGAGCGGCTCATGACCACGACATGGGCGCCCGCGCGGGCGAAGGCCTTGGCAATGCCCAGGTTGATGCCGCTGCTGCCGCCTGCGACAAACACATGCTGGTGGCGAAAGGAGAAAGTGCTCATGGGTGTTCCGTATGCAAAGAAAGGGGGGAGACGGTGGCTTGCTGCGCCGCCTCCTGCAGTGCGCGCCACTGGATCTTGCCGGTGGCGGATTTGGGCAGGGCGGCGAGAAATGCCACCGCGCGTGGCACCTTGTAGGCGGCCATCTGTTCGCGGCTCCAGCCCATGATCTCGTCCGCCGAGGCCTGCGCGCCGGGCCGCAGCACCACCAGGGCCTTGACCGATTCGCCGCGTTTGGCGTCGGGCACGGCGATCACGCAGGCTTCCAGCACCGCAGGGTGGCTGTAGAGCATGTTCTCCACCTCGGCAGGCCAGACCTTGTAGCCATTGGCATTGATCATGCGTTTCAAGCGGTCGCGCATGAAGTAGTAGCCGTCCTCGTCCACCGAGGCCAGGTCGCCAGTGCGAAAGTAGCGCCGGCCATGGCGCTCAAAAAAGGCCTCGCGGTTGGCTTCGTCGTTGCGCCAGTAGCCCTGCATCACCTGCTCGCCGCTGGAGACCAGCTCGCCCACTTCGCCAGCGGGCAGCTCTTCCAGGGTCTCGGGATCGACGATCATCGAATGCACGCCCTGGGTGGGCACGCCCAGGCACTGGCGCTTGGTGTGGCCCGGTGGGTTGGCATGCAAAAAGGCGGCGGTCTCGGTCAGGCCATAGCCCTCGCTGTAGTGCAGGCCATAGCGCTCAGCCAGCATCTGCGACACAGCCTCGGGCATGGCCGCGCCACCCCCGGCCAGCATGGCCAGGCTCGACAGATCCAACCCATGCGCAGCGGCCTGGCTGAACAGGTCGATCACCATGCTGGGCGGCGCCGTCCAGGCGGTGACCTGGTGGCGCTCGATCAAGGTGGCGGCCAGCAGCGCATCCCAGCGCGGCATCATCACCACCGTGCCGCCCACGGCAATGGGCATGTTCATGCCGTACTGCGTGCCCAGCATGTGGAACATGGGCGCCACCGACAGAAACACCAGGTCGTCATTGAAGCCGCGCCACAGACGCGAGCCGGTCAGCGATGCCAGCACCGAATGGTGGCTGTGCATGCAGCCCTTGGGGTGGCCGGTGGTGCCCGAGGTATAGGGGATGGTGGCCAGCATATCGGCCTGCACCACACGCGGGCCGGGCGCCAGCTGCAGCGCCAGCGCTGCGGCAAAGCCATGGTAGGGCCCAGTGGGCAGCGGCAAGCGCGGCGCGGTCACCACCTCGGGCAGGGCATCGGGCGGTGGGGTAGCGGGCAGTGCGTCGCTGTAGGCGTGGACGATCACCGCATCGAGCAGGTCCTCGTCCACACAGGGCTGAGCGCTGGCCAGCAGTTCCTGGGCGACGATGGCCAGGCGGGCGCCGCTGTTGTCGGCGTAGTAGCGCAGCTCGGTGGCGGTGGTCATCGCGCTCACCGGCACCACCACGCCGCCTGCGCGGTAGATGGCATAGCAGGCAATGACGAACTGCGGGCAGTTCTGGCTTTGCAGCAGCACGCGCTGGCCCGGTGCCAGCTGCAGGCGCTGCTGCATAAAACCGGCCAGCGCATTCACCTGGGCCAGCAGCTGGGCATAGCTGGTGCTGGCGCCTGCGTAGATGATGGCGGCCTTGTCCGGGTAGCGCTGGGCCGAGGCGCTCAGGTTGTCGTCCAAGGTGATGCGGGGCACGCGCAGATCACGCGAGACCCCTTTGGGCCAGTAAAAGGGCAGCGGCGAGCGTGTGGAGGCCGGGGGTGCTGAAGACATGGACACGGCGCTTCAGTCCAGCTGCAGCTGCTGGCTTTGGATCAGCGCGCCCCAGGTCTGCTGGTCATCGGCCACCAGCTTGGCAAAGCCCGCTTGGGGCATGCCGCCGGGGCGGCCGCCCAGCTCGCGGTAGCGGCGCATGATGTCCGGGTCATGCAGGACGGCCTGCAGGTTCTCGGCCAGCTTTTTCTGCACCTCGGGTGGGGTCTTGGCGGGCACGAAGAAGCCCATCCATCCGACCTGGTTGAAGTTGCGCATGCCCAGCTCGGTCATGGTCGGCACCTCGGGCAGATCGGGCTCGCGCTGGTCGCCGGTCACGGCCAGGGGGCGCAGTTTGCCATCCTTGATGTGGACCAGCGAGGCGGTCATGTTGTCGAACATGAACTGGGTTTCGCCGGTGACGATGGCCATGGTGCCAGGGGCCGACCCCTTGTAGGGGATATGGACCACATCGGTGCCGCTGCGCTCTTTGAACAGCTCGCCCATCAGGTGCGTGGTCTGGCCCACACCGGCCGATGAGAACGACAGCTTGCCCGGCTGGGCCTTGGCCGCCGCCACCAGGCCATCCAGGCTCTGGATCGGTGACTTGACTGGCACCACCAGCACATTGGCAAACGAGATCATGTCCGTCAGCGGGGCAAAGTCTGCGGGCTTGTAGCTGAGCTTTTTGTAGGCCGTGTAGTTGATGGCGTTGGAGCCGCTGTTGCCCACCAGCACGGTATAGCCATCGGGCTGGGCACGCGCCACCAGGCTGGCGCCCAGGCTGCCCCCTGCGCCGGGCTTGTTGTCCACAATCACCGACTGGCCCAGGCGCTGGCCGAGCTTTTGCGCCAGCAGGCGCGCTGGGATGTCAGTGGAGCCGCCTGCCGCGCCGGGCACGATCAAGGTGATGGTGCGCGTGGGCCAGGGGGCCTCGGCATGGGCGCTGAGCGCGCTGGCGAGCAGCGCAAGGGCCGCCAAGGCCTGGAGGGGCTGGCGAAGATGGACGGTACGAGGCATGGCTTTGTCTCCTGCTGCGCGCTTCTGTGGCGCGTCATGGGGGCGGATGGGCAGCCCTGGTCTTGGCGCTGCGGGGTGGTTGGGGGCTAGACGCCTTTCCAGACCGGTGGGCGCTTTTCCGCAAACGCCGCCGCGCCTTCGCGCGCGTCCTGCGAGTTGAAGACCGGCGTGGTGATCACGGCCTGGCGGTCAAACATCTCCGCCAGTGGCCATTCGCCCGACTGGCTGGCCACCTGCTTGCTGGCGGCCAAGGCCAGCGGGCCATTGGCCGCAATGGTTTGCGCCAGCGCCAGTGCGGCATCGAGTGCGCCGCCGGGCTCGGTCAAGCGGTTGACCAGACCGAGCTGGGCAAAGCGCTCGGCGCCGAACATGTCGCCCGTCAGAATGCATTCCATCGCCACGTGGTAAGGCAGGCGTTTGGGCAGGCGCAGCAGGCCACCGGCCGATGCTGCCAGGCCGCGCTTGACTTCGGGCAGTCCAAATTTCGCATCGCGCGCAGCCACGATCAGGTCGCAGGCCAGCGCCACCTCAAAGCCGCCGGCCAGCGCATAGCCTTCGACGGCAGCAATCAGCGGCTTGGCCGGTGGGCGCATGGTGAGCCCGCAAAAGCCGCGCCCCGGCAGGCTGGGGCGCTTGCCTTGCAAAAAGCCCTTGAGGTCCATGCCCGCGCAAAAGCTGCCGCCTGCGCCGGTGATGATGCCCACCCGCAGCTCGGGTTGGCTGTCGAGCGTATCAAGCGCAAGGGCCATCGCCTCTGCCATCTCCAGGGTGGCAGCATTGCGCGCCTGGGGGCGGTTGAGCTGCATGATGAGCACAGGGCCACGGGTTTCGACCAGGAGTTCGGCGGTATCAGAGCTAGACATGGGAGCCTTTCAACAGAGGGTGAAGAGGAAGGCGCCTTAACGCGGTTGCATGCGGATGGCGCCATCCAGGCGGATGGTTTCGCCGTTCAGCATGGGGTTCTCCAAAATGTGCAGCGCCGTCATCGCGTACTCGGGCGGGCGGCCCAGGCGTGCCGGATTGGGGACCGACGCGGCCAGCGACTGGCGCACGTTCTCAGGCAGCTTGGCGAGGATGGGGGTGTCAAACAGGCCGGGCGCAATGGTGCAGACGCGGATCATCTTGGAGGCCAGATCGCGGGCGGCGACGATGGTCATGCCGATGACGGCGGCCTTGGACGAGGCATAGGGGATCTGGCCGATCTGGCCTTCGTAGCCTGCGACCGAGGCGGTCAGCACGCAGGCGCCGCGCTCGCCTTCCAGCGGCTCGTTCTGCGCCATGGCCACGGCCGACAGGCGCAAGGTGTTGAAGGTGCCAATCTGGTTGATGCGGATGATGTTCGTGTACTTCTCCAGCGAGCCGGGGCTGCCATCCTTTTCAATCAGGCGCACGGGGCCGCCGATGCCGGCGCAATGCACCAGTGCGCGGAACTGGCCCCAGGCCTGGGCGGCGGACACGGCCTTTTGCATCTGCTCGGCATCGGCCACATCGGCCTTGATGAATTGGAGCTGGCCGGCGTACTGCTTTTCCATCGCCGCGCCGCGCTCTTCATTCAGGTCCACCGCCACCACGTTCAGGCCGCGCTCCAGCAGGGCCACGGCGCTGGCTTCGCCCAGCCCCGATACGCCACCGGTCACGAGGGCGGTCATTCCTTGGGTCAATTGCATGTCAAAAATCCTTGTCAGTTCAAACGTTCAATCGGTGCGGGGGCTGGCTTAACGCAGCACTTCGATGATGGTGGCGTTGGCCATCCCGCCTGCCTCGCACATCGACTGCAGGCCATAGCGCTCACCGCTGTCTTCCAGCGCATGCAGCATCGTGGTCATCAGCCGGATGCCCGATGCGCCCAGCGGGTGGCCCAGCGCAATCGCGCCGCCGCGTGGGTTCAGGCGCTCGCCATCGGCGCCCAGCTCCTTTTGCCAGGCCAGCGGTACCGAGGCAAAGGCCTCGTTGATCTCGTAGTGGGCAATGTCGCCCAGCTGCATGCGCGCCTTGGCCAGCACGCGCTGGGTGGCGGGGATGGGGGCGGTCAGCATGTAGAGCGGGTCATCGCCGACCACATCAAAGGCCACAAAGCGGGCGCGTGGGCGCAGGCCCAGTTGCAAGGCGCGCTCCTCGCTCATGATCAGCATGGCGCTGGCGCCATCGGTCATCTGCGAGGCATTACCTGCCGTGGTGCTCCACTGGATTTGCGGAAAGCGGGCCGACAGCTCTTCGCTCTCGAACACGGCCTTGAGGCCGGCGAGCTTCTCGGGCGTGGTGCTGGCGCGGATGGTTTCATCGGCGCTGACCAGGGCCTGGGGGCTGCGGATAGACACGATCTCGCGCGCAAACGCGCCGCTGCTTTGGGCCGCATGGGCGCGCTGGTGTGAGCGGGCGGCATAGGTATCCAGATCGCTGCGCGACAGGCCCCATTTGGCGGCGACCAGGTCAGCCGACACACCTTGGCCCACCAGGCCCGGTGCATAGCGCTCGTCAAAGCGGGCGCCGGTGGTGTTCTTGCCCATGCGCGAGCTGCCCATCGGCACCCGGCTCATCGATTCGACACCGCAGGCGATGACGATGTCCTGCGTGCCGGACATGATGGCCTGGGCGGCAAAGTGCACCGCCTGCTGGCTGGAGCCGCACTTGCGGTCGATGGTGGTCGAAGGCACATGGGCGGGCAGGCCAGCGGCCAGCCAGGCCAGGCGCCCGGGGGTGCCCGCCTGCTCGCCTGCTTGGCTGACGCAGCCGCAGATCACATCATCGACCGTGGCGGGGTCCAGCTGGTTGCGCGCTACCAGCTGCTCCAGCACTTGGGAGAGCAGGTCGACCGGGTGGAGTTCGGCCAGGGCGCCATCGGGTTTGGCCCGGGCCATGGGGCTGCGGATGGCATCGACTATGACTGGTGTTTTCATAATTTAATGAGACTTGTGGATCATTAAATTAATGATAGGTTTCAGAAAACCGAATACCTACTGGTATTTACCCGCATCAAATTTCGCTTCAAACACCAGATACTGTCCATGAACTCTCGAAATTCGAGACGAGTGATTCAAAATTAGATTAAAGCTGTAACACAGGTGATTGCGTGCTGCGATCAGCTGTGCACCACGGAGACCGAGGAGATGCACAACTTCTTCAGCTGGGCCCAGGCCCAGCCCGAGCGGGTGGTATTGACGCAGGCCGATACCGGCCGACGCTACACCGCAGGCGAAATTGCCCAAGGCGCCCAGCAGATGGCGCAGTGGCTGGCACAGCAGGGGCTGCAGGCCGAGGAGACCATCGCGGTGCTGTTGGAGAACCGCTATGAAATCGTGCAGCTGGTGCTGGCAGCGCGCTTGGCGGGCCTGTATGCCGCCGTCATCAGCACGCACCTGACTGCCGCCGAGGTGGCCTATATTGCCCAGGACAGTGGCGCCAAGATGCTGCTGGTCTCCAGCAAGACCTGGCCCACCGCGCAAGAGGCGGTGCAGGGCCTGGCGCTGGCCTGCTATTCGGTCGATGGCGACACGCCTGGTGTGGCGCCCCTGGCTGATGCGCTGGCTGCCGTGCCCCAGGGTGCGCAAATCGACCTGGCCACGCGCCCGCTGGGCCGGGATCTGCTGTACTCCAGCGGTACCACCGGCCGGCCCAAGGGCATCAAAAAGCCCTTGCTCGCAGCGGCTTACCGCCAGCAGCGCGATCCGGAGGTCGCCGCCTGGATGCGCAGCATGCAGTTTGACGAGGATGCCGTCTACCTCTCGCCCGCACCGCTCTACCATGCGGCGCCCTTGCGCTACAGCCTGCGCACCCTGGATGTCGGCGGCTCGGCCATCATCATGAGCCGCTTCGATCCCGAGCAGGCGCTGGCGCTGATCGAGCGCTACCAGGTCAGCCACAGCCAGTGGGTGCCCACGATGTTGGGCCGCCTGCTCAGGCTGCCCGACGAGGTCAAGCAGCGCTACCGGCTGGACAGCCACCGTGTGGCCATCCATGCAGCGGCCCCCTGTCCGCTGGCCGTCAAGCAGGGCATGCTGGACTGGTGGGGCGACATTTTGCTGGAATACTACGCAGGCTCCGAAGGCTGCGGCACCACCTTGATTGATTCGGCGCAGTGGCGTGCACGGCCGGGCTCGGTGGGCCGGGCCATCAACGGCCAGTTGCACATTGTGGGCGACGAGGGCCAGGAGCTGGCGGTGGGCGAAGTGGGCCGCGTGTATTTCTCGGGCGGTGGCGCTTTCCAGTACCTCAATGACGAGCGCAAGACGCGCGAGGCCATCGATGTGCGCGGCTGGGCCACCTATGGCGACATCGGCCATGTCGATGCCGAAGGCTTTCTGTTCTTGAGCGACCGGCGTGCCGACCTGATCCTGTCGGGCGGGGTCAATATTTATCCGCAAGAAATCGAGAACGCGCTGGCCCAGCATGCCGCTGTGGAAGAGGTGGCTGTGGTCGGCGTTCCCCACGAGGACTTTGGCGAGCAGACCCTGGCCGTGGTGGTACTGCGGCCCGGCTTTGACGCCAGCGAGGCGACGGCACGTGCGATCGTGGACCAGGCAGCGATGAGCCTGTCCAAGGTCAAGTGGCCCCAGCGCCTGGTGTTTGAGCCCAGCCTGCCCCGGCTGGAGACCGGCAAGCTGCTGCGCCGGGTGCTCAAAGACCGTTTCAAGCAAGCGCCGCAGGCGGGCTTTGGCCTGCGCAGTACCAGCGGCGCCCAGGGCTGATGCCCTCATTCATTTTTCTTTATTTCACCCTTTGACCACCATGCAAGACCTGACCCAACGCAGCGTGTTCCGCGAAGACCATGTGCAGTTTCGTGATGCCGTCCGCCATTTCTTTGACAAGGAGATCGTGCCCTTCCATGCACAGTGGGAGCGCGATGGCATTGTGCCCAAGGAGGTCTGGCGCAAGGCCGGCCGCGAGGGCCTGTTGAACACCATGCTGCCCGAGCCCTATGGCAGCGGCGGCGATTTTGGCCATGCGGCGGTGCTGATCGAGGAGATTGCCCGCACGGGCGCCAGCGGCCTGGGTTTTCCGCTGCATTCGGACATCGTCGCGCCCTATATCCATGCCTACGGCAGCACGGCGCAAAAAGACCGCTGGCTGCCCAAGATGGCAGCGGGAGAGATGATTGGCGCGATTGCGATGACCGAGCCCGGCGCGGGCAGTGACCTCAAATCGGTACGCACCACGGCCAAGCGCGACGGCGACCACTATGTGATCAACGGCGCCAAGACCTTTATCACCAACGGCATCAATGCCGAGCTCGTCATCGTGGTCTGCAAGACAGCGCCCGATCTGGGGGCCAAGGGCGTGTCGCTGATCGTGGTGGAAGACGGCACCCCCGGCTTTGCCAAGGGCCGCAAGCTGGAGAAGATCGGCCTGATGGCGCAGGACACCTCGGAGCTGTTCTTTGACAACGTGCGCGTGCCGGTGGACAACCTGCTGGGCGAAGAGAACCTGGGCTTCAAGTACCTGATGCACGAGCTGGCGCAGGAGCGCCTGGTGGTAGCGGTGCGGGCTGCCATGTCGATCGAGGCCTTTTTGCAAAAGACCGTGGACTACACCCGCGAGCGCAAGGCCTTTGGCCAGACCGTGTTCGAGTTCCAGAACACCCGCTTCAAGCTGGCCGAGGCCAAGGCCCAGGCCACCATGCTGCGCGTGTTTGTCGATGACTGCATGCGCCTGCACCTGACACGTGACTTGACACCTGACCGCGCGGCGATGGTCAAGCTCAATGCGACGGCGCTGCAGAACAAGCTGCTCGATGAGTTCTTGCAACTGCACGGCGGCTACGGCTACATGACCGAGTACCAGGTCGGCCGGGCCTGGACCGATGCGCGCATTGGCCGCATCTACGGCGGCAGCGACGAGATCATGAAGGAAATCATTGCCCGAACGCTTTGACCATGACAACAGCCCGGAGCACGCCATAGAGCGTGCCAGCGGTATCACTATTTAAAGGAGACAAACCATGCAAAACCGCCGCTCGGCCCTGGGCCGTGTGCTCACAACTGCAGCCTGCGCTGCCCTGGTGCTTGCCGCGGGCAGCGCCCTGGCTGCCGACCACTACCCCAGCAAGCCCATCCGGCTGGTGGTGCCCTACCCGGCAGGGGGCGGCACCGACATCATTGCCCGCCTGATGGGCACCCAGCTGTCGCAGCGCTGGGGCCAGCCGGTGATTGTGGACAACAAGCCCGGGGCCAGCGGCATGATGGGCAACGACCTGGTGGCCAAGGCACCGGGCGATGGCTACACGGTGCTGCTGGGCATCACTGCGCTGGTGCAGATCCCCGCGCTGTACAAGAAAGTGCCTTACCAGCTGAGCGACCTGGCGCCGGTATCGCAGGCCGCCAAATCGGCTGACCTGGTGTTTGTGCCGCGCAGCTCGGGCATCACCAGCCTGCCGCAATTCATCGCCAAGGCCAAGGCCCAGCCGGACAAGCTCAACTACGGCTCCTACGGCAATGCGACCTCGTCGCACCTGCATGGCGAGCAGCTCAAGCTCAAGGCCGGTATCGACATGGTGCATGTGCCTTACCAGGGCTCGGGTCCCGAGATGGCGGCCATGCTGGGCGGCCAGCTCGAATCGGCGTTTATCGATGCCGCCGCCGCCTACCCGCATATCAAATCGGACAAGGTCAGCATCCTGGCGGTGACCGGCGCGCAACGCCACCCGGCGCTGCCCGATGTGCCGACCATGGCCGAGGCCGGCTACAGCGGCTTTGAGGCCAATGGCTGGTTTGGCTACTTTGTGCCGGCCAGCACGCCCCAGCCGATTGTGGACAAGCTGGGCAATGAGCTGGCTGCCATCGTCAAGATGCCCGAGATCAGCAAGCGCCTGTTGGACATGGGCCTGATCCCCGTGGGATCGACGCCGGCCGAGTTCAAACCGCTGCTCGCGCGCGATGCCGCACACTGGAAATCGATTGTGGATGCGGCCAAGATCTCGATGGATTGAGGTCTAAACACCACCGCACTGCCGGGCTTTGGGAGGGGGCGCGGCGCACAGTTGCAGCCAAGCCATGGCAGACTAGCGCCTATGTCCCCTCCTGCCTTGCTTGTTGCCGATGACCACCCCTTGTTTCGCGCTGCCGTGGTGCAGGTGATCCGGGGACGCTTTGGCGCCTTCGAGGTGCTCGAAGCCTCCAGCGCCAGCTCGCTCAGCGCGGCGCTGGCGGCGCACCCCGGCATCGAGCTGGTGCTGCTCGATCTGACCATGCCGGGCACCCATGGTTTTTCGGCGCTGCTGCATGTGCGCGGCGCCTACCCGCAGCTGCCGGTGGTGGTCATCTCGTCCAACGACCACCCGCGCATCATCCGCCGCGCCCAGCAGTTTGGGGCCTCGGGTTTTATCTCCAAGGCAGCATCGGCCGATGCCATCACTGCGGCGATCGAGTCGGTGCTGGAGGGCGACACCGTCTTCCCCTCGATGGCTGCCGAGCTGTCGCAAGAAGATGCCGAGCTGGCCGCGCGCCTGGCGCAGCTGACGCCTCACCAGTTCAAAACCCTGCTGTACCTGGCTGATGGCCTGCTCAACAAGCAGATTGCGCAGGAGATGGGCGTGACCGAGCACACGGTGAAGGTGCATGTGACCGCCATCTTGAAAAAGCTCGGCTGCCACAGCCGCACCCAGGTCGCCGTGCTGGTGCGCAACCTGGAGGCCGATGGCGGCCTGGCCACGGGCGACTCAGCGCTGCCTTAGCAGCAGCTGGCCGACCAACGCGCGCAGCGCCGCCGGCCGCGCGGGCTGAGACAACACCCCCCAGCCCAGGGCGCTGGCTTGCTGGCTGGCGGCATCTTGGTTGTCCGCATCCCTGCTGAGCCAGACCACGCCCGGCGTCTTGGGCCCGCAGGCAAGCAAGGCACGGACCGCTGCTGGCGTTGCATGCGCCGCATCCACCACCACAAAGGCCGGCCAAGGGTCCTGGCCACTTTGGGCCTGCGCCAAGGCCGCCTCGGCATCGGCATGCGGCGCCACCTGGCAGCCCCAGCGCTGCAGCAGTGGGGCTGCCGTGGTGATGGCGGCCTGGCCAATGCACCAGGCGCTGGCGCCTTGCAGTGGTGCGGCGTTGTCGCCGGTGGTCGCTGTCTGTGGGGCCTGGTGTGCAGATGCATCGGCCAGCGCGACCTGGCTCAGTGGCACCTCAACCCAGAAGACCGAACCCCGTCCCAAGGTCGAGCGCAGGCCAATCGGGTGCTGCAACAGGCGGCCCAGGCGCTCGACAATGGCCAGGCCCAGGCCGGCGCCCCGCTCATGCTGGCGGCCAGTCTCCAGCCGGCGGAACTCTTCAAAAATCTCGCGGTGCAGGCTCTCGGGGATGCCCGGTCCCTGGTCGTGCACCTCAATGCGCAGATGACTGCCCACGCGGCGGCAGCCCAGCACGATGCGGCCATGGCGGGTGTAGCGGATGGCGTTGGACAGAAAGTTCTGCACAATGCGGCGCAGCAGGGCCTCGTCGCTGTGCACGGTGGCGCGGCAGGGGATGACTTGCAGGCGCAGGCCATGGCCTTGGGCCAGCACGCCCAGGCTGCTGCCCAGCTGCGCCAGCATGGGCTGCAGCGCAAAGTCGCGGCGGTTCACCTCCAGCTGGCCCGATTCCATGCGCGCGATATCGAGCAGGCTGTTCAGGATGTCGTCCTGCGAGGCCAGCGCCCCTTCGACATCGCTGGCCAGCTGCAAGGCCTTGTCGCCCTGCACATGCTGGCGCAGCAGCGAGGCAAACACCCGCGCGGCGTTCAAGGGCTGGAGCAGGTCGTGCACGGCGGCAGCCACAAACTTGGATTTGTAGCGGTTGGCCTGCTCGGCCTCGCGCTTGGCCTGGGCCAGGTCTTCGGTGCGGTCGGCAATGCGCTTTTCCAGCGCATCGGCCAGGGAGCGCAGCTCGCGCGCAGCGTTTTTGTAGCTGGTGATATCGGCATAGCTGCTGACAAAGCCGCCATCGGGCAGCGGGTTGCCACGGATCTCCAGCACCGTGCCGTCGGCCTTTTCGCTCTCGCGCGCATGGGGCTTGCCGCTGCGCAGAAACTGCATGCGCCGCTCGATGGCCTCGTCGCTGGGCCCTGTGCCCAGCAGGCCCCGGCGTGCGTTGTAGCGGTACAGCTCTTCGACCGGCATGCCCACCTTCAACAGGCCCGCCGGCAGCCGGAACAGCTCCATGTAGCGCGAGTTCCACGCGACCAGGTTCAAGGCCGCATCGATCACCACCACGCCCTGGGGCAGGTGCTCCAGGCTCTGGCTGTGGCCTGCATCGGCCTGGTGGGCGGCGGCGACGATGCCATCTTGCGCGCTGCGCAGCTCTTGCGCATGTTGCTTGAGCAGGGCTTCGAGCTCTTCGCGGCTGCGCTGGCGCAGGGCGGACAGGCGCTGGCGCTGGCGCGCATACAGCAGCAGCAGCGACAGGGCCAGCCAGCTGCCGCCGGCGGCCGCGGCCGCCCACCAGGCGGCCGCCTCGCTGTTGCTCACATCGTGCAGGATGTGCAGCTGCCAGCCGGTTTCGGGCAAGGTCACCGTTTGCCAGAGCTTGTGGCCAATGGGCGGGTCTTGCCACTGCACCAGCGCGCCGCCTTCGTCCAGCGGCTGCTCCTGTGCATAGCGCAGCGGCTGCAGCGGCTGGCTGCGGTATTGCTGGGTGCGGTCCATCTCTTGCTGCGCGCGCGCATCCACCGGCTTGAGGGTGCGGTAGCGCCAGGGCGCATCGCTGGCCAGAAATACGACGCCATTGGCATCGCTGGCCAGCACAATGTCGGGGTTCTGGATCCACTCGCGCTCCAGCTCCAGCAGCACGATCTTGATCGCGATCAGCCCCAGCACCTGGTGTTCGCTGCCGCTATCGCCGCTGATGGCACGCGAGAGAAAGTAACCGGCCTCGCCGGTGGTCACACCAATGCCGTAGAAGCTGCCCTTGTCATGGGCCAGCGCCAATTGCACATAGGGGCGAAAGCTGTAGTCCTCACCCACGTTGCTGGAGGCACTGCGCCAGTTGCTGGCGGCAATGGCAATGCCCTGGGCGTTGATCAGGGTCAGGGTAGAGGCCAGGCTGGCGCCATTGGCCTGTTCGAGCTTGTGGTTCAGGCGCTGCACCTGCTCGGGGCTTTGCGGCGTGGTCAGCGCCTCGCGCAGCTCGGCATCGAGCGCCAGCACATCGGGCAGCACCCGGTAGCGGTCCAGGCGCTGGCTGAGGGCCTGGGCGTACAGACCTAGCTGGCGGTGGGCCTGCAAGTTCTCTTCGGCCAGGCTGTGCTGCAGCATCCAGTGCCAGGCGCCGGCAGCGGCGGCGGCGGTGCTGATGAGCACGGCGCAGAAGGTCCACAAAGAGTGCAGGGAGCGGCGGGCAATCATGGCGATGGAGGCTGAAATAACCTAGGTATTTTCCCTGGGTTTGGGTTTTCCGTAGCTCTGGGAAGGCGGGGCCTAATACTAATGTCTAATGGGCAATCTGTAAGGGCTGGGATACAAACGCGCCTCAGCGCACCGAGTTGGTGCCGAGAATCTTTGGAGCCCCACCATGCAGATCGATACCACCGCCAGCCAGGCGCCCGTACAGGCACCGCCTTTTTACCGGACTTTGTACTTCCAGGTGATTATCGGCATCACCATCGGTGTCTTGTTGGGGCATTTCGAGCCCCAATATGGTGCGGCGATGAAGCCCTTTGGCGATGCCTTCATCAAGCTGATCAAGATGATCATCGCGCCGGTGATTTTTCTGACCATCGTGACCGGCATTGCGAACATGACGCACCTGAGCACCGTGGGCCGTGTGTTCGGCAAGGCCATGGTGTACTTCCTGACCTTCTCGACCCTGGCGCTGATCGTGGGCCTGATCGTGGCCAATGTGATGCAGCCGGGCGCTGGCATGCACATCAACGTGGCTGATCTGGACCAGAAGGAAGTCAGCTCTTACGTGGCCAAGTCGCATGACATGACCCTGACCGGTTTTGTCATGGACATCATCCCCAAGACCTTGATCAGCCCCTTTGTCGGCGACAACATTCTGCAAGTGCTGCTGGTGGCGGTGCTGTTCGGTGTCTCGCTGGCCATGGTCGGTGACAGCGGCAAGCCCGTGCTCAACCTGCTCGAATCGCTGACCAAGCCGGTCTTCAAGCTGGTCAACATTGTGATGAAGCTGGCCCCCATCGGCGCCTTTGGTGCGATGGCCTTCACGATCGGCAAGTTCGGTCTGGGCTCGCTGTTGAACCTGGCCGAGCTGGTGGCCACCTTCTACATCACCTCGCTGCTCTTTGTGCTGGTGATTCTGGGTGCTGTGGCCCGTGCCTGCGGTTTCTCGGTGCTCAAGCTGATCCGCTACCTCAAGGATGAGCTGCTGCTGGTGCTGGGTACCTCGTCGTCCGAATCGGCCCTGCCATCGCTGATGAGCAAGATGGAAAAGGCCGGTTGCAGCAAGTCCGTGGTGGGCCTGGTGGTTCCGACTGGTTACTCCTTCAACCTCGATGGCACCAATATCTACATGACCTTGGCAGCGCTGTTCATCGCCCAGGCCACCGACACCCACCTGACCCTGGGGCACCAGATTGCGCTGCTGCTGGTGGCCATGCTCAGCTCCAAGGGCGCTGCGGGCGTGACTGGCGCAGGCTTTATCACCCTGGCCGCGACCCTGGCCGTGGTGCCGGAAGTGCCGGTGGCCGGCATGGCGCTGATCCTGGGTGTGGACCGCTTTATGTCCGAATGCCGCTCGCTGACCAACTTCATCGGCAATGCCGTGGCCACCGTGGTGGTCTCGCGCTGGGAAAACGCGCTGGACTACAGCAAGCTCAACGCGGCGCTGAACAATGAGCCGGTACTGGAGAACGCCCCTGTGCAGGTGCCTGTGGTGGATACCGCCAAGGGCTGACAGTGCCGCGCTCCAAAAGCAATGGCCTGCTGATGCAGGCCATTTTTTTCGTCTATGAAATGCCTCAGGGCATTGGGCGCAGCAGGCCGACCATCGCCCGCAGGCGCAGAGTGTCGCGCCCCAGCTTGCGCTGGTTGGGCAGCTTGCCGACCCAGCGCATCTGCTGCACGGTGCGCTCCAGCGCGGCGCGCACGGCAGGATCGGTCTGCGCCAGCCAGGCATGCCAATCCAGGCGAGCGGCCTCCAGGGTGCCGGCGTTTTGCAGGAACAGTGCGGTGGAATGGGCGTAGCACAGCGCATCTTTGACGATGCACAGCGCAGGGGGCAGGGTGGCCAGCGGGTCGTCTTCAAAATCGATATAGCCAATGGCGCCATCGGGGCATCGCACCATATTGCGGGCAAAGGCCTGGCTCAGGCAGGTGCCGCTGGCATGCACCCGCTGCAGCGCGGTAAAGCCCTGCTGCCACAGCTGCAAGGTGCTGGCGGGGGCTTGCCGGGCAGCGGCTTCGATCTCGTCGCTGAGGGACGGCGTATTGCCGCCAGGCAGGCCCAGGTGGCGCATCAAAAAGCCATCGGGCGCATCGGCCAGCACCAGCGGCACGCGCAGGCCCCGGGCATGCAGGTCGCGCAGGCGCCGCACTTCGGTGGCAATGGCGGCTTGTCCGCCCGGGTTGACCACGGGTTGCAGCACCGGCACATCCAGCACGCGTGAGAGCAGGCCCAAAGTCCGGTAGCGCCAGGCGGCAATCGCCGGGCCCGCCTTTTTGAGCCAGACCGATTCACCGGGCAGCTCGTAGCGCAGCACGTTGAACCCCTGGCTGGCCAGGTGCTGCTGCAAAAACGCGGCATAGTCCGGGCGCTCGGCAGGCAGGGCGCCGGAAGGGGCAGGGGGCTGTGATAAGGAAGCGGTATCGGTCATGCGCAAGCGGGGCGCACGCCGCAGCGGCCACTCCAGCAACAGTGAAAACCTTGCATTATCGCTGCGCGCTCAGGGCGTGGCTGACGCCTGGGGCACCATGTCCTGGTGGTCGGCGGGTGCCGAAGGTTTGACATGGGGTTGCGACAGCGGCTGAAAGCTCTCGGCGCTGGCCAGCGGCCAGTAGGTGCGAAAGACATCGTGCTGGTGCGCCAGGTCGTCCAGCAGCGCGCCGGGCCGCACCTGCAGCAGCAGGTTGGACAGCAGGCGCACCTCGGTGTCGCTGATGCGGCGCACGATATGGTGGGCGTTGAGCTCGCAAGGGTGCTTGAGGCCGGCAGCCTGCACCAGCTCCTGCAGCGCATGCAAGGTGCTTTTGTGGAACTGGGCCACACGTGTGGCTTTGTCGGGCACGACCAGGGCTTGCTGGCGCACGCCATCCTGGGTGGTCACGCCAGTGGGGCAGTTGCCGGTGTGGCAGGTCTGGGCCTGGATGCAGCCCAGCGCCATCATGAAGCCCCGGCCGGCATTGCACCAGTCGGCGCCCAGCGCCATCATGCGGGTGATGTCAAAGGCGGTGATGACCTTGCCGGCAGCACCCAGCTTGATGCGATCGCGCAGGTTCACGCCGATCAAGGTGTTGTGCACCAAGAGCAGACCTTCTTGCAGCGGCACGCCGACGTGGTCGGTGAACTCGACCGGCGCTGCGCCGGTGCCGCCTTCGGCACCGTCGACGACGATGAAGTCCGGCGTGATGCCGGTCTTGAGCATGGCCTTGACGATGGCAAACCACTCCCAGGGGTGGCCCAGGCAGAACTTGAAGCCGGTGGGTTTGCCGCCCGAGAGCGTGCGCAGCCGGGCGATGAAGTGCATCATCTCCTCGGGCGTGGAGAAGGCGCTGTGCCGGGCCGGCGAGATGCAGTCGATACCCACAGGGACACCGCGCGCGGCTGCGATCTCGGGGGTGACCTTGGCGCCGGGCAGCACGCCGCCATGGCCGGGCTTGGCGCCCTGGCTGAGCTTGAGCTCGATCATCTTGACCTGGGGCTGGGTGGCGTTGGCGATGTAGCGCTCTTCGCTGAAGCTGCCGTCATCGTTGCGGCAGCCAAAGTAACCCGAGGCCACCTCCCAGATCAGGTCGCCGCCATGCACGCGGTGGTGCTGGCTGATCGAGCCTTCGCCGGTGTCATGGGCAAAGCCGCCGATCTGTGCGCCCTTGTTCAGCGCCAGGATGGCATTGGCCGACAGCGCGCCAAAGCTCATCGCCGAGATGTTGAAGACGCTGGCATGGTAGGGCTGGGTGCAGGGCGCGACCGACTGCGAGGCTGCATCGGGTGAGCCGCCGATCCAGACGCGGAAATCATGGCCGTCCAGCCGCGTGGGCGCCATCGAGTGGTTGACCCATTCATAGCCGCGTGCGCCCACATCCATCAGGGTGCCAAAAGGGCGGTTGTCCGGGTCGCCCTTGGCGCGCTGGTAGACCAGTGAGCGCTGGGCGCGCGAGAAGGGCAGGGCCTCGGTGTCGCTTTCAATGAAGTACTGGCGCATCTCCGGGCGGATGAACTCCAGGAAAAAGCGCATATGGCCAATGACCGGGTAGTTGCGCAAAATAGCGTGGCGCGTCTGGCGCCGGTCGCGCAGGCCCAGCAGGCTGAGTGCGGCGCCGGCCAGCACGGCCAGCCACCACCAGGCGCTGGCTTGCAGCACCAGCGCGACGATGCCGACCAGCAGCAAGAGCATGCACAGCACCATCACGGTGTAGCGGACGGGAAAGAGCTTGTTGAGCTGGTTCATGGGGGGTGTATGCAGGTCAGTCGAGACGGACAAGCGCGCAAATCCCAGGCTGCAGCACAGGCGCCCGGCTGGCGCTACACTGCAGGCCCTGCGTTGCGCAGCGGCCGTCTGCTATTGCATTTGTTGTTACAAAACCAGAGCCATCATAGGCTGCGCTGGTGGCTTGCAATAGACCAGGGGTTTATGCTGCGCTGCCCCTATTGAGAGAGCTCCCATGACCCAGCACCAGATTCCCGAAGGATTGAATGACGACCAGTTGACCGAGATCGACCAGATCCTGGAAGACATGCGCAGCCGCGCCGAAGAGATCCCGCAGTGGGAGTTTGCCGATGGGGTGCTGACGGCGCTGGTCTGCACGCGCCGTGCGGTGCCGGTCGAAGAGTATTTGCCGATGCTGGTGGGCGATGGCGAGCTGATCGAGCGCGATGCCGATGGCCAACTGCCGCTGCTGCCGGCTTTCAAGGACCGCGCCCAGCAAGACCGTTTTCTGGAACTCTGGCAAATCCGCTGGAACGAGGTGACCGGCCAGCTCGACGCCGATGTGAAGAGCCTGGAAGACGACGACACCTTCCAGCCCGATGCCATGGACATGCGCGGCGCGATTGCCAGCCTGCCTGAGGCAGAACGCCAGGAGCTGGACGGCCAGGAGATTCCTTCGTTCGGCCAGGTTTGGGCGCTGGGCTTTATGTTTGCGGTGGAGAACTGGGAAGACGAGTGGACCGCGCCGCGCGACAAGGAAGCGGCCCGCTGGCTGAACGACGCGCTGGAATCGGTGGTGGCCCTGACCGAGGACGACACCGGCACCCCCACCGTGTGCATGTATGACGAAAACGGCCCGGCCAGCACCAGCCAGGAGCGGGTGGAAACCTTTGGAGAAGCCATCTGGGCGGTGTATGACCTGCGCCAGATCTGGAAGAGCATGGGCCCGCGCCAGGCCACCATCATCAAGGGCGAGGTACCCGGCCGCAATGACCCCTGCTCTTGCGGCAGCGGCAAGAAGTTCAAGAAATGTTGCGGCGCTTGACACCAGGCGCTCCGCTTCTCCTCTGACAACAGCCGCTTTTGCGGCTGTTTTGCTGCCAGACCGCAGTGGGTCATCGCCACAGACGGGCAGTGGCTCTAGAATGGCCTGGTTTTCATCCTCTTTTGGCCAAGGATCTCCGATGAACCTCATGAACATCATCACCAAGCAACTGATCGAGATCATCGAGTGGACCGATGACTCACGCGACACCTTGTCGTACCGCTGGCCGGATGAAGACAAGGAAATCAAGAACGGCGCCCAGCTGATCGTGCGCGAATCGCAGCAGGTGCAGTTTGTCTCCGAAGGCCAGTTCGCCGACCTGTTCGGTCCCGGCCGCCACCAGCTGACGACGCAGAACATTCCGATTCTGTCGACCCTGCGCGGCTGGAAGTACGGCTTCAACTCGCCCTTCAAGTGCGATGTCTATTACGTCAACACGCGCCTGTTTACCGGCAATAAATGGGGCACCTCCAACCCGGTGATGATGCGCGACAAGGATTTTGGTGTCGTGCGCCTGCGCGCCTTCGGCACCTATGACTTCCGCATCGTCGAGCCCGCCAAGTTCCTCAAGGAAGTGGCGGGCACGGACCAGAATTTCCGCCTCGACGAGTTTGCCGACACCATGCGCTCGCGCATTGTCAGCATCTTCAGCGAAGCGCTGGCCAAGGCCCAGGTGCCCGTGCTTGATGTGGCCCAGCGCTACACCGAGATGGGTGATGCGCTGCTGCAGCTGATCAACCCGGCCGTCACCGACAAGTACGGCCTGGAGATCACCAGCTTTCTGCTGGAAAACGTGTCGGTGCCGCCCGAGGTGGAGCAGGCCATCGACAAGCGCTCGTCGATGAGCGCGATTGGTAACCTCAACGACTATGTGAAGTACCAGATGGGCCAGGCCATGGCCAATGGCGGCGAAGGCGCGGCTGCGGCCACCATCCCCGCGACCATGGCGATGGGCTTTGGCATGGCGCAGGAGATGATGAAGGGCATGCAGCAGCCATCGGGTGCTGCGGCAGCCGATCCCTTCTCGCCAGCAGCAGCGCAAGCGGCCCAGACGGCGCAGGCCCCGGCTGCGGGCGGCGGTGTGCAGGTGCTGACGCCTGAGCAAGCGGCGCAGGCGCTGGGCGTGACGGTGCAGGACGTGGTGACCGAGCTGGAATCGGGCGCGCTCAAGGGCCGCAAGATTGGCAGCGCCTGGCGCATCTCGCAGGAATCTTTGAACGAATTCCTGCGCGGATAAGCCCCGTTGACCGCGCATTCACCGCTGCTTTGCCGGTGAATGCGCTGTCGTGTATCCCCGTTTTGAGAGTCCTTGGCGCAGACCCGCTTTGCGCGGACGCTGAGTTTGACCGTGAATTCATCCACTCCCACCCCCGATCCCTTTGTGCCGCCACCGACCTCGATGGTGGCCAAGCATGTCTGCCCCGAATGCGGCGGCAACCTGGAGTGGAATGCGAAAGCGCAGTCGCTCAAATGCCCATACTGCGGCACAGAGGTACCCTGGACCGATGAGCAGCAAAAGCAGTTGGGCGGCGATATCGTCGAGCAGGACCTGGCGCAGGCATTGGCCAACCCCCACAGCGGGCGAGGCTGGGGCGATGCCCGGCGCGAGTACCAGTGCCAGAACTGCCGGGCGATTTCGGTGTTTGTCGATGGTCGCGTGGCTTCGCGCTGCGATTTCTGTGGCTCACCTGCCATCCAGGCGCATGAGGAGCGCAACGACGCGATCACGCCCCAAAGCCTGCTGCCGTTCAAGATCAGCGATGGGCAGGTGCGTGATCTGATCCGCAAGTGGTATGGCAGCCGCTGGTTTGCGCCCAACAAACTGAAGAACGCCGCGCTCACCGATACCCTCAAAGGCATCTACCTGCCGTACTGGACCTTTGATGCCCATGTGCAGGCCCAGTGGCGGGCGGACGCCGGCTTTTACTACTACACCACCGAGCAGTACCGCGATGCGAATGGCAACATCAGCACGCGCCAGGTACGGCAGGTGCGCTGGGAGCCTGCATCGGGCAGCCTGCAGCATTTTTTTGATGACGAACTGGTGCCGGGTACGGTGGGCGTGCATGCCGGCCTGCTGCGCAAGGTAGAGCCTTTTCCCACCCGCAGCGATTTAAAGCCTTATTCACCGGAGTTTGTGCGCGGCTGGACGGTGGAGCGCTACCAGGTGGACCTGGGTAAGGCGGCGGGCATCAACGAAGGGGACATGGACCAGCAAGTGCAGGCGCTGTGTGCGCAGCAGATACCGGGCGATACCTACCGCAACCTGCAGGTGCAGCGCCAGTACCAGGGCCGCAGCTTCAAGCATGTGCTGGTGCCCGTCTGGCTGGTGGGCTATACCTATGGCAGCAAAAGCTACCAGGTGCTGGCCAATGGCTACACCGGCCAGATAGCCGGTGAGCAACCCTACAGCTGGGTAAAAATCATGTTCACCGCGCTGGCGGTGTTGTTGGTGCTGGTGCTGCTGATGGCAGCAAGCCAGTAAGAGGGAAGAATGCGGGGGCCGATCTGGCCCCCAGCTTCAGCGCTTAGCGACGGCGGCGATTGCCATCCATGTTGTCGCCCACCTGGTTACCAAAGTAGGCACCGGCAGCGGCACCGCCAATGGTGCCCAGGGTAGAGCCAAACACGGCGTCACCCAACACACCGCCGGCCACAGCACCTACGCCAGTGCCAATCTGGGCATTAGTGGGGTTGCTGGAGCAGGCGGTCAGGCCGCTCAAGGCCAGCACGATGGATGCGGTGGTGATTGCAAGTCTTTTCATCTGAATTCTCCTCGTTGGTCATATCGGCAGTCAGCCAGGAAATACTGCTGCAAACCGGATCGCCATGCATGCAGTGTCGCGCCTCTGGCGCCGGGCCTCCATCGGCCAAGGCTAAATCTCGCTGTCGGACAGGGCTTACTCGGCCTGGGCCGCTTGCACCAGCGCCAGCAAACGGCGCAAGGCATGCTGCACGGTGGCTTGGCGCACCGCATGGCGGTCGCCGTCAAACCGCATCATTTCGCTGTGCAGCTGGCCCGCCACTTGCCAGGCAAACCAGACGGTGCCGACGGGCTTGCTGGCGCTGCCGCCATCGGGCCCGGCTACTCCGGTCACCGCCACGCTGACCTGGGCCTGCGACTGGGCAATGGCGCCCTGGGCCATGGCGCGGGCGACGGGCTCGCTGACGGCGCCATGGGCGGCGATCAGCGCAGCGGGCACATCGAGCATGGCGGATTTGGCGCGGTTGGAGTAGGTGACAAAGCCGCAGTCCAGCCACTGGCTGGAGCCGGGCCGCTCGGTGCAGGCGCCGGCAATCAGGCCGCCGGTGCAGCTCTCGGCGGTGGCCATCAGCCAGCCTTTTTGGCTGAGCTGCTGGGCCAGTTGGGCCACATATTCGGGGATGGGAAGCCCATCTCTGGTCAGCAAGGCGGCAGTGGCGTTCATAGCAGATGTCTCCCTATGGCGATGACAAGCAAGGTGCAGAAAGCGGCGACCAGATCGTCCCAGATGATGCCCCAGCCGCCGCCCCAGCCAAAGCCTTTGAAGCAGCGGTCGGCCCAGCGCACCGGCTGGGGTTTGACGGCATCGAAAAAGCGAAACAGCACAAAGGCCAGGAGCTGACCCCAAAAGCCGGTGGGCATGACCAGCCACAGAATGAGCCAGAAGGCGATGATCTCGTCCCAGACGATGGCGCCGGGGTCGGCCACGCCCAGGTGGCGCGCGGTGCTGGTGCAGGCCCACCAGCCCACGACGATGGAGCCCGCAATCACCCAGCCAATCGCTGCCGGCGTCAGCCACAGCTGCATGACCAGGTAGGCCACCCAGGCCCACAAGGTGCCCACGGTGCCAGGTGCCACGGGGCTCAAGCCCGAACCAAAGCCCAGCGCCAGCCAGTGCAGGGGGTTGCGCAGCATAAAGGCCCAGTTGGCGCGGCGGGGCGCCGCTGCGGCGGTGGGCGCGGAGGTGGAAAACGGCGTGTCGCTCATGCCCGCCATCATAAGCCTGCAGGCCGCTGCTGTGCAGTGCTGGCTGGCGTTGCGGGCTCAGGATCTGAAGTGGTCAAACGAGGCCCAGTGCTGCGCCATGGCCTGGCCCTGCGCATCGACCACGCGCAGACCCAGAGCAGCCGTGATGCGGCCGATGCAATGCACCGGCGTCTGCGCGGCCAGGCTGGCCTGCTGCACGGCATCGCGCTGGTCTGCGGCGGCGGTAAAGCACAGCTCGTAGTCGTCGCCGCCCGCCAAGCAGCACTGCAATTGCAGATCAAGAGGCAGGCTGAGCGCCACGTCCGGGCCGCCAGCGGTGGCGGCCATGCGCGCAAGGACCTGGTTGGCCTGCAGCTCGGCACCCACGCCGCTGGCTTGCAGGATGTGGCCCAGGTCGCCGACCAGGCCATCGCTCAGATCGAGCGCACTGCTGGCGATGCCGCGCAGCGCCATGCCCAGGGCGACGCGCGGGCTGGGGCTTTCCAGCCGCTGGCGTGCGGCGGCCAAGGCTGCAGGCGGCAGCTGCACCTGGCCGAGCAGGGCCTCGAGCGCCAGGCGCGCATCGCCCAGGTGGCCGCTGACGTAGATGTCATCACCGGCTTGGGCGCCGCTGCGCAGCAGCGCCTGGCCCGCAGGCACCTCGCCAAACACGGTGATGCAGATGTTTAAGGGCCCCTGGGTGGTGTCGCCGCCGACCAGCTCGCAGCCATGGGCATCGGCCAGCGCAAACATGCCTTCAGAAAAGCCTTGCAGCCAGGCCGCATCGACCGAGGGCAAGGCCAGGGCCAGGGTGAAGGCCAGCGGCTGGGCGCCGGTAGCGGCCAGGTCGCTGAGGTTGACGGCCAGCGCCTTGTGGCCCAAGGTGCGCGGGTCCACATCGGCAAAGAAATGGCGGCCCTGCACCAGCATATCGCTGGAGATGGCCAGCTGCATGCCGGGACGGGGGGCGAGCAGGGCGCAGTCGTCGCCCACACCGAGCACGGCCCGCCGCACCGGGCGTTTGAAATACTGCGCAATCAGTTCGAACTCGCCCTGGGCCATGTCAGCGGCCTCCCGGGGCGCTAGCGCGGTTCAGCCGCAGCGGCAGCAAAAAGCTCAGCGGCCGGGTCAGCACCCGCTTGAGCAGCGCTTTGTAGATGTGCGAGCGCTCGACATTGCTGACGTTTTGCGCACGCAGCGCCAAGCGGAACGCCAGGTAGAAGCTGACCAGAATATTGAAACCACCCAGCAAGGGCAGTGCGGCGACGCAGAGCCAGAAACCGTGGGAGTGCAGTACCTCAAACCCCAAGCTGGTGGCGGCTGCCGCGATCTGGCCTGCGGCCAAGGTGACGTGGCGGATATCGATGGGCAGGCCAAAGAACTGGGCGATCACCGGAATCAGCCCCAGCATGAAGCCCAGCGAGATGTTGGACGCAAAGCCGGAGATGTGGCGGCGCATGAAGCCCGCCCAGCGCGCGGCGCGGGCCTTGCCCAAAAAGCGGGTGATGCGCGGGTTGTAGCGGATGGCCGAGTCCATGTGGTGCAGCACGAACCAGTTCTCGGTCCAGCCGGCAATGATGCTGGAGGAAAACAGCAGCACGCCAGTAAAGGCGGCATAGAACACCGAAGGCCCCCAGAGGCTGAGCGAGTGCAGGGTCTGCTCGGCCTCATGCTGGTCGATAAAGGGCGCGCCGGTGGCCCGGCTCCAGCCCCAGGTGAGCAGCAGCACCATCGGGAAAACGGTGAACACATTGCCCAGCACGGCAGCCACCTGGGAGCGCACCAGGTAGCTGACCTCGTCGACAAAGGACGCGATGCCGGCTTCGGTGTCGCCCGACTCTTTGAGCTTGGCCGCCATGGCAGGGGCGGTCATCGCCGGTTGCTTGGTGGCGACGGTGAAGTGCAGCAGCTGGATCAGCATAAAGCTGATGGCGTAGTTGAAGCCCGCGATAAAGCCGGCCCAGAACGCCGAGATGGCAATCGCATGCAGCGCGAACTTGATCAAGGTGGTGAAGGCCATCACCAGGCCACCGCCTGCGGCCTTGCGTGCCATCTGGGCGTACTCGCGCTTGTCGCGGGTGATGTAGTGCTCGCCCGTCTCAGCACTGCGCTCGGCCACCTTGGAGGCCAGCAAGGAGGAGTTGGACGAGATCAGCGCGCGGATGCTCTGGCGCTCCAGGCCAACGGCCACCAGGTGGGCCAGCAGCTTGGCGGTGATGACCTTGGGGTTGGCCGATAACAGGCAGTCGAGCAGCTCGCGCACACGCAAAATGCGCATGCGCAGCTGGCGCAGCCGGAACACGACCCCGACGGACACGCCGTTGTCTTCAAAATGCTCGTAGATGGAGGCCACGGCCGTGCGGCATTCATCCAGGCTGCGGCGCACGCTTTCCTCGGCCTCCAGCACATCGGCCGCCTTGGGGCTGTGGTGCAGCATGGCGCGGCGCAGCTCTTCAACGCCGCTGATGAGGCTGTAGAAGGGCTGGGTGTTTTTGGCGCTGCCGCTCATGCGCAGGCGCAGCTCAGGCGCAAAGCCGGCTGCCAGAATCTGGCCGGCGCAGTAGGTGATGGCATTGAGCACCAGGTGCTGCCAGGGCGAGAGGCGGTTGCCGTAGTGCTCCAGGCCGACAATGCTGCCGGCATCGACATCGCTTTGCGCGATCTGGGTGGGGACGACCATCACCTCCAGCGAGACAAAGCCTGGCGAGAGCAGCTGGGCGATGCGTTCGAGCAAAGGCTTGTCCATGGCCTTGAGCCATTGCGCATCGAAGGGCGTGTGCAAGACCATCGAGAACAGCACGGTGGCGTCGATCGTCTCGGGGGTGGAGGGCAGCAGTTTCCAGCGCAGGCGCTCGGCCATCTCGTTGAAGAAGGCGGTGCGGGGCGCAAAGCCAAAATCGGCCAGCAGCGCAGTCAGGTCGATGGTCTGCAGCTGCACGGCCCACCAGCGCTGCACTTTTTCCCGGGTGGCAGCATCGCCATCGATGGCATCGAGCAGTTGGCTGACGCGGGCGACGGCCGCCTCGACCGAGTTTTGCTGGCCGCGAATCCAGGCGGCGATATCGATGAGCCAGAGATTGCGCTCAGCCAGAGGCGCATCGGGATCGAGCGCCGCGAGCAGTTGCGGCAGCGGATCTTGTTTTTTCTTGCGGAACATCAATGCAGCACTCGTCCTTGGGCCAGGTCATCGTCTTGGGCCGGAAACTGGGTGGCATCGAGGCTGAAGCGCGGGATCGGGCAGTCAAAGGTCTCAGCCTCTTCGCTGATGCAAAGATAGCTGCCTTCCATGCTGCCCTGGGCGGTAGCCAGGCGGCACTGGCTTTGGTACTCAAACGATTCACCGGGGGAGAGCAAGGGCTGGTGGCCCACAACGCCCAGGCCTTTGACCTCCTGGACCAGGCCGGTGGAATCTTTGATGATCCAGTGCCTGGCAATCAGCTGCGCAGGCAACTCGCCACTGTTGTGAATGATGATGTTATAGACAAAGTGGAACACGCCGGCCTCGGGCATGGACTGCTCAGGCAGGTACTGCGGTGTCACTGACACCTCGAACTGGAACTTTGGCATGTGAAACTGGATTGAAGTCAGGTAGAAATACTAACTGCGACAATAGCGGGATGAGCTCCCCTTACCAAATTGCCCCCTCGATCCTGTCTGCAGACTTTGCCCGTTTGGGTGAAGAAGTGCGCTCCGTACTTGCCGCTGGTGCGGACTGGATACATTTTGACGTAATGGACAACCACTACGTTCCCAATTTGACCTTCGGCCCCATGGTCTGTGCGGCCTTGAAGCCCCATGCCATCAAGCCCGATGGCACGCCGGCCCCCATCGATGTGCACCTGATGGTGCAGCCGGTGGACGAGATCGCTGCCGCCTTTGCCCAGGCAGGCGCAGACTATATCAGCTTCCACCCCGATGCATCGACCCACGTGCACCGCAGCATCCAGGCCATCAAGGCACAGGGCTGCAAGGCCGGCCTGGTGTTCAATCCGGCCATGCCGCTGGATGTGCTGGACTGGGTGATCGAGGACATCGACCTGATTTTGCTGATGAGCGTCAACCCCGGTTTTGGCGGCCAAAGCTTTATCGACTCGACCCTGCGCAAGATTGAAGCAACCCGCAAACGCATCGAAGCCAGCGGCAAGGACATCCGCCTGGAAGTCGACGGCGGCATCAAGGAAACCAATATCCGCCGCGTGGCCGATGCCGGTGCCGACACCTTTGTGGCCGGTAGCGCGATTTTTGGCAAGCCGGATTACAAGGCGGTGATTGACCAGATGCGGGTGGCGCTGGGGTAATGGTTTTGCCCTAAGGATGGGCGATAAAAAAGGCTCCGGCAATGGATTGCTGGAGCCTTTTGTGCTTAGTCGAGCCAGAGTGGTACGTGCTTATTTGTTCCAGCAGCTGGTGTCGTAGCCTTCTGTACCATAGGTTTTGTCGTTGGCACCTTGCAAGCCATTGTTGCTCAGCGTCAAATTACCGCATTTGTCGTTAGCCTGGGCATTTTTCGCTGTAGCCGTCGCCGTGAAGGTATTGCCATTGGAGTCGATGCTGATGGTATAGCGACCGGAGGCAATGCTTTTCATGCTATCGGGAAGGCTGGTGGGGTAAGTGCCATTGGCTGTGGCAGCGCGCTCCATCCATTGTGCGGTTTGCAACAAGGCCGCACGGCCTTCTGCACGGTGACCGCGAAGGATGTATTCGTTGTAGCTGGGCAGCGCGATCGCAGTCAGGATGCCGACGACAGCCACCACAATCATCAATTCAATCAGCGTGAAGCCGCGCTGCATCCTCAGGTTTTTCGGTGTCATTGCTGGTCCTTCTTACTGCAGCTGGCGCCAAGTTGGTCTCAGGGTTTGTTCTGGCATGCGCAGCAACGCCTCCATGTTGTTGATGCATCGATCGCCGGTACAGGTGCTGATATCGAGCATCTGCGTCTCCGACGAGGCAACCTGTGAGTGCGAGCCTTTGTCAACCTGGGCACGCGAAGCATTGCCGTTTTCCGTCGCGTCGAAGGAGGTATTGCTCCCCAGGTTGATCAGCTGGATGCTGGGCTTTTTGCCATCCATGATGTTGAGCATGGTGCGGTACTGTCGCTCGGTATCGACAGACGTGGAGTCACAGCTTTCGCGGCTAACGTCCACATCCAAACCCTTGGCGGGAACCTGGGTGTAGGCGACCAGGATGTTGGTGTTGTCATACAGTTCCAGGTTCTTCAGCGCGCGTTCACCTACTGCGGGAAGGTCCATATACCAGCCGTTATAGGTCTTTCCCCAGGTCGTCTTGTCGAGAGTATCTACCTCTTCAACACGACCACCAACCCCACCGGCTACTGTCAACTCGGTGATCTCGCGTTTGGCCAGTTTTGCAGCCGTCACTCCGGTGCCTAAGGTGGCTGGCTCAGGCACGTCCAAGCATTCGGCTGGTGCTGACGTGGTGCATGGCTTTCCGGGGTGAACTTCCAGCCATTGGTTGGAGTCTTCGGTTTTTCGGACGCGGTAGCGCGTGTTGTCCAGCACGGAATAAATGCTTTGCACCAGCACATCGCTAGGGTCGGTTCGGCTCACATTGCGGCCGGTGCCAAAGGCCACCATCATGCCGCCCACCGGCACGGTCTTCTTGGTGCCGTCTGTCTGGGTCACTTCCTTGACCCGGTCATTGGCGCGGACGGTAGGGGCGACGGTGATCGGCTGCACATTGCTGCGCGATGTAGAGCTAAGGGCCGAAGGGCCACGGGCGGTGAACAGCGGTGTGCTGCTAAAGGCCACATTCCATTCGCTGGCAACATCGCTGGTCAGGTCAAATTTCCAGAGGTTGCCCAAGTTGTCGCCGGCATAGGCGATATCGATGCGTCCATCACCATTGAGGTCGATCAGGCGCGGAGCGGACAGGCCATTGTCAATGGCGTAGCCGGTGCCAGCAGTCTGGCTGGTCACGGGAAGGCGTACCAGTTCCTGGCCCTTGTCCAGGTACTGGATCAGCAACACAGGGCGTTGATTGGTGCTGTTATAGCCATTACCCATCACCACGGCCCAGCGGCCGTTGTTCATGCGGGTGATCTGCGTGGTGCGCAGAAAATCGGTTTCATCCATTACGGGCTTGGCGGTCATGTGGCCGATATCCTTGTCTTCATCTGCTTTGGCAAGGCAAGCGGTGCGTTGTGTGCCCGTCAGAGTCGTGCAATCCAAGGCGTCGGCCACGCCGCGCGTGCGGTCCAGGCGTACCAAGGTGCTGGCATTGGCGGCCGCAAAGCTGGGGGCGCTAGAGGTGCTACCGGCTGCCGGGTTGGTGACATCCAGCACAAAGTAGCCCTTGCCGCCAGCACCCATGGTGCCTACCAGCATGGTGCGCCAGTCTGCGATATAGGCCTGGTGGCCCGGCGTGGTTTCCTTGACGCCGCCCAGCTCCACATCACCAGTCATTGGGGAGCCATCGACATAGTATTGGTGGGTATATCCAGAGCCAGCCAGATTCTTGATGGAAGACAGTGCGCCGTTTGGCACATAAGCCAGTTTCTCTGAGCCATCAGCGGCTGAGAATCCATGCAGCATGCCGTCATTGCCGCCCACATAGACCATCGGAGTTCGATTTTGCTGCGCTTGCACAAAACTGCCATAACCCATGAGTGGGTAGGTGCCTGAAGGCGCGCCGGTGTACCAGACACCGGAGTTGATGATATCGCCCTGGCGGCTTTTGCGCTCACGGAAAGGCTTGGCGGTGGTGTAGCCGGTGGTATCAGAGCCTTCCAGCGTGCGGTCGCCGCGGATGAAATTGACAATGCTCTCGCCGCTGGTAGAGATAGGGCTGGCACTGGCCAAGCCTATCTTGGCCTTCTGCGCGGTGCTGAGGTTGGTCTGGTCGCTGGCCCATTTGAACAATACGCCGCCCTTGTCGCCCGAGGTCGTACCAGTTTTCGTGACCCACTGGTCGCTCCAGCCGAGGATCAGGCGATCGGTGACACCTGTGCGCGCATCCAGCAAGTCGGCGGTGGTCTTGTTTTCCCATGCTGGCGTGCTAGTGCCGCTCTTGTTCACCGTTCTAGCTGCAACATATCCCTTCCAGCTTGCATCAGGCTGGTAGCCCGCCGTGAAGGTGCCCACGTCGTAGCGCGCCGCATTCGATCCGCTGCTGACCGATGACGTCAGATCGGCATCGGTCTGGGTGTTGATCTGGCCAAAGATCTCGCGGAAGGCCTTTTCCAGATCCTCGCCCTTTTGCACCGCATAAAAGCGGCCCCGGCCATTGATGGCCGAGTGCCACAGATCCAGCGCCCGCACCTCTTCACCCCCGCCGTTCATGTCTGGCCATGTTTTGCTGCCGTTGACCAGGGCAGGGAAGCTGCCGTCATAACCAAACGGCACCATGCTGGACGAGGCACTGATGTTGTACTTGGCGTCGTTGTAATTCTGTTTCCAGGTATAGGACAGCGCGCTGAAGCCAATGGTGTAGGTCACCATATGGGGCCAGGTCGCCGGGTTGTAGCGGGGGTTCCAGTAGCGGTCCAAAGTGGCGGTGGTGGAGCCGCTGGTGAATGTTTCAGTCGCCGGTGCTTTTCGGTAGTCCGCCGTGGGCTGCATGGTGCCCGTCCAACCGGTAGTGTGGGGTGGTACCGCCCAGCTGTAAAAGGCCCAATCTGCCAGCGTGTAATCGAAGGCATCGCGGTAGAGCGCAGATTTAGCCCGGTCAGCTGCTGTGGTGCCGCCATATACCGTGCCATCCGGCAGGGTCAGGTTGGTCGCGTTATCTGTCTGGCTGGGTTTGGTGGCGGTGCTGTTCCAGCGGCCGTCCGTCATGATGATGTGGTAGCTGCGGCGGCAGCCCAGGTAGGGCGATCCTGTGGTGCCCGGCACGGAGGCCCAGGGGCTGTTGGTGGACAGTGGGCGTCGCATGTAGCTATCGGCCTGCGAGAACATTTTGTGCGAAGGCGTGCCGTTCACGGCGCTCAGGCCGTTGACAAAGCTGATCAGGTTGTTGCGATGGCTGTTATTCAACACCCGCATCGAGTTAGTGTTCATCGATGTGCTGTCAACACTGTCTGCGCCGGAGGCCTTGCCGTTGTTCCACATCGCCTGCCAGGAGATGCGCACCTTGCTGTCGGGCAACAGCGCGGTATCGCGCAGCACGCCGCCACTGCCGCCGTTACCGATAAGTGCGTACTTGAGCACATTGATACGGCGGGCAGACACCGGCCAGGAACCATCGGCATTCGGCACCTGGGTATTGCTCGCTCCCGACTGGTTTTCGCGGTCCAGGCGGTACTGCATACTGCCCGAGTCATCGATCGAGATGACGATATTGGGCGCCACATAGGGCTCTTTGGTGCCTGGTGGGCCACTGGCCAGATCCAGCGCCCAGCTGCCCTGCGGAAGCAACGCAGCGCATGCCGCCAAGGCCAGCAGGTGTTTGCGGAAATGGGGGGTGTTGTTATGAGCCACAGCGCCTCCTGTCAATAGTGCGAATAGTTGGTTTCAGCCAGTTGGGGACTTAGGACGACATCTGGCTTTGAATACGTTAGAGATCCAGCGCGTGGAACTCAGTCCTTGAGTCGTTGCCTTGCGTAGGTTTGCTGCAACACGACCTGGGTATTGGACTTGCGACCTTGTGCCAAGCTGGTAATGCGGTAGACCACATTGGGCAGCATGTGGAGTGGGAGAAAATTCTTGGCTGCGATGCTATTTCCAGAATCGTCCTCGGCCACGATCAGGTTCGAGTGCTTGCTGGTTTCGTCATAAGGCAGGATTTCAATCCAGTACCAGCCACCCCGGTTAGCTGCGCTACGGTCTGCCAGGATGGGGTTGGCAGGATTGGTCGTATCGCCCAATTTTGCACCGGTATAACGGCCATAGCGTGCGCCGACGGGCACGCCTGCCGAAGAAGTGCTGGTCATCAGCGCCAAGCTATCACTGTTACTCCAGAAGTCTTGGCTACTCAGCCGCTTGGCGCACAGTCCATTGCGGCATCCAGAGGGCTGTGCGCCCAAGGTGACCAGCAGCTTAGTGACTGCAGGCGTTTCAAGCGGAATCTGGTCTGCGGTGCTCGTGCGACAGACATCACCGGACCCGGTGCACACTGATCCATTAGCTTTCTCGTTCCGAATGTCCAGTTCTGCGTCTTGCAGAAGCGCTTGTCCAGCCTCGAAAGCACGCTGGTAGTCGGCATCGTTGCTTACCAGCATTTCTCCAAAGAGAGAGGTACGTGCTGACCACAGTGCCAGGAGCATGGACAGCATGACGAAGATGATGACGACAAACAGAGCTACGCCACTCTGCTGGTTGCGCATTTGCGGGTTGTTGCGAATGAAGACGCTGTCTCTCATGGTTGCTGCTCTTTTTGTGGGGTTACAGCACATTGCCGATCAGCCCCTGGCTGCGCACTTGGTATACGCTACGAAACACCTTGTGCAGGCGCTGTGCGCGATCTGCGCCAATGGCATTGCCACTCATGTCGGTAGAGTCAGCTTTTGTGTAGTCGACCGATGTCGTTCCGTCGCAATCCGTATAGGTCGCGGATGGGATGTTCATGGTTTCAGTGCCATAGAGAACCAGACAGACTTCTACCCCCGTGATTTGACTCCAATGGTCTTTTGCCGTGGTCGCATCCACGTATTCGATGGCGGGATTGCCAGTCGCGTTGCCCGTCATGCGCAAATAGCGAATGCGAAAATTGGCCACGTTGCCCAGCAAGGTCTGAGGGTCGAGGCTTGCACTCCCGGTACAGACAAGCTTGTTGCCACTAAGAGCAAACGAGCTGGAGATACGAACCGCAACATCGCTGTTTTGTGGCCCACCTAAGCAGTCGCGAGACAATATTTGATCGGTTGAGGTGCCATCAAGTGCATAGATGGGCATTTGGTAGCCCCGGAAACCTGCGCGCAGCGTGGTATCTGTTCCCCCTAGGGAATCCGAGACTGGAGAGAAGGTCTCTTTCCCATTTGAAGATGTGGCTTTAGCTTCAATGCCAACAGGCGTCAAACGTGAGTCAACGTCAGGACTGTAGTTGTTGGTGGAATTGAGGTTGAGGTAGAGCGAACCCGCTTGCCTCAGCTGTTGACCGATAACGCGGAAAGCATAGCCGGCTTGCTGTTGAAGTGCGCTGACATCACTGATGGTGCCCGACGTACTGCGGGAAACCATTAGCGCTCCCCCTGCTACAGCAACGACCATGAGGCCAATTGCGACCCCCACCATTAACTCCACCAACGTGATACCTTTTTGGCGGCCCCATTGCGAGACATGGGAGTAGCCCAGGCTGCGCTTTATGGGCAAGCGGCAGGTGATTCTTGTATGCATATCAGGACCCCGGGCAGAAATAACGGATAGGGTTGGTTCCCTTATAAGGCGCGCAGCGCGCGCTGAGCGGGATGTACTGCAGATGACAGGTGTAACCCTCATCGCAGGTCACCGTTTTTCCGCTGCCTGTTGCTGCGTTGATGGCAGACAGATAGCTGCTATCCGCACCCGCCTTTTCATTTTGCCTCCAGCGAATCATGACGCCCAGTTGGCGGCGATTGTCTGCTGCATCCTCTCCAGCGGCGACGAACAGATTGGCTTCGCCCTTTATTTGTTCTTTGAGAAATGCCTTCCACTGGGATACGTCATAGATTGCAAGTTCTTCAGCGCTACAAGCCGCACTGCTACATATTTTGCTAATAGATGGCTCGTCATCCCAGTCGCTGATATAGCTGCTCATATTGGCCATGGCGTTGGGGTTAACTTTCATGCGCTCGCTCAAGTCTTCGATCAGCCGGATCGCCTGCTCCCGTTTTACGCTCGTCTGCGTATCGCTTAGGGTGCGCAACTGCACACCCACAATGCCTAAGATGCCTAGTGAGGCAACTACGAGGGCAATCAGCGACTCCAGCAGGCTGATGCCGCGCTGTCGGCGCGGTGCGGCTGAGATTCCGGTCAATCTACGCATAGATCTTCTTTCTGTGCTGGCGCTTGTCTACGCAGGCTGCGAGCGTCGCACAATGGTTTACACATAGTTAACTGCAGCTTTCAGTACCTGAGTTCAGGCGTCTGATCTGGCCTCCCGCCCGAATGCACAGTGTGGACGCTGCTGCATCGCTACTGCTGGATCCTTGCGGCCAAGCGCGAAAGGTAAAGGAGGTGGCTCCGTTATTGGTGAGCTGTCCCCAGCGATCTACATTAATTCTCGGATTCATGGTGGCGCTGTCACCGCTCACCTCAATTTCCGTACGGGTAGGTGCACTGGTCTGCTGAAGGGTGATTTCGGGATCACCGCTTTGGGTGCCATCTCGGTTGACGTCCACAAACACCAGCCAGCCGCAGCCCCATTGCGTATCACCGTCTGCCGCTGTGCAGCCATTGCCATTGGCCTTTTTGACGATGACTACATCACCTGCACGCCGAATCGCTTCTGAGCGGGCGTAGTACAGGGTGGACTGCAGATCTTCTACGGCGCTGCGGACACGCCAGCGTTCGGTCAAGCCCTTGAAGCTGGGCACAGCCAGCGAAGCGAGAATCGCCACAATGGCGATCACCACCAATAGCTCGACAGCAGTAAAGCCGGATGTTCGGCGCAGCAGTGACCATTGCCCATGTTTCATGAAATGAATCATAGGTAATACTTTGCTAATAAGCGGACACGGGCGACGAGCGGAAGGGCGGAGGCGATGAGCGGCAAGGGCTGCAGATGCATGGCCACCAGGAACTGAGGCACTGGATGATCTGCGGCACAATCACCGGCTGGGCCAGAAAGAATCTGTAATGACTGATGTGAACAAAACCCTGCAGCGCTGCGAAGCCGTCATCGTCGACCTCGACGGAACCATGGTCGACACCATGGGGGACTTTGCCGAGGCGCTCAACCGCATGCTGGTGGATCTGCAACTGCCGGCGATTGATGTGCAGACCATCGATCCCATGGTGGGCAAGGGCTCGGAGCATTTGCTGCGCGCGGTGCTGAGCCATGTGCTGGCCCAGGGTGGCAAGCCCGCGCTGGCCACCGAGATCGACAACCGCTATGCGCAGGCCTGGGAGCGTTACCAGTACCACTACCTGGCCATCAACGGCCGTTTTTCGCGCGTGTATGACGGGGTGGAGAAAGGTTTGGCGCAGTGGCGCTCCAAGGGGCTGAAGATGGCCTGCCTGACCAACAAACCGCTGGCCTTTGCCGAGCCACTGTTGCGGGCCAAGGGCCTGCGCGATTATTTTGACCATGTGTTTGGCGGCGACTCCTTTGAGCGCAAGAAGCCCGATCCGCTGCCGCTGCTCAAGACCTGCGAGGCGCTGGGCAGCAACCCCGCCCAGACCTTGATGGTGGGCGACAGCAGCAACGATGCCGAGGCGGCGCATAACGCCGGCTGCCCGGTGGTGCTGGTGAGCTATGGCTACAACCATGGCCAGCCCATCCGCGAGGTGCCCGCAACTGGGTATATCGATGCGCTCAGTGACCTGCAGGCCTGAGCCCCTAGCCACCTGGCGCGGTATTTGAGAGCAAAACGTGGACGGACTGCACCTGACCGCTGACCTGTATGACTGCCAGTGCCCAGCGGCCTGGCTGGTTGATGCGCAGGCGCTGGCTGCGCTGTGCAACCGGGCGGTGGCCGATGCGGGCCTGACGCGCATGCATGACAGCTGGGTGCCGTTTCCCAGCCACAACGGCCAGCCCGGGGGCGTTACCGGGGTGGTGCTGCTGGCGGAGTCGCATGTGGCGATCCACACCTGGCCGGAGCTGGGCCATGTCACGCTCGATGTCTATGTCTGCAATTTCTCGGGCGATAACTCGGCCAAGGCGCAGCAGGTATTGGATGCGTTGGTGGCGGCGCTGCAGCCGCTGCGCTGCCTGCGCCAGCAGCTGCAGCGGGGCAGCCTGCAGGCCAGCCAGGCGGCAGGGTCGGGTCTGATGGGCTGAATTCCCCGGTTTTCTGGTTTTTCCCGCATGGTTTGTGGATTCGTTTGCTACACTAGGCGCCATGTTCATCCACCACGCAGTCATTACAGGTCGTTCCGACCGGGGAGCTTGGCCCTGGCGTAAGCCTGTATCTATGTCTGTTTGATTGCCGCTGGGTAACACGCCCCAGCGTGCGCCCGAGGGCTGGTTGCAAGACCAGTCCACCAAAGATGAACTGCAGCGCACGATACGCACACATCCAGCGTGCGCTGCTCAAGCTGGGGATGGTTCTTCGTGATCACCGAACTCGAATTCAAAAGTCTGGCCAACCAAGGCTACAACCGCATTCCTCTGGTCGCAGAAGCGTTTGCGGATCTGGAAACTCCTCTCTCCCTGTACCTCAAGCTCTGCCATACGCATGACGATGGCAAGCACAGCTTTTTGCTCGAATCCGTCGTGGGTGGCGAGCGCTTTGGCCGTTACAGCTTTATAGGGCTGCCCGCCCGCAGCCTGCTGCGCGCTAGCGGCTTTGGCGCCGATGCCCGCACCGAGGTCGTGACCGAGGGTCAGGTGGTCGAGACCCATGCGGGCAATCCGCTGGATTTCATTGCCGACTACCAAAAACGCTTCAAGGTTGCGCTGTCGCCCGGTCTGCCCCGCTTTTGTGGCGGTTTAGCGGGTTACTTTGGCTACGACGCCGTGCGCTACATCGAGAAAAAGCTGGAGAACAGCTGCCCGCCCGACAGCCTGGGCACGCCCGACATCCTGCTGCTGCAGTGCGAAGAGGTTGCCGTTATCGACAACCTCTCGGGCAAGCTCTACCTGATCGTCTACGCCAACCCGGGCGAGGCGGAAGCCTATTCCAAGGCCAAGAAGCGGGTGCGCCAGCTCAAGGAGCAGCTGCGCTACTCGGTCAGCGTGCCGCAAATCAAGGCGGGCGAGAGCTATCCCTCCGAGCGCAGCTTTGCCAAGGCCGATTACCTCCAGGCCGTGCTCGAAGCCAAGGAGATGATTGCCGCGGGCGACTTCATGCAGGTGCAGGTGGGCCAGCGCATCCAGAAGCGCTATACCGAAAACCCGCTGTCGCTGTACCGCGCGCTGCGCTCGCTCAACCCCAGCCCCTATATGTACTACTACCACTTTGGAGATTTCCAGGTGGTGGGCGCCAGCCCCGAGATTTTGGTGCGCCAGGAGCAGGTGGAAGAAGGGCAGAAGATCACCATCCGCCCACTGGCCGGCACCCGGCCAAGGGCTGCGACGCCGGAGCTGGACAAGGCCACCGAGCTGGAGCTGATGAACGATCCTAAGGAGCGCGCCGAGCATGTGATGCTGATCGACCTGGCGCGCAACGACATTGGCCGCATTGCCAAGACCGGCTCGGTCAAGGTGACCGAGGCCTTTGCGGTGGAGCGCTACAGCCATGTGATGCACATCGTCAGCAATGTCGAGGGCATTTTGAAAGACGGCATGACCAGCATGGACGTGCTCAAGGCCACCTTCCCGGCCGGCACGCTGTCGGGTGCGCCCAAGGTGCATGCGATGGAGGTGATCGACCAGCTCGAACCCGTCAAGCGCGGCATTTATGGCGGCGCCTGCGGTTACCTGAGCTTTGCCGGCGACATGGACCTGGCGATTGCCATCCGCACCGGCGTCATCAAGGACGGCATGCTTTATGTGCAGGCCGCTGCCGGCGTGGTGGCCGACTCGGTGCCCGAGCTGGAATGGAAAGAGACCGAACACAAGGCACGCGCGCTGTTGCGTGCGGCAGAACTCGTTGAAGAAGGACTGGAATGACCCGCGCTATCGACAAAGTACAAGACTGCAACACCATGGCCGATGTGCGCCGCAATGTGAATGCGCTCGACGACATCCTGGTGCCTTTGCTGGTGGAGCGCGGCGGCTACATGACCCAGGCCGCCAAGGTCAAGAACAACCCCGAGCTGGTGCGCGATGAAGACCGCATCGAAACCATCGTTGCCCGCGTGCGCGAACGCGCTGCCCTTGAAGGCGGCCAGCCCGATGTGATTGAGGCCATCTACCGCGCGATGATGGAGGCCTACATCGCCTACGAGCACCGCGAACTGGCCCGCTTGCAAGCGGGCGGTAAACCCCGGGAGTGACGATGAAAAAACTGTTGATGGTCGATAACTACGACAGCTTTACCTACAACATCGTGCAGTACTTCGGCGAGTTGGGGGTGGAGGTTGTGGTGGTGCGCAATGACGAAACCTCGCTGGAGGCCATCGCCGCCCACCAGCCCGATTGGCTGGTCATCTCGCCCGGTCCCTGCTCGCCGGCCGAAGCGGGCATCTCCATCGCTGCGATCCAACACTTTGCCGGCAAGCTGCCGATTTTGGGCGTCTGCCTGGGTCACCAGGCCATTGGCGCGGCCTTTGGCGGCAAAGTGGTGCGCGCGGTGCAGCAAATGCATGGCAAGACCAGTGTGATCACCACCACGCAAGCGGGGGTGTTTGCCGCATTGCCAGAGCAGTTCACTGTCAACCGTTACCACTCGCTGGTGATCGAGCGCAGCAGCTGCCCCGACTGCCTGGAAGTGACTGCCACCAGTGAAGACGGAGAAATCCAGGGCGTGCGCCACAAGAGCCTGCCCATCCAGGGCGTGCAGTTCCACCCCGAGAGCATCCTCACCGAGCATGGCCACGCCATGCTGAAGAACTTTCTGGAGCAACGCTGATGATCGAGCTGCACCAGTTGCTGATGTTCATGGCAGCTGGCTGGCTGCTCAATCTGACCCCGGGCCCGGATGTCTTCTACATGCTCAGCCATGCGGCGCGCCAGGGCTGGCGTGCCGGCCTGGTGGCCAGCGCCGGCATCACCGCTGGCTGCATGGTGCATGTGGCTGCCGCTGCGTTGGGCGTGGGTGCGCTGCTGGCCGCATCGGCCACGGCTTTCACGGTACTCAAGTGGCTGGGCGCGGCCTACCTGCTGTGGATGGGCGTGCAGATGCTGCGCAGCAAAAACAATAGCAAGCTGGTGACGCCCGCCGACAGTGTGCAAGCTCTGGCTGAGCCGGGCACCAGCCTGGCGCGCATCTTCTGGGGTGGCTTCTGGACCAATGTGCTCAACCCCAAGGTGGCGATCTTCTTTCTGGCCTTTATTCCGCAGTTCATCGCTGCCGACTACGCCCACAAAAGCCTGGCCTTTGCCGCGCTGGGCCTGTTCTTCAACCTGAACGCCATCCCCGTCAATATGCTCTGGGTCTGGATGGGTGCCGGCATGGCGCGGCGCGCAGGCTGGCTGCGCCAGCGGTTGCACTGGCTCGACCGCACGGCTGGCGCCATGTTCATTGGCTTTGGCCTCAAGCTGGCGCTGACCGACAAGCCCGGCGCTTGATTCTCTCCCCAGATACAGCGAGAAACTCCATGTCGATTACTCCCCAAGAAGCGCTGCAGCGCACCATCGAGCACCGCGAAATCTTCCATGACGAGATGCTGCACCTGATGCGCATGATCATGCAAGGCGAGCTCTCCCCGGTGATGACCGCGTCGATCCTGACGGGCCTGCGCGTCAAGAAAGAGACGATTGGCGAGATCAGTGCCGCCGCCCAGGTGATGCGCGAGTTCTCCAACAAGGTCCATGTGGCCGACCGCAACCACCTGGTTGACATCGTCGGCACCGGTGGTGATGGCGCCCACACCTTCAATATCTCCACCTGCTCGGTGTTTGTGATTGCTGCCGCAGGTGGCAAGGTCAGCAAGCATGGTGGGCGCAGTGTCTCCAGCAAGTCGGGCAGTGCCGATGTGATGGAAGCGCTGGGCGTCAATATCCAGCTGAACCCCGAGCAGATTGCCCACAGCATTGCCCAGGTGGGTATCGGCTTTATGTTCGCGCCCAACCACCATCCGGCGATGAAGAACGTGGCCCCAGTCCGCAAGGAGCTGGGTGTGCGCACCATCTTCAATATCCTGGGCCCGCTCACCAATCCGGCCGGTGCCCCCAATATTTTGATGGGCGTGTTCCACGAGGATCTGGTCGGTATCCAGGTGCGGGCCCTGCAGCGCCTGGGCGCCGAGCATGCGCTGGTGGTCTATGGCCGCGATGGCCTGGACGAAATCAGCCTGGGTGCCAGCACCCTGGTGGGCGAGCTCAAGGACGGCGTGGTGCGCGAATACGAGATCCATCCGGAAGACTTTGGTATACAGATGGTTGGCACCCGCGCGTTCCGCGTGGACAATGCCGAGCAGTCCAAGGCCATGCTGATGGGCATTCTGCAAGGCGAGCAAGGCCCTGCGCGCGATATCGTCTGCCTCAACGCCGGTGCGGCACTGTATGCCGCCAATGTGGCCAGCTCGATCGAAGACGGCCTGCAGCGCGCCCGCGCTGCGATTGACAGCGGTGCGGCCCTGCAAAAGCTGCAGGACCTGGTGGCCCTGACGCGCCAGCTGGCCGCCTGAGTGGGCGGCCCCCCAACAAGGAAAAAAATATGTCCGATATTCTCAAAACCATTTGCGAAGCCAAAGCCATTGAAGTGGCCGACGCCAAAAAGCGCTACCCCTTCGAGGCCATGCGCCGCGATGCCGAAAGCCGTGTGCTGACCCGTGACTTTGTCGGCGCGCTGCGCAGCAAGATCGACCAAGGCCAGGCGGCCGTGATTGCCGAGGTCAAGAAGGCCAGCCCCAGCAAGGGCGTGATCCGTGCCGACTTTGACCCGGCTGACATCGCCCAGAGCTATATGGTGGGCAATGGCAAGGTCAGTGCCGCCTGCCTGTCGGTGCTGACGGACCGCCAGTTCTTCCAGGGCGAGCCTGATTTTCTGAAGCAAGCGCGGGCCAGCACCTTGCTGCCGGTGCTGCGCAAGGATTTCATGATCGATCCCTACCAGATCTATGAATCGCGCGCGATGGGCGCCGACTGCGTGCTGCTGATTGCCGCCTGCCTGGACGACGCGCAGATGGCCGAGATGGAGCAGATTGCCCGCAGCCTCGACATGGCGGTGCTGGTGGAAGTGCATGACGGCGCTGAGCTGGAGCGCGGCTTGAAGCTCAAGACGCCGCTGATCGGCATCAACAACCGCAACCTACGCACGTTTGAAGTCAGCATCCAGACCACCTTGGATCTGCAAAAGCAGGTGCCTGCGGACCGCCTGCTGGTGACCGAATCGGGCATTGCCAGCCCCGAAGATGTCAAGACCCTGCGCGATGCTGGCATCCATGCCTTCCTGGTGGGAGAGGCCTTTATGCGCGCCGATGAGCCGGGTGACGCGCTGGCCAAGCTGTTCGCCTAAGCGCCTAAGCGCCAACCCGGTAGCGGTGCAAGGCCGCTACTGCGCTGCGCGTGTTTTGGCCAGCGCTGCCTCAAACCATTGCTGGCTGCGCAGCTCGGGCTGGCCGGGGCAGCGCACCAGATAGGGCTTGCTGGAGACGCTGCTTTGGCTGGCAGCGCGCGCGATAAAGTCCTCAGCGGTGGACACCAAGGCCTTTTTTTGCAGATAGCTGTACTTGCGCTGCAAATGCTCAGTCGCCTGGCTGGCGTTGTACCACTGGCCATTGCGAGAAAACTCGCAGCCCGACTGCTGGAGGGCTTTGAACAGCGATTGAATCTCCCGCTCAGTGGTGGTGGTCGCGTTGCTGCTGGTTTGTGCACTTGCTGCCAGGCTGAACAGCAAACAGGCGGTGGCCAGGGCCTGGGTCCATGGGTTTCGTTGGTAGGGCATAGCTTGTCATGCAGTGTGGTGGGTCGGCCAGCGGTTGCGGCACTGTGCTAGTATCAATTGCGAATAATTCCCATTACTTTATTTGTGGTGATGGGAATTTTGTCCGCTTCTTCCGATTGATCATAGGCTAGCGTTCGCCTGCCAAGCAGGGAGCGCCGGCCTGTTTGCCGTTGTTTTTCCATGAGTATCCATGATCGCATTGCAGCTCGGGCGCGCAGCGCCTTTGTTTTACCCTTGCCACCTCGTTTGCTGGGGCTCGCTGCCAGTGCAGCGCTGGGGCTGATCGTGTTGGGCGGATGCGCCAGCGCACCTGATCGGGCACAGCCTGTCCAGTCACTGGGTGTGGGGCAAACGGTGCAAGGCCAGCTTGCACCCGGCGCGCAGCAGCGCTGGCAACTCGATGCCCAGCAAGTGCCCGCGGGCAGCATAGTGCGCGGCGAAGTCGATGGCAGCGGTGTGCAGCTGGATGTACAAGATGCCGCAGGCCGCCATGTGCGCCGCCTGCTGCGCAGCGATGGGGTAGGGGAAGGCTTTAGCTGGCAGGCCCAGGCGGGCGAGCAGTTGGTGCTGCACTGGAATGCCCAGCCGGCCATCGCCTACAGCCGCAGTGGAACAGAGGCAGCCCCGCTCCCGGCACAGGCCAGGCCCGGCCATTACCGCATCGAGATTCAACGGGCCTGGGCGCCCCGCGCCGACCAGACGGTGGCCTTGCCCAACAAGCCGATGCAAAGCCCGCGCCTGCAAGCCCTGGTACGCCAGCTGGCAGGCGGTGGCGATACCGCCGCCTTCTGGCAAGAGATGGCCGCCAGCGGCACCCCCCTGGTGGAACCCTGGAGCGACAAAGAGCGACTGCTGACTTTTTTGTGGCGTGGCGCGCAGCACAGCGTGCGCCTGTTTGGCAGCCCCTCGGGCAACCATGAATCGCTGCAGCGCCTGGGGAGCTCGGATGTGTGGTGGAGCAGCTTTGTGATGCCCAGCGATGCCCGGCTCAGCTATGGCATGGCGCCCGATGTGCCCAATATTGAGGGCACGGCCATCGACCAGCGCCGCAGCATTTTGGCGACCTTGCAGCGCGACCCTTTGAACCCGCGCAGCTGGGCGGCTTCTGATGACGGGCGTGTTGCAGTAGATAAGTACCAAGGACGCTCGGTGCTGCAACTGCCCGATGCCCCCGCGCAGCCCTGGTCGCAGCCGGCCAACGCGCCGTTGCCGGGTGATCTGCAGCGCCATTGGCTGCTGTCCGAAGCGCTCGGCAATGGCCGCGATATCTGGATCTACCGCCCAGCCGGCTGGGCCCAGGCCGCCCAGGACCAACGCGCCTTGCTGGTGCTGTTTGATGCCCATGCCTATTTGCGCCAGGTGCCCACGCCGCAGATCGTCGAGCGGCTGCATGCGCAGGGCCTGATTCCGAACACAGCGGTGGTGCTGGTGGCCAATGCCAGCAGCGAGCTGCGCAATACCGAGCTGCCGCCCAACCCAATATTTGCCGACTTTATGGGTCTGCAGCTGATGCCTTGGCTGGCCGCGCAAGGGCTGGAGGTTCCTGCCGCCCGCACGGTGATTGCCGGCTCCAGCTACGGCGGGCTGGCATCGAGCTATATGGCCCTGCGCCACCCGGAGCGTTTTGGCAATGTGCTGAGCCTGTCGGGATCGTACTGGTGGGCCCCTGCCGATGAGGCACCCAATGCCATGGCGCGCTGGTGGGCCGCAGCGCCAAGCAAAGCCGTCAGCTTTTACCTGGATGCGGGCCTGTACGAGAGCGCAAGGGGCGGGCAGGCAGGCATCCTGGAAACCAGCCGTGAGCTGGGCGATGTGCTGCGGGCCCAAGGCTACCGGGTGACCCAGCGGGAGCACAGCACGGGCCACGACTATGTGCACTGGCAGGGCTCGATCGCCTGCGGCCTGGTGGCGCTGCTCAATCCGGCAGCACTGCCCACGCAACAAGCAGCGTGCAAAGGGCGATAGCCGATGACCGGCGGGCGCCGCGCAGCGTGCACAATGCGGGCATGCAACTGACATCTGAAGCGCTTCATGACCACCAGGTGGCTGCCGGCTGGCAAGCCACGGTGGACCAATTCTTCGATAGCCCCAAAGGCCAGCAACTGTCGCAGTACCTGCAGCAGCGCCTGGACGACGGGGCAGTGGTCTTTCCGCCCGAGCCACTGCGCGCCTTGCGCCTGACCCCGCCAGAGAGCGTGCGTGTGGTCATCTTGGGGCAAGATCCCTACCATGGGCGCGGCCAAGCCGAGGGCCTGGCTTTTTCGGTGGCCTCGGGCGTGCGGCTGCCGCCATCGCTGCAGAACATTTTCAAAGAGATGCAGCGTGATTTGGGCATGCCGTTCCCGCCTTTCCCCGATCCGGGTGGAAGCCTCGTCAAATGGGCCACCCATGGTGTGCTGCTGCTCAACACCTGTTTGACGGTGGAAGAGGGCCAGGCCGCCAGCCACAGTGGCAAGGGCTGGGAGCTGCTCACCGATGCCCTCATCCGCCAGGTGGCCGAGAGTGACAAACCGGTGGTCTTCATGCTCTGGGGCAACCATGCGCAAAGCAAGCGCGCGCTGATTCCGCAGGACCGGGGCCATTTGGTGCTGACCAGCAACCATCCGTCGCCGCTGTCAGCCTTGCGCCCGCCGGTGCCCTTTATCGGCAATGGGCATTTCAGCCAGGCGCAGGCGTTTCGCAAGCAGCTGGGCTTATAAGCCCGGGCCTTGCGCCGCCTGCAGCTGCTGCACCAGCAGCCCCAAAAACGCCTGGGCCGCGGCGGGCAGCTGGCGTCCGGCCAGGGTTTGCACCTCGATATCGCGCAGGTCCAGCCCGGCATCGGTCAAAGGGCGGGCCACCAGACTGCCCGCTGCCAGCATATGGCGCACCCCCACTTCGCTGGAGACGGTGACGCCGCCGCCGTGCAGCGCAAAATTGAGCAAGGTCTTGGCGTGGTTGGTGGTCAGCACCGGATCCAGCTGCAGGCCCTGGCGGCTGCAGGCCAGGTCGATCATCTGTCGGATCGCCGTCTCGGCCGGCGGCAAGGCCAGGGGGTGGCGGGCCAGCTCGGCCAGGGTGAGCGATGCCTGGCGGGCCAGCACATGGCCGGGCGGCAACACAGCCAGCACCGGCGCGCTTTGGCGGTGCACCACGGCAATGTTCTTGAGCGGCGAGATGCTGAAACGCAGTCCAATATCGGCCTCACCGGCCAGCAGCTTGGCGGAGACCTGCAAGGTTGGCACCATGCTCACCTCAAACCGCAGGCCCGGGTGCAGGCGCGCAAAGGCCACGCAGGCTTGGGGCAGCAGTTCATTGGCAAAGGCGTCCGAGGTGGCGATACGCACCAGGCCGGCGCGCAGGCTGTCGAGCGCATGGATGGCATCGATGGCCTGCTCGGCATCCAGGCTGATGCGGCGCGCCAGTTCGGCCAGAATCTGCCCGGCCGCCGTGGGCTGCATGCCCCGCGCATGGCGCTCAAACAGCGCCGTGCCCAGCTGGGCCTCCAGCCCGCTGATCTGGCGGCTGACGGCTGAGCTGGCCACATGCAGGCGCAAGGATGCAGCGCTGACCGAGCCGCACTGCACCACCTCATGGAAGTAGCGCAGGGCGGTGTCCTGCAGGTGCGTGGGCGGGCGGTGTGGCATGGTGGTATTGCTTAAATCGATAGGGCAAGCATAAACCCATTGCCGAATCGGCAAAGCTACTTTGCCAAATCGGTGGTGGTGCCTGCTGTCACAGGCTTTTAATATGCAAAGCTTCACGCAGGCGCCTTTGCCCCCGCGCGCATGGCATACCCGCTGTGGGCGCATAAGAACCGGTTGTTCTGGCCCGCGCCACAAGCGCAGAGTGCTTCGCAGATGTTATGCAACTCGCTCACCACCATGCCAACTAACGCTTCTCTTCTTTCTTGCCTGCCTGCCCGCCGACCGCTGCTCGCCGGCCTGGCCGCTGGTGTGGCCCTGGCCATGCTGCCCCAGTTTGCCGCTGCGCAAAGCGCGCCATGGCCTGATCGTGCGATCCGCGTCATCGTGCCTTTTCCGCCTAGCGGTGCCACCGATCTGGTCGCCCGCGTGGTGGCGCAAAAGGTGTCGCAGGAGCTGGGCCAGGCGCTGGTGATTGACAACCGCCCGGGCGCGGGCGGCACCATCGGCACGGCCGAGGCCGCCAAGGCCAGCTCCGATGGCTACACCCTGCTGTTCACCACCAGCAGCACCCATGCGATCTCGCCGCACCTGATGCCCAAGCTGGCTTACCGCGCGGACAAGGACTTCACGCCGATTGCCCATGTGGCCGATGCCGCCAGCGTGCTGCTGGTCACCAACTCGCTGCCCGTCAAGACCGTGCAGGAGCTGATCAGCTATGCCAAGGCCAACCCCGGCAAGCTGAACTACGCCACCAGCGGCAATGGCACCATCGTGCACCTGAACACCGCGGCCTTTGCAGCCCAGGCCGGCATCACCTTGACCCATGTGCCCTACAAGGGCACGGCCCAGTCCATTAGCGATCTGGCCACCGGCCAGGTGCATATGTTGTTTGATTCCATCCCCACCGGCATGCCCCATGTGGCCAGCGGTCGCCTGCGTGCGCTGGCCGTCACCAGCGCCGAGCGCACCCAGCTTGCGCCCCAGCTGCCCACGGTGGCCGAATCGGGTCTGCCCGGCTACGCGTCGGTGACCTGGTTTGGCGTGTATGCACCCGCTGGCCTCAAGCCCGAGCTGACCACCAAGATCAATGCCGCCTTCAACAAGGCCATGCAAAATCCCGAGGTCATCGCCAGCCTGGCCAAGCTGGGCGCAGAAGTGGCCAAACCCGGCACGCCTGCGCAGTTTGCCGACCTGGTCAAGGCCGACAGCGCTCGCTGGGCCAAGGTCATCAAAGACAACCACATCACCTTGGATTAAGAGGCACTAACACAACCCTTGATACGTCGTTCCTCAGCCTTGTCGTACGTTTGTACTGCCTGCGTCTGAGCGCCTAGTCTCAACCGCAAACCTCCGGTTTGCTGGGTCGTGTTAGTACCTTTAGCTCCGCTCCGCATCCCTGACACCCCGATCGCATTCAGAAAGACAAGACATGACCACCGTGAAAGACTGGGCCCAGCCCTATGCCTCGCAGCGCTCGCCCATCCTGGGCCGCAATGTGGTGAGCACCTCGCAACCGCTGGCCGCGCAAGCGGGCCTGCGCATGCTGCAAGCGGGCGGCAATGCGGTGGATGCGGCGCTGGCCGCGGCCATGGCCTTGACGGTGGTGGAGCCCACAGGCTGCGGCATTGGCAGTGATGCCTTCGCGATTGTCTGGGATGGCCAGGAGCTGCATGGCCTGAACGCCTCAGGCCGCGCCCCGGCCGGCTGGACGCCGGAGTACTTCGACAAGCTCGGCGGCATCCCTGAAAAAGGCTGGAATGCGGTCACCGTGCCCGGCGTGGTCTCGGGCTGGGTGGCGCTGTCCAAGCGCTTTGGCAAGCTGCCCTTTGCGCAAGTCGCGCAACCGGCAATCGACTATGCGCGCCACGGCTTTGCGGTATCGCCCACCATTGCCAAGCTCTGGGCGCTGGGTCTGGCCAAGCTGGGCGACCAGCCCGGCTTCAAGGAATGCTTTGCGCCCGATGGCCAGGCACCGCAGGTGGGCAGCTGGTTCCAAAGCGAGGCGCATGCCCGCACCCTGGAAGAGATTGCCGAGACCCTGGGTGAATCCTATTACCGGGGCGCATTGGCGCAAAAGATGGCCGCGCACAGCCAGGCCAATGGCGGCGTGATGACGGCCGATGACCTGGCCGCCCACCGCTGCGATTGGGTAGGCACGGTGGCCCAGCCCTTTGGCGATTCAGTGGTGCATGAGATTCCGCCCAATGGCCAGGGCATTGCCGCGCTGATTGCGCTGGGCCTGCTCGATGCCATCGGCATTGGCGATCAGCCGCTGGACAGCGCCGAGACCGTGCACCTGCAGATCGAGGCGATGAAGCTGGCGCTGGCCGACCTGGCCCAGTACAACGCCGATATCGACCATATGCGCGTCCAGCCGCAGCAGGACCTGCTGAACCCCGCCTACCTGGCCGAACGCGCCAAGCTGATCGACCGCAGCAAGGCCAGCGTTGCCAGCTATGGCGCGCCCAAGCCGGGCGGCACGGTCTACCTGACGGCCTGCGACGAGAGCGGCATGATGGTCTCCTTCATCCAGTCCAACTACATGGGTTTTGGCTCGGGCGTGGTCGTGCCGGGCACGGGCATCAGCCTGCAAAACCGGGGCGCAGGCTTCACCACCGAGGCGGGCCACGCCAACCAGGTGGCACCGGGCAAGCGCCCTTCGCACACCATCATTCCTGCCTTTGCGATGCATGCCGATGGCAGGCCGCAGATGGCCTTTGGCGTGATGGGCGGCCCGATGCAAAGCCAGGGCCATGTGCAGATGGCCGTGCGCGTGCTGCGCTATGGCCAAAACCCGCAGGCCGCAGCAGACGCGCCGCGCTGGCGCGTGACCGGTGGCAACCAGGTCTCCGTCGAGCTGGGCTTTGATCCGCAGGTGATTGCCGCGCTGCGCGCGCTGGGCCATGAAGTGAGCATTGAAGAAGGCCATGGCGTCTTCGCCTTTGGCGGTGCGCAGCTGATTCTGCGCGAGGGCGGGCACTATGTGGCTGGCTCCGATCCGCGCAAGGACGGCCAGGCCGTCGCCTACTGACGCACCGGTAGATCCAACACACCCAGGGCGCCACCGGACTGGTTTCGGTGGCGCTTTTTTGCGTCAGCCTACGCCCGCCGGGATCAACGCGATTCGCGCACCGACAGCCATGCGCTGAGCGCACCGCCCAGCGCAATAGCCACCATGCCCAACACCGCCCACTGGTCGGGGATATGGCCGTAGAGCATCCAGCCGGCGAACACGGCAAAGGGGATCTGGCTGTAGAGAAACGGCGATATGGTGGCCGGTTTGGCATGCTCATAGGCCTTGAGCAGCATCAGGTGGCCAATGGTGCTGCCCACGCCCATGGCCAACGCCGCCAGCCACAGCGCGGCGCTGCTGGGCAGCTGCCAGAACCAGGGCAGGCTGGCGGAGGTCAGCACCAGCGCCAGCAGGCTGGTGTAGATCTGGGTGGTGACGGGGCGCTCTCTGCCCGCCATCTGGCTGCTGACGATCTGGTAGGCGGTGTTGGCCGCCAGCTGCAGCAGCGGCCAGACCAGTGCGCCGCCGCTGAAATTGGCACCGCCCGGGCGGATGATGACCACAGTGCCTAAAAAGCCCATGGCCACCAGCACCCAGCGCAGCGGGCTGACCGATTGCTTGAGCCAGAGGGCGGCCACCAGGGTCATGGCCAGCGGCGTCATCGCCACCACGGCGGTGAACTCGGCCAGCGGCAGGTATCGCAGACTCATCATTGCGCAGGCGTTGCTGCTGCAAAAAAGGGCGGCACGCGCCACCTGAAAGCGCGGATGCGTGGTGTGAAACGCTGCACTCCCGTACTGGTAGACGCCCCAGCCGACGGTGAACACTGATTGCAGTACATAGCGCAGCCACAGCGCCATCAACAGCGGCAGCAGCGCCCCGGCGTATTTGGAGCCGGTATCGAGCAGGCAAAAGCAGGCGCAGGCAATGACCGTCAGCACGATGCCGGTGAGGGCCGAGCCTTGGCCGGGGCGGCGGGGTGGGGGCGTGCTGGTGGTCTCGGGCACGCTGGCAGCGCTGTCCGCTGCAAAGGTGGGAGGGGAGGTCAGGCCTTTGGCAGGCAGCGCGGAGGCATGGGAGGGAGCGGTCGGGGAAGTCACGCGGGCAAGGGCACCATGCGGCGGCCGGTCTCCTGCGGAGTCGATGGGCTGGCGGGGTGTCGTCCCATTGTAGAAAGCTGCCCACCGCTGGGGCACCTGGCGTGGCGCGGTAGCTGCAGTTCTGGCCCGGCATTGTCCGTTCAGCGACAGTGCGGCGATGGTTTGCGCCTGCTCAGGGTTTGTACCCGCCAAAAACCGAGGGAGACAAAACAACGTGTTACCATTCAAATGAGAACGATTCGCAAATGTGTCAAGTAATGTAAAGCCTTTGTGCGGTGCAGACTGGGCGTCCATCAGGCGATGTTCCATTCCACCAACCGCTGGGGCTTTTGCTGCGGGCGCAAGAAAAAGTAGTCATACGTTCTTGGGCCAGGCACATGCAGGGGCTGCCGGCATTTCGACCCAAGGATGTTCCATGTCGCGCTCCGCTATCTCCACCGTCAACCGCCGCCAGTCGCTGCTGCAGCTGGGTGCCTTGGTGACCCTGCCCTGGGCGGCAGGTTCCGCCCGGGCGCAGCAGACCCTGACGGTGCAGCAAGCGGGCGGCGCGGTGCAGATCCCCGTCAAGCCCAAGACCATCCTGGTGTTTGACCTGGCCGCGCTCGACTGCCTGCGCGCGTTGGGCGCCGAGGTCAAGGGCGTGCCCGAGGTGGTGAAGTTCCCGCCGGTGCTGGAGCAGTACGCCAGCAAGGACTACACCCGCATCGGCAGCCTGTTCGAGCCCAACTACGAGGTGGTCAAGGGCCTCAAGCCCGATGTGATCGTCGCCGGTGGCCGCTCGGCCGCCAAGGTGGCCGAGCTGTCCAAGATTGCGCCGACCCTGGACCTGACGGTGGACAACACCCAGCCGGTGGCCAGCGCTTTCAAGCATTTGAAGATTCTGGGTGAGATGGTCGGCAACGAGGCCCAGGCCCAAACCCTGATGGCGGCGATGCAGGCCGATATCGACAAGCTCAAGGGCCTGACGGCCAACAAGGGCGCCGGCCTGATGGTGATGACCAATGGCGGCAAGCTCAGCGCCTATGGCCCGGGCTCGCGCTTTGGCATGCTGCACGATGTGTATGGCATTCCCGCCGCGAACAAGGACATCAAGGTGGCCGGCCACGGCCAGGCGATCTCGTTCGAGTTCATCCTCAAGACCAACCCGGACTGGCTGTTTGTGCTGGACCGCGATGCCGCCATTGGCCGCGAAGGCGCATCGGCCGCCAAGCTGCTGGACAACCCCCTGGTCAACGCCACCAAGGCGGCCAAGAAAAAGCAGATCGTCTACCTGAACTCGGCCAACTGGTACCTGCTGGGCAATGCCAGCCCCGGCTCGCTGCATGACGATGTGACGCAGCTGATCAACGCCTTCTCCAAGGCTTAATCGCTTGCTGAGCCAGCCCCTGTTGCGAGCCACAGCATGATGTCCACGATCGATAAAGCGCCAGGCGGCGGGCGCAGCCTTGCGCTGCGCCCGCTGGCTTTTGCGCTGCCGGCCGTCGCCTTGCTGGCGTTGCTGGCTTTTATCAGCCTGCTGGTGGGGGTGAGCGATGTGTCGGTCAGCACCTTGCTGCGGCTGTTCTCTCACAACGACGATGACATGGCCACCCAGGTGCTGGTGGCCAGCCGCGTACCGCGCACCTTGGCGCTGCTGCTGGCGGGCAGCGCGATGGCGGTGGCCGGCCTGCTGATGCAGATGCTGGCGCGCAACCACTATGTCGAGCCCACGACCATCGGCACGGCCGAATCGGCGGGCATGGGCATGCTGATCGGCATTCTGTGGTGGCCCGATATGCCGGTGTTCGGCAAGATGGGCCTGGCGGCAGTGTTTGCACTGGCGGGCACGGCCTTGTTTTTGGCCGTGCTCACGCGCATACGGCTGCGCTCGGCGCTGATCGTGCCGCTGGTGGGCCTGGTGCTGTCGGGCGTGATCGAATCGGCCACGACCTTTATCGCCTACCGTTTTGACCTGATGCAGGCGGCGCGCTCCTGGATGACGGCCGATTTCTCGGCCATTGTGCAGGGCCGCTACGAGATGCTCTGGCTGTCGCTCGGCATCACGGTGCTGGCCATGCTGGCCGCCGACCGCTTTACCGTCGCCGGCATGGGGCAGGAATTTGCCACCAACCTCGGCCTCAACTACAAGCGCCTGGTGGCCCAAGGCGTGGTGGTGGTGGCCGTTGTCACCGCTTCGGTGATCGTGACGGTGGGCATCATTCCCTTTGTTGGCCTGATCGTTCCCAACCTGGTGCGCCTGGTGGTGGGCGACAACGTGCGCAAGTCCGTGCTGTGGGTGGCCTGGGCGGGGGCCTTGATGGCCTTGTGCTGCGACCTGATCGGCCGCCTGGTGATTGCGCCCTATGAGGTGCCGATTGGCACGGTGATGGGCGTGCTGGGCAGCGCGATGTTTCTGGCACTGCTGCTGTCGCGCCGCAAGCGCATGGGGGGCTGAGATGAATACGATGTCTACCTCTCCTGCTGCACCTGCGGTAACCGTGCCCGCACGCGTTTCTTGGCTGGGCACACCTGCCCGCCGGCTGTGGCTGCTGCTGGCCTTGGCGCTGCTGGCCAGCCTGTACTTTATGACCAGCCAGGTGCAGGCCGAATGGAGCTTTGTGCTGCCTCTGCGCGGCAAAAAGCTGGCAACCATGTGGACAGTGGCCTTTGCCATCGGGGTCTCCACCGTGCTGTTCCAGACGGTGACCAATAACCGCATCCTGACCCCTGCAGTGATGGGGTTCGATGCGCTGTTCCAGCTGATCCAGTCCGTGCTGGCCTTTAGCCTGGGTGCGGCGGCCATGCAGATTCCCGAGCTGTCGCGCTTTGGCATGAATGTGGGGCTGATGGTGCTGCTGTCGACCAGCCTGTTTGTCTGGCTGTTCCGGGGCCAGGCCAGCAACCTGCATCTGCTGCTGCTGGTGGGCATTGTCGCGGGCATCTTTTTTCGCAGCTTGAACAACTTTGTCTGGCGCGTGATGGACCCCAATGAGTTCACCGTGCTGCAAGACCGCTTGTTTGCCAACTTCAACACCGTCTCGCTGCCCTTGCTGCTGCTGTCTTTGCCAGCGATTGCGCTGGTGGGGATGTGGGTCTGGCGCCAGCGCCATATGCTCGATGTGCTGGCGCTGGGGCGCGATGTGGCGGTCAACCTGGGCGTGAACTACCAGCGCGCGGTGATGGGCGTCTTGGTGGTGGTGGCCATTTTGGTATCCATCTCGACCGCGCTGGTCGGCCCGGTGACCTTTTTTGGTCTGCTGGTGAGCAATATGGCCTACCAGCTGATGCACAGCCACCAGCACCGCTACACCCTGGCCGGCTCGGTGCTGCTGGGTGGCTTGTTGCTCGTGGGCGGGCAGATGGTGCTGGAGCGGCTGTTTGGCTTCAACACCTCGCTGTCCATCGTGGTGGAGTTCCTGGGCGGACTGACCTTTATCTATCTTTTAGTGCGCAAGGCCAAGGGCTGAGCGCGGTGACCAGCCATGATTGAAACCGACAAGCTGCGTAAAACCCATGGCACCACGACGGTGCTGCACGATGTGAGTTTGCGCATTCCCCAGGGCCGGCTGACGGCCATCATCGGGCCCAACGGCGCGGGCAAATCCACGGCGCTGTCGCTCATCAGCCGGCTGATGCCAATGACCTCAGGTGCCGTGCGCATTGAGGGCCAGGACATCACCACCACCGCCAGCGATGCGCTGGCCCGGCTGATGGCCATCTTGCGCCAGGACAACCAAAGCGCGCTGCGCCTGACGGTGCGCGACCTGGTGGCCTTTGGCCGCTTTCCGCATTCAAAAGGCCGGCTGACCGAAGAGGATCGCCTGCAGGTGGATGCGGCGCTGAGCTACCTCCACCTTGAGCCGCTCAGCGAGCGCTTTCTCGATGAGCTGTCTGGCGGCCAGCGCCAGCGCGCCTACATTGCGATGGTGCTGTGCCAGAACACGCGCTATATCCTGTTTGACGAGCCGCTCAACAACCTGGACATGGCCCATGCCGTGGGCATGATGAAGCTGCTGCGCCAGGCTGTGCAGGATGCCGGCAAGACCGTGGTGGTCGTGCTGCACGACATCAATTTTGCCGCCAGCTATGCTGACCACATCATCGCGATGAAGGCCGGTGCGCTGTACTGCGAAGGGCCGCCTGAGGTTGTGGTGCGCGATGAGGTGCTGAGCGACCTGTATGAAATCCCCGTGCAGGTGCATGAGATAGGCGGCAGGCGCTTCTGTGACTATTTCTGATTTCGCCTTTGTTTGGTAGATTGGCGGCGGGCGCAAGCCCCACCGCACAGGCAACCTGAGGAGCCACCGCCATGGCGAAAGATATTCTGGTCAAGGACAAAAAGCGACTGAGCCTGCAGACCTGGGCTTTGGAAGAGGGCTTTTCGACCTTTGGCCGTGACCCGGCCAGCCGCTTTGTGCTGGACGACCCCAGCGTGAGCCGCAGCCATGGCGCCTTTTTCTTGCGTGAGCGCGCAGGCGTGCTGACTTTAGAAGACCACGGCAGCACCAATGGCACGCTGGTCAATGGCGTGCCGATCAAGCGCAAGATTCTCTACGCTGGCGATGTCGTGCAGATCGGCGATTTCCAGCTCTACATCCTGCAGGGATCGGCCGCGCAGGGGCGGCCGAGGCCCGAGGCCGGCAGTGGCCGGGCCTGAGCCGGTCTAGCCTTTAGGAGGCCGCAGGCGGCTGCTCGGTGCTGGGATCGGCGGCGGCGGGCTCCGTCTTGCGCTGCAGCAGCATCGAGTCGCCATAGCTGAAGAAGCGGTATTCCTGCGCAATCGCGTGTTGGTACAGGCCCATGATGTGCTCGTAACCGGCAAAGGCGCTGACCAGCATCATCAGGCTGCTCTTGGGCAGGTGGAAGTTGGTCACCAGCATGTCCACCACGCGGTAGGGAAAGCCGGGCGTGATAAAGATCGTGGTGTCGTCCGAGAGCTGGCCGGTGCGGGCCCAGGATTCGAGCGTACGCACGGTGGTGGTACCCACGGCCACCACGCGGCCGCCGCGCAGGCGACAACGCTCTAGCGCCGCCAAGGTGGGCAGCGGGATGTTGTACCACTCGCTGTGCATCTGGTGGTCTTTGAGGTTCTCGGTCTTGACCGGCTGGAAGGTGCCCGCGCCCACATGCAAGGTCACGCTGGCGCGCTCCACGCCCTTGGCTTCCAAGGCAGCCAGCACCTTTTCGTCAAAGTGCAGCGCGGCGGTGGGCGCGGCCACGGCGCCGGGGTTCTTGGCAAACACGGTCTGGTAGCGGCGCTCGTCTTCGGCCTGGTTGGGGTCCTGGCCGGATTGCTGCTCGCGCTCTATATAAGGGGGCAGGGGGATGTGGCCATGCTGCTGCATCAGCTCCCAAGGTGATTCGCCGTTGGGGCCGCTCAGGCGCAGGCGGAACAGCGCGCCCATCTCGTTGGGCCAGCGGCCCAGCAAGGTGGCATCAAAGCCACCGGCCTTTTTGCCGCCCATCATGTGCAGCACGCCGCCCACGGCCGGCTTCTTGCTGACCTTCATGTGCGCGACGACTTCGTTGTCCTGCAGCACGCGCTCGATCAGCAGCTCGATCTTGCCGCCGCTCGACTTTTCGCCAAAGATGCGCGCCTTGATCACCTGGGTGTCGTTGAACACCAGCAGGTCGCCGGCCTGCAGCAGATCGGGCAGCTCGTGGAAGCGGCGGTCCACCAGGGTGGATTCACGCGCATCCAGCAAGCGGGAGCCACTGCGCTCGGCAGCCGGGTGTTGGGCAATCAGGGCTTCGGGCAGTTCGAAATCGAAATCGCTCAGTTGAAAAGTGCGGCGGGCACCGGAGAAGGCAGTCATTCTTGGCTCATGCAGGCGGAACACACCTGCAGCTCACAGGGATCAAAACAAGGGGGCGATTGTGCCACTGTGGCAGAGGCGCAGCAGGCCGCGCGGGCTTGGGCCCTCTGGTGGTGGCCTCCTACTTGTTTTGGCAGCTGGCTTGCTATAGTGGCCCGATGCAACGTCTTCGCCACTTGATGACCTTAGCGTTGGTCTGGATTCTGGGCATCCTCGCGGCACCCGCTGCCGGGGCTGCGCAGGAGGAAACCTTGCGCGTGGGCTCCAAGCGCTTTACCGAATCCTATGTGCTGGCCGAGATCATGGCCCAGCAGGCCCAGGCCGTCGGCGTGAGGACGCAGGTGCGCCAAGGCCTGGGCAATACCGCCATTGTGTATGAGGCGCTGCGCTCCGGCCAGATCGATGTGTACGCCGAGTACAGCGGCACCATTGCGCTGGAGATTGCCAAACATGCCCAGGGCAGCGATGTGGCTGCACTGAACCAGGCGCTGGCGCCGCAGGGTCTGGCGGTGGGCGTGCCGCTGGGCTTTAACGATGGCTATGCGCTGGCCATGCGCCGCGCACAGGCCGAGGAACTGGGCATTCGCAGCTTGAGCGATCTGGCACGCCACAGCCAGCTGCGCTATGGCCTGTCGAACGAATTCATTGGGCGGGGCGATGGCTGGCCCGGCTTGGCGAAGCGCTATAGCCTACAGGCCAAGCCCCAGGGGCTGGACCATGGCCTGGCCTATGAGGCCATCACGCAAAAGCACATCGATGTGATGGACATCTACACCACCGATGCCAAGATCGACCATCTCGGCCTCCTGGTTCTGGAGGATGACCAGGCCTACTTTCCGCGCTATGACGCGCTGCTGCTTTATCGCCAGGACTTGCCCACGCAAAAGCCCGTGGCCTGGGCGGCCCTGCAAAAGCTGCAAGGGCGGATCAGCGAAGAGGCGATGATCGGCATGAACGCGCAGGCCGAGCTGAAAGGCCAAAGCTTTGCCGAGATTGCCAAGCAGTTTTTGGCCGGTGGGGCGCCGCAGGCGGCGGCCGCCACGTCGGCCGATGCAAAAGCCGCCCGCCAGCCCGCCTTTGGCGCACGGCTGTGGTCACGCCTGGTGGCGCCTGATCTGTGGCGGCTGACGATGCAGCACCTGGCGCTGGTGCTGGTGTCGGTGGGGGTTGCAGCGCTGATTGCGCTGCCTGCCGGCATCCTGCTTTTCCCGCATCCACGTTCACGGGCGCTGGCACTGGGCGCGGCGGGGGTGCTGCAGACCATTCCATCGCTGGCCTTGCTGGCGGTGCTGATTGCCTGGTTCGGCGTGATCGGGCGCTTGCCCGCCCTGGTGGCGCTGACGGCTTATTCCATCTTGCCGATTCTGAGCAACACCTGCGCGGGGCTGGCCGAGGTATCGCCTGGCCTGCGCAGTGCGGGATCGGCCCTGGGCATGACGCGGCCGCAGCGCATGCGCTGGGTGGAGCTGCCGATTGCGATGCCCACCGTCATTGCCGGCATCCGCACGGCCTGCGCCATCGGCATCGGCACGGCGACGATTGCGGCCTTTATTGGCGCTGGCGGTTTGGGCGAGCGCATTGTGACCGGTCTGGCGCTGAACGACAGCGCGCTGATGATGGCTGGCGCCTTGCCCGCTGCGGCGCTGGCCTTGCTGTCTGAGCTGGTGTTTGAGTTGTGGGAGCGTTATCTGCGGCGCCGGCGCGTGCGGCGTTGATGGCGCGCGCGGCCTGCAGCGGCACTGTCTTTTTAACCAGTCGTGCGGCAAAGCATGCCAGAATGCTGCATTGCTAAAACCGCCTCCATGTCTGCTGCCACGCCCGCCAACTCCGCTGATGATGCCGCGCCCGCCAAGGGGCGCAAGCCTGGCCGGCCGCGCAAAGTGGCCGGGGCAGCAGCTGCCACGGTGCCTGCAGCCAGCCCCGCCAAGGCAGTCGCCAAGAATCCTGCCCAGCAAGCGTTAGTCAAGCTAGGGCTGACGCGCGACATCGACCTGGCCCTGCACCTGCCACTGCGCTACGAGGATGAGACCCGCATCATTGCGCTGCGCAATGCACGCGATGGCGAGGTCGCGCAGATCGAGGCGACGGTCGTGTCATCGGATGTACAGCTGCGCCCGCGCCGACAACTGGTGGTGCGGGTGGAAGACGCCAACGGTGACCCCTGCGAGCTGCGGTTTTTCAGCTTTTACCCTTCGCACCAAAAGACCTTGTCGGTGGGCAATACCTTGCGCATTCGGGGCGAGGTCAAAGGCGGCTTTTGGGGGCGGCAAATGCTGCACCCGGCGTTTCGCCTGGCCGGCGGCGAGCTGCCGCAGTCGCTCACCCCCGTCTATCCGACCACTGCCGGCCTGCCCCAGCCTTATTTGCGCCGCGCCGTGATCAGCGGCGTGCAGCGCGCCGATCTGAGTGAAACCCTGCCACCGGGCCTGGACCTGCCCTACGCTCGCTACCAAGGCGCAGGCGGCCTGGGCCGGGCCTATACCCTGCGCGAGGCCTTGCAGTTTTTGCACCACCCCACGCCCGATGTGGCGATGGCGACCTTGGAGGACCACAGCCACCCGGCTTGGCAGCGCCTCAAGGCCGAAGAGTTGTTGGCCCAGCAGCTGTCACAGCTGACGGCCAAGCGGGCGCGCGACAGCCTGCGCGCACCGGCCCTGGTGGCGCAGCGCCATCCGGATGGCAGCCTGAACCTGCATGAGCAGTTTTTGGCGGCCCTGCCTTTTGCGCTGACCGGGGCGCAGCGCCGGGTCTGCGAGGAAATTGCGCGGGACTTGGCGCGCCATGTGCCCATGCACCGCTTGCTGCAAGGCGATGTGGGTTCGGGCAAGACGATTGTGGCGGCGCTGTCGGCAGTGATTGCCATTGATGCGGGCTGGCAATGCGCGCTGATGGCGCCCACCGAAATCCTGGCCGAGCAGCATTTTGCCAAGCTGGTGGGCTGGCTGGAGCCGCTGCTGGCGCCGCGTGGCCTCAAGGTGGCCTGGCTGGCCGGTGCGCAGAAGAAAAAGCAGCGCACCGAGATGCTGGCGCTGGTCGAGAGCGGCGAGGCCGCCCTGGTCGTCGGCACCCATGCCGTTATCCAAGACCAGGTGCAGTTCAAGAAGCTGGGGCTGGCCGTTATCGACGAGCAGCACCGCTTTGGCGTGGCCCAGCGCTTGGCACTGCGGCAAAAGCTGCTGTCCACCGGCATGGAGCCGCACATGCTGATGATGAGCGCCACACCCATCCCGCGCACCTTGGCGATGAGCTATTACGCCGACCTGGATGTCTCCACCATCGATGAGCTGCCCCCGGGCCGCACGCCCGTCGTCACCAAGCTGATCAGCGACAGCCGGCGCGATGAGGTGGTTTCGCGTATTGCCGACCAGATTGCCCATGGGCGCCAGGTTTACTGGGTCTGCCCCTTGATTGAGGAGAGCGAGGCGCTGGACTTGTCCAACGCTACCGCGACGCATACGGACCTGAGCGAGGCGCTGCCCGGCGTCATGGTCGGTCTCTTGCATTCGCGCATGCCGACGGCCGAGAAAAAGGCCGTTATGGCCTTGTTTACCGAGGGCGTGATGGGCGTGTTGGTGTCCACCACGGTGATTGAGGTGGGCGTGGATGTGCCCAATGCCAGCCTGATGGTGATTGAGCATGCCGAGCGCTTTGGCCTGAGCCAGCTGCACCAGCTGCGCGGGCGGGTTGGGCGCGGTGCGGCAGCATCCGCTTGCGTGCTGCTGTATGCGGTTGGCGACAACGGCAAGCTGGGCGAGACGGCCAAGGAGCGCTTGCGGGCGATGGCAGAAACCTCGGATGGTTTCGAGATTGCCCGGCGCGATCTGGAAATCCGGGGGCCGGGCGAGTTTCTGGGCGCGCGCCAGTCTGGCGCTCCCTTGCTGCGCTTTGCCGATCTGGAAGCCGACAAACACCTGCTGGAGTGGGCGCGTGAGCTGGCACCGCAGATGCTGGACCACTGGCCGGAACTGGCCGCCAGCCATGTTTTGCGTTGGCTGGGCGGCAAGGCGGAATACCTCAAGGCTTGAAAACTAGTACATAGCTACCAGTTGGCTGGCATGGCAGCATTGCAAACAAGATTTAAAAGTTGCAAAAAGACGACGAAATTCTGGAAAATGTCGATTGATTCGTGCTATGGATGCTGTGCAAAATGATGACACTGTTGTTCAAATAGAGGATATAAAACGCGTTTTGTAACTAGATTTAGGGCTTATGAGGACTGAGGGAAGTAAAAATATGTCTTATTTAACAGGGAGGTAGCGAGGCGGGGGGCCGCAGGTCTATGTGGCATTGTGTAAATGGAATCATCCATATTTACCTAGATGGTCGGTGAGCAAGTGCTTGCATTTGGCGGATAATAGATTAATGCTATTTTTATAGTCTATCTTTGGCACCCATGGTGCTTCGGAATAGAGTACAACTCATAGCTTGCGGTTCTGATGAAACACAGTGTGGCACTTTGGTGCCTGGCGCTATGGCCAGGTGACGTACAGGCCATGCACAATACGCGATTCGCACTTAAAACTGACATGACACTTACAGAGCTCAAATATATTGTTGCTGTCGCCCGTGAAAGGCATTTCGGCCGCGCCGCTGATGCCTGCTACGTGTCGCAACCTACCTTGTCTGTCGCTATCAAAAAGCTGGAGGAAGAACTCGAGGTCAAGCTGTTTGAACGCAGTGCCTCGGAAGTGTCTGTGACCAGCTTGGGTGATCAGATCGTGCGCCAGGCGCAAATCGTGTTGGACCAGGCTGCAGCGATCAAGGAAATTGCCAAGCGCGGCAAGGATCCCTTGGCAGGTGTGCTGACCCTGGGTGTGATCTATACCATCGGGCCTTATCTGCTGCCTGAGCTGGTGCGCCAGTCCATCGAGCGTACGCCGCAGATGCCGCTGATGATCAACGAGAACATGACCGCCAAGCTGCTGGAGATGCTGCGCACCGGTGAGATCGACTGCGCCATCGTGGCTGAGCCTTTCCCTGACACGGGTCTGGCCATGGCCCCGCTGTATGACGAGCCTTTCTTTGCCGCCGTGCCCAGCGTGCACCCGCTGGCTACCCGCGACAGCATCTCGGCCAGCGAGCTGAAGAACGAAACCATGCTGCTGTTGGGTGCAGGCCACTGCTTCCGTGACCATGTACTCGAAGTCTGCCCCGAGTTCGCCCGTTACTCCAGCAACACCGAAGGCATTCGCCGCACGTTTGAAGGCTCGTCGCTCGAGACCATCAAGCACATGGTGGCTGCCGGCATGGGCGTGACCTTGGTGCCACGCCTGTCGGTGCCCAAGGATGCACTGGAAAAAGGGGTGCGCCGCCGCAAGTCGGACGAGACCCATATCCGCTACATCCCGCTGGCTGATGAGGTCAACGACGAAGCCCCCAAGCGCCGTGTGGTGCTGGTGTGGCGCCGCAGCTTTACCCGCTACGAGGCCATTGCCGCCTTGCGCAATGCCATCTTCGCCTGCAATCTGCCAGGCGTGACCATGCTGCAAGCCTAAGGCTTAGCGCTTTGTTCAACCCCATGCCGGGCATGCCCGCATGGGGTTTTGTATTTGTACCTTGATGAAGTTGAACGTGTTGTTGTTGTTGTTGTTGTTGTCGTTGTTGTTGCTGTCTGGCAGTTGGGCGGCTTGGTGGGTGGGGGTCTGTTGCCGCTCCGCCGTGGTGGCAGGCCGGGGCATGCGTTGCCATGGGTTGTGGGCCGTTTCGCTGTGGCTCCTCAGTGCCGGGGATGTGATGGCGCAGACCGGGGAGCTCGCCGGAGGCTCCGGCATGGTTTTTCGTGGCCTGGCTTTGCTGGATGCCTGGATGCCCGCGCTGATCGTAGCCTGGTTGGTGCTGGGTGCCCTGGCTTGGCGCTGGCTGCAGCCGTGCTCGGCAACTGGCCAGCATGCCGCCAGGCGGCTTTCGGCCTTGCCTTTGGCGGTGGTGGCTGGCTGTCTGCTGGTGTTTGCGGTGCTAGCCTGGGTGGTGGTCTACCCGGAGCATGCCGGGCATGCGGGCTTGATGGCAGCGGACGCCTGGGCACAACAGTGGGCGCAAGACCATGTCTCGGCGCCCATGCGAGACGTGCTGCATGTCTTGACGGCTGCCGGCGATGTGCGTTGGCTGGCCGTTTTGGTGCTGGTGGTGGCGGGATGCTTGGCGCTGGGCGGGCAGTGGCAGGCCTTGTGGGTCTGGGTGTTCTTCATCGGACTCAATGGCTTGGCAGTGCGACTGCTGAAGAATCTGCTGGATCGCGCGCGGCCCGAGGTGTTGCATGCGCTGGCGACCTCGGGTGCCAGTTTTCCCAGTGGCCATACCGCAGGCGCTGTGGTGGTCTACGGCCTGCTGTGGCTGGTGCTGCGCGGTCGCCTCTCGCCTGCTTGGGGCCGGGTGTTGGCCTGGCTCTGCGGCGGCCTGGTACTTGTCATCGCGATGAGCCGCATCCTGCTGCAGGCGCACTTTGCCAGCGATGTGCTCGCCGGGGCGCTGCTGGGCCTGGCCTTGTGTGCGCTGGCAGCTTTGGCGCTATGCTTGGCACCCATGTCTGCTGCTGCCCACCCTCCCATTTCTCTGTCTGAGCGCCTGGCGCTGTACCTGGACCTGATTCGTTTCAAGCGACCGGCCGGCTGGCTGGTCTTGGTCTGGCCGACCTTGGTGGCGCTGTGGGCTGCGTCTGGCGGCTTTCCCGGCTGGCACCTGGTGCTGGTGTTTGTGCTGGGCACCTTTTTGATGCGCAGCGCGGGCTGCTGCATCAATGACATTGCGGACCGTAAATTTGATCGGCATGTCAAACGCACCGCGCAGCGCCCCATCACCACCGGCAAGATTTCGGTGTTCGAGGCCGCCATGGTCGGCGTGGTCCTGACCTTGCTGTCGCTGGGCCTAGTGCTGACCACGCGCTGGGAAGCGGTGGCCTGGTCGGTGCCTGCGGTGCTGTTCACCATCCTCTACCCCTTTACCAAGCGTTTTTTTGCGATGCCCCAGGCCTTTTTGGGCATTGCCTTCAACTTTGGCGTGCTGATTGCCTTTGCCGCTGTGCAAGGCCAGGTGCCGCTGATGGCCTGGCTGCTGTGGCTGGCCAATATGTGCATGGTGCTGGCCTACGACACCGAGTACGCGATGGTGGACCGCGATGACGACCTGAAGATTGGCATGAAGACCTCGGCCATCACCTTGGGCCGTTTTGATGTGGCCGCCATCATGGCCTTCTTTGTGGTGTGCTTGGGGCTGACGGTGCTGGCGCTGGCTCCTTTGCAACTGGCCTGGCCTTGGTGGCTAGGCGTAGCAGTGGCCGCTTTGCAGATGGCCTGGCACTACCGCCTGATTCGCCAGCGCACGCGCGAAGGCTGTTTTACGGCCTTCAGCAAAAGCCATTGGATTGGCGTAAGTCTGTTTGTTGGCGTGCTGCTTGCCTTGGCGCTGTGACGCAGCGATGACAGGCTATCGGGTGTCGGTTTTTGGGGACGCTGAAAGATCCTGACACGGAGCTTTCATCGCCAGCGGCGACAAAGAGGGGTTGTTTGCTACACCCCCCACTGCTGCCATGTTTGCTCTTCGCTCCATCTCTTATGCATGCCGCGCCAGCGTGCGTGCGTCCCAAGGTCTATCGCTCGCTGCCGCTTTGCTGCTGGCTGCCAGCGTATTGCCCGCTTCTGCCCAGACCACGTTGGCCGCCGGTGAGGTCGCTGTCGTCGGCTTTGCCTCGGATGCGCCGGACTCCGTCAGCCTGGTCTTGCTGCGCGATGTGGAGGCGGGCACCGAGATCCGTGTCACCGACAACGGCTGGACCAGCGCCGGCGCCTTTCGCACGGGTGAGGGCGTGCTCGTCTGGAAGGCCTCTGCGGCCCTGCTTGCTGGCACCGTCGTGGTGATCACCGATGCGGACAGCGATAAGCGCGCCGCCAACCACGGCACCGTCAGCACCGCAGGCACGGGCACGTTCAACCTGGCTGCAGGTGGCGACAGCTTGCTGGTCTACCAAGGCAGCGAAGCGAGCCCCCAGTTCTTGTATGCCCTGAACAATGTGACGGCTGGCGCCTGGGATAGCAATGCCAGCAATTCCAACACCTCGGCCTTGCCGACGGGCCTGGTCAATGGCAGCACCGCCATTGCGCTGGTCAAGCAAAACAACTTTGCCTACGACAGCACCAAGGCGGCGACGGAAGGAACCGCGCAGGAGCTGCTGTCGGCTATCAGCACGGCCGCCAACTGGAAAGGCGGAGGCACAGCACCCACGAAGATGACCGTGCTGGACCCGGAAGCCGGCGAGACGGCGATATTTACGCCCATGCCCACCACCAAGGCTGGCAGCTCCGACGCATCGGCCGCCATCGCACTCGATGCGAGCTATATGGTGGTCGGCGATGACGAAGGCAATGTGCTGCGCGTCTACCCACGCGGCGGCGGCGTAGCGATCAAGGAATGGGATTTTGGCAGTCTGCTGGGCATCACCAAGGAGCTGGATCTGGAAGCCGGCACCCGCATTGGCAATACCTGGTACTTCAGCGGTTCGCACAGCAACAAGTCCGATGGCAGCGAGGCGGACAACCGCGAGCACCTGTTTGCAGTCGACGTGACGGGCACCGGCGCCAACACGGAGTTCGCCTTCAAGGGCTTCTACAGCGGGCTGGAAGCGCAGCTCAACAGCTGGGACAGCGGCAATCGCCATGGCAAGGGCGCCAACTACTACGGCTTCACCGCATCGTCGGCCGACAAGGTGCCGCCGGAGTCGGCTGCGGGCTTCTCCATCGAAGGCATGGCCGCGACCGCTGACGGCCAACTGCTGCTGGGCTTTCGCGCGCCGCTGGCCAGTGCCCAGCTGCGCAACCGCGCGCTGATTATCCCGATCACCAACCCTGCGGCGATGGTGGCCGGCACGGCCCCGGTGCTGGGTGCGCCGATTGAGCTGAACCTGGGTGGTCGCGGGATTCGCGACATGCAGCGCACCGACGATGGCAAATTCCTGATCCTGGCTGGCCCGCCGGGCAAGGCCGATGCGGCCGTCAACACCAACTTTGCGCTGTTTGTCTGGAACGGCCCGGGCACCACGGAGGTGCAGCAACTCGACAATGTGCTGGACAACCTGCTGCGCACGACCGGTGGCAGCTTCGAGACCCTGGTGAGCCCCAGCAGCACGGCCAAGGGCAGCCGCGTGCAGCTGCTGCAGGACAACGGCGACACCATCTGGCCGGGCAAGGGCTCGGTTTCCAAGGACCTGCCTTTTGCCGACCAGCAGTTCCAGGGCAACACCATTGTGCTGGGCGGTCCGGTGGCGGCCGACACCACGGCGCCGGTGCTGCAAAGCAGCAGCCCGCTGCAAAATGCGATCGACGTAGGCAAGACGGCAGTGCTGCGCCTGCAGTTCAGCGAAACGGTGCAGCGCGGCAGCGGCAGCATATCGCTGCTGGAAGACGGCGCGGTGATCGCCACCGTGCCGATGACCGATGCGCAAGTGGCCATCAATGGCAGCGCGCTGAGCTTTACGCGCAGCGGCGGCTACCAGCCCGGCAAGCGCTACAGCCTGGTGCTGCCCGCAGGGGCGGTGCAGGACGTGGCTGGCAACCCCTTGGCCGCTGAGCAGACGCTGAGCTTTACCGTCAGCAGCGCGGTGGCAGCCACGGCCAAGGTGCTGGTCTCCGAGGTCAACTCCAGTGCCGATGGCGGTGATTTCTTTGAGTTGTTCAACTACGGCACCACGGCCGTGAATCTGAGCGGCTGGGGATGGACCGACAACAGCGGCGCGGCGCCCAGCCCCTTCCCGGCAGGCACGAGTCTGGCGCCAGGTGCGCGCCTAGTGGTGCTCAATGAGACCACGCCAGATGCCTTCCGCAGCGCCTGGGGCTTGCCGGTCAGCACAGCTGTCATCCTGGTGGCCGGCCAAGGCCTGGGCAAGGGCGATGCCGTCTTGGTGTACGACGCCAATGGCTACGTCGCTGCGGCGATGAACTATGGCAGCAAAGCACTGACGGCGACCGATGGCTCGACCGTGGCGCCTGCCAAAAACCCCAGCGGCACGGCAGTTTCCACCAGCGACCACGCCGGTGCGGCGGTGCGCAATGCGGGCACCACGGTAGGCAATGGTGTGTCGGCCGTCTGGGATGGCAAGTCCACGTCCGAGCCGCGCTATACCGCTGCTGCGGTCGGTGTGCTGGACGGCTTTGCCCAGCCTTCGACGCCTGCCAACATCGGCTCGCCCGGCTACGCGCAGAACCTGGCACCCGTGGCCACGACCCCGATCTCTGCCGTGCAAGGCGCTGGCGATGCCTCCCCATTGGTGGGCCAAAGCGTGACGGTGCGCGGTATTGTTACCGCCTACCTGCCTGAGCTCAGCGGCTTCTACATCCAGTCGCTGCCGGAAGACGACGACAAGAATGTGGAAACCTCCGAAGCCGTGTTTGTCTACTACGGCAGCAGCCCGATTGCCGGGCTGAGCGCTGACAGCATTGGCCAGGCAGTGCAACTGACGGCCACCGTCGCCGAGTTCCGAGGCCTGACCCAGTTGGGTGGCAGCATTCTGAACTTCAGCGTGCTCAACAGCGGCGCCAAGCAGGCGCTGCCTGCGCTGGTGGAGCTGAAACTGCCGATGGCCAACTATGCCCATTGGGAGCGCTATGAAGGTATGCGTGTGCGTATCACCGGCAGCACCGGCCCGCTGGTGGTGACGGACAACTACTACCTGGGCCGCTATGGCACAGTCACCTTGAGCGACTCGGAAAAGCTGGTGCAATACACCGAGCTGAATGCGCCCAGCGTGGCGGGTAACACCGCCTATCTGGAGACCGTCAAGCGCAGCCAGATCATCCTGGACGATGGCAGCAGCAAGCAAAACCCGGACGCCGTGCTGGGCCGTAGCGGCCAGGACCTGAGTGCCGGCAACACCTTGCGCGCAGGAGACAGCACCGCAGCGATCGAAGGCATTCTGGACCACTTCATCGATACGACGGCCGGCGCACACCAGACCAGCTATCGCTTGCAACCGCTGCAAAAGCCGGTCTTCAGCGGTGCAGCACGCCCCACGGTGGCTGACCTGCAGCAGGCCATCGGCAGCCCGACAGTCAAGGTGGCCTCGGCCAATGTGCTGAATTTCTTCAGCACCCTGGGGACGACCAAGTTCCCCAACCCCTATGGCGACCAGCTGGAAGGCCGGGGCGCTGACAATGCGGTGGAGCTGACCCGCCAGACGGACAAGATCGTCAGCAACCTGCTGGGGCTGGATGCCGATGTCTACGGCCTGATGGAAATCCAGAACAACGGCTTTGACAGTGCGAGTGCCTTGGCCGCCTTGACGCGTGCCATGAATGCCAAGCATGGCAGCGATGTTTACGACTATGTGAAGGGTCCCTTCCATGCGGGTGGCAGCAAGACCGCCGTGGCTGCAGGGCGCGATGCGATCACGGTGGCTGTTGTCTACCGCAAGGACCGTGTCAGCCCCATCGGCGTGCCAGCCGTGCCCGATGAGGCGCAGTACGATGCCTTCAACGCCACCTATGGCAACCGCGTGCCGCTGGCCCAGACCTTCGAGAAGGTGTTGGCCGGTGGCGGCAAGGACCAGTTCACCGTGGTGGTCAACCACCTCAAGTCCAAGGGCAGTGTCAACGACCCCGATATCGGTGATGGCCAGGGTGCCAACAACCAGTCGCGCAAGCGTGCCGTCGAGCAGCTGCAGACCTGGCTGCAAGGCAACCCCACGCAAGCGGGCAATGGCAAGAATGTGCTGATGGGCGACTTCAACGCCTATGCCAAGGAAGACCCGATCGCGTTCCTGGAAAGCCATGGCTACAAGAAGCTGGGCACAGGCCAGTACTCGTACAGCTTCCAGACCCTGTGGGGATCGCTGGACCACGTGCTGGTCAGCGCAGCGCTCTCCAGCCAGGTGGGTAACGTGGTCAAGTGGCAGATCAATGCCGAAGAGCCGCCGGTCGTTGACTACAACACCAACTTCAAGACCCCTGCACAGGTCACCGCGTTCTACGCCGCTGATGCCTACCGCTCCAGCGACCACAACCCGATTGTGCTGGGCTTGAACTTGGGGGCTAAGCCGGTTGACCCGGAGCCTGAGCAGCAGTTTGACGTTGAGTTGCCAGCTGCTGGCGGTGGTGGCAGCGCTTCGGTGCAATGGACCAGCGCCGATGCCTGCCGCCTGGCGCAAGCCCCGGTGGCGGTGTCTGCCGCCTCGCTGGGCGCCTTGCCCCAGGGGCTGAGCGTGCCTTACGGTGCCCTGCAGTGGACGGCGACGGGTTGCGCGATCGGTGGCAATGGCACGATGCGCATCGTGTACCCAGCGGCCCTGCCGGCCAATGCCAAGTACTGGAAGTACGGCCCCACCAAGGCCAACACCACGCCGCATTGGTACGCGCTGCCATCGACCGTGAACGGCAAGGAGCTGAGCGTGCAGATCGTGGACGGTGGTGACGGGGATGACGACATGGTTGCCAATGGCCAGATCGCCGACCCAGGTGGCGCTGGCTGGTTGGCCGATGTGCCGGTGGATCCGGGCACGCCAGGCCTGGGCCAGGCAAGGCCGGTGCCGACCTTGGGTCTGTGGAGTCTGCTGAGCCTGAGCGGCTTGCTGGCCCTGTTCGCGGCAACCCGCCGTCGTCTGGGCCGTTAAGCCACCGGTGCTGCGCGGCGCTCAGCCGCACCGCTGCGGGGATCTCACCTCTGAAAGGACTTGCTTGCAAGTCCTTTTTTCATGGCTGTTTGGCCTGGGTGTGCAGACGATAAATGGACAAACCGCAGACAAAAAAGCGGCCATCGATTGATGGCCGCTAACACTGGAGTCGCAGGAAAAAAACGTTAATTCTTTCGAAGCAGGTAGTGGATGCTTCGAAAAAATGTCTCAAATCATGGTGTTGTGTAAGACGGAGTTTAATCCAAAGTGTCAAACACTGCATCATCCGGGCCTACAAAAGCCGGAGACCGCCAGGTGACATCCCGTAAATTGCGGGCAATCTGGCTTTCCACACCCATCAAAACGGCAAACAAAGCCATGCGCACAGGAATGCCATTGTCGGTCTGGCGGAAGATGGCCAGGCGCGGATCGAGGTTCAGGTCGGTGGACAGGTCGTTGGCGCCGGCGCGGGCATCACGGGGCAGCGGATGCATGATGATGGTGTCCGGTTTGCACAGCGCATCGACCAGCGATTTCTGCACCTGGAACTCGGGCGTATAGCCCTCGATGTTTTCGCCAGCGAAGCGCTCCTTCTGGATACGCGTGGCATAGACCACATCGGCGCCCTTGAGGTCTTGCAGCGAGGTGGAGACCTCCACGACGTGGCCATTGGTCGAGGCCATCTCGATCAGGTAGGCAGGCATCTCCAGCGAACTGGGCGAGATCAGGGTGAACTTCATTCCCTTGTACAGCGACAGCAGGCGGATGAGCGAGTGCACGGTGCGGCCGTACTTCAGGTCGCCGACCATGGCGATGTGGGCGCCATCCATCAGCTTGCCCAGGCGCGAGAACTCGCGCTGGATGGTGTACATGTCCAAAATAGCCTGGCTGGGGTGCTCGCCCGGGCCGTCGCCGGCATTGATGACGGGGATGTTGGTGGCGCGCGCAAACTCGGCTACCGAGCCTTGCTCGGGGTGGCGGATGACCAGCGCATCGACATAGCCGGCCATCACGCGGCTGGTGTCATAGATGGATTCGCCCTTGGCCATCGAGGAGAAGGTAAAGCCGGTGGTGTCGCAGACCGAGCCGCCCAGGCGGCTGAAGGCGGCGCCAAAGCTCACCCGGGTGCGGGTGCTGGCTTCAAAGAACAGGCTGCCCATGACGGCGCCTTCGAGCACACGGCAGACCTTGTGGCGGCGGGCAATGGGCTGCATCACATCGGTGATGCGGAACAATTCTTCCAGGCTTTCGCGCTCAAACTGCGCCACCGACAGCAACTGCGGCCGGCCATCGGCGGACATGCGCTCGGCCAGCGGGCGCTGGTGCTTTTGGGCATCGTGGCCTTCGGCCTCGCGGAACAGGATTTCGGAGACAAACTTCTGCGCCATGTCGGGCATGGCCCGGGCTTCGCCGGAGGCCTCGGGCAGCAGCCAAGTGTCCAGGGTGCGGCGGCGCACGCCCAGGCGCTCGGCAAAGGCGTCGCGCGTCAAGTTCAAACGGCGCATTGCGTCGCGAAGAAAATCCTGTTGGCTGTCCATGACCTGGCTCCGTGCAAAGGTGTGAATGCGGCTGGATTATACGCTTTGCGTTTGACTTCTGTGTGAAATATACGCAATGCGTTTTGAATTTTCTGGCCGCTGGCGCGCGGGCACCGCCAAGCCCAGGCCAGGGCTACCCTTTGACGCGCCCTGGCAACGGCGTTTAGCCGCCGAATTCGTCGCCCAGTGCCTTGGCGCGGCGCTCGGCAGCATGCATGGCGCCGACGAAGTGGGCGGCGATATCCGCAGCCCGCATGTGCTCCAGCGCCGCAAAGGTGGTGCCGCCCTTGCTGGTGACGCGCTCGCGCAGTACCGCAGGCGCTTCGCCCGACTGTGCGGCCAGTTGCGATGCGCCGCTGAAGGTGCCAATGGCCAGCTGCAAGGCCTGTTCGGCGGGCAAGCCCATCTCCACACCGGCTTGCTGCATGGCTTCGAGGAAATAAAAGACGTAAGCAGGGCCCGAGCCCGAGAGGGCGGTGACGGCGTCGAGCTGTGACTCCTGCTGCACCCAGACCAGCTGGCCGGTGGTGGTGATGATCTGCTCGGCCAGCAGCCGCTGCGCCACGCTCACCTGCGGGCGGGCGAACAGCCCCGTCATGCCCTGGCCCACCAGCGCCGGGGTGTTGGGCATGGCGCGCACGATCTGGTCATTGCCCAGCCACTGGGCAATGCTGTCGCTGCGGATGCCGGCGGCCACGCTCAGGTGCAGCGCGTGGGTGCTGAAACCGGCCACCGAGATCGCCGCATCCTTGAAGGTTTGTGGCTTGACGGCCCAGACGACAAGCTGGGCCTGCGCGAGGCTGCTGTCAGCCGCTGGCAGGGCCGTGATACCAAATTGCTGCTGCAAGGCATTGCGTTGGGGCTCGTAGGGCTCGACCACCTGGATGCGGTCTATGGGCAGGCCCTGGCGGATCAGGCCGCCGATGATGGCGCTGGCCATGTTGCCGCCGCCAATGAAGGCAATGGCGGGGAATTGGGACAGATCGGTAGTGGACATGGCGGCAAGAAAAAACGAAGAGGAAGGGGGCAAAACCAGCGCGGGCTGGTGTGGCTGCCACTATAGCGGCGGCCTGCACAAAGCTCAAACAGCGCCTGCGGCAAGCCATGCGGGGCGCACAGGTTTTGCTATCAATTTCAATTGCGATGCGATTGGCTCGCGTTGCCTGCTGCTGGGGTGCATGGCGGGGTTTCGACCAGGGCCAGGAACTGCGTGACCTGGGCGGGGTTGAAGTTGTTGTCGCTGACCAGCAGCAGCACACGCTCGCCGCTGGCCAGGCGCGGGCCCCAGGTCATGCCCTCCAGGTTGTCCACGGTGCGCAGCCCCAGTTGCGCAAAATCCAGCAGCAGCTCTTTGCGGGCTGGGGTGTATGCGGCGTCCTGCAGTGCATCGATGGCCAAGGTGTCGCTGGCCTGCTGGGTGTTGATGCGGTATAGGCGCACCGAAAAGCCGCTGCCCAGCACATAGGCGCGCTCCAGCACCAGCAGGTGGTCGGGGCCATCGGCCAGGATTTCGCTGACACCGTTGAGTGCAAACAGCGGCAGCAGCAGGTTGTCCTGGGGCAGGGCATCGGGGATGTAGGCGATCTGGCGCACTGGCTGCTGGCTGGCCAGGTCGTACTGGGTGATGCGCAGCGGCCCGCCGACCTGGCCACGGCGCGGCAGCGGGCCGTCCTGGCGCAAGGCCCCCTCCATTGACAACCACAGGCTGCGCTGGTCGTCGCTGATGGCGATGCCCTCCAATGTCATGTTGTTGCGCGGCCCTCGGCCTGTTCCGGGGTGCAGGGGGCCTTGGAGCTGGGGCGGTAGCGGCCAGGTCTGTTGCCAGCGGCCGTCCAGCCCCGCCTGCTGCAAGGAGGGGCCAAAGCCCCGGGCAAAGTCGCCTTCGCTGCTCCAGACCAGGCTACGCCCGCCGGGCAGCAGCCGCAGCGCTTCGGGGTCGGGCACGGGGGTATCGGCTGCGGCGCTGCGGCTGTTGGGGTAGGCCTGGCCCTCAGGCGTGCGCAGGTAGTGGTGATCAATGATGCTGACCTGCTGCAGACCGCTGGCGTCATAGCGGATGCGGGCCTGGTACCAGCGCGCGCTGTCGTGTACAGAGCGGTCATCGCTGACCAGGTAATAGCTGCCATCGCCCGGGTTGTAGTCGATGGACGAGAGCCCGCCGATGGGGGTGCCTGCCCAGGACTGGTCTAGCGGCCAGCGCAGCTCGCCCAACAGTTGGAAGGCGGCGCTGCTCGGGGCATGGCATGCCACTGCGCTGTTGGTGCTGTCATGAGGCGGAGGCGCAGGAGCGGTTTGGCAGCCGGCCAGAAGCAGCAGCAGCGGTGCCAGCAGGCAGGCGCCTATGCTTGGCGTGTAGTGTCTTTTATGCTTGATTTGCATGGATTTTTTGAGAAGTGTAGCGCGTTTGTCGCACCGTCAATTGTTCACATTCAGGAGCGGTCGGCCTTGCTTATCATTTCGCAGCTGAGGCCTGCATGTGTGTGCGTTGCATGCCGCGGGTTTGAGTGACGAAGGGGTGAGAAAAATGACATCAAACATACAAAAATGGTCGGCGGAATGCCTGGGAACTTTTTGGTTGACTTTCGGTGGTTGCGGCAGTGCCGTGCTGGCCGCCGCCTTTCCTGAAGTCGGTATCGGCCTGCTGGGTGTATCCTTGGCATTTGGCTTGACGGTGCTGACGGGCGCCTATGCCTTTGGTCCCATCTCTGGTGGCCATTTCAACCCGGCCGTGTCGGTGGGGTTGACGGTGGCGGGGCGCTTCAAGGCCTCTGAGCTGCCGGGCTACATCATCGCCCAGGTGCTGGGTGCCATTGTGGCGGCCGGCCTGCTGTACCTGATTGCCAGCGGCAAGGCAGGCGCCCAGGTGACCGATCTGGCCACCAATGGCTTTGGCGAACACTCGCCAGGCAAGTTCTCGATGCTCGCTGCGCTGCTCACTGAGGTGGTGCTGACGGCGGTGTTTCTGCTGGTGATTCTGGGCTCGACGACCAAGAAGGCGGCTGTGGGCTTTGCGGGTATGAGCATTGGCCTGTGCCTGACCTTGATCCACCTGATCTCGATCCCCGTGACCAATACCTCGGTCAACCCCGCACGCAGCACTGGCCCTGCGCTGTTTGGCCCGGCCATTGCGCTGGAGCAGCTGTGGTTGTTCTGGCTGGCGCCGATTGTGGGTGCCGTGATCGGTGCCCTGATTCACCGCGCCTTGCTGCGTGGCGACGAGGACTGAACCGATACGCGCTGAATGCGCATACAGAAACAGGGGCTGCGGCCCCTGTTCTCGTTTTTAAAAGGCCGCCTAGCGCGCCATCGTCTGGCGCACCGCCTGCTCCCAGCGCGCCATCAGCGCGTCGGCGCGCGCCTTGTCCTGCGTGGGCGTAAAGCGGCGCTCGGCCTTCCACAGCGCGGACAGCTCTTCGCTGCTGTGGTAGATGCCGGTGGTCAGTCCCGCCAGGTAGGCGGCGCCCAGGGCCGTGGTTTCCACACAGGCGGGGCGCACCACCGGAATGCCCAGCAAATCGGCCTGGAACTGCATCAGCAGGTTGTTGACGCTGGCGCCGCCATCCACCCGCAACTCCGTCACTGGCTGGCCGCCATTGGCGACCGCATCCAGGCTCATGGCCTGCAGCAGGGCGGCGCTTTGGTAGGCAATGGATTCGAGCGCAGCGCGTGCGATGTGCGCCACCGTGGTGCCACGTGTCAGGCCGGTGATGGTGCCCCGGGCATCGGCATCCCAGTAGGGCGCGCCCAGGCCGGTAAAGGCGGGCACCATCATCACGCCGCCGCTGTCGGGCACGCTCTCGGCCAGCTGCTGCACCTGGCCGCTGTGTTCAATGGCGCGCAGGCCGTCGCGCAGCCACTGCACCACGGCGCCGCCGACAAAGACGCTGCCTTCGAGCGCAAACTGCGGCGTGCTGTCGGTCTGCGCTGCGCTGGTGGTCAGCAGGCCGTTGCGCGAGGGGTGGAACTGCGTGCCGGTGTGCATCAGCATGAAGCAGCCGGTTCCATAGGTGTTCTTGGCCATGCCGGGCGAAAAACAGGCCTGGCCAAACAGCGCGCTTTGCTGGTCGCCGGCCATGCCGCCGATGTGGATGGCGGCGCCCAGCACCGGGGCGGCGGTATCGCCAAAATGGCTGGCCGAGGGCTGCACCTCGGGCATCAGCGAGCGCGGAATGTGCAGCAGGTCCAGCAGGTCCTGGTCCCAGGTATTGCTGTGCACATTGAACAGCATGGTGCGGCTGGCGTTGCTCACATCGGTGACGTGGCGCTGCCCCTGGGTGAGCTGCCAGACCAGCCAGGTATCAACCGTGCCAAAAGCCAGCTCGCCGCGCTCGGCAGCGGCGCGCGCACCGGGCACATGGTCAAGCAGCCACTGCAGCTTGGTGGCGGAGAAGTAGGCATCGACCAGCAGGCCGGTTTTTTGCTGGATCAGCGCGGCATGGCCATCGGCCCGCAGCTGGGCGCAAACGGGCTCGGCGCGGCGGTCCTGCCAGACCAGGGCGTTGTGGATGGGTTGCCCGGTCTTGCGGTTCCAGACGATGGTGGTCTCGCGCTGGTTGGTGATCCCCAGGCTGGTGATCTGGCTGGCGCTGATGCCGGCGGTCTTCAGGGCCTCCTGCGCGGTGGCCAGCTGCGTGCCCCAGATTTGCATCGGGTCGTGTTCCACATGGCCGGGGCGCGGGTAGATTTGCGGCAGCTCGCGCTGCGCCTGGGCCACGATGGCGCCTTGGCGGTCAAACACAATGGTGCGGGAGCTGGAGGTGCCCTGGTCCAGAGCGAGCAGATAGGTCATGTCTCAAGGCCGGTCTGAGCCGGTAGGTCAATCAGTTCAACAAAGGGGCGTGCCTGTGCGGCAGCGCTTCAGGCCACGGTGCAGTGCACATGGGCTTCTTGCAGCAACCGGGGAAAAGGGTCGGGGGGCGGGGCATCGGTAAACAGCCGGTCGATGCGCGAGAGCGGGCCCACCTCCACCATGGCCGGGCGGCCAAATTTGCTGTGGTCGGCGGCCATCCAGACCTCGCGCGCCTGGTCCATGATGGTCTGGGCGACCTTCACCTCGCGGAAGTCGTAGTCGCGCAGGCTGCCATCCGATTCAATGCCGGAGATGCCGATGAGCGCGATGTCCACGCGGAACTGGCGGATGAAGTCCACCGCTGCCTCGCCGATGATGCCCCGGTCCCGGCCGCGCACCACGCCGCCGGCGACGATCACCTCGCAGTCCGGGTTGCTGCTGAGGGTGGCGGCCACATTGAGGTTGTTGGTGATGATGCGCAGGCCCCGGTGCTGCATCAGCGCGCGCGCAATGGCCTCGGTCGTGGTGCCGATGTTCAGGATCAGTGAGCAGTTGTGTGGCACTTGCGCGGCTACGGCCTGGGCAATGCGGGTCTTGCCATCGGCGTTGAGCGCTTCGCGCTGCTGGTGCGCCAGGTTCTCGGTGGTGGAGTTGGGCACGCGCACGCCGCCGTGAAAGCGGGTGAGCACGCCCGCCTCCGACAGCCGTTGCACATCGCGGCGCACGGTTTGCAGGGTCACGCCCAGGAAAGCGGCCAGCTCCTCGACTGTGGCCGAGTTGCGGCGCTGCACTTCCTGCAAAAGCTTGAGTTGGCGAGGGTTGCTGTTGTAGAGCTCCGTCATGGCGTGGCTGTGAAACGAATAAAAACGAAAAAGTCCCGCCAATATAGTGCAAAACGCAACAGCGCCGTCAGCCGCGCGCGTGGCGGGGCCGCAGTGCGGTGGACGATGCTGCACCATCTTGGGCGCGTGGTTGTCATCAGATTGGCATGCTGCGCTGGCATGCTGTGGCGTTTTATCCGCGATGGATGCGCTACAAATTGACCGATAACGAACAAAAAAGATCAAAAACGAATAAAATTTATCTTGAAAAGCGCAAAAGCGAATCCTGCTGCCCGGCTTGGGCGTTTTATTTTTTGCAGCGTGTCCGGCACCGGTTGCCGCGCGCTGCAGCCATCTGACCTTACTTCTTACTTCGCATGTCCACTGCTGCCACACCGCTGTCTGTTCACCGTACCGATTTGCTGGCCCGGCTCGGCGCCGCGCCGGTGTTTGACCTGGTGGTGGTGGGGGGCGGTGCCACCGGCCTGGGGGTGGCGCTGGATGCGGCGGCCCGTGGCTTCAAGGTGGCGCTGCTGGAGGCCATGGACTTTGCCAAGGGCACCTCGTCGCGGGCGACCAAGCTGGTGCATGGCGGCGTGCGTTATCTGGCGCAGGGCAATATCGCGCTGGTGCGCGAGGCCTTGCACGAGCGCACGACCTTGCTGCACAACGCACCGCACATCGCCCAGCCGCTGGCCTTTGTGATGCCTTCCTACAAGATGCTGGATACGCCGTTCTATGGCATCGGGCTCAAGATGTATGACGCGCTGGCGGGCAAGGCCGGTCTCGGTGCCACGCAATTTCTCTCGGCAGGTGCCACGCGCCGCCTGCTGCCTACGGTGCAGGACAAGGGGCTCAAGGGCGGCGTCAAGTACTGGGATGGCCAGTTTGATGACGCCCGGCTGGCCATGGCGCTGGCCCGCACGGCAGCGGCCAAGGGGGCTTTGCTGGTCAATTACTGCCCGGTGACGGAGCTGATCCAGGAAGAGGGCCGGGTGGCCGGCGTGGTCTGCAAGGATGCCGAATCTGGCCAGCGCTACACCGTGCGTGCGCGCTGCGTGGTCAACGCCACCGGCCCCTGGGTGGACCATTTGCGCCAGCAGGATGCCGAGCTGATGGGCAAGCCCGTCAAGCCCATGGTGGCACCTAGCCAGGGTGTGCACCTGGTGGTGGACCGGGATTTTCTGCCCTCGGACCATGCGCTGCTGGTGCCCAAGACGGCCGACGGCCGGGTGCTGTTTGCGGTGCCATGGCTGGGCAAGGTGATTCTGGGTACGACCGACACCCCGCGCCATGACTTGGCGCGCGAGCCGCGTCCGTTTGAGGAAGAGCTGAACTTCATCCTGAGCGAGGCGGGCAAGTACCTCAGCCGCGCGCCGACCATGGCCGATGTGCGCAGCATGTGGGCCGGTCTGCGCCCTCTGGTCAAGCCACAGGACGACGATGGCGAAAACACCAAGGGCATCAGCCGCGAGCACACAGTGCTGACCAGCAAATCCGGCATGGTGACGGTGACGGGCGGCAAGTGGACCACCTACCGCGCCATGGCCGAAGATGTGCTGGATGCCTGCTTTGATGCCGGGCGCCTGCCGCGCAAGCCCGGTGGCGTAACGGTCAATCTGCCCTTGGTGGGTTCGCCCGCATCCGGCCGGGCCCAGCACAGCATGCACATGGCCCAAGGCATGCACTCCTACGGCAGCGAGGCGGAATTCATCGCTGGCTTGCCCGGTGCCGATGTCTGGCTGGCCAATGGTTTGAGCGAAGCGATGGTGCGCTTTGCTGCCCGCTTCGAATACGCGCGCACGGTGGAAGATGTGCTTGCGCGCCGCAGCCGCCTGCTGTTTTTGGATGCGCGCCTGGCCGCCAAACTGGCGCCGCGCGTGGCCGAAATCTTGCAGGAAGAATTGGGGTCGGATACGGCCTTGACCGCCTTCCTGGTGCTGGCGCAGCAGTACGCCGGCGAAAAAGTGGCGTAAAAATACAAATTTACCGCTGGTTTGGGCTCGCGCGCTTGACGCAGTGTGCTAGCTCTGACAGAATGGAGGGCTTCGCGTTTAATGCGCGAGGTTTCTGCCCAGGAGAAGCATCGTAAATGGTTGCGGTGTGGACGACGGGCCCAAGACTGACTGGCTGCTTGGCTGTCCATGAGGATTAATTCTTATTGGGCTGTCTGGTCTGCTGGTGCAAGTTGGGAATATTGAAATGATCCAGACAGAATCTCGACTCGAGGTTGCCGACAATACCGGCGCGAAGTCTGTCCAGTGCATCAAAGTGCTGGGTGGTTCGCACCGTCGCTATGCGAGCGTTGGTGACATTATCAAGGTGAGCGTGAAAGAAGCTGCTCCACGTGGACGCGTCAAAAAAGGCGAGATCTACAGTGCAGTAGTGGTGCGTACCGCAAAGGGTATTCGCCGTCCTGACGGTTCGCTCGTCAAATTTGATGGCAATGCTGCTGTGTTGCTCAACGCCAAGCTGGAGCCTATCGGCACCCGCATCTTCGGCCCCGTGACCCGTGAACTGCGTACCGAAAAGTTCATGAAGATCGTGTCGTTGGCACCTGAAGTTCTCTAAAGGAATAGCACTATGAACAAGATTCGCAAGGGCGACGAAGTTATCGTGCTGACCGGCCGAGACAAGGGCAAGCGCGGCGTTGTGACGTTGCGCGCTGATGACTCTCATCTGTTGATCGAAGGCATCAACATGGTGAAGAAGCACGTCAAGCCAAACCCCATGAAGGGCACCAACGGCGGTATCGTGGACAAGGCTATGCCTATCCACCAATCCAATGTGGCAATCTTCAATGCGGCAACCGGCAAGGCTGATCGCGTGGGCATCAAGGTGAACGCCGACGGCGCACGTGTTCGCGTGTTCAAGTCCAATGGCGCTGAAATCGCAGCCTAAGGAGTAAGACATGGCAAACGTTGCACGACTGCAAAAACAATTCCGTGAGCAAATTGCTCCCGAACTGATGAAGAAGTTCGGCTACACCTCCTCCATGGAAGTGCCTCGCCTGACGAAGATCACCCTGAACATGGGTGTGAGCGAAGCCGTCTCCGACAAGAAGGTGATGGACAACGCCGTGGCTGACCTGACCAAGATTGCTGGTCAGAAGCCTGTGGTGACCAAGGCCAAGAAGGCTATCGCTGGTTTCAAGATCCGCGAAGGCCAGGCTATCGGCTGCATGGTGACCCTGCGTGGCGTTCAGATGTATGAATTCCTGGACCGTTTCGTCACCGTGGCTCTGCCCCGCGTGCGTGACTTCCGTGGTATTTCTGGCCGCGCCTTTGATGGCCGTGGCAACTACAACATCGGCGTCAAAGAACAAATCATCTTCCCTGAAATTGAGTACGACAAAGTCGATGCACTGCGTGGTCTCAACATCAGCATTACGACGACTGCGAAGAATGACGACGAGTGCAAGGCACTGTTGCAGGCTTTCCGCTTCCCGTTCAAGAACTGAGGTGATGCATGGCTAAACAAGCACTGATCCAACGCGAACTGAAGCGTGAAAAGCTGGCTGCCAAGTACGCAGCCAAGTATGCAGAACTGAAGGCAATCGCCGGCGACGCTAAGCGTTCCGACGAAGAACGCGATGCAGCCCGTCAAGGCCTGCAAAAGCTGCCTCGTAATGCCAACCCTACTCGTCAACGTGCGCGTTGCGAAATCACGGGTCGTCCTCGTGGCACATTCCGTCAATTCGGTCTGGGCCGCGCCAAGATTCGTGAACTGGCTTTCGTCGGCGCCATCCCTGGCGTGACCAAGGCCAGCTGGTAAGCAGTCAGGAGATTAAACATGAGCATGAGTGATCCAATCGCTGACTTGCTGACCCGTATCCGTAACGCACAAATGGTGTCCAAAGCCATCGTTCTGGTTCCTTCCTCCAAAGTGAAGGTTGCCATTGCACAGGTGTTGAAGGACGAGGGTTACATCGATGGCTTCGAAGTGAAGACCGAAGATGGCAAGTCTGAACTCGCAATTACCTTGAAGTACTACGCTGGTCGCCCAGTGATCGAACGTATCGAGCGCGTAAGCCGTCCTGGCCTGCGTGTGTACAAGGGCTGCACAGCAATTCCACAGGTCCAAAATGGCCTGGGCGTTGCCATCGTCACCACGCCCAAGGGTGTGATGACCGATCGTAAAGCGCGCGCTGCCGGTGTCGGCGGTGAAGTGCTTTGCTATGTGGCTTAACGAGACATTGAAGGAGAAATACTGACATGTCCCGCGTAGCAAAAATGCCCGTGAGCATCCCACAAGGTGTGGATGTCTCCATCAAGGAAGACCAAATCAGCGTCAAGGGCGCAGGCGGCACACTGCTGCTGACCCCTAACGTGCTGGTCAAGGTTTCCAACAACGACGGTAAGCTGGCTTTCGAGCCGGTGAATGACTCCCGTGAAGCCAATGCCATGAGCGGCACCATGCGTCAGCTGGTGAACAACATGGTGGTTGGTGTGAGCAAAGGCTTCGAAAAGAAGCTGTCTCTCGTCGGCGTGGGTTACAAAGCCGCTGCTTCTGGCAGCAAGCTGAACCTGAGCGTTGGTTATTCCCACCCAGTCAACTTTGAAATGCCTGCTGGCATCACCGTGACCACCCCTACCCCTACGGAAGTGGTGATCAAGGGTGCTGACCGCCAACGCGTTGGTCAGCTGGCAGCTGAGATTCGTGCCGTTCGCCCTCCTGAGCCCTACAAGGGTAAGGGCATCCGTTATTCGGATGAGAAGGTCACGATCAAAGAGACTAAGAAGAAATAAGGAGCTGCATCATGTTGAACAAGAAACAGCAGCGTCTTCGTCGTTCCCTGCAAACCCGTATCCGCATTGCCAACCAAGGCGTTGCGCGTTTGACGGTGAACCGTACGAACCTCCATATCTATGCCACGATCATTTCTGGCGACGGCACCAAGGTCATTGCTACCGCATCTACGGCAGAAGCCGAAGTGCGCGGCAACCTGGGCGCTGCCGGCAAGGGTGGCAACACCGCCGCAGCTACTTTCATCGGCAAGCGCATCGCTGAAAAAGCGAAGGCCGCTGGCGTTGAAAAGGTTGCATTCGACCGTGCAGGTTTTGCCTACCACGGCCGCGTCAAGGCTCTGGCTGATGCAGCCCGCGAAGCCGGCCTGCAGTTCTAAGCGGAGTGGATAGAAATGGCTAAATTTTCCCCCAAAGTGCAAGACCAGGCGAATGACGACGGTTTGCGCGAAAAAATGATCGCGGTCAACCGCGTCACCAAGGTTGTGAAGGGTGGTCGTATTCTCGGCTTCGCTGCACTGACCGTGGTTGGCGATGGTGACGGCCGCGTTGGCATGGGCAAGGGCAAGTCTAAGGAAGTGCCTGCTGCCGTGCAGAAGGCTATGGAAGAAGCCCGTCGCAACATGATCAAGGTTTCGTTGAAAAACGGCACCCTGCATCACAAAGTGATGGGTCACCATGGCGCTGCTAACGTAATGTTGGCTCCTGCTCCCAAGGGTACCGGTATCATCGCCGGCGGCCCAATGCGCGCCGTCTTCGAAGTTCTGGGTATCACCGATATCGTGGCCAAGAGCCATGGTTCGTCGAATCCTTACAACATGGTTCGCGCCACTTTCGACGCTTTGAACAACTCCACGACCCCTTCGGAAGTGGCTGCAAAGCGTGGCAAGTCGGTTGAAGACCTGTTCGTCTGATCGGAGTCACTATGACAACGCAACAAACTGTGAAGGTCCAACTGGTGCGTAGCCCGATTGGTACCAAGGAAGACCACCGCGCCACTGTGCGTGGTCTGGGTCTGCGCAAGCTGAACAGCATCAGCGAACTGAAGGACACCCCTGAAGTGCGCGGTATGATTAACAAGATCGCCTACCTGGTGAAGGTTATCTGAAAGGATTGATGATGGAACTCAATAGCATCAAGCCTGCAGCAGGTGCCAAGCACGCCAAGCGTCGCGTGGGTCGCGGTATCGGTTCGGGTCTGGGTAAGACCGCCGGCCGTGGTCACAAGGGTCAGAAATCGCGTTCGGGCGGCTACCACAAGGTAGGCTTCGAAGGCGGTCAAATGCCTTTGCAGCGTCGCCTGCCTAAGCGCGGTTTCAAGTCCACCACGTTGAAGTTCAACGCCGAAGTCTCCCTGGCTGCTCTCGAGCTGCTGGGCGCTACGGATGTGGATCTGGCAGTGCTCAAGCAAGCCGGTCTGGTTGGCCAACGCGCCAAGGTCGTCAAGGTTATCAACACTGGCGAACTGTCCAAGGCTGTCAAGCTGAACGGCATCGGCGCCACCGCTGGTGCCAAGGCTGCGATCGAAGCTGCTGGCGGTAGCCTCGCCTAACCTTTTCTGAAAGATTCATCAGTGGCTACGAACACCGCAACTATTGCAAAGACCGGTAAATACGGCGATCTGCGTCGTCGTTTGGTTTTTCTGTTGCTGGCGCTGATCGTCTACCGCATCGGAGCTCATATTCCGGTGCCTGGTATCGATCCCAACCAGTTGCAGCAGCTGTTCAATGGCCAACAGGGTGGCATTCTTAACCTGTTCAACATGTTCTCGGGCGGAGCGCTTTCGCGCTTCACCGTGTTTGCTTTGGGGATCATGCCGTACATCTCGGCATCGATCATCATGCAATTGATGACTTACGTCGTCCCGACATTCGAGCAGATGAAGAAAGAGGGCGAAGCCGGCCGTCGCAAGATCACGCAGTACACCCGTTACGGTGCACTGGCGCTTGCGCTCTTCCAATCGCTGGGCATTGCCGTAGCGTTGGAAGGTACTGCTGGTTTGGTTCTCAGCCCTGGTTTCGGGTTCCGTCTTACCGCCGTGGTCAGCTTGACCGCCGGTACGATGTTCCTGATGTGGTTGGGCGAACAGATCACCGAACGTGGTTTGGGCAACGGGATCTCGATCCTGATTTTCGCTGGTATTGCTGCGGGTCTCCCCAGCTCCATCGGTGGATTGCTCGAATTGGTGCGTACTGGTGCGATGAGCATCATTGCCGCGATCTTCATTGTTCTCGTAGTGGCAGCCGTGACGTACTTCGTCGTGTTTGTCGAGCGTGGACAGCGCAAGATCCTGGTGAACTATGCGCGCCGTCAGGTTGGAAACAAGGTGTATGGTGGCCAGTCTTCGCACTTGCCACTGAAGCTGAACATGGCAGGTGTCATTCCTCCCATCTTCGCTTCGTCGATCATCTTGCTGCCTGCCACTGTTGTGAACTGGTTCAGCGCTGGCGAATCGATGCGTTGGCTCAGGGACATTGCTAGTACGTTGACTCCTGGTCAGCCCATCTATGTGATGTTCTATGCCGCAGCGATCATCTTTTTCTGCTTCTTCTATACGGCCTTGGTTTTCAACAGCCGCGAAACGGCCGATAACCTGAAGAAGAGTGGTGCCTTTATTCCCGGGATTCGACCAGGGGATCAGACAGCACGTTATATTGATAAGATTTTGGTGCGTTTGACGCTCGCAGGTGCTGTATACATCACCTTCGTGTGTCTGTTGCCAGAATTCTTGATCCTGAAGTACAACGTTCCGTTCTATTTCGGTGGCACTTCCTTGTTGATCATCGTGGTGGTGACCATGGACTTCATGTCCCAGGTCCAAAACTACATGATGTCTCAACAGTACGAGTCGCTTCTGAAGAAGGCGAACTTCAAGGCCTCAGCCAAAAACTGAGATCGACAGGAAAGTGTGCCCTCCAGTCTGTTCGGGCTAAATATTTGAAATGCCGTCACGGACTGGAGCGGATGGAAGTTTTAGGAGAATGAAATGAGAGTTTCAGCTTCGGTAAAGAAGATTTGCCGTAACTGCAAGATCATCCGTCGCAAGGGTGTCGTACGCGTGATCTGCACCGACCAGCGCCATAAGCAGCGCCAAGGTTAATCTAAAGTATTAGAGGACACAAATGGCACGTATTGCTGGTATTAACATCCCTCCGCACAAGCATGCGGAGATCGGCCTGACCGCTATCTATGGCATTGGTCGCACCACCGCTCGCAAGATTTGCGAAGCTTCTGGTATCGACTACGCCAAGAAAGTCAAGGACTTCACGGACGCTGATCTGGAAAAGATCCGCGACGCAATCGCTCACCTGACTCTTGAAGGTGACCTGCGCCGTGAAACCACGATGAACATCAAGCGTTTGATGGACATCGGCTGCTACCGCGGTTTCCGTCATCGTCGTGGTCTGCCCATGCGTGGTCAGCGCACCCGCACCAATGCCCGTACCCGTAAGGGTCCGCGCAAGGGCGCAGCGGCTTTGAAGAAATAAAGAGATTGAAGGTACACAATGGCTAAGTCTCCTGCAAATAACGCAGCTGCTCGTGTACGTAAGAAGGTTCGCAAGAACATTTCTGACGGTATTGCACACGTTCACGCTTCGTTCAACAACACCATCATCACGATCACCGACCGCCAAGGCAATTCCCTGTCTTGGGCTTCGTCGGGTGGCCAGGGTTTCAAGGGCTCGCGCAAGTCGACGCCTTTTGCAGCCCAGGTTGCTTCCGAAGTGGCCGGCCGTGCTGCCATGGAACAAGGCATCAAGAACCTGGACGTCGAGATCAAGGGCCCCGGCCCAGGTCGCGAGTCTTCGGTGCGTGCCTTGGGTGCACTGGGCATCCGCATCACGTCGATCTCCGATGTGACGCCTGTCCCGCACAACGGCTGCCGCCCTCAAAAGCGCCGTCGTATCTAACTCACCATAAGCCCACCGCCGCCAGTGCATGGTGCTCTGGCGGCTCCCGCATTTATGCGGTAGCTGAAAAAAGGAAATCAAGTGGCACGTTTTATTGGCCCTAAGGGCAAACTTTCCCGCCGCGAAGGCGTAGATCTGTTCCTGAAGAGTGCACGTCGCTCGATCGCGGACAAGGTCAAGCTGGACACCAAGCCAGGTCAACACGGCCGCACTTCCGGCACGCGTACCTCGGACTACGGTCTGCAACTGCGTGAAAAGCAAAAGGTCAAGCGCACCTACGGTGTGCTCGAGAAGCAATTCCGCCGTTACTTCGCTGAAGCAGACCGTCGCCGTGGCAACACCGGCGCCAACCTGCTGAGCCTGCTGGAAAGCCGTCTGGACAACGTGGTGTACCGCATGGGCTTTGGCTCGACGCGCTCCGAATCGCGTCAGCTGGTGTCCCACAAGGCCATCACCGTGAACGGTCAATCCGTCAACATTCCTTCCTACTCTGTGAAGGAAGGCGACGTGGTTGCTGTGCGCGAAAAGTCCAAGAAGCAAGCCCGTATCATTGAGTCGCTGCAACTGGCCGGTCAAGTGGGCTTCCCCGCTTGGGTGGACGTGACGGCCGACAAGGCTGAAGGCGTCTTCAAGAAGGCTCCTGACCGCGATGAATTCGGTGCTGACATCAACGAATCGCTGATCGTCGAATTGTATTCTCGTTAATTTCACAGTCGTTTTCGACTGCGAAAGTGTATCCGTCCCAGAACCGCGAGGCATCGCGGTTCTGGTGCTTCACCAGCCTTACCGGTGTAACGAGCCGGGGGTATTGAGAGGAAGTTTGCATGCAGACCAATTTGCTGAAACCCAAGACAATTAACGTAGAACAGCTGGGCCACAATCGCGCCAAGGTAGAGCTGGAGCCGTTTGAACGCGGCTACGGGCACACGCTGGGCAATGCGCTGCGTCGTGTTCTGCTGTCCTCGATGGTGGGTTATTCAGCGACGGAAGTGACCATTGCAGGTGTGCTGCACGAGTACTCGTCTATCGACGGCGTCCAGGAAGATGTGGTCAACATCTTGCTGAACCTCAAGGGCGTGGTGTTCAAGCTCCACAACCGTGACGAAGTGACGCTGAGCCTGCGCAAGGATGGCGAAGGCGTAGTGACGGCTGCTGACATTCAGACGCCTCACGATGTAGAAATCATCAACCCTGATCATGTCATCGCCAACCTGTCGCAAGGCGGCAAGCTGGACATGCAGATCAAGGTGGAAAAAGGCCGTGGCTATGTGCCCGGTAACGTGCGCCGCTACGGTGACGAGTCGACCAAGTCGATCGGCCGCATTGTGCTGGATGCATCGTTCTCGCCGATCAAGCGCGTCAGCTACACGGTCGAATCCGCCCGTGTGGAGCAGCGTACCGATCTGGACAAGCTGGTTCTCGAGATCGAAACCAACGGCGCCATCGCTGCAGAAGATGCAGTGCGCTCGTCGGCCAAGATCTTGGTGGAGCAACTTGCCGTGTTTGCGCAGCTCGAAGGCGGCGCATTGGATGTGTTCGACCAGCCAGGTGGCCAGGCGCGTAACAACGCCACGTTCGATCCGATCCTGCTGCGTCCTGTGGACGAGCTGGAGCTGACCGTGCGTTCTGCCAACTGCTTGAAGGCCGAAAACATCTACTACATCGGTGACCTGATCCAGCGCACCGAAAATGAGTTGCTCAAGACCCCGAACCTGGGTCGTAAGTCGCTCAACGAGATCAAGGAAGTGTTGGCTTCCCGTGGTCTGACCCTGGGTATGAAGCTTGAAAACTGGCCACCAGCCGGTTTGGAAAAGCGTTAAGTTATAATGGAGAGCTCTCCCAATGGTGGGGGAGCTCAATCGTAGTGCGTCGAACAGTACCTGATACGGCTGTTTGATTGAACCAATCTAAAAGGAAAAGCACCATGCGTCACGGACACGGCCTCCGCAAACTGAACCGCACCTCGTCTCACCGTAAGGCGATGCTGCAAAACATGATGAATTCGCTCATCGAGCACGAAGCCATCAAGACCACCGTTCCTAAAGCCAAGGAACTGCGCAAGGTGATCGAGCCCATGATCACCCTGGCAAAGGTCGACACCCTCGCCAACCGCCGTCTGGCTTTTGACCGTCTGCGCAGCCGCGACAGCGTGACCAAGCTGTTCAACGTGCTGGGTCCTCGCTCGGCCAGCCGTCCTGGCGGCTACACCCGTATCTTGAAGATGGGTTTCCGCGTGGGCGACAACGCGCCTATGGCCTATGTTGAACTGGTGGACCGCGCTGAAGAAGCCGGTGATGCCGCAGCAGAATAAAAACTGCAGGTTCATGCCAGAAAAGCCCACTTCGGTGGGCTTTTTCTATGGCGCAGTCGCCTTGCCATCGTTCTGGTGACGCTGCGACAGAGCAGATTGCACAAATAGTTTTCCAAATGATGACAAAGCGCTTCATATTGAGGAAAACCCGCGCTATAATGCAAGTGCGCGATGGAGCAGTCTGGTAGCTCGTTGGGCTCATAACCCAAAGGTCGGAGGTTCAAATCCTCCTCGCGCAACCAGTACACCAAAAGCCAGCTTTCGAGCTGGCTTTTTTGTTGTTGCGCGCGCCCAAGGGGCGGATGCAAGGACGCGCAGAGCCGGCAAGCGCTGAAATGCCCGCTGGTGTGGCTGCAGTTTCGATGGCGGCAAAGCTGCTATAAAAGTCGAAGCGAGAAAAATATACAGTAAAAGCGCATCCAGCCAAAAAGCACCGTCAAAGTCGCGCTATAATTGCGGTGCGCGATGGAGCAGTCTGGTAGCTCGTTGGGCTCATAACCCAAAGGTCGGAGGTTCAAATCCTTCTCGCGCAACCAGAACACAAAAAAGCCAGCTTTCGAGCTGGCTTTTTTCATGCCCGCTCGGGGCAGGTGTCCACTGCTCAGTGGGCGTACAGCTGCTCCAGCGCGCGAAAGCCTTTGACCTCGATCGGGTTGCCGCTGGGGTCGTAGAAGAACATGGTCCATTGCTCGCCAGGCTCGCCTTCGAAGCGCACCTGGGGTTCCAGCACAAAGCGGGTGTCGGCGGCGCGCAATCGTTCGGCAAGCTGTTTCCAGTCCTCCAGTTTCAGCACCAGGCCAAAATGCGGCATCGGCACCTTGTGGTTGCCCACCAGGCCGGTATTGCTGGTCTCGAAAGGCTTGCCCAGGTGGCAGGATATCTGGTGGCCAAAGAAATCAAAATCCACCCAGCTATCGGTACTGCGGCCTTCGGCGCAGCCGAGTGTGTCGCGGTAGAAGTGGCGTGCGGCATCCAGGTCGTGGACATGGAAGGCGAGATGGAAAAGGCTTTGCATGTGGGCAGGCTCAAAGGGGCATGGTGGAACAGGTGGAAGTGCGCTGCCCCTCCGATTTATCGCATAGGCACAGGCTGCACAATCCGCTAAGCTGTGCAGCATACACGCTGGCATGCCATATGCGGCGATCGGCCCAACCCCTGGAGACATCACCATGCAGGACTCCGCCCAGTCTTTCAACCCCTTTGCCCCCGGCTTTGACTTTTTGCAAAAGCTCGCTGCGGGCGGTACCTCCAAACCGGCCTCTGCTATGGGGCAGTGGCAAGAATGGGTAGCCCCCACGATGAACGTGGAGGATCTGGAAAAACGCATCAATGAGCTCAAGACCGTGCTGTTCTGGCTGGAACAGAACCAGCGGGCCTTGTCGGCCACCATTCAGGCGATGGAAGTGCAGAAAATGACCTTGTCGGCGCTGAAGACCATGAATGTGCCGGTGGAGAACTGGGCCAGCACCATGGTCCAAAGCTGGCAGCAATTTGCCCAGACGACGGCTGCGCAGATGCAAGAGGCGGGCGCAGCCAGCACGCCGGTGGCTCCGGGTGTAGGCGCCTGGGCAGCACCACAGGCCGCAGCCAGCCCGGCACCCGCGACGGCGGCAGCTGCTGCGCAGCCGTCCGAGCCGACCGAAAAAAAGGCTGAGCAGGCCGAGCAGGCCAGCACCGCTGCATCGCCCGTCACGGACCCCATGCAATGGTGGGGCGCGCTGACGCAGCAGTTCCAGCATATCGCCCAGCAGGCCGTGCAGGATGTCACCGATCAGGCCATGGCCCATGCGGCCAGCACGCAGCAGGCGGCGGCCTCGGCCGCAGAGGCGGTGCGCAGTACGGCGGAGGGCATGGCCGAGGCGGGCAAGGCCGCAGCACAAGCGGCCGGCATGGCTGGGCAAGGCTCGGCGAAAGCTGCCAAGCCATCTGCGGCGAAAACGGATGTTGGAAGCGGTGGAAAAGCGCCGAGTGCGGCGGCCAAAAAAGCGGTGGCAACAAAGCCTGTGGCTGGAAGAGTTGCCCCCAGCAAGGCAGCTCCACGGAAGGCCGCCCCCCGGAAGGCCGTTCCACGCAAAGCCACCCCTCCCAAGCCCAACGCCTCCCGTCCGCGTTAAGGCCAAGTTTGGCAGGCGCCAGGCGATGGCGATGACTGGGTTGCGGCACCACCGTGGCCAGGCCTGGGCCTGCCGGGCGAGAATCTGCAGCGAAGCAGGCTTTTAGAATGGCAGCCATGAAGCTTTTTCCCTATGGCCATGTGACCCATCCTGACTGGCGCATGGCCGTGGCGCTGGTGGTTGCGCAGCTGCGCGGGCACATGGCCCAAGCGGTTTACGCGACGGCGCCCAGCTTGGGGCTGGTGTATTTCAGCGACCCGTTTGCGCGCCATGCGCCGCAGCTGCTGGAGGCCTTGCAAGACGAGTTTCCGCACATCAGCGACTGGAGTGGTTCGGTGGGCGTTGGCGTGATGGCCTCGCATGCCGAGTACCTCAACGAGCCTGCGCTGTCGGTCATGCTGCTGGAGTTGCCTGCCCATTCCTACCGACTGTTCTCGGGCATAGCGCCTCTGCCGGTGGGGCGTGCGTCGCCCTGGGAGCGTGCCCTGGTGCATGCCGATGCAGGCTTGCCCGACCTGGGAGAGCTGCTCCAGGAGCTGGCCGAGCGCACCCGTGCTGGTAGCGTGCTGGGCGGTCTCAGCTCCGAAGCCGTCGCACCGCTGCAACTCGCCTGGAGCAAGGATCTGGGTCCTAGCCACAGCGGGGTTCTGCGTGGCGGTCTCTCCGGCGTAGCCTTTTCGCCTGATGCAGGCGTGGTGCAGGCGCTGACCCAGGGTTGCCAGGTCATGGGTGCGCGCATGTGCATCACCGCGATGCAAGGCCATGTGGTGTTGGCGCTCGATGGCCGACCTGCCTTGGACGTGCTCGAAGAGCTGATGCTGGTGCGTCTGGATGCGGACCCGGAACGGGCGACCCGGGCGATGCGCCATATCCATGCGGCGCTGGAGCCACATGCGCCTGAGTCGGCCCTGCATGCTGGCCAACTGGGGCCAGAGGCGCGCGTCGTGCCGCTGGTGGGTGTGGACATCGCCAGCCGTGGCATTGTGCTGGCCGAGCAGGCCCAGCCCCTGCAGCAGCTGTGCTTTTGCCAGCGCAACCTCTCCGCTGCAAGGGCAGATTTGCTGCGCATGTGTGCGGAGCTGCGAGAGTCGCTCTCCCCGGTGGAGGCGGAGACCGGAGAGCCACTGGCAGGCCAGGGCTTGCTGGCCGATGCGGGCGCAGGCCGGGGCATTGCCGGTGCGGTCTACATCAGTTGTGCGGCGCGGGGAGGCTCGTATTTTGGCGCTCCCGGGGCTGAGCTGGAACTAATCCACCATGTGCTGGGCGATATCCCGCTGGTGGGTTTTTTCAGCCAGGCAGAGATTGCCGGCCAGCAGCTGCACCGCTATGCCGGCGCGCTGATGCTGTTTACCCAGCCCGCCTGAGCGGCCCGCCGTCCTTCAGCGGTTGCCGCTGCTTTGGGGGCGCCGCATCTCGGTAAACACGGACAGCTCCCAGCTGCGCATCGCCAGCAGCAGGGTATAGCCCTCGCGCTCTTTCTCCGGCAGGCGCTGGTCGGTCAGGTGCTGCTGGGCAAAGTCCTGGGCCACGCGCTGCAGGCGTTCCAAAAAGGCCGGTGCCAAGGTTCGGCTGATGGCGCCATGCACCAGCATCAAGCCCTCGCCGGACTTGTCGAAAGTGCCCGAGAAATAGTCGTGCACGGCGTTGTCGCGGAAGTATTCCATCACCGGGCCATGGGGGCGCCAGCGGAAGGTCTTGGCCAGCTTGAGCCGGTAGCGGTTCATCGGCCGCAGCTCGATGATGCCAATCCGGTCCAACTGCGCCAGGTATTTGATGCCCTCGGCTTCGTTCAAACGGTAGGTGGCCAATACCTGCTCCAAGGTCCATTGGCTCAGTACGCAGATGGCCATCAGCAGCAGTTTTTTGTCCGCGACCACCGCCTGCTCCTGCTGCTGCGTCAGCTCCTTGATCAGCGGCTGGTTGTCGGCCACGCGGCGTGCCAGGTCGGCAAAATCGAGGCGCAGCACATGGCAGATGGCGTCGATGCGCGACAGCGGCATGTCGCCCTTGGCCAGCATGCGCTTGACGCTGGATTCCGCCATGCCCAGCGCCTCGGCCAGGTCGGCATAGGTCATTTGCGCGGCTTTCAGCTCTTTTTTCAAGGCCAGTACCAGGTCGGCGGTGGTGCTCATGGGTATCGTCCAGTCATACTTTGGGTGCCATCATAGGGGATCACGCCAGGATTCCGAGACGCAGGGGTCCGCCCCCGGCACAGTCCCGGCCATGACTGATACCTCTATGCCAACCACCCGCCACAGCCGCATCGCTGAATGCGCGCTCTACCTCTTCTACGCCGCCATGCTGGCCCTTGCCTGCCTGGGGCCCTATGTGCCGCAGGCCGCCCACTACCACGACTTTGCCGACCAGCGCCCGCTGCTGGGCCTGGTCAATGCGGCTGACGTGCTGAGCAATCTGCCGTTTCTGCTCGTTGGCCTCTGGGGCCTGGTTGCCACGTTGCGCCGCCCTTCGGCAGCGCTGCGTCGGCTAGGCGTACAACCCTGGCTGCTGCTGGTCTTTGGCGGTCTGGTGGTCACTTCTGCCGGCTCCTCTTACTACCACCTGCTGCCCGGCGATCTGCGTGTGTTTTGGGACCGCATGGGCATGGTGCCGGTGTTTGCCGGTGTGCTGGGCCTGGCGCTGCAGTCGCTGCTCAACGCCCGCGCTGCCAGGCTGACGGCACTGTGCGTACTGCTGGGCGGGCCGCTGGCGCTGTGGATCTGGTTGCAGACCGGGCAGCTGCTCGCCTGGGCGGTACTGCAAGGCGCGGGCATGGTATTGCTCGTGGTGCTGGCCCTGTGGCAGCAGCGCAGCCCACCCGCAGCAGCCCACATTCGCTGGCCCCTGGCGGCCGTCGTGGCCTGGTATGCGCTGGCCAAGCTGTTCGAGCTGGGCGATACCGCCATCTGGGCCGGTAGCGACCATCTGGTAGCCGGCCATGCGCTCAAGCACCTGGCCGCTGCGCTGGCGCTGGTGCCACTGCTGCGAACGGTGCTGCAAGCGCGCCAACTGGCGTGCCCAAACAGCGCGTGCGCAGGCACAATCGGGGGCGGTGCGTTGGGAGCAGGGCGTTTGCGCTGAATTCTCTGCACAGACCACCCCAACCGCCCTTGATCCGCCAGGAGATGCTTGTTCCATGAACCGTCCACATGCCCCGTCTGCGCCCGCCTCCGAGGCGCCAGACCACCCCAACCAGTTCGCCCTGCTGGGCCAGCGCCGCTTTGCGCCCTTTTTCTGGACCCAGTTTGCCGGTGCCGCCAACGACAACCTGTTCAAGTTCGCCTTCACCGTCATGGTGACCTACCAGCTGCAGGTGGCCTGGATGCCGCCTGCAATGGCGGGGCTGGTGATTGGTGCGTTGTTCATCCTGCCGTTTCTGTTGTTTTCGGCGACCTCGGGGCAATTGACCGACAAGTACGAAAAGCACCGCATGATCCGCTTCGTCAAGGACCTGGAGATTGGCGTGATGCTGATCGCCGGTGTGGGCTTCTGGATGGAGAGTCCGGTCATCTTGCTGGGCTGTGTCTTTTTGATGGGTCTGCATTCGACCTTGTTCGGGCCCGTCAAATTTGCCTACCTGCCCCAGGTGCTGCGCGACGATGAGCTGACCGGCGGCAATGGCATGGTCGAGATGGGCACCTTTGTCGCCATCTTGCTGGGCAATGTGGTGGGAGGCCTTTTGGTGGCATTGCCGGATATTGGCCATGCCTCGGTGGGCATTGCCTGCCTGGGCTTGGCGGTGGTGGGGCGGTTGACGGCCCAGGGCGTGCCGGTAGTACCTGCCACCGATCCGGGGCTCAAGATCAACTGGAACCCGGTGAGCGAAACCTGGCGCAACCTGAAGCTGGCCCATGGCAATGTGGTGGTGTTCCGCTCGCTGCTGGGCATCAGCTGGATGTGGTTCTTTGGGGCGGTGTTTTTGAGCCAGTTCCCCAGCTTTGCCAAGGAGGTGCTGCATGGCAATGAGCATGTGGCCTCGCTCTTGCTGGTGGTGTTCTCCATCGGCATTGGCCTGGGCTCGCTGCTGTGCGAGGTGCTGTCGCGCCGCCAGGTGGAGATTGGCCTGGTGCCCATTGGCACCATTGGCATGAGCGTGTTTGCGATTGACCTGTACTTTGCCTCACGCGGCCTGGCGCAGCCAGCGCAGGCCTGGACGGCGCTGGGCTTTATCAGCCAGCCGGCGCACTGGCGGGTGATGGCCGATCTGGCCCTGCTGTCGCTGTTTGCGGGCCTGTACAGCGTGCCCATGTATGCGCTGATCCAGCTGCGCAGCCAGCCCACGCACCGCGCGCGCATCATTGCCGCCAACAATATTCTCAATGCGCTGTTCATGATCGCCAGCTCGGTGATCGCTGGCGCCTTGCTGGGCGCGGGTTTTACCGTGCCGCAGATCTTCCTGTTCACCGGCATTGCCAATGCCATCGTCGCCACCTACATCTTTTTGCTGGTGCCCGAATACCTGCTGCGCTGCATTGCCTGGCTGGTCACCAACCTGGTCTACCGCTTTCGGGTGCAGGGCGCGCAGCACATTCCCACCAGCGGGCCTGCGCTGCTGACCTGCAACCATGTCAGCTTTGTCGACCCCATCCTGATGATGGCCGCCAGCCCGCGCCCGATCTACTTTGTGATGGACTACCGCATCTTCCGCACGCCTTTGCTGGGTTGGCTGTTCCGCCTCTGCAAGGCGATTCCGGTGGCGCCGCGCAGCGAAGACCCTGCCGTCTACGAGGCCGCTTTTGCCCGGGCCGCCCAGGTGCTGCGCGATGGCGATCTGCTCGCCATCTTCCCCGAAGGCGGTATCACCCGCGATGGCGAGCTGCAGGCCTTCAAGGGTGGCGTGATGAAGATACTGGAGCAGGCGCGTGCGGATGGGCTGGACGTGCCCGTCGTGCCGATGGCCTTGACCAACCTCTGGGGCTCGTTCTTCAGCCGCATCGAGCCCCAAGGCGCAATGACCCGGCCGTTCCGCCGAGGCTTCTTCAATCGCGTGACTTTGCGCATCGGCGCGGCGACACCGGGGGCGGAATGCACGGCAGAGCAACTGCGCGAGCGCGTGGGCGATCTGCTGAGCCAAGAAGCCAGCCCTGGCAGCCGTTCGCCCGCTTTGGGATAATGCAGGCTGGACAACGAATGGCTTTGTGATGACCTCTTTAACGATTCTGTACAAAAGCGTGGCAGCCCTGGCAGCCCTGGTGGCCATGTCCGCCCTGGCCGCCTGCACCAGTACTTCGGGCCTCAAGCCGCTGCATGACCCTGAAGAGAAGGAGGCTTTCACACGCGCCACCGTCTACGCCGGCCCGCGCAGCCCCGCATCGGCCTACTGCGTGCAGATGGGCGGCGCCATACTCAACACGCCCAAGGGCAAAAACACCTTGTGCAGGTTCCCAGACGGCAAGGAAATGGACCCCTGGGACCTGTTCTGGCGCGATAACCCCTTGAACTAAGGCCCCTGACGGGCTGCAGTAGAACGCAAAAAACCCCTGCCAGCGCATGCCGCGCTGGCAGGGGTTTTGTCTTGCGGAGCCGCTGATCAGGCTTTAGATGACGCCATGCGCTTTGAACCAATCCTGCATGCGCTTCCAGCCATCATCGGCCGCATCCTTGCGGTAGCTGGGGCGGTAGTCGGCATGGAAGGCGTGGCCGGCTTCGGGGTAGACGTGGAAGCTCGACGCCGCAGCGGCGGCATTGCCTGCGGCCCCGGCCTTTTGCAGGCTTTGCTTCATCGCTTCGACCGATTCCAGCGGAATGCCCTGGTCCTTGCCACCGTAGAGGCCCAGCACGGGCGCCTTGAGCGCGCTGCTGAGGTCGATGGGGTGCTTGGGCTGCAGCTCGTTGGCAGTGCCTTGCAGGCGGCCATACCAGGCGACACCAGCTTTGACCTTGCCGGTGGCGGCATACAGCCAGGTAATGCGGCCGCCCCAGCAAAAACCGGTGATGCCGGCGCGGCTGGTGTCACCGCCGTTGTCCTTGGCCCAGGCCAGCGCGGCGTCCAAGTCCTTGATCACCTGGGCATCGGGCACCTTGCTGACCAGCTCGCTTTGCAGCTGGCTGATCTCAGTGTACTTGCGCGGGTCGCCCTGGCGGGCAAACAGCTCGGGTGCAATGGCCAGGTAGCCCAGCTGGGCCAGGCGGCGGCAGGTGTCGGCGATGTAGTCGTGTACCCCAAAGATTTCCTGGATCACCAGGACCACCGGCAGATTGGTTTTGCCAGCAGGCGCTGCGCGGTAGGCGCTGACCTGGAAGCCATCGACCGTGTACTGGATGGTGCCAGCGGTCAGGCCGGCATCTGGGGTCTTGATGGCGGTCTGGGCCATCACCGGCACCGCCGCTGCGGCGTAGCCTACGCCCAGCGCCATTTGCAGGGCGCTGCGGCGGGTGCTGCCGGCCAGGGTGGCACGGCCCGGGAGAAGGGAGTCGAAATCGGCATGGTTGGGAGTCTGGGACATAGGATTTCCTTTTCTACGGATGGCAGGCCCATTATGGGGGGCGTCGAAATACAGCCTGTGACCAGGCTTTGGCGCCAGGGTTGGGTCATTGAATGGGCAAGAGGTTCCGCCATAAAAAATGCCTGGCATCGCCAGGCATGGTGGGTTGGACGGGTGGGTTCAGATCACTTCCACAGCGCGCACTTGGTTTCTTCCTTGGTGGTGAACACCTCGTCGCCGGGCAGCTTCTTGACGATCTTGTAGTAGTCCCAGGTGCCCTTGGATTCCTGCGGCGTCTTGACCTGGACTAGGTACATGTCGTGGATATAGCTGCCGTCGGCGCGCAGCGTACCGGTGGCGAAGAAGTCGTCCATCTTCATGCCGCGCCAGGTCTCCATCACCTTGTCGGCATCGGTGGTGCCGGCGGCCTGCACGGCCTTGAGGTAGTTCATCGTGGCCGAGTAGTCGGCGGCTTGGATTTCGGTGGGGCGGCGCTGGGTTTTTTTCATGTAGGCGTCGGCGAACTTACGCGTGGCGTCGTTCATGTCCCAGTACCAGCTGGTGACGAACTGCATACCCGCCGTGTTCTTCAGCCCCAGGCTGTGGATGTCGCTGTAGAAGACGAGCAGCGGGGCGATCTTCATCGACTTGTCGATACCGAATTCCTTGGCCGCCTTGATGGCGTTGACGGTGTCACCCCCCGCATTGGCCAGTGCCAGCACCTGGGCCTTGGAGCTTTGCGCCTGCAGCAGGAAGGACGAGAAGTCGGATGCATTGAGCGGGTGGCGCACCGCAGCGGCCACGGCACCGCCCTTGGCCTTGACGACCTTGGAGGCGTCGGCTTCCATCGCATGGCCGAAGGCATAGTCGGCTGTCAGAAAGAACCAGTTCTTGCCGCCGTTGTCGACGATGGCGCCGGCCGCACCCTTGGACAGCGCCACGGTGTCATAGGCGTAATGCACCGTGTAGGGGGTGCAGGCTTCGTTGGTCAGCGCCGAGGTGCCGGCGCCGTTGTTGATCATCACGCGTTTTTTCTCGTCGGCCACCTTGGCCAGTGCCAACGCCGTGCCCGAGTTGGTGCCGCTGAAGATCATCGTCAGGTTCTGCGTGTCGATCCACTCGCGGGCCTTGCTGGCCGCGATGTCGGCCTTGTTCTGGTGGTCTACGACCAGCATTTCAATCGGCTTGCCCAGCACCTTGCCGCCAAAATCGTCGATGGCCATCTGGATGGCGGTGGCGCCGCCCTTGCCTTCAAGGTCAGCGTAGAGGCTGGACAGGTCGGAGATGTAGCCGATCTTGACCTTGTCTTGCGCATGGGCCGTGCCCATGGCGGCCGTCAAGCCCAGCAGTCCCAAGGTAGCCAAGGCTTGCGCCAGGCGAGTGCGTTGCATAGTTGCTCCTGATGTTTATGGTGTTGTCTCAATGCGGCAGCCGCATGGCCCCGATACTGGCATGCACAGCGCCGGGCGGTATTGGGGCAACCACTGCGCTGCCTGCAAGGCCTCAGGCCATGGAGAAGGCATAAAAATAGCTACCAGTGCTTGATGAATAAGCAGTGGTAGCTATCAAATCAGGAGTTGCTTGCAGGCCTGGGCGATTGCGCACAGTGGCTTGGCTTTTTTGCGCACCCCCCCTTTTGACCAGCTTCTTAGGCCTGCTGGCTGCGCAAATAAGTCTGCACGATGGCGGCGGCATCGACCGCAAAATGCTGGCGCAGCGCCGCGCGTGAATCACTGCGGCCAAAGCCGTCCGTCCCCAAGGTGTAGTAATGCTGGCGCGGCAGGCCGTTGGCATCGGTGGGCAGGTAGGCACGTACCAGCTCGGGCAGGGCGCGCACATAGTCGCTGGCGGCAATGATGGGCCCTTGCGAGGCCTCCAGCTGCTGCGCAAACCAGCTCGGTGCGCTGGCCTCAGCGGCGCGCCAGCGCTCCAGCTGGGCTTCGCCATCGCGGGCCAGCTCGGCATAGCTGGTGACGCTCCAGACATCGGCAGCGACGCCGTGATCGCGCTCCAAAATGGCCGCAGCCTTGAGCACCTCGCCCATGATGGCCCCGCTGCCCAGCAGTTGCACCCGGCGCGCGCTTGGCACTTTGCCGGCCTGCAGCAAGTACATGCCCCGGATGACACCGGCATGGGCCTCGGCCGGCAAGCTGGGGTTGGCCACGTTTTCGTTGGTGACGGTGATGTAGAAGAACTCGTCGCGCTGCTCCTGCAGCATGCGCTGCATGCCATGGTCGATGATGACCGCCAGCTCGCCGGCAAAGGCGGGGTCGTAGCTTTTGCAGTTGGGCACGGTGGAGGCACTCAGCAGGCTGCTACCGTCCTGGTGCTGCAGGCCTTCTCCGCCCAGGGTGGTGCGCCCGGACGTGGCGCCGATCAAAAAGCCGCGTGCCCGCTGGTCGGCAGCAGCCCAGATGAGGTCGCCCACGCGCTGGAAACCGAACATGCTGTAGAAGATGAAAAACGGCAGCATGGCCGTGCCATGGGTGCTGTAGCTGGTAGCGGCCGCCGTCCAGGACGACAGCGCGCCGGCCTCGCTGATGCCTTCTTCCAGAATCTGGCCGCTGCTGTGTTCGCGGTACAGCAGCGCCGAGGCATTGTCCTCGGGCTGGTAGAGCTGGCCAAAGGGGGCATAGATGCCCACCTGGCGGAACAGGCCGGCCATGCCGAAGGTGCGGGCCTCATCGGCCACGATGGGCACGATGCGCGGGCCCAGGGCCGCGTCCTTGAGCAGGTTGCCGAGCTGGCGCACAAAGGCCATGGTGGTGCTCATGGGTTTGCCGTCGGCCTGCAGCGCAAAGCCCGCCGTGGTCTGCAGATCGGGCACGGCAATGGGCGCGGCCTGGGTTTTGCGCGCCGGCAAAAAGCCGCCCAGCGCCTGGCGGCGTGCATGCAGGTAGCGCATCTCGGCGCTGCCATCGGCCGGTTTGAGGAAGGCGGCCGAGGTGGCTTGCTCGTCGCTCAGCGGCAGGTTGAAGCGGTCGCGGAAAGCCAGCAGGTCCTCGGCGCCCAGCTTTTTTTGCTGGTGCGAGGTCATGCGCCCCTGGCCGAGGCTGCCCATGCCATAGCCCTTCATGGTTTTGGCCAGCACCACGGTGGGCTGGCCACTGTGCGCAGCGGCGCTGGCAAAGGCGGCGTGGATTTTGACCGGGTCGTGCCCGCCTCGGCGCAGGCGGTCGATGTCGCTGTCCGACAGATGGGCGACCAGCGCGGCCAGCTCCGGGCTTTTATTGAAAAAGTGCTCGCGGTTGAAGGCACCGTCGTTGGCCGACAGGGTCTGGAACTCGCCATCGACCGTGTGCGCGAAGGTGCGGGCCAGCACATGGCTGTGGTCGCGGGCCAGCAGCGCATCCCATTCCGATCCCCAGAGGCATTTGACAACGTTCCAGCCCGCGCCGCTAAAGAGCGCCTCCAACTCATCGACGATGCGGCCATTGCCGCGCACCGGGCCATCGAGCCGCTGCAGATTGCAGTTGATGACGAAGATGCAGTTGTCCAGCCCCTCGCGCGCGGCCAGGGTCAGCGCGGCGATGGATTCGGGTTCGTCCATCTCGCCGTCGCCAAAAAAGCCCCAGACCTTGCGGCCTTCGGTATCGACCAGACCCCGGTGCGCCAGGTAGCGCATGAAACGCGCCTGGTAGATGGCATTGATCGGGCCAATGCCCATCGAGCCGGTGGGAAACTGCCAGAACTCTGGCATCAGATAAGGGTGCGGGTAAGAGCTGAGGCCCTGGATGCCCTTGCTGGCCGCCACCAGCTCTTGCCGGTAGTGGCTCAGGTTGTCCTCTCCCAGGCGCCCTTCCAGAAAAGCCCGGGCATAAACGCCAGGCGAGGAATGCGGCTGGAAGTACACCAGGTCACCGCCGTGGTGGCCATCGTCGGCACGGAAGAAATGGTTGAAGCCGGTCTCGAACAGATCGGCCGCAGAGGCATAGCTGGCGATGTGGCCGCCCAGCTCGCCATGCGCGGCATTGGCGCGCACCACCATGGCCAGCGCGTTCCAGCGCAGGATGGCCGAGAGCTTTTTCTCCAGCTCCACATCGCCGGGGTAGGGCGGCTGCTCATCGACGGAGATGGTATTGCTGTAGGGCGTGTTGCCTGAAGGTTTCCAGGGCACATGGCGCTTGCGGGCATGCGCCAGCAGCGCATCGAGCAGGGCGCCGGCCTGTTCCTTGCCTTGGGCCGCGCCGTAGGCGGTCAGCAGGCCATCAAAGGCATCGCACCATTCGGCCAGTTCGGCGGGATCCCCTTGGGGGGCTTTGGGCAAATGGGTAGGCGGCTGGCGCACGGCGGTCTCCTGTCTGGCTTTGGGTTTAATGGGCCCGATCATGCCATGGAAGCCCGCGCCGGGCCGATGGCCTCGCGACATGCGGGTGCTGTCAAAAAGTATCACTTTGCTGTACCTATCTATTTGAAAGATGCTACCGGCATTAAATGGGGATGCTGGCAATGCGCCTTGCCCGCATGATGGCGACGTGTTCAACCAACGCGGGGCCCAGATGCTCCGACCCGTGATGTCTCAATCCTTCAACCCTGTTCAACGTGACACCCGTGCATGGCAATACCAAGTATGGATTTCGTTCGGTATTGCGATCTCGATGTGCGCCATCGGTCTGGCCTGGCTGCCAGGGCAACACCTGGAACAGGCGTTCATGGTGATGGGCTATATGTTCTGCCTCTCGGCTGCCTTTGTGCTGGCCAAGTTTGTGCGCGACAAGCAGTCGGACAGCAGCCAATCGGCGGGCGACACCCCCATGTGGCGCTTTGTGGTCTGGGGCGGTTTTGCCATCGCCATGGCGCTGACCGGCTGGGGTTTGCTCAGCATGGACATCAATCCCACCTACAAGGCCTTTTTGGGCGTGAGCTGGATGTACATGATCACGACGGCCTTCACCTTGGCCAAGATGCTGCGCGACAAGCATGAGTCGGACCTGGCTGCGGCCCTCTACAACGCCCGCACCCTGCGCAGCGAGCCCCGCAACCAGGATGTGAGCAACGCCCAGGAACGCGTGTAAACGCAGGCCTGCTGTACCAACCCATACGGGAGCACACCATGTGGAGTCTTACGTTTAGCAACTTGCCGCGCCGCGCCGCGGTAGCCCTGGCCAGCACCGCCCTGGTGCTGGGCCTGGCGGCGGCACCCACCGCCCGCGCGCAAAGCGATGCATCCCTGATGCTCTCTGCGCTACCAATTGCCTCGGTCGTCGTGGGTACGGCCGCTTCGGTGGGGGCGTCTGCCACCGTGGTTGCGCTGCCGGTGGCCCTGTCGGTAGACGGTGCCAGGCTCATCGTCAAAGGCGTGCAGGCCTCCGCCAAGGGCACGGTATGGCTGCTGGAGAGCGCATCGGACGGGGCGGTGGCCAGCATTGAGCTGTCGGCCGGCGCCGTGGGCGCCAGCGCTACCAGCGTGGGCACCGCCATCTTGGTGAGTGTGGTGGGCACGGGCGTGCTGCTTTCAGCCGCTGGCGAGGTGATTGCCTTTATCCCCAATGAGATCGGTAAAGCGCTGCTCTACAACGAGCGCTTGTAAAGAAGACGGAGGACATGGTCATGTTGAAATCTCTACGTCTGAGCCTGATGGCCGCAGCACTGCTGGCCGCCGCTGGCGCCCAGGCCGGGCGCAGCTGCGAGGCACAAAAGCCCACGCTTGAGAGCGTGCGCCAAAGCCTGAACCTGGCGCAGAATGTGGCCCAGGCGCTGGATGCCAGCGGCGCGCAGGTGGTGCTGCTGGGCCGCCAGGGGCAGGATCTGAGCAAGTACCAGCTGCAGTTTTCGCACATGGGCTGGGCCTACAAATCAGCCACCGGCGCCTGGCGTGTGGTGCACAAACTCAACGACTGCGGCACGGCGGCATCGCATGTGTACCGCCAGGGTCTGGGGGAGTTTTTTCTGGACGATCTGTGGCGCTACCAGGCCGTGCTGATGGTGCCTGCGCCTGCGGTGCAGCAAAAGCTGCTGCTGGCGCTTTCCGCCAATGCCCAGCCGCTGCAGATGCACGAGGCGCGCTACAGCATGCTGGCCTACCCCTGGAGCCAGCGTTACCAGCAAAGCAACCAGTGGGCTTTGGAGACCCTGGCCCAAGCCATGGCGCCGCAAACCGTGCATGACCGAGGCCAGGCGCAGGCCTGGTTGCAGCTGCAGGGCTACCAGCCCAGCGACTTGCGCATTGGCGCCATGACGCGCCTGGGTGGGCGCATGACGCGTGCCAATATCGCCTTTGACGACCACCCGCCAGAAAAGCGCTTTGCCGGGCATATCGAAACGGCCACGGTGGATTCTGCCTTGCAGTTCATGCAGCGCAGCGGGCTGGCGTCCGCGCCGGTGCTGCTGCGTTAGCGCGGCGCAGTCCAGACTGCGCAGTCGCGGCCACGGGCCTTGGCCTGGTACAGGGCCAGGTCGGCTTCGCGCAGCAGGGCATCAAGGCTGTCGCCGGCCTTGAGCGTCTGGCTGTAGGCCAGGCCGATGCTGAGCGTGGCCTGCAAGGGTTTGTTGTGCGCCGTGTGGAACTGGCCGCTACGCACCGTTTGGCACAGGCGCTCGGCAATGGTGGTGGCATCCAGAAAGCTGATGTTGGGCAGCACCACCGCAAATTCCTCGCCACCGATGCGGCCCAGCAGGTCCTGGGGGCGCAGGGACTCGGCCAGCGCGCTGCTGACATCGCGCAGCAGGCGGTCGCCGCTGGCATGGCCATGGCTGTCATTGACGCGTTTGAAATGGTCCAGGTCCAGCATCAGCACGGCCGCTGAGCTGCCCTCATGGGTCAGGCGCTTGAGCAAGGAATGGCTGGCCTGCACAAAGCCATTGCGGCTAAGCAGATCGGTCAGGCTGTCATGGTGGGCCTGGTAGCGCATGCGGTGCAGCAGCTCGGTGCGTGCCGCATGGGCACCGGCCACTGACAGCGGGCCCAGAATCAGCATGGTGATGCCCAGGCGAAAGGTGGCCGCATCCAGAAAATTGGAAGGGACAAAACCCATGGTGCTGGAGATCACGATGACCTTGGTCACGAACACCGCCATGGTGATGACGGCCGTGGGCAGGATGCGGTAGGACAGCGCGCACCACAGCAGCGCTGGGAGCGAAAACACCAAGGAGCCGACCTTGTTGCCGACCATGTAGCTGGTCATCTCCAGACCGACCACCGCCAGCACGGGCAGCAATTTCAGCGCCCAGGGCATGCGCTCCTGCCCTGTCGCTGCTTTGCGTGCGGAGGGCAGGGCCAGCAAAAACGGCAGCAGGATCATGGCATTCATCCACTCTCCTGTCCACCACATCATCAGGCCCTGGATCAGCGACAGCTCAAAGGCCCAGGCGCTGACCGGGCCCCCAATGCAGGCTGAGGCCAAGGCCGCCACGCCGCTGGCAAAGAAGACCTGCAATGCGGAGTACTGGCCTTCCATCTGCAGATCGCGCTCGGACTGCCGGCGCAAAATCAACCAGCCGCAAACGGCGCCAAAGAGGTTGGCGGTGCTGAAGCCAGCCGATAGCCGCAGCGAGGTGCCGGTCAGCAAATCGGCCGCGACGAAACTGGCAAACAGGGCCAACAGCCCCAGAGGCCGCAGCAGGCGCGGGTAGCGCACCAGCAGCACCAGCGCGATCTGGTTGGCCGGCCAGAACACCGAGAGGTAGCCGATGGGCCGCAGCAAAATGCCCACCATGGCCGCAGCAAACACGGCCAGGCTGGCGCAGATCAGCAAACGGCCGTAGTGGGGCGGATCCAGGAGGGGGGCGGACGATGCAGACTGCATGGCGGTGTCGGAGGATGTGCGAAATATACCCGCTCGCCTTGTCTGGCGGGGCCTGACCCTGCAAGGCGCTCACGCATTGGCGGGCGCGACTGCCGCTGTGCAGCGGGCAGGGCTGCCTTATGTGTTGCTAGAGATATAAGCTCTGCCAGTTCCTGTTGCTTCAAAAATGAGAGCTAAGAAAGTTTGCTGGCAGGTGCATGCATCGCGAAAAAGCCATCTCTGCGCCGCGCAGCTGCCTGGGGCATGTGCCACCTGCAGCCGCCGTGCGGGCTGCGCTGGCAGCGCCTCGTTCTTTAGCGAGGCGCTGTCAAGCCCTGTGTCTGGCCCCCACGCCTGCCATCGCAACGGGGCCCATGGGGGCTTAGATGCCGCGCGCCCGCTCGGTCTTGAACTGCGCCCGGAACTGGCTGAAGCTGCCGGCCTCCAGCGACTGGCGCACCTCCTGCATCAGGTTCAGGTAGTAGTGCAGGTTGTGGATGGTGGTCAGCATGGGGC
>JAVWTB010000011.1:0-68481 GCA_036667955.1 Comamonas sp.
CACTCGACCAACGGATTAAGAGTCCGCTGCTCTACCAACTGAGCTAAGAGCCCACATATTTTGCTGTCAGCAGTGCGCTGCAGCAAGCCTTGTATTATGCACTAATTTTTACGCTTGCTCGGAAAAAAACCGATATCAACCCTGGTTTTTTCCGGCAGGCCTGCAGCGCTGGAGGCAAAAATGGCCCGGGCACTGCCGGGCCGCCTGTTCTTGCCCGAGGCAAGCCTTACATCAGCAGATGTTCGCCGGCATTGTCGCCGCCCAGGATCACATAGTTCACCTTGCGGATGTCCATCAGCTGCTTGCCACCTGCATAGCTGATGGACGACTGCACATCCTGTTCCATCTCGGTCAAGGTGTCTTGCAGCTTGCCCTTGATGGGTTCGAGGATGCGCTTGCCCTCGACGTGCTTGTACTCGCCTTTGTTGAAGTCGCTGGCCGAGCCGTAGTATTCCTTGAACAGCTCGCCATCGAGCTCGACCGTCTTGCAGGGCGATTCTTCATGGCCGGCAAACAGCGAGCCGATCATCACCATCGTGGCGCCAAAGCGGATGCTCTTGGCGATGTCGCCATGGCTGCGGATGCCGCCGTCGGCAATGATGGGCTTGGTGGCCACGCGCGCGCACCACTTGAGCGCCGACAGCTGCCAGCCGCCGGTGCCAAAACCAGTCTTGAGCTTGGTGATGCAGACCTTGCCCGGGCCCACGCCCACCTTGGTCGCATCGGCGCCCCAGTTTTCCAGGTCGATGACAGCCTCGGGGGTGGCGACGTTGCCAGCGATCACAAAGGCCTCAGGGAGCTTCTCTTTGAGGTAGCCGATCATGTTCTTCACGCTGTCGGCATGGCCATGGGCAATGTCGATGGTGATGTACTCGGGGCAGATGTCGTCGGCCACAAAGCGGTCGACCACTTCGTAGTCGGCTTGCTTGACGCCCAGCGAGATCGAGGCGAACAGGCCTTGCGACTGCATGGCCTTGGTGAAGGCCAGGTTGTCGATGTCAAAGCGGTGCATCACATAGAAGTAGCCGTGTTGCGCCAAAAACTTGCAGATCTTCTCGTCCAGCACGGTCTTCATGTTGGCAGGCACCACCGGCAGGCGGAAGGTGCGGTTGCCGAGCACGACGCTGGCGTCACATTCCGAGCGGCTTTCCACGCGGCACTTGCGGGGCAGCAAAAGAATGTTGTCGTAGTCGAAGATTTCCATTTGATTCCAAGCTCCATGAAAGGTCACCGCAAACTATTTCGCGGCGATGGGGCGCTTGGCTTGGAGACCGGCTTTTCGAGGCGCACTTCGCATCGGAAGGCCCTGGATGGTGCTGTTGCAGGCACAAAAAAACCGGGTCACAAGAAACTTGGGCCCGGTGACTGATTCTAGCAGCATGCGCCGGCTTTGCAAAAGCCTTGGCAGCCGCTGCAGTATGCGCCAGCGCAGTGCTGGCGCGCGGGCACGCTGCCTCTGGCTGATCTCCCTACAATGGCGGCATGGATTCGAATGATTTGTTTGCGCTGCCATCTGGCGCGGGTAGCACGGGGCAATTGCCGCTTCTCAATGGCCTCAACGACGAGCAGCTGGCTGCTGCCACCTTGGAGGGTGGCCATGCGCTGATTCTGGCCGGCGCCGGCTCGGGCAAGACCCGGGTGCTGACCACGCGCATCGCCTGGTTGCTGCAGACCGGCCGGGCCACCCCCGGCGGTATTTTGGCGGTGACCTTCACCAACAAGGCCGCCAAGGAAATGCTCACCCGCCTGTCCACCATGCTGCCCATCAACGTGCGCGGCATGTGGATTGGCACCTTCCACGGTCTGTGCAACCGCATGCTGCGGGCGCATTACAAATCCGCCAACCTGCCCCAGGCGTTCCAGATCCTGGACACGCAAGACCAGCTCTCGGCGGTCAAGCGGCTGTGCAAGCAGTTCCAGGTCGATGAGGAAGCGCTGCCGCCCAAGCAGCTGCAGTATTTCATCAGCGGCTGCAAGGAAGAGGGGTTGCGCCCGTCGGACGTGCAGGCGCGTGACATGGCCGAGCGCAAGAAGGTGGAGCTGTACCAGCTCTATGAAGAGCAATGCCTGCGTGAGGGCGTGGTGGATTTTGGCGAGCTGATGCTGCGTTCCTACGAGCTGCTGCGCGACAACCTGCCCATCCGCCAGCATTACCAGCACCGCTTTCGCCACATGATGGTCGATGAGTTCCAGGACACCAACCGCCTGCAGTACCTCTGGCTCAAACAACTGGCGGGCGACATGGTGGGTGGCCAGTTCCAGTCGCACAGCAGTGTGATTGCGGTGGGCGATGACGACCAGAGCATCTATGCCTTCCGGGGTGCGCGCGTGGGCAATATGCAGGATTTTGTGCGTGAGTTCGATGTGCGCCAGCAGATCAAGCTGGAGCAGAACTACCGCAGCTACAGCAACATCCTCGACAGCGCCAATGCGCTGATCAGCCACAACAGCAACCGCCTGGGCAAGAACCTGCGCACCGACCAGGGCCCGGGCGAGCCAGTGCGCGTGTCTGAGAGCGCGACCGACATGGCCGAGGCGCAGTGGATGGTCGAGGAGATCAAGTCCCTGGTCAAAAGCGATGGCGTAGCGCGCAGCGAGATCGCCGTGCTCTACCGCAGCAATGCCCAGAGCCGGATTCTGGAAACCAGCCTGTTCAATGCCGGCGTCGCCTACCGCGTGTACGGCGGCCTGCGCTTTTTCGAGCGGGCGGAAATCAAGCATGCGCTGGCCTATCTGCGCCTGCTGGAGAACCCGCATGACGACACCAGCTTTATGCGGGTGGTCAACTTTCCGCCGCGCGGCATCGGCGCCCGCACCACCGAGCAATTGCAGGAAGGCGCGCAGGCCGCTGGTTGCTCGCTGTACGACGCAGTCACCGCCGTAGCTGGCAAGGCGGGCACCAAGCTGCAGTCCTTTGTGGCCATGGTCGATGTGCTGCGCGAGGAAACCCAGGGCAAGACCTTGCGCGAGACCATCGAGCGCATGCTGGTGGTGAGCGGCCTGATCGAGCACTACCAAAGCGAGAAAGAAGGCGCGGACCGCATCGACAACCTCGGTGAGCTGGTCACGGCGGCCGAGAGCTTTGTCACTCAGGAAGGCTTCGGCAAGGATGCCGTGGCCATTCCGCTCGATGAGCAACAGGCCATGGGCGTGCCCGGTAGCGGGCAAAGCCCTGTGAGCCAGGGGCTGGACCCGGATGCACCAACGCTCGATATCCCGCTGCCCGATGCCGCCAATCCGGCCATGGTCAACCCCGACACCGGCGAGACCTTGTCGCCGCTGGTGGCCTTTTTGACCCATGCCGCACTAGAGGCCGGTGACAACCAGGCGCAAGCCGGTCAGGATGCCGTGCAGCTGATGACGGTGCATGCCAGCAAGGGCCTGGAGTTTGATGTGGTGTTTATCGGCGGGCTGGAAGAAGGCCTTTTCCCGCACGAGAACGCGATGACCGACACCGGCGGGCTGGAGGAAGAGCGCCGCCTGATGTATGTGGCCATCACCCGGGCGCGCAAGCGCCTGTACCTGAGCACCTCGCAGACCCGCATGCTCCATGGCACCACGCGCTACAACGTGCGCAGCCGCTTTTTGGATGAGCTGCCCGAAGAGGCGCTCAAATGGCTGTCGCCCAAGCATTCGGGCTTTGGCAGTGGCATGGGCAGCCTGGCCTATGGCGGCGGCGGTGGCCGTTCGTCCAGCAGTGGTGGGTATGGCGATGCGGCCCCCAGCATGTGGGGCAAGACCCCCGTGCCGGCTCAAAAGGCCGAGCCTGCGCATGGCATCAAAAAGGGCGCCAATGTCTTCCACAACAAGTTTGGCGAGGGCAAGGTGCTGGCCGTTGAAGGCAGCGGCGACGATGCCCGCGCCCAGGTCAATTTTCCGCGCCACGGCACCAAGTGGCTGGCGCTGTCGGTGGCCAAGCTGACGGTGGTGTAAAGGCCAGCGCCCGCGGTAGCGGGCCAAGTGGCAAGCATAAAAAAGCCCGGGCTGTGTGGAACAGGCCGGGCTTGCGGGATGTTATGAGGTTCAGAGTGCGACGCTGTCGCTCTGCTCGGGTGCCTCAAAGCAATCGCGAAAGCTGAACACCACCGAGGTCAGAAACATGGCGGCCAGCATCAGCGAGCCGGCAATGGCGATGGCCCCCGCCGCCCAGGCGCCGAGCAGGGTGCCCAGCAAGGCCGACAGCAAGGCCATCGCAATGCCAAAGCCAATGCCCACGGCCATCCAGGCCAGGCCAAACATGGTGAAGGCGCCAATGTTGCGGCTGCAGGCAATCAGGCTGAAGAACACGGCCTTGATGGCAGGCACGCGGTGCCAGTAAATGAGGCCGGGTGCATGCCAGAACAGCAAGGACAGCGGAATGTAGAGCAGCATGGTCGCGAACATGGCCTGCTGGAAGGCGGGCTGCTCGACGATTTCGCGGGTGATCTCGCCGCCCATCAGGTTGAGGCGGGCGAACTGGCCGCCGTCAAACAACGCCGAAAAGCCCAGCACCAGCAAGAACGACAGCGCATAGAAGACGCCCAGCACAACAAAGGCATTGCGGCGTTCCTTGTCCACCCGCAGCGCAGCCAGCACCACCGGCAGGCTGGGGCGCGTGCCCTGCGTGGCCAAGGCGGCGCCAATCATCATGCACAAGGTGGAGACCGGTAGCAAGGCCAGCGCGATAAAGGTGCCAGCAATCGGGATGGCCCCGATCAGGGACATCACCATCATTGACAGAAAGAACAGCGAGGTCAGGGCCAGGGCCTGTGTCTTGAAGGTTTTGAAGCCGTCTTGCACCCAGGTCACACCCTGGCGGGCAGTGGCGATACGAAGTTTCATGCACCAGCGCGCTGCAGCGCGGGCTGCAACGATAAAAAATCAAAGGGGATGGCGCACTGTAACCCATGCGCCCATGGGGCAGGCGCCTATGTGGGCATGGTCTGGCCGGCAGCCGCTGCCTGCCGCTTCAGCGCAGCTGGTAGGGCGTGGCCAGGCGCTCGCGCAGCACCCGCTCGAAATGGGTGGGATCGTGGGGCTTGAGCAGCGAGGCTTCGCGCGGCAGGTAGAAATCCCAGAGCCGCGAGATCCAAAAGCGCAGCGCGCCTGCGCGCAGCATGGCATTGAGCAGCTCGCGCTCGCAGGCCTGCAGCGGGCGCACCGCCTGGTAGGCGGCCAGCAGCGCGTCGGCGCGGGCCTTGTCGATGGCGCCCGTGGCCAGGTCGATGCACCAGTCGTTGATGACCACGGCAATATCGAACAGCCAGGTATCGACACCGGCAAAATAGAAGTCGAAGATGCCCGTCAGCGTTTCGCCCTCGAACATGGCGTTGTCGCGGAACAGGTCGGCATGCACCGGGCCACGCGGCAGCGCGGTATAGGCCGAGCTTTGCGCGACATGGTTTTGGTAGGCCAGCTCGCTGCGCAGCAGCTCGGCAGTGGCGGTATCCAGATAGGGCAGCACCACCGGCACCGTCTCGTTCCACCATGGCAGACCACGCAGGTTGGGCTGCTGGCGCGGGTAGTCGAGCGCTGCCTGGTGCATCTTGGCCAGTACCTGGCCCAGCGATTCGCAATGTGCGGCTTGGGGTGCCAGCTGGCTCTTGCCGGGCAGCTTGCCGACGATGGCAGCGGGCTTGCCTTCGACCTGCAGCAGGATGTCGCCGGTCTTGCCATCGGCCTGGGGCTCGGGCACGGGCACGCCGGCCTTGGCCAAGTGCTTCATCAGGTACAGGTAGAAAGGCAGCTGGTCGGCGCGCAGGCGCTCAAACAGGGTCAATACATACTCGCCCTGGCTGGTGGTCAGGAAGTAATTGGTGTTTTCAATACCGCCTTCAATACCGCGCAAGGAGACGAAATCGCCCAGCGGGACGCGTTTGAGCAAGGCTTTGGCAGCCTTGTCGGAAACTTCGGTGAAAACAGCCATGGATGTATATCGTCACTACAAAAACAAGGCCAGCCTCAGTGGCTGGCCTGGCCCGCATGCTGGCGGGAGCAAAGGCGCGATTATCGCAAGCCTGCGTGAGTACAGGCTAATTGCTGTGGTATCTGGATCAGAAATTGCCGATGTTCCAGACGCGCTTCTTGTTCTGGGTCTCGCCAAAACCATCAGGGCGGCTGCGTGCGCCATCGGTGGGCTTGACCTCATAGGCCGGCATATTGCCCACCTTGGGTTGCACATGGATGCTTTGGGTCTGGCCGCCAATACGCACCTCATCGATCCGGCTGCCAGCGTCTTCCACGCGAATGTACTCGGCCTTCTGGTTGTACTTGTCGTTGGCGGGCGCCGCGTCGGCAGGGGCCGCAGGCTGCTCAGCCGGAGCTGCGGTTTGCTGGGCCAGCGCAGGGGCTGCCAGCACCAGTGCCAGGGCCTGGGCGATAAAAGAAGTGGTGATTGCGCGCATGGATCGATTGTAAGTTGTCGCCCGGTGTTTGCGTACCGGGCACAATGTCAATATGCGTAATCCTCCTACTTTAGTGCTGGTGGACGGTTCCAGCTATCTGTACCGTGCCTACCATGCCATGCCCGACCTCCGTGCGGTTCCCGGCGACTCTGCCAGTCCGGCTACCGGAGCCATCCGGGGCATGATCAATATGATGCAGGCCTTGCGCAAAGACATACAGGCTGAGTACGCGGTCTGTGTTTTCGACGCCAGCGGCCCGACCTTCCGCGACGCGCTCTACACCGAGTACAAGGCCACCCGTTCGCCCATGCCCGACGACCTGCGCTCGCAGATTGCCCCGATCCATGAGGTGGTACAGCTGCTGGGCTGGAAGATCCTGGCCGTGCCCGGCGTCGAGGCCGACGACGTGATCGCCACCCTGGCGCAGATGGCCGCCGCGCAGGGCATCCAGGTCATCGTCTCCAGCGGCGACAAGGATTTGAGCCAGCTGGTGAACGAGCATGTGACCATCATCGACACCATGAACGGCAAGCGCCGCGATGTCGCCGGGGTCACGGCCGAGTTTGGCGTGCCGCCGTCGCAGATGGTGGAGTACCAGGCCCTCGTGGGCGATACGGTGGACAACGTGCCCGGCGTCAGCAAGGTGGGCCCCAAGACCGCTGCCAAGTGGCTGGAAGAGCACGGCTCGCTCGACCAGTTGATCGCCAAAGCCGATACGATCAAGGGCGTTGCCGGCCAGAACCTGCGCGATGCCATCGCCAGCGGCCAGTTGGCGCTCAGCCGCCAGCTGGTGACGATGAAGACCGACTGCGCGCTGGACGACTACATCCAGGGCCTGCCCGCACTGGATGCCGTGACCTTGGGCGAGCCCGATGCCACGGGGCTGGTGCCGTTTTATGAGCAATATGGCTTCAAGGGCCTGGCCCGGTCGCTGGGATCGGCGGCGGCAGCCCCTGCGGTCAGCAAGGCAGCAGCCGGCAGCCCGGCCGGCCAGGCGGGCCTGTTTGACAGTGACGATGCAGCGGCGACCGAAGTCGCCATCGTGGCCCAGCAGCGTGATGTGGTCTACCACACCATCCTGACCGAGACCGATCTTGACGCCTGGCTGCTCAAGCTCCAGGCGGCCGAGCTGACGGCGCTGGACACCGAAACCGATTCGCTCGACGAAATGCAGGCCCGCATCGTCGGCATCTCCTTCAGCGTGCAGGTGGGCGAGGCGGCCTACATCCCGCTGCGCCACGAGGGCCTGGATGTGCCCGAGCAGTTGCCGATGGACATGGTGCTGGCCAAGCTCAAGCCCTGGCTGGAAGACGCCAGCAAAAAGAAGCTGGGCCAGCACGTCAAGTACGACCAGCATGTGCTGGCCAACCACGGCATCCGCGTGCAGGGCTATGCGCATGACACCATGCTGCAGTCCTATGTGCTGGAGGCTGACCGCCCCCACAACCTGGGCAGCCTGGCGCTGCGCCACACCGGCCGCACGGGCATCAGCTACGAAGACCTCTGCGGCAAGGGCAAAGGCCAGATTCCTTTTGCCCAGGTGCCGGTGGACAAGGCGGCGGCCTATAGCTGTGAGGATTCCGATCAGACCCTGGACGTGCACCGCGTGCTGTGGCCGCGCATCGAGGCCAACGCTGGACTCGCGCACATCTATGCGCTGGAGATGCAGACCAGCGAGGCACTGTTCCGCATCGAGCGCAATGGCGTGCGCATTGATGCGCCCGAGCTGGCCCGCCAGAGCAATGACCTGGGTCGCCGCATTCTGGCGCTGGAGGCCGAGGCCTATGAGATCGCTGGCCAGCAGTTCAACCTGAGCAGCCCCAAGCAGCTCGGCGAGATCTTTTTTGACAAGCTGGGCCTGCCGGTGGTGAAGAAAACCGCCACCGGTGCGCGCAGTACCGATGAAGAAGTGCTGGAAAAACTGGCTGAGGACTACCCACTGCCGGCCAAGATCCTGGAGCACCGCTCGCTGTCCAAGCTCAAAGGTACCTACACCGACAAGCTCGCGCAGATGGCCTTGCCCAGCGATGGGCGGGTGCATACCCACTACGCGCAGGCGGTGGCCGTCACAGGCCGCTTGTCCAGCAACGACCCCAACCTGCAGAACATCCCCGTGCGCACCGCCGAGGGCCGACGCATCCGCGAAGCCTTTGTCGCGCCCGAGGGCAAGCTGATTGCCAGCGCAGACTATTCGCAGATCGAGCTGCGCATCATGGCGCATCTGTCAGGGGATGAAGCGCTGCTCAACGCCTTCCGCGATGGGCTGGATGTGCACCGCGCCACCGCCGCCGAGGTGTTTGGCGTGACCGTGGACCAGGTCAGCAGCGAGCAGCGCCGCTATGCCAAGGTCATCAACTTCGGTCTGATCTACGGCATGAGCAGCTTTGGCCTGGCCAAGAACCTGGGCATCGAGACCAAGGCAGCGGCCGCCTATATCGACAAGTACTTCCAGCGCTACCCCGGCGTCAAGCGCTACATGGAGCAAACCGTGGAGCTGGCCCATACGCAGGGCTATGTCGAAACCGTGTTTGGCCGCCGCCTGGTGCTGCCCGAGATCAATGGCGGCAACGGCCCACGCAAGAAAGCGGCCGAGCGCGCCGCCATCAACGCGCCCATGCAGGGCACCGCGGCGGACCTGATCAAAAAGGCCATGGTGGCCGTGCAAGCCAAGCTCGACGCGGAAAAGCCCGATGTGCTGGTCATCATGCAGGTGCACGATGAACTGGTGTTCGAGCTGCCCGCGGCCGAGCAAGACTGGGTGCGCAGCGAGATCCCTGCCATCATGGCCGGGGTGGCCGATCTGAAGGTGCCTTTGCTGGCAGAAATCGGCTTTGGCCCCAACTGGGAAAAAGCCCACTGACGCCGACGCCCCAAGCCCTGCAGCGCCCACAGGATTTGGGGTGGTTAATGCAACTGCGTTGCAACAAGTGCTACTATGCGCGGCATGTTTGAGGGGGCAGTGGTGCCTGGCGGCTGCGCAGATCTGCAGTACGCAGGCCCGTGTAGAAGCAGGCGTATCGGTTAAGCCTGGCCCCTGCTGAAGGATGGTTTCATGACTTTGATAGCGATTGTGCTGGCGACTTTGGCCGCCGGTTTGGGCAGCGTATGGGTGGCTGCGGTGCTGATGCGCACGGGCATTGGCAGCCAGGGCAGCCGCTTTGGTGCGCAGCACCTGCTGAGCCTGGCCGCTGGCGCGCTGCTGGCCACGGCCTTTGTGCATTTGCTGCCCGAGGCTTTTGAAAGCCACATCAACCCCAAGGCGCTGTTTGTGGTGCTGCTGCTGGGCCTGGTGTTCTTCTTTTTGCTGGACAAGGCCGAGCTCTGGCACCACGGCCATGAGCACCGCCACGCTTTGCCCGAAGAGCGCGGCCACGCGCATGACGGCCATGCCGATGCGGCGCATGGCCATGGGCACGACCACCACCACACGCACACCAATAACGCAGGCCGCTGGTCACTGCTGACCGGCGACAGCGTGCACTGCTTTGGCGATGGCATCCTGATTGCCTCGGCCTTCATGGCCGATATGTGGCTGGGCATTGTGGCGGCGATATCGGTGCTGGCCCATGAGGTGCCCCACCACATGGGTGACCTGGTCGTGCTGTCAGGCAATGGCAGCCGCAGCCAAAGCAAGGTCGCGTTGCTCAAGCTGTCGCTGGCGGGCGCAGTAACTGCGCTAGGCGGCGTGGTGGGCTATTTTCTGGTCAGCTCGCTGGCTGCATTTCTGCCGTATTTTCTGGCCATTGCATCGAGCAGCTTTATCTACGTGGCGCTGGCCGATCTGATCCCGCAGCTGCAGCGCCAGCTGACGGCCAGGCAAACTGTGCAGCAGGTGGTCTGGCTGGCGGTGGGCATGATCGTGGTCAGTGCCGTCAGCACCTGGGCGCATGGCGACCATGAGCATGTCCATGCCCATGAAGGCAGCGAGCAGCATGAAGGCCATGGGGACCACGACGGCCACAAGCACTGAGCGGGCCAGGGGCACCAGGCCTGCAGCGGCGCCTGGTCAATCGCCGGTGCGCAGGCCGCCCTTGTTGGCCAGCAAGGCCCGCACCACGGGCAGCTGGCGGCGCGATACCAGCAACACATCCCCGATACCAAACAGGCGCAACTGCCAGCCGTCGCTGTCGTCGATGTCGTAGGCTTTTTCCAGGCAGCGTATGGCAGCAGGCGCCACCAGGGCATTGCGATGCACGCGCAGGTAGCGCTTGGCAAAGCGTGCCTCCAGGTCGTTGAGGCTGCCGGACCACAGGTATTCATGCGTGGCGGTGCGCACCGTCACATATTTCAGCTCGGATTTGAAATACAGCACCTCGGCCAGGCGCACCCGCTCGGTACGGCCCCGGTCGGTGATCAGCAAGGTGTCGGCATCAGGGTCTGCCTCAGCCGGGCTGGGAGCGCTTTGTAAGGCGCGGGCCTGGGCCACCAAGCGCACCTTGTGCAGTGCTGCGGCCAGCCGCTCGCGCCGCACGGGCTTGGTCAGGTAGTCTGCGGCATTGACTTCAAAGGCGCTCAGCGCATGCTCGGGGTGGGCGGTGACAAACACCACAGCGGGGCCGGGCTGCAAGGCCTGCAACTGGCGCGCCATGTCCATGCCGCTGGGCCCGGGCATGTGGATGTCGAGCAGCAGCACATCAAAGGCCTGGCCCAGCTCCGCCGCGCTGGCAAGCGCACGCAAGGCCTCGGGCACATTGGCGGCCTCATGCACGGCGCTGGGCGCAGGCGTCATCTCGACCAGCAAGCGCCGCAGGCGGCTTCTGGCCAAGGCTTCATCATCCACAATCAATACTCGCATGGGCGCCTATGCTAGCGGAGCCGGGGCTTGCCTGCCAACACCGGCCGTCGTGTATTTGCGCCCGCTCAAGCCGGAATGCTGATGCGCACCATGTAAATGCCGTCCTTGCTGCTGGCCTTGAAGTCGTACTCCAGGTCGTAGAGCAGGCGCAGGCGTTTTTTGACATTCAGCACCGCCGTGCCCGTGCCGACGCGCCGCTCGGGCTGGGGGCTGCTGAAAGGGCGTGGGGTGGTGTTGATGATCTGGATCTGCACCATGTTGCCCCGGCGCCGCGTGGCAATGCTGATGCGGCCATGGCCATGGCTGGGCTCGATGCCGTGCTTGACCGCGTTCTCCACCAAGGGCTGCAAGAACAGCGGCGGCACGGTGGCCGTGTCGGCGCGCGAATCCAGGTTCCAGCGCACGGCCATGCGGTCGTCAAAGCGGATCTGCTCGATCGACAGGTAGCGCCGCGCCAGCATCACCTCTTCGGCCAGGGTCGAGGCCTCGCGCTTTTCGGTCAGTGCATGGCGGAACAGGTCGCTCAGGTCTTCGAGCATGGCTTCGGCTTTTTGCGGGTGGTCTTGCACCAGCGCAATGGCGCTGTTGAGCGCATTGAAGAGGAAATGCGGCCGGATGCGCGCCTGCAGCTCGGCCAGGCGTGCGGTGGTGGCCGCAGGCGTGCGGGCCTGGGCGCGCCATTGCAGGCCTACCACCACCATGGCCGCCAAAAAGCCGCCGGCCGCAGCGCTGGCCAGCCAGGCGGTCTCGGCCGCCATCGTGGCCCATTGGTAGAGCAGGGCGGCCAGCAGGCCACAGACGATGCCCAGTGCAGCACCCGCCAGGTACTGCACGCGGGTGCTGCAGCGCTGCAGCAGCTTTTTTTGCTGGCAGGCCAGCACCAGCCACAGCAGGCTGGCGGGCAGCACCACGGCGGTGAGCAGGGCCAGCCGGAAAAACCAATCCACCGCGCTGCTGGCGCCAAAAGCGGCGGCAATGGCCACCACGGTTTCGACCAGGGCCACCGTGCGGCCGATCACGCTGGCCGTGCAGGCATCAAACACATAGGCCGTGCCGACGATGGCTTCGCGCGGGGCAGGATTAGTTGATGTTGCTGGCATGGTCGTGCAGGGTCGATAAAATCCTGGTTTTTCGCCCAGGGCTTTGGCGGGCCACAGGCACAGCACCGGGGGCTGTGTTTCCGCAGCGCAACTGGCAGCTTAACCCGAATATTGCGACCTTCATGTCTACACCACAAGCTTCGTCTCCTTCGCACAACCAGCTCGATTCCAAGTCCGAAGCCTGGTCGGCGCTGTTCTCCGAACCCATGAGCGATCTGGTCAAGCGCTATACCTCCAGCGTGTTTTTTGACAAGCGCCTGTGGCAGGCCGACATCCAGGGCAGCCTGGCCCATGCACAAATGCTCTGCGCCCAGAAGATCATCGGCGCGCAGGACCTGGCCTCCATCGAGCAGGGCATGGCGCAAATCACCTCGGAGATTGAAGCGGGCAGCTTTGAGTGGAAGCTGGACCTGGAAGACGTGCACCTGAACATCGAGGCGCGCCTGACCCAGCTGGTGGGCGATGCCGGCAAGCGCCTGCACACGGGCCGCAGCCGCAATGACCAGGTCGCCACCGATGTGCGCCTGTGGCTGCGCGGTGAGATCGACCTGATCGAAGGCCTGCTCGGCGAGCTGCAGCTGTCCCTGGTAGAAGTGGCGGAAAAGAATGTCGAGGTGATCCTGCCGGGCTTTACCCACCTGCAGGTGGCCCAGCCGGTGAGCTTTGCCCACCACCTGCTGGCCTATGTGGAAATGTTCAAGCGCGATGCCGAGCGCATGCTCGATGTGCGCAAGCGCGTCAATGTGCTGCCCCTGGGCTCTGCCGCCCTGGCCGGCACCACTTACCCGCTGGACCGCGAGCGTGTGGCCCAGACCCTGGGCATGGAAGGTGTTTCGCAGAACTCGCTGGACGGCGTCAGCGACCGTGATTTCGCCATTGAATTCACCGCAGCGGCCTCGCTGTGCATGGTGCACATCAGCCGCCTGTCCGAAGAGCTGATCATCTGGATGAGCCAGAACTTTGGCTTTGTGCGCATTGCCGACCGCTTCACCACCGGCTCGTCGATCATGCCGCAGAAGAAGAACCCCGATGTGCCCGAGCTGGCGCGCGGCAAGACCGGCCGCGTGGTGGGCCACCTGATGGGCCTGATCACCCTGATGAAGGGCCAACCCCTGGCCTACAACAAGGACAACCAGGAAGACAAGGAGCCGCTGTTCGACACCGTGGATACCTTGAAGGACACCTTGCGCATCTTCGCCGAGATGATTGGCGGCCAGGTGAACCCAGCGACTGGCGCCAAGGAAGGCGGTATCACCGTCAACGCCGACAATATGCGCGCCGCTGCGCTCAAGGGCTATGCCACTGCGACCGACCTGGCCGATTACTTGGTCAAGAAGGGCCTGCCTTTCCGCGATGCGCACGAGACCGTGGCGCATGCCGTCAAGCTGGCCACGCAAAAGGGCGTGGACCTGACCGAGCTGCCACTGGCCGAGCTGCAGGCCTTCAACCCCAACATCGAAGCCGACGTGTTCGAGGCGCTGAGCCTGGAAGGCTCGCTGAACGCGCGCAACACCCTGGGCGGCACGGCGCCTGTGCAGGTGCGTGCCCAGCTGGCCAAGCACCGCGTGCGTCTGGCATAAGCCTTGCCTGAACGGTTCTTCTTGATTCCTGAAAGCTAAGCATGTCCTTGCGCCGCCGCCATTTCTCCCAACAACTGCTGGCCGCCGTTGCGGCCGGGAGCCTGGCAGTACCCAGCTGGGCGGCGGGCTACAACAAGGGCAAGCCGGTGCGGCTGCTGGTGGGCTTTCCGCCGGGCGGCGGCACCGATGTGATCGCGCGCCTGCTGGCCGAAAAGATGAAGGACAGCCTGGGCACCTCGGTGGTGGTGGAGAACAAGCCTGGCGCGGGCGGCCAGATTGCGGCCCAGATTCTGAAGGCCTCGCCGGCCGATGGCGCCACCTTTTTTGTCACCCACGACCACACCATCTCCATCCTGCCCCAGGTCGTCAAGAACCCGGGGTTTGACCCGCATGCGGACTTTGTGCCGGTCGCAGGCTTTGCCAGCTTTGTCAATGCGATTGCCGTCTCCGACGGCTTGGGCGTGCGTAGCTTCGAGGCCTATCTGCAGTGGATCAAAAAGCAGGGCGGCAAAAGCGCGGTGGGCATCCCTGCGCCGGCATCGACCCCGGAGTTTCTGGTGCGCGTGCTCAACCAGCGCTTCAAGTCCGATTTGGTTGCCGTGCCCTACCGGGGCAGCGCGCCCATGCTGGCCGACATGATGGGCAACCAGATTCCTGCCGGCATTGGCTCGGTGCAGGATTTCATCGAAAGCCACAAGGCCGGCAAGATCCGCGTGCTGGCCGTGTTGGGCGGCAAGCGCCAGCAGGCCTTGCCCGATGTACCCACCTTCAGCGAGCTGGGCCTGCCCGGGCTGGAAGATATGCCGTACTACGGCATGTACGCCGCCGCCAGCACGCCGCCCGAGATGGTGCAGGCGGTATCGCAGGCCGTGGCCAAGGCGGTGGCTGCCCCTGATGTGCATGCGCAACTGGTGGGCATGGGCCTGAGTGTGGGCTATATGACGCCTGAGCAACTGCTGGCACGCGAGCGTGCCTACTCGGCCGTCTGGAGCCGCATTATTCGCGACAGCGGCTTCCAGCCCCAATGAGGGCCTGGGCGGCGTGCCTATAGCGGTGCAGACCCTGCGCCGAGCCCTGGCAAGCGACAAGCCCAATAAATAGGCTCATCTTGTTGCCAAATGAAACACCCGGCTGCCCTAGGCAGTCAGCCAACACTGGCGCAGGCTAATTTTGGTACGCTCTCACCATCCTAGGGGAGAGCTCCGTGAATACAACATTACAACGCTGGCTGGTCGGCGCAGGCTGGGCTGCGCTCGGTCTGTCGGCCCATGCCACAACCATCACATCGGTGTCACCGCAGGGCGAGGTGGCCCGGGTGCGGCAGATCGTGGTCAAGTTTGATGCGGCCGTGGTGCCGATGGGCGACCTGCGCGCCCCAGCCCCCGTCAAGGTGGACTGCGACAACAAACAGGCCTTGAGCCAGGGCACGGGCCGCTGGACGGGGCCCCGGGAGTGGGTCTTTGACCTGGCCGATGACCTGCCACCCGGTGTGCGTTGCACGGTCGACAAGCTTGCCAGCCTCAAGGATGCGGCCGGAGAGCCAGTCAAAGGCGCCGCCCAGTACCGCTTTGGCACTGGCGGCCCGTCGGTGACGCGCATGGCACCCAGCAGCTACGAAGAAATCGACAGTCGCCAGTTCTTTGGCCTGCAGTTCAATGCCGATGTGGTGAGCTCCACGGTGCAGGACAGCACCTGGTGCACGGTCAAGGGCATTGGCGAGCGCATTCCGGTGCGCATTTTGAGCGCCTCGGAATCGGACGGCTTCATGCAAAGCCAGTTTGGCCGCGATGTGCTGCAGCAAAAGCCGCGCCGCCATGTGGCCTTGCAGTGCCAGCGGGCGCTGCCCGAAGGTGCCCAGATGAGCTTGGTGGTGGGGGCCGGGGTGAGTACGGACAACGGCGTCAAGCAAAGCCGTGAACGCCGCTTTGATTTCCAGGTACGCCCGCCCTTTACGGCTGAGTTCAGCTGCGAGCGCGCCAATGCGCAGGCCGGTTGCCTGCCGATTCGCCCACTGAACCTGTTTTTCAGCGCACCGGTGAACCGCAAGCTGGCCGAGAGCATCATCCTGGAGACCTCCAAAGGCAAGCTCAAACCGAGCTTCCCCGATGACGCGGATGCCAGCGAAGTCAGCCGGCTGCAGTTTGCGCCGCCGTTTGCTGAGAAAGAGGCCATGCGCATTGTGTTGCCAGCGGGCTTCAAGGATGAGGCCGACCGGCCCCTGGCCAATGCCAACCTGTTCCCACTCCAGGTGCAGGCGGGCCTGATGCCGCCGCTGGCCAAGTTTGCTGCCGCGCCGTTTGGCGTGGTTGAGCGTTTTGCCGAGGGTGACAAGGGGCCGGCCATGTTCCCAGTGACCCTGCGCAATGTGGAGCAGGATCTGCAGATCAGTGGCCTGGCGATCGAAGACAAAGGCACTGTATCGACCTTGCAGCTGCAAAGCGATGCCGACATCATCCGCTGGTACCGCAAGCTGCAGCGCTATGACAACTGGCAGGTCAGCCGCAAGCAGGCCGCGCTGGACAGCAAGAGCCTGCTGCCCAATGTGCTGCCCGATGGTGACAAGCACAACGTGGAGACGCGCATGCTCTCGCTGCTCGAAGGCCAGGCCAGTAGCAAGAAGCTGGCCCTGCCCAAGACCGACAGCAAGGACCCACGCCCTTTCGAAGTTGTAGGCATTCCGCTGGAGACTGGTTTCCATGTGGTCGAAATCGCCTCGCCGATGTTGGGCGATGCGCTGCTCAACAGCGACTACGACAGCAGCCGCCGGGTGATGTATGTGCGCAGCTCTGCGCTGGTGACCAATCTGGGTGTGCACTTCAAACTCGGGCGTGAAAACGCCATGGCCTGGGTGACCAGCCTGGACAAGGGCAAGCCGGTGGCCAATGCGCAGGTGCGTGTCTCCACCTGCGATGGCAAGACCCTGGTGCAGGCCACCACCGACAAGGACGGGGTTGCGCGCTTTGACAAGCTGGACACCCAAACATCGGTGCGCTGCAATTCAAGCGTTGAGAGCGACACAAGCTCGGCCTACTTTGTCAGTGCCCGCGCCACGGTCGATGGCAAGGCTGACATGGCCTTTGTCTGGAGCGACTGGCAGCGGGGCATCGAGAGCTGGCGCTTCAATCTGGAGACCGACAGCAGCCCGCAGCAGGACTTGGTGGCCCACACAGTGCTGGACCGCAGCTTGCTGCGCGCTGGCGAGACGGTGTCCATGAAGCACCTGATCCGTGCCCAGACCATGGGCGGCCTGGGGCTGCCCACGAAAGAGCAGCTGCCCGACCAGGTGCTGGTCACCCACCAAGGCAGCAACGATGAATTTGTGCTGCCCATCAGCTGGAGCCGTCCGGGCCAAGGCCTGTCGGCGGTCTCGGAGTTCAAGATTCCCAAATCCGCCAAGCTGGGCACCTACAGCGTCACCCTCAAGGGCGGCAAAGGCAAATGGGGCACTGCCGAGATGCAGACCACCTCGTTCCGGGTGGAAGAGTACCGCTTGCCGGTGTTCAAGGGCAGTGTGACGCCTGATCTGCCCGCACCGATTGTGCAGCCTGAGAAACTGGGCGCCCAGGTGCAGCTGTCTTACCTCTCCGGTGGCGCAGCGGCGAAGGAAGCGGTCAAGGTATCGGCGGCCATCCAGTCGCATGCGGTGAGCTTTGACGACTACGACACCTTCTCCTTCGGCCGACCCTACCTCAGCCGCAAGCTGCCCGATGCAGGCAACGACGGCGAGGACTACAGCAACGACCGCCGCGTGATTGCCGACAAGCTGGCCCTGACCCTGGATACCAATGGCGTGGGCAAGGTGGTGATTGAGCAGGTACCCAGCTCGGTGGCACCGCAGGATCTGCTGCTGGAGGCGAGCTTTTCCGACCCCAATGGCGAGGTGCAGACCATCAGCCACCACAGCGTGATCTGGCCCGCCTCGGTGGTCGCCGGCATCAAGGCCGAGAACTGGGCCTCCACCGACAAGAAGCTCAGCTTCCAGGCGCTGTCGCTGACGCCTTCGGGCAAGCCGGTCTCTGGTGTCAAGCTGCAGGTGCGGGCCGTGGCGCGTATCGTTACCTCCACGCGCAAGCGCATGGTGGGCGGCTTTTACAGCTACGAAAACCATGAGAGCTACAAGGACCTGGGGGTGGTCTGCAGCGGCAAGAGCGATGCCAAGGGCCTGCTCGCCTGCAGCACCCAGCTGAGCGAAGGCGGCGAGACGGAGCTGATTGCTGAAGCCACCGATGACAAGAACCGCAGCTCCAAGGCGGCGACCTCGGTCTGGGTGACCAAGCAAGGCGAGCTGTGGTTTGGCGGCGAGGACAACGACCGCATGGACCTGCTGCCGGAGAAAAAATCCTACAAGGTGGGGGATACCGCCCGCTTCCAGGTGCGCATGCCCTTCCGCGAAGCGACGGCGCTGGTGACGGTGGAGCGCGAAGGCGTGCTGTACAGCCAGGTCATCACCCTGCGCGGCGATGACCCCACGGTGCATCTGAAGGTGCAGGAGGGCTGGGGACCGAATGTCTACGTCAGCGTGATGGCCCTGCGCGGCCGCCTGCGCGAGGTGCCCTGGTACAGCTTCTTCACCTGGGGCTTCAAGTCGCCGCGTGAATGGTGGACCTCGTTCTGGTACGAGGGCAAAGAGTATGTGGCACCCACCGCCTTGGTGGACCTGTCCAAGCCCGCCTACCGCCTGGGCGCGGCCGAAATACGCGTGGGCATTGCCGACCGCCAGCTGGCCGTGACCGTCAAGAGCGACAAGGAAAGCTACCGCATCCGCAATACCGCCAAGGTCACCATCGAAGCCAAGCTGCCCAACGGCAAGCCGGCTGCGGGCGCGGCCGTGTCGGTGGCGGCCGTGGACCAGGCCTTGCTGGAGCTCAAGAGCAATGACACCTGGGCGCTGCTCGAAGCCATGTACCAAAAGCGGTCCTGGGGTGTGGAAACGTCGACCGCGCAGATGGAAATCATCGGCCGGCGCCACTATGGGCGCAAGGCCGTGGCAGCGGGCGGCGGCGGTGGCAATGGCCAGACCCGCGAGCTGCTCGATACCCTGCTGCTGTGGCAGCCCAATGTGGTGCTGGATGCGAACGGCCGCGCCGAGGTCGATGTGCCGCTCAACGATGCGCTGACCAGCTTCAAGATCGTGGCCGTGGCCGAGAGCGGCCTGGAGCTGTTTGGTACCGGCAGCACGCAGATCCGCACCTCGCAGGAGCTGCAGATCATCAGCGGCCTGCCGCCGCTGGTGCGCGATGGCGACCGCTATGACGCGCAGGTCACCCTGCGCAACACCACCAGCAAGCCCATGCAGGTGCTGGTCACCCCCAAGGCGACCTTGCTGCAGCTGGAGCCGCAGACCGTGGAAGTGGCGGCCAACGAGGCCCGCACCGTGAGCTGGAGCGTGACGGCGCCAGTCGACATGTCGCAAAGCCGCCAGGGCGAGCTGCTCTGGGAGATCAGCGCCAAGGACAAGCAGGGCGATGCGGCCGATGCGCTCAAGGTCAGCCAGCGGGTGGTGCCTGCGGTTGCGGTGGAGACCTTGCAGGCCACCCTGGTGCAGCTCGACGGCAGCCTGGACATGCCAGTCAGCGCACCGGCTGATGCCTTGCCGGGTCGGGGCGGCCTCAAGCTGTCGCTGGTGCCGCGCCTGGCAGAAGGCCTGCCGGGTGTGCGTGACTGGTGGCGTGCCTACCCCTACGCTTGCCTGGAGCAGACCACCAGCAAATCCATTGGCATGCACGACGCAGCGCTGTGGAAGAGCACGATGGAGCGCCTGCCCACTTACCTGGATGGCGACGGCCTGGCCAACTACTTCCCGCCGCAAGCGGGCAGCAGCAACACCGGCAGCGATGCGCTGACCGCCCACCTGCTGCAGGCCGCTTTCGAGATGAAGCGCATTGACCCGGCCTTTGCGATTCCCCCAGCACCGCTGGGCCGCATGCAAGACGCGCTGGCCCGCTTCATCGATGGCCGCATCGAGCGCAAGTTCTGGAGCCCGCGTTCTGACCTGGAAGTGCGCAAGCTGGCCGCCATCAACGCCTTGGCGCTGTATGGCAAGGCCCAGCCGCGCATGCTGACCAGCATCCAGATTTCGCCCAACGACTGGCCCACCCAGACCGTGGTGGATTGGCTGTCCATCCTCGGCCACATGAAGGATGCGCCCAACCGCAGCAAGCTGATGGAGGAGGCCAGCCAGATCCTGCGTGCGCGCCTGAGCTACCAGGGCACCAAGGTGCTGTTTGCCAACGAGAACAACGACTACTGGTGGTGGTTGATGCAAAACGGCGACACCACCTTGGCGCGCTTCCTGCTGGTGGTGATGGACGACCCGGCCTGGAAGGACGACATGCCGCGCTTGGCCAGCAGTTTTATTGGCCGCCAAAAGAGCGGTGCCTGGACGACGACCACGGCCAACCTCTGGGGCGCGCTGGCGCTGGAGCGCTTCTCGCGCACCTATGAGTCCATCCCGGTGACCGGCACGACCGAGGCGAGCATGGCCGGCAAGTCCGGCACGGTGGATTGGAGCCGCGTGACCAAGGCGCAAGATGCCATCGAACTGCTGGCGCAGGGCGGCAAGCGCATGCCCGGCCCGACCGAGCAGGTGGCGCAATGGCTGAACAACACGATCGACCTGCCCTGGGCCAGTGGCAACCAGAGCCTCAAGGTGCAGCAAAAGGGCAGCGGCAAGCCCTGGCTGACGGTGCAGTCGCAGGCGGCGGTGCCGCTCAAGCAGCCGCTGTCGGCGGGTTACACCATCAGCAAGACGGTGGTGGCGGTGGAGCAGGCCAACAAGAACCTGCCTGCCGGCCAATACACACGCGGCGATGTGCTGCGCGTGACCCTGGAGGTGAACGCCAGCGCCAACATGACCTGGGTGGCGATCACCGACCCGATCCCCGGCGGCGCCACCATTCTGGGCAGCGGCCTGGGCCGGGACTCGGCGCTGTCCACCGCGGGCGAGAAATCGACCGGCTGGGGCTGGAAGGCGTTTGAGGAACGCTCCTTCGAGAGCTACCGCGCCTACTACGGCTACCTGCCGCAGGGCAAGCTGAGCCTGCAGTACAGCTACCGGGTCAACAACACGGGTGAGTTTGCGCTGCCATCGACCCGCGTCGAGGCTCTGTATGCGCCTGAGATGTTTGGCATGGCACCCAACCCCAAGGTGACGGTTGTGCCCGTCGCGCCATGAGGCTGCGGCGCATAGCCCGCTGGCGGGTGCTGGCCCTGGTCTGCCTGGTGCAGGCACCGCTGGCCCAGGCTGTGCCCAGCTTTGGCGAGGTGCGGCAGGATTTCAGCTCGTCGGAGACGCGGCTGCTGTCGCGCGAAGGCGAGCTGCTGCAGCGCGTGCGCACTGACAACACCGTGCGCCGGGGCGACTGGGTGGCCCTGGGCGATGTATCGGCCGCGCTGCGCACCGCCATGCTGCTGAGCGAGGACAAGCGCTTTTATGAGCATGCCGGCGTGGACTGGGCCGCCGTGACCTCCGCCGCCTGGGGCAACCTCTGGAACCAGCGCACGCGCGGGGCCAGCACCATCAGCATGCAGTTGGCGGGCCTGCTCGATGGCGACTGGCGCCGCAGCAGCGGTGGCCGCTCGGTGGTGCAAAAGGTCGGCCAGACGGTGGCCGCCCAGGTGCTGGATAGGCGCTGGCAGAAAACCCAGATCCTGGAGGCCTACCTGAACCTGGTGCCCTTCCGGGGCGAGCTGGTGGGCATCGATGCGCTGTCGCGCACCTTGTTTGACAAGGCCCCGCATGGCCTGGACGACCGCGAGGCGGCGGTGGCTGCCGCCCTGGTGCGCGCGCCCAATGCGCGGGCTGTGCAAGTGGGCCAGCGCGCCTGCGGCGTGCTCAAGGAGATGCGGCGTGACCCGAAAGTGGACTGCGAAGCGGTGGTGTTTTTCACCGAAGTGGCGCTGAAAAAGCGTGCCTTTGACGCCAGCGAAGGCATTGCGCCGCACTTCAGCCGCATTGCGCTGCGCGAGGCGCGGCAAGCCACATCCGGCACGGAGAACAAGCAGACTGCAGCCGCCAGCCTGCGCACCACCTTGAGCGCGCCGCTGCAGCGCTTTGCGGTGGACAGCTTGGACCAGCATTTGCAGGCGCTGCGCAGCAGCAACGTGCAAGATGGCGCGGTGCTGGTGCTGGACAACGCCAGCGGCGAGGTGCTCGCCTGGGTGGGCTCATCGGGCGCGCTGAGCCAGGCGCAGGCGGTGGACGCGGTGCTGGCGCCGCGCCAGCCGGGCTCCACCCTTAAGCCCTTTCTCTATGGCCAGGCGATTGCCGAGCACAAGCTGACCGCCGCCTCGCTGATCGAGGATTCACCCGCGCGCATTCCCACGGCCAGCGGCCTCTATATTCCGCAGAACTACGACCGCAGCTTCAAGGGCTGGGTGTCGGTGCGCACGGCACTGGGCGCGTCGCTCAATGTGCCGGCGGTGCGCACCTTGGTGATGGTCGGTGTGGACGATTTCTTTGACCAGCTGGTGCGCCTGGGCATGCCCATGCGCGAGAGCGGCAGCTATTTTGGCTACAGCCTGGCGCTGGGCAGCCCCGATATTCCGCTGGTGCAGCTGACCAATGCCTACCGCGCATTGGCCAATGGCGGGCGCTACAGCCCGGTGGCCTATGCGCGTGGGGGCAAGCCGCAGTTCCGCCAGGCCATGGATGCAGGCGCCGCCTATGTGGTGGGCGACATGCTGGCCGATGGCAATGCCCGCGTGCGCACCTTTGGAATGGACAGCGTGCTGGGCACGCGCAGCTGGGCAGCCGTCAAAACCGGCACCAGCAAGGACATGCGCGACAACTGGGCCGTGGGCTGGTCGGACCGCTACACGGTCGGTGTCTGGGTGGGCAATGCCAGCGGCGAGGCCATGCATTCGGTCAGCGGCACCAGTGGTGCGGCGCCCGTCTGGGCCAGCATCATGGCCTTTTTGCACCAGGGACAGCCCAGCCGCGCGCCCAAGCCGCCGGCAGATTTGCGCGCGCAGTGGGTCGATTTTGGAGCGGCACCTGCCGGGCAATCCGGCGCCGGTTTTCCGCTGGAAGCGCGGCGCAAAGAATGGTTTCTGGCTGGCACTGCGCAGCCGCGCTTTGCGCTCGATGGCCAGGCCACCGGCGTCGATGAAATGGTGGGGGGCCGCAGCTTTGCGGGGCGGTCTGCGGTGGGCAGCAACCCGACGGCACCATCTGCGGCGCGCATTTTGGCGCCCGCCAACGGCACGATTGTCGCGGTGGATCCGGACATTCCGCCCGACCGCCAGCGCCTGCAGTTTGTGGCCGATTCGGCCTCTGCCCGCTGGCGCATGGATGGCAAGGATGTCGCACGGGGTGCGCGCTGGGCCTGGCTGCCCTGGCCGGGCCGCCACCAGGTGGAACTGGTGAACGCCCAGGGGGATGTGCTGGACAGCATTCGGCTGGAAGTGCGCGGCGCCGGGGTCAAGCACTCCAAGCGCTGATGCTTGCAGCGGCCCCCCTGCGAGGGGGCTGCTGCAGCTGTGCCCAGGTCTGCGCTGTCAGTTGCTGAGCGCGCGCAGCAGCTTTTGCCCGGCGCGGCCGTCGGCCTTCATGCCCAGGCGGTTTTGCTCGGCCTTGATGGCTTCGCGCGTCTTGGCGCCAATCATTCCATCGGGCTCGCCAATGGCGTAGCCACGGGTCAGCAGCGCCTGCTGCAGTTCCTTGTTCTGCGCACGCGACAGGCCCAGGTCATCGGTCGGCCAAGGTGTCACAAAGCTGGTCTGGCTCTGCCCGGTATCGGCCACCAGGTTGGACAGCTGGGCTATGGCCAGGCCATAGTTTTCCGAGGCGTTGTAGCTGTAGAGCGCATCAAAATTGCGCCCCACCAGGAAGGCGGGTCCGCCTGCTGCAGGAATCATCAGGCCGGCCGATGGCAAGCTCTCGGGCAGCGGATCGCCGTTGACCAAGGTGAGGCCTGCCGAGCGCCAGAAGGCCAGCGGCTTTTTGTTTTTGCGGCTGGCATCTGCGGTGCTGAAGCCGCTGGGCAGCTTGACCTCAAAGCCCCAGGGCTGGCCCGGGCGGTAGCCGGCGTTCTTCAAGAAGGTGGCGGTCGAGGCCAATGCATCGGGCACGCTGTCGACGATGTCGCGCCGGCCATCGCCGTCAAAGTCAACAGCGCTGCGGAAAAAGGTCGAGGGCATGAACTGCGTCTGCCCAAAGGCGCCCGCCCAGGAGCCCACCAGTTTGGACTCTGCGATATGGCCCTCTTGCAAGATGCGCAGCGCGCTGGCGAATTCGCCCCGGAAATAGGCCTGGCGGCGGCCAAAGCACGACAAGGTGCCCAGCGACTGCACCAGAGAGCGGCCACCCAGGTTCTGGCCAAAATTGCTCTCCACACCCCAAACGCCTACGACGATCTGCGGGGAGACACCGGTGCTCTGTTCGATCTTGTCCAAGGTGTCCTTCCACTTGGCATAGGCGGCACGGCCCTCGGCCACGCGCTGCTCGTCGACCAGCACGGCGATGTAATCCCAGACGGGCATGGTGAACTCAGGCTGGCGGTTGAGCAGGGGCAGCACCGTCGCATCGGGCTGGAGCTGGCCGGTGTACTGGCTGAAGGTGGCGGGCGTGATGGCGGCAAAGGCCTTGCTGGCGCGCAGCTCGCTGAGGCAGGACTGGAACTCGGCCTCGCTCAGGTTGGGCGCTTCTTGCGGCGCGCTGGTTTGGGCAAAAACGGCGCAGGCGGCAAGGCCCAGGCTGGCGGCGGTGGCGAGCTGGCGCATCGCGGGGAGGGGGCGGCGGAACATCATCCAGGCAATATACCTGCTCGCCCCGGCCGCAGCCCTGGTAAACCCGCAAGGCGCGACCATTGCTTACGTTTTTGCAGCCCCGAAAGATACGGGTAAACCCAAAAATATACAGGTTGCACCATAGCGCCTATGGCTGGCTTGTTATGGCTGGCGCTGCGCGGCACACTACGCTTGTACACAGTTTTGAAGACCGGCGCGGCAATGCCCGACCGAGCCCCACCATGAGCCCCATGACCGCCCCACAAGCCATCCGTTTCTACCACCAAGGCCGCATCACCGACGTGCAAGGCCTGGCCCCCACACGCAGTGTGCTGGACTGGCTGCGCGAGGACGCGCACTGCACAGGCACCAAGGAGGGCTGCAACGAAGGCGATTGCGGCGCCTGCACGGTGATGCTCGCTGAGCTGGCCGAACCTGGCGATCCGCAGGCCGTGCAAGGCCTCAAGCTGCAGACCGTCAATGCCTGCATCCAGCTGCTGCCCAGCCTGCATGGCAAGGCGCTGTTCACGGTGGAAGACATGAAGACCAGCTGCCGGCCCAAAGATGCCGGCCAGCCCTGCAGTGCGCTGCACCCGGTGCAGCAGGCCATGGTGGACTGCCACGGCTCGCAATGCGGTTTTTGCACGCCCGGTTTTGTCATGTCGCTGTGGTCCGTGTATGAGCAGCAGCAGGCGCGCCCAGGCGCTGCGCCCACGCGCCAGCAGCTGGCCGATGCGCTGTCGGGCAACCTCTGCCGCTGCACCGGCTACCGGCCCATTCTGGATGCCGGCCAGCAAATGCTGGACCTGCCTGCCCGCCAGTTGGATGCGACGCCGGTGGTGACCGCCTTGCAGGCGCTGCGCAGCGATGCCGACTGGAGCTATGCCTACAGCGCAGGCGGTGCGCAGACCCAGCACTTCCATGCGCCTGCCAGCATCGAGAGCCTGGCCCAGCTGCGCGCCGCGCAGCCCGATGCCCGCTTGATTGGCGGCACCACCGATGTGGCCTTGTGGATCAACAAACAGTTCCGGCCGCTGGGCGATTTGATTGCCGTGGGGCGGGTGGCCGAGCTGCGCCGCATCGAGGAGCGCGATGGCATGCTCTGCATTGGTGCGGGCGCCTCGCTGGAGGCCGCTTGGGGCGCACTGGCCCAGCGCTTTCCGTCGCTCACCGAAGTCTGGCTGCGCTTTGCATCGCCCCCGGTACGCCATGCCGGCACCATGGGCGGCAATGTGGCCAATGGCTCGCCGATTGGCGATGCCCCGCCGGTGCTGATGGCGCTGGATGCCGAGATCGAGCTGCGCCTGGGCGATCGCCTGCGGCGCATGCCGCTGACCGATTTTTATGTGGACTACATGAAGAACCAGCTGGAGCCCGGCGAGTGGGTGCAGGGCCTGCGGGTGCCGCTGGCGGTGCAAGCGCGCCAGGTGCGGGCCTATAAGATCAGCAAGCGTTTTGACTGCGATATCTCGGCGCTGTGCGCGGGCTTTTCGCTGCAGCTGGATGCGCAGGGCCAGGTGGAGACCCTGCGCCTGGCTTTTGGCGGCATGGCGGCCACGGTGCGGCGCGCCGCCAAGGCGGAAGCGGCCCTGCTGGGCCAGGCCTGGACGGCGCAGGCCGTGCAGCGCGCCCAGGCGGCGCTGGCTGAGGATTTCCAACCGATGACCGATATGCGGGCCAGCGCCGCTTACCGCCTCAAGGTGGCGCAAAACCTGCTGCAGCGCCTATGGCTGGAGACCCGGTCCGATGCCCCGTTGGCGCCCGAGGCCACCACCGTCTGGGCCGCCATGCCGCATTTGGTGACCACCGTCCAGGCCAGCCACGCCGCTGCACCAGGAGCCTGATATGAACACGTCTATTCCCAAGCATGTGCTGGCAGGTGCTGAGGCTTTTGCCGATTACCGCGACAACCAAAAGGCGCGCATTGACGAGGCGCAAGAAGCCCGCGCGCGGCAGCAAGGCCACCAGGTCGGCATCAGCCGCAGCCATGAGTCCGCCCCCTTGCATGTGGCCGGCGAAGCCGCCTATATCGACGACCTGCCCGAGCTGGCTGGCAGCCTGCATTGCGCGCTGGGCCTGGCGCCCATTGCCCATGGCCGCCTGCTGTCGCTGGATGTGGAAGCGCTGCGCGCCGAGCCTGGCGTGGTGGCGGTGCTGACGGCCGCCGATATCCCCGGCGTCAATGACTGCGGCTCCATCATCCATGACGACCCCATCCTTTGCGATGGCGAGATCCGCTACCTGGGCCAGCCCATGTTTGCGGTGCTGGCCGGCGACCGGCAAACCGCCCGGCGCGTGGCGGCACTGGCGCGCAAGCTGGCCAAGGTCGAAGAGGCCGAGCCGGTGTTGACCCCGCAGCAGGCCCATGCGCTGGGCCAGTATGTGGTGCCGCCGATGCAGCTGCTGCGCGAGACCGATGCCGGCGGTGCCCCCCAGGCCATTGCACAGGCCCCGCATCGCCTGCAAGGGACCTGGGAGGTGGGTGGCCAGGAGCAGTTTTACCTGGAAGGCCAGATCAGCTACGCCATCCCCAAGGAAGGGGGCGCCATGCATGTGCTGTGCTCTACGCAGCACCCCAGCGAGATGCAGCACCTGGTGGCGCATGCGCTGGGGGTGCAGGCCCATGCAGTGCATGTGGAATGCCGGCGCATGGGCGGCGGTTTTGGCGGCAAGGAATCGCAATCGGCGCTGTTTGCCTGTGTGGCAGCGGTGGCCGCGCGCAAGCTGGGCCGGCCCGTCAAGCTGCGGCTGGACCGCGACGATGACTTCATGATCACCGGGCGCCGCCATTGCTTTTGGTACGAGTACGACATTGGCTATGACGATGCTGGCCGCATCCTGGGCGCCGAGGTGACCATGGTCTCGCGCGCCGGCCATTCGGCCGATCTGTCGGCGCCGGTGATGACCCGCGCGCTCTGCCATTTTGACAATGCCTACTGGCTGCCCAATGTGCGCATGCGCGGCTTTATGGGCAAGACCAATACCCAGAGCAATACCGCCTTTCGCGGCTTTGGCGGGCCGCAGGGCGCGATCGTGATGGAGAACATCCTGGACTCCATCGCAAGGCAGTTGGGCAAGGATGCGCTCGATGTGCGGCGCGCGAACTTCTATGCCAAGGACAGCGGCCAGTGCACGCCCTATGGCCAGGAGGTGGATGACAACATCATCCATGAGCTGGTTGAGCAGCTGGAGGCACGCAGCGACTACCGGGCGCGGCGCGCGCAGGTGGATGCCTTCAATGCCGCCAACCCCGTGCTCAAGCGCGGCCTGGCGCTCACCCCCGTCAAGTTCGGTATCTCCTTCAACGTCAAGCACTTCAACCAGGCCGGCGCCTTGGTGCATGTCTACAACGATGGCTCCATCTTGGTCAACCATGGTGGCACCGAGATGGGCCAGGGCCTGAACACCAAGGTGGCCCAGGTGGTGGCGCATGAGCTGGGCGTGGCCTTTGAACGGGTGCGGGTGACCGCCACCGACACGACCAAGGTGGCCAATACCTCGGCAACAGCGGCATCGACCGGCACCGACCTGAACGGCAAGGCGGCGCAGGATGCGGCGCGCCAGATCCGCGAGCGCCTGGCTGCTTGCATGGCCGCCCCGCATGGGGTGGATCCGGCCTCGGTGCGTTTCGTCAATGACGAAGTGCATTGCGCGGGCCAAACGCTGGGCTTTGCGGCCTTGGTCAAGCAGGCCTATCTGGCGCGGGTGCAGCTCTGGTCCGATGGCTTTTATGCCACGCCCGGCCTGTCTTGGGACGGGGCGGCGATGCGCGGCCGGCCCTTCTTCTACTTTGCCTACGGCGCGGCCGTCAGCGAGGTGGTGGTCGATACCCTGACCGGCGAGAGCAAGCTGTTGCGCGCCGATGTGATCCACGACGTGGGCCAGTCGCTGAACCCGGCCGTGGACATTGGCCAGGTCGAGGGCGCCTTTATCCAGGGCATGGGCTGGCTCACGATGGAGCAGCTGGTCTGGCACCCCAAGACCGGTGCCTTGATGACCCATGCCCCCAGCACCTACAAGATACCGACCGCCAACGACTGCCCGCCTGTGCTGAATGTGCAGCTGTTTGATGGTGCCAACCCGCATGACAGCATCCACCGCAGCAAGGCGGTAGGAGAGCCGCCACTGCTGCTGCCGTTCTCGGTGTTTTTTGCGATACGCGATGCGGTGGCTGCGACCGGCACGCCGGGTTGCTGCCCGCCGCTGCGCGCACCGGCCACAGCCGAGGCGGTGCTCGATGCCATTGCGACCATGCAGACAGGGCTTTGACGGCGTGGCCCGGCAGCCTGCAGGGGCAGCTGCGATACTCGCCGCCTTCGATACGAATCAGCTTCCATTTAAACGATGAATAACCAGAAGGAGCAGCCATGAGTGCGCTGGATAAATATTTCAAGCTTGGAGAGCATGGCACCACGGTGCGAACCGAGGTGCTGGCGGGGATCACCACCTTTTTGACGATGGCCTACATCATGTTTGTCAACCCCTCCATCCTGGGGGATGCGGGCATGCCCAAGGGCTCGGTGTTTGTGGCCACCTGCCTGATTGCGGCGCTGGGCTCGGTGCTGATGGGGTTGTATGCCAACTACCCGATTGCGGTGGCGCCGGGCATGGGGCTGAACGCCTATTTTGCGTATGTCGTGGTGCTGGGCATGGGCTACACCTGGCAGGCGGCGCTGGGGGCGGTGTTCGTCTCGGGCTGCCTGTTTTTGCTGGTCACCATCTTTCGCATACGCGACCAGATCATCAACGGCATACCGGCCTCGATCCGGGTGGCCATCACCGTCGGCATCGGGCTCTTTCTGGCGTTGATTGCGCTCAAGAGCGCCGGTGTGGTGGTGGAATCCAAGGCCACCTTGGTGACCCTGGGTGATCTGCATTCGCCGTCGGTGATCCTGTTTACGCTGGGCTTTTTTCTGATCGTGGTGCTCGACCGCCTGCGTGTGCCCGGTGCCATCCTGATCGGCATTCTGGCCGTCACCGTGGCCTCCTTCATCTTTGGCGGCAACCAGTTCCAGGGCGTGTTCTCGGCACCGCCGTCGATTGCGCCGACCTTCCTGCAGCTCGATATCAAGACGGCGCTGTCCAGCGGTTTTCTGAATGTGGTGCTGGTGTTCTTCCTGGTCGAGCTGTTTGATGCCACCGGCACCCTGATGGGCGTGGCCAAGCGCGCCGGCCTCCTGGTGCCCGGCAAGATGGAGCGCTTTCACCGCTCGCTGCTGGCCGACAGTGGCGCGATCTTTGCCGGCTCCTTGCTCGGCACCTCCAGCGCCACGGCCTATGTCGAGAGCGCCTCGGGTGTGCAGGCCGGTGGCCGCACGGGCCTGACCGCTGTCACGGTGGCCGTGCTGTTCCTGGCCTGCTTGTTCATCGCGCCTTTGGCCGGCTCGGTGCCCGCCTACGCCACCGCGCCGGCGCTGCTGTTTGTGGCCTGCCTGATGCTCAAGGAGCTGACCGAGGTGGACTGGGCCGATACCACCGAGGCCATTCCCGCCGCCATCACCGCCGTGATGATGCCCTTTACCTATTCGATTGCCAACGGCCTGGCCTTTGGCTTTATCTCCTACGCCGCCATCAAGCTGTTCACCGGCCGCGCCCGCGAGGTGCACTGGATGGTCTGGATCATTGCGGCGCTGTTCGTATTCAAGTTCGCCTATATCGGCGGGCATTGAGCGTCGCCTGTCAGAGGCTGCCTGACTGACAGCTGCCCGGCAGCAGCCTAGAATTTGCCAAAGTGCGCCGACCCCGGTCGAGGCCCTTTGGCTTTTTTCATACCCGCAAAGGATTTATCAGATGCAGCTCAGCAGCCACAGCTTTCAAGATGGCCAGGCGATCCCTGGCGCGTTCGCTTTTGCCGTGCCCGATGCCAGCGCCCATGTGGCGCTGTCGACCAACCGCAATCCGCACCTGGCCTGGCGCGATGTGCCCGCAGGCACGCAGTCCTTTGTCATCGTCTGCCATGACCCGGATGTGCCCAGCCGGGGCGACGATGTGAACCAGGAAGGCCGCACGGTGCCGGCCGATCTGCCCCGGGTGGATTTCTACCACTGGCTGCTGCTGGATATTCCAGCCGCCACGACCGAGATCGCTGCTGGCGCGCAGTCGGACGGCATCACCGCCCATGGCAAACCCGGCCCGGCCGCGCCCCAGGGCCTGCGCCATGGCATCAACGACTACAGCGCCTGGTTTGCCGCTGATGCGCAGATGCAAGGCGAGTACTACGGCTATGACGGCCCTTGCCCGCCCTGGAACGATAGCCTGGTGCACCACTATGTGTTCACGGTCTATGCGCTGGCCACGCCGACCTTGGTGGTCGAAGGCGCGCTGACCGGTGCGAATGTGCGCGCAGCGCTGGCCCAGGCCCCGGTGCTGGGCCAGGCCCGCGTCACCGGCTTGTACAGCCTGAACCCTGCGGTCCCTGCCGTTTAACACACGGGATGCGGTGAACGGGGCTCCTCAGGGAGCCCCGTTTTGCTTACTTCACCACCATCAAGGTGAAGGGGTAGACATAGGCCTGCAAGGTGACAAAGATGCCCACCAAGGTGGCGAGCGCCACCGAGTGGAAGAACACATAGCGCAGGATGTCGCCCTCATGGTTGAACCAGCGGGTGGCGGTGGAGGCCACGACGATGGACTGGGCATCGATCATCTTGCCCATCACGCCGCCCGAGCTGTTGGCCGCGCCCATCAGGTTGGGCGAAAGGCCCAGCTGCTCGGCAGCGACCTTCTGCATGCCGCCAAACAGCACGTTCGATGCCGTGTCCGAACCCGTTAGCGCCACCCCCAGCCAGCCCATCATCGTGCCAAAGAAGGGGTAGAACACGCCGGTGTTGGCAAAGGCCAGGCCCAGGGTGGTGTCGGTGCCGGAGTAGCGGGTGAGGGTGCCCAGCGCCAGCATCAGCACAATGGTCAGCAGTGAAAAGCGCACCAGCCAGATGGTTTTGAAGAACTGTTTGATGAGGCCCAGCGGGCTGTATTTCATCACCAGGCCGCCGACGATGGCCGACAGCAGAATGCCGGTACCCGTGGCCGACAGCAGGTTGAGCACATAGACCGCGCCTTCCTTGGTGGGCTGGGGCACGACGGGCGGCACCTTCTCGATCATGTTGTGCAGGCCGGTCATCGGGAAGGACGGTGCAAACAGGCCGTTGAGCGCGCTCTTGACCGAGGGCAGGCCCCAGATGAAGACAAACACCGTCAGGATGGCCCAGGGCGTCCAGGCGCGGATCACATCGGCGCGGGCATGGGCTACCACGGCGCGCGGTTTGGCAGTCGTGTCCTCGCTGGTGTCGCGGCTCTTGAGCGAGGTGCTGCGCCAGATGTTCTTGGGCTGCCACACGCGCAGAAAGCCGATCAGGCAGCCCATGGAGACGATTGCGGCAATGATGTCGACCAGCTCCGGGCCAATGAAGTTGGACACCAGGTACTGCGGAATCGCAAACGACAGGCCGGTGACCAGGATAGCCGGCCAGATCTCCACCATCGCCTTGCGGCCGGCAAAGGCCCAGATCAGCCAGAAGGGCACTAGCACCGAGAAGAAGGGCAACTGGCGGCCGACCATGGCGGTGACCTCCATCAGGTCATAGCCATGGACCTTGGCCAAGGTGATCACCGGCGTGCCCAGCGCACCAAAGGCGACAGGAGCGGTATTGGCAATCAGCGACAGGCCCGAGGCCGCCAGCGGCGAAAAACCCAGGCCGATCAGGATGGCCGCAGTGACTGCGACTGGCGTGCCAAAGCCTGCTGCGCCTTCAAAAAAGGCGCCAAAGGCAAAGGCGATCAGCAGCAGCTGGATGCGCCGGTCCTCGGTGATGCCGGCAATCGAGTCCTGCAGGATCTTGAAGCTGCCGTTCTGCTCCGTCAGCTGGTGCAAAAAGATGATGTTCAGCACGATCCAGCCAATGGGCAGCAGGCCCGTGAGGCCGCCAAAGACCGCCGCACGGCCCGCCATATCGGCCGGCATGCCATAGACCAGGATGGCAATGAGCAGTGCGCAGACCAGGCCTGCGCCGGCCGCGATATGCGCCTTGAGATGGAGAAAACCCAGCCCCACCAGCATCACCACCACTGGCAGCGCCGCCAGCAAGGTGGAGAGCACCATATTGCCCACCGGGTTGTAGATCTGTTGCCAAACCATGCCTGACTCCTCGTTGTAGTGCAGCGCAAGTGCGCGGCCGGGAGGCCGTTCACGCCCAGGAAGGTTATGCGCTGCTGTTATGACTAAAACACCTGGATGGATAGAACATCGACATAATGTCGGCCTAGCTGTTGGCCCGCAGTCCTGTAAAACCCCTAGACTTTGTAACGAGATGGTGTTGGGTCTGCCACCTGCGTGACAAGGACGCCGTTCACAGCACGTTACACATAGGGTCTGGCCGCCAGCGCCGCTGCAGTGGCTTGATAACAAGGAAGATTTGTGGCTGATTTATCCAAGATCACATGTATTGAAGATTTGCGCGTCGTGGCCGAGAAGCGGGTGCCGCGCATGTTTTATGACTATGCGGACTCGGGCTCCTACACCCAGGGCACCTACCGCGACAACGAGGCGGCATTCCAGAAGATCAAGCTGCGCCAGCGCGTGGCGGTGAATATGGAAGGCCGCAGCACGCGCAGCACGATGGTGGGCCAGGAGGTGAGCATGCCCGTGGCCATTGCGCCCACGGGCCTGACAGGCATGCAGCATGCCGATGGCGAAATCCTGGCGGCCCGTGCGGCCAAGGCCTTTGGCATCCCGTTCACCTTGTCGACGATGAGCATCTGCTCGCTCGAAGATGTGGCGGAGCACACCGGCCGCCATCCGTTCTGGTTCCAGCTCTATGTGATGCGCGACCGGGGCTTTATGGAGCGCCTGATTGACCGGGCCAAAGCGGCGAACTGCTCGGCCTTGCAGCTCACCCTGGATCTGCAAATACTCGGGCAGCGCCACAAGGACATCAAGAACGGGCTGTCCACACCGCCCAAGCCGACCATCAAGAACCTTATCAACCTGGCCACCAAGCCGCGCTGGTGCATGGGCATGCTGGGCACCAAGCGACGCACGTTTGGCAATATCGTCGGCCATGTCGATGGCGTGGGCGATGTGAGCTCGCTGTCGTCCTGGACGGCCGACCAGTTTGACCCCTGCCTGAACTGGGGCGATGTGGAATGGATCAAGAAGCGCTGGGGCGGCAAGCTGATCCTCAAGGGCGTGATGGAGGCCGACGACGCACGGCTGGCGGCGGAGACCGGCGCCGATGCGCTGATCGTCAGCAACCACGGCGGCCGCCAGCTGGATGGCGCGCCCGCGACCATTGATGCGTTGCCGTCGATCGTGCAGGCTGCCGGCAAAGACATCGAGGTCTGGCTGGACAGCGGCATCCGCAGTGGCCAGGATGTCCTCAAGGCCCGCGCGCTGGGCGCCCAGGGCACGTTGATCGGCCGCAGCTTTCTCTACGGCCTGGGTGCCTATGGCCAGGAGGGCGTGACGCGCGCGCTGCAGATCATCCACAAAGAGCTGGATGTGTCGATGGCGTTTTGCGGCCACACCAACATCAACCAGGTGGACCCGCGGATTCTGGTGCCGGGCACCTATCCCCAGCCTTATTGACCGGGGCAGGGCAGCAGGCGGGGTGCTTGCCCCTCTTGATGCCGCAGGCTCGCATCGCCAAATGCAGGCGCGCAACTGCTGCCTATCGCCTACCATCGTGGGCCTTGTGATCGATGGGATGCGGTGATGGCTGACGGAGCAGGAATGCAATGGGGTGGTTGGTGGATGGCGCTGGTGGTGTTTGCCGCCGTGGCGCAAACGGCGCGCAACGCGGCGCAGCGCTCGCTGACCCGCGACCTGGGCACCTGGCCGGCCACCTTGGTGCGCTTTCTCTATGGCTTGCCGCTGGCGGGCCTGGTGCTGGTGCTGCTCTATACCCTGCCCGCCAAGGCGCCTGAGATTGCGCACTGGAGCGGCGCTTATTTTGGCTGGCTGGCGCTGGGGGCCTTCTTTCAAATCGCCGCCACTGGTGCCTTGTTGCTGGCGATGCAGCAGCGCAACTTTGCCGTCGCGGTCACCCTGTCCAAGACCGAGGTGCTGCAGGTGGCGCTGTTTGGCGCGGTCTTTTTGGGCGAGTTGCCCACCCACTGGGCGCTGGCTGCGATGGCCATTGCCACCGTGGGCGTGGCGCTGCTGTCCTTGCCGCCGCGCCAACTGGGCGCCAAGCTCGATTGGCGCAGCAAGGCGGCCATGTATGGCCTGATCTGCGGTGCTTGCTTTGCCATTGCGACGGTGGGCTTTCGCGGTGCGGCGCTGGCGCTGGATGCGCCCAGCGCACTGCTGTCCGGGGCCTGGGGCGTGTTCATTGCGCAGTGCATGCAGACCCTGGCCATGGGCGCCTGGTTTGTCTGGCGTGACCGCGGCGTGCTGGTTCGCATTGCCAAGGCTTGGCGCGTGTCGCTGCTGGCTGGCTGCATGGGCAGTGCGGCGTCTCTCGCCTGGTTCAGCGCCTATGCGCTGCAAAGTGCCGCTTCGGTACGCACCTTGGGCATGGTCGAGGTGGTGTTCAGCTACCTGGTTTCGCGCCGGCTGCTCAAGGAGCAACTGCGCCGCAATGAGAAATGGGGCATTGCGCTGATGTTGGTGGGCATTGTGGTGATCTGCACCCAGCTGTAGAGGGCACCTACCGGCTGCCTGGAAGCCGGAAGTTCAGCGCCTGTCTGACATCAGAGGGTCTCGCAGGCGGCGCATCATGGTCTGCATTGCTACACGGGACCACTCCAATGACAACACCCTCCGTGCCAAGCGCTGGGCCTTCGCCTGCCCAGACTTCGGCTGATACTCCGCCCCATTACAGCCCGGAAGAAAAGCGCCACCGCATTTTTTCCATCATGGCGGCCTCTTCGGGCAATCTGGTCGAATGGTTTGACTTCTATGTCTATGCCTTCTCGGCCATCTACTTTGCCGCCGCCTTCTTCCCCAAGGGCGACCCGACCGTACAGCTGCTGAACACCGCCGGTGTGTTTGCCGCCGGCTTTTTGATGCGCCCCATCGGCGGCTGGCTGTTTGGCCGCATTGCTGACAAGTACGGCCGCAAAAAATCCATGCTGATCTCGGTGACCATGATGTGCGCGGGATCCCTGGTGATTGCCTGCCTGCCCACCTATGCACAGATTGGGGCATGGGCACCGTTTTTGCTGCTGATGTGCCGCTTGTTCCAGGGCCTGTCGGTGGGCGGTGAATATGGCACCACGGCCACCTATATGAGCGAAGTGGCCCTCAAGGGCCAGCGCGGTTTTTACTCGTCCTTCCAATATGTGACCCTGATTGGCGGCCAGCTGCTCGCCGTGCTGCTGATCGTGATTCTGGAAGCCGTGCTGACGGATGCCGAGCTGCGCGCTTGGGGCTGGCGCATTCCCTTTGTGGTGGGGGCGGCAGCGGCCGTGGTGGCGATGCTGCTGCGCCGTACCTTGCATGAGACCCAGTCCACCGAGGCCATGCAGAACAAGGAGACCGGCACCCTGAGCAACCTGTTCAAGCACCATTGGCGTGCCTTTGTGACCGTGCTGGGCTATACCGCTGGCGGCTCGCTGATCTTCTACACCTTCACCACCTATATGCAGAAGTACCTGGTCAACAGCGTGGGGCTGCCGATCAAGACGGCCAGCTATGTGATGACCGTCTGCCTGTTTTTGTACATGTGCATGCAGCCGCTGTTTGGCGCGTTGTCCGACCGCATTGGCCGGCGCACCAGCATGATGCTGTTTGGCGCGCTAGGTGCCCTGGGCACAGTGCCGATTTTGACGACCATGCACCAGGCCTCGTCGCCGGTGACGGCCGGCCTGTTGATCCTGGTCGCGCTGGCGATTGTGAGCTTTTACACCTCCATCTCGGGCATCGTCAAAGCGGAGATGTTCCCACCCGAGGTGCGCGCCTTGGGCGTGGGCCTGGCCTATGCAGTGGCCAATGCCATTTTTGGCGGTTCGGCCGAGTTTGTGGCGCTGGCGCTCAAGAGCGCTGGCCATGAAAACGCCTTCTTCTGGTATGTGTCCGCCATGATGGTGATTGCCTTCCTGTTCAGCCTGCGCTTGCCCAAGCAGGCGGCCTACCTGCACCACGACCACTGACCCCTGCGATAGCGCATTCTGCAGCCGGTTTTGCGCTGCAGGCGGCTGCAGACTGTGCTGCGCTGGGGGACAATAGCTAGGTGCGCTCCACCCCCTCGCCATCGCCTGCTGTTCTGCCCCCGCGCCGCCGCATTGCGCATCTGGACATGGATGCCTTCTATGCCTCGGCCGAGCTGCTGCGCTACCCGCAGCTCAAGGGTTTGCCGGTCATCATTGGTGGGGGCCGCAGGGCAGAGGATGAAGCGCTGAAGGCCCGCTACGGCGACCGCCTGCACGAGATTCCCACCGAGGCTTTCCCCCAGCTCAAGGACTATGTAGGCCGGGGCGTGATCACCACGGCCACCTACCCGGCGCGGGCCTTTGGCGTGGGCTCGGCCATGGGCATGATGAAGGCAGCCAAGCTGTGTCCGCAAGCGATCTTGCTGCCGGTGGACTTTGCGCGCTACCGGCAGTTCTCGCGCCAGTTCAAGGCCATCATCACCGCGATGGCGCCGCAGATGGAGGACCGGGGCGTGGACGAGGTCTACATCGACTTCACCCATGTGGAAGGGGGCCAAGACGAGCACGGGCGCAGCCTGGCGCTGCAGATGCAGGAGGCCATCCACGCGGCCACGGGCCTGACCTGTTCGGTGGGGGTGGCGCCCAACAAGCAGCTGGCTAAGATGGCCAGCGAGTTCAACAAGCCCAATGGCGTGTCCATCGTGCTGGAGAGCGACCTGCAAACGATGATCTGGCCCCTGGCCTGCCGCAAGATCAACGGCGTGGGCCCCAAGGCCGATGCCAAGCTGCAGGCGCTGGGCATTCATACTTTGGGCGATCTGGCCGCCAAGGACTTGCCTTGGCTGGTCGAGAACTTTGGCCGCAGCTACGGCGCCTGGTTGCATGCATCGAGCTGGGGCCTGGACAGCAGGCCGGTGGTGACCGAGAGCGAGCCGGTATCGATGAGCCGCGAGACGACGTTTGACCGCGACCTGCATGCGGTGCGCGACAAGGCCGAGCTGGGCGCGATCTTTACCGAGCTGTGCCAGATGGTGGCGGCCGATTTGCAACGCAAGGGCTATGTGGGGCGCACGATTGGCATCAAGCTGCGCTACCCGGACTTTCGCATCGCCACGCGTGACCACAGCCTGCCGCTCTATACCCAGGATGCCGCTGCCATCCGCCATGCGGCGGGCCAATGCCTCAAGCGTGCGCCGTTGGACCAGCGCCTGCGGCTCCTGGGGGTGAGGGTGGGCGGCCTGCTGCCGCTGGAGCAGGCCCTGGCCCAAGGCCTGGTGGGCGACTGGCAGGCCATGCGGCAGGCCCAAGGCCGCCTGGGCGTTGCGGAGCAGAAGGCCGACCCCTACACCTTGCCGCTGTTCGACGACCTGGACTGATTACTGGCGTGCGGTACGGATATTGGCCGGCAGGGCCATCGGCTGGCTGGTGCGCAGCGGGTTGATATCCAGCCCACCCCGGCGCGTGTAACGGGCATAGACCGTCAGGCGGATTGGCTTGCAGTGCTGCCAGATATCGACAAACATGCGCTCGACGCATTGTTCGTGGAACTCGTTGTGGTTGCGAAAGCTCACGATGTACTGCAGCAGCCGTTCCTGGTCAATCGCCGGGCCGGTGTAGCTGATGCGCACGCTGCCCCAGTCGGGCTGGCCGGTGACCAGGCAGTTGCTCTTGAGCAGGCGGCTGCTGAGGGTCTCGGTAATGGGCGCCTCATCCAAAGCGGCGCGCAGCAGCTGCGGTTGGGGCTGGTAGTGCTCGCAGTCGATGTCCAGCCGGTCCAGGTTCAGGCCGTCGAGCTCTTGCAGCGGCAGGGTGTCGAACACCTCGGGGTCGATCATCTGCACGCCGACCGAGGCCTGGTAGGGCGCGCCGCGCCATACCGCTTCGCTGATATCGGCCAGCAGCTTGGCCCGCACTTCATCGACCGAGCCAAAGCGGCTGTTGTTGAAGCTGTTCAGGTAGAGCTTGAAGGACTTGCTCTCGACGATGTTGGGCGTCTCGCAGGGGATGGTGAAGCTCACCAGCGCGACCTGGGGCTTGCCGCGCAGGTTGAGCCAGGAGACTTCATAGGCCGTCCACAGGTCGGCGCCAAAAAAGGGCAGCTTGTCGGGCTGCAGGCCCAGCTCGTCGCGCTTGGCCTGGCGCGGCAGGGGGAAGAGCAGGGTGGGGTCGTACTGGTCGATGTACGCGGAACGTTGGCCCAGTGGCGAGTGCTCAGGCGAAGGGGAGACGGTCATGCTTTGGAACTAAAAGCGGCCGCTGCCTGCGCGGGGGCAAGGCGGCGGCTGCGGTTTACTTGAATTCGCCCTCACGCAACCATTTGGTGGCGATCCATTTCTCGCCCGCCAGCACGGGAGAGCCGCCGTGCAGGCTTTTGGTTGCGGGGTCGGGTGCGGGGTAGCTGAAGAACACGGCATTGCCTCGGCGGGGGGCCACTTCCAGGCCCACGTCAGGAAAGCTGGTGCCGCCGCCGGCTTGCGGGTTGTTCAGGTAGATCACCAAGGTGGCCAGGCGCTGGCCGCCGCGTTTCAAAATCGTTGGCGTGCCAGGTTGGGTCGGGTCGAAATAGTCGTAGTGCGGCTTGTACTCGGCACCGGGCTGGTAGTGCAGCACCTGCAGGCCCTCGCCATGGTTTTCCGGCCAGTTCACCAGCTTGGCGATGCGGCGCTCCAGCGCGGCTACCACGGGCGTTTCTTCGCGCTGAAAAAACATGCCGTCGCTGGTGCGGTCGGCATTGACTTCTTCGCCACCGGTTTGGGTCTCGACGGTCAGGGAGCGCTGCATGCGCGGCTCGGCCGCAGCGATGATGGCGTCGCACTCTTCGTCGGACAGCAGGTTGCCGAACACGACGACGCGCGGGTGCTGCAGGGCCAGCAGCACGCTGACCTCGCGGTCACCGACATCAATCGTTGAGGGCGATTGCGCCAAGCTGGGCTCGGGCAGGGGACGGGCAGGGGCAGCTGGCTGGGAGGCCGCAGCGGCGGCGGTCTCCTTGCTCGCCTGCAACTGCGCGAGGTGCTCGGTCAGCACCGATTCCATCGCGGATTCGGCAACATCGGCGTTCCAGCCGGCATCGCACATGGCTTTGAAGACGCGATCGGCGCTGACGCCCGCGCTGGCCTGATCAATGATCCAGGCGCGCAGTTCCGGGGTGAGGGGTTGCGTGGCTGTCATCGGATTCCTTTCGCGGCCCATTGTGCATCAAAGTCGCATCAATCGACTTTGCGCCTGAACACGAAATGGTCTTCGCTGGAGGCCTCGGGTGTGAAGGCATAACCCGCGGTGCTGAACTTCTTCAAGGCAGCGGGCGTCTTGGTCTGGTGTTCGATGGCGTAGCGCGCCATCATGCCCCTGGCCTTCTTGGCAAAGAAGCTGATGATCTTGTACTGGCCGTTCTTGTAGTCTTCAAAACTGCAGTCGATGACCCGGGCGCGCAGCACCTTGCGGTCGACGGATTTGAAGTACTCCTGCGAGGCCAGGTTGACGACCACGGGCTTGTCTTCGTCCGCCTGCTGCGCATTGAGGTAGTCGGCAATCTGGCTGCCCCAGAAGTGGTAGAGGTTGCTGCCCTGCTCGGTGGCCAGGCGCGTGCCCATCTCCAGCCGGTAGGGCTGCATCAGGTCGAGCGGGCGCAGCACGCCGTAGAGGCCGCTGAGCATGCACAGGTGGGACTGCGCCCAGTCCAGCTGCTTGGCGCTCAGGCTAGGGGCCTGCAGGCCGTCATACACATCGCCATTGAAGGCCATGATGGCCTGGCGGGCATTCTTGCTGCTGAACTTGGGCGACCAGGCCTCATAGCGCGCCACATTCAGCGCGGCCAGCTTGTCGCTGAGGTCCATCAGGCTGGCGATTTGCTGGGGCGACTGGGTGCGCAGCACCGCTATCAAGGCCTTGGACTGGGGGATGAACTGGGGCTGCGTGCTGGCCAAACCGGCGGGCAGCGGGGTTTCGTAGTCCAGCGATTTGGCGGGCGAGAGCAGAAACAGCATCAGGGGGCTCCATCAATGAAACAGGCCGGATTGCTCCGGCCTGAGGGTTGCGTGGGTCAGCAGCGTTTAAGCGGTTTCGCGCTCAAAGGGCAGGACCAGGTCGGTCAGATCCTTGCGGGTCTCGACGAGGACCAGGGGGCCTTCATCGATCTGCACCACCGGCTGGCGCTCACGCGGCACATGCACGGGCGCGGGCTCGGCCGCAATGGCTGCTTGCACGGCAGCGATCTTGTCGGCATCGGAGTTGACCCATTGCAGACCAGCGGTGCTGGCGATCTGGTGCAGGGCATCCAGCGGCAGCGCGTAGCTGGCGATGACCGGCAGACCTGCTTGCAGGGGCGCTGCTACTGCTGGCGCAGCGGCAGGGACCGGTGCTGGCACCGGTGCAGGCGCGGCGACCGGGGCTGCCACTGGTGCAGCCACCGCTGCGGCCAGGGGTGCCTGCTCGGCAACGCTAACAGGGGCGACAGGGGCCTGGACCGGTGCTGCAAACGCAGGTGCTGCGACCTCGGCCACGGCTGCCACGGCGGGTGCTGCGACAGGTGCTGGCGCGGATGCGGCATTGAAGTAGCTGCGGCGCGGTGCGTCGTCAGCATCTTGCTGTACGGCCGGCGCAGCATCCGGGGCAAAGCCCGAGTCAGCTGCAGCGTTTTCGCCTTCTGCCTGCTCGTCACGGCCCGTGCGCTCGCGGTCACCACGGTTGCGGCGGTCGCGGCCATAGCGGTCACGCGAGCGGCGTTCGCGGCGCTCTGGCGTCGCGTTGTCCGCATCGGTGCCGGCTTCTGGCTGGTTGCCCGTATCCAGGTCCAGCGAAGGCAGCGAGGCAATCACCGCATCAGCGTTGATGGGCGCGGCTGCTACGGCGTTCAGCGGCTGGGCGCTTTCATCGGCAGGGTTGCGGCGCTCTTGGCGCTCACCACGTTCACCACCACGGTCGCGACGGCCTTCACGCGGCTCGCGGGGGGCGCGCTCGGGGCGGGGTGCGCGGTCTTGGCGTTCGCCATTGGCAGCGGCGTTGTCACCTGCTTGCGGGTTCAGCGGGGCTTCGTCGCGGCGGCTGCGGTCCTGGCGGTCACCACGTTCACCACGCTCTCCACGGCGGTTGCGGCCTTCCTGGTCGCCACCACGGGGGCTGCGGTTGCCATCGGCAGCGGCATTGTTGCCACGGCCATTGCGGTCACCGCGTTCGCCTTCGGCGCGATCGCCACGGGCGGGGCGGTTGCCATCCTTGCGGTCACCACGGTCGCCACGCTCTGCACGGTCACCACGGCCGCCACGGTTGTTGGCGTTGCGGCCATCGCGGTTTTCACGGCGGGCGTCGGCGGCCGGTGCGGCGGCTGGTGCAGGCACTGGAGCCGGTGCGGGCTCAGGGGCCATGCCGAAGAAGCGCTTGAGCCAGGCGAAGAAGCCCTTTTGCGGTGCGGCCACCGGTGCAGCAGCGGGCGCTGCGGCAGGGGCGCCTGCAGGCTTGCCGTTTTGCGGATTGGCGGTACGGGCAGCGGGTGCCGGGCGTGGCTCGGCAATCGGCGCCGGTGCATCGGGCAGCACGCCCTTGATGACTGGGGTCTGCTTGTTGGTCGGCTCTTGCGAGCGGCGGGTAAAGCCCAGGCTCTCTTCTTCCGGATCGGCCAGCTTGTAGCTCGCTTCCATCGAGTCGAGGCGCGGGTCGTCGTGCTTCATGCGCTCGAGCTTGTAGTGCGGGGTCTCCAGCGCCTTGTTGGGCACCATGGTGACGGACACGCGCTGCTTGAGCTCGATCTTCTGGATTTCGGTACGCTTTTCGTTGAGCAGGAAGGAGGCGACTTCGACAGGCACCTGGCAGTTGACGGCTGCCGTGTTGTCCTTCATCGACTCTTCCTGGATGATGCGCAGGATCTGCAGTGCCGAGCTTTCGGCATCGCGGATGTGGCCCGAGCCGCCGCAGCGTGGGCAGTTGATGTGGGCACCTTCGCTCAACGCAGGCTTGAGGCGCTGGCGGCTCATCTCCATCAGGCCAAACTTGCTGATGGTGCCGAACTGCACGCGGGCGCGGTCTTGGCGCAGCGCGTCGCGCAGGCGGTTTTCCACTTCGCGGCGGTTCTTCGACTCTTCCATGTCGATGAAGTCGATGACGATCAGGCCGCCCAGGTCGCGCAGACGCATCTGGCGGGCCACTTCGTCAGCGGCTTCCAGGTTGGTGCGGGTGGCGGTTTCTTCGATATCACCGCCCTTGATGGCGCGGGCCGAGTTCACGTCGATGGAGACCAGCGCTTCGGTGTGGTCGATCACGATGGCGCCGCCGGACGGCAGGGTCACGGTGCGCGAGTAGGCCGACTCGATCTGGTGCTCGATCTGGAAGCGGCTGAACAGCGGCGCGTCATCGCGGTAGCGCTTGACGCGGGCAGCATGCTCAGGCATCACATGGGCCATGAACTGCTGGGCTTGTTCATAAATGTCATCGGTGTCGATCAGGATGTCGCCGATGTCATTGTGGAAATAGTCGCGGATCGCGCGGATGACCAGGCTCGATTCCTGGTAGATCAGGAAGGCGCCCTTGCCCGACTTGGCGGCGCCATCGATGGCACCCCAGAGCTTGAGCAGGTAGTTCAGATCCCATTGCAGCTCAGGTGCGCTGCGGCCAATGCCGGCGGTGCGCGCGATGATGGACATGCCCTTGGGGTAGTCCAGCTGGTCCATGGCTTCTTTGAGCTCGGCGCGCTCGTCGCCTTCAATACGACGCGAGACACCACCACCCCGGGGGTTGTTGGGCATCAGCACCACATAGCGGCCAGCCAGCGAGATGAAGGTGGTGAGCGCTGCGCCCTTGTTGCCACGTTCCTCTTTTTCGACCTGGACAATCAGCTCCTGGCCTTCGCGGATCACATCGTTGATGCGCGCCTGGCTGGGCGAGACGCCTTCGGCGAAATATTGTTTGGAGATTTCCTTGAACGGCAGAAAGCCGTGGCGGTCTTCGCCGTAGTCGACAAAGCAGGCTTCCAGGGAGGGCTCGACCCGGGTAACAACGGCTTTGTAGATATTGCCTTTGCGTTGTTCGCGGCCTTCGATTTCGATCTCGTAATCCAGCAGCTTTTGGCCATCAACAATGGCGAGGCGGCGCTCTTCAGCTTGCGTGGCGTTGATCAGCATCCGTTTCATGATGCGCGTCCTTCGTAATGCGGGACAGGCTGCCTTTGTCAGTCAGGCACCTGTCTCCAATCCCAACAATAAACAGGCTCTTACTGGAGCCACAGATGCCGGGACAGACGCAGAGAAACGACGGAATTCACAGAGCGTGTCATGTTTGCTGGTAATACTTATGTCAGCACAAAGGACCTAGGCACGCGGGAGAGGGCATGTAAATAACCAGCCAGCCAGCGCTGAGCTGCCTCCGGCTGAGAAATTTGCCCTGAGGACATGCGCACGGTGGGCACGGCAAGACGCACTGGCGCGCAGCTGCTGCTGTGCCAGAGAGTTGCCATCCAAGCCCACAAAATCAACATGTTTGGTGTGAAGACGGTCAGCTGGGCGGGGCCTGATGCCAGGCCTTTGCGACAGCTGCCGCCAAAAATCTGTTTTTTCGTTGTTTCAATGTGTCTGCCCGCCTGATTCACTTGGCGTCTCCTGCGCAATCTCTTGGAATGCAGGTGGAGCGGCAAAGTGATCAGCCAGACATCGACCGGCCTGTGCGGGTACTGGTGGGTGAATTAAAATGCTCACCGGTTAACCAATAACTCTATCGCGCAGGTGAAACATATTATAGGGGGCAAACCGGACGAGCCCCGCAGTCCACAAGCAGCCCCAGTCGCTGTAAGGCTGGTGGAGGTCCATCCGGACGACGCTGGACAGCGTCTGGACAATTTTCTGATGCGCCACTTAAAAGGCGTACCCAAGACCCACGTCTACCGCATCATTCGCCAGGGTGAAGTCCGTATCAACAAGGGCCGCACGTCAGCGGACACTCGCGTTCAGCCCGGCGATGTGGTCCGGATTCCGCCCGTTCGCGTGTCCTCCAAACCCGAGGAATCGGAGCGCGCGGTGCCAGCTAGGGAGTTTCCCTTGTTGCTCGATGACGATGTCATGTTGGCGATCAACAAGCCCGCAGGTGTTGCCGTGCATGGGGGCTCGGGCGTCAGCTTTGGCGTGATCGAGCAACTGCGCCGCGCCCACCCCGACGCCCGCTTTCTGGAGCTGGTACACCGCCTGGACCGCGAGACCTCCGGTATCTTGCTGGTCGCCAAGAAGCGTTCCGCGCTGACCCACCTGCAAGACCAGTTCCGCGAGCGCGAGACCGGCAAGACCTACCTGGCCTTGGTGCTGGGCGAGTGGCCGGCCAATAAGAAGGTGATCGACACCCCTTTGCGCAAATACCTGCTGCCCGATGGCGAGCGCCGGGTGCGTGCCACCACGGCCGATGACCCCGAGGGCATGCGATCAGTGTCGCTGGTGAAGGTGCAGCGGGTGTTCCCAGCGCAGCATCTGCTGGGTCTGCCCGCGCTGAGCCTGCTGGAGGTGACCATCAAGACCGGGCGCACGCACCAGATCCGCGTACACCTGGCCAGCAGCGGCCATGCGATTGCCGGCGACGAGAAGTACGGCGACTTCGATTTGAACAAGCGCCTGGCCAAGCAGGGGCTCAAGCGCATGTTCCTGCACGCCTGGCGCCTGCAGTTCAACCACCCGCAAACGGCAGAGCGCGTGGAGCTGGGGGCTGAGCTGCCGCCGGAGTTGGCTGACTTTGTGGCGGCGACGCCGGCCGATCGATGAATTTTGTGATGAATACAGAAAGAACAACCCCATGGCCCGCCAATTTGATTTGATTGCCTTTGACTGGGATGGCACCTTGTTTGATTCGACCGCGGCGATTGCGCTGTCGATCCAGGATGCGGTGCGGGATGTGGGGGGCACGGTGCCCAGCCTGGTAGAGGCCAAGTATGTGATTGGCATGAGCCTGCAAAGCGCGCTGCGCCATGCGGCGCCCGATGTTCCCGAGGACCAGATGGTGGCCTTGACCAACCGCTATCGCCTGCATTTTCTCAAGCGCCAGGAGCAGGTGACTTTGTTTGAAGGGGTGTTGGAGTTGCTCGACCAGCTGACGGCCAGCGGCCATTTGTTGGCGGTGGCGACGGGCAAGAACCGCAATGGGCTGGACCGGGTGCTGGACACGACCTTGCTCAAGGGGCGCTTCCACGCCACGCGCACCTCCGATGAGACGGCGGGCAAGCCCCATCCGCTGATGCTGCAGGAGCTGATGGCCGAGCTGGATGTGGCGCCCGAGCGCCTGCTGATGGTAGGCGACACGACCCATGATCTGCAAATGGCGGTGAATGCCGGTTGTGCTAGCGTGGGTGTGAGCTATGGTGCCCACCACTTTGACGGGTTTGGGCCTTTCAAGCCGCTGTACGTGGCGCATTCTGTTGCTGAATTGCAACGATGGATGGCGGATCATTCCTAGCTATGGTGCAATCACTGTCTGTATGTACAGTCAGATGAACCTTGGTCAGCAGGTGCCCACATGACGGATGCTGCAGCCCCTGCGATTGCCATATGCCAAAGCAGTGCGCTGCACCATGGCGGGCGGGCTGTTGCTTTTGACGTGGTGTACGCCGGCCAGAACTGCCAGGCTTTTGCCATCCGCTACCAAGAGGGGGTGCATGCCTATTTGAACCGCTGTACCCATGTGGCGATGGAGATGGACTACCAGCCAGGGCGGTTTTTTGACGATACCGGGAGCTGGTTGCTCTGCGCCACGCATGGCGCAGCCTATGTACCCGATACGGGTGTCTGTGCAGGTGGCCCTTGCCGTGGTGGTTTGGTCAAGCTTGCGCTGACTGAAAACGATGGCCTGGTCTATTGGCATCCGGATAGCCGAATCCAACCTGTTGATTTTTAAGATGAACCCCATGGACAACAATCCTCAGCACAACCCCCCGCCTGCGCCTGACTTATGGGGAAATGCAGCAGCCGCTTCTGCCGGAGCTGCAACGCAGACGCCGGGCTGGGAGCGCTCCGTGCTGGAGCGCCTGGCCTTTGACACACTCAAGGAGCAGCGTGCGACGCGCCGCTGGAAAATTTTCTTCCGCCTCGTCTGGCTGGGGTTGGTGATTGCATTCGCTGCCTATCTGTTTGGCTCGGACGGCACGGCCACCAAAACCTCGACGGAACACACCGCCGTGGTGGAACTTAAGGGAGAGATTGCCTCGGGTGCGGACGCCAGTGCGGAGTATGTGATTGCTGCGTTGCGCACCGCTTTTGAAGACGATGCCGCCAAGGCGGTGGTGCTGCTGATCAACTCGCCAGGGGGCAGCCCCGTGCAGGCCGGCATGATCAATGACGAGATCGTGCGCCTCAAGGCCCAGTACAAGAAGCCGATGTATGCGGTGGTGGAGGAGTCTTGCGCTTCTGCGGCCTACTACATTGCCTCTGCCGCCGACAGCATCTATGTCGACAAAGCCAGCATCGTCGGCAGCATCGGCGTGCTGATGGATGGTTTTGGCTTTACCGGCACGATGGACAAGCTGGGCGTGGAGCGCCGCCTGCTGACGGCTGGGGCCAACAAGGGCATGCTCGATCCCTTCAGCCCCATGAACGAGAAGCAAAAGGCGTTTGCGCAGCAGATGCTGGGCCAGATCCACCAGCAGTTCATCCAGGTGGTGCGCCAGGGCCGGGGTGACCGCCTGAAAGAGACCGAAGACACTTTCAGCGGCCTGTTCTGGACCGGCCAGGAAGCCGTGAAGCTGGGCCTGGCCGATGGCCTGGGCAGCCTGGACCAGGTGGCCCGCGATGTGGTGGGTGCCGAAGAAGTGGTGGATTACACCCGCCGCGAGAATGTGGCCGAGCGCTTTGCCAAGCGTTTTGGGGCATCGGTTGGTGCGGGTGCCGTGGGTACTTTGCGCTCGATGTCGCTGTTGCCTAGCGTGCGCTAACAGTGCTAACGGCGTTCAAGGCTTGAATGACTAAGCGGTGCCTCGGCACCGCTTTTTTCATGGGCTGCAGCCATTAACGACGGTCAGCGGCCAATGGCAAACACCATTGGCGTGCGGTTGTCCAGGCTGGTGTTCAGCGGCTTCCACTGTTTGACCAGGCGGCTTTGCGTGCTGGCGCTCTCCAAGGTCAAACCACTGGAGATGGACAAGCGGGTGTTGGCCTGCAAGGTTTGCAGCAGGGCGCCGAGCAGCGCCTGGTTGCGGTAGGGCGTCTCGATAAAGATCTGCGTCTGGCCCTGGCGCAGCGCCAGTTGCTCCAGCTCCCGCAGGCGGGCGCTGCGCTCGGTGGCATCGCTGGGCACATAGCCGACAAACGCAAAGTTCTGGCCATTGAGGCCGCTGGCAGCCAGGGCCAGCAGCAGCGAGGTGGGGCCCACCAGCGGCACCACGTCAATCCCCGCATCATGGGCGGCTCGCACAACCGAGCTGCCCGGGTCGGCAATCGCGGGCATGCCTGCCTCACTGACCAGTCCCACATCATGGCCTTGCAGTGCGGCGGCCAGCAGCGCGCTGCTGTCGCTGCTGCTGGTGGTCTGGGGGTTGTGGTCGCCTTTTTTATGGGCTTCGCGGGGCAGCTCGGCAATGTGCTGCTGCTGCAGTGCTGCGGCCAGGGGGACGACGGCATCGACCCGTTTCAAAAACGCGCGGCAGCTTTTGGCGTTCTCGCAGATCCAATGGGTGATCTGAGACGCCGTCTGCACGGTGTGCAAGGGCAGCACATCGGCCAGCGGGGCTTCTGTGGCGCAGCCAAAGTCGAGCGGGGTGGGGACCAGGAACAAACGTCCTTTTTTGACTTGTTGGTTCATGGCAACACCAATCCAGCAGCGCGCAGCAGGCGGGCTGTGCGAATCAGGGGCAGGCCGATCAAGGCGGTGGGGTCGTCGCTCTCAATGGCGTCGAGCAGAGTGATGCCCAGGCCTTCGCTCTTGGCGCTGCCAGCGCAGTCGTAAGGCGTCTCGGCCAACAGGTAGCGCTCAATCTCTGCGTCATCCAGGGTGCGGAACACGGTGCGTACCACGGCGGTATCGGCCTGTGCAAAGCCGCTGGCCTTGCACACGACGGCCACAGCGGTGTGGAACTGCATGCTTTGCCCACTCATCGCGCGCAGCTGGGCAACGGCCTTGTCGTGCACCATGGGCTTGCCCAGCGGCTGTCCATGCAGGTCAGCCACCTGGTCGGAGCCGATGACGATGGCTTCGGGCCACAGGGCGGCCACAGCATGGGCCTTGGCCAGGGCCAGGCGCAGCGCCAGGGCAGCGGGGCTTTCGCCGGGTTGCGGGGTTTCGTCCACATCGGGCGAGGCGGTGTCGAAGGGCAGGCGAAAGCGCGACAGAAGCTCTCGCCGGTAGCGGGAGGTGGAGCCCAGTACAAGGGCGCGTGGCATCAGGGATTCAGACATGCCCAGATTCTCTTACACTGACGCGCATGACAAAGGAATTTTCAGTCAATCGCCTGGACATCAAGGCGTTTGCCCAACAAGAAGCGGCACTGGAGGGCGAATTGCCCCTGGGGCAGCTGCCCCGTTTGCTGGCCGATGATTTGCGCGGACAAGCCGCCGCTGCCGAGCCTGTGCGCTGGGTATTGGATGGCGAGTGGGTAGGGTCTTCGGGCGGTGCAGGCCAGGCCTGGCTGCATCTGCATGCCGAAACCCAGATGCAAATGCAGTGCCAGCGCTGCATGCGCCCGGTGGATGTGGCCGTCGAGAGCAGCCGTTCCTTCCGCTTTGTGAAAGACGAGGCGACGGCCGCCGCCATGGATGACGAGAGCGACGAAGACCTGCTGGTGCTCGAACCGCTGACGGATGCGCTGGAGCTGATTGAAGACGAGCTGCTGATGGCCTTGCCCATGGTGCCTATGCACGAGGTGTGCCCGGTGGATGTGAAGCTGGAGTCCACAACCCAGGACTTTGACGATAGCCCGACGGAAAAAACCAACCCTTTTGCGGCTTTGGCGTCACTGCGCATCGATAAAAACCAATCCTAGTGTGGGTGGCTTGAAGCCACCACGCGATCTTTGCTATAATTTGAGGCTTCGCGCGAATCCCCTCGTGTCTTTAATGGGCCAGTCGCGTAAAATTAGGGCATGCGTTTGTGTTTACGCAGGCCATGTCACCAACCCTTTCAAGACTCAGGAGCCACCATGGCTGTTCAACAAAACAAGAAATCCCCTTCCAAGCGCGGCATGCACCGTTCGCACAATGCACTGAACGTGCCTGGAATCGCTGTGGAACCCACCACCGGTGAAACCCACATGCGCCACCACATCAGCCCTAACGGTTTCTACCGCGGCCGCCAAGTTCTGAAGAACAAGTCGGAAGCCTAAGCCATAGCTGTATAAAAAAGGCCCGCAGCTACGTAGTAGCGCGGGCCTTTTTTATTGCCGTATTAGGTGGCCGTGCAAGGCGTCATCTGCCTGTGACTCGGTGCGAATAACGTCAAAGAATTACCGAACGAATGATCACACTGGCCGTGGATTGCATGGGTGGGGATGCGGGTATCCGTGTCACGCTGCCTGCATGCAAAAAGTTTTTGGATAGCCACCCCGATGCCCATCTGCTGATGGTCGGGCAGGCCGAGGCGTTGCAGTCTTTTCAGCACGCGCGCGCGACCATCGTGCATGCCAGTGAAGTGGTCACCATGGATGACCCGGTTGAGGTGGCCCTGCGCAGGAAGAAAGATTCTTCGATGCGGGTGGCCATTGCCCAGGTGAAATCGGGCGCTGCACTGGCTGCGGTGTCGGCCGGCAATACGGGCGCGCTGATGGCCATTGCCCGCTATGTGCTCAAAACGCTCGACGGCATTGACCGCCCAGCGATCGCCTCTCAGATTCCCCAAGCCAAGGGCGGTGCCACCACGGTGCTGGACCTGGGCGCGAATGTGGATTGCAGTGCAGAGCATTTGCTGCAGTTCGCTGTCATGGGCTCTGCCTTGGTTAGCGCGCTGGAAGACAAGGAAAATCCCAGCGTCGGCCTGCTCAATATTGGTGAAGAAGCCATCAAGGGCAGTGAGGTCATTAAGCGTGCCGGCGAGCTACTGCGCGCTGCGGGCCAATCGGGCTACCTCAATTTCTACGGCAACGTGGAAGGCAACGATATCTTCAAAGGCACGGTGGATATCGTGACCTGTGATGGTTTTGTCGGCAATGTCGCGCTCAAAGCCAGCGAAGGGGTTGCCAGCATGATCAGCAACGGCCTCAAGCAAGAGTTCAAGCGCAACCTGCTCACCAAGCTGGCGGCAGTGATCGCTTACCCGGTGCTGGCGCGCTTGATGAAGCGGGTGGACCACCGCCGCTACAATGGGGCTGCATTGCTCGGTTTGCGTGGCCTGGTTTTTAAAAGCCATGGCTCGGCCGACGCGGTGGCGTATGAGCATGCCCTGCGGCGCGCCTATGACGCTGCCCGCAATGATTTGCTGGGGCGTGTGCAGACCAAGATTCAGACGGCTGCGCCCTTGCTGATGTCGGCAGACAGCGCCGCTGCTGCCAAAACCGTGACGTCTCCTACCTGAATTCGATGAGTATTTATTCCCGCATTACCGGCACAGGCAGTTACCTGCCGCCACGCCGTGTCACCAATGACGAGTTGGCCGCTGAGCTGGCCACGCGCGGTCTGGAAACCTCCGACGAGTGGATTGTCGAGCGCACAGGCATCAAGGCGCGCCATTTCGCGAGTGCCGATGTGGCTGCCAGCGATCTGGCGCTGGAGGCATCGAAAAATGCACTCCAGGCGGCCAATATCCAGGCGAGCGATATCGACCTGATCATCGTCGCGACTTCGACGCCGGACATGGTGTTCCCGTCGACCGCCGCCATCCTGCAAAACAAGCTGGGCATTGCCAATGGCTGCCCAGTGTTTGACATGCAGGCCGTGTGTAGTGGTTTCGTCTATGCGCTGACAGTGGCCGATTCGATGATCAAGTCCGGCACGGCTAAGCGCGTGCTGGTGGTGGGCGCTGAAGTATTCAGCCGCATCCTGGACTTCAACGACCGCACCACCTGCGTGTTGTTTGGCGATGGTGCCGGTGCCGTGGTGCTGGAGGCCTCTGACCGCCCTGGCATCTTGGCCACTGAGCTGCATGCCGATGGCAGCCATGTCGATATTCTGTGCGTGCCGGGCAATGTCTCGGGTGGCCAGGTGATTGGCTCGCCCTTGTTGCGCATGGATGGCCAAGCGGTCTTCAAGCTGGCGGTTGGCGTGCTGGACAAGGCCGCGCGTGCTGCCTTGGACAAGGCGAACATGCAGGAATCCGATATTGATTGGCTGATTCCGCACCAGGCCAATTTGCGCATCATGATGAGCACGGCGCGCAAGCTTAAGCTGGCGCCGGAGAAGGTGGTGGTCACTGTGGACCAGCATGGCAATACGTCGGCGGCGTCGATCCCGTTGGCCCTGGACCATGCGGTGCGCAGCGGCCAGGTCAAGCCGGGCCAGAACGTCATGCTCGAAGGCGTGGGCGGCGGCTTCACCTGGGGTGCCGTGCTGCTGAAAATGTAGCATTGCGGCTAGCTGCAGACTGCCCAAACCCTGTTTGATAAAAATACTGATTTGACCGAGACATGAGCGCTTTTGCATTTGTTTTTCCGGGCCAAGGCTCGCAGGCCGTGGGCATGTTGGATGCCTGGGGCAACCACCCTGCTGTCGTTCAGGCGCTGCAGGAAGCCTCGGACGCGCTGGGCGAAGACCTGGGCGCGCTGATCCATAACGGCCCCAAAGAGACGCTGGCGCTGACCGCCAACACCCAGCCCGTGATGCTGGTGGCCGGTGTGGCCGCTTGGCGTGTTTGGCAAGCCGAAGGTGGCCCCCTGCCGATGGCCGTTGCCGGTCACTCGCTGGGCGAGTATTCCGCCCTGGTTGCCGCCGGTGTGCTGACCCTGAGCCAGGCCGCGCCCTTGGTGCGCCTGCGTGGCGCTGCCATGCAAGAGGCGGTGCCCGTAGGTGCCGGTGCCATGGCGGCGGTGCTGGGCCTGGACGCCGCATCGGTCAAGGCCGTGTGTGCCCAGGTGACGGCCCAACTGGGCGGCGCTGAGGTGGTTGAGGCGGTGAACTTCAACGACCCTGGCCAGACCGTGATTGCTGGCTCCAAGGCTGCGGTCGACGCCGCCAGCCTGGCCGTGAAGGAAGCAGGCGCCAAGCGCGCGCTGCCGCTGCCGGTGTCGGCTCCTTTCCATTCCAGCCTGATGAAGCCCGCTGCGGAAAAGCTCAAGCTGGCGCTGGCAGGGCTGCAACTGGCAGCGCCCCAGATCCCCGTGCTCAACAACATCGATGTGGCCATGCCCACTGATGCGGATGCCATCCGTGATGCGCTCTACCGCCAGGCCTTTGGCCCTGTGCGCTGGGTGGAGTGCGTGCAGCGGCTGCGTGCGCTGGGTGCGACCCATCTGGTCGAATGCGGCCCGGGCAAGGTGCTTACCGGCATGACCAAGCGCATTGATCCTGAACTCGTGGGTGTGGCCTTGTATGACCCCGCCACTTTGCAAGAAACCAAAGAAGCCATCGCATGACTGAAACCACTTCAACAGCCAAAGTCGCCCTGGTTACGGGCGCATCGCGCGGCATTGGCGCAGCCATCGCCCAGGCGCTGGGCGCTGCCGGCTACCAGGTGATCGGCACGGCAACGACGGAAGACGGTGCTGCCAAGATCTCGCAGGCGCTGTCGGCCTTTGCCGGCTCGCGTGGCGTGGCGCTGGATGTGAACAATGGCGCAGCCGTTGAGGCGCTGATTGACAGCCTGGTCAAGACCCAAGGCGGCTTGCATGTGCTGGTCAACAACGCCGGTATCACTCGCGACACCCTGGCCATGCGCATGAAGGACGAGGACTGGGATGCCGTGCTGGGTACCAATCTGAAGGCCGTGTTCGGCGCCAGCCGTGCCGCTATCCGCCCGATGATGAAGCAGCGATTTGGCCGTATCATCAGCATCACCAGTGTGGTGGGTGCATCCGGCAATGCCGGTCAGGCCAACTATGCAGCGGCCAAGGCCGGAGTGGCAGGTATGACGCGCTCGCTGGCCAAGGAGCTGGGCAGCCGTGGTATCACGGTCAACTGCGTGGCGCCTGGTTTCATCGAGACCGATATGACGGCCCAGTTGCCCGAAGAGCAGAAGAAAGCACTGCAGTCGCAGATTGCCTTGGGCAAGCTGGGACAGCCGCAAGACATTGCCAACGCTGTGGTCTATTTGGCCTCAGATGGTGCCGGTTATGTGACCGGACAGGAGTTGCATGTCAATGGCGGCATGTATATGTAGATTTGACGAAAGTTGAATGCCGTTTCCTCGCGACGGCAAGTTGCACTCAGGTATTGCTGAAGCAGCTAGAATCGCGGGTTCATTCACAACCCCCAGAGGGAAACCATGAGCGATATCGAAGCACGTGTCAAGAAAATCATCGCCGAGCAACTCGGCGTGGAAGAGTCTCAAGTAACAAGCGAAAAGGCTTTTGTAGCCGACCTGGGTGCTGACTCGCTGGACACCGTGGAACTGGTGATGGCTTTGGAAGATGAGTTCGAGATCGAGATCCCTGACGAAGACGCAGAGAAGATCACGACGGTGCAGAACGCCATCGACTACGCCAACAGCCACCAAAAGGCTTAATTGATTGCGCATGCACTTGGCGCCCTTGTGGCGCAAGTGTCTTGCTGCCAATCTTCCGAGAGATCAACAAGAAAGTTGTAACGCATGAGTCGCCGTCGCGTCGTCGTGACTGGTCTGGGTTGCATCAGCCCCGTGGGTAACACGGTTGCTGAAGCCTGGTCCAACATTTTGGCCGGTCAATCCGGCATTGACCTCATTACCAAGTTCGACACCACCGATTTCAGCTGCAAGATTGCAGGTGAGGTCAAAGGCTTCGATCTTGAGTCCTATATGAGTGCCAAGGAAGCACGCACGATGGACTCCTTCATTCACTACGGCATTGCCGCTGCCCAAGAGGCAGTGAAAGACGCCGGCCTGCCTTTGGGCGAGGCATTGGATGAAGAGCTCGCAACTCGTATTGGCTGTGTGATTGGTTCGGGTATTGGTGGCCTGCCACTGATCGAGAACACGCACGGTGAATATGAGCGCCGTGGTGCGCGCCGCATCACGCCTTTCTTTGTTCCCGCGTCCATCATCAATATGGTCGCAGGTCATGTATCGATGCGTTTTGGCTTCAAGGGCCCGAACCTGTCGGTGGTGACTGCTTGCACGACAGGTTTGCACTGCATTGGTGAAGCCGGTCGCATGATTGAGTACGGCGATGCCGACGTCATGATTGCAGGTGGTACCGAAGCTACTGTTTCTCCGTTGGGTGTGGGTGGGTTCGCAGCGATGCGCGCACTGTCCACGCGCAATGACGATCCCAAGGCCGCATCGCGCCCCTGGGACAAGGGCCGTGATGGCTTTGTACTGGGTGAGGGCGCTGGCATTGTCGTGCTCGAAGAGTATGAACACGCTAAGGCCCGTGGTGCCAAGATCTACGCCGAGTTGCTGGGTTATGGCATGAGCGCCGACGCCGGTCACATGACCGCGCCCAATATGGACGGCCCACGCCGCGCCATGCTGGCAGCTCTGCGCAACGCAGGTGTCAACGCCGACCAGGTGGACTACCTCAATGCCCACGGCACCTCCACCCCGCTGGGTGACCTCAACGAGACCAATGCCATCAAGGCAGCCATGGGTGACCATGCCAAGAAGATGGTGATCAGCTCGACCAAATCTATGACCGGCCATTTGCTGGGTGGGGCGGGCGGTCTGGAAAGCGTTTTCACCGTGATGGCCTTGAAGGACCAGAAGATTCCGCCAACCATCAATCTGGTGGACCAGGATCCGGAATGCGATCTGGACTATTGCGCCAACACCGCACGTGATGCCAAGCTGGAAATCGCTGTCAAGAACAATTTTGGTTTTGGCGGTACCAACGGCACTTTGGTGTTCAAGCGGGTCTGAGGGCGGGCGTCTGCTAGACGCCGCAGTTCAGCCCCCTTCCTAAGGCCTCTCTTGCAGAGGCCTTTGTTTTTTGGATACCAGCGCAGCGAGCACATCCAGCGCTGCAGGGGGTTTGTCCTGCTGGATGCACGGCCATTGCATGGGAACAATGGCGCTGTATGCCGACACTTCCTTCTGCGCAGCGCCATCGTGCGCTCTTGGCGTTTCAGTCCTATGCACTGCCTCAGCCCGCACGCATCCGGCTGCTGCTGGCAGCCTGGGGCGGTCTGCTCGTGGCGCTTTCTTTGGCGTGGATGCATGCCTCGGCACCTTCTGCGATCCCGCGCGCGGTGGCCGTAGCGGTTCTGGCGTTGGTGATCAGCATCGTTTGGCGCATGCCGCTGTGGCCGCGCGGAACTTCTTTGTGCTGGACGGGCTCTCAGTGGTGCCTTGGGCAAGGTGTGCTGGCGTCAGAGCACCGCATCGACTTGGCGCAACTGGCGGTGTTGATGGATGGGCAATCCTGGCTTTTGCTGCAGGCGCAGCGGGGGCCAGCGCCGGAGCGCAGTCAGTGGCTGCTTGTGGCACGAGCCTCTAATCCAGAGCGTTGGCTGGATATTCGTCGGGTTTTATACTCGTCGCTTGCTGCTGAACCGCAAGACATCCATCCGGTGTAGCCTACAGCTGAACAACCACAACAATAGCTGCAAGCTTGTAGCGCCATGAGGGCCACTTTTATGACGGGAACGCCAACGGCCAGTACCCCGAATGCAAATGACAGCGATCTGCACCTGGTGCAGCGCACGGTGGCAGGAGATCAAAAGGCCTATGGCCTGCTGGTGCTGAAGTACCAACGTCGCATTGAGCGTTTGATTGGACGCATGGTGCGCGACGTGGATTTGGTGCCCGATCTGGCACAAGAGACATTTTTGCGCGCCTATCGGGCGCTGCCGCAGTTTCGGGGTGATGCACAGTTTTATACCTGGCTCTACCGGATCGCTGTGAACACCGCCAAAAAGGCGATGGTGGAGCTGATCCGCAATCCAGTGATGACGGAAAGCGCGCTGCGAGCAAAAGATGACGACGATGAAACTTATGTGCCCGGGCGAGAACTAACGACCGATGAAACGCCGGAAACGGTGATTGCAGCCAAGGAAATTGCCCAGGCTGTGAACACCGCGATGGATGCGTTGCCCGAAGACCTGCGCCAGGCCATCGTGCTGCGCGAGATTGAAGGCATGTCTTATGAAGACATTGCCGCCGCGATGGATTGTCCCATCGGTACCGTTCGGTCGCGTATTTTCCGTGCCCGCGAGGCGATTTCCGCCAAGGTAAAGCCCATGCTTGAGCGCCAGTCCGGCAAGCGTTGGTAGCTGTTTATGAGTGTGATGACTGGCTGCAAGGGCCTGGGGCCCGCTAGGAATATGGCTATGAATCTCGAAACCCAAGCATCAAACAAAAGCACTGAGGTGGCCTGCGAGCAGCTGTCTGCCTGGATCGATGGTGAGCTGGATGAGCAAACGCTCAGCCGGCTGCTGGCTGAGCTGCCGGACTTGGCTGACGACCAGACCTGCTATGCCTCGGTGCAGTCGTACCAGGTCATAGGCGACGCAATGCGCTCAGCGCACAGCCCTTGTTCCGATAGCCTGGCATTTCTGGATGCGCTGAATGCCAAGATTGCGCTGGAGCCGCCGTTGGTGATCCAAGGCCAGCCAGCACCTGGTGTGGTCGCTGTGCCTGCGGTGTCCACTGCAGCAACCGCAGCCCCCGTGGCGGGTAGTGCGGAGGCCGCCAACCATTCCGTCTTCCGCTGGAAGATGGTGGCCGGTTTTGCCACGGTGGCCGCTGTGGCCATGGTGGGCTGGAACAGCATGGGCTTGCTCTCGGGTGGTGCAGGCGGCAACGCGCAGCAACAGTTAGCAAGCGCTGCAACGCCGCAAGTGCTGGCTTCTGCGGCCTCTACCCGGCCTGCTGCTGCCAACGCGCAAGGTTTCATTGAACAGCAAGTGACGGTAGGCCAGAACTCCACCATCATGCTGCGCGATCCGCGTTTGGATGAGGTGCTCGCTGCCCGCGGCCAGATTGGCGTGACTGCCAACTTGCAGATGCCTGCTGGCTTCTTGCGCAATGCCACCTTCAATGCCGAGAAGCGTACCGGTGGTTGCGCGGACAAGGCTTCGCGGCTGTGCTGAAGCTGAACATCGTCTGAACCTGCCAAAAACACCTGCTTGCAGGTGTTTTTTTATGCCTTTCAGCGCTGGAGGCTTGAAACCGGTGGTTTGCCGCCTATCTGATGGAGATGCACGGGTGGAACCTTGAGGCTAGATGCCCCTCCAATTCCGGCACGGCTCCATCGCAAACGGCTTGAATCTTCGCGAATACGGTGCCGCCATATTGTCAAATTGAGGAGTGATATGTCTCTAAAGCGTTGGAAGCCTTTCCAGGTCAGTGCACTGGCGGCGATTTTGTCCGTCAGCAGCGCCATGATGCTGCCCGCTGCAGCCCAGACGCCCGCACCTGCAGCGGTGCGCGGCCTGCCCGATTTCACCGATCTGGTTGACCAGGTGGGGCCTTCGGTGGTCAACATCCGCACGATGGAGAAGGTCTCCAGCCGCCAAAGCCAAAGCGGCCTGGACCCGGAGATGCTCGAATTCTTCAAGCGCTTTGGTCTGCCGGTGCCCAGTGTTCCCAAGCAACAGCGCCCGCAGCGGCCGGGCACTGATGGCGATGAAGTCCCCAGTGGTCTGGGCTCAGGCTTTATCTTGACGGCAGACGGCTATGTGATGACCAATGCACATGTGGTGGAAGGTGCGGACGAAGTCATTGTCACCTTGACCGACAAGCGCGAGTTCAAGGCCAAGATCGTGGGTGCCGACAAGCGCACCGATGTGGCTGTGGTCAAGATCGAGGCCACCGGCCTGCCTGCGGTGAAGATTGGCGATGTGAACCGCTTGCGTGTTGGCGAATGGGTGATGGCCATTGGCTCGCCCTTTGGCCTGGAGAATTCGGTGACGGCCGGTATTGTCTCGGCCAAGCAGCGCGATACGGGCGATTACCTGCCCTTTATCCAGACCGATGTGGCCATCAACCCTGGCAACTCGGGCGGCCCGCTGTTGAATATGCGCGGCGAAGTGGTGGGCATCAACAGCCAGATCTACTCACGCTCGGGTGGTTTTATGGGTATCTCCTTCTCGATTCCTATCGATGAAGCTGTGCGCGTGAGCGACCAGCTGCGCGCCACTGGCCGCGTGGTGCGCGGCAAGATTGGTGTGCAAATCTCCACCGTGAGCAAGGAAGTGGCGGAATCGATTGGTCTGGGCAAGGCTCAGGGCGCGATGGTCACGGGCGTGGAAAGCGGCTCGCCTGCAGAGAAGGCTGGCGTGGAAGCCGGCGACATCATCACCAAGTTTGATGGCAAGCCCCTGGAAAAGCTGGCCGATCTGCCTCGCTGGGTGGGTAACACCAAGCCAGGCTCCAAGAGCACGGTGTCGGTGTTCCGCCGTGGCAAGACCTTGGATCTTCCGATCACGATCATCGAGATTCCATCGGATGCCAATGCAGACACTGCCGCTGCCAGCAAAGAGCCGGAGAAATCCAAGCCCTCCACGGCTGCGCAGCAGCTGGGCCTGGTGGTGACGGATCTGACCGATGCGCAGCGCAAGTCCATGCATCTCAAGGGGGGTGTGCAGATTGTCTCGGCTGATGAAGCGGCGGCCCGTGCTGGCCTCAAGCAAGGTGATGTGATCTTGGGTATTGCCAATACCGAGATCAACGACGTCAAGCAGTTCGATGCGGCCGTGACCAAGGCGGACAAGTCCAAGCCGGTCAATGTGCTGTTCCGCCGTGGCGAATGGACGCAATATGTGCTGATTCGCCCTAGCAAGTAAGCACTCCACCTCCATGGACCAAGCCGGCTGCCCTTGAATGGGTTGCCGGCTTTTTTCATCAGAACGGGGATGGTAGCCGAGCAGCAGCTAAGCCGGGCAACGAAAAAGCCTCAGAGTATGGCTACTCTGAGGCTTGACGTTTTGGTGCGGCTGGCAGGAATCGAACCCACGACCCCTTGGTTCGTAGCCAAGTACTCTATCCAGCTGAGCTACAGCCGCTAAGCTGACGATTATAGCACGCATTTTCATGCATGAGAAATTATTGCAGAAGGCTTGCATAAGATGGGCCAATGGCTGCCTCGGTCGAGGGCTGAGGGGGCAGGTTTGGGGTCGATCTGGGTGCTGGCGATTCAGCCCCTGCAAGCCAGCGGTAAGACGCCTCCGAAGGCGAATCGATTGGAGTCGGCTCGCCCATCGCCACCAGCAAGGGTCCGGGCCTTGAGGTGGGGGCCACCCGCATCTTGGATGGCTCAGCGGCCAAGCCGTAGTACATATTCACTAATTTTGGGGATTGACCGTTGTCCGGGGCTGTTTGATAGTCACGTCTATCGTTTACTTCAACATTCGGACAAGGAAATGTCTTACGGCAGGGGGTTTATTGTTGTGCTTTGCATGCTGGGTGGCTGGACCTGGGCGCACGCTGTGGAGAGCGCTGCCCCCTCCCGGGTGCTGGGGCCTGATGGCAGCATGGTTGAAACTACGGCTCCGCAGCGCGCCGCATCGGAGCGCCGTGACCGGCCTTTTGCCTTGCAGGGCGCATCCTTGGCACAGGGTCTTTTGGATCGCCAGGGCAGCACAGGCGCCAGCCAGCAGGACGATGAAACGGTTTTCCACCTGGTACGCCAAGGCGTAGGCGTACTCACGGACCAGGTGAACGGTTCTCTGCAGCGCCCGGCACCCAAACTGGGCGGATTGTTGCTTGTCTTGTTGGCGGTATTTGCCACGGTGCTCGGTATCCTGAGCCTGCGCTGGCACCGTGAGACGGCTGAATGACGCCTGGCGCGCAACCTGGTGCAAAGACAGGGTCTAGGCGCTGCGGGCCTGCACTTGTGACCTGCCTCTGACCCTTGTGATGGCCTCTGACGGCGTGCCTTGTAGCCGTCACCCAGGTCTTGCCATCTGCTGCCAGCTGAAAGCAAATAGCGATAGACTTTTTTACATTATGAAACAATAATGCAGCCAAATCTGGAGTGCTGCTATGAAGGTCTTGTTTCGCATACCGCTGTTTCTTTGCGCCTTGGTGCTCGCGTCACTTCTTGGCAGCGGGGCCCGTGCCAGTGTGGTGGCGGCTGCCGATGTCGTGCCCGAGGCCACGTTCCAATGGGGGAGCAGCGGCCCCAACCAGTGGGGCCAGGTGGGGTTGACCAGTGGTGGTCAGGCCCAGGTGACCACAGACTTCCCCAACCACAGCAATGGCTCCCTGCGGCTGGATTTGCCGATCACCACCTCCAAGGCCGGCCTGGCGTTCTACCCCGGCACCCCCTTTGGCAAGCTGTCCGAGCTGAGCGCCGTCTCTTTCGAATGGCTGGTGCACACCACGGATGTGGTCGACCAAGCCCCGGTGCTGCGTCTGTATCTGCGCAATGCAGCGGGCCAGCACACGCAGACCTTGGTGTACACGCCTGACATTGCTGGCGTGCGCGGCATAGGGCTGGACCAGTGGACCCATGCCAATGTGCTGACCGGCATCGTCTGGCAGGGGCGCAGTGCGGCGCAAGGCGGCTTCGATCCCAACCTGGCGCGTCCCTTTACGGCATTCCAGGCAGACCCGCGTTTTGCCGATATGGTGGTGTTTGCCGTAGAGGGTGGTGCAGGCAATGGCTCTAGCGGCTTTGTGGGTGCCATCGACAACATTGTGGTGGTGGGGCCGCAGGCCTCGGTGAGCGCCAACTTCGAGGTCGTGCCGCCGGTTGCCTCCATCCACTGTGACCAGTCCGCGTTGCAGGACTCGGCGGGGCAGACCACCACCTGCACAGTCACGCTGTCCAGGCCCACGCCGTATGCGCTGAGCCTTCGCTTGATCACGACCGGTGACAGTGGGCGCTACAGCGGCTGCGCTGAGCCGCTGGACATAGCCGCTGGTGCCAGCAGCGCAAGCTGCGTGCTGACGGCCACCGCCAACACCACCCAAGGTGATGGTTCAGTCACGCTGACCGTGGCTATAGCGGCGCCTAGCCGGATGGAAGACTACAGCGTGTTGCCCGCAGCATCAGGCGCGGAGATCCATATTGCGAACGACGACGGCGAAGCTGCCGTACCGCCCGCCAGCCCGTCTCCCGTCGCGGTTCCCAGCCTCTCGCACGGGGCGCTGGCCCTGCTTGGTGCCTTACTGGCTGTTTGTGCCTGTGTGGTGGGGCGTCGCAATGGGCAGTGGCGGCTGCGGGCGGTGCGCCGCACTCGCTAGCCCGCTGGGGCTCTTTGGGGTCGGAGGCTGCGCAAGCAAAGGCGCAAATGTAGACCAAGTGGCACAGCCAAACCTGGAGCGCTTGCATCCCAGCCTTTGGTGCGCCTGTGGCCTGCATGCACCGCTGCAAGAGTCGCAGACAGCAGCCTTGATAGGTCGCGGCAAAACCTCGTCGTACGCAGGTAAGGTCTGCGGCTCCGCGTCTCACCTCGTCTCAGCCGCTAGTCTTCGGTGTGCTGGGTCATATTGGCGCCTCTGAATGTGGGCATGGCAGCCGTCAGTGGTGACCACGTAGCCATGGCATGAAAGGCCACCTGGCCCTCTCACGCATTGACAAGCTACACAGGTTTTCAGATCGCGCGAGCCACCGCTTTTCAAGCGCGTGTGGCTGCCGGCAGCCCTGTGGAGGTATTTGACCAAGCGGAGCCAGGCCCGATGCGGATGGCCTGAGCGCGGACCCATGCGATCCGCTGCGTTGCTTTCCTTTTCTTCTATTTCCTAAAACTAGGCATCGACGCCAGCAGGCACCTTCCTGCTGATGCCGATCCTCGCTCCCCCCATGGGTACCCCATGAGGCCAGGCGTCGCAATGAATTTTGGGCGGCAGGGATTGCGGTGCCTGTCCCTCAACGATTCGCTGCAGGCCCGGGTGTGCAGCTTGCTGGCCAGCGCGCCGCAGATCCAGTGCAGAGCGATGGGCAGCAAATATTCAAATGCATATAGCCAAGGTATGTAAAAAGGACAGCGATACAAATTCGGCAATGCCTTCATTACATTAAATTTCATAGCCGTCGCCATGTTGTAGTGGTCCAAAAACCATGTCACCGGAGGATGCCTTTTTTGTTATTGATTCTCTTGGTGGCTATTCAATCTGCAGTTGTGATGATGACTGATATACCTCAAATGAAAAATAATCCATGTGAATTTGAATATGTTTGATCTTACTGATTTTATACGATGATTTTTAGAAGTTTGAAACTATATATATCTTATTGAAAGTGTAGAAGTCCTTGTCTGCAAAGAGATTTCAGGATGCGTTTAAATTCTAAGGATGTATTCTCTCGAATGCTTGCATATTTTACTTTTTTCAAAATACGAAGGGCCTGGTGACAATTAAAATTCGGAGATTTGGAGGGAAATGCGCCCAGGTTGTATAAATATGCGGAGAAGGCGGCAATGCATGCAACGATGGACGGGGGTCTGGTTATTAACGGGATGTGGTTTGAAAAGGTAAGAGAGACGTGTGGCCCTTTGTCCAATGTCTAGCGATTTCTGAATTTCTGCTTAGCTCGCAGCACGCCTCCTTGATCGCTATTTATTCATATCCAGGAGGAAATATGTCATTAAATTTCATTATAAGAAAATTACTGCTGGCGACGCTGGCATCTGCGCCGCTAGGAGTCTGGTCGCAATTTGTCGTGGAACCCGCGTTTCGCAACAGTAGTCAACCGGGCTGGTCGCTCACAAGATCTGCCCAATTAACGGCCGCAGTGCCTCCAGGGTATGACGCGGATGGTAACGGTTGGCTGCGTTTGACTCAAAATGCAAGATTCCAGGCTGGTGTGACTTCTTATACTGGTGGAAGTTTCTCAGTGTCCGAGGGTGTAGTTGTTGATTTTGATTATGTGATGTGGATGAGGAACCCGGCGCAGAATGCAGGGGGAGATGGTCTTTCTTTTTATCTCTATGATGCATCCAAGTCGATGTCTGGTGCCTCGTTAGGTGGTGGCCTGGGCTATTGTGGTGGAGATGGGGGTTATCTCGGAATTGGATTCGATTCCTATGGAAATTTCACCCCTAGTTCTCGGTGTGCCACTTCTGGTGGGGCGTGGTCGCCTAACAGCATCGTCGTGCGTGGGCCGCAGTCTGCACGCAATATCTATGTGGCAGGTGTCTCGGTCCCTGCATTGAACGATCCCACGGCCACAGCACGCCCCGAACACCGTTCTGCCCGCATCATCCTGACACCCACTGGCGACAACGCTTCTCCCTTCCTGGTCAGCGTGGAAGATGGCCCAGCGGGTATGCCAGTGCCCGTTATCACTAGCCAGCCTTTTCCTTTTGCTGCGCCTGCTCAGTTGAGCATCGGCTTTGCTGCCTCCACAGGCGGGGCGACTGAAGTCCATGAAGTCCGTATGAATAAAGCGGCGGCCACGGCTGACGTGCAAATCGACAACACGATGACCAGCCCTGGTAGCCGGCGAGTCGGAGACCTGGTGAGTTATGCGCTCAAGATCAAGAACAATGTCTTTCCCAACTCAAGCCTGTCGGCAGAGATTGATGATCCGGCCAGCGCTCCGCTGGTCAATGACAGCATCGCAGAACTGACAGGCAAGACATGGACTTGCACGGCCAGTGGTCAGGGCACCACATGCCCAGCGGCCAGCGGCAGCGGAGATCTCTCGGACCTGGGTAACTACACCATGGGGCAAGGGGGGGAGCTGAGCTTTGTCTTTGAGGGGCGGCTCGATACTGCGGCTATTTGTGGCGCATCCATAACCAACACGTCAACAGTCAATTTTGCCAATTCCGCAGGCTTTACCGACCAGGATCTGAGCAACAACCGTGCAAGCAGCGCTGCCTTCGTTGTAGATTGCTCGTCGCTACCGCCGGTTACCGTCCCGACACCCAAACCCATCCCCAGCTTGGGCGTGTGGGGGCTGGGCCTGCTGTCATTGGGTTTGGTGGTATGGGCTTTCCTTGTCCAGCGCCGAACGCGCAAAGGCTGATGGTTGAAGGGGAGGACTTGCAGACGTGCTTATCTGCGAGTTCTCTCTTGCTTTCACATGCGGGGCTCGATTGTGCCCGCACTGTCGTGAGGACGTTTAATGGGTAGGCTTGCCAAAGCCACTTTTGGGGGACCCAAGGCCCGCTGCGGTATTACCGGCCTCATTGACCACCATGGGAAGCTGCTTGTGGATGCCATCTTGGTCCATGAGGTCTTCAGGTTTTTCTAGTTTTCCACTAGAGCGCCTATCTGTTCGACGGGAAAGGGGGCTTCTCTTCGGCCATCACTTCTCCAGGCAAAACGGCAGTTTGGCGCGGATAGACCGTTTGCCAAATTTTCAAAACGTCCATTGGCTGAATGGCTCGTCAAGACCCTCAAGCAATGACGATGCCGACCTCATCCCTCCAGCCGATGCCCGAACGGCCCTAGGCAACCTGGCCAGCCCCTTTGGGCATTGAGCGCTTCGCGATATCACTCGCCACCTGAGTTCCGCCAGCCGGCCAAGGCAAGCCGCTAGCGGAAGGGCTCCTCTCCTCCAATACCCGCTGCACGCCTATTTAAAGGAGGGGAGTGTTTGGCTTCGCGCAATCGCTGTCAGATCCTCTGTGCAATCCCCCAGTGAAACGTACCCAGCCGCTGTGAATGTATTTGCCCGAGGAGGGCTTGTTGGCTGCTTGTGGCTACAAGGCTGCATAGATGTAAACAATTGTCACCATCCTGGAGGGGCGTGAGGAAACTTGTTAGTGATTAATTACTTTAATAGATAATTCTTTTAGATAAATTAAAAAATCTAACAAATGCCATCACAGCTAGACAAATTTCACCCGGTATGTACGGCGCTATTAACCGTTTGGTAGCAGACGATCCGATCCTTGCAGCCTCGGTACAAACCTTGGCCACAGATCTGCAAGGTGCTCCGCAAAGAAGGCGTCAACGCCGCCGTTTTGGGCCGTAGTTCTTCGTCTTTTTTGGCAGACCAGCCGGTCTCTTGTTCCTCCTCGTATTGCACAAAGTTTTCACTCTCGTAACTGGCAGGTAGGGCAGCTGCGGCTGTAGTCGCGACCCTGGTCATGGGTGGTGTTTGCGGTGGACGGATGACCGCTTTGCTGACGCACTGGGGATTGGGCTTTGGCTTGAATGTGCCGCTGCAACCGCTAGCGCTGCACACAAAGACATTCGGATAGATATCGCATCTGGAAAACACGCTATGAAAATTACCCATCTCTTCAGCGCTCTGGTGCGGGCAAAAAGCGCAGCATCGGCAACCATTGCCATCTGTGCCGGCCTCTTGTTGCTTGTGCCTGCAACAAGTTTTGCCCAATCGGCTGATTTACAAATCACCAAGAGTGGGCCTTCCTCGGCCGTGGGGGGAGGCGCATTCAGCTATACGCTGGTCATGGACAACAATGGCCCCAACGTCGCTGATGGTGCCACTTTTACCGACACGCTTCCTGCTGGCGTCAGCAATGTTGCCATGTCCTGCCTCAGCGCAAGTGCAGGGGCACAGTGCCCGAGCAATCTCTCGGTCAGCAATGCTTCGGTATCCGGTACCCTGGCATTGTTTCCCAATCAGGCCAAGGTAACGGTTCAAATTACTGGCAATTTTCCTGCAACAGGCCCTAGCTCCTTAAGCAATACCGCAACCATTGCGGTCCCCGCTGGCGTAAACGATCCAATGCCGGCATCGAATACGAGCGCAGTCAGTACATCGATATCGTACGTCACTGACCTGTCGGTGAGTAAATCACAGAGCCCCACAACCTACACCTCGGGGGTGCCGGTTACCTATCAGGTCACGATTGCGAATGCCGGCCCGTCTGCGGCTGATGGTGCGCTGATCAGCGATTTTCTGCGCAGTTACGCAATGGGAAACTACACGAATTTGGTGGCCAGGTTTGTCAGTTGCACGGCGGAGGGCGGTGCCCAATGTCCGGCTAACTCGGCCTTCCTCAATTATTCGGGGGTTGGCGCGTACGACAATTACCTTTACTCGACCACGGTGCCCAAGTTGCCTGCCAATGGCGCGCTGACGATCATCTACACGCTTGTGCCTACCGACACGGCAGCACCCTGCGGAACGGGCAATGGTGACATCCAAAACTTCGCGTTTGTCACGCCGCCGGCTGGTGTCACGGATTTGAACTCGGGCAACAATGCATCATCGGTGGCATTGCTCAAACCTGCAGCGCCCGCTTGCCCGCCCGTTGATCTCTCAGTCTTGAAGACACAGAGCCCGTCGACCTATACCTCGGGTGTGCCGGTCACCTACACCGTGACGGTCAACAATGCCGGACCGGCCCCAGCCCATGGTGCGGCGATCAGCGACTTTATGCGGACCTATGGATCTGGCCACTACACCAATCTGGTAGCGAGCTTTGTCAGCTGTACAGCTGCTGGGGGCGCGCAATGTCCTGCGAACTCGGCATTTCATAACTACTCGGGCGTAGGCGCTTACGACAACTACCTGTTCTCGACCACCATCCCCCAGTTTCCTGCGGGCGGTTCGCTCACGATTGTCTACACGATGGTGCCGACCGACGTTGCTGCGCCCTGCGGCACGAGCAACGGGGATATTCAGAACTTTGCGTTCATATCGGCGCCAGCGGGCACCACGGATTCCAGTTCGGGCAACGATGCGAGCTCTGTGGCGCTGTTGAAACCACCTGCTGCTGCCTGTCCGCAAGCAGATTTGTCAGTCAACAAAACACAGAGTCCGGCAACCTATGTGTCTGGCGCACCGGTTACCTACGCCGTCACCGTCAACAACGCAGGGCCAAGCGCAGCCAACGGCAGCTTGATCAGCGACTTTTTGCGTGGCTACGGCCAGGGCAATGCGACGAAAATCGATGCCACGTTTGTGAGCTGCACGCCCAGCGGTGGTGCGCTGTGTCCTGCGAATTCAGCGTTTCACAACTATTCGGGTGTGGGTGCCTATGACAATTACCTGTTCTCCACGGCGGTGCCGCAACTGCCATCTGGTGGATCGTTGACGATCATCTATACATTGATCGCCACGGATACAGCCGCACCCTGCAGCAGTGGCTCAGGCGATATCCAGAATTTCGCCTCAGTAGGTCCACCCGCCGGTGTCACGGATCCGGAGTCTGGCAATAACAATAGTTCCGTGGCGCTGTTGTTGAGCTGTGCAGATGTCTCCGTTAACAAATCAGTCGCACCGGTTACCACGGTAAGCGGTGGCACCGTGACCTACACGGTGGATGTGGCCAGCGCCGGCCCGGCAGACACCAGTAACATCGCGTTCAGTGATCCGCTGCCCATCGGCTTCAATTACGGCAGTGCCAGCTGTTCCACGCTGACGGCATCTGCTACCTGCGGCAGTGTGAACTACGACAGCAGCACCCGTACTGTGAGCAGCAACATTGCCTCGATTGGCAGCGGTGGTGCGGTGCGCTTTCTGATTACGGGCACGGCTGGCGCAACACCTGGCACCTACCCGAATACGGCCTACGCGGTTGTAGCGCCGGGCGTGGTCGATCCGATCCAGTCTTCAAACAGCAGCTCGGTCAACCTGCAGATTGTGCCGAGTAGCACGCTGACGGTGGTGAAGACCATCGACGGCGCGCCAGCGGGTGGATTGCCCGCATCGATGACCTTCAGCGGTGTGATCACCTGCGGTGCACAGGCGGCGCAGAACTGGTCGGTCACCGTGGCCGCCGGTGCGACTAGCGGCACAGGTGCGGCACTGCGCTTCATTGATGGCGACACCTGCACCATCACCGAAAACACGCCACCCGCTGCGCCGACGGGCTATGTATGGAAGGGTTCGCCAATGATCAGCCCCAACCCAACCCCGGCTATCGGCCCTTCTGCGGCACTCACTATCACTGTGACCAACACGCTGCAAGCCAATACGAGCACGCTGACGGTAGTGAAGACCATCGACGGCGCGCCAGCGGGTGGATTGCCCGCATCGATGACCTTCA
>JAVWTB010000011.1:68581-150018 GCA_036667955.1 Comamonas sp.
TGCACCATCACCGAAAACACGCCACCCGCTGCGCCGACGGGCTATGTATGGAAGGCTGCGCCAACGATCAGCCCCAACCCAACCCCGGCTATCGGCCCTTCTGCGGCACTCACCATCACTGTGATCAACACGCTGGGGAAGCAAGATAACGAGGGCGATCCAGCGGGGCCAGTACGCGTGCCGTCACTAGGCCATTGGGCGCTGGCACTGCTGTCCTTGGTGCTGGGCGGGTTCGCTGCTACGGGGATGCGCCGCTCTCGCATGCATTGATCTGGCAGAAGGGCGGGGCTGCACTGGGTGTGGCCATCGGGCTCTGACGCCGGCCCGGTGGTCAGGCCGTCTCGCTTCTTCAAGCCAGCCCTGTACGCCTTCCGGTGCCTGGTGCTGTAGCGCCTGCCATCTCCGCTCGCCTCACACACCTTGGAGGCCTGTCAATGGGCCCGCATGGATGCCATAGCGACGCCCTTCTACAGCGCAGCATGGTTGCGCGGCAGCCAAAAAAAGGGGAGCATGCGCTCCCCTTTGTCATCTAGGACAGCGCCCTGCACTGGACTGGCGGGCGCTGAAGACCGGTTGTACCTGGCTCTACGATGGGCGCCGAGCCAGTGCCTTGTCTTCCTGAGACATGGCACGCAGATGGCGTTCCACACGGAGGAAGACGACGATCATCATCAAGAACACGAAAGACCACAGCAGCACGGTGAACACCAGCAGGTTGCTGGGCTCAATCAGGCGCTCCAGCCAGCTAGGCGTTGCGGCCTGCGAGTCACCCTCGCCCGCCTTGGCGCTGAACACCATGTTGTAGTTGAGCAGCAGATTGCTCACCACCATGGACGCCGTCTGCTTGCTGATGCCCGCTTGCACTTGAGGGTCGGCCAACAGGGTTTTGAGGGCCTTGGGTGCGCCCAGCACAAAGGCGCGGCCTGCATCGTAGTTGTAGCTGCTGATGATGCTGCGTGTCTGGTTCAGCAGCGCCTCGCCAATGCTGGTGTGCTGCGGCTCCCATCCATCGCCATCGGCCGCTGCGACGGCTGCGGCTGCTGCGGTGGCTGCATCCATGGCAGCTATGTCGTTGTTGGCGCGCTCTCTGGCTTGCATGGTCTCCACCAATGCGCCCAGCCCCTGCGCGGGCGCCAGGCCTCGCTCGTTGTTGTCATCTTCCAGCTTCTTGCGCTGTGCCGGGTTGCGCTCAATGGCGGCGCGTACCAGGGCATCCACTTCTGCAAAGGCGGTCACTACCGCAGTGTCGGCGGCCAGCTTGCCATCGTTGATGGCCTGGCTGGTATCGCCATAGCCGAAGTCGGAATAGGTGATCTTCTTGAGTTCTTCATCGCTGATTTGCAGCGCCGCCCAGTTGCGGTCCTTGTGGGCGTCTTCAATGGCAGTGTCGTGCTTGGGTTTGCGCACGGCATCCCAGCTCCACAACGCAAAGTTGAACAAGGTAAACAACACCAGTACCACCATCACTAGGCGCATCAAATACAGCAGGCCGCTCTCTATTTTTCCTAGCATTTATTCCATCCCCATAGGTTTGTAAAACCTGCAAGTGTGGCATGCGCCTATGACGCGATCTAGGCTGCTGCTCGCATCGATGGTTACTGTTTGTAGCAGGGATGGCGGTGGCCTTGCTGCTGGCAGTGACACTGATAAACCGATGAGTCGTGGACTTTAATTCACCAATTCTGGGGATTGACCGGTGGCCTTCAAATCCATGTAATCCATTGATTGATATTTTGTGACATTGCGACAAGGCGAGCAGGTGTTTACCGATGTTGTTTATTTATAGAAATGAGATGGAAGGTGGCACTTATGCGGAAAATTCTGTTCGGATCCAAGCTGATTACAGCTTGTTTGGCATTAACTTTCTGGAATGCTGCAACCGCAGGAGCTGTGCTATCTGGTAGTTTTAATCAAAGCAGTCTTGCTGCAAATGATGACCTATCCAGTGCTGCGGTACCCATAGGCTTCACCATTGACTGGGATGGAGTAAGCTATGGCAATCTTTATGTTAATAACAATGGCAATGTGACATTTGATAGTCCTCAGTCCGCCTACACCCCTGGTGCGTTGAATACGCTGGCTAAGCCGGTTATTGCCCCTTTCTTCTCGGATGTAGATACTACATCTGCGGGAAGCCCGGTGTCCTATGGTTCCGGCACTTATGAGGGACGTGCAGCTTTTGGTGTCAACTGGATCAATATCAGTTGCTTTGGAGGTGCGCCAACGGCGAATAATAGCTACCAAATGCTATTGGTAAATCGCTCGGACACGGGTGGTGGAAATTTTGATATTGTCCTGAACTACGACCGGCTTGCTTGGGAGTCGGGTGCTGCGAGTGCTGGGAACAGTGCATGTTTGAATGGGACGCCAGCGCGGGCGGGGTTTTATGGTGGGGCGGGTGGCACCAACCATTACTACTATGAACTGCCTGGCTCGGGTGTTTCCGGGGCCATGTTGGATTCAGGTGCGAAATCCTTGATCGCAGGGCATTCGGCGGGGGAGATTAAAGGGCGTTATGTATTTGCCATCAGAAATGGACGCCCGGAAGGTATGTGGTTAATCAAGGGTGATCAGCCGCCGGCTGCGAAGGGTTCCATCTCATGCCTCGCGGCTATGGTTCTGACCGGCGAGAGTGCGGCCTGTACAGTTGCTATTCAATCTGGCTATCAATTTGTTGGGTGGGGGGATGATTGCTCAGGGGCTGGAGCGAGCACCACTTGCACCCTGAGCAACATCACACGTGATCAACTGGTTTCCGCGCAAATTTTGGCGCTGACCACATTGCAGATCAGCACTGGTCTTGCCAGTCCCAGTGCTGCGGGTGTCGCTGTGCCTCTTACTGCCACAATCAGCAGCATAGGGGCCATCGCTAGCGGTTCCACCGTTTCCTTCTGCGTCAATGCCACTATGACAGACGCATCCTGTACAGGTGGCGCGGTGTTGTGCCAAGCGTCCCTTCCTGCCGGAACAACCACGGCCTCGTGCAATGCAAATCTGCCTGCAGGTAGTACGCACCAACTCAGCGCCTATTTCTCGGGTGACGTGGACCATTTCTCCGCAGCCTCGTCCTCCATCGCGCAAACGGTGGGGCAGTTTTCGCAAAGCATCAGCTTCACGTCGACCGCTGCGCCTGCGACCCATGTCGGCAGTACCTACGCAGTGGCTGCAACAGGTGGCGGGTCGGGCAACGCTGTGGTGTTTTCTATTGACGCGTCCAGCAATGGGCGCTGCAGTCTGGCGAACCCCAATGTGGTCACCTTCTTGACGACGGGCCCCTGCCAAATCAATGCAGACCAGGTCGGCAGTACAGCGTACGCAGCAGCCGCAACCCAATCGCAAATTGTCACACCAGGAAAATCGCCGCAGACGATCACATTCACATCCGCTGCGCCACTGGCTGCAAAGATGGCGGACAGCTATACGGTGGCTGCCACAGGAGGGGCGTCAGGCAATGCGGTGAGCTTCTCGATCGATGCGTCCAGCGCAAGTATTTGCAGCATCCACGCGAGCACGGTGAGCTTTGACGCCCAGGGTGCCTGCGTCATCAATGCCAATCAACTGGGGAACGCCAATTTTGACGATGCGGCCCAGGTGCGCCAGACCGTGAGCATTGCGCAGGGAGGCTCTGGTGTGAGTATTGCCTCCACCCCCAATCCTTCCATGCCAAGGCAAGCGGTGACGTTTACGGTGTCGGTCGCATTCGATGCCACCAAGAGCGCCCGCTCGCAGTCGAAAGCCGCCGCAGTTCCTACCGGCAACGTTGAGATTTTCGATGGCAGCACATCGCTCGGGGTAGCTGCGCTGACTGGTGGCCGTGCAACTCTCAGCACGCAGCTATTGGCTTTCTCTGGGGATCACAGCATCACTGCGCATTACAGCGGCGACAGCAACTACGCTGCCACCCAAAGCTTGGTGTTCACGCAAACGGTAATGAGCCCTGCGCCGGTTCCCACGCTGAACCAGTGGGCGCAGGCATTGCTTGCGTTAGTGCTTGCTGGCCTTGCAGTGATGGGGATGCGCCGTTCTCGCAGGTATTGATCTGATAGGGGAACGGGGCTGGCCTGAGCCTCTTACCCGTGGTGATGCCAGCTCCGCTAAGCGTGTCATTGACGATGGCCCGAGTGCGCAAGCCCGCTGCGGCCGGGCCGGTGCCAAGTGATGGGGCGGACTTTCTGCGAACACAACCGTTGGCGATGCACTACCTGCCTGAGCGCGCGGTGAACCTGGCAGAAATGCCAGCCACGCCCTCGGGCAAGAAGCAAAAGTTCAAACTGCGCGAACCGTTTTCGAACGTTTTCGCGAACCGTTGAAGGCAGCACGCCCATTGCTATACAACGTCGTTCGCCCCCTCCGTGCTGTCGCGGTTGCGCAGCACAATCGTGATCTGCCCGTTGGTCTCGATCGTTGCCTGCTCCACCTCGTAGGTGTGCAGGCAGCCAGCGCCGCGCAGGGCCGCTTTCAGGTTGTCGCTGGTAATGAGTTCGGCATCCATCACCTGCCGGTTGACCTGTCCATTGGCGATGAGTCGCTTGGGAATGCCATCGACCCAGCGCGACACCCGCCTGCTGCGGTAGCTCAGCTGTGCCACGATGGAGTGGCAGGCGATCAATGTCGTGGCCGAGATAAGGCCGCCAATCAGGGAGTTGTCGCCCGCATTCATCGAGTTCTGCACAGCGTTCGACAGGATCAGCAACAAAATGAGATCGAAGGGATCGTATTGTCCAATTTGGCGGCGGCCAGTCAGGCGCAGAAACACCAGCAGGAATGCATAAACGACAAAGCCGCGAACGACAAACTCCCACCACGGAACACTCATAGAGAACATGGATTGACTCCTTAAAGCCGGTTGTCGAGGCGGCACCCGCATGAACATCGAATGGGCTCGCTGACCAGGCCATGATAGTCCGCCGCTGGAGGCGCGGACGGTATCGCAGCGTACGCGGGCAGGCCGCGGCATAGTCGTCTTTTGTCACTTCTTCCGGTAGCGGTTGGCGCGCATGCTGTACGCGCTCGCCGCGCCGGGTGCACAGCGGCTAGCCGTTGATCCAGGCCATGAAAAAAGGCGCCAGTGTCTGCTGGCGCCCGGAAGCTGAGGGAGTATCGCGCAGGCGCTTACATGCCCTGTCCCAAATCGGAGATCAACTGTGCCGACAGGTACAGGCGACGCGCGATGGGCTCGGTCAGCACATACTCGGCCAGGTTGGAGTGGTAGTTGGCACCGGGCAGGCCCAGGCCTTCAATGACCGGCTTGCCCGAGAGGGCGGCGTAGGCCGCATCCGATCCGCCGCCACCTCGGGTGGTGTACATCTGCGATTTACCGCCCACATCGGCGTAGATGGTGATGGCTTTTTGGATGAGCTTGACGCCATCATCGCTGGCGTTGAATGCGGGGCGGCCACGGGTCAGATTGATGTCAATGGTGGCACCGTGCACATGGGGCGCTGCAGCTGCCTTGTCCAGCATGCCTTTCATCAGCTCCAGGTCCTCGTTCTTGCCATAGCGCACATCGGCGTTGACAACGGCCTTGTCCGGGATGATGTTGGTAGCGCTGCCACCGGCCGTCATGGTGGTCCAGTTGAAGCCGCGCTCCTTGGATTTGTCCTGAACGTCCTGCGTGCGCAGCACCAGGGCCGATGCCTCGGTCAGCGCGTTGATGCCCGCTTCTGGCGCTACGCCTGCGTGCGATGCCTTACCATGCACCACGGCCTGCACATAGGCAATGCCCGATGTGGCCGTCCCAAAGCCTTCTTCAAGGCCTGAAGGCTCGTACGACAGGACATAGTCGTGCGCCGCCGCCAACTTCTGGATGAGGTCGCGCGAGCCGAAGGAGCCCTTTTCCTCATCGGTGTTGAACATCACCGTGATGGTCTTGAACTTGCTGAAGTTCTGCGCCTTGAGCAGGCCCAGGCTGTGCAAAATGACGGCGATGCCACCCTTCGCATCGGCAATGCCGGCGCCATAGGCCTTGTCGCCCTCCACCTTGAAGGGCGCCGTGGCCAGAATGCCTCGGGTGTACACGGTATCCATGTGCGCCATCAACAGCAGGCTCTTGGTACCGCTGCCCTGGAAGGTGCCGACAATGTTGTCGCCCACCACACCTGCCTCTGCCTTGTGGCGCACCACATTGGCGCCCAGCGCCTGCAGGCGGGCTTCGAGGTAGTTACCCATCTGCGGAATGCCCACGGCGTCATTGGTGCCGGTCTCGATGTTGACCAGTTCCTGCAGCGTCTGCAGCACTGCCGCTTTCTCTGCCTGCGAAGCCTGGTCGAGCGTAGCGTTGTAGCGGAGCGAGGAGGCGCTGCTGTCGGAGCAGCCCGATAGGGTCAAGGAAAGCGCCGCTGCAGCGGCTATGGCCAACAAGGTGTTTTTCATAGTAGTCAATGGGTGGGAAGAAGAGGCGGCAGTAAGCGTCATGGGATTGTTATGCAACTGATCCAGGAACACGCGTTGCGCCCCGCCAAAGTGGTCACTGCTGAGACAGACGTGCAGGCATCGCCAGTTCCCCCTCCATGCTTGTCCTTTGTGGGCGAGCTGCGTGCCCAGGCCCGTGCTCACCGTACCCCGGAGCACCCATTTTTCAGAAATCCGCGTTTCTTTCTGAGACTCTCCAATTGCTTGCCCCTGGTCAGAGGCGGCCCAGTCGGCTGCACGTTCGCTGCTTGCCCTCCGAATACCGGTAACGGTAGCGCAGTGAATCGAGGATCTGGGTTCACAGTATTGGCGGGAGCATGATTGACATTCGTTTGCTCCCGAGACGGTATGCGCACATAGGCTTCAACTTTTAAAGTTATGCTATTGATGGTTGTTTTTTGATAGGAAAAAAAATCATGCTGCTACTTTCCGGAATTCTGCGGCCCCCTACCCGGCGTATCGCGCTTGGACTAGCGTTGCTGATGTCTCTCTCTGCGTGCGTGACGCGGCCAAAACCTCAATATCACTACGCAGGAGCACCAGACGATCCGGTCTTTTTTTTAGATTCTGATTTTGGGATAGACACGGGTTTTACCGCACAGATCAATCCTGTAAAAAGCTCAAATTTGTGCAAAAACAGGCAAGGGGTCGCTTACATGCAATCGATGGATTCGTACTACCGTGATTCGAGCCTGAAAGGCCCATGGAAGATTGTTGCACCTGCTGGGGAGCCGTTAGTCATTTCAGGCGGGTGGTTTCAATACGCAACGATGTCCACCAATTATTCGCCGCTTGGAGCGCGAGTGACGTCACCTGCGAGAGGCTGCAGTGCTGAAAACAAGCTCGTGGTAGGTGAGAAGGGCAAGCAATACCGAGCTTACCTTTATAAGAGCAAGGATGGCGGTTGTGCTTTGGAAATCACTAGCGTGGATGGATCTCCAATTGAGGCGACGCCTTACCCTAAGTGCACCATCCGTTAAAGATCGTTGGCGTTGACTCTCTATCTTCAGGGCAATCCACAGGAGCCCCTCTTTGAGGCAGGCAGCCTCAACTCGAATGAAGCCTGACACCCATTGCACATCAATTTTTCAGAAACCCACGTTTCTTCCCGAGACCCTCAAATTGCCTGCTACAATTGCAGCTTCGGCGCTGCGGAGAGGTGGCAGAGTGGTCGAATGTACCTGACTCGAAATCAGGCGTACGTGCAAACGTACCGAGGGTTCGAATCCCTCCCTCTCCGCCATAGCATCGATAATTAGCGGCTGTAGCTCAGCTGGATAGAGTACTTGGCTACGAACCAAGGGGTCGTGGGTTCGATTCCTGCCAGCCGCACCAAAACGTCAAGCCTCAGAGTAGCAATGCTCTGAGGCTTTTTCGTTTGCCCTCTGCGGGGAGGGCGCCTCTCTCGCTCTGGCTTTCCAACAGGCTCGCCAGCGACCCAGAGGCATTCGGTGCTGTCACAGGTCCCCATGCCCCATTGCGCTCAGCGCTCAGTGCTCAGTGCTCAGTGCTCAGTGCTCAGTGCTCAGTGCAGCCAGAGCACTGTGATGACGCCCAGCGCGAGGGCGATCAGCACCATGCCAGAGATGCGCTCCAGCCAGGGAAGCGCCCGTGCAAAGTGCCGGATCACGGTGGGGTTGCCGATAAGTGCGGCGATCAGCAGATCCCAGAGCAACACGGTGCCGAACATCCAGCTGCCATAGAGCGCCTTCCAGCCTGCGCTGGCATGGGGGCCGGTCAGCATGGCGGCCAGGCTGGCATAAAACAGCGCATTCTTCGGGTTGAGAATGCCCGAGAGAAAACCCATACATGCGGCCCTGAGCCAGGTGCCAAGGGCCAGGCCGGCAGCTGGGCTGCCCTTGCTGGCCGATACGCTCAGCGCGCTCTTGCCCGCATGGCGGATGAACAGCACACCCAGGTACAGCAGATAGCCGCTTCCCGCCAATTGGAGGGCGATGAACAGCATGCTGCCCGGCTGGAGCACGGCGACGCCTGCAAATGCGGTGACGATAAACACCCCGTTGGCCAACGCGATGCCCAGGCAGACGGCGCTGGCTGCGCGCCATCCGCTGGCCAGCGAGGTGCGGGCGATGAGGAAGAAATCGGGACCGGGGGAGAGCAGGGCCAGAAAATGGGCGGCGGCGATGAGTAAAAACGGTTGCATTGCAGGTGACCAAGCGGGGGTATGCCTCGCATGGTGGCGGCTGCCAACGCTTGTGTATTGAACGAAATTGCAGCGGGGCGGCCGCTTAGCCTGATGTGCGAAAGCACCCAGGCGTAACCCCTGTATGCGCCTTGAACACGCGCTGAAAATGCGCCTGGTCGGCAAAGCCCAGTTGCTGGGCCACTGCGGCAATGCCGTCTTTCCCACGTAGCTGCTGCTTGGCCAGGTTGATGCGCTGGTTCAACTGCCAGGCATGGGGTGTCATCCCCGTCACGCTGCGGAAGGCGCGGATGGTCTGGTAGCGGCTCATGCCCACCAGTTGCGCCAGCGTATGGAGCGCGATGCTAGTGCAGGGGCTGGCGCGCAGGCAGTCCAATGCCGGGCGGATCTGTTGGGCCAGCCGCGTTGGGATGTCTGGCGGGCTGATGCGCAGGCCTTGCAGGCTATCGATGTCACCGATGAACGCGATCAGCCAGGCTTCTTTGTCGCCAGGCGCTGCCTGTGAGAACAGCTGGGCATTGAGCTGGCAAAAGCGGCTGTAGCTGGCTGGGTCGTTGACAATCCGCACGGGCTCTACATCCAACGAGTCCGCATTGGCATACTCTTGGCGCAGCGCACGCAGCCAGCCCGCGTCCAGATGCAGCATCTGGTAGCTCCAGGCGGTATCTGGCGCAGGGTTGCAGGCATGCACACGCTCGGCGGGCACAAACACCAAGGTCCCTGGTGACAGCCGAACGGGGCCTGCCTCGGCCCCGGTAAACACACTGTGGCCGCCATCGACGGCGCCGATGGAAAAGCTCGGGTGGTGGTGCGGCTTGTAGCAGGCCCGGCTCTGGCTGGCGCGGCGGCTGTCCACAAAGGGCAGGGCCGGATCGCGCCAAAAAGCCTGGGCCGGATGGCTGCGTGGCATCAGGGGGGAGGGTGGGGCAGACATGCCATCTCTCTGAACGCTAAGTCGGGGGATTCTCGCACGGGGTGCCCACCACCTAGGGATCCTCTGCAAAACCCTCGCCCAGAGCGATGGCCTGGGATTCAAGCCGTCACTGCAGCGGCCAGCTCCGATTGCGCAAACGCAATGGGCGCACCATGCGCCAGCTTGGCAGACGCCTGGTCCCATGCGCCAGATCCGCCCTTGAGCGCAATCGCCAACGGCCCTTCGCCCTTGCTTTGCAGCTGCGGCGCCGTCTGCGTCAGCTCCAGCACGCTGTTGCCCAGCGCGATGGTGGCGGTTGTGCCGTCGTCATTGGCGTGGATGTGCGCGCCGTCCCCCAGCAGCGCGCGGTAGCGCTCCAGGCTTTGCAGCAGATCGCTGACCGCAAGCGTCAGGCGCGCCACACCGGTCGCGCCATTGGCATGCTGGCGAACCTCGCCTTCGGGCACGCGCAGCTTGCGCGGGGTGATATCGCCGCAAAGGAAGGGCAGGTCATGCGTGTTCGGGCGGCCGGTCTGCCACTGCAGGCGCTCGCCATCGGGGCGCAGGCGGCCGCCGTCCAGGGGGCCTTGCAGGGTCAAGCCGCGAGCCTTGGCAGCGGCAATCACCTCGGCGGTGCTGGGGGGCAGCAGTGCAAAGTCGATGATGCCTTCGCCATGCTGGTCCAGCAGTTGCCACCAGCGGTCTTGCGGCGCGGGGCTGCGCCAGGCGATCAGCTCGAAATAGGCGCCGTCCTCAAACACCACCAGCGCATTGTGGGTGGGGCGGCCAGGGTGCTCGCCGCCGCGCACAACGGTAAAGCCGAGTGCCGCATAGTCGTCAATGGTTTTGTCGAGGTCGTGGACCGCGATCACGATGTGGTCAAGTGTCAGTGCCATGGGGTGTGTACCGGTAAAGGGGGTGGAGAAGGGAGGCGGCCAGCATCAGGCCGCTTGCTTGTGCGCCTGCGCCAAAGAATCGCTGTGCTCCACATTTGCGCGGATGGTCTGCGGCTGGCGCAGCAGGTTCAGGATCGGGCAGGTCCGCTCGACGGCGGCAAACAGTGCATCGATGTCGGCGCGCGGCGCGGGCGAGTCGATATGCACCGTGTAGGCAATGTCGTGGGGCCAAACGGGCGTGGCCTCGTGCCCGGGCTTGCCGGCGCGCGGGTCAATTACGCCGCTCACCTCGACATCGAGGCTGGTCAGTGGCACCTGCTGGGCAGCCGCTTGGATCAAGAAGATATGCGTGACGCAACTGCCCAGCACGCCCAGCTGCAGCTCGGGCGAGCTGGGGCCCAGGTTGTAGCCGGCAAAGCTGGGCGGGCTATCGCTGATGACCTGGTGTTCGCGGATGCGGATGCGGCGCACGCCACTGCGCCCTTCTGCGCTCACGTTGGCGAGCAAGGCGGTGGCCTGTGCCGTGCCGGCATCAATATGGGCATCGCGTGCCAACACGGCACTGCGCTTTTCAGCCAGGTAGTCATTCAAGGTAGCGGGGCTTGCACTCATGGAGTCTCTTCGAGATATGCCGCATCGGCGGGAAGTGATGCGTGCCGAAGAGCATTGTTGGTGCTGCATGGCCCATCCGTGAACTGCGCAGATCGCATGTGCATATGCGGCCCCTGCGCATGTGCTTATGCGCAAACCCTCTATGCGGTAGCAGGCCTAGCGGCCGCTTGCTTCCTCGGTTTGCGCATATCGATGCTCCGAAAAATACCTTCTCGCCGCGCGCCAAATGCCTAGCATGACAAACCCAGACGGCGGTAATCCATGCACGGGTACTGCTGGTCGGTGGCCGCAGTTGGCTCACCGGCGCAGGCATTTTTGCCCGGTGGCTAGCGAGGGTGGTGCGTGGTGTTGAAAGCAAATAAATTCAAAAAATTGGCGGTATGGAGTGCGGCATTGCTGGCGCTGGGCGGGCTGCTGTCGGCCTGCTCCAAAAACGAGAGCGTGGCCGAGGCCAAAACGGACACAGGGCCCGCCAACGGCGGCGCGCTGGTGTACCTGGAGCAGCAGGCGCATACCAACCTCTACCCGCCAGCGGGCGGCTTCTACCCCAATGGCGGGGTGCTCAACCAGATCACCGACAAGCTCACCTACCAGGACCCCAAGACCTTGGAGATCCAGCCCTGGATCGCCAAGAGCTGGACCATCAACGACAGCGCGACCGAGTTCACGTTTGAGCTGCGCCCGGGTGTGACTTTCTCCGATGGCACGCCGCTCGATGCAGCGGCGGTGGCCAAGAATTTTGACACCTATGGGCGTGGCAACAAGGCGCTCAAGCTGCCGGTCTCCGAAGTCATCAACAACTACGAGCGCAGCGAAGTGCTGGGCCCGCTGTCGGTCAAGTTCTACTTCAGCAAACCCTCGCCGGGCTTTTTGCAAGGCACCTCGGTGATCGGCTCGGGCCTGGTGGCACTGCAGACCCTGGAGCGCCCGTTTGACGAGCTGGGTGACGCGACCAAGATCATTGGCTCGGGCCCCTTTGTGGTGGCGAGTGAAACGCTGGGCAAGGAGCTGGTGCTCTCGGCCCGCAAGGATTACAGCTGGAGCCCCGCGCAGCTGGCGCACCAGGGCCGCGCGCGATTGGATGAAGTGCGTTTTATCGTCACGCCGGAGGACAGCGTGCGTATTGGCGCGCTGCTGTCGGGCCAGGCCGGTGTGATCCGCCAGGTGCAGGCCTATGACGAAAAGCGGGTGGAAGAGCAGAAGTTTGTCATCTACGCGCCCTCCACCCGGGGCGTGAACAACAGCATTGCCTTCCGCCCCGACAACGCCCTGGTCGCCGATCTGAAGGTGCGCCAGGCGCTGCTGCATGCCACCAATACCCAGGAAGTCGTGCAGACCCTGTTCTCGCACAACTACCCGCAGGCCACCTCGGTGATCGCATCCAGCGCGCTGGGCTATGTCAACCTGGCCAGCAAGCTGGCCTACGATCCGCAAAAGGCGCAGCAGCTGCTGGATAGCGCAGGCTGGACCCCGGGGCCCGATGGCATCCGCCAAAAGGATGGTCGCGCGCTGGTGCTGGCCGCCTACGATTCGCTGCCCCAGCCCCAGAACAAGGAGACCTTGCAACTGGTGGCCCAGCAGTGGGGCAAGGTGGGGGTCAAGCTGCAGGTGCTGAGCGGCGATGCCGGTGTGCGTATCGTTGACAACCTCGACCCGGAAAAAACACCCGTCGCCCCGGGCATGGTGGGCCGGGCTGATCCCGATGTGATCAAGAGCAACTACTACCCCAGCAACCGCAACGTGCTGCAGCAGCAAGGCGGCGTGAGCCAGAAGGTCAAGGGCTTTGTCGATCCACAGCTCAATAAGCTGTTGGAAGCCATTGCGGCGCAGACCGATGCCCAGCAGCGCCTGGCGCTCACCGCCGAGGTGCAGCACTACCTGATCGACCAGGCCTATGTGATCCCCATTTTTGAAGAGCCGCAGGCCTTTGCCGCCGCCCCTTGGGTGCGCGAGGTGGGCTTTGAGGCGGTGGGCCGCCCCAGCTTCTACAGCACCTGGCTGGCCAAGCGCTAAGGCGCCAGCGTTTTGATCAGCAAGGAGAGCATCGATGTCCTTCTACCCCTATTTGGCCCGGCGCAGCGGCCAGGCGTTGCTGGTGCTGTGGGCGGCGTTTACCGCGTCGTTTGTGCTGCTGCAGCTCTTGCCCGGCGATGCGCTGCTGATCAAGTTCTTGAGCCCCGAGTTGGGCCTGGGCCCGCAAGAAGTGGCCGACATCCGTGCCGCCTACGGCGCTGACCAGCCCGTGTGGCAGCAGTACTGGCACAGCCTCAGCGGCTTTGTCAGCGGTGATTTTGGCTACTCGCTGCAGGCGGGTGTGCCGGTGAGCCAGGGGCTGGCCACCAGCCTGCCGCCCACCTTGCGCCTGGCGGGCCTGGGCTTTGCGCTGGCCGTGGTGCTGGCCATAGCGCTGGCGCTGCTGGCCCAGCTGGCGCCCTGGCGCTGGCTGCGCCACGCGCTGTATGCGCTGCCCTCGGTGTTTGTCTCGGTGCCCGTGTTCTGGCTGGGCATTGTGCTGATCCAGCTGGTGTCGTTCCGCCTGGGTTGGATTCCCGTGATCAACCCAGGCAAGTGGCAAGGCCTGGTGCTGCCGACCCTGACCCTGGCCATACCGATTGCCGCGCCGCTGGCGCAGATTCTGCTGCGCAATGTGGACGAGGTGCTGACCCAGCCTTTTGTGGCCGTGGCACGGGCCAAGGGCGCCCCGCGCCTGTGGGTGTTGCTGCGCCATGTGGCGGGCAATGCCGCGCTGCCCATGCTGACGATGGCCGGCGTGCTGTTTGGCGAGCTGCTGGGCGGCGCCGTGGTGACCGAGGCGGTCTTTGGGCTCAATGGCCTGGGGAGCCTGACGCAGCAGGCCGTAGGCACCCAGGACAGTGCGGTGTTGCAGGCGGTAGTCGTCATCTCGGCCACGGCCTTTGTACTTATCAATTTGGCGGTGGACTTGCTCTACCCGCTGTTCGATCCGCGTTTGCGCAACCGTTTGGGAGTTTGACCATGTCTGCAAGCACTTCTTCGACCGCCAGCTTGGGGGCCTTGGCCGCTGAGCCGGCTCTGCGGGGCGCAGCCCGTGGCACTGCCAGCGCTGTGATGCCGGCGCCTCTGCAGCGGATCGCAGCGCCTCGCCTGGCCGCTGCATTTTCCGCTGCCCTGCAACGCCTGCGCGCCGCTCCACTGGGCCTGTTGCTGGCCTGGAGCGTACTGGCGCTGGTGGCCCTGTGGGCCATCGCGCCGGGCTGGTTTACCAGCTACAACCCGGTTTTGGGCACGGCCGGCCAGCAGCTGCAGGCGCCCAGCGCCGCGCACTGGCTGGGCACCGATGCCCTGGGTCGCGACAGCTACACCCGCCTGGTGTATGGCGCCGTGCACTCGCTCAGCGGCGCCTTTGTGGCCGTCAGCGTGGGCCTGGTGCTGGGTACCTTCTTGGGCCTGGTCGCTGGCGCTGCGGGCGGCTGGGTTGAGGATGTGGTGATGCGCATCGTCGATGTGCTGCTGTCCGTGCCGTCCTTGCTGCTGTCGTTGTCGGTGATCATCATCCTGGGCTTTGGCACGGTGAATGCGGCGCTGGCCGTGGGGATTGTGTCGGTCGCCAGTTTTGCGCGGCTGCTGCGGTCCGAAGTGGTGCGCGTGCGCCGCGCTGACTATGTGGAGGCGGCGCTGGGCAGTGGCGGGCGCTTTGCGGCCGTGCTGTGGCGCCATGTGCTGCCCAATTCGCTGACCTCGGTGATCGCGCTGGCGGCGCTGCAGTTTGGCTCGGCCATTCTGGCGATCTCCACCCTCGGCTTTCTGGGTTATGGCGCGCCGCCGCCCACACCCGAATGGGGCCTGCTGATTGCCGAAGGGCGCAACTACCTCTCCACCGCCTGGTGGCTGACGGCGGCCCCTGGCCTGCTGGTGGCGGCCGTGGTGCTGGCCGCCAACCACATCAGCGCTGCGCTGGCCCGGGGGCGCGCATGACACAAGCCAGCGTCCCAGTTTTAGCCGTCGAGCAGCTGTCCATCGCCTACCACGATGGGGTGGCCGAGCAGCGCACGGTGCATGAGGTCTCGTTCTCTATCGCCGCCGGTGAGGTGCTGGCCCTGGTCGGCGAGTCCGGCTCAGGCAAGACCACCACCGCGCAGTCCATCATCGGCCTGCTGGCCGACAACGGCCGGGTGCAGGCGGGCAGCATCCGCATCAATGGCACGGATGTGGCCGGCTGGTCGCAGCGCCAGCTGCAAGTGCTGCGCGGCAAGGTGGTCAGCCTGATTCCGCAAGACCCCACCACCTCGCTCAACCCGGTGCGTACCGTGGGCGACCAGGTGGGCGAGATGCTGCGCCTGCATGGCTGGCGCGACAAAAAGCAGATTGCCGAGCGCGTGCAGGAGCTGCTGCACAAGGTGGGGCTGTCGCAGCCCGAGCTGCGCGCGCGCCAGTTTCCGCATGAGCTCTCGGGCGGCATGAAGCAGCGCGTGCTGATCGCCATTGCCATTGCACTGCAGCCGGCGCTGATCATTGCCGACGAGCCCACCAGCGCGCTCGATGTGACGGTGCAGCGCCGCATTCTCGATTTGATCGACGACCTGCGGCGCGAGTTTGGCACTGCTGTGCTGCTGGTGACGCACGACCTGGGCGTGGCCGCTGACCGGGCCAACCGCCTGGTGGTGCTGCAAGCCGGCCGCATCCAGGAGCAAGGGCCCACGGCCGAGGTGCTGCGCAACCCGCAAAGCGGCTATACACGCCAATTGCTGGCCGATGCGCCCTCGCTGGGCAAGGCCCCCGCACGTGCGCCCCGGGCGTTGGCGGCAGAGCCGGCCATTGTGGTGCGTGATCTGGTGCATGAATTTGCCGTGGCCGGCAGCCCGCAGCCCTATCGTGCGGTCGATGGCATCTCGTTTGAAGTACCCCGGGGCAGCACGCATGCGATTGTGGGCGAGTCCGGCTCAGGCAAGACCACCACCATCCGCGACGTGGTCGGCTTTGGCAAGCCCACATCGGGCAGCATCACGGTCGAAGGGGTGGATGTGACCCGCTTGCGCGGCGAAGGGCTGCGCCAGTTCCGCAAAACCGTGCAGCTGGTCTACCAAAACCCGTTCAGCTCGCTCGATCCGCGCCAGAGCATCTACGCGATCATTGAAGAGCCGCTCTTGAACTTTGAGCGGCTGGCACCCGCCGAGCGCGAGCGCCGGGTACACGACATGCTGGCCAGGGTGGGCTTGCCGCCCTCGGTGCTCACGCGCCGGCCCCGTGCGCTATCGGGCGGCCAGCGCCAGCGCGTGGCCATTGCCCGGGCGCTGATTTTGCAGCCCCGCGTGCTGGTGCTGGACGAGGCCGTATCCGCCCTCGATGTGACGGTGCAGGCGCAGATTCTGGCCTTGCTCGACCAGCTCCAACGCGAGCTGCAGCTGACCTATCTTTTTATCTCGCACGACCTGGCCGTAGTACGCCAGATTGCCGATACCGTCTCGGTCTTGCAAGGCGGCCGCCAGGTTGACGCAGGGCCGGTGGACGAGGTCTTCTCGCGCCCCGGCAGCGCCTATACGCGTGAGCTGATCGCCGCCATTCCCGGAAAAAAACACCACCATGCACCCGAGCCCCTCACTGAACTTGCCGCCTAGAAAACGCCTGGGCTTTTTCAGCCGCCTGCTGGACCCGACCAGCGCCGCTGAACGCTACCGCCTGGTGACCGCGCAGATCCAGCATGCCGAGGCCCATGGCTTTGACACCGCCTGGGTAGCGCAGCACCACTTTCATGAAGCCGAAGGCGGCCTGCCCGCGCCGCTGGTGTTTCTGAGCCATGTGGCCGCGCGCACCCAGCGCATTCGCCTGGGCACCGGCATCGTCACCTTGCCGATGGAAAACCCGATCCGTGTGGCTGAGGATGCGGTGGTGCTCGATCTGCTGTCGGCCGGCCGGCTGGAGTTTGGCGTGGGCACCGGCGGCACGCCAGAATCCTTTACCGCCTTTGGGCTCAACAGTGCTGACCGTGCCAGCATCTATGCCCAGCACCTGGCCGTGCTGCGCAATGCCTGGGCGGGGCTGCCTTTGCCTGGTGGCGATCGGCTCTACCCCGCTGGGCCGCAACTGTTGTCTCGCATCTGGCAAGCCACGTTCTCGGCCGCTGGCGCCGAGCGCGCTGGCCTGGCAGGCGACGGGTTGATGCTGTCGCGCACCCAGCCGCGCAGTGCCGAGGCGCCCGATGCCAGCCTGGCCGAGATTCAGAACCCCTTGATTGATACCTACCTGGCGGCGTTGCCAGCAGGCACGGCGCCGCGCATCTTGGGCTCGCGCACCCTGTTTGTCGCCGAAGACCGCCAGCGTGCCTTGCAGCTGGCCGATGTGGGCTTGCGTCGCAGCCTGGCCAGAGCCGCTGCTGCAGCCTCCGGACAAGCGGCAAGGTTCGGGCCCGATGCGCCGCTGGCGCAACTGCTGGCCGCTTACGACGTGCATGTGGGCACACCTGATGAGGTGATTGCATCGCTGCGCGCCGATAGCGCCCTGGCCCGTGCGACGGATATCTCTTTTCAGGTGCATGCCATCGACCCGCCGCATGCCGACATCCTGCACTCGATTGCGCTGACGGCGCAGTACGTGGCCCCGGCGCTGGGCTGGCAGCGCGAGGATGCGCTGGCGCCGCAAGCAACGGCCTCTTTCCCCGTGCCGGTGCCGGCACTGGCCTGACTTTTTGGAGCGATGACTTATGACTTCTGAATGGAACCCATCGGTGACCGATGATGTGATAGACCAGCTCTCCGGCATCCAGCCGGGCAGCCATCTGGACGCCGTGCGCCGCCACCGCCTGCAGGCGCGTGAGCAGGCGCAGCAAAGCTACTTGGCGCTGTTTGCGCCCCGCGCACCGGTGATTAGCAATTGGCCGCTGCCCGAGCGGCTGGCGGTAGCGGCCTTTGTGGCGGGCCTGCACCAGCAGCCGCAGTCGCAGCGCTTTTACCATGATGCGCTGGTCAGCCAGGCATCTGCCGCGCTGGTGCAAGCCATCGATGCCGAGGTGGCGCAGGGTACAACCGCAGGGCCTTATGGCCGCTATCCGCAAGGCCCCTTGAGCGCAGAAGACCAGGCTGGCGTGGTCTATGCGGTGGGCCCAGAAGCCGCTGCGGTGCTGGGCGAGCGTTTGGCCGCCGGCCTGGCGCATGCGCATCTGCTGGTGTTCCACCCCCGCGATGCCCAGCCGGCCTACCTGCAGGCCTTGCTGGACGCCGGCTGGGGCGAGACGGACATCGTGGTGCTGTCGCAGCTGGTGTCGTTTCTGGCCTTTCAGATCCGCGTGGTGGCGGGCCTGCGCCTGTTGCAGGCCCATCCCGCCCCGGCCCTATCCACCCCACAACCGACCGCCGAAGAGAGCGCAGCATGAGCAAGCAAACCCTGCACTACCCGAACAGCACCGAGCCCCAGGTCTTCACCCAAGCCCAACTGGACTGGCTGCCCTGGATCGAGCCCCTGCCGGAGGCCGAGCTGACCCCGCGCCATGTCGAAGGCCTGGTCGATGCCTCACGTGCCAAATCACCGTACTTTCGGCTGCTGGCCCGCGACCCCGACACCTTGGGCGCACGCACCCGCACCGACAAGGACATCTTCTACAACCCCGATGGTGGCCTGCCCCGCGCCGAGCGGGAGCTGGCCGCTGCGGCCACCTCTCGCCTCAATGGCTGCATTTACTGCGCCTCGGTGCATGCCCGCTTTGCCTCGCACTTCTCGCGGCGCGAGGAGGATGTGCAAAAGCTGCTGGACGTCGGGGTGCAGGCCGATCTGGGTGAGCGCTGGAACGCGATCGTTGCCGCCTCGGTGGCCTTGACCGAGACCCCGCTGGCGCTGGATGCTTCGCATATCGATGGCCTGCGCCAGGCCGGGCTGGATGACTATGCGATTGCAGACGCCTTGCAAGGCGCGGCCTTCTTCAACTGGGCCAACCGGCTGATGCTGAGCCTGGGCGAGCCGGCACTGGAAGCTGCGCAGGGCTAAATCGGCCCAGCAGCTTGAAATGCCCTGGGAGGATGCGCAGCGCCACCCAGGGTTTTTTCTGGGCGAGGTCGATGCCGGGCTGGAGAAGAAAAAGAGCATACTTTGGCGCTGTATCTCTTTTAATCCCTGGCTTCCATGCGCTTTCTTCTGCATCCCTCTAGCGGCGGCATATCGCAGCAGCTCTCTGCGCCCAGGCTGCTGGCGAGGGGCTGGGTATGAAGCCCTTGCAAATTCTGCGCGCATGGCGGTGGCTGCTGGCGCTCAGCCTCAGCGTGGCCAGCGCCCAGGCTGCACCGCCTGACTACCAGGCTCTGTATGCCCACCCCGAGCGCCCCATGCCGGTGCAGCAGCACTGGCAGTTGCAGCCCGTGTCTGCGGCTGAGGCGCGGTGGGCCGATATCTTCATGTTCGAGACCCGCTTCGATCCCCGGTTGATGGACCGCGTGCGCTGGCTCAGCCTGAACCCCGGTCAGAACACCGGCTTGTCGCCGGCCTTGTTCGATGCCTTGGAGGGGCACACGCTGTTCCTGTCCCCTGCAGCGCGCAGCTTGTGTGGTGGTCGCTGGCAGGTGGTGCGGGTGGAATCCATCAGCAACTCCAGCGTCAACAACACCTTGCAGCCTGCCACCAAGGTGTGGCTGGTGCAGCACAAGCCAGGCGGCAAGCTGGAGGCCACCACCGCTTACGGGCGCGTGGATGCGCAAGGCGACTGGGCGGTGCCGCCGCTGCGCTGCGACGGCAGCACCACGAACGCGGAATACTCCCCCGATGCCATCGCTTATCTGATGCCCGACGATGCCAAGCCCTTGCCGTCGAACCTGACGCTGGATCTGGTGTATGCGCAGCCGGGCCTGCGCGATGCCCGGGGCCGCTGGCTGGCGCCCGTGCCGCCCAGCGATATCACAACTGCGCAGTGGATGGACTACAAAAAGCAGATCATCACGCCCGGCTCGGGCGGCTCAGGTCTGATTGATCCACAAGGGCGCATGGTGATTCCGTTCATCTTTGGCAATTTGCCCGATGCGACGGCACAGCGCCGCATCGAGCTGTGCAGCAACGCCGGGCTGCGCCTGCTGCGCGACTCCCGAACGCCCCGCGTGTGCCGCTGGCAGCGCCTGCAGCGCAGCCAGGGCGGGGCTGCACTGCGGCCCGTCCTGGATGCGGCGAGCGGGCGATGGGGCTACCAGAATGCGCGCGGCCAATGGGTGATTGCGCCGCAGTTCCGCGAGGCGCGCCGGTTTCGCCATGGCTACGCGGTGGTGACCGCCGCTTTCCCGGATGCCTGGCGCCCGCCCGGCTGGCAAGACGAGGCGCCGATGATTCTGCAATTTTGGCGCATGGGCCGCTACTGGGTGGCTGAGGCGCTGGTGCGCAACGCATCGACCTCTGGCGAGTGGGCCCTGCGCGTTGGCCTGATGAACGATGCCGGGCAGTGGCTGGTGCCTGTGTCGCAGTACCCGCTGCAGATTACGGTGCCGTCCCCAGCCGGCGGCCGCAATGGCCTTTATGCCCAGATGCTGGCGGCGCACTTGCCACCGCTGCTGGGCCGCAACGTGGAGATCAAGCATCTGCCCGATGCCAGCGTGGCCGACTACGACCGGGTGGCCGCGCAAGGCGGCGACCGCCAGGTCCTGTTCACAGCCATGACCCTTCCGCGCGGCGGCATTCCAGGCTTGCACCAAGGGCCGCCGATTGATATGGCGTTGCGATTGCTGCTGCCAGTGACCTTGGTCGCGTCGCAGCCCTTGGTGTTGGCCATTGACAGTACACAAGCCGAGTCGCTGGGCATTGACAGCACCGACGCGATGCTGGCCTACGCAAGAGCGAACCCGGGTCGTCTTCGGGTGGGAACGGGGGACGATGGCTGGATCGGGCAACTGGCGTTTTCCGAGCTGGTGGCGCGCAGCGGTGTTGACATGGAGCGCGTGGTCTTCCCCGGCAGGTACCCCGACTCCGATGTGGTGACGAAGGCGCATGCGGTGGAGCTGGTGTTGGCCCCTGTCAATGGCGTGGCCACAGCGGTGCGGCGCGGCCAGCTGCGGGTGCTGGGCACCACGGCCGACCCGGCCCATCCGCAAAGCCTGGATGGGGTCACCTGGCCCACGCTGGGCTCCCATGCGTCCCTGGCGGGTTTGGCGGTCTACGACCACTTCATCCTCTGGGCAGCGGCCAACTCCGACGCCGCTGCCAACCGCCAGCTGCAGCAAGCCATCGCCCAGCTGCTGGCCAAGCCCGAGCTGCAAAAGCAGCTGCAAGACATCCAGGCCGTGGGCGGTGGCGACTCGCCCGAGCATCTGCTGGCGCTGGAGGCGCAGATGCGCGAGGCCTGGTTGCGCGCGCTGGCCTTAGCTGAGCACTGACTGGGATGAGCCTGCGATTGGTCAAATAGGCTTATAAAGCAGTTGCGTTAGACTGCTGCATCCTCGCGCGGGGCCTGCCCGCGCTCCCACCATGACTTTTTGCCGGTCCGGCGACTGACCATGCGACGGGTGCTCTCCAACCGCTCTCTGCTGCGGGCTGGCTGCGGCAGCCGGTGTGTCTGAGACGACCGTGCTGGCCCCCAACACCATGAGCACTTCCCGCCCCTTGCTGACCGAGAGCGCCCGAACCGATATTGCGCAGCGCGCCTATGCGCTGGACACCCAGGCCGAGCTGGCCAGCACCGTGCTGCCGATGCTGGCCCACCATGACCTGCTGCGCACCGGCCTGCCAGTGGCGCAAGGCGGCCATGGCGGCGATGTGCGCGATGCCATTGCGGCGATCGCCGAAGTGGCCAGCCTGTCGCTGACGACGGCCTTTGTGTTCTGGAGCCAGCGCGCCTTTATCCACTACCTGCAAGCCAGCGGTAACGATGCCGCGCGCGAGCGCTGGTGGGATGCTTTGCTGCGTGGCGATATCGCGGGCGCGGTGGGCCTGTCCAATGTGATCAAGTTTCTATCGCGCATCGAGGCCTTGCAGGTGCAGGCCAAGCTGGTGGCGCAGGGCTGGTGCCTGGATGGCGTGCTGCCTTGGGTGTCCAACGTGCGCAGCCAGGGTTTTGTGGTGGCTGCCGCCGTGCAGCCCGAAGGCGGTGGACAGCCGATGGTGGTGGCGCTGGAGAGCGGCCTGCCGGGCCTGCTGCGTTCGCCCGATCTGGACCTGCTGGGCATGCGTGCCAGCAACACGGCCGCGCTGCAGCTGAAGCAAGTCCAGGTGCCGCCCCAGGCCCTGCTGGCGCAGGCGGGGCCCGCATACTTGAAGGCGGCACGGCCGGGCTTTTTGGGCATGCAATGTGCGTTGTCGATCGGGCTGGCGCGGGCCGCGTTGCAGGCCGCCGCCCAGGGCGGCGGAGCGCGTGGCCCCTTGCATAGCCGTGTGACCGAGGCCCTGCAGACGCTGGGCCAGATCGAAGCGGGCGTTTTGGATGGCGTGCAGGACCAGCGCTGGGTGGCCGATGTGACGCCCTTGTTTGCGCAGCGCATGCGCCTGGCCGCGCTGGTGCAAGAAGCCTTGCAGCTGGAGCTGCAGGCGACCGGCGGCCGCGCCTACCTGCAGGACCAGCAGCCCGATTTTGGCCGCCGCTGGCGCGAATCGGCTTTTATCCCCATCGTGACCCCCAGCCTGACGCAGTTGGAGGGAGAGCTGGCACAACATGCCGCGCAGGTGACGGCATGACGGCAACGCTTGCACCCTCGCAGGCCTTGCAGGGGCGGGGCCTGCGCTATGGCTACCGTGCCAGCCAACCGGTGTTTTCCGGTATCGACATCGATATCGACAGCCAGGAGATTGTGGCCCTGCTGGGCGGCAGCGGCTGCGGCAAATCGACCCTGCTGCGCACCTTGGCGGGGCTGCAGCCGCCCGATGCGGGAACCCTGCAGTTTTTGGATGCGCCTTTGCGGGCGCCGCACCCGCGCGCGGCCGTGGTGTTCCAGCAAGCGAGCTTGCTGCCCTGGCTGACTGTGCGGGACAACGTGGCCTTTGGCCTGGACTTCAAGCACCAGCCCCCGGCCACGCAGCAGGTGATTGCGCAGCGCGTGCAGGCCAGCATTGAGGCCGTGGGCCTGCGCGGCAAGGAAAAGTTGTTCCCGGCCCAGCTCTCGGGTGGCATGGCCCAGCGTGCGGCGCTGGCCCGTGCGCTGGCGCGCGAGCCGCGCCTGCTGCTGGCCGATGAGCCTTTCTCGGCGCTGGATGTACTCACCCGCAGCGACATGCAGGCGCTGCTGGTGGAGGTGGTGCACCGCTGGCATACCGCTGCCTTGCTGGTCACCCACGATATCGACGAAGCCCTGCTGGTGGCAGACCGCGTATTGCTGATGGGCAGCACGCCCGATGTGCAGGGCGGCGCAGGCCGCATTGTGCAGAGCTGGCGCATCGACATTCCCCACCCCCGGCGCATCGACGACGAGCGCATTGCGGCCATGCGGCTGGAGATACTGCATGCGCTCCAGGCATTGCGCAGCCCAGCGACCAGTCCCGCAGACAGCCCAGTTTGAAGTCCCCGACAGCGAAACATTACAAACGAGGAGAGAACCCATGACTTACCAACATATCTGTACGTCCAGCCACTGCGACTGCGGCATCAGCCGCCGCGACTGGCTGCGCATTGCCGCCATTACCGGCGCAGCCGCCACGCCTTTGCTGCGCGCAGGCGATGCCTTTGCACAAAAGTTCAAGGGCGACGATGTGCCCGTGCGCATCGGCTACCTGGCGATTACCGATGCCACGCCATTCTTTGTGGCGCACAGCCGCAAGATGTTTGAGGCCGAAGGTTTGCAGACGGAAAAGCCGCGCCTGTTTCGCAGCTGGGCGCAGCTCATCGAGGCCTTTATTGCGGGCCAGGTGAATGTGGTGCACCTGCTCTCGCCCACCACCTTGTCGGTGCGCTATGGCTCCAAGTTCGGGGCCAAGGTGGTGGCCTGGAACCATATGAGCGGCTCGGCCATCACCGTGGCCCCCAACATCAACAGCGTGGCCGATCTGGCGGGCACCACCTTTGCGATTCCGTTCTGGTACTCCATCCACAACATCCTTATTCAGCAGGTGCTGCGCAAGAACGGCCTCACGCCGGTCACCAAGCCCAAGGGCACAGCGCTGGGCGCCAAAGAGGTGAACCTGGTCATCGTGCCGCCCGCCGAGATGGTGGCGGCGCTGGCCTCCAAATCGGTGTCGGGCTTTATCGTGGCCGACCCCTTCAATGCCGTGGCCGAGACCATGGGTGTGGGCAAGGTGGCGCGCTTCCTGGGCGATATCTGGAAGGACCACGCCTGCTGCCTGGTGACCCTGTCCGAGCGTGACATTGCCGAGCGCCCCGAATGGGCGCAGCGCGTGACCACGGCCATCGTCAAGGCGCAGCTGTGGACGCGCGAGCACATGGGCGAGACGGCCGAGCTGATGTCCAAGGACGGCGCCAACAAGTACACGCCGCACCCGCTGCCGGTGCTGCAAAAGGTGTTTGACCTGAAGGACTTTGAGCAGTACCGCGCCAAGGGCGTGCTGCAGCACCCCGAGTGGAACCAGCGCCGCATCGACTTCCAGCCCTATCCCTTCCCCAGCTACACGCAGGAGCTGGTCAAGGCCATGCAGGGCACCTTGATGGAAGGCAATGTGGACTTTATCCGCGAGCTGGACCCGGCCTTTGCGGCCAAGGATCTGGTCGATGACCGCTTCGTCAAGCAGGCGCTCAGCCAGGTGGGCGGGCTCAAGGCCTTTGGCCATGCGGATGACTTCAGCCGCAAGGAAGTGATCGCCGCATGATGCAGACGGGCAACGACAGCGGCAAACGCTGGGCGGCGCGCCTGGCCTGGCCGCTGCTGGGCATGGCCATCACCCTGGGGCTGTGGGCCGTGGCGGCGCAGCACATCTCTGATGTGGAGGTCATCCGGGCGGCGTTTGCGCCGCAGGCCGGGCTCAAGGCACTGGCGCATCTGCTGGGCAGCGGCGAGCTGTGGCCGCACATCAGCACCAGCCTGCAGCGCATTGCGATTGCACTGGCGTTGGCCATCGCCATCGGTGTGCCGCTGGGCCTGTGCCTGGGGCTGTCGCCGCTGTTTGCGCGCATCAGCGGGCCGACTTTCCAGTTCCTGCGCATGGTCTCGCCCTTGTCGTGGATGCCGCTGGCGGTGATGGCGCTGGGTGTGGGCGAGGCACCGGTGATTTTTCTGCTGGCTTTTGCCACCGTCTGGCCCATCATGCTCAACACTGCCGCTGGTGTGGCCGCGCTGGACCCGGCCTGGATGCGCCTGGCGCACAGCCTGTCAGCCACGCGCTGGGAAACCATTGCCCGGGTGGTGCTGCCCGGTTGCATCAGCCATATCCTGACCGGCTTTAGGCTGGCGGTGGGCATTGGTTGGATTGTGCTGGTGCCCGCTGAGATGCTGGGCGTCTCCAGCGGTCTGGGCTATTTTGTGCTCGATACGCGCGATCGCCTCGCTTACGACGAGCTGATGGCCGGCATCGTGGTCATTGGCTGCCTGGGCTTTGTGCTGGATTGGTTGGCCCGCACGGTCAGCGGCCACTGGATGCAGCGGGGCTGAGTATTGCGCACCCATAGCGCACCCATGGCGTTCACTGGGGCACAGTGCTTGCGCTGCCGCTGCCGCTGCCTTTGCTTTGCAGCGCCAAGCTGCGGATACCCGCAAAGTCAAACTGCTCCAGCCGGTCCAGCAGCGCTGCGGTAAAGGCTGCATGGGCCGTGCTGTTGGCATGGTGGTTGATCCAGCCCTCGATGTCGCTCAGGCGGCCATGCAGAGCCAACTCGGCCAGCTCATCCAGCGCAGCATCGCCGGGTGTGGCGACGGCCGCCAAGGTGGCCAGGGCAGGGCGGGTCGGCTGTCCCGGCCATGCGCTTGCCGTTGTCGAGCCGCTGGCCGGCGCTGCGCCGCTGGCATCGATGACCGGTACACATAGTTCGAAGGTAAAAGTGGTGCCCTGGCCGGCGGTGCTGCTCACCTCCAGGCTGCTACCCATGGCCATCAGGATGCGTTGCGAGATGAACAGCCCCAGGCCGGTGCTGCCGCCTTCGGCCTGGATCTGCTGGAAGGCATCGAAAATATCGGGTTTTTGGGCCAGGTCGATGCCAATGCCGGTGTCGCTCACGGAGAGGTGCAGCACACAGAATTCCCCCTCCTGCCGGGCGTTGACCATCAGGGTCACCACGCCATCGCGGGTGAACTTGGCTGCGTTGGAGACCAGGTTCAGCAGCACCTGTTGCAGGCGCTTGCCATCCATCGCCATGCGCCGGGGCAGGACGCCGCTCAGGTGGCAGAGGAAGTGGTTGTTCTGCTGCGCGCACAGCGAGACGGCGTAGTCGGAGATGTCATCGAGCAGAGCCTGCAGATCGATGGGCGCGGGGCGCACGGCCAGCGGCTGCAGCTCGGACTTGGCGTACTCCAGCAGCTCATCGATCAGGTCGAGCTGGTATTTGACGCTGCGCTGAATGGTCTTGACCAGCGCTTGCTGCTTGGGGGGCGCATCGGCCAGCAAGAGTTCGGAGTAGCCCTTGATCGTGGCCAGTGGCGCGCGCAGATCATGGCCGATATAGCCCAGCACCTCGACCTTCTGGCGCTCCTTGGTCTGGGCATCGCTCAGCGCCGTGCTCAGGTTGGCATTCAAAGCCGAGGTCAGCATGGAGGCGTATTTCTCATCCTGGCGGCGCACCACCATTTGGCCCAGGATATGGCAGGACAGCAGGATCAGCACGGTGCCGACGGCGGCCACCAGAACCGCCGTCCACAGGTGCTGCTCACGGATGGCGGCCAAGGGCTCCAGCGATGCCAAGGTCAGCAGCTGGTAGTGCGTATTGTTGAGCGGCTGGCGCTTCATCACGTAGGGCCTGCCATCCACCAGCCATTGGCCGGCAACGCCGTTGGTTGCCACCGGGTGGATGTCCATCGCATCGCCCAGCTCCTCTCCATCGTCATCGTCCGAGGGGTGCAGCACGCCGGCTGGCAGCATCGCGGCCACATTGCGCAGCATGAAGGGCTCGGACGAGCTGGTGGTGACGCGCCCCTGGCGGTTGACGATCAGCGCAATATGCCTACCCGTCAGGTAGTGCGCCATATCGGGCGCATCAAACTTGACGGTGACGGAGCCCTGCACCTCGTCGTTGGCATCGTCAATGCGGCTGGCCACGAAATACGAGGGAGTCTTGTTGATGCGTGCAATGCCAAAGGAGTGGCCGCTGCCGTCGCGCAAGGCGTTGTTCAGGTAAATGCGCCCCGCGTAAATCATGCCAACGATGCTGTCCGGTGCCGCCCAGTTGCTGGCCGTGACGGTGTCGTCAGACAGGTTGTTCTGGTAGATGCGGGCATAGCGCAGGTCGCTGGCCAGCGCGTCCATGAAGTCACCCACCTTGCGCACCAGCGGGTCCGTGGTGAACTGCGCGGCTCGCTGCTGGCGGGTCAGGGCTTCCGCACCGGGCTGGTCCTCGCGGTAACGGGTAGCGAGCTGGATCACCTGGCTCTGGCTGGCCACCATGTTGGCCACGCTCACCATCTGGGTAAAAAGCCGGTCCACCACACGGGCGGTGGTCTCGGCCTCATAGGCGGCGCTCGATGCCTGGCTCTGGGTCCACTGGGTGGCGATGCGCTGCGATATCCACCAGCCCAAAGCGGCCACCAGACACAGCCATAAAAGCACCAATGCAGCGGTGGCTCTGCGCACCAGGGGCAGCATCTCCCGTCCGCGTTTCATGGTGGGTGGCGGTGCTATGCCCGTCTTGCCACGGCCGGAATCGGCGGGCTGCGCACTGGTGTCGAGGGTGACCATTGGTTTATGTCTGAGATCAAGCTGCCGGCAGAACAGGGCAGGGCCCTGGTGGCACAGCGCTCATTGGAATTTGGATGCCACCAGGTTTTGCAGCACTTGCGGATCGGCCTGGCATTCGCTGCGCAGTTGGGTGGGCGATTTTTGCCAGAATTTTTTGAACTCGGTGGAGAAGTTGGCTGAGTTCAGATAGCCCACTTCAAGCGCCACATCGGCAATGCTCAAGGTGCTCTGCGCCAGCATCAGAGCGGCTCGCCGCATGCGTTCCTGGCGGATGAATTCAAAGGCCGACAGGCCATCACAGGCTTCAAACACCATGTTCAGGCGGCGCATGGACAGGCCCAGGCTTTGGGCCACGTCCGAGCTCTTGAGCGAGGGATCATTGATGTGACCCAGAATGAATTCGGTGGCCACTTGCTTGAGCGTGAGATTGGCCGGGGACCGGCTCAAAGGCTGCACCGCTTGGTCAGCCAGCGCCGGGTGCTTGTCGTCTTGGGCAGGCCGCGCCTGGTGCTGGGCGAGTGTGAGGTGGATGCGAATCCGCTCCTGGATCTCTTCCACATAAAAAGGCTTGGTGATGTAGTCCACGCCGCCAGCCCGCAACCCGGACAACCGGTCTTCTTGCGCCACCAAGGCGGACAGAAAAATGATCGGAATATGCTGGGTGGCAGGGTTGGTTTTGAGCAGGCGCGCAATCGTGATGCCATTGCGTCCGGGCATGCGCATATCCAGCAAGATCAGGTCGGGCAGCAAGACGGTCGCTCTCGCATAGCCCTGGTCTCCATTGAGCGCGACGCTCACCCGGAATGCGGTGTTGCGCAAGGCTGCCACCAGCAGACGAAGCTGGTCTGGATCGTCGTCCACGATTAATACATGTGGAGACTTTATTTCACCATTGCTCATAGGTTTTGTGGGCGCTTATTTGTCTGTAACGGTTGTGAATTGTCACACATGCAAGGCATTTTGCTGGTCATTTGCTTTGAATCAATACCCCTGTCAGCACCGATTTTTGGCCGGTTTTGCTGAGGAAAAAGACAAGCCTTGAAGGCCCTGCGACAGCACAGGCGAGCCATCCTGGGGCCTTGCCGAGAAAGCCCGAAAACGCGCATGAATCCTATGATTCTTGGCTGATTTATGCCCCGATCTAGCTGGGGCCGGATGGGGTTGGAGACACCGCTGAGGGCGAGGTCCATCGGCCCCGAACGGCAGAGAAAAGGCGGGTCGAAATATGCCGCTGAGCTGTTGTGCCAATACCCGCTTTTCAAAAATTTCTTGGGTATTGATGTAATTCCAAAAAATTTATAAAAAAACCAAATAACAAATTTTGTTACGTATGTACAAATCCTCTGAGAGTTCTTCTATGCCTGCCGCATGGGCGGTGGGACGAGCCGATGAATCGCAACTGGAGGTTTTGGAAAATGGCAAATTTATCTGGGATGGATGGGGCAGTGGCGCACCGCAAGATGCGCAAAGGACGAAATATGCCCAAGGTGCTCAAAGCCTTGCCGGCAGCGCTGCTGGCCTGGTCTTGCATGCTGGGCATGGCCCAGGCAGCCGTGTATGCCCCCGACAACTTTGCCAATGCAGGCGGCAGCAATCTGGAGACCATGGTCATGGTCAAGGACGGCAGTGGTCGCGTGGTGATTGGCGGCTTGTTCAACACCGTGGAAGGCCAGGCTGGCTACCAGGGCGTGGCACGTTTCAAAGCGGATGATTCGCTGGACACGAGCTTCAAAGTAGCCACCAACGCCTATGTGAAAGCCATTGCTATCCAAAGCGATGGGAAGATCCTTATTGGTGGCGATTTCAACTATGTCACAGGAACCGGAAGTGCTTCCACAGTGACCAGTTCGGGAATAGCGCGCTTAAATGCCGACGGCACAGTTGATTCCACATTCCACAATGTGCCGCTGTTTAAAGTGAACAGTCCAGTACGCAGCATTGCCGTTCAGCCGGATGGAAAAATCGTTGTAGGTGGGTATTTCACTTCTTTTGATAGTGTGCCGCGCTCCTATCTGGTGCGATTGAACACCGATGGTACGCAAGACACCAGCTTTACTGCTTTGCCCAACAATCAAATTGAAGATGTGAAGTTGCAGGCAGATGGAAAGATGGTGATCGCGGGTTCTTTTACCCAGGTGCAAGGTACGAACATTCGTGGTGTCGCGCGTCTGAACGCCGATGGCTCGCTGGACACCAGCTTCGATGCCGGCCAGTCGATTGGTGGTCGCAACGGCGCATGGGATGGTTCCTGGCCCGTCTACCAACTGGCGCTGCAGGATGACGGCAAGATTGTGTACGCCGGCGGTACGCACCGCTATGCCGATGAGATCCACTGGCGCATTGCACGCCTGAACACCGATGGCACGGTGGACAGCAGCTTCCAGTCCTATGTCAGCTGGTGGGCTTCCTCGATCGCCTTGCAGAACGTGGGTGGCGAGCAAAAGATTGTGGTGGGCGGTGACTACAGCAGAGCGGGTGTGACCAACCCTGCAACCGGTGCCGTGGTGAGCGATGCCGCGCGCCAGCGCATTGCGCGTTTCAACGCCGATGGCTCGCTGGACACCGAGTTTGACACCTCCTTCAGCGCCAACAGCTGGGTCTGGAGCGTGCTGCCCAACAGCGATGGCACCGTCTATCTGGGTGGCAAGTTCACCAGCGTGGCTGGCATGGCACGCCGAGGCATTGCCCGTTTGGCTGAGCTGGATCCCACCAAGCAGGTCATCAACTTCTTGGAGCCAGAGCCCGGCACCTATTCGGCGCTGAATGGTGCCTCCGTGTCCTGGAACCCCACGCCACCTACCACCAGCAGTGCCAATTTGCCGGTGACCTACACCAGCATCACCACCTCGGTGTGTACGGTGAACGCGTCGACCGGCGCAGTGACCCTGGTGACGCCGGCAGTGACGGGTCTGTGCACCATCGAAGCCAACGCAGCAGCGGGTACCCAGACGGTGGGTGGCCTGGTCTACAACGTCGACCCGGCAACGCCGGTGCGCCAGAGCATGCAAATCGATGCGCCACCGGACCAGAGCATCAGCTTCCCGCAGCAAACCTCGCCGCGCAATGTGGCCGCAGGGACGTTCAGCATTGACCCTGCGGCGACGGCCAGCTCGACCCTGGCGGTGAGCTACTCCAGCCTGACCCCGTCCATCTGCACGGTATCGGGCACCACGGTAACGCCGCTGTCCGGTGGCCTTTGCACCATCGCTGCCGACCAACCTGGCGGTACTTTGGGTGTGGTGGCCTTCAATGCCGCGGCGCAGGCGACCCAGAGCGTGACGGTGCAAAGCGCACAGACCATTGCGTTCCCGGCCCAATCGGCCCACAGCGTGGTGACGGGCAGCAGTTTTGCACTGGCGCCGGCCGCAACGGCCAGCTCGGGCCTGGCGGTGAGCTACGCCAGCCTGACGCCTGCCGTCTGCACAGTGACCGCAGGCTCCGTGCGCGTTTTGGCCACGGGTACCTGCACCATTGAAGCCAACCAGGAAGGCAATGACTTCTTCAGCGTGGCTGAGCCGGTGACCCAGTCCATCACCGTCACGGCGCTGCCGCCTGCAACCCCTGTGCCCACGCTGGGCACCTGGGCGCTGGCCATGTTGGCCGCGATGCTGGGCTTTGTCGGCTTTCGCCGCCGCGCCTGATCCTTTGCGGTCATAGGTGGACCGCGAACGATGCATACGGGGGGTAGATACATGTATCTGCCCCCCGTATGCCATGTGCCTCAGTGCCCGCGTCGGTAGCGATGCGGTGGCGCTGAGAGGGTACAGAGTGCTCCTGGGGAGCGCTGCAGAACCCTGGTCGATTCAGATCGATGGGAAGAGGAGAGAGCCATGCCATGTCTTCGCAAATACCTTCCAGCCTTCGCACTTTTGGAGGCCATGGCCGCCGGCAGTGCCTCTGCAGCGCCGCTGGAATGGGATTACACCGTCACGGCCCGATTTGTGACGACGACTGGTGCCACGACGTTCAAGGGCGCAGGCCCGGGCAACGCGAACGGATGCGAACTGGTCTCCGCCACCAATATCACCTGGGGGGCTTGCCCCAGTGGCCCGGCAGGGGAGGGGCGCAGCGGTATTGGCGTTTCAGGCAGCGAGCAGACCGGCACCCTGGTGGCCAATGGTGGCGCCGAGTACGCCAATGTCTACACCCACACCAATAACGTCGTGACTTCTGCCTTTGCCACCTTGGCCAGCGCAACGATCAGCACCACGCTGGGTTTGAGGGCCAAGGGCAGCAGTGATCCCTACACCTATGAGAACTTCATCTATACCATCAAGTTCTCTGAAACACCCAATGGCAGCGACCCGACCACCTGTGTGGTGCCCGGCGGCGACCCCTGCAGCGACATCTGGGTGCTGGACGGCTCGGTCAACCGTACTGTGGCCATGAATGGCCAGGAATTTACCTTCAGCTTTTTCCCCGAGCCTGCCGCCATTCCCTTGGATCCCGCGATTTGCGAGGCCGCGGGGGCGGAGGTCGGCTGCATCGGCTTTACCACGCAGGAGAACATGGCCAACGCGATCCCCTTCATGATGAACCTGACGCAGATCGCCCATGTCTCGGGCCGGGTGTATGCCGAGGGCAGCATCCCTGCCAACACGCAAGACGATGGCAGCGGTGTTGACATGGGGGCAGCCGTGGCGGTGTCTTTGCTGTGCACGGGCCCCGATTACAGCGCGGGCCCGATCGATACCGCATCGGATGGCAGCTTCCGCTTTGAGAATGTGGCCGCTGGGGCGGACTGCGCCATCACGACCACGCCGCCGGCCGGTTTTCAGATGGCCTACACACAACAAGGCAGCACCGGGGAGAGCGGCGCGCCTGGCGTGCTGAACACCGGCGTTGCCGGCAGCACGGCGCTGCAGACGATTGCGGTCAGCGTGCCGACCGAAGGATCAGCGGGCAACCTTTTTGCGCTGCGCGCGGTGAGCAATATGCGCAGCGCCACGGTGTGCACACCAGGCACAGCGGCCGCAGGCACCACGGTCAGCTGCACGACGACTTGCAGCAATGTGGGCAGCAGCACCGCCCTGCAGGGGTTTTGCAGCATCCCCAATGCGGCCAGTTTGCCCGGTAGCCCCACGCCCGTGTGCAGTGCGCCCGCTGATGTGCCGCCCCATGGCACGCTCAGCTGCACGCTGAACTTTGCCATGGCGGGCAGCGCCAGCATCAGCGTGCTGGGCGGCACGGGTGCGGACAATGACAGCGATGGAGGGCGGGATGCCTCTGCGGGTGACAACGCGTCGAGCGCAGCCGTCGCACCACAGGCCACTATCCCCTCCACCCCCACAACGCCCACCAGCCCGGCCAGCCCCACGCCGGTGCCCGGCCCGGGCGGCTTTGCGCTGGTTGTGCTGGCGGGCTGGGTGGGCCTTATCGCATGGCGTCAGCAGCGGCTGCCAGCGCAACGCCGCGTGCGATAGGCGAGGCGGAGGCCGCAAGCGCATCTGCGCTGTGCTGCGCTCCTGCGGCGGTGGCGGCGGTGTGCAGAGGCTTTGACCGGGCGTTTTGCGAGGGACGTTTTTCTAGTGGTGGCCCATCCCCGCGATGGCGCTACGGCGCTTGCGGGCGCTGCTGCCATAGGTGTCCCACAGCGCCACGCCCAGGATGAGCGCCGTCGTCAACCAGCCCAGCACCCACAGCTTGCAGGCCTGGCTGAGCGGCACAAGCACCAGCAGCAACAAGGCGCCCACCCAGTGCGAAGCGGGGAGCGAGCCATACACCGTCTTTTTGTAGATGGCACTGCCCAGCAGGTAGATGGCGGGCCCGGCGAGCAGGATGGCGATTTGCGGGGCTGCTGCCAGTGCAAGGGGGTGCGCTAGCACCAAGTCGTTGCCCACCGCAGAGGCGATCACGCCGGCGATCAGGATGGCATGCACGTAGTGGAAATAGGCAGCGATGCGGCCTGGATCGTCGGCGCGGGTGATGGCCTCGGTCGCATCCTTGCTGGAGGTGCCAAAGTACAGCCACCACATAGCCAGGGTGCCGACAAAGGTGGCGCCCAGGGCCATCAGCACCTGCCATTCCCAGGCCTTGGTATCTGCCAGGGTGGCGCCACTGGCCAGCAGCGTCTCGCCAAGAGCCACAATCACAAACAGCTGGCAGCGCTCGGCCATGTGGCCGCCCTCGATGGTCCAGTCCCGGGTCTGGCTGCGGCCCAGGCCTGGCAGCGCAAAGCCGAGCATGGGCGCCACATACTCGCACAGCACGGCCACCAGCCACAGCAGCAAGCGCAGCGGTGGCTCGGCCAGCGCTCCAGCCATCCAGAACAGGGCAGAAATACAGACCCAGCCGAGCATGCGACGGTAGTTGTGCGCCAGCGGGTGCCAGGCAGGCAGCTGCCACCAGATGAAGGCGCTGCGCCCCACCTGCATGGCCACATAGGCCAGGGCAAAGACCAGCCCCCGCTCGGCGAAGGCCTCGGGAATGCTGGAGGCCATCAGCAAGCCCAGCAGCATGGTGCAAAACAGCATGCCGCGGATGCGGGGCGTCTGGGGATCGAACCAGTTGGTGACCCAGCAGGTGTACTGCCAGCCCAGCCAGACGGCAAACCAGAGCACCAAGGTCTGCGCGACACCGATGAAGCTCAGCTGGTGCAGCAGCTCATGGCTGAGCTGGGTGACGGCGAACACATAGACCAGGTCAAAGAACAGCTCTTCATAGGTCACTCGGGCGTGGTGACCGTCGCGCTGGCGCAGCAAGGGGTGGGAGAAGGCGGGAGTGATAGGCATGGGAGTCCTTGGGGATTTTTATGCCTGGGACAGCACGCGGGTGATGAAGGCCGCCAGCAGCACCGGCACCATCAGCACGATGAGCAAAATCAGCGCCTCATCGCGCACGCTGTAACCCGCCTGCGTGACCCCCACCCACATATTGGTGCAAGCGATCAGCAGCCACACCGGCATGAACAGCTTGGCTGCTACCAGCATGCCCACCGTGCTGGCTGACCACAGCCAGCCAAACAGCACAAACACCCCGAGCAGCAGCAGGCCACCGCCCATCACCATCAGTACATGCATATCGACACTCTCAAGCGTTGCTGAAGAAATTGCGGCTCTTGCGCCGCAAACGTGCAGGCGCTGGCCCTGGGGCCGTTGTGACCCCAGGTTCTGCGCGCCCTTACTTGGTGGTGTAGCCGCCGTTGATCAGAATCGTCTGGCCCGTGATCCACCAGCCATCGGTCACCAGGTGGCGGATAAAGGGGACGACATCTTCGATATCGGTCAGGCCCGTCTTGCTGAAGCCCGACAAGGCCGCGGCGGTTTTGTGGTAGGCCACTGCATCGGCGCCTTCTGCGGGGTAGAAGAAGTTGGTGTCCATCGGGCCGGGGCCGACGGCGGTGACCGAGATGCCACGTGCACCGAACTCTTTGGCCGCTGCGCGGGTGTAGTGCTCCACGGGGGCCTTGGTGCCGGCGTAAGACGAGTAGAAAGGGGTGAACGCGCCCAGCAAGGAGGTGACCAGGGTGACGACTTTGCCGTTGTCGTTGAGCTGCAGGCCCGCTTCCTTCAAAAAGAAGAACGCCGCCTTGCTGTTGGCGTTGGACATCTCGTCAAACTCTGCCTCGGAGATCTCGACCATCGGCTTTTTGAGCACCTTGCCCACGGTGTTGATGGCGATGTCAGGCCGGCCCAGCGCTGCCACGGTGTCGGCGAACAGCTTTTGCACCGCGCCTGCGCTGCTCAGATTGCCTTGCAAGGCAATCGCCTTGGCACCCAGCTTTTCCACCGCTGCCACGGTGGCCAGCGCTTCATCGCGGCTGGCGGCGCTGTTGTAGTGGATGGCGACGGCTTTGGCGCCATGGCTGGCCAGGTCACGGGCAATCAGGCCGCCCAGGTTTTTTCCTCCCCCGGCGATCAGAACGACTTTGTCTTTGACAGTGTGGGCTTTAGGCATGTTGCATCTCCAAAAAAGTGATGTGAATGGTGGGTATCACCATGGAGATTTTTATTGTCTTTTCCAATCAATCAACATTGCTAAATCGATGGATTTTTTGCTTATTGGCGTGAATGCCATTTATTTTTGAATTTATTTCTTAGCCGGTCTTGGCCGATAGCTGCCCCAATAGCTGCCCCAATAGCGGGCAATGGCTGCTGGTATTTTTGCGGCCATCCCTGCCGGCAAGCGCTGCGTTGCCAGGCGGCAGTGCTTCAGCCTGGCTGGGCCATGCTGCGCAGCCAGGCCAGCAGATCGGCCTGCACGCTGCCCGGCGGCATAGGCTGGGGGGACAGCAGGCAGTACTGCGAGCCGTCATCCACAAAGCCCAGTGGGGCGGCCAGCAATCCATGGGCCAGGTCGTCCTGCACCAGGTGCCAGGGGCCCATGGCCACGCCCAGCCCGGCCACGGCCGCTTGCAAGCTGAAATAGAAATGCTCAAAGCTTTGCCCCGCCTGCTTGGACAAGGGCTGGCCCGTGGCCTGGGCCCAGTCCTGCCAAGCAGCGGGCCGCGTGCGCGTGTGCAGCACAGGGGCATCGGGGCGCAGGGCGCTGCGGCGTTTGCCGCCGCTGAACCAGCGCGCCTGCTGGTCGGGGCGGCAAACCGGGCCAATGCGTTCTGCAAACAGAGGCTCCACATGGCAGCCCTGGGGCCAGGCAAAGTCATCGCGGCGGATGGCCAAATCGATGCCGCTGGCAAAAGAAAAGGGGCCGCCACCAGCGACCAGATGCAACTCCAAGCCCGGGTGCCGCGCCTGGAAATCCGGCCAGCGCGGAATCAGCCAGCGCATCAGCAAGGTGGGCTCGCAGGACAGCACCCAGCGCAGTTGCCGGCGCGCGCGGGCCCGCAGCTCGCCCACGGCCTGGCGCATCAGATCTAGCCCCTGGCTGACCGCCTGGGCCAGCGAGCGCCCCTCGGCGGTGAGGAAGACGCGCCGGCTGCGCCGCTCAAACAGTGCCAGGCCCAGCTCGTCCTCCAGCAGGCGCACAGCGCGGCTGACGGCGCCATGGGTCAGGTGCAGCTCGTCGGCGGCGCGGCTGAAATTCTCCAGCCGCGCGGCGGCCTCGAAGCAGCGCAGTGCCAGCAAGGAGGGCAGGCGGGTGTCAGACAATGGTGAGTCAGACTCACCATGTTTGTTAAAAATCATCGTTTTTCATGGCGCTGCATGGCAGGCATCATGCGGGCTGTTTTTGCTATTGCACAGGATACGCCATGACGGAATTGCTAGCGGTTATCACCATCACCTTGCTTGCGGTCATCAGCCCGGGGCCTGACTTTGCGATGGTGACGCGCAACAGCCTGCTGCTGTCGCGGCGCGCCGGGGTACTGACGGCCCTGGGTATTGGGCTAGGTGTGCTGGTCCATGTCAGCTACACCTTGCTGGGCCTGGGGCTGCTGATCCAGCAGTCGCTGTGGCTGTTCAATGCCATCAAGCTGGCGGGCGCTGCCTACCTGGTGTACCTGGGGCTGAAGATGCTGCGCGCCCAGCCTGCAGGTGCAGTGGCCGCTGCCGAAGCCGCCGCTGCGCCGCTGTCGGACGGGGCGGCTTTGCGCACCGGCTTTCTCACCAATGCGCTGAACCCCAAAACCACGGTGTTCATGCTGAGCCTGTTTTTGCAGGTGGTGCAGCCCCAGACGCCGCTGGCCGTACAGATTGGCTATGGCGCCTTCATATCGCTGGCGCACATCGCCTGGTTCAGCCTGGTGGCGCTGTGCTTTTCGGCAGGCGCCGTGCGTGGCCGTTTGCTGGCAGCACGCCACTGGATTGACCGCGCCTTTGGCGGCTTGCTGGTGGGCTTTGGCGTGTTGCTGGCGCTGTCACGCGGCACGCGCTGAGAGCGGCCCAGCCACGCTATCAATGCGCTTAGCGACGGCGGCGCTGGCGGAGGATGCCGAGGGTGCCCAGCAGCAAGGCCAGCAAGGACAGGCTATAGGCCCCCGCCGTCGGTACCGGGGTGGGCGTTGGCGGCACGGCAGCGGGTTGTAGCGCGGAGACGCGAACCGTTGCCGTGGTGCATACCGTTTGGTTAGGCGCTGCCAGGCACACGTTGTACTGGTAGCTCACCGGGCTGGTCAGCCCACCCGCTGGCGGCACAAAGCTACAAATACCCGCTGCACAGCTGACTGAGCCCGCGGCGGGTGGCGTGGCCAAGCTCAGGCTCGTGGGGTCTACCTCCCCGTTGCTGCCGCTGTCGTTGCCAGCCACGGCCGTTGCGGCGCTGCTGGTGTGGGTGGCCAAGGTCACTGCATCGTCCACAGCCGTGATCGTGGGAGGGCTGAGTGGGAGTTCGGCCGTGTTGTTGTTGGCGATGGGATCGGTCGGGCTGCCCGGTGCGGGCAGCGCAGTGACGGTATGGGTGCTGGCCGCCGTGATGCCCGGGCCGGACCAGGACACCGTATACACGGCTGTCTGCCCGGAAGTCAAAGGCTGCGCAACGGCACTGAGGGGCCCGGTGCCCGATGGGCTGGCGCAGGGTGCACCCGAAGGCTGCAGCGCGCATGACCAGCTGGCCGTAGCGCCGTTGGCTGCCGCAGGCAAGGGGTCTGACACCAGCGCGGTGGTCGCATCAGGCCCGTTGTTGTAGACACTGAAGGTATAGCTGTAGTTGTTCTGCGCACCGGCGGGCACTGCAGATACCGCGCTGGCATTCACGACGATTTCCGCCAGCGTTTGGCGGCTCATCGTGAATAAGGTGTCATCCCAGGATGCCTTGTTGTCGCTGTTGGCCGGCGTACGGTAGAGGTAGAAGCGCAAGGCGTAGGGCGTGCCGGGCTGCAGCGCGATGCCGGGGCCGGGGCCATCCGGTGCGCGGACCACTTGAAAACCATCCCCAGCCACTGCGCTGACGTCATCCACCTGCTGTATTTGCTCGCCAACCGGATGGCCGCTGGCGTCCACGATATAGGCGGCATAGCCAAAGGCGCGCGGATGCAGTTTGTCGTTCAGGTTCCAGCGTTTTGCAGTGAAGGCGCCATTGACATAGAACAGCGCAGCCGATGCGGTCGCATCCGCATACTGCATGGTGCCGGTGGTGAAAGGGAAATCGATGTACTGCCCGGCAAGTAGGGCCGCTGCGGCCGTATTGGTGGCCAGACCAGAGATGATTTGAAAATCCGGAAAAGTAGGATCGGGACTGGCGCTCAAGCCTGTGCCAAAGCGCTGTGGGCCGGTGCTGGACAGGAAGGTCGTGTCATGCGTTGGACCGGTAACGGCGGTCGTGCCTGTGCTGTCCTCGCCCGAGCCCGGATACCAGTCCTGGGTCAGCGTTCCTGGCGGGCGATTGCTCATCCATCCGGCGACCCAGCCGTCATAGCCAAAGCCGCTGGCAGGCGCAAACACATAGGGCTGTGCCAGGCTGGGGCCGGCGGCCCCTGCGAGCCACAAGGCCGCCATCCCTAGGCGGTATCGACCGACCATCCGAGCACACATCGACTTCATGAATCCATCCATTTCTATGAATCACCCTGGTCGGGTTTTGCTGCGCCAGTGCACAGACCAGGGCCTTGCGCCAACGTCTGCTTGAAGGCGCCGCTGGGCCGTAGGAACGTTGCTAGTTGTAAGAATAATCAACAAAATGCCTGAATTTTAAAAACCAGCTCCCATTTTTTGTTGACCCGTAGCAGAAATAAAACGCGCCGTTTCGCAGGCTGGCAAGCTGCTGTTTGCATGCCTTGTGCAAAAGAAACAGGCTCCGCAGCGGCGGAGCCTGGTGGCATGCGCAAGCCCAGGGGTTGGGGCGCGTCGGGGCGGTTAAGAGGTGTCTGGCGACGACGCGGCAGAGCCCTTTTGGATGTATATCTCGGTGGGTCCCACCTTGACACGATCGCCGGCATACAGCACCTGGCGCTTGACCCTGGCGCCGTTGACAAAGATGCCGTTGGTGCTGTCATGGTCCTCCACCATCAGCACCCCGATGTAGTAGGTGAAGGCACCGTGGTCCCGGCTGACGCCCTGGTCCTCCAGCCGCAGACCGCAGCCCAGGCCGCGACCGATCTGTGTGCGACCTTTGCTGAGCTTGAGCTGGCTAGGAGACGACGATGTGGCGTAACGAACCTGAATGAGCGCTGGCACGGGGAACCTCCAATCGTGGAAAGCAAACCCTGGGAAAGGCCCCGGCTGCGTTCTTGAGGATATGGATTCTGTATGAAATTATTGAAATAGATTGTCAGCAATCTCTAACCTGGGGTGGCTGGTGAATCTGCGCACTCGCGCCTGGGCTGGGCGCGTTGGCCAAGGCGCTGCCATCGCTGCATCCAGGTCTGCGGTATCCGCAGCCTATGTCCGCGCTCAGTTTGCAATTGATTACAAGCAAACCCTGGCCATCTCGGTCTACTTCTTGACTTTGCACAGGCAAGTCTTACATTCTTAAGTCATTGACTGAATCGATTAAGAAGACTCAGGTGAAAGGAGTTGGGTATGCAAAACCAGCCATCATTTCCGATGCTGACCATGCCAACTCGCCCGCTGGTGGCCCATCGCGGCGAGAAAGCGAAGCGCTATGTGCCTTCGGTCTCCACGGATATCAGCAAGACTTTTGAAAAGTACCGCAGGCTGGCAGCGATGCAGCATGCCAAGCACTTGGGGGATTGACGGGGTGCCAGGCCGAGCCCTGGTCCCTGGTGGCAGGCGCCTTGACCCTGCCAGCCTGGGTGCGGGGGTCAGTCCTTTTGCAGATGCTTGTACACCGCCTGCGAGACGCGCAGCAGCTCGGCCCGGTCTGCACCTGCTGAGATGGCGTAGCCCAGTTGGTTCTCCACCCAATAGAACACGTTGACTGCCCCCTCCTGGCCGAACTTGAATTGCGCATCACCAGTGCCGGGCACCTCGCGGGTGACGTAGAGGGTCAGGCGCATCCCCGCCCCGGTCTCATACATGAACTGCGCCACCGGCCCGCTGCCGCCCGGCAGCAGGCGGCCACCGATGAGCCGGTAGCCCAGCGCCGTGAGCGGCGGTGGCTGCACGGTGGTGCCCATGCGCTTGGTCAGCCAGGTGACCAGTGCCTGCTCTTGCTCGGCACCAATCTCCACCGGGCGCCGCACATCGGGGCTGTAGACCGTATGTGCAATCGCGGCGCGTTGTGCAAAGCCGCTCAAGGCGCTGCCGCTGGCGGGCAGAAGTGGGGGTGGGGCGGATGATGGGGTGTGGGCTGCGGGCTGGCCAGCCATCGCGACCTGGATGGCCTTGGCATCGACCGCGCCACGGATTGACCAGGCAGCGCCGGCACTGATAACCGCCACCAGCAAGCCGGCAGCCAGGCTGCGCCAGGGCATGGCGCTGTGCATAGGGCGCAAGGGCAAGCCCATGGGCAAAGGCTCATCCATCACGGGCGCCAGCATCTCGCGCAGCCGCGCATTTTGCTGCTGCCAATCCTGCACCCGGGCGCGCTCTTCTGGGTGGTCCTGCAGGTATTGCTCCACCTGGATGTGGCGCGCGCTGGGCAGTTGCCGGTCCACATAGGCATGCAGATCGGCTTCGGTCACCGGCGGCGTCGGACTCGTGTCCAAGGTTTTGAGGGGGGGCTGGTCCATGCTTACTTCACCCGTTGAATTCTTTGCGCTGCACTGCTGACTTTGTCCTGCGCCTTGCCCTGACCAGCGCCGGCCATCTCATCGCGCAGTCTGGCGCGCGCACGCGAGAGCCGCGACATCACCGTGCCCAGCGGCACACCGGTGATCTGCGCCACCTCTTGGTAGCTCAGCGCTTCGACGCTGACGAGCAGCAACACCTCGCGTTGCTCAGGCGGCAGGCGCTGCAGCAGGCGGTCCAGGTCACGCACTTCCAGCGCATCGGTCTGCTGGGCGCGTTGGGGTAGCTCTGGCAAGTCATCGCCCGCGCTGTCTTCGGGCCGGCTGCGCTGGGCGCGCAGGCGGTCGATGAAATGGTTGTGCATGATGCCAAACATCCAGGCCCGCAGCTCATTGCGCTTTTGCCACATGGAAAAGCGCGACCAGGCGCGCTCCAAAGTGTCCTGCACCAGGTCATCGGCCCGGTCGGGGTCGGAGACCAGCCCGCGCGCATAGCGCCGCAGGCTGGGGATGCAGGCCACAATCTCGGCTTCGTCCTGTGCGCGCATGGGGTGGCAGCTGGCGTTAAAGGGGCAGTGAATGAGAGGATCAGCAGCGGCCAGCGTTTACTTGATGACGTGCCAGACGTCCTTGAAGTTGTCGCCCGTGGCGTCGCCGGCCTTCTTGTCCGCAGTATAGGTATAGAGCGGCTTGCCCTGGTAGGCCCACTGCTTGCTGCCGTCGTCACGGGTAACGATGCTGTAGTCGCCTTCGGGCTTGGCATCGGCGGGTGCCGAGACCGCTGGCCACAGCGCAATGCAGGGGCCATTGCACATGCTTTTTTGGCTGCCCGCTACATCCTTGTCGAAGGTGTAGAGCGTCATGCCGCTGGCATTGACCAGCATGCCATTGGCCATCTTGGCCACAGGCTCAGCCTGGGCCAAAGGGGCCAGCAGGGCGGCCAGTGACAGGGCGATCAGGGAGGCGTAAGGGGTTTTCATGGCGACCATCTTTCAGGGTTGGGTGGAGGAACACCTCTGTAGACGGATGGCAGGGCTGGATTATTCCCGCTCTGCTGGACATTTCTTCGCTGGCGATTGTTTACCAGGGCCTGTGTTGCACATGCAGGGCTTTCAACGATGCGAATTCAACACAGCAATCTTTCTTAAATACTGTATATTTATACAGTTTTAAAGAATCCACCAGCCCCTGCCCAGGCAGGCGGTGCTGGCTGCCTATAAGAAAAGAGGAGTGTGCATGATTGAAGTGGCCCATGACAACCTGAGCGACGCCGGTGACTGGGGAGCGGGCGCAGGGGGTGCGGCAGTGCCGCAGCTGGCTGCTGCCTCGGTGTTTCGGCAGCTGGCACACAAGCACGGCTTGCTGGCGCCGGGTGAAGAGGCCAGCCCGCAGATGCAGGCGTTTCTGGCCGAGCTGGCCTTGCTGACCGATCTTTTCTGAAGCGAGGCATGGCATTTTTCTGGACTGATCCCTGCTTTCAGGGCACGCCTCTGCCCTAGGCCAAACCCGGATTTCTCCAAAATTACATTACACGCATAATGTATTTCAGGAGACCCCTGTTGTGCCCAACCTGCATCAGATCAAGAGTGAACAGACACGCGAGCGGCTGATGGATGCTGCGCTGGATTTGATGCAGGCCAAAGGGCTCGCGGGCCTGTCCATGCACGAGGTTGCGCGAACGGCAGGCATGACCACGGGGGCGGTGCAGCACCACTTCCCGTCCAAGGCCACGCTGATGCTGCAGATCATCCAGCGGTTGGTGCAGCAGATAGACACCGACGACAGCTTCTGGCCCTCGCCGCACTGGCCCTTGCCGCGGCGTGCCGACCACTTTGTGCAGCAGGCCTGGCAGCGGCTCTATGGCCAGCCGCGCTTTGCGGTGGCCTGGGAGGCCTACCTGGCGGTGCGTGCCGACGCGGCCATGGTGGCGCATATCCAGGCCGAGCGCGCACCCATCAACGACAAGCTGTTGCTGCGCATGGTCGGCAGTTTTCCCGAATGGGCCTCCACGCCTGCCGCTGAAGCGCGCTTTCAGCTGGTGCTGTCCTGCCTGCGTGGCCTGGGCGTGGTCGCTCCCTTCTCCAGCCCGGCTGCGATTGACCAGCAGCTGCAGCAGCTGTCCCTGCTTCTTCAATCTTTTTCCAGCGAGGTGACCCTTTGACCAGAGCATTCCTTCTTGCCTGTGGCCTGTCGGCCTGGGCGCTCGGCGCCGCCGCCCAGACGCCCCTGCAGGTGATCGCGCAGCAGCCGCCAGGCAGTGGATCGGACGCGATGACCCGCGCCTGGGGCGAATGCACCGGGCGGCTGATGGGGCGCCCGGTGGTAGTGCAGAACAAGGCGGGGGCCAATGGCATCCTGGCCATCAACTACCTCAAGGGCCAGCCAGCGGATGGCTCGTTTGCGATGACGATTGGCATGTCGCAGATGACGATCACGCCCTATGTGCACCAGCAGATGCCCTATGACCCGCTCAAGGACTTTGCCGGTGTGGCGATGATTGGCTCGTCGCCGCTGGTGCTGGTGGTGCCGGCGGGCGCTGGCGTCAGCAAGCTGGCCGATCTGGAGAAGGTGGCCAAGTCCCAGGCCGGCGGGCTGAACTTTGGCTCGCCCGGCAAGGGCAGCCCGGCCCATTTGCTGACCACGGCGTTGACCGATGCCATGCACTGGCCTGCGACCCATGTGCCCTTTGTGGGCGAGAGCGCAGGCCTGACGGCCTTGATGGGCCAGCAGATCCAGGCGATGACGCTGGTGCTGAACACCGCAGCGCCCCAGGTCAAGGCGGGCAAGCTGGTGCCGCTGGCAGTGTTTGCCAGCCAGCGCTCGGCCGTGCTGCCCGATGTGCCCACCATCGCCGAAGCCGGTGGGCCGGCCGTGCTGGCGCGGCCGTCCTGGATTGCAGTGGTGGCCAAAAAGGGTACGCCGCCGGAGTTCATCAAGACCTTGAACGAGGCCACCAACCAGTGCTATACCGACCCGGTCTATGCCAATAGCATGGACAAGATGGGCGTGACCTTGATGCGCAGCCAGCCCGCCGATGTGCTGGGTTTTGCCGAGCGTGACATCGCGGTCTGGAAGCCTTTGATCGATAAATTGGGATTGGCCACGCAATGAGTTTGGTAGAACACAGCGCCGTTGAGTTGCGCGCACTGATCCAGAGCCGGCAAATCTCGCCGGTCGAGTTGCTCGATGACTGCATCGCCCGCATGCAGGCCCTCAACCCGGCGGTGAATGCGCTCTGCGCCTCCGACTTTGAGCGTGCCCGCATTGCCGCCAAGCTGGCCGAGGAACAGGTGGGGCGGCGCAGCCAGTTACCGCTCTTGCATGGCCTGCCCTTGGGTGTGAAGGATTTGCAGGCCACTGAAGGCCTGCTGACCACCAGCGGTAATGTGCGGCTGCGTGGCCTGTGCCTGTCAAAGACAATGCCTTCGTGGCCCGGCTACGCGGCCAGGGCGCGATTGTGACGGCCAAGACCAATACGCCCGACATGGGCGCGGGTGCCAACAGCCGCAACCCGGTTTGGGGCGCCACCGGCAACCCTTTCAATCCGGATCTGAATGCCGGGGGCTCATCGGGTGGCTCGGCCGCGGCGCTGGCCACCGACATGTTTCCGCTGTGTACCGGCTCGGACACCGGCGGCTCGCTGCGCATTCCTGCGGCGCTGTGCGGCGTGGTCGGCTTGCGCCCTTCGCCGGGTTTGATTGCCAATGACGACCGGCCGCTGGGCTGGTCGGCCATCTCGGTGCTCGGCCCCATGGGCCGGGATGTGGCCGATACCGCGCTGATGATGCAGGCCAGCATGGGCCCGCACCCCATGGACCCGCTGAGCATGGGCGTGAGCCATGCGCCCGTCTGGCCCGTGCCGGAGATGGACCTGCGCGGGCTGCGCGTGGCCTATACCGAGGACTTTGGCACCTGCGCGGTGGACCCGATGGTGCGCCGCGCCTTCCGCCAGCGGGTGAAGGCCCTGGCCGCTGAGGTGGCATGCATGGATGCCTTGCCCTGGAACCTGGAAGAGGCCCACCGCTGTTTCGATATCATCCGCGCCGAGAGCTTTGTCGCCGCCTTTGCCGATATCTACCGCACGGCCCCCGAGACCCTGGGCCCCAACGTGCTGGCCAATGTGGAGATGGCCGCGCGCATCAGCCTGGGCGACCGGGCCTGGGCGCATCTGGCGCAGACCCGCATCCAGCGCATGTTCCAGCGCACGTTTGCGCAATACGACCTGGTGCTGGCCCCGGTGACCCCGCTGTCGCCCTTTCCCTGGACGCAGCTCTATGCGCAGGAGGTGGATGGCAAAGCCCAGCGCAACTACTACGAATGGCTGAGCCTGACCTATGTGGTGACCCTGGCGACCAACCCGGCGCTGTCGCTGCCCTGCGGCCGTGATGAGGCGGGCATGCCCTTTGGCCTGCAGATGATTGGCCCGCTGCACCAGGATGGGCGCCTGCTGGCGATGGCCGCAGCGGTGGAAAAGATGGGCCTGCACCACCCGGACTTTGCCCGCCCACGCCCCGATCTGTCAGCCCTGGCACAGCCCCGGCCCGAATTGCGCAGCATCGTCACCCATCCGCCAGAGTTGGGTGGCGCCGCGCAGGCGGAGGTCGGCCAGGCGGTCTAAGCCTTTCGCAGCTTGATGGACCAAGCCTGCCATGGCTGTGGCAGGCTTTTTTCTTTCTGGCGGGAGATATCCCCAATCTTTGTTTAAATAGCGGGATGAACAAGGCTTTTACCAAAGAGACAGACAACGACGACGATGACGATCTGCCGCAACTGCCCAAGATTGCCGGCGGCAAGAACTACATCACGCCCGGCGGCTACCGCGCGCTGGAGCAGGAGCTGCTGCAGCTGATCGACGACGAGCGGCCCAAGGTGGTGGAGGTGGTGCACTGGGCGGCCAGCAATGGCGACCGCTCGGAAAACGGCGACTACCTGTATGGCAAAAAGCGCCTGCGCGAGATCGACCGGCGCATCCGCTTTCTGACCAAGCGCATGGAAGCGGCCGAGGTGGTAGACCCTGGGCTGCACCATGGCAGCGACCAGGTGTATTTTGGGGCCACGGTGCGTTACTGCGACCAGCACGGCAGTGAGGAGTCGATCACCATCATGGGCATTGACGAGGCCGATGCCAGCCGGGGCCAGGTCAGTTGGGTGTCCCCCATTGCACGGGCCTTGCTTAAATCCCGGGTGGGCGATGAGGTGCAATTGCCTACACCGGGCGGGGTGCGCGTGCTGGAAGTGCTGGATGTGCAGTACCCGGAGCTGGGCGTGTCCTGAGCGCCATCAAAACCCACGCTCAAAGCACAAGCGCGCCGTAGAAGGCGCGCTGGGTGTTGGGGCAGTGCCCCGATCGCTATTGGGCGGAATCAGGCAGTCGGCAGCACCCGGTGCGCACGCAGCACATAGGGCAGCTTGACGAGCTGGCGCAGTAGCAGCTCGACCTGCGCGCGGTCCTTGACGGTCAGTACAAAACGCAGCGCCATCGTGTCCATGGCGACTTCATCATCCATCGTAATGTGGGTGATGTCCGAGCCCATCGCGGCAATTTCTGCGGCGATCTTGCCCAGCACACCCTTGCCATTGTTGATGGTGACCACGACACCGGTATCGAACTCGCTGGCGGGTTCATCGGCCCATTCCACATCGACGAAATGCTCGGCGTCCTTGGCCAGCAGGCGTTTGCACACGGCGCACTGGGCGTTGTGCACCATCAGGCCGGCATTGCGGTCCAGGTGGGCGGCAATCGGGTCGCCGGGCACGGGGCGGCAGCACTTGGCGTATTTGACGGCGGCGTTGGGCGAGCCGTCCAGCAGCAGGGCCGGGCTTGCGGTGCTGGCTTCGGTCTTGAAGCGTTCCTGGCTCAGCAGCACGGCATCCGGGCGCTGGCCTTGCTCGGCGAGCAGGTCCACCACCTGCTTGGCGGCAAACACCGCAATGCGCTTGCCCTGGCCGATGTCGTTGAACAGCTCCACCTTGTTGCGCGCTTCCAGGCGGGTGAGCAGGCTGTCCCAGACGGCCTTGTCCTCGGGCAACTGCGAGATGCCTTCGGCCCGCATGGCTTGCAGCAGCAGGCGCTCGCCCAGCGCAGCGGTCTCGTTCTGGCCCTGGGTCTTGAGGTAATAGCGGATCTTGGATTTGGCGCGGCCCGTGCGCACAATGGTGAGCCATGAGGGGTGGGGTGCGGCATCTGGCGACGTCGATATCTCGACCACATCGCCGCTCTTGAGCACCGTGCTCAGTGGCACCTGCTCGTTGTTGATGCGGGCGCCTTGCGTGCGCTCGCCGACATTGGAGTGGATCGCGTAGGCAAAATCGAGCACGGTCGCGCCCCGGGGCAGCGTGAGCATCTGGTTCTTGGGCGTGAACACATAGACCGAGTCGGGGAACAGGTCGACCCGCACGTTGTCCCAGAACTCATGGGCGTCGTGGGTCTCGTCTTGAATCTCAAGCAGGGACTGCACCCATTTGTTGCCCAGCTGCTCGCCACTGGGCATGGCACGCGCCTGGATCATCCAGTGCGTGAGCACGCCGTACTCGTCGACCAGGTTCATGTCCTCGGTGCGGATCTGGAAATCCATGCTCACGCCGGAAGGGCCGACCAAGGTGGTGTGCAGGGACTGGTAGCCGTTGGACTTGGGGTTGGCGATGTAGTCGCGAAACTTGGAAGGCACCGGGCGGAACACCTGGTGCAGCACGCCCAGCGCGGTATAGCAGTCGATGAGGTTGGGCACGATGACGCGCACGGCGTAGGAGTCAGTCACCTGCGCAAACGACAGGCGCTTGCCATCCATCTTCTTGTAGATGGCGTAGAGCGTTTTTTCCTGGTTGCCCAGGCGGATCTTGATGCCCGATTTGGCAAAGGCCGAATCGACCTCGGCATGGATCTTCTGGACCACATCCTTGCGGCGGTTGCGCGAGCGACTCAGGGCCTTGACCAGGGTGTCATGGCGCCAGGGATAGAGGTGGCGAAAGGCCAAATCCTGCAGCTCGCGGTAGACGCGGTTGATGCCCAGGCGGTTGGCGATGGGCACATGGATTTCCATGGTCTCGGTCGAGATGCGCCCCCATTTGCTGCGCGGCATGTCGGACATGGTGCGCATATTGTGGGTGCGGTCGGCCAGCTTGACGAGGATGACGCGCACATCGCGCGCCATCGCCAGCAGCATCTTGCGGAAGGACTCGGCCTGGTTCTCTTCGCGCGAATTGAACTGCAGCTTGTCCAGCTTGGTGAGGCCATCGACCAGTTCGGCCACGGTGTCGCCAAACTGGCGGGCAATGTCATCGCGGGTGACGCCGCAGTCTTCCATCGCGTCATGCATCAGCGCGGCCATCAGCGCCTGGGCATCGAGCTTCCAGCTGGCGCAGATTTCTGCCACGGCAATCGGGTGGGTGATATAGGGGTCACCGCTGCTGCGGAACTGGCCCATATGGGCCTTGGCTGCAAACTCGAAGGCCTCTTCGACGAGGGCCAGGTCGGCTTCGCTGAGGTAGTCGAGTTGCTCCAGAAATTCGGCGTAGGCACTCACCACGACCGGGTAAGACATGGCAGGCTTGGCTGCGGCGTTAGCGATGGCGCCAGAGACTTGGGCGGGTGCGGAGGGGATGGACACGGACTTCACGCCTTAACTGTAGCCTGCGATGACAAATTTGTGTGAATACCAAGAAAAATGGCACCGACATTCGGTGCCATTGGAAGCGCAGGCAGGTATCAGCCTGGTACTTTTTTTAACATTTCCAGACCCACTTTGCCGGCAGCGATTTCGCGCAGTGCGGTGACGGCTGGCTTGTTGCGGCTGTCGATCTTTGGCGTGTGGCCTTGGCTCAGCATACGGGCGCGGTAGGTAGCGGCCAGAACCAGTTGGAAGCGGTTGGGGATTTTGTCGAGGCAGTCTTCAACGGTGATACGGGCCATCAGGAGTTCTCCAGGGTGATAGGGATGTCGAGTGACGAGAAAATTTCGCTGCGAACGCGCTTTTGGGCTGAATAGCGCAATCGTTGTGAATGTACAACGGCCTTCAAATCGAACAAAGCGCGTTCGAACAATTCATTAATTATAACGAAGTCGAATTTATGCACCTGGGCCATCTCATCCTTGGCGTTCTTGAGGCGCTTTTCGATGACGTCGGATGCGTCCTCGCCGCGGTTCTCCAGCCTTGAGCGCAGCTCTTCCCAGCTGGGCGGCAGGATGAAGATCAGCACGGCATGGGGGAAGCTTTGCTTGATCTGCAAGGCACCTTGGTAGTCGATCTCCAGCACGATATCGGTGCCCTTGGCCAGACGCTCCTCGATGGCCTTCTTGGAGGTGCCGTAGAGGTTGCCATGCACATTGGCCCATTCGACAAAGGCATTGGAGGCAATCATGCGCTCGAAATCATCGCGCGAGGCGAAGTAGTACTCGCGGCCATGCTTTTCCTGGCCACGCGGGGAGCGCGTGGTGTGGGAGATGGAGCGAAAGACCTGGGAGTCCAGCTCCAGCAGTGCCTTGACGAGGGACGACTTGCCCGCGCCACTGGGGGCCGAGACGACAAAGAGATTTCCGGGGTATTCCATGGTGTAGCTTCTTTTTATTCGATGTTCTGCACTTGCTCGCGCATCTGCTCGATCAGCACCTTCATATCCACGCTGATGCGGGTCAGGTCCAGCGCGGCCGATTTGGAGCCCAGGGTGTTGGCCTCGCGGTGCAGCTCCTGGATCAGGAAGTCGAGGCGCTTGCCGATGTCGCCGCCCTTGGTGAGCAGGCGGCTGATTTCTTCCAGGTGCGAGCGCAGGCGGGTGACTTCTTCGGCCACATCGATGCGGATCGCAAAGGATGTCGCTTCGGTCAGCGCGCGGTCTTGAGCGGCCTCAGGCGAGACGCTGCCAGCGCTGAGCGCCATGGCTTCTTGCCAGCGCTCCAAAAAGCGCTGCTTTTGTTGTTTGACGAGTTCGGGGATCAGGGGCTCGGCCTGGTCGGCCAGTTGGCGCAACTGCTTGACACGGTCTTGCAGCATGTCGGCCAGGCGCTTGCCTTCGCGCTGGCGCGCATCGAGCAGGGTCTTGAGGGCTTGCTGGCACGCGGCGGCTACGCGCTCGGCCCAGTTCTCAGGCAGATCCAGGTTGCCACTGCCGCTCAGGCGTAGCACTTCTGCCACAGAAAAGGGCTGGGCAGTAGGCATCCAGGCTTTGACCGTGTCTTGGAAGCTGCCCAACTGCTGCAGCAGCCGAGGCGAGGCGACGGGCACGCTGGAAGCTTGTTCACTGTTGATGAGCAGCCGTACTTCCACCTTGCCGCGCTTCAGACTATTATCTACAAGAGAGCGTAACTGTGGTTCGCAGCTTCTGAGGTCTTCCGGAAGCTTAAAAGATAAATCGAGAAATCGGCTGTTAACCGAGCGAATTTCCAGTCCGACGCGCCAGAGGGAGGGAGCATGGTTGTCACCGTCAGGTGGGATGCTTTGCTGGACAGAGGCATAGCCTGTCATGCTGTAAACTGGCATAGGACTGTATGAGGTTGCTTGCAATCGCGCTCATTATCAGGCTTCTCATATACCTGCGTTGTTCATCAAACTATGTCAAAAGTAAAGCCAGCGCCGCTACCAGCCAATACCGTCATAGGTGGCTACCGTATCGTGCGGCGCATTTCGGCAGGGGGGTTCGGGGTGGTTTATCTGGCGCTGGCGCCTGATGGCCAGCAAGTGGCGATCAAGGAATACCTGCCGTCGAGCCTGGCCACCCGTGCGCCGGGCTCGCTGTCTCCGAGCATTGAGCCCGACAAGCTGTCGCTGTACCGCTTGGGTCTCAAGAGCTTTTTCGAAGAGGGCCGTGCGCTGGCCCAGATCTCGCACTCCTCGGTTGTCAGTGTCTACAACTTCTTCCGCGAGAACGACACCGTCTATATGGTGATGAACTACCTGCAAGGGGCGACCCTGCAGGATTTTGTCGTCACCGCACGCGATTTGAAGGAAGCCAAGGTTTTCCGCGAGTCCACCATCCGCTCCTTGTTCGACGAGGTGCTGCGCGGTCTGCGCATCGTGCACCAGCACAAGATGCTGCACCTGGATATCAAGCCGGCCAACATCTTCATCACCGACGACAACAAGGCCGTGATGATCGACTTTGGCGCCGCGCGCGAGGTGCTGAGCAAGGAGGGCAACTTTGTCCGCCCGATGTATACGCCCGGTTTTGCCGCGCCGGAGATGTACCGCCGCGACATGTCGCTGGGCCCCTGGACCGATATCTACGCCATTGGCGCCTGCATCTATGCCTGCATGCAGGGCATTCCGCCCAATGATGCGCCCAAGCGCCAGGAAAAGGACCGCCTCGGCCTGGCGATGTCCAAGGTGCGCGGCGTCTACTCGGACAACCTGATCGAACTGGTGGAGTGGTGCATGGCACTGGATCCCCAAGCCCGGCCGCAGTCGGTGTTCCTGTTACAAAAAGAGCTGGCGCGCGAGGACGAGCGCCGCTATACCAAACTGAGCGTCTCCGAGAAGGTTCGTATGTCGATTGATTCGCTGGTCAGCGATACCAAAAAACGCGTGGGCGGAGGCCAAACCAAATGAAGTTCTCGGTCTTCCAGCTCAGCCGCAAGGGCGGGCGGGAAAAAAACGAAGACAGGATGGGCTATAGCTACACCAAGGAGGCCTGCCTGTTTGTCGTGGCCGACGGCATGGGTGGGCATCCCGAGGGTGAAGTGGCTGCACAGCTGGCCTTGCAGACCGTGTCGCTGGATTTTCAGCGCCTGGCCCGGCCCAAGCTGGAGGACCCGGCCGAGTTTCTGGAGAACGCGCTTTTGTCAGCGCACCACAATATCCTGAAGTACGCGATCGCCAACAACATGGATGACCCGCCCCGCACCACCTTGGTGGCCTCGGTGGTGCAAGACGGCAATATCTGGTGGGTGCATTGTGGCGACTCGCGGCTGTACCTGGTACGCGGCAACAAGGTGATGGCGCGCACACGCGACCATTCCTACATGGAGCTGCGCGGCTCCGGCGTCACCAGCATCAACCCCGATCGCTTCAACCGCAATGTGCTGTTTACCTGCCTGGGCAGCCCATCGCGGCCGTTTTTTGACGTGGCAGGCCCCACCGAAATGCACCGCAGCGACCGCATCATGCTGTGCTCCGATGGCCTCTGGAGCAGTGTCTCCGAGACCGTGATTGCCCGTGAACTGGCCAACAAGTCGGTCTCGCGTGCCATCCCTGACCTGATCGATGCGGCACTGCGCAAGGCTGGCGCCACCAGCGACAACGTCACCGCCGTGGCGATGGAGTGGGAGATGCCCGGTGCCGAGCGTTTTGAATCAGAAGACCCGGTGAGTGATACCTTGCCGCCGGCGCTGGAGCCCGATGCCGAGCGCAAGCCGCAAGCCGAGCCCAAGCCCGATACGCCTGCGGCATAGGCCCGGCACGCACTGCGTTTTGTCGGTCGGCCGATAATTCAGTCTGTCCTGGCATGGCGGCCCTAGGCCGCCATGCCTGTTTTCCCCTTCTTGAAAAAGCAGCGGGCTGCGCGCGCTAGGGCGGGTGCAGCCCGCTGGTGCCCTCCCATGAAAATCGTTCTTGCTTCCAACAACCAGGGCAAACTTGCCGAGCTGCAGGCCCTGTTTGCGCCCCTGGGCGTGCAGTTGCTGCCCCAGGGCACGTTGATGGAGGGCGAGGCGCCCGAGCCTTACGCTACCTTTTTGGAGAACGCGCTGACCAAGGCCCGGTTTGCGTCGGAGCGCACCGGCCTGCCCGCCATTGCCGACGATGCCGGCCTATGCGTGGCGGCGTTTGGCGGCCTGCCGGGCGTTGATACCGCCTACTACTGCACGCAGTTTGGCTACGAGAAAAGCGATGCCAACAATGTGCGCGCCTTGCTGGAGCAAATGGCCGGTGTGACCGACCGCCGTGCGGCCATGGTCAGCACCTTGGTGGCGGTGCGCCATCCCAAAGACCCGGAGCCGCTGGTCGCCGTCGGCCGCGTAGCCGCAGAAATTACGACCGAGCCTCTGGGCGACGGGGGCTTTGGCTTTGATCCGGTGCTGCTGATCCCTGAGCTGGGCATGACCTTTGCGCAGATGGCCACCGAGGTCAAGCATGCGCACAGCCACCGTGGCCGTTCGTCGCGGTTGATGATGGCCTTGCTCCAGGACAGCTGGTTGTCTGGCGAGGCCCAGGTGGCTGCGGCGGCGAAGGACTGAGATGGCGGTGCATATTCCCTTGCAGTCCGAGCCCAGCACCGAGCCCGTGGTGCAGCGTGATATCCAGCACTACATGCGCCCGGGTACCTTGCAGCTGCCCAGCCTGCCCCCGCTGTCGCTCTATGTGCACCTGCCCTGGTGCATCAAAAAGTGCCCGTACTGCGATTTCAACTCGCACGAAGCGCGGGATGGCCGCCATGCCGTGCCCGAAGAACGCTATATCGATGCGCTGATCGCCGACCTGGAGCAGGCCCTGCCGCTGATCTGGGGCCGCAGCATCCACAGCATTTTTCTGGGCGGCGGCACGCCCAGCCTGTTCTCGCCCGAGTCGATTGACCGGCTGGTCTCGGCCATCCGCGCCCGTCTGCGCGTGGAGGCCGGTTGCGAGATCACGATGGAGGCCAATCCCGGCACCTTTGAGAAGGACCGCTTCCGGGCTTTCCGGGGCGCAGGCATCACCCGCTTGTCGATTGGCGTGCAGAGCTTTGATGACCGCTTTCTGGAGGCCATCGGCCGGGTGCACAACGGCGCGCAGGCCTTGGCGGCTGTCGAAGAGGCCGCGGCCAGTTTCGAGACTTTCAACCTCGACCTCATGTATGCCTTGCCCGGCCAGACCGCCCAAGACCTGGCGCGGGACCTGGATACGGCGCTGGGCTTTGCGCCGCCGCATATCTCGATCTACCACCTGACCATCGAGCCCAACACCTTTTTTGCCAAGTACCCGCCCGTGGTGCCCGAGGACGATGTGGCCTATGCCATGCTCGACCAGATCACCGCGCGCACGGCGCAGGCCGGCATGCAGCGCTACGAGGTCTCGGCCTATGCCAAGCCGGGCCATGCCAGCGTGCATAACAGCAATTACTGGTTGTTTGGCGACTACCTGGGCATCGGCGCCGGTGCCCACAGCAAGCTGAGCTTTGCCCACCGGGTGGTGCGCCAGGTGCGCTTGCGCGATCCGGCGCGCTACATGACCCAGGCACTGCAGGGCCATGCGCTGGCGCAGGATGCCGACGTCAAGCGCGCCGATCTGCCCTTCGAGTTCATGCTCAACGCCCTGCGCCTGCGCGAGGGCTTTGCACTGCAGGACTACCTGGACCGCACAGGCCTGCCGCTCAGTGCCATCGCCAAGGCCCTGCAGCAGGCCGAGGCCAAGGGCCTGATCAGCCTGGATTTCCAAAAGGTCACCCCCACAGAGCGGGGTTTTGACTTCCTCAACGACCTGCAGGAGCTGTTTCTGGCCTGAGGATGCGCATGCAAGCGCTGCAAGTTTTACCGACTAGTCAATGTGTGGACTGTGCAGCGCCTACGCAGAGCGTATAGATATCGCGCACAATACGCCCCGCTGCTGATCGCCGATGCCGCCCACTGTGCGGCATTTTTTGCGACCAGGGCAGTCATAAAACCTACTACAAAGCGCCTCCATGTCTTCTCCCGCTGCTGCGTCTGCTGCTTCAGGCACCGCCTCTACCTCCTCTGATATCGTCAACCGCTATGGCTGGAAGGCCTTGGCTGGTTCGGCCGTGGGCTATGCCATGGATGGCTTTGACCTGCTGATCCTGGGTTTCATGCTCAGCGCCATTCGCGAGGACCTGGGGCTGACCGCAGCCCAGGCCGGCTCCCTGGTCACCTGGACCTTGATCGGTGCCGTTGTGGGCGGGGTGGTGTTTGGCATGCTCAGCGACCGTTATGGCCGCATCCGCGTGCTGACCTGGACCATTGTGCTGTTTGCGGTGTTCACCGGGCTGTGCGCGTTTGCGCAGGGCTATTGGGATTTGCTGATCTACCGCACCATTGCAGGCATTGGCCTGGGGGGCGAATTTGGCATTGGCATGGCGCTGGCGGCCGAGGCCTGGCCCGCACGCTACCGCGCCCGTGTCTCGTCCTATGTGGCATTGGGCTGGCAGGTGGGGGTGTTGGGCGCCGCCTTGCTCACGCCCTTGTTGCTGCCCTATATCGGCTGGCGCGGCATGTTCCTGGTGGGCGTGATCCCCGCCTTTGTCGCCTGGTTCATTCGCAACCGCCTGCATGAGCCCGAGGTGTTTGTGCGCAGCCAAGAGAAAAAGCAGTCGGTGCTGCAGTGCTTCAAATTGCTGGTCAAGGACCGCGCCACCACCCGCATCAGCGTCGGTATTGCCGTGCTCACCTCGGTACAGAACTTTGGCTACTACGGCATCATGATCTGGATGCCCGCGTTTCTGGCCAACAAGCTGGGATTCAACCTGACCAAGTCTGCGCTGTGGACCGCTGTGACCATCCTGGGCATGATGGCCGGCATCTGGATCTTTGGCCAGCTGGCCGACCGGATTGGCCGCAAGCCGAGTTTCCTGCTGTTCCAGGCGGGCGCGGCCGCCATGGTGCTGTTCTATTCCCAGCTCAACGACCCGATCACCATGCTCTGGGCTGGCGCGCTGATGGGCATGTTCGTCAACGGCATGATGGGCGGCTTTGGCGCGCTGATGAGCGAGGCCTACCCGACCGAGGCGCGTGCCACGGCGCAGAACGTACTGTTCAACATTGGCCGCGCTGTGGGCGGTGCCGGCCCGGTGGTGATCGGCGCCATCGCCGCCCAGTACTCGTTCCAGATGGCCATTGGCCTGCTGGCGGCCATCTATGTGCTCGATGCCTTGGCGACGCTGTGGCTGATACCGGAGCTCAAAGGCAAAGAACTGGACTAGGCCGCTTGCGCTGCCAGACTGGTGGGCGCGACGGATGCCTTGGGCAAGTGCAGGCTAAAGCAGGAACCCTCGTTGACCGCGCTGGTCACCGTGACAAAGCCCTGGTGCCGTTGCACCACGGTGTGTACAAAGCTCAGGCCCAGGCCGATGCCGGATATCTGCGGCTGGCTGCTTTGGTGGAAGCGGTGAAACGGCTGGAACAGCTGGTCCAGCTGCTCCTGGGTCATGCCAAAGCCATGGTCACGCACCCGCACCAGCCAGTAGTCGCCGTCATCGGCCATGCTGGCCTCCACCGCCGTGCCGCTGGGGCTGTATTTGATGGCGTTGGTCAGCAGGTTGGTGAAGCAGCGCTGTAGCAAGGAGCGGTCGCCCAGGCAAGCCATGTCGGTCTCTGCTGCCTCCAGTGCGCCGGGCAGGTAGTGCAGCTGTATTTTTTTCTCCGAGGCCTTGGCCCAGCAGTCGTCCACGGCTTCTTGCAGCAGCACATCGATGCTGAGCAGCTGGGGCTGCATGGCCTGCGACTGCGCTGAGGCCAGCTGCACAAAGCTCTCGGCCATCTCCAGTGATTGGTGGGCCAGGCGGTTGATCTTCTGGTGCAGCTCGGCCTCGCTCATCTGGCCAGGGAACTCCTTGTACATCTCCAGCAAGGTGATGATCGAGGCCTGGGGCGAGCGGAAATCGTGCGAGATAAAGCGCAGTGCCTGGTCGCGCTGCTGCATGGCCTTGTGCAGCTCCGTCAGGTCCACCAGCATCAGCAGCCAGCCGGCGGGGGCTGGGGCCCGGAAAGCCTCGGCCAACAGCAGCCAGGGGTGTTCGCGGCGGTCCAGGACCTCGCACTCGGCGGGTAGCTCGCGCAGTTGCTCGGCGTTGGCAAAGGACAGCACCTGCCCCGACTCCTTGATACGCATGCCGCCCAGCGCCGATTGGATGGCGACCAGGCCTTGGCTGGGCAGGCCCAGGTCTTGCAGGTAACGGCCGGCCGCGGCGTTGTGCAGGCTGACCATGCCCAAGGGGTCCACCACAAAGGTCGGGGAGGGGATCTGGCGCAGGGTATCGCGCACAAAGCCGTGCATCTGGCGCAAGGTATCGGTGGCGGTCTCCACGGCCTTGATGCGCCGCTCCAGAAAGTCGTCCATCAGCATGCCGTTGCGCTGGGGGGCACTGGTGGTGTCCAGCGCGGCGCGCAGGTTGTGCATCTCCTGCTGCAAAAACTGGGCGGCGGCACTCAGGCGCCGCCAGCTCCAGATCGGGTAGATCACCAGCAGACCCACCAAGGCGGCGCCAGGGGCCAGCTGCAGGCCGGCAAAGCTGCGTAGCGCCAGGCACAGCAGCAGCAGCATGGCGGCCGTGGCGATCTGGGCGATCAAACCCGCCATGGGGCCCAGCAGGGCAATGGCCATCAGGGCCAACACGATGGCCCCCAAATTGACAGCCAGGTTGACCGAGGTGGAGAGCGCATGCACATGCTGGCCAGACAGCTGCGAGTCCAGCGCATGCGCAATCAGCTCCACCCCGGCGATATGGCGTGAGGCGGGGCGGGCGGGGCTGGCGAAATAGTCCCCCAGGCCTGAGGCCGTGGCTCCGAGCAGCACATATTTGCCACGGAAGGCATCGGGAGGCACGCGGTTGGCCAGCACGTCTTCTGCGGAGTACAAGACATAGGGCCGGTCGCCCCGGGCAAAGTTGAAAATCTCGGGCGAGCGCTGCTCCCATTGATCCCCTGCCTCGGGCGGGTGGGTGCCTTGGCACAGGGGGTGGCTCTGGCCGCTGGCGCAGAGCATGGCAATGCTGAAATGCGGCCAGGGGCCGGTGTTCTCGCCTTGCGCGCCGAAGTAACGGCGTATCACGCCATCGTCGTCAACGGTGACATTCACATGGCCCAATTGCCGCGCCGCGCTGCGCAGCATGGGCAAGGGCAACTCTGCACCAATGTCCACATTGGCCATGCGCCAGTCCACGGGCAGCACCACGTTGCCTGCCTGGGCAATAGCTTGGGCCAGCTGTGCATCGTCTTGCGGCCGCTGCCAGTCGGGCTCGCTGAACAGCACATCCACCCCCAGGGCCTTGGGCTGCTGGGCGGCAATGCGCGCTATCAGCTGTGCATGCACGGCGCGGCTCCAGGGCCAACGTCCCAGGCTTTGCAAGCTGGCATCGTCGATGGCCACAATAACAATGTCATCGCGCGGCTGTGGCGCGCTGAGCCAGCCCGTTATGTCCTGCACAAAGGTGTTGATGACGCGGGGTTGGTGGCGCAGGCTGGCCCAAGCCACCAGGCCCAGCAACAGCGCCGCCAGCGCCAGCCATTCCAGCCAGCGCAGCTGGGTTCGGCTCAGCGGCAAGGAAGGGGCTGCCATGGGCTAGTGGATGGGCGGGGTGTGAACGCGGTCATGCGCGTCTGCCGGGACCGGCACGCCCCTTACTTCGGGCTGAGCACCGATTTGCCATCACCGCTCTTGAGCACGCTGCCGGCGCCAGTCATGATCGCGGGCTCTACCGGCAGCTTGCGCGGGGCAGAGTAGCGGCTCTTGAGGCCCGAAGGGTCCAGCACCTGGATGCGCACATAGTAGTCGCCGGGCGGCAGGCTGTCCGATGCCCATTGCGGGGTATCGAGTTCATAGCTGCGGGCATCGCTGAAGGCCTCGTCGCTGGCCAGTTGCAGATTGAAGCGCTGGCCGGCTTCTGCTTGCCAAGACAGCTGCAGCTGGTTGGGATTGTTGGTCTCGGCGGGGCTGAGTGCGTCGGCGCCCAAGGTCGGTGGGTTGCTGCCTGTATTGAAGGCCTGGGGCTGTGCAAACGGACCTTGGTCCAGGCTGCCATCGGCCAGCTTGCGCACACTGGCCACGCGCCAGAAATAGGAGCCCACACCCAAGCCAGCTGCGCTGGCATAGCAGTTGTCCACGACACCGCTGTCCTGCAGCGGGTTGGAGAAGTCCTGGCTGGCGGCCACCTGAATGCGGTAGCCTGCAATGCCCGTACCGCCTTCGGTACAAAGCAGCTCGCCGTCCGACAGGCCGATGAGGCCACCGGGGGCCGGGCTGGCGTAGAGCGGAGGCACCGGCGTGGCCTTGACCTTGATGGCCTGTACCGCGGGCATGCCCGGAATTCCCTGGGCGTCGATGGCCCTGGCGCTCATGTAGTAAGTGCCATCTGCAATGGCTTCGAACTTGAATGTGGGGCTGGCATGGCTCTCGTGCAGGACCACGCGCGCGAGCTCCGGGTCCAGGGCCAGCACGACACCGTATTTCTGGGCCTGCGGCACTTCGCCCAGCTGCAAGGTCAGAAAATTGGCGTCCTCAAAGACGGCAGGATTGGCTTGCAGGCTGGGGGCTTGCAGCAATGCCACCGTGGGCCCGACCTGGCCATTGTTGGCAACAGCAACACCTTGGCCTGCCTTGACGCGCGCCTGTTGCGCCGCCTGGCGGCCCTGGACGTCGACCACCCCCTTGTCAACGGCCGTGATGGCTTTGCCGGACTCGGAAATACTGACCGAGAACACGGTGCCGCGCACGCTGGTGGTGGCCATCGGGGTCTTGATCTCGAACTTGCGTTTGCGACGCTGCTCCATCACCGGTGTGACATGCGATTCCAGGCCGCCACGGCTGAGATCCAGCACCGATTGCTGCTCGTCGGTGCGGCTGCTCTTGCGCAATTCGCTCAGCTTGAGCTCGGAGTTTTCATTGATGCGCACTGAGCTGCCATCGGCAAAGCGCAAGGTCACAAAGCTGCCTGCGGGCACCCGCAGCTCATCACCTTCAGTCAGTTTGGCGCCGGAGACCACGCCTTGCCAGTCGCTGCCAAGCAGGGGCGAGCGCGCCTGCGCGATGCCTTTGACATGGCTGATGGTCACGTCCTGGTAGCCCACCAGGTGTGCAGGGATGACGATCACCGAGCCAATCGGCAGGCGCAGCGGATTCTTGACCCCATTGAGTGTTCCGACCGCTTGCCACTGCTGCGGATCCCGGAGGTAGCGTTTGGCCACTGCCTCCAAGGTGTCTCCGCTTTGCACGGTGTGGCGGATATCGGGCAACTGGTCTGCCGATGCCGCCAGCACCAGGCCCGGGGCGGCCACGCCAATGGCCAGCACGATGGCAGTAGTAAACGGCAGACGCGAACGAAACACTATGAGTCTCCTTGCAGCCAGGCGTTGACGCCGGGCGCTATGGGTGAATGCTGCCGAGCAAATACGGCCAACACGTGTTGCGTGTTGGCCGTATACCGGGCTGCGCAAAATGGCAGGGGCCTATTCGGGCAGCGTCTCGGACAAAGGTTTGACGGCCTCGAACCGGTAGCCGACCCCGTACACGGCGGTGATGATGAAACCGTTTTCCGGTCGCAGATCCAGCAGTGTACGCAAGCGCGATACATGGGTGTCCAGCGAGCGCGAGATGACATCCGAGTTCTGGCCCCAGATGATTTCGCGCAAATGGTCGCGAGACAGCAGGCGGCCCATGTTCTGAAACAGGAACAGGGCCAGGTCGTACTCGCGGTTTTTCAATTCCACCAGCTTGCCATCCACTTCAAGTGCCCGGGCATCCGAGAGGAACTTGTAGCGGCCAAACTCCAGCGTGCCTTTGGTGGCTGCCGGATAGGCGCGGCGCAGCAGGGCGCGTACACGCGCCACCAGTTCAGCCACACGCAAGGGCTTGATCATGAAATCATCGGCCCCCGACTCCAGGCCTTCGACAATATCTGCCTCGCCATGGCGGCTGGTGATAAACAGCACCGGCAGTTCCTGGTTGACGTTTTCACGTATCCAGCGCACTACCTGCGGACCGGTGGTGTCTGGCAATTGCCAGTCCAGGATCAGCAGGTCATAGGTCTCCCGGCGCATATCTTTTATCAGAGAGGCGCCAGAAGAATGGGTTGTACAGGCGTGGCCCTCTGCCTCCATTGTTTTGGAGAGCATGTCCAACACCACTAGATCATCATCCAGTGCCACAATTCTCATAAGTGCTCACTCCCACAAATCTCGATAGTCTGCTTTTATTTGATAACTCAATAATAAAAGCAAATTGAATCACTGGCTCCACACTGCGTTAAACGGATAAGTTGCCACTTTGGTGACGGCGTCAACAATTGGTTGCAATTGCAGTATAGGCAGTCTCTTAACTCTCGGCTATCTCTTTGAGTGCCAACTGCACATCGGACAGAGAAAAGCTGTGGCCCAGTTGCAGGTTCGCCATCGCCTGCTGCAGGTCCTCTGGCTGGGCCTGCAAGCGGGCAATCATCGCACCGGCATCCCTGGGTGCATCAAAGCCCTGGCTTTGCAGCAACACGGCCCCATCGGCAGCCACCAGCTTGAAGTAGAACTTGCCGTCCTTGTCGCGGTACTGCTTGAAGGCGGCACCCGTTTGCTTGGCGGCCGCCTTGGGGGCAGCGGCCGTGCTGGCGGGCGTCAGTGGCCGTAGACCAACGGCAGCACGTAACTTGTGTAGTAAAGGGCTCGAATATGTACGCGCCTTTTCTGCACCTTTAAGCAAAATTGCTTCCACTTCCTGGGGGTGGGTCATCAGGTAGTTGTAGCGCTCGCGCAACGGAGCGAGTTCCCGGTCAATGCATTCGAACAGCAGGGCCTTTGCATCACCCCAGGCAATGCCTTGGGCATAGGCCTGGCGCAGGGCTGCGGTTTCCTCGGGCGTCGCAAAGGCCTGGTACATCTGGAACAGCGCCGAGCCTTCCACGTCCTTGGGTTCACCCGGAGCGCGCGAGTCGGTCACGATGCTGCCAATCAGCTTCTTGAGCTGGGCCTGGGTGGAGAACAGCGGGATCGTGTTGTCGTAGCTCTTGCTCATCTTGCGGCCGTCCAGGCCAGCCAAGGTCGCCACATTGTCATCCACTGCGGCCTCGGGCAGCACAAAATGCTCGCCATACAGGTGGTTGAAGCTGGATGCCATGTCCCGCGCCATCTCGATGTGCTGGATCTGGTCCCGGCCCACCGGTACCTTGTTGGCGTTGAACACCAGAATATCGGCACCCATCAGCACGGGGTACATGAACAGGCCGGCCGTTACGCCGTCATCGCCGTCCTTGCCGCTTTCGGCATTCTTGTCTTGTGCGGCTTTGTAGGCATGGGCGCGGTTGAGCACGCCCTTGCCGGTCACGCAGGTCAGCAGCCAGGTCAACTCGGGAATCTGCGGAATGTCCGACTGGCGGTAGAAGGTGACCTGCTCGGGGTCCAGGCCTGCTGCTAGCCAGCTGGCGGCAATTTCCAAGGTGGAGCGGTTCACGCGCTCCGGGTCCTGGCACTTGATCAGCGCGTGGTAGTCGGCGAGGAAGTAGAAGTTCTCGACATCGCCGGCGCGGCTGGCCGCGATGGCCGGGCGCATCATGCCGGCGTAGTTGCCCAGATGGGGCGTCCCAGAAGGGGTGATGCCGGTGAGGTAACGGGTTTTGGTCATAACGGGAAAATCGCAATAAAGACGGTGCGTGCGCTTGCCGGGCATCAGCCCGTGAACGGCAGCAAAATCAGGTTGATCAGGCTGCGGCCCACGCTGATCAAGGGGGTCATCCAAATGGTGCTGAGCACACCGCTGATGATCAGGCCCATGACAATAAAGAAACCATAGGGCTCCATCTTGGAGACCGCCACGGCCGGCTTGTAGGGCAGCAGGCCCACCAGCACACGACCACCGTCAAGCGGGGGAAGCGGAAACAGATTGAGGGCCCACATCACCAGATTCACCGAGATGCCCGCGTAGCACATCTTGATGAAAAACGGCTCGTGCACACCGGTCACCGCCAACAGCCCCAGCAGCAGCGCCCAGATGATGGCCTGCGCGAAATTGGTGAGCGGGCCGGCAAGGGCGACCCAGATCATGTCGCGCTTGGGGTTGCGCAGGTTGCCAAAGTTCACCGGCACCGGCTTGGCATAGCCAAACACAAAGGCACCGCTGGTGGCAAAGTACAGCACCAGCGGCATCACGATGGTGCCGATGGGATCGATGTGCTTGAACGGGTTGAGGGTGATGCGCCCCAGCATATAGGCGGTGTTGTCGCCGTAGTGGCGCGCCACATAGCCATGGGCAGCCTCATGCACCGTGATGGCAAACAACACGGGCAGGGCAAAGATCAGAATGTTTTGGATCAGGTCAGGGTTCACGGATCGATTGTCGCAAAACTGGAGAAAACCGCGGCCTCAGGGCACGCAAGCGAGCGGCCAAGCCTAACAGATTCACCAAGGGCCTCCATCGCGTAGATGGAGGCGGGCGGGGCGCTCTACAAGCCCAGCTGCGCGAGCGGCCCCCGGCCTTCGCGCACGATGACCGGTGCGCCACCGGTGCCCATGGGGGTCAGATCCACGATGGTCGTGGGCTCCAGCGGGCAAGGGCCGGCATTGACCACCAGCTCGATCTGCGATTCAAAGCGCTCGCGGATCTCTTCCGGGTCGTTGAGAGGGTCGGTCTCGCCGGGCGGAATCAAGGTGGTGGACAGCAGCGGCTCGCCATGCAGCTCCAGCAGCATCAGCAGGCCCTTGTTGTCGGGCACGCGCAGGCCGATGGTCTTGCGCGAGGGATGGCTGATGCGGCGCGGCACTTCTTTGGTGGCATCCAGAATGAAGGTGAAGGGCCCGGGCGTGCCCAGCTTGAGGATGCGGAACTGGTGGTTGTCCACCATCGCGTAGCTGGCCAGCTGGGACAGGTCGCAGCACAGCAAGGTGAGCATGCGCTTGTCATCGATCTGGCGGATGCGGCGCAGGCGGTCCACCACCTGCTTGTTGTCCAGCGCGCAGACAAAGGCGTAGCTGGAGTCCGTGGGGACGGCCAGGATACCGCCCTGTTTGAGCATGGCAGCGGCCTGCTTGAGCAGGCGCGGCTGGGGGTTGTCGGGGTGAACCTCAAAATATTGGGCCATGGTATTGCTTTGCTTTTGCTTTTGTTATCGGTGGGGGCTGCTGCGGGGCATTGCCGTCAAAGGGCTGCTGGCGGCGGATGGGGAGGGTAGAGAATACGCCCCTCCAGCGCTTGCCACACGGGCACGACGCCGGTGGGCAGCGGGGGCAGGGCGCCAAAATCGGTGCCCGATTCGCCGGGGCTGTGAAAATCGCAGCCGCGCGAGGCATAGAGCCCAAAGCTGTTGGCCATGTCCGCATAGGTGGTGTACTCATGGGCAAAGTGGCTGCCGGTCACCACTTCCACGCCTTGGCCGCCATAGTCCTTGAAGGACGTGAACAGCGCATGCTCCTCACCGCCATTCAAATGGTAGCGTGCAGGGTGGGCGATGACCGCCATGCCGCCCGCCGCCACAATCCACTGCACCGCATCTTGCAGCCGGGCCCAGCGGTGGGGCACAAAGCCTGGCTTGCCTTCGACCAGGTAATGGCGAAACACCTCGGCCGGATCGCGGCAGACCCGGGTTTCGACCAAAAAGCGCGCAAAGTGGGTGCGCGAGATCAGGTCGGGGTTGCCAACATAGCGCAGCGCCCCTTCGTAGGCGCCGCCGATGCCTACTTTTTCCAGGCCGGCTGCCATATCGCGGGCGCGCTGCTCGCGGCCACCGCGCGTGCTGGCCAGGCCGGCGCGCAGGCCGGTGTGCTGCCAGTCAAAGCCCAGGCCCACGATATGCACGGTGGTTTGGCCAAAGCTGACTGAGATTTCAACGCCACTCAGAAAAGCCAGCTGCTGCTGCGCGGCTGCGGCGCTGGCGCGGTCCAGGCCGCTGACCTCGTCATGGTCGGTCAGCGCCCAGATCTGCACACCCCGCTCGCGTGCACGCTGCGCCAGCGCTTCCGGGCTCAGGGTGCCGTCGGAAAACGTGGAGTGGCAGTGCAGATCGGCGTTCAGCATGTCTGGCATGAAATTAGCTTAGGGTATCGGGGCATTGTAGGCCGCGTGTTGGGCTGGGCACGTCAGACCGGACGCAGCCTCAGGTGTATCTCGGGTTTTCTAAGGTCGGCTGTCTCTGAAATGTCAGTATTAACCCTTAAATTGTCGTTGTTTCGCCGATTTGACGAAAATAACAATGCATCTCGACGTTTTGTGTTTTTCACTAGGGTTTTTAACAGGAATACACTGTCGGTTTTTCACGGTCGCGCAGCCCGTTTTCGCTGCGTCTAGAGGATACGTAGATGTTTTCTGTCAAAAAGTGGATGGGTGCAGCCGCCTTGGTGGTCGCAGGTGTATCGGTGACCGGTGCGGCGCTGGCGCAAAGCGGTGAATCGACGATGGACCGCGTCAAGCGCACCAAGGAACTGCGCGTGGGTGCCGTGGCAGGCGCCATTCCCTATTTCAACAAGGATCTGGTGTCGCAGAAATGGGAAGGCTTTGGCCCGGATTTTGGCGAAAGCCTGGCCAAGAAGCTCGGCGTGAACGTGAAGTTTGTCGAGACCACCTGGGGCAATGCCGTGCTGGATCTGCAGGCCAACAAGATTGACCTGATGTTTGCGATGGCGCCTACGCCCCAGCGCATGGAAGTGGTCAACTTCTCCAAGCCTCTGCTGAACAACACCTTCACGGCTGTCTGCAAAAAAGGCCATGCCCCTGTGCAAACCTGGGAGCAGCTGAACACGCCCGATGCCAAGGTGGTGGTCGATATCGGCTCCAACCAGGACCAGTTCGCCACGCGTGCGCTGCCCAAGGCCAGCATTTCGCGTCTGGAAAGCTCGGGCGCGGCCACGATGTCGGTGCAAACCGGCCGCTCTGACTGCCAGGTGCTGGTGGTGCTGCTGTCGCAGCCGCTGATCGCCAAGCGCCCGGATGTGGGTGCCGTGTATGTGCCCACGCCGGTGGAGACGGCCAACACCAATGTCGGCCTGCGCAAGGAGTCCAACAAGGACTTCGAGAATGCCGTCAATGCCTGGTTGGATGAGTCGCGCGCCAAGGGCGAGATCCAGTCCGTGGTGCTGAAAAACATGGAAAAGCTCGCTGGTGTGAAGGCCGAGTCCTTCCCCAAGGAAGTCAAGTTCTGATGGTTGGTCCACATGGGTGTTCTGCCCATGTGAAACACCCCGGTTGCAGCCGCATGCTGCCTCCGGGGTGTATGCGTTAAAGGTAGGTTGATTTATGTACGAGTGGGACTTTGCTTTCCTGTGGAAGTACCGCATGCTGCTGGTCGGCGGTGTGGGCTACACCTTGCTGTTTACCGTGATCTGCGTGCTCGGTGGCCTGGCGGTAGGCCTGGTGGCGGGGCTGGGCCGTTTGTCCAGCAACAAGATCATCACAGCGCCGCTGCGCGCCTTTGTTGAGGTGTTCCGCTGCACGCCGGTGCTCGTGCAGCTGGTGTGGTTCTACTACGCGCTGCCGGTGCTCACCGGTATCGAGATGAGCGCGCCCGTAGCGGCCGCTCTGTGTCTGTCACTCTACGGTGGTGCCTTTTATTCGGAAATTATCCGAGGCGGCATCATCTCCACCGACATCGGCCAGACCGAGGCGGGCCAGGCGATTGGCATGACGCGTTTTCAGGTGATGCGCCGCATCATCCTGCCCCAGGCTTTCCGCAAGATGATCCCGCCGCTGGTCAACCAGTCGATCCTGCAGCTCAAGAACACCTCCTTGCTGATGGTGTTGGCCGTGCCCGATCTGCTCTACCAAGGCCAGGTGATCGCGCATGACACCTACCGCCCGCTGGAGGTCTACACCTTCATCGCCATCACCTATTTCCTGATTCTTTTCCCAGTGACTTTGTGGGCCAAGCGTCTGGAGCACAACAGCGCAGTCAAGGAGGCCTGAGATGCAAGACCAACCGCTCATCTGTATTCGTGGCCTGAAAAAATCCTTTGGCAAGCTCGAAGTTCTCAAAGATATCTGCCTGGATGTGAATCGTGGCCAGGTGGTGGCACTGATCGGGCCTTCGGGCTCGGGCAAGTCCACCTTGCTGCGCTGCATCAACCTGCTGACCGTGCCCGATGGCGGCGATGTGCGGGTCGATGCCCAGTCGCTGGCCTTCAGCGGCCAGCAAACCCAGCTGCCCAAGGACAAGGTGCTGGCAGGTTTCCGTGCCCGCACCGGCATGGTGTTCCAGCACTTCAACCTGTTCCCGCACATGACCGTGCTGCAGAACGTGATGGAAGGCCCGCTCACGGTGCTGCGCATCAGCAAGGCAGAAGCGCAGGCCCGTGCCACCGCGCTGCTGCAAAAAGTGGGCCTGGCCGAGCGCGCGCAGATGATGCCCGACCAGCTCTCGGGCGGCCAAAAGCAGCGCGTGGCCATTGCCCGCGCACTGGCCATGCAGCCCAGCGTGATGCTGTTTGACGAGGCCACCTCCGCCCTCGACCCCGAGCTGGTGGGCGAGGTGTTGCAGGTGATCCAGTCGCTGGCCAAGGACGGCATGACCATGATCCTCGTGACCCATGAAATCGCCTTTGCCCGCGAGGTGGCCGACAAGGTGGTCTTCATGCGCGATGGCGTGGTGGTCGAAGAAGGCCCGCCCTCGCAGGTGATCGACAACCCGCAGCACGAGGCCACGCGCAGCTTTTTGGGCCGTATCATCGGCCACGCCGTATAACAAGCAGGGGGACCTATGGATTTTCGACTCGACGATATTGACCGCAAGCTGCTGGCGCTATTGCAGGCTGACGCACGCGAGTCCACGGCCAAGCTGGCGCGCAAGCTCAACCTGGCGCGTACCACCGTGGTGGCCCGCATTGCGCGGCTGGAGAAAGAGGGCGTCATTGCCGGCTATGGCGTGCGTCTGGGCTCCAAGCTGGAGCAGTCGGCCGTGCGCGCCTACTGCGGCATCAGCGTGATGCCCAAGACCGCCCAGGCGGTGATGCAGGTGCTCGAAAGCATCCCTGAAGTGGAAGAGGTCTCGGCCGTCTCCGGCCAGCACGACTACATGATCTTCTTGCGCTGCGACTCCAACGAAAAGCTCGATACGCTGCTGGACCGCATTGGCCTGATCGAAGGCATCCGCCAGACCTACACCTCGGTGGTGCTGAGCCGCAAGATTGACCGCCGAGGCGCACTGCCGGCGCTGCCTTTGCTCGACTGACACCTGCCATGCTGCCAACGCCCGCTGTGACTGTGCCCGCTGTAGCCCATGTACCGTTCCTTGGCATCCTGATGCTGGACACGCAGTTCCCGCGCCCGCCCGGCGACATCGGCAACCTGCAGACCTGGGCAGCGCTGGGCATCCCCGTGCAGATGCACAAGGTGCAAGGCGCCTCGCCCGCCAAGATTGTGCGCGAGGCCGATCCCCGCTTTGTGCAGCCTTTTGTCGATGCCGCCCGCGCGATGCAGGCGCAGGGCGCGGCGCTGATCACCACCAGCTGCGGCTTTTTGGCCGCCTACCAGGATCTGCTGGCCCGCAGCGTCGATGTGCCCGTCGTCAGCTCCAGCCTGCTGCAGTGCGCGCACTTACCCCAACCCGGCGTGGTCACCATCGCTGCGGCCAGCCTGACGCCACGCATTCTGGCCGCCGCTGGCGTCCCCGCCGGCACCCCTGTGCAAGGTGTGGCACCGGATGGCGAATTTGCCACGCGCATCCTCGGCAATGCGCTCGACATGGACATCGCCCAGGCCGAGCGTGAGGTGGTCGCTGCCGCCGTCGCCCTGTGCCGGGCCCATCCGCAGGTGCAATCAATGGTGCTGGAGTGCACCAATATGCCGGTCTACCGCGATGCGGTGGCACGCGCTACAGGCTTGCCGGTACACGATGTGGTGAGCCTGCTGGCGCAGCGCTGGTCTGCTTTGCAAGGCTGATCCCTAACGCGCCTGGCCGAGCGGCCAGGGCGCTGGCACGACTAGCCCTTTAGGAAACGCTCGGCGCGGAATGGCCGCGCATCGACCGGCGCATCATCCCCGCGCATCAGCGCTGCCAAAATCGCCCCCGTCCCGGGCCCCGTGCTAAAGCCAATGTGCTGGTGGCCAAAGGCTAGCCAGAGGTTGCGCTGGCCCGGCATCGCGCCAATGATGGGGCGGCTGTCCGGCAAGGTGGGCCGGCTGCCCATCCAGGGGGCGGGCTCCAGTGCCTCGCCCAGGTCAATCGCCTCGCGTGCTGCGGCCTCAGCCAAACTCAGCTGCACGGGGTTGGCGGGGGCATCGATATCGGTCAGCTCCACGCCACTGGTCAAGCGCAGGCCTTGCTCCATCGGGCTCAGCACATAGGCGCCGGCGGTGTCGTACACCGGGCGCGAGATATTGCAGGATGCGGGCGGCGCAAAGTGCATGTGGTAGCCGCGCTCATAAGCCATCGGCACCTTCACGCCCAGGGTCGCCATGAACTGGCGGCTCCAGGGGCCCAGCGCGACCACCACCCGGTCGGCCTCCAGGCCATCGTGCGCACCATCGGCGCGTATGCGCCAGCGGCTGCCGGCCAGCGGCTCCACGGTTTTGATGCGGGCCTGCGCAAACTGCCCGCCTTGTTTGCGGAACAGCTCGGCATAGGCCTTGACGACATCGCCAGGGCTGTCGACCGACCAGGTGTCCTTGACCCAGAGCGCGCGCTCAAAGATCGGGTTCAGGGCCGGCTCGAGCTGGCGGATGTGGTCGCGCTCCAGCACCTCGGTGGCCACACCAAAGTGGGCCATGCGCTCACGCGCCAGCGCGCCACCGGCAAAGGCGGCGGACTGGCGGTAGAGGAACAGCCAGCCGTTGTCGCGCATGCGGTGGGCCGCACCACTGGCGCGCAGCAGCTGCGCGTGCTCGGTCATCGACAGGCGAATCAGGCTGTCGAGCGCGGTGGTGGTTTCCTCAAACACCCGGGTGCGCGCCTGGGCCACAAAGCGGGCGGCCCAGCCCAGGTTTTGCAGCAAAAACTGCGCCTGGTAGCGGAAGCCGGCGCTCTGGTTCTTCAGCAGCACGGGCAGGTTGGACCAGAGGCCGGGGTTGTTGAAGGGCATCAGCGAGCTGCGCGCAATCACCCCGGCGTTGCCGTAGGAGGTCTCTTCGCCAGGGGCCAGCCGGTCGAGCAAGGTGACGCGGAAGCCCTTTTTCTGCAGCGCCAATGCGCTGGCAACGCCGACCATGCCGGCACCCAGCACGGCCACGGAAATATTGCTCATGGAGTTTCTTGGTGCATAGCAGCCATCCAGAAAATATCTAGGATATGACTGATATTAAATTAACAGTTGAATTGACTGAAGCAGCAAGCGCTGGCGGCCCAGCCAGGGTCGGGCGCGAAGCGCTTGCCAGCCGCTGCGCCGGTCGCCTCTGCAAAAAGGGTTTTAACAGCAACGCCTGCGGTGTGCATTTTAGAAAATTGCCGCAGCGAAGGTCGTCGCTATGGCGGCAATTCCCTTAACTTTTCGTAAAGTCTTGCGTCGGCGCAAGCGCAGCGCCTGCACTCACACGGGCAGCTGCGCGCCTTCGACCAGAAACTGCAGCTTGCGCTGGCCCTGCCATTCATTGATGTCCAGCCGGTAAGCCAACAGCACCTTGGCCGGCAAGGGCTCGGTGTGGCCAAACCAGATGCCGTCCACCATCTCGCCGTGGTGGCGCAGCTTGAGCGACAGGTGCTTTTCACCGACCAGACGCTGGCTCACCACTTCCAGCTCTTCGCTGAAGGTGGGCGGCGCAAAACCCTGGCCCCAGACCTGGCTGTTGAGGGTGTCCACCGTCTCGGCATGGCGAAACTGCACCGGCAGCGGGCCATCGGTTTCCAGCTGGCGGGTGAGGGTGCGCTCGTCCAGCCATTCCTGGGCGACCTGGGCAAGGGCCTGCTCAAACACCTCAAAATCATCCAGCGCAATGGTGCAACCTGCGGCCATCGCATGGCCGCCAAACTTCAGCAGCACGCCCGGGTGGCGTTTGGCCACCAGGTCCAGCGCATCGCGCAGATGAAAGCCGGGGATGGAGCGACCCGAGCCCTTGAGCTCATGCTCATGGCCCGGCGCACTGCTGGCGGCAAACACAAAGGTCGGGCGGTGCAGCTTGTCCTTGATGCGCGAGGCGACGATGCCCACCACGCCTTCGTGGAAATCCGGGTCGAACACGCTCACGGCCGGTGGCGGCTCTGCGCCTTCTTCAAACAAGGCCTCGGCCAGCAGCATCGCGTGCTCGCGCATGCCCGTTTCGATGTCGCGGCGCTCGCGGTTGATGGCGTCCAGCTGGCGCGCCAGGGTGTCGGCCAGCAAGGTGTCGTCGGTCAGCAGGCACTCGATGCCGATGGTCATATCGGCCAGGCGCCCGGCGGCATTGATGCGCGGGCCCAGCGCAAAGCCAAAGTCAAAGGTGCTGGCCGTGGCCGCACGCCGGCTGGCCGCCGAGAACAGCGCGCCCAGGCCGGGCGGCATATGGCCGGCGCGGATGCGGCGCAGGCCCTGGGCCACCAGGCGGCGGTTGTTGGCATCGAGCTTGACCACATCGGCCACGGTGCCCAGCGCCACCAGCGGCAGCAGGCTGTCCAATCGCGGCTGGGCCATGTCGGCAAAGGCGCCGCGCTCGCGCAGCTCGGCGCGCAAGGCCATCAGCACATAGAACATCACGCCCACGCCAGCCATGGCCTTGCTGGCAAAGCCGCAGCCGGGCTGGTTGGGGTTGACGATGGCGTCCGCCAACGGCAAGGTGGCTGCGGGCAGGTGGTGGTCGGTGACGATCACCGTCATGCCCAGCGCCTTGGCGCGGGCCACACCCTCCACGCTGGCGATGCCGTTGTCCACGGTCACCAGCATCTGGGCACCTTGCTGGTGCACGCGCTCGGCAATGGCTGCGGTCAGACCATAGCCATCGACCACGCGGTCAGGCACCAGGTAGCTGACATGGTGCGCGCCCAGCATGCGCAGGCCGCGCAGGGCCACGGCGCAGGCGGTGGCCCCGTCGCAGTCGTAATCGGCCACCACGCAGATGCGCAGCTGGCGGCCGATGGCATCGGCCAGCAGCAGGGCGGCTTCGCGCGTGCCCAGCAGATCAGCAGGCGGCAGCAGCTGCGCCAGGCCGTCGTCGAGCTCGGCCACCGCCTGCACGCCCCTTGCGGCAAACAGGCGGGCGAGCAGCGGATGCACACCAGCCTGTTCCAGCGTCCATACGGTGCGCGGGGGAATATCTCTTGCCAGAATTTTCATAAAGAACTTAAAAGCGCGGCCGGCTTGGGTTGGCCCAGCCATTGCTTGATTTTGGGTAACCAGCCCAGGGCCAGAGGCTCCAGGGTGATGGCATTTTTTTCGCCGCACAAGGTCAGCTTGGTCAGCTTGGCCGTAGCCAGTGTCTCGTCGATCTGCTGCCACTGCTGCTGCCAGCCGGCCCAGTCGCCCACCAGGGCGCTGTCGCGCAGCGCGGTGTTCAGCACGGGCGTGTGGGCAGGAAGCTGGTAGCCGGCGGGCAGGGCACCAGCGCCATGTATCCAGAAGGAGTTGATGGGCGCGCGCCCGCTGGCCTCGCGCGCATCGCTGAAGGCGTGGGTGTAGAGCAGCATCTGCATCTCCGTCTGCAGGCGCTGCAGCACGGCGGCCTGCGCCTTGTTGGGCAGCCAGGGCCGCACATCGCGCAGTGCAATGCGGTCCAGTGCCGCGGTGTCAAGCTGGTCAAAGACTTCGCCGCATGCCAGCCAGCGGTCGGGCCGGTCATAGACGAGGGTGATGCCGTCTTCGGTAAACCAGGGCGCCATGATGGCCAGCAGGCTGCGGGATTCTTCCTCGCTCATCTGCGCAGCCGCCAGCGCGCTCATGCGCACCTGGTCGGGCGAGATCTGCCAGTGGCAGGGCGAGAGAAAGGCCCATGCGGCGTCGCCCGGCGCCTGGCCTTGTTGCAGTTGCTGCAACGCCGCCCAGGGCGTGGCCTGGCGGGGCAGGCCCAGCGCGCTGGCCAGCGCCCGTTCATGCGGGGGCGCAAAATCTTCCAGCGTGCCGCTGTCGGTCATGCTGACGGACCACTGCTTGAGCAGGCGTTGCAGGTTCGGCAGGGCGAGGGTTTGCAAGGCTTGCTGGCAGCCTGGCTCGTCCGTGGCTGCGTAAGAGATGATCAAATGCTGGTTTTCCGACATGGGTCTATTGTCGGCGATGCCACAATGCGGTTTGCGGTGCAGTGGTTTATGGCGCTGTATTAGCTGAGACCTTGCACCAACTATATTTTTAGAACGATTTATGCAGATTCCCTATGAATTGGCGCTGGGCTGGCGCTACACCCGGGCAGGTCGGGCGACCCGGCGCAACGGGTTTATTTCGTTCATCTCGGGCGTGTCCATGCTGGGCATTGCCTTGGGGGTGGCGGCCTTGATCATCGTGCTGTCGGTGATGAATGGTTTTCAAAAAGAGGTGCGCGACCGCATGCTCAGCGTGGTCTCGCATATCGAGATCTTCACGCCCGGTGGCGATGCCTTGCCCGATGTGGCACGTACCATCGCCGAGGCCAAGGCCAACCCGAATGTGATCGGCGCGGCACCCTTTGTCTCAGCCCAGGCGCTGGTGGCACGCGGCGAGGATATGCGCGGCGCTCTGCTGCGCGGTATCGACCCGGCGCTGGAGCCTGAGGTCACCGATATGACCACTGGCATCGATCAAAGCAGTTTGCAGGCGCTCACACCGGGCAGCTTCAATGTCGTGCTGGGCTCGGAGCTGGCACGCATTCTGGGCGTCGGCCAGGGCGACCAGGTCACCCTGATCGTGCCCAGCGGCCAAGTGACGCCAGCGGGCACCGTGCCCCGCCTCAAGCAGATGCAAGTGGTAGGCACCTTCAACTCCGGTCACTACGAGTACGACTCCAGCCTGGTGCTGATGCACCATGAGGATGCCGAACGCCTGTTCCGCCTGGAAGGCCCCACGGGCGTGCGCCTCAAGCTCAAAGACCTGCACCAGGCCCCCGAGGTCACCCAGCAGCTGGCCCACAGCCTGAGCGGCCACCTGCTGATCCGCGACTGGACGCAGCAGAACAAGACCTGGTTTGCCGCCGTGCAGGTCGAAAAACGCATGATGTTCATCATCCTGACCCTGATCGTCGCGGTGGCCGCATTCAACCTGGTGACCACCTTGGTGATGACCGTGACCGACAAGCGGGCCGATATCGCCATCCTGCGCACCCTGGGCGCCAGCCCGCGCAGCATCATGGGCGTGTTTGTGGTGCAGGGGGCGCTGGTCGGCGTGATCGGCACCCTGGTTGGCCTGGGCCTGGGCCTGCTGATTGCCTGCAATATCGATGTGATCGTGCCCGCGATCGAGCGCGCACTGCACACCAGCTTCCTGCCCAAGGACATCTACCTGATCAGCCAAATGCCCAGCGAGCCCCAGCGCAGCGACATCGTGCCGATCACCGTCATTTCCCTGATTCTGGCCTTTGTGGCCACCCTGTACCCCAGCTGGCGTGCCAGCCGCGTGAACCCGGCGGAGGCACTGCGCTATGAATGATTCGTCGATTGTGTTGGAGGCCTCGGGCCTGACCAAGCGCTTTACCGAAGGCCTGCTCGATGTCGAGGTGCTCCATGGCATCGACCTGACTGTGCGTGCGGGCGAAACCCTGGCCATCGTCGGCGCCTCCGGCTCGGGCAAATCCACCTTGCTGCACCTGCTCGGCGGGCTGGATGCCCCCAGCAGCGGCACGGTCAGCCTGCATGGCCAGCGGCTCGATACCTTAAGCGCCACCCGCCAGGGTGAGTTGCGCAACCAGCACCTGGGCTTTATCTACCAGTTTCACCACCTGCTGCCTGAGTTCAGTGCGCTGGACAACGTGGCGATGCCGCTGCGCATCCGCCGCCTGCCCTATGCCGAATGCGCCGAGCGCGCGCGCGAGGTGCTGGCCTCGGTGGGTCTCAAGGACCGCGTGCTGCACCGCCCGGCCGAGCTGTCCGGCGGCGAGCGCCAGCGCGTGGCCATTGCGCGTGCGCTGGTCACCCAGCCCGCCTGCGTGCTGGCCGATGAGCCCACCGGCAACCTGGACCGCGCCACGGCAGACACCGTGTTTGCGCTGATGCTGCAATTGGCGCGCGACCGCGGCACCGCCTTTGTCATGGTCACCCATGATGGCGAGCTGGCCCAGCGCTGCGACCGTGCCGTGCGCATGGTGAACGGGCAGTTCGAAGGTTAACAACGCCTCCGATCCGCATGCCATTCTGGATTGACACCCACTGCCACTGGGATGCCCCGGAGTTCGATGCCGACCGCGATGCCTTGCGCGCGGACGCGCAGGCGGCCGGGGTCGCGCACTGCGTGATTCCAGCGGTGGAGCGCAGCAACTGGGCCACCGTGCGCGATCTGGCCCATCGCTGGGGCGACAGCTATGCGCTGGGCATCCATCCGCTCTACACCGGGCGCGCGGCTGAAGACGACATCGGCGCCTTGGCCACCATGCTCGAAGCCTGCCGCGATGACCCGCGTCTGGTGGCCATTGGTGAGATTGGTCTGGATTTTTTTGTACCAGGGCTGGATGCCGAGCGCCAGACCTGGTTTTACGAGCAGCAGCTGCAACTGGCGCGCCGCTTTGATCTGCCCGTCATCCTGCATGTGCGCCGCTCGTCCGACCAGCTGCTGCGCGCGCTGCGCCGCTGGCCGGTGCAAGGGGGCATAGCGCATGCCTTCAACGGCAGCCTGCAGCAGGCGCAGCAGTTTATCGAACGCGGCTTTGCGCTGGGTTTTGGTGGCGCCGTCACCTATGAGCGCGCGCTGCACCTGCGCCGCCTGCTGCAACAGCTGCCGATGGAGGCCATCGTTGTCGAGACCGATGCGCCCGATATTCCGCCGCACTGGCTCTACACCACGGCCGAGCAGCGCGACGCCGGCCAGGCCCAGGGACGCAACCAGCCGGCGGAGATTCCGCGCATCGCCCAGGTGATGGTGGCACTGCGGGCCGAGGCGCATCCGGACGAGGCCTTGACGGCTGTGGACTGGCAGTTGGCCACCAGCACCAACTCCGCCAGGGTGTTGCCCCGGCTGGGGCCCTTGCTGCCCGCTGCCGTTGAGGGCGCTCAGCATGGCTGATGCATTGCTCTGCGGGCTGGCGCCTGTTGTGGGGCCGGGCACCCAAGTGCTGATCCTCGGCAGCTTCCCCGGCGTGCAATCCTTGCAATTGCAGCAGTACTATGCCCATCCGCGCAACCATATGTGGCCGCTGCTGGCGGTGCTGTGGCCCGAGCAGCCGCAACCCACGGCTTATGCCGAGCGCTGCGCCTGGCTGCTGGATAGGGGCCTGGGTTTGTGGGATGTGTATGCCGCCTGCGAGCGCGAAGGCAGCCTGGACACGAGCATCCGCAACGCCCAGCTCAATGATTTTGTGGCGCTCAAGCAGCAATGCCCGCAACTGGTGGCCGCTGCGCACAACGGTGGCGAAAGCTTTCGCCATGCGGCCAAGGTGCAGGCCGTTTTGGGCTTGCCCAGCTACCGGTTGCCATCGAGCAGCCCGGCCAATGCCTCCTGGAGCTTTGAGCGCAAGCTGGCTGGCTGGCGCGAGGTGATGCAGCAGGCGGGCCTGCTGCGCTGAATGCGTCGGTGGCAAGTTGCCAACTGCGGGACTTGCGGGCAGTAGTACGGCGACCAGGATGACAACGGCCGATAATCCCACCCCATGACGACGAAAAGAAAATCTCCGCAGGCAGCCGAGCCGCTGCCCGAGGTCACCATCTCCGACTACGACGGCACCCGCTACCTGCACCTGGGAACGCCCTGGGTGCAAGGCTCGATGCGCATCAAAAAGCCTTTCGACATCGACCTGGAATATGTGCAGCGCATGATGGCCTGGCTGCTGCTGGTGGACTGGCCCACCGTGCCCGAGCGCCGGGCCATGCAGCTGGGCCTGGGCTCGGCGGCCGCTACCAAGTTCTGTACCCAGAAGCTGGGCATAGCGACCACAGCCGTGGAGCTGAACCCGCAGGTCATCACCGTGTGCCGCCAGTGGTTCAAGCTGCCACCTGACAGCGACAAACTGCAAGTGGTGCTGGGCGATGCGGGTGTTGAGATCCAGAAGACCCCGTACCTGCAGACGGTGGATGCCCTGCAGGTGGACCTGTATGACCACGAGGCCGCCGCCCCGGTGCTCGACAGCCCCGACTTCTACCAGCATTGCCGCAATCTGCTGACCGAGGACGGCTGCATGACCGTCAACCTGTTTGGCCGCACCAACAGCTATGCCCGCAGCCTCGCCCACATCCAGGAGGCTTTTGGCGCCGAGGCGGTCTGGCGCTTTGCAGCGACGAAAGAGGGCAATACCGTCGTGCTGGCCCAGCGCAACGCCAGCCGCCCCAGCCGCGAGCTGCTCAGCCAGCGGGCGGACCTGGTGCAGCAGCAGACCGGCTTGCCGGCGCTCAAGTGGTTAAAGGTTTTTAAACCTGTGCAGCCGCTGCTGGACTGACTTTACGCAGCGCGGCGCGGTCATTCAGGTATAAAGCCAGAAGCTAAAAAAAATACCGAGGGAATCACCATGGCAGCGCCTGATCAGCCAAGCAAGCAGCACAAGAGCCGGGGCGATGCCTTGTCCGGCGATACGCCCACCAGGAGCCGCAGCGCCAGCAGCGCTGGTGGCGCGGCCCCGTCCGGGGCGTCGGCACCCATCCGGCGCTCGGCGATCTTTGTGCCTGGCAACGTCGAAGACGGTCCTGCGCCGTCCAAGCCCAGCGCCCCTGCCTCGGTCCCATCAACGCCCAGCGGACCAGGCCCCGCCACCGTGCCGCCAGCGCGCAGCGGCCTGCCTGCGCTGATGCAGCGCCCGCTGGATCTGACCCAGATCATCAACTGGCTGCAGACCGATGGCTGGATCAGCCCCGAGCTGGCCCAGGCGACCATCAACCGCTGCAGCCATGCGGCCAGCAGCCAGCACCCCATCGTGCGCCTGGCCAGTGTGGTGGTGCCACGCCAGCTGGACGGCAAGGCGCTGGATGTGGAGCTGCTCACCGAGTTTGTCGCCAAACACTGCGGCCTGCCTTACTACAAGATTGACCCACTCAAGGTCGATGCCGCCAAGGTGGCCGAGACCATGGGCGCGCCCTATGCGCAGCGCCACGGCATCCTGCCGGTGCAGGTCACCGCCCAGGAAGTGGTGATTGCAGTCAAGGAGCCCTGGATTGACGAATGGGTCAGCGAAGTGGAGCGCCAGGCGCGGCGCAAGGTACGCCGGGTGCTGGCCAATCCCAAGGACATTGACCGCTACCGCAGCGAGTTCTTTGCGCTGGCCCGGTCGGTCAAGGCGGCCAGCAAACTGAGCGGCTCGCTCAGCTCGTTGGGCAACTTCGAGCAGCTGGTCGACCTCAGCAACAGCAACCAGCAGTTTGACGCGAATGACCAGGGCATCATCCGCCTGGTGGACTGGCTGTGGCAGTTTGCGTTTGCGCAGCGCGCCAGCGATATCCACCTGGAGCCCCGCCGCGAACAAGCGGTGATCCGTTTCCGCATTGACGGTGTGCTGCACAAGGTCTACCAGATGCCACTGGGCGTGCACAACGCCATCGTCTCGCGCGTCAAGCTGCTGGGCCGCATTGACGTGGTCGAAAAGCGCCGCCCGCAAGATGGCCGCATCAAGACCCGCAACACCTTGGGCGATGAGGTGGAAATGCGCTTGTCCACCTTGCCCACCGCCTTTGGCGAGAAGATGGTGATGCGTATTTTTGACCCAGAAAACACCGTCAAAGATCTGTCGGCCCTGGGCTTTACCGCGCACGATGCGCAGCGCTGGGAGCAATTGGTGGTGCGGCCCCATGGCATCATTTTGGTCACCGGCCCCACCGGCTCGGGCAAGACCACCACCTTGTATTCCACCTTGAAGCGCCTGGCCACCGAAGAGGTCAACGTCTCGACCGTGGAGGACCCGATCGAAATGATTGAGCCGGCCTTCAACCAGACCCAGGTGCAGCCGGCACTCGACTTTAGTTTTGTTGAAGGGCTGCGCGCGCTGATGCGTCAGGACCCGGACATCATCATGGTCGGTGAAATCCGCGATCTGGAAACCGCCGAAATGGCGGTGCAGTCTGCGCTGACGGGCCACTTGGTTTTCTCCACCTTGCACACCAACGATGCGCCCAGCGCCATCAGCCGACTGATGGAGCTGGGCGTGCCGCCGTACCTGATCAATGCCACCTTGCTGGGCGTGCTGGCACAGCGCCTGGTGCGCACCTTGTGCCCGCAGTGCAAGCAGCCCGATGAGGAGGCATCCACCGACGCGCTGACCACCGCCATCCAGCCCTGGAAGATCAAGCGCGAATACCGGCCCTACAAACCGGTGGGCTGCGAAGAGTGCCGCGACACTGGCTTTCGCGGCCGCATGGGCCTGTACGAGCTGCTCACTGTCTCCGAAGCGCTCAAGGACCAGGTGCATGCCTCGCCGTCGATGTCGGTGCTGCGCCGCCAGGCCGTCAAGGACGGCATGCATCCCTTGCGCCTGGCCGGCGCCTTGCGCGTGTCGGAGGGCCTCACCACCATCGAAGAGGTGATGGCCAACACGCCGCCCATCGAGATGGGCGACCGCTAAAAGACCGCGGCAACGTCCATCGCCCGCAGGGCATGGAGGCGTTGCGCCGGCAGGGACTTACCCTTGTCACTCCGCCCGCGTCAGGGGCAGGCCATCCTGCGCAAACCCGCGCCAGGCTTGGGTTTTGGCCGCTTGAGAGCCTGGCATGCCCTAGGGGTTTTCCTGTGTGCAATCGTAAGTGGAATCCACATCAGTCAGCTGGCTGTCAGCGTTGACAATGCATGGCATCCCTAAAATTGTTTGGAGACAAAGTTAATGAAGCTCAAAAGCCAAAAAGACTTTTGGGCGGGCATGATGTACATGGCAGTGGGTATTGGGTTCGCCGTAGGCGCCCAGAACTACTCGATCGGTACAGGTGCTCGCATGGGTCCGGGGTATTTCCCGTTGATTCTTGGCGTCTTGCTGACGCTGATTGGCGCTGCGGTGGCCTTCAAAGGCCTCAGTGCAGGTCCCGCTGATGGGGACCCTATCGGCAAATGGGCATGGCGGCAGGTGTTCTTCATCTTGCTGGCCAACTTTGCCTTCGGCATCTTGCTTGTGGGCGTGCCCAGCATCGGCATTCCCGCCATGGGCCTGATTGTTGCGATCTACGCACTGGTCTTCATCGCCAGCCTGGCCAGCCAGGAATTTCATGCCAAGTCAGTCTTCGTGTTGGCCACTGTCCTGGCCATTGGCAGCTACGTCGCATTCGTGTGGGCACTGAACCTTCAGTTCCCCGTGTGGCCCAGCTTTATTACCGGATAAGGGGCCAGGACCATGGAATTATTTGACAATTTGGCCATCGGCTTCGGTGTTGCCTTTACCTTTCAAAACCTGATTTACTGCTTTGTCGGCTGTCTGTTGGGTACCTTGATTGGCGTGCTGCCTGGCATTGGCCCCGTGGCCACCATCGCCATGCTGCTGCCTGCTACCTACGCACTGCCACCCGTGGCGGCGCTGATCATGCTGGCTGGTATTTACTATGGCGCCCAGTACGGCGGCTCCACCACCGCTATCTTGGTGAACCTGCCGGGAGAATCCTCCTCGGTGGTGACCGTGATTGACGGCTACCAGATGGCCCGAAAAGGGCGCGCTGGGCCGGCACTGGCGGCTGCGGGCATTGGCTCGTTCTTCGCTGGCTGCGTGGGCACCATCATCTTGGCTGCCTTTGCACCTCCGCTGACCGAAGTGGCCTTCATGTTCGGCCCTGCCGAGTACTTCTCGCTGATGACCCTGGGCCTGATTGGCGCCGTGGTGCTGGCTTCGGGCTCGCTGCTCAAGGCCGTTGGCATGATTGTGCTGGGTCTGCTGCTGGGCCTGGTGGGTACCGATGTGAACTCCGGTGTGGCCCGTTACTCCTTCGACATTCCTGAGCTGACCGACGGTATCGATTTCGTCGTGATCGCCATGGGTGTGTTCGGCTACGGTGAAATCATTGCCAACCTGTCCAAGCCCGATGACGAGCGCGAAGTGTTTGCTGCCAAGGTGACCGGCCTGATGCCCACCAAGGAAGACTTCAAGCTGATGTTCCCCGCGATGCTGCGTGGTACGGCGCTGGGCTCGGCCCTGGGTATCTTGCCTGGTGGCGGTGCGATGTTGTCGGCTTTCGCTGCCTACACGATCGAGAAGAAGACCAAGCTGCGTCCTGGTGAAGTTCCGTTTGGCCAAGGCAATATCCGTGGTGTGTGCGCGCCTGAATCGGCCAACAACGCCGGCTCGCAAACCTCGTTCATTCCGCTGCTGACCCTGGGTATTCCGCCAAACGCCGTGATGGCACTGATGGTGGGTGCGATGACCATCCACAACATCCAGCCTGGTCCCCAGGTGATGACGAGCAACCCAGAACTGTTCTGGGGCCTGATTGCCTCGATGTGGATCGGTAACCTGATGCTGATCGTGTTGAACCTGCCGCTGATCGGCGTCTGGATCAAGCTGCTGACCGTGCCTTACCGCTGGTTGTTCCCATCGATCGTGCTGTTCTGCGCTGTCGGTGTGTACGGTACCAACAACAACAGCTGGGACGTGTGGATGGTCGGTATCTTCGGCTTCGTGGGCTATGTGTTCCACAAGCTGGGTACCGAGCCGGCACCTTTGCTGCTGGGCTTTATCCTGGGCCCGATGATGGAAGAAAACCTGCGCCGTGCGCTGCTGCTGTCGCGCGGTGACTGGTCGGTGTTTGTCACCCGTCCGATCTCTGCCGGTCTGCTGATTGCAG
>JAVWTB010000012.1:0-138437 GCA_036667955.1 Comamonas sp.
CGATCTTGACGTTGCCGATCTGCTTGTCGACCAGTTCCAGGCCGTTGAGCAGCGCTGCGCTGGAGATGATGGCCGTGCCGTGCTGGTCGTCATGGAACACCGGGATGTTCATGCGCTTGGACAGCTCTTGCTCGATGTAGAAGCACTCGGGTGCCTTGATGTCTTCGAGGTTGATGCCGCCCAGGGTGGGTTCGAGGCTGGCGATGATGTCGATCAGCTTGTCGGGATCGCGCTCGGCCAGCTCGATGTCGAACACATCGACGCCAGCGAACTTCTTGAACAAGCAGCCCTTGCCTTCCATCACCGGTTTGCTGGCCAGCGGGCCGATATCGCCCAGGCCCAGCACGGCGGTGCCGTTGGTGATCACGCCGACCAGGTTGCCGCGCGAGGTGTAGTCCGCTGCCAGGCTGGGATCGGCTTCGATGTCCAGGCAAGGGTAGGCCACGCCTGGCGAGTAGGCCAGCGACAGGTCACGCTGGTTGGACAGCGGCTTGGTGGGGGTCACCGAGATCTTGCCCTTGCTGGGGCTGCGATGGTATTCGAGTGCGGCTTCGCGCAGTGCCTGTTCGGCGGCGGACAGTTGTTGTGCCATAAGAGTGAGTCAATCCAGTGTGTACCAAGCGGATGATAAAGGCGCAGGCCCATCCCTATGGGGCAGTGGGCCTAAGTTTCGATGCTGCACCGCAGCAATCTAGTCAGTGGGCATCTGCTTGCTGCGCAGCCTTGATGATCTGGGCCTGGTCGAGTTTGGCACCGTTGAAAAACAGGTTCAAAGCGACGGCGCTGATCGACGCCAGCAGGATGCCCGATTCGATCAGCGGGTGGATGGCATGGGGCATCCATTGGCGGAACTGCGGCGCAATCAGCGGGATCATGCCAAAGCCGATGGACACGGCAACGATCATGGCGTTGTAGCGGTTGTGGCGGAAATCCACATTCGCCAGAATGCGGATGCCGGTAGCAGCCACCATGCCGAACATGACCAGACCTGCGCCGCCCAGCACCATCGTGGGCAGGGATTCGACCAAGGCGCCCAGCTTGGGCAGCACGCCCAGAATGATCAGGATGAAGCCACCGGCAACGCAGACAAAACGGCTTTGGATGCCGGTGACCGCCACCAGGCCGACGTTTTGCGAGAAGCTGGTGTAGGGGAAGGTGTTGAAGATGCCGCCCAGCAAGGTGCCCAGGCCATCGGTGCGCAGGCCCCGGGTCAAATCTGCAGGCGTGACCTCCTTGTTGGTCATGTCGCCCAGCGCCAGGAACATGCCCACCGATTCGATCATCACGACGATCATCACCAAGGTCATCGTCAGAATCAGGATAGGGTCGAACACCGGTGTGGCGATCTCGAACGGCATCACAAAGTCAAACCACTCGGCATGCGCCACTTTCTCGTAAGTCATCAGGCCCATGGCGGTAGCCACAATGGCGCCAATCACAATGCCGGCCAGCACGGCGATATTGGCAAAAAAGCCCTTGGCAAACTTGGTGATCAGCAAGATGGAGACCAGCACCAGTGCCGATATGCCGACACCGCTGAGATCGCCATAGCGTGGGTTGGGGACGGAGGGCAGGATGGCCAAGCCATGCGGAATGGGCGGCAGGGCCGAGCCCGGGGCGCCGGCTGCCACCTGGGCGTTTTGTAGCCATTTGACATGCTCGGGGTTGGGCACGGAAGGGGCCGTGGGCCCGACGGGGTTGCCAAAAATCCAGTTGATGCCCACGCGCATCAGGCTGATGCCGATCACCGTGATGATGGTGCCGGTAACCACTGGCGGAAAGAACCGCAGCATACGGCTGACCAGCGGTGAGATCAGTATCGATATGACCCCCGCCCCGATGACCGAGCCAAAGATGAGCCCCGCGCCATAGACGCCGCCGGTGTTCTGCGCCATCGAGATCATGGGCGCCACGCTGGCAAAGGTCACGCCCATCATCACCGGCAGCTTGATGCCAAACCAGCGTGTCGCGCCCCATGCCTGGATCAAGGTGACCAGGCCGCAGACAAACAGATCGGCCGATATCAGCTTGGCGATCTGGTGCGAGTCGAGATTGAGCGCGCGGCCCACGATCAGCGGCACGGCCACGGCCCCCGCATACATGACCAGCACATGCTGCAAGCCCAAGGTGGTGAGCCGCCCCAGCGGCAGCATTTGATCGACCGGGTGTTTATCCGTTTGCATGTCTTCACTCCTCATCGGGGGAACTTGATTGGTAGAGGTAAGCCTTAAAAATCCATACAAAAAGTGTATACAAATGGGCACTAGCGGCCACTCCATGATTACCCTCAAGCAGTGTCACAGATGGCTGGGTTTGGCCCACTGGCATGCTTGCGCACACCAAGAAAATCGCCCCCAAGCGGCGTGCTTGGGGGCGGTTGGTAAGGGGATGTTTTAGCGGGCGTTTGGGCCCGCCTGCGTTGGCTCAGGCCAACAGATCGACCAGCGAGCGGGCGATGACCTTGGTGGCGCGGCGCAGGTCTTCCAGGTCCAGGCGCTCGTCGGCGCGCTTGGCATGGCTCTCCAGCACGGTGCGCGGGCCCGCGCCATAGATGACGCCGGGAATGCCGCGCTCCACATACAGGCGCACATCGGTGTACAGCGGCGTGCCCACAGCAGGGGGCTTCTCGCCAAACACGGCTTCGCCATGGGTTTGGATGGCATCAACCAGCGGCTGGTTGCCGGCCAGCGGCGTCATGGCATTGGCCAGCAGCAGGCGCTTGATGTCCACGCGCACGGCATCATCACCGCGGTAGCCGCGCTCGGTGTTGAAGCGCTCCATCGCGTTGGCGATGACCTGGCGGATATGGGCCTCCACGGCGACCGGGTTCTCCTCGGGGATCATGCGGCGGTCGATCTTGAGCATGACCTTGCCGGGGATCACATTGGTGTTGGTGCCGCCCTCGATGCGGCCAATGTTCAGGTAGGGGTGCTTGATGCCTTCGACCTGGGAGCTGACCTTTTGGTAGGTGGTGTTCTCGGCATACAGGTCGTTCATGATGGCCACGGCGGCCTGCAGCGCGTCCACACCGGTGTGGGGCACGGCGGCATGGGCCATCTTGCCGTGTACGGTGATTTCCATCTGCAGGCAACCGTTGTGGGCCACCACCACTTCGTAGCTGAAGCCGGCGGCCACCATCAGGTCGGGCTTGGTCAGGCCTTTTTCCAGCAACCAACCGGGGCCCAGCAGGCCGCCAAACTCTTCGTCGTAGGTAAAGTGCAGCTCCACGGCGCCCTGGCTGGGCTTGGCCACGGCCTCCAGTGCGCGCAAGGCGTAGGTGAAGGTGGAGAAATCGCACTTGCTCACCGCAGCGGCGCGGCCGTAGAGCTTGCCGTCCACAATGCCGGCGCCATAGGGGTCATGCGTCCAGCCTTCGCCTGGCGGCACCACATCGCCATGGGCGTTGAGGGCGATGGTGCGGCCCGAGCCGGCCGCGCCAAAGGGGCGGCGCACGATCAGGTTGGTGATCGAGGCCATGCCATAGGCTTCTACATCGGCTTGGGGTACGACATGTTTTTCAGCGGTGTAACCCATGGCCTGCAGCAGCTCGGCGGTGCGCTCGGCGTGGGGCGTGTTGTCGCCAGGGGGGGTGTCGGTAGGCACTTGCACCAGCTTCTGGAAGAACTGCACCTGCTCGTCAAAGTGCTGGTCAATCCACTGGTCCAGGGCGGCGTAGGTGGCGTTGTTCGTGGTCATACGGTTTCGTTTTCTAATTGTTGAAGGACGTGGCTGAAGCTGTCTATCGCCAGCTGCATGTCATCGGCGGTGGATGACTCCAAAGGGTTGTGGCTGATGCCACTGTTGAGGCCGCGTACAAAGAGCATGGCCTGGGGCATGATCTCGTGCAGCTTCATCGCATCGTGGCCGGCGCCGCTGGGCATGCGGAACAGCGGCAGACCTTGGGCGGCCACTGCCTTCTCCCAGCGCTGCTGCCAGGCGAGTGCGCTGGGTGCGGCTGCGGCCTGCATGGTCTGCTCGGCGCGGTAGCGCAGCCCCCGTTTTTGCGCGATGGCTTCGAGCTGGGCCATCACATCGCGCACCAGCGCATCGCGCTGCGGATCGGTGGGGGCACGCATGTCGATGCTGAACTTGCACTGGCCGGGCACGACGTTGATCGAGCCGCTGGGCACTTCGAGCATGCCGACGGTGGCGACCGAGTCCCCATCTTGCGCGGCGCGCTGCTCGGCATACAGCATCAGCTCGGCCACGCCGCAGGCGGCGTCGCGGCGGCGGTCCATGGGCGTGGTGCCGGCATGGCTGGCCATGCCGAGCATCTCGCAGACATAGCGCGAGCTGCCATTGATGGAGGTGACGATACCCAGCGGAATATCCAGCTCGGTCAGCACTGGGCCTTGTTCGATGTGGACCTCGATAAAGCCCAGGTACTGCGAGGCATCGCGCTGGATCTTGGGGATGTCGTCAATGCACAGACCGGCATGTTGCATGGCCTCGCGCATCGTGATGCCGGCGGCATCGGCCTGGTCCAGCCACTGGGCGTTGAAGTGGCCGATCAGCGCGCCCGAGCCCAGGAAGGTGGCCTTGTAACGCTGGCCTTCCTCTTCAGCAAAGGCCACGACTTCGATGCCGAAGGGCATGCGCTTGCCGGCGCGGTGCAGCTCGCGCACGCAGGCCATCGGCACAAAGATGCCCAGGCGTCCGTCGTACTTGCCGCCGTTGCGCACGGTGTCGTAATGGCTGCCGGTCAGCAGGTACTGGCCGCCTTCTTGCGCGGGACGGTAGCGGCCCACCACGTTGCCGACCGCATCGATCTCGACTTCGTCAAAACCGCTGTCCCGCATCCAGTGGCTGATGCGCTGCGCGCAGGCGCGGTGGGCATCGGTCAGGTAGGTGACGGTGAGCTGGCCTTTTTCGGCAAAGCCCTCGTCGCTGTGCTGGGCCAGGCGCTCTTGCCAATCCCAGACATCGTTGCCCAGCACCGGCTCGTAGCCGAACTTGTCGTTCAGGCGGATCTCGGCAATGCGGTGGATATTGCGCAGGGCCTCGTTGCGTTCAAAATCCGGATGGTGGTTGAGGCGCCTTGCAAAGGTGTCGATGATGTCCTGCTTGGGCAGACCTACACCGCGTGGCCCGCGCACCGCCAGGATGAAGGGGAAACCAAAGCGCGCGTTGTAGTCCGCATTGAGCTGCTGGATACGTGCAAATTCCTCGGGCGTGCACTGGGTCAGGCCCGCGCGGTTTTGCTCCAAGGTGGATTCTGCCGTCAAGGTGTTGGCCACCATGGCCTTGCCCGCCAGCTCGGGGTGGGCGCGGATCAAGGCCAGCTGCGCATCGACCGGGGCCTGGGCCAGCACGCGCACCATCGCGTGCTTGAGCTGGGCGAGCGACGCAAAGGGCCGCTGGGCCAGCGCGGCTTGGGCAATCCAGGGCGAATGCTCGTACAGCCCATCGAGCATGGCCAGCGCCGCATCGGGCGTGGCTTGGTTGAGTTGTTCCAGGGTCAGGGCCATGGTGTTTCCTATCGAATGGATGGAGTGCTAGCGCTTCTCTTCGCTCAGGCGTGGCGCTGTGTCATCTTTCAGAGCGTGGGGGCGGGAAAGTGCTCTGCCCAGTGGCGGGCAATATCGATGCGCTTGCAGACCCAGACGTTCTGGTGCTGCTGGATATGGTCCAAAAAGCGCTGCAGGGCGGTGATGCGGCCCGGGCGGCCCAGCAGGCGGCAGTGCATGCCGATGCTCATCATCTTGGGGCGGTTCTCACCGGCCGGGTCGCCTTCGGCGTACAGCACATCAAAGCTGTCCTTCAAGTACTGGAAGAAGGGATCGGCGTGCGAATAGCCCTGGGGCAGCGCAAAGCGCATGTCGTTGCAGTCCAAGGTGTAGGGCAGGATCAGCTGGTGCGCAGCCGTGCCATCGCTCTTGCCGACCTTCATCCAGAAGGGCAGGTCGTCGCCGTAGTAGTCGCTGTCATACGCAAAGCCGCCAAAATCGGCCACCAGGCGGTGGGTGTTGGGGCTGTCGCGGCCGGTGTACCAGCCCAGTCCGTGGGTTGTGCGGCTCCCGTAGAGGCTGTGGAAGATGTCCATCGCCTGCTGCATGTGGGCGCGTTCGACCTCTTCAGGCGTGCTCTGGTAATGCACCCACTTGAGTCCGTGGCAGGCCACCTCATGGCCCAGATCGGAGAACGCCTGGGCCAGCTCGCGGTGGCGCTGCAAGGCCGTGGCTACGCCAAACACCGTCAGCGGCAGGCCGCGCTTTTCAAACTCGCGCAGCAGGCGCCACACGCCGGCGCGCGAGCCGTATTCATAGATGCCATCCATGCTCATGTGGCGGTCCGGGTAGGAGGCCGGGTTGAACATTTCCGAGAGGAACTGCTCGCTGCCCGGGTCGCCATGCAACACATGGTTTTCGCCGCCTTCCTCGTAGTTCAGCACAAACTGCACGGCAATGCGTGCGCCCTGGGGCCACTGGGCATGGGGCACATCACGGCCGTAGCCGATCAGGTCGCGGGGGTAGGGGGTAGTAGCGTCGTAGGTCATAGCGTGATCGAGGACAGAGCCATGGATAAATCGTTGCTGGGAATCTCGCGTTCGAACTGCAGGCCTTGTTCCACATGCTCCAGGTGCGCGATCATCAGCTGCACGGCGCCTTCGGCATCCTTGCGGGCAAGGGCTTGCACGATTTCTTCGTGCTCTTCGTGCGAGTGGGCGGCGGCGCTGGCCGACTGGTACATCAGGGTGATCAGCGCGCAGCGCGAGATCAAATCGCCCAGTAGCTGGGCCAGCACATCGTTGCCCATCAGCTCGGCCATGCGTACATGGAAGTCGCCCAGGAGCTCCGTGCGCTCGGTGACATCGGCACGGTGTACGGCAGCGGCTTCTTGCCGCACATGCTCGCGCAAGACCTTGATCTGCTTGGGCGTGACGGTCTCGACAAAGCTGCGGGTCATCTGCGCTTCGAGCATCTTGCGCACGGCAAAGACCTGGCGCGCTTCGGTCACCGAAGGGGTGGACACAAAGGCGCCACGCGCGGGCTCCAGGGTGACCAAGTGGTTTTGCGACAGCTGAAACAGCGCCTGCCGTACCAGGGTGCGCGATACGCCAAAGTGGTCGGCGAGCTTTTGCTCGGCCAGCTTGGTACCCGGCAGCAACCGGTGCTCGACGATGGCACGGGTGAGGGCTTGGGCAATGGTGGACGTTGAGGTGGATTCCATGTCAGGATAGTAGGCCTAATGACAAAAAGTGTATACACTTTTAGTGCACATCACCAGTCCGATCTTACCCAGAATCATCAGGAGATTTACCTATGGGCCTGAGCACCCACGTTCTTGACACCATGCACGGCTGCCCCGCTGCGGGCATGGACATTGCGCTGTACGCCACCGACGGCGGCGAGCTGCGCCTGATTCGCCGCGAAACCTTGAACCATGATGGCCGCACCCAAACCCCCTTGTTTGACAACGCGACCTTGCGCCCCGGCACCTACCGCCTGAGCTTTGAGGTGGCGGCCTACTTTGCCGCCAAAGGCGTGGAGCTGCCCAGCCCCAACTTTCTGAACCAGGTGAATTTGGACTTTGGCGTGGCCCATGCCGACCAGCATTACCACGTGCCGCTGCTGGTCAGCCCCTGGAGCTATTCGACGTACCGGGGGTCTTGAGGCCGCTGGCCTGCGGCGGTGGCGAGCCTTGACCTGTCTCAAGCACGCATCACCAAAACTGTAGGCCGAAGCCGCAAGTTGTATCTGCGGCCTTCCAGCATCACCAGGTGTAGCTACTATCTGCTCCTAGGTGCGCCGCTGTATCCATGGCGGGGCAAACCTGATCGAAATAACACCAGATGTCAAAAGGAGTAGGTATGCAACGTTTTTCTATGCGCACCCTGGGTGTAGCTGCTGCGGTGGTTGCGGGAGCTCTGTCGATGGCGGCCTGCACGGTCACCAAGCCTGAAACCAACAATGCGCCACGCGCCGATGAGACTTCGGTGGATGCGCGTACCAATGCAGCGCTGGAACGCCTGTACCAAACGGCGCCGGGCTCCAAGGAGCTGGTGGCTCGCTCCAAGGGTGTGCTGGTGTTCCCGTCGGTCATTGGCGGCAGCTTTGTGATTGGTGTGGAGCACGGACGCGGTGTACTGCGCGTGGGCAACCGCAGCGACAGCTACTACAGCACGACCGGCGCGTCGATTGGCTGGCAGGCTGGTGGCCAGTCCAAGGCCGTCATCTATGTGTTCAACACGACTGAGGCACTGGAGAAATTCCGCCAGAGCAATGGCTGGTCGGTGGGTGCAGATGCCACCGTGGCCGCTGGCCGCGTGGGCGCCAATGGCAGCATCGACACCACCTCGGCCCAAGCCCCTGTGACCAGCTTTGTGCTGAACAATGCCGGCCTGGAAGCTGGCGTGTCCTTGCAAGGTGCGAAAATCACCCGTATCAAGGAATAAGGCAAGGCCTTAGGGCTTTGAACAGGAACCGGCCAGCAGGCCGGTTTTTTTACGCCTGGCTTTTGCTGGCCCTCAGTGCTGGCCTTCGCTCAAGGTGTGCAGCTGGAACTGGCCGGACGCATCCCAGAGCCAGGTATCGGTGTACGAGACCATGACCTCGCCATCGATCAGGTGTGTGGGCGCGGGAAACGGCGCAGCTGCCCGGACCAGGGCTTCGATCAGGGCGGGGACCTCTTGCGCCTGTGCCGGCTCGCGCATCCAGTTCAGCTCCTGGATCTGGCCGTCTTCATCGAGCAGCAGCTCCAGCACTCCGATGGCATAGAGCATAGGCGGCAGCATGCCCGGGTAGATGCGCTCAGGGTAGCGGGCATACAGGTGCTGCGCGCAGTGCTTGCGGTAGGCGTCTTCATCGGCGGAGCTGCCGTCCGTGTCGGGTGCCTTTTCTTGTGCACCGTTGGTGTGCGCAAGGGGCATGCGCCTGTCTGGCAACTCGGTGTGGCGGATGGCAATATCGCCCTCCGGATCTCGGTCATGCGTCTGGAGCGCGGCGTTTGCCGATGCCTGTGCTGGTGCTGGTGCTGGTGCCCCGGGTGGTATACGAAAAAGCGTATGCCAAAGGCGTGACAGCAAGGAGATGGGTGGTCGATCGCTCATGGTACAAATCTGTCTATTGCGGCTGTGCAGCATGGCAGGCCATATTTTCATCATGGAACAAGGCATGCCGGTACTACAGCAATTGTTGGGGCGCCTCGCGACGCAGGATGCCTGTCTGGTACAGGTGGAGTCTACACAGGGATCAGCACCGCGCGATGCCGGTGCCTGGATGGCCGTGTTTGCCCAGGACCAGTTGGGCACGATTGGCGGCGGCCACCTGGAGTGGCTGGCGGCCAGCAAGGCACGCGAGCTGCTGGCCAGCGGTGGCGCGCCTTTGAGCGAGCGTTTTGCGCTGGGTCCCCGGCTGGGTCAGTGCTGCGGCGGTGCGGTGCAGCTGCGTTTTCAGCGCATTGCGCAAGCTGACAGCGAGCCCCTGGCGCAGCGCTTGGCCCCCGATTGCAGCCCGGTGGCGGTGTTCGGGGCAGGGCATGTAGGCGCAGCCTTGGTGCAGGTGCTGAGCAACCTGCCTTTGCACATCACCTGGGTGGACAGCCGCGAGGCGCTGTTTCCGCCCGAGCTGCCGTCCCATGTGCAGGCCGAGTATTCCGACCCCATCGAGAGGGCGGTGGCAGACCTGGCCCCAGGCAGCAGTGTGTTCATCCTCACCCACGACCACCAGCAGGATCTGCGGATCACCCAGGCCTGCCTGCAGCGCCAGCGCGACCGTGGTGATCTGAACCTGATCGGGCTGATCGGCAGCGCCACCAAGCGCGCCAGCTTTGCACACCGGTTGGCCGAGCGGGGTTTTGCCGACGAGGAGTTTGCCCGCATCACTTGCCCGATTGGCGTGCCCGGCATCCAGGGCAAGGCGCCGGAGGTGATTGCGATTGCGGTGGCTGCCCAGTTGCTGCAACACCTGCAAGGCTGAGCGCCGCCGCCTCCGCTTTTGCTGCATTGCATCAGGGTTTTATCTAGGGGACTTGCGGCTTTTTGCCGACCAACGGGCGGCAGAAATTGCATACACTTTAAGTCTACAAAAGGTCGCAGCGGTGCCCCGGTCATGACGATGATGGCTGTGGATTGCGGCCTGTCTGCTGCTCAGATCGCCCGCCGTGGTGAGCAGGTTCAACAAGTCGCCAGCATCCAACTGCTGGTGTCTTGACGAGGAGAGCGGGGTACAACCCCCTCCCTTGCACTGGCAGCCCCCACGCTGCCAAGGATGAGAGCAATGGAAGGCTATATCCTCGATTGGGCGAACCTGTTGTTGCGCTGGCTGCATGTGATCACAGCCATTGCCTGGGTGGGCTCGTCGTTCTATTTTGTGTTTCTTGACAGCAGCTTGACCCCGCCGGAAGACGAAGACCTGAAAAAGCAGGGCGTCAGCGGTGAGTTGTGGGCGGTGCATGGCGGGGGCTTCTACCACCCGGTGAAGTTCAATGTCTCCCCGCCCAAGCTGCCGGACCACCTGCACTGGTTCTACTGGGAGAGCTACACCACCTGGCTGTCCGGCTTTGCGCTGTTGACGGTGTCCTACCTGTGGAACGCCAATATCTACCTGGTCAACCCGGCCGACCCGAATGCGATGAGCGCGCCGCTGGCGGTGTTCGCGGCGCTGAGCTTTCTGGCAGTCTTCTGGCTGCTGTACGACGGCATCTGCCGCGTCTTTGGCTTTAAAAAGCATGGTGATGCGATTGTGGGCGCGATGGTGCTGGTGCTGGTCTGCATCGCCGCCTATCTCGCCTGCCATATCTTCCCGGGCCAGGCGGCCTTCTTGCTGATGGGTGCGATGCTGGCCACCTCGATGAGCGCCAACGTGTTCTTCTGGATCATTCCCGGCCAGCGCACCGTGGTGCGGGCGCTGAAGAACGGCGACCCGGTCGACCCCATCTACGGCAAGCGCGGAAAGCAGCGCAGCGTGCACAACACCTATTTCACCTTGCCGGTGCTGTTTGCGATGCTGTCCAACCATTACGGCTGGCTCTACAACCAAAAGTACAACTGGCTGGTGCTGATCGGCATGATGTTTGCCGGTGCCGCCATTCGCCAGTTCTTTGTGCTGCGCCATGGCCACAAGCTGGGGCGCAACAAGCACCCCTGGCCCTATGCACTGATCGGGGTGCTGGTGATTTTGGGTGTGATCGCCTGGCTGCGGCCCGGCCCCAAGCCGGCCGTGGCGGCCACGGCCCCCGCCAGCCAGCCAGCTGCTGGCGCCGTGCCCTACGGCGAAGTCGCCAAGGTATTTGCCCAGCATTGTGTGCTGTGCCACAGCGCCACGGGCCTGGCGCAAAAGAATGTGAAGCTCGACAGCCCGGCAGAGGTGGCCCAGCACACCCAGCAGATCTACCAGCAGGTGGTGCTGCTGCGCAAAATGCCCTTTGGCAACCCCGATGGGCTGAGTGCGGACGAACGCGATCTGGTCAAGCGCTGGTTTGAATCAGGTGCCTCCACGGCGCCTTGAGGGCAGCCGCAAGGGGGGTGGACAAGCGCCCGGTGCGGCGAAGCCCGACTACAGCCCGGGCCTGCGGATCGGCGTAGGATAGGCGGGGTTGGGGCATGCCCAAGCCCCTCTTTGCGATGGGCGGCCGGGGATGCGTGTCACAAATCCACCTCTTCTCGCATGTCAAATTTCGATATCCAATTGCTGCTCACCGCCCTGGTGAGCGTGCTGGTGCTGGTCGCGCTGATTGTTTCGCGCATCCGCTTGCACCCCTTGCTGGCCTTGCTCATCGTCTGTATCGGCGTGGGCTTTGCCACTGGCATGGCGCCCGGCGAGATTGCCAAGAACATCACCAATGGCGCGGGCAAAACCCTGGGCGCTGTGGGCGTGGTGATTGCGCTGGGGGCTATGTTGGGCAAGATCCTGGCGGACTCCGGCACGACCGAGCGCCTGGCCAATGCCATTTTGCGCCATACCTCGGACCGGATGATTCCCTGGGCGATGACCCTGGTGGCCTTCATCATCGGCATTCCGATGTTCTTCGAAGTGGGCCTGGTGGTGATGCTGCCGCTGATCTTCAGCGTGGCACGCAAACTGGAGAGCCGGGAAAACTTCAAAGGCTCGGCCTATGTCTATGTGGGCGTGCCGGTGATTGCGGCGCTCGCCTCGATGCACGGCATGGTGCCGCCCCATCCTGGCCCACTGACCGCCATTGCCACCTTGAAGACCACGGTCGGCCCGACGATGCTGTATGGCTTCCTCGCGGCCTTGCCGGCGATGGTGCTGGGCGGGCCGCTGTATGGTGCCTTTATCACCCCGCGCATGACGACCCGGCCGGAGCAGGCGCTGCTGGACCAGTTCACCGAGACCCAGACCGAAGCCGGCAAGGACCAGCCCGGCATTGCGATGGGTGTGCTGTCTGCCTTGCTGCCCGCGCTGCTGATGCTGGCCCATGCGCTGGCCGAGATGGCCTTGCCCAAGGGCTCGGGCCTGCTGCAGGTGGCCAGCTTTTTGGGCAATCCGCTGATTGCGATGCTGCTGGGCGTGCTGTTTGCGGCTTTCACCTTGGTCTACCTGCGCAGCGGCGACGCCGAAAAGCTGCGCGATACCTTGGGCGCCAGCCTCAAGCCGATTGCCGGGATCATCATGATCATTGCTGGTGGCGGCGCCTTCCAGCAGGTGCTGACCAGCGCCAAGGTGGGTGATGCCATCGTGCACATGACGCAGCAGTTTGCGTTTCCGCCGCTGGTGCTGGGCTGGCTGATTGCGATGCTGCTGTCGGTGTCGACTGGATCGGCCACCGTGGGCATCGTGGGCGCAGCCGGTTTGCTGGCACCGCTGGCAGCGGCTGACCCCAGCCTGAACCTGCCTTTGCTGGCCTTGTCGATCGGCTGCGGCTCCTTGTTCTTCAACTACGCCAACCATGCCGGCTTCTGGATGGTCAAGGAATCCTTTGGCATGACCATGGGGGAGGCCACCCGCACGATCACCGTGGTGCAGTCCATCGTCTCGTTCGTGGGTCTGCTGATGGTGCTGCTGTTCAATACCTTGCCGGCGCTCGGTGGGTAGCAGCCTTTAAAAAAGCGAATGGGCCGCAGCAGCGATGCTGGTGGCCCATTTTTTGCCCTGTGAGGGACGTCTGATCAGTCGGCAGGCTTGGCTTGCTCGGCTGCTGCGTCGCTGGCTTCAGCGGGAGCAGCGTTTGCGTCTGGCTGCGATTCAGTCGCGTCCTCGTTGCCGTCCGGGGTGTCCGAATCAGGCTGTCCGTTGGCTTTGCGCTGGGCTTTTTCTGCTTTTTTCTTCTTTTTTTCCAGCTCACGCTGGCGCTTCTCGTACTGGTAATTCGGCTTGGCCATATTTTTGTTCCTTAGCGGTGTTCAGCCTCCACGATACAGCATGCGCCGTACCTGGGGGGGAGACCATAGTAATGTTTGCAGGGGGGAAACCGTAAAGCAAGGCGCTTTTTCAGGCCTTGCTGCAGCAAAAAAACCGCCCGAAGGCGGTTGGCTGATGAAGGCCCAGGCAATCAAGCGCCTGCGACTTCGATGCCCTTGAACTCGCCCGTCGCGATCTTTTCCTTCCAGATCGCCGGGCCGGTGATGTGGGCGCTGGTGCCGCCGGCATCCACGGCCACGGTCACGGGCATGTCGACCACGTCGAATTCATAGATGGCTTCCATGCCCAGATCGGCAAAACCCACCACCTTGGCGTGCTTGATGGCCTTGGAGACCAGGTAGGCAGCGCCGCCGACGGCCATCAGGTAGGCCGATTTGTGGTTCTTGATGGCTTCGATGGCGACCGGGCCGCGCTCGGACTTGCCGATCATCGCGATCAGGCCGGTCTGCGACAGCATCATGTCGGTGAACTTGTCCATGCGGGTGGCGGTGGTCGGGCCGGCAGGGCCAACGACTTCGTCACGCACCGGGTCCACCGGGCCGACGTAGTAGATCACGCGGTTGGTGAAGTCGACGGGCAGTGGCTCGCCCTTGGCCAGCATGTCCTGGATGCGCTTGTGGGCGGCGTCGCGGCCGGTCAGCATCTTGCCGTTGAGCAAGATGGTGTCGCCCGGCTTCCAGCTGGCCACTTCTTCCTTGGTCAGGGTGTTCAGGTTCACGCGCTTGGACTTGTTGTAGTCCGGCGCCCATTCGATCTTGGGCCAGGTGTCCAGCGATGGCGGATCCAGGTACACGGGGCCGGAGCCGTCCATCACAAAGTGGGCGTGGCGGGTGGCGGCGCAGTTGGGGATCATCGCCACGGGCTTGGAGGCCGCGTGCGTGGGGTACATGTTGATCTTCACGTCCAGCACCGTGGTGAGGCCACCCAGGCCCTGGGCGCCAATGCCCAGTGCGTTGACCTTCTCGAACAGCTCCAGGCGCAGCTTTTCCACCTGGTCCAGCTCGGCACCGCTGGCCGCCTTTTGCTGCAGCTGGTACATGTCCAGGTCTTCCATCAGGCTTTCCTTGGCCAGCAGCACAGCCTTTTCAGCGGTGCCGCCAATGCCGATGCCCAGCATGCCCGGTGGGCACCAGCCTGCGCCCATCGTGGGGACGGTCTTGAGCACCCAGTCAACGATGCTGTCGCTGGGGTTCATCATGATCATCTTGGACTTGTTCTCCGAGCCGCCGCCCTTGGCGGCCACGGTCACATCCAGCTTGTCGCCGGGGACGATCTGCACATTGATGACGGCAGGGGTGTTGTCCTTGGTGTTCTTGCGGGCAAAGTGGGGATCGGCCACCACGGAGGCGCGCAAGGTGTTGTCGGGGTGGTTGTAGCCACGGCGCACGCCTTCGTTGATGGCGTCTTCCAGGCCCATCGTGAAGTCTTCCCACTTCACGTCCATGCCCACCTTGAGGAACACATTGACGATGCCGGTGTCCTGGCAGATGGGGCGCTGTCCGGTGGCGCTCATCTTGGAGTTGGTCAGGATCTGGGCCATCGCATCCTTGGCTGCTGGGCTTTGCTCACGCTCGTAGGCCCGTGCCAGGTGCTGGATGAAATCCGGGGTGTGGTAGTAGCTGATGTACTGCAGGGCGCCCGCGATCGAGTCGATCAGGTCCTGCTGGCGGATGGAGGTGGTCATCGTGCTTGTGGGGTGGGTTTTGGATTGCGCAAGGCTATGCTGCCGATGGCGCTCGGGATCACGGGCGCAATTATCGGCGTTTCGCTGGTTGGATGTTGGCAATAGCCGATAAGTCTTCTAGAAGACTCAGGTGTCGCGTACGCGTCGGGGGGCGCAAGAGCATGCGCCCAGCATGGCTGCTCATTCCAGATGAGAACAGCTTTCATTGACTGCGTTAGGATGCCATGCCGCGCCCGCAGCTAAGCGGGCAGTGCGATAGTGATAGACCCTGCGGCCCACCAGCCAAACGCTTACCAGCCAGACGCGCCGCGTTGCAATTGTTGAGATACCAGGAGTGATCCAGACATGACAGCTACCCGCCAGGAAAAAGACACCTTCGGCCCCATCGATGTGCCGGCCGACAAACTCTGGGGCGCCCAGACGCAGCGCTCGTTGCAGAACTTTGACATCAGTGGCGAGAAGCAGCCCGGTGAAATCATCCATGCGCTGGCGCAGGTGAAAAAGGCCAGTGCCACCGTCAACCACGCGCTGGGCCTGCTCGATGAGAAAAAGGCCAAGGCCATCAATGCGGCGGCCGACGAGGTGATTGCCGGCCAGCACCCCGATGAGTTCCCGCTGGTGGTTTGGCAGACCGGCTCGGGCACGCAGACCAATATGAACGTCAATGAGGTGCTGGCCAACCGTGCCAGCGAGCTGCTGGGCGGCGAGCGCGGCGAATCGCGCCTCGTGCACCCCAATGACGAGGTGAACAAAAGCCAGTCCAGCAATGACGTCTACCCCACCGCCATGCATGTGGCGGCCGTCACCGCCATTGAGCGCAAGCTGCTGCCCGCGCTGGAAAAGCTGCGCCGCACCTTGCAAGCCAAGAGCGAGGCCTTCAACGACATCGTCAAGATCGGCCGCACCCACCTGCAAGATGCCACGCCGCTGACCCTGGGACAGGAGATCTCCGGCTGGGTGGCCCAGCTCGAACACGGCGCCAAGCACATCAAATCGGCGCTGCCGCATCTGTATGAGCTGGCGCTGGGCGGCACGGCCGTGGGCACGGGCCTGAACGCCCCCAAGGGCTATGCCGAAGGTGTGGCCCAAGAGCTGGCCAAGCTGACCGGTTACCCGTTTATCACCTCGCCGAACAAGTTTGAATCGCTGGGCTCTTGCGATGCGCTGGTGTTTGGCCATGGCGCCCTCAAGACCTTGGCCGCCAGCTTGATGAAAATCTCCAACGATGTGCGCTGGCTGGCATCGGGCCCGCGCAGCGGCCTGGGCGAGATCTCCATCCCTGAGAACGAGCCGGGCTCGTCCATCATGCCGGGCAAGGTCAACCCCACGCAGTGCGAAGCGATGACCATGCTCTGCGCCCAGGTGTTTGGCAACGATGCGGCTATCAACGTCGGTGGTGCCTCGGGCAACTTCGAGCTGAACGTGTTCCGCCCCATGGTGGCGCACAACTTTCTGCAAAGCGTGCGCCTGCTGGCCGATGGCATGGTCAGCTTTAACGACCACTGCGCCGTGGGCATTGAGCCCAACCGCGAGCGCATCACCGAGCTGGTCAGCCGCTCGCTGATGCTGGTGACTGCGCTGAACACCCATATCGGTTACGACAAGGCGGCTTATATCGCCAAGAAGGCGCACAAAGAAGGCAGTAGCCTGCGCGATGCCGCTGTGGCCAGCGGCCATGTGACGGCCGAGCAGTTTGACCAATGGGTCGTGCCCGAGCACATGGTGGGCAATCTGTAAGCGCGTTTCAAGCGCTGCAGCGTTCTAGGGCCCGCATCACTGCGGGCCTTGTGCTTTTACACTGGCGGTTTCTGCCTTTTCCCTTTGGACCATTCATGCCCTCAGAGCCCATGCAAGCGTTGACCGCCTCTTCCCCGCCCGGCACAGGCTTGCCCGAAGGTGGCGTGGATATCCATATGCTGGCGCAGGCGCTGGGGGTGCCGGTGTTTGAGACGCCCTGGCATATGCCCCGGTACCAACTGGGCGAGCAGGGCGCCTGGCGGTTGCTGCACGGGGGCATGGGGCTGGACCGAGGCTACTACAGCGGCAGCTGTGTGTATGGCGGCAGCACGGCGCTGCTGCGCAAGAACGCACAAGGCGGCTGGGACACCTGGATGTCGCTGTCGCCGTTTGAGATCGAAAGCCAGGAGTTGGCCTGCCGACATGCGCGTGGCCACACGGTGGTGATGGGCCTGGGGATGGGTTGGGTAACAGCCAATATTGCGCTGAACCCGGCCGTGGAACGCGTCACCGTAGTCGAGCGCGATCCGGAGGTGATCGCCTTGTTCCAGCACATGCAGGTGCTGGAGGGTTTGCCGCACGAGGCCGCCGCCAAAATTCACATCGAGCAAGCCGATGCGCTGCAGTGGCGCCCGGCGCCGCAGCAAGCTGTGGACTGGCTGTATGCCGATATCTGGCTGCGACTGGCCGAGCCGCAGGCGCTGGCCGAGGTGCAGCAGATGCAGGCCCATGTGCAGGCGACACAGCTGTATTTTTGGGGCCTGGAGTGGGTGCTGGCTGCGCCTTTGCAAGCATCGTGGGGCAGCCCCAGTTGGGCCCCGGCACTGGCAGAGGCCGTGGCAGCCACGCGCCTGCCCTTGCTTACCGCTGTGGACGGCGGATTTGCGCCCTGGGTAGAGCGCATCTGGCGCGAGCGCCTGGCACGCAGGCCTGCTTGAAGCATTCTCGGATCTAGGCCCGCGCCCGCGCAGCCCATGCCGAGCGGCTGCCGTGCCAAACCAGCAGCGCCAAGGTCAGCAGCATCGCTGCATTCACGGCCTGCCAGCCCAGGGTCTGGATCAGCACACCGCAACTGAGCGACATCAGCGCCGCGCTGCCGTTGTTGCTCCACTCCATCATGGGCTGGGCCTGCGCCCGCTCCTGGGGCGTGCTGGCCTGGTTCAGCAAGCTGGTGCCGGCGAGGATCATCAGGTTCCAGCCGGCACCCAGCAGCAAGGAGCTGAGCAGAAACGGCATGAACTGCATGCCGATCAGCGCCACACCAGCGCTGGCGGCCAGCAGGGCCGCACCCAGCCAGGCCAGGCGCCGTGCGCCAAAACGGTCCACCGCGCGGCCAGCGAACAGCGAGGGCGTAAACATGCCCAGCACATGCCATTGGATCACCTGGGTGGAGCTGGCCAGCGAATGGCCCGCGCCATGCATGGCCAGCGGGGTGGCGTTCATCACCAGCACCATCAGCCCATGGCCGCAGGCGCTGAGCAAGATGGCCTGGCGCAGGGCAGGGCGTTGCCACAGCTGGCGGCGCGAGACGGTGGGCTGGGCGGCGGCAGACTTGGCCTGCATCGGCAGGTGCAGGCGGGGCGGCAGGCATTGCAGCAGCGCGCAGGCCAACAAGGCCAGCACCGCAATCGCCAGGTAGGCGCCGGCCAGCGGTGTAGCCAGTGCATCTGCGGCGTGGATGGCCAGCGTTGGCGCCAGCAGTGCGGCTGCGATACCGCCCGCCAGCACCCAGGCTGCGGCACGGCCGCTGTGTTCTGTCGGCATGCCATCCAGCGCGGTAAAGCGGTAAAAACCGGCGGATGCCTGGTAGCCACCCAGCAGCAGCATCGCCAGGCAGAACAGCCCAAAGCTCGCCTGTACCACCGCCCAGGCGGCCAGCAACCCGGCCGCGACTCCCAGCATTGCCCCACATTGCAGGCCACGTGCGCGGCCGTGCCGCTGCATCCAGCGCGCCAGCACGCCGATGGACAGCAGATTGCCTGCCACCAGCAAGGTCAGCGGCACCGTGGCCAGTACCGGCCAGGGAGTAAGGCGCTGGCCGACCAAGCCCGTCAAGGCAATGCCGATGATCGAGCAGGACCAGTACAGCGCTTGCGCGATGCTGAGGGTGAGCAGTTGGGGGTGTTGTTTGGCTAGCATGGGAAGGGGCTCGGAGAAGAGACGGCGGCGCTTTTTAGGGCAGCGGTTAGCCCGCGCCAAAGCGCTCGGCAAAGGCCTGGGGGCTGACGGCCAGGGTTTTGTGAAAGCTGCGGCGCAGGTTTTCCGGGTGGCCAAAGCCGCAGATCCGCGCCACGGTCGATACGGAGGCCTGGCGCTGGCTGAGCAAGGTGGTGGCGGCCTGCAGCCGCACCCGCTCTACATAGCGGCCCGGCGTGGTGCCCAGCTCTTGCTGGAACACGCGAGCCAGGGTGCGGGGCGGCAGGCAGGCTTGCGCGGCGAGCTGCTCTACGCCCAGGCGCTCGCCCAGGTGGCCGGGAATCCATTCCAGCAGGCCGGCCAGGCGCGGCGCCTGCGTGGTCTCGGCCGCCAGCAGCGGGCTGAACTGCGCCTGGCCGCCCGGCCGACGCACAAACATCACCAGGTGCCGGGCCACGGCCAGCGCCATGCTGCGGCCCAGGTCGGCCTCGACGAGGCTCAGCGCCAGGTCAATGCCCGAGGTCACCCCGGCGGAGGTAAAGATATGGCGCTGCTGCGGGTGGCTGGCGTCAAAGGTGTGCAGCCGGTCGCCATCGACCTGGATGGGGCGCTCCATCGCGGCCAGCTCAGCCAGGCGGCACCAGTGGGTGGTGGCGGGCAGACCGTCGAGCAAGCCCGCGCGTGCCAGGATCAAAGCGCCCGAGCACACGGAGCCCAGGCGCTGCACCTTGGGCGCCGTGCGCTGCAGCCACTGGCGCAGACCGCTGTGGTGCTGCACATCGACCACGCCATCGCCCCCCGGCACCAGCACCGTGCTGTTGGCGCCGGGGCGCAGCTGGCCCAGGCCCTGGGTGGCGATGGTCTGCAAACCGCAGGACAGGGTTACCGGGCCGGCCTCCAGCCCGGCAAAGACCAGCTGGTAGAAGGCGGGCTGGCCCTGGCGCTCGCGCACATCGTTGGCGGTGGCGAACACCTGCATGGGCCCGGTGATGTCCAGGCTCATCGCGCGCGGGTAGGCGATGCAGATGACGCGGTGGCCGGGCTGGGCGCTATGGGCCGGGGTGGTGGGGGATGGGGACATGCGCAGAGTGTGCATGCAGGGCGATTTGGCAGCAATGACATTGATCGCACAGATTCTGCCAAGCTGCAGCCAAAGCGCAACAGCTATGGCCGTGATTGGGGAATGCGAATACCAGGCGGCTTGGTTTGCCAGAAGGCTGCGCGACAATAGCCGATTGCAATCCTTAGCCATGACGCAGCGGCACAGCTGCGCGTCCCCCACACGATGACCGCCTTGAACCAACCCGGAATCTTGCTGGATCTGCCAGCCGCCAGCCGCTACCAACTCTGGAACCTGTCGGGCGACGCACCGGCCGTGCGGGCCGCGCTGGCGCGCTTGCAGCAATGGGCCGATGGCGAGCAGGCCGTCGTTTGCATCGGTCAGCCGGTGGCTGATCTGCTGGGAACGCCCGTGCCAGGCTTGCGCAATTTCCCGGCCATCACCGGCCCCCAGGGCCCACTGCCGCTAACACCCCATGCGCTGTGCCTGTGGCTGCGTGGCCAGGACCAGGGCGATGTGCTGCGCCTGTCGCGCGAGGCAGCAGCGCTGCTGGCGCCGGCCTTTAGCCGCGAGAAGGTGGTCGATTGCTTCCGCCACGGCTGGAACGGCAAGGATGCGGTGCGCGACCTGACCGGCTACGAAGACGGCACCGAAAACCCCAAGGACGAGGATGCCGTGCATGCCGCCATTGCCGACGGCATGGGCCCGGGCCTGGACGGCAGCAGCTACTTTGCCGTGCAGCAGTGGCTGCATGACATGGACGCCTTTGCCCGCATGAGCGCGCTGCAAAAAGACCACATGATTGGCCGCCGCCTGAGCGACAACGAAGAGCTGGACGATGCGCCCGAGTCGGCCCACGTCAAGCGCACGGCGCAAGAAAGCTTCAGCCCCGAGGCCTTTATCCTGCGCCGCAATATGCCCTGGTGGAAGGTGCAGTCCGATGGCAGCGATGCCGTGGGTGCCATCTTTGCCGGCTTTGGCCGCAGCTTTGAGGCCTTTGAGGCACAGATGCGCCGCATGGCGGGCGAGGAAGATGGCATTACTGATGGCCTGTTCCAGATGTCCAACCCGGTGACCAACGCCTACTACTGGTGCCCGCCGATGCGGGACGGCCGTGTTGATCTGCGCGCGCTGGGGCTGTAAGTATATTGAGGCGCTAACACGGCCCAGCAAACCGCAGGTTTGCGGTTGAGACTAGGCGCCACCGACTAGGCGTCCCCGACTAGGCGCCCTGCCGCAGGCAGTACAACAGTACGACAAGGCAGGGTGCGGCCGGCCAGGTAACGACGTATCAAGGGCTGTGTTAGTGACTCAACCCCAGAGCGTGGGCTTGTTGACCATCAGGTAATACACACCCAGCATCGCCACAAAGGCTGGGTAGCCCAGCGCCTCCCAGCGGCTGGCCAGGCGCCGGTATGCGTCGGGCAGCGGCTGGCCTTGTGCGTCGGCATTGGCAGCCAGGCGGGCCATGCGAATTTGCATGCCCACCACCGGCAGCCAGCACAGGCCCGCTACCACATACAGTGCCATCGACAAGAGCAGCCAGGGCGTGTGCCAGGGCCAGCCGGCCAGCGCCATCAGTGCCCAGCCGCTCAAGGGTTGGATGATGACCGCCGGCGTCGTGAACCACCAATCGGCCCGCACCACCAGGCGGCTGACCACCGCCTGGGCGGCCACATTGCCGCTGCGGTTGGCAAAGAACATATAAAAGGCCGAGCCAAAGCCGGTGCCGACCATCAGCATGCTCGACAGGATGTGCAGGGTTTTGAGCAGCAAATAGGTGTTCATCATCGACTCCCCATGACGCGGGTATCGCTCTGCCACAGCAGCCACAGCGCAGCGGCGATGGGCAGGTTTTTGGACAAGGGCCCCAGCGGGTGCAGCCACAGCGCCGGTAGCAGGGCGGTCGCAGCAACCGTCATGACCAGCATCGCCACCAACGCGGCCGCGTAGGCGCTGCGCCCGGGCCGGCACAGCAGCCACAGGCCCAGCACCAGATCCAGCGCGGCGCCAGCGCCTATCAGCCAGGCGTGGATGCTGGGTGTGTGAATGCCGCCCGCTACCAACAGCGCCGTGCTTTCGCTCTGCCATTGCATCAGGCTGGCGACGGCAGTCCAGAGCCAGACGACGGCCAGGCTCAAGCGCAGCAGCTGCAAAGGCTGCTGCGCTGGCTGTGCGCGTGGCGCGGTGGTCATGCGCGGCTTTCGGGCGAAGGGGTGGCTGGCAGGTTGCGGATCAGCGCCAGCATTTGGGCCGGATCGGTGGGCGCGCGCCCCAGCCACTGCTGCATCGGCGCCGGGTCGCAGCAGTTGTCCAGCGATGCCAGTTGCAAGGAGGCGCTGCACCAGGGGCTCGTCGGCACCGCATCGCCCAGCCGCGCACTGGCCTGGGTGGCCCAGCCGGGCAGGCGCAGCTGCAGCGGCTGGCTGCGGCCGGCTTGCTGGCGCAGGCTCAGAATCATCTGCGCCATGCTGAGCCGCTGCGGCCCGCCCAGCGGCACGATGCCGGTGGTGGGGGATTGCAGCAGCCGCAGCATCACCTCGGCCAGCTCATCGACGGCGACTGGCTGCATCAGGCGTTGCTGCATCACCGCTGGCAGCACCAGCACGGGCAGTCGTGCCAGCTGCATGAAAAGCTGGGAGCTGGCGCCTTGCGCGCCAATGACAATGCTGGGCCGGACCACGATGCCATCGAGCTTGCCCTGCGCGGTCAAGGCCAGCAGATGGGTATCGGCTGCGCGCTTGGTGCGGGCATAGGCGGTGTCGTTGTCTTCCACCCCCAGGGCCGAGAGCTGCATCACGCGCCGCACGCCCGCCTGGGCGCAGGCATCGAACAGCGCTTGCGGGCTGGTCTGGTGCAGGGCCTCCAGCGGCGCGCCGTTGGGCCCGGGCTGGTCGCGCAGGCTGCCTACGGCATTGATCACCATGTTCACCCCTTGCAGATGGGGCAGCCAGTCGCCGGTCTGCTGCATGGCAGCAAACTGCAGCGGAGGCTGGGAGCGCCTGCTGACTGCAATGACGCGCATTCCCTGGGCACGCAGTTGGCGCGCCAGCGCCTGGCCGATAAAGCCCTGGCCGCCGCAGAGCAAGACAGTGGGTTGGGGGGCGTTGGGGGTGTGCATGGTCTCTCCTGATGGCCAAGGGCCTTGGTTCTTGCAGCGTGCTCAGCGCGGGCGGTCGATGTCGCAGGCATCGCTGCCGCGTGCGCAGGCCGCGCTGCGTGCAGCGGCCTGCCGGGCCTGGCGCCGCACCGTGCATTGCAAGCCCTGCTCCAGCACCCAAGCCATCGGGGCGAGTGGCAGGCGGTAGCGGTTGCGCGCGAGCAGCGGGTAGAGCTTGTCGAGCGCATCGGCCACCAGTGGCAGCCCGGCCAGCCGGGGCACCCAGGCCCAGCCCACGCCCAGGTAGGCGCGGGTCAGGCAATCGACCCCGATGTAGACCTGGCCATCGGCGCCCACGCCGTGGATGGCCTGCATCAGCGCGGCCTTGTCGGCTGGGGCCCGGCTCAGGTCGGCCGTGCTGGCATCGATAAAAATAAGCTTGCCCGCCTGGTTGCGCAGCATCAGGTGGCGCATCTCGGCGTTGCACATGCGGCAGCTGGCGTCGTAGTAGATGGTCAGCGGGAACTGGGTGGCCGCGGTGTTGTGGCGGGTCATATGCATTCCTTTCGATGTTTCTGTCAAAACAGAAATAACTGCGCTAAAAAAAGGCCGCTCCTTGCAGGCACGGCTTGCGTGGTCTCAGGGCTTGGTCAGTGCCTCGGGTGTTTGCGCCGCAGGGCTGCCGCGCACAAAACGCTGCACCGTGGCGCCCAGGGTCAGGATCTTGTCCAGGGTCGCGGGCGAGAGGCGCAGCATTTCGTCGCTCCAGGCGCCCAGCTTTTGCATCAGCTCCAAGGTGGCCAGGATGCGGTCCTGGCCATCGGCGCTCTCGCGGGCAAAGTCGGGGCTGTTCACCAGCGACTGCAAGAGCCGGGTGGTGGGATCGAACTCGCGCTCCTTGCGCTCACGCACGATAGTGCGAAACAGCTCCCAGACATCGACACTGGTCTCGAAATAATCGCGCCGGTCGCCCAGGATATGCGTCACCCGCACCAGCTGCCAGGATTGCAGCTCCTTCAAGCTATTGCTGACATTGGAGCGCGCCACGTTCAGGGTCTCGCTCAGTTGCTCGGCATTGAGCGGTTTGCCATGCACAAACAGCAGCGCATGGATCTGCGAGACCGTGCGGTTGACGCCCCACAGCGATCCCATCTCGCCCCAGTGCAGCACAAATTGTTGTTGGATGTCGGTCATTTGCATGCTGTGAATTCTAGGGTTTCATTTATTTCTGTCAAGAGAGAAATTAAAACAATGAAAAAGGCCATCGCAAAGGATGGCCTTGGAATGGACGTCTTGCCGGGTGCTCAGTGCAGCAGGTTATTGCCTGGCGCCTGGGGTTGCACGCGGAAGAAGCCGGTGCCGCAGGTGCCGGTGCCGATCTCTTCTTCAGTCGCTTCGCGCACCGCAGTCACCTGGATATCCAGGCGAATGGCGATGCCGGCCAGCGGATGGTTGCCGTCCAGCACCACATGCTCGGGATACAGCTCGGTGACGGTGTAGATCATGTCGCGCGGGGCATCGGGGTTGGTGCCTTCAGGCAGCGCATGGCCTTCAATGGTCATGCCTTCTTCCAGATCGGCGGGGAACAGCGCCCGCGATTCCAGAAAGACTTTTTCTTCGTCGTAATCGCCAAAGGCATCTTCGGGCTCCAGATGCAGCTGCACGCGGCTACCCACGGTATGGCCTTGCAGTGCCTGCTCCACGCGCGCCAGCAGATCCTGGCCTCCGACCAGGAATTCCACGGGCTCGTCGAGCACGTCCAGGGTCTCGCCCAAGGTGTCTTTCAGCGTCCAGGTCAGTGCGACCACGCATTGATCAATGATTTCCATAGGACAATTGTCGCAGTTTGGGCCCGGGCGCCCAGAGGATTACCGAGAAAGCCATGCAAATCGAACAAGCACTGCCTCTGCTGGGGGGCATCTCCCCGGCCCAGTTCATGCGCCGTTACTGGCAGAAAAAGCCACTGCTGGTGCGCGGCGCCGTCAGCGACTGGAAGGACCTGCAGCTGCCACTGCCGCGCAGCGAGCTGTTTGCGCTCGCGGGCGAGGAGGGCGTGGAATCGCGCCTGATCCAGCACAAAGCGGGGGCCTGGAGCGTCAAGCACGGCCCCTTCAGCCGCCGCGCCATTCCCTCGCTCAAGACGCCGGAGTGGACCTTGCTTTTGCAGGGCCTCGATCTGCACAGCGATGCCGCCCATGCCTTGCTGCAGCGCTTTGCCTTTGTGCCGGCTGCACGCCTGGATGACCTGATGGTGAGCTATGCCAGCGATGGCGGCGGCGTGGGCCCGCATTTTGACAGCTATGACGTGTTCTTGTTGCAGGCCCATGGCAAGCGCCGCTGGCGCATCGGCAAGCAAAAAAACCTGGGCTTGAAGGAGGGCATACCGCTCAAGATCCTGGCCGAGTTCGAGGCCGAAGAAGAGTTTGTGCTGGAGCCCGGCGACATGCTGTACCTGCCGCCGCGCTATGCCCATGATGGCGTGGCCGAAGGCGAGTGCATGACCTATTCCATCGGCTTCCGCTCCCCCGCCCAGCAAGAGCTGGCCGGCGAGCTGCTGATGCGCATGTCCGAGAGCGATGAGATGGACGAGGTCAACGCCAAGGCCGCCTCGCCGATCTACCAGGACCCCAAGCAGACGGCGGTGCAGGCGCCCGGCGCGATACCGCCCGCAATGCTTGACTTTGCCCGCGCGGCGATTGAAAAGCGCCTGGCCGAGCCGCTGGCACTGGCGCGCGCGCTGGGCGAGGCGCTGACCGAGCCCAAGGCCAATGTCTGGTTTGAACCCGAAGACTCGCCCGCGATGCTGGAGGCCGTGGCGCTGGATCGCAAGACCCGCATGATGTACGACGAGCAGCACCTTTTCATCAATGGCGAAAGCTACCGCGCTGCGGGGGCGGACTTCAGCCTGATGAAGAAGCTGGCCGATGGCCGCCACCTGGATCGCCGCGACGTCAGCGGTGCCAGCGACGATGCGCTGGAGCTGCTGTCGCAGTGGTGCGAGGATGGCTGGGCCCACGCGGTGCCGCAGTGATGACCGGCGCCAGCCCCGTACCTGCCGCATGGCGGCCCGCCGACGGCCTGAGCGGCCGCTTTGAAGGCCGGGCTGCCTTTGATGGGCAGGTGCTGCATTTTCTGCAGCAGGCGGCCGCGCAGGGCTGGCCGCAGATCATCGTGGCCGATGCCGACTTTGCCGACTGGCCCTGGGGCAGCGCCGCTGCCGTGGAGCTGCTGCACCAATGGGCGCGCCATGGCGGGCAAATGACGGTGCTGGCCTACCGCTTTGAGAGCCTGGTACAGCGCCACCCTCGCTGGGTGCAATGGCGCAAGACCTGGGACCACCGCTTGCAGTGCCGCAGGCTGCTCAGCCGCGATGTCTCACAGGTACCGAGCGCGCTGTGGTCGCCCCATTGGGCTGTGCAGCGCATCGATGTGGCGCGCTGTGTGGGGGTGGCCAGCGCCGAGCGCAGTGCGATCGTGCCCTTGGGCGAACAATTGCAGGAGTGGATCCGCTCTGCCAGCACCCCCGCCTTTGCGGCAACGGTGCTGGGCTTGTAGGCCATCGTCGCTAAGCAGGTCATTCGTTGCTGAACGGCAACGCCTATGACGCGCTGGTCATAGGCAGTCGGCCCGGGTAATCCCTATAATTCATTTCAGACGCGCATGCGTTAAATACTTTGTGCTGCGCACTCTTGGCCTGGGCAGATGGTTTGCCCTGGTCCGTTTCACAAGAATCCACCGTCGTTAGGAATATCCAAATGAAGAAGTCCCTTGTTCTCGCATCGATGATCGCTGCTGTTGCGCTGGCTGCTTGCGGCAAGAAGGAAGAAGCTGCAGTACCTGCACCAGCACCCGCACCTGTGGAAGCGCCAGCTCCTGCCGCAGCACCGGCTGTTGAAGCTGCCAAGGATGCCGCCAACGCTGCTGCCGATGCTGCCAAGGACGCTGCTGCTGATGCCAGCGCTGCTGCCTCCAAGGCCGTAGATGCCGCCAAGGATGCTGGCGCTGCTGCTGCCGACGCCACCAAGGACGCTGTCCACAACGCTGCTGATGCCGCCAAGGACGCAGGCGCTGCTGCCGCTGATGCTGCCAAGTCCGCAGCGGATGCTGCTTCCAACGCTGCTACCGCTGCCAAGGAATCGGTGAGCAAGTAAGCGCCGAATGGCCGGCCCGGGTATACCGGGCCTGCTTTTTTGCAGACTTGCCTGAACGAGCCCGTGCTTTGCACGGGCTTTTTATTTGGGCGTTCAGTGCCTCGAATGCGTCGCTGGATGCGCTGCGCCAGACCCATGCGCACTCTGCGGCCCGGTCTGGTGCGGCCCATCAGTGGCCCATCACAGCGGCCATGAAAAAAGCCACTGCGCGTACGCAGTGGCTTGGGGTGGTGTGCGGAGCTTGCCGGGCAGGTGCCTAGCCTGGCATCACTTCATGTCGTCCGACAGCACCTTGAGAATGCGCTGTGCATTGGCGGAGGTGTCGGCCTTGCCGCTCTCGTTGAGCACGGTGACATTGCTGGTGTTGGCTTCGCTCTTGACCTGGATGCGGTACTTGATCGGGTCTGGTGCATCCGGGTTGCGGTTGAAGATTTTGGCAAAGAAACCATCGGGCTTCTTGTTGAGATCGGTCGGATCGATGTAGCGCACAAAGTAGACGCCTTGGCTGCGGTCGCGGTCTTCGACGGTGAAGCCAGTGCGGTCCAGGGCCAGGCCCACGCGGCGCCAGGTGCGGTCAAACGGGTCGCTGACCTGCAGCACCGGCGAGCCATCGGCTGCCGAAGCGATCTTGGAGGTGCTCACAGGCGCCAGCGGCGCTGCAGCAATCGCCTTGGATTGCTCTTCGCTCACGCCCAGCTTGACCATGATGCGGCGCAGGAATTCGGTTTCCAGCTCGGGATCGGCCTTGCGGGGTTGCCAGATGGTGCTGTCTTTTTCCTTGTTGGAATAGACCTCTTCCATGCCACGGTGGCTGACATAGATTTCGCTCTTGCCGTCGGGGCGGCGCTCGATGCGGGTGCGGAACTTGTCCTGCTCGCCGGTCGAGTAGATCGAGTCAAACACCTTGCCGATGGAGCGGCGGATGAAATCCTGCGGCAGTTTGGCGCGGTTTTCTGCCCAGTCGGTTTCCATGATGCCGATGTCGGGGCGCTCAATGGTCAGCGCAAAGCCGCTTTCCTGCCAGAAATCCTTGACCGGCTCCCAGAGCTTGTCTGCCGAGCGGTCGACGACCAGCCAGCGTTGGTTGCCATCGCGCTCGATCTGCACATCGCCAATTTGCGAGGCAGCGGTGTTGGCCGTGCCCTTGGGCGCTGCATCTTTTTGCACCTGGTAAGCCGCAGCCGATACCGCGCCGCCAGGCACGACATAGCGTGAGTCCTTGGACAGCTGCGTCAGATCTGGAGGCACCTCCAAGGTAGGGCCCTTGGTGGCCCCTTTGTAGTCGATCTTGTCGCCTTCGAGAATGTTGCCGGTACTGCAAGCGGCCAAAGTGACAGACAGGCTCAGCATGCTGAGTTTTGCGAGGGAATTCACGTTCAAATCCTTAACAGAGGCAACACGCGGAAAAATAAGCTCTAAATCAGAGCGGCTCCGCGCATCGCAGCTTCCACCGTGCCATGCAGACCGGCGGAAAGCTCAGTCATCGGCAGGCGCAGGGTTGGGCCACACAGCCCCATCTTGTGAGCCGCCCACTTTACCGGAATTGGGTTGGCCTCCAAGAACAGAGCCTTATGCAGCGGCAGCAGTTTATTCTGAATTTCCATAGCCCGACCAACGTCCTTGGCAATTGCCGCCTGGCAGAGCTGGCTCATCATGCGCGGCGCAATGTTGGCGGTGACGCTGACATTGCCATGTCCGCCGCACAGCATCAGGGCTACGGCGGTGGGGTCATCGCCCGAGTAGATGCCGAAACCGGCCGGTGCATCCTTGATGAGCCACTGGGCGCGTTCGATGTTGCCGGTCGCTTCCTTGATACCGACGATGCCAGGTACTTCGGCCAGGCGCAGCACCGTGTCGTGCTGCATGTCGGCTACGCTGCGGCCCGGGACGTTGTACAGGAAGATCGGCAGGTCACCCACCGCTTCGGCAATCGCCTTGAAGTGCTGGAACTGGCCTTCCTGGGTCGGCTTGTTGTAGTAGGGCACCACCTGCAGCTGGCTGTCTGCGCCCACGCTCTTGGCGTACTTGGCCAAGATGATGGCCTCATGGGTAGAGTTGGCGCCGCAGCCGGCCATGATGGGCACGCGCTTGTTGGACTGCTCGACCGAGACGCGGATGATCTCCATGTGCTCTTCGACGGTGACCGTGGGCGACTCGCCCGTGGTGCCGACCACGCCGATGCAGTTGGTGCCTTCGGCGATATGCCAGTCGATCAGTTTTCGCAGGCTTGCATAGTCCACGCTGCCGTCGGCATGCAGGGGGGTAATCAGGGCAACAATACTACCGGTCAATGGAACACTGGTGGAAGTCATAGCGTGGAATGGAAGCTGGATGGAAGATTCTAGCGGGGGCTGGACTGCGACCGCCGCAGGCAGTATAGCGCGGCCAGAGGCAATCGCTGTCACATTGATCGTAAATGACTTTAATGTTTGGTCATATTGAATGTTATGTCGTAATTATTTGGTTAATTTGACGTAAATTTTTGAATGATTGCTTGATATCGATTGTGTAATCGATTGCGCATAGACCCGGGTAAGTCCTGTGGCCCCAGTCTGGGCATGCCGCCGCCCGCTGCGAACTGCGGCACAATGCCTGCCATGCTGATGTATCCCCAATTTGACCCGATTGCCATCAAGCTCGGCCCGCTGGCTGTGCACTGGTATGGCCTGACCTATCTGGTCGCCTTTGGCCTGTTTCTGTTCCTGGGCATACGCCGCCTCAAGGACCAGCCCTTTGCCTCGATCACCGAGCCTTCGCGCTGGCAGCGCAAGGATGTCGAAGACATTCTGTTCTATGGTGTGCTCGGCGTCATCGTCGGTGGCCGGCTCGGCTACTGCCTGTTCTACAAGCCCGGTTACTACCTCAGCCATCCGCTGGAGATACTGGCGGTCTGGCAGGGCGGCATGAGCTTCCATGGCGGCTTGGTCGGCGTGATCCTGTCGATGGTGCTGTTTGCCAAGCTCAAGGGGCGGCCTTGGCTGCAGGTGGCCGACTTTGTCGCGCCCTGCATTCCGCTGGGTCTGGCCTCCGGGCGCGTCGGCAACTTTATCAATGGTGAGCTGTGGGGGCGCTTCTCCAGCCCTGACTTGCCCTGGGGCATGGTGTTTCCCCAAAGTGGCTCGATGCTGCCGCGCCATCCCTCGCAGATTTACCAGTTCTTGCTCGAAGGCGTGCTGCTCTTCGTCGTCATGTGGTTGTACTCACGCAAGCAGCGCGGCGAAGGCCAGGTGGCTGGCGTCTTCCTGATCGGCTATGGCTTGCTGCGCTTTATTGCCGAGTACTTCCGCGAGCCCGATGACTTTTTGGGCCTGCTGTCGCTGAACCTGAGCATGGGCCAGTGGCTCAGCCTGCCGATGGTGCTGCTGGGTATCTATCTCTGGAACCGGGGCCGCAACCAGCCGCTGCTGCAGGCGCGCTAAACACCAAATCCTCTGGGTTTATAGGGCTATACTGATCAGCCGCTGTGCCGGGTTTCTCTGGCACAGCGGCTTTGTTTTTTGCCTGAGCGGAGATAGGACGATATGACCAAAAAATGGGTGCTGGGCCTGGTGGCCGGTGTGTGGGTACTGGGCAGTGCAGCGGTGTCTGCGCAGCAGGCCTTGCCGGATTTGAAAGTGGCGGTGGATCTGAGCTACGAGCCCTTTACCTACAAGCTGTCCACGGGGCAGCCTGCCGGTTTCGACGTCGACATCGCCAATGCACTGTGCGCGCAGATCAAGCGCAAGTGCGTGTTTGTCGAGCAGGTCTGGGACGGCATGATCCCCGGCCTGCAGGCCAAGAAGTACGACGTGATCATCAGCTCGATGGCCAAGAACGAGGACCGGGCCCGCGTGGTGGACTTCACGAATAAGTACTACCACACCGGTGCGCGCATCGTGATGCCCAAAGGCTTCCAGTACAGCGGCCCTGAATCGCTCAAGGGCAAGAAGATCGGCGTGCTCAAGGCCAGCATCCAGGAGAAATGGGCGCTGACCTACCTCAAGCCCGCTGGTGCGGATGTGGTGTCCTACCCCGGCCGCGATCCGGTCTACCTGGACATCAACTCCGGCCGTCTGGACGGCTCGGTGGCCGACAGCGTGGAGATTGCCTACGGCTTTTTGAAGAAGCCCGAAGGCAAGAATTTTGAATTTGTCAGCGACACCCTGGTGGACAAAAAGATTTTTGGCGAAGGCGCCAGCATTGCCATGCGCAAGGGCCAGCCCGAGCTGAAGAAGTCGCTCAACGATGCGATTGCCGCCATCCGCGCCGATGGCCGTTACAAGCAGATTGCCGACAAGTACTTTGACTTTGACCCCTACGGCAAGGATTGAGTCCTGGGGGCGAAAGCCCCAGCTTTGCGCTCCCCAATGCAGGCCTTGTGCCTGCTTTTTTGCGTCTGCGGTGGCAACCAGGGCAGGCTGTCGCTGCTAAAAGTGGTCACTGGGTATTAACACGGGTGTCGAAATTCTCTGTAATTTCTCATAATTACAGCCAGAGGCATGGCATGGGCGCAGGGACGCATTGGACGCATGGGCTCAAGGGTCCAAGGGCGCTCGGGTCTGGCATGGGATCTCTGGCCCTTCGCACCCCGCCTGCTTCAGCCGGGTGTCTTTAAGGTCCCTTTAGCGAATCAAGGAGTGAATGGATGGCGCTTGCCGCACAGCCTTTGCATGACACCGTAGCGACCCAGGTGCGGGATTTGATTTTTGCCGGCACCCTGGCGGGTGGTGAGTTGCTGGACGAGAAGGCCTTGTGCGAGCAGCTGGCCGTATCGCGCACTCCCTTGCGCGAGGCGCTCAAATTGCTGGTGTCTGAAGGCCTGCTGCGCCATGAACCCCGCAGGGGCTGCTTTGTAGAGACGATTACCGACCGTGATCTGGACGACATCTTTCCGGTGATTGCGCTGCTGGAAGGCCGTGCCGCCTATGAAGCCACCAAAAAGCTCAGCAGCGCCGACCGGGCCGTGCTCGATGTGATGCACGAGCAGCTCAGCCAGTACGCGCAGGCTGGCGATATTGCCGGCTACTACCGCATGAACTACCAGATCCACGAGGCCTTCATCACCCTGGCCGACAACCGCTGGCTGGCCCAGGCGATTGCCGATCTGCGCCGCATTCTGCGTCTGGCCCGGCTGCAGCAGCTGCGTGCGCCGGGCCGTCTGCAGGCGAGCTTGCAGGAGCACCTCGATCTCTATGCCGTGATGCTCAGCGGCGATGCCGATGCCGCAGAACACACCATGCGCAACCATTTGCTGCAGCAGCGCAAGGCCCTGCTGCGCATGACCCCTCTCTCACTGTCAAGGATTGCTTTATGACCTCCGCTACCGACACTTCGCCAGCCACTGCCGTGGACAGCGCCGCCAACAGCTGGCTGCAAAAAAGCGCGGCCTGGCTGCGCTCGGTCGGCATTCCTACCGAGCTGGGCAGCAGCAGCCCGCCGGAGGGCGAGCGCAGCACCACCGAGCGCCTCAAGGCCACCTTGCGCCGGGGCAATGAGGCGCTGTCGCCGCGCGAGCTGCGCCGCTTGCTGGCTGATCTGCAGGCCGTGGCTGCCAGCGAAGTGAGCGACGCCGAAGGGGGCCGCCTGGCCGAGCCGGTGATGCAGTGGTATGCCACCGCCCAGCCCGAGCAGCGCATGGACTGCTGGCGCCTGCTGTGCGAGCAGTTTGTGCCCGATGTGGCCAAGATCGGCCAGGCCCGCCAGCGCTATGAAGATGCGGTGGGCACCGCAGGCATGGCCGCTGCGGAGCGCCAGCTGCGCAAGGCCTTGCAGACACCGCGCATGCGCCTGCTGCAGCGCTTTGCCGTGCCCGCGCAGGGCATGCGGTTTTTGCTCGATCTGCGCGCGCAGATGCTGCCCCAGCTCAAGAGCCATGAATGGCTGGTCGCCGTCGATGCTGACCTGGAATACCTGTTCTCGACCTGGTTTGACATCGCCTTTTTGGAGCTGCGCAGCCTCAGCTGGGATTCGCCCGCGTCCTTGCTCGAAAAGCTCATCAAGTACGAAGCGGTGCACGACATCCGCAGCTGGACCGACCTGAAAAACCGCCTGGACAGTGACCGCCGTTGCTATGGCTTCTTCCACCCGCGCCTGCCCAATGAGCCGTTGATCTTTGTCGAAGTCGCGTTGGTGGACAAGATGTCCGACAGCATTGCGCCGCTGCTGGATGAGGCCGCCGCCGCCACTGATGTGAACAAGGCTAGCACGGCGATTTTTTACTCGATCAGCAACACCCAGACAGGCTTGCGCGGTGTGAGCTTTGGCGATTCGTTGATCAAGACTGTGGTGGAGCAGCTGCTGCAGGAGTTTCCCAAGCTGCGCCAGTTCGCCACCTTGTCGCCGATCCCCGGCTTTCGCAGCTGGCTGGGCAAGCATGCAGCCGAGGTCTGGGACGCTGCCGACAAACGCTTGCGCGCCGATGTGGGCAAGGCGCTGGATAAGGCCGAGCCGACCGTCGCCGACTGGCTGGCCGCGCTGGAGCAACCGGCCAAGCTGAAAGCAGATGACGCCGTGGCCAAGCTGCTGCTGTATGCCGCTGCCCGCTACCTGGGCAAGAGCCTGGTGCAGGACAAGCCGGTGGACCCCGTGGCGCGCTTTCATCTGGGCAATGGCTCGCGGGTCGAGCGCCTGAACTGGGCCGGTGACACCTCCGTCAAGGGCATCAAGCAGTCCTACGGCTTGATGGTGAACTACCTGTACGACCTCAAGCGCCTGGACAAGCACCGCAATTTGCTGGCCCAGGGCAAGATCCCGGTGTCATCGGGCATCGAGGCGCTGGCCAAGGTCTAAAGCTGTTTTTGAGGATGGTAGGCCAGCATGGCGCCCCCCGAGCGCTGCGCTGGCCTGGTGAGAGCTGCAGGCCCCCATAAGGGCCGCAGCCTGGGTGCTGGGCACGCTTTGCTGACCACCCAGGGCTTGTGCGTTGCTGTCGGCGCGCGCAGGCGGGTGTGCGTGGATCTTAAAAATAACCGTTAGGAGACAAGATGACCAAGAGCTATACACCGTCCTCATCCAGAAGACGAACCCTGGTAGGCCTGGCCGCCGGCATGGCCGGCACGGCGCTGCCCGCCTGGAGCTGGGCCAACACCGCAGCCGCTAGGGATTGGCCGGCCAAGCCGGTGACCTGGGTGGTGCCCTTTCCGGCAGGGGGCGGCACCGATGCCTTTGCGCGGCCGCTGTCCTCGCAGTTCTCGAAAATCTCGGGCAAGACCCTGGTGATCGACAACAAAGGCGGCGCAGGCGGCACCCTCGGGGCCAGCTTTGCGGCGCGCCAGTCAGCCGATGGCTACCATTTCTTCATGGGCGGCACCCACCATGTGATTGCCCCCTCGGTCTATCCCAAGCTCGATTACGACATCCAGAAGGACCTGGTGCCGCTGGCCTTGCTGGCCACGGTGCCGCAGGTGCTGGTGGTCAACCCCAAGCGGGTGACCGCTGCCAACATGCAGCAGCTGCTGGCCCAGCTCAGGGCCAACCCCGGCAAGATGAGCTTTGCCTCGGCCGGTGCCGGCACCAGCCACCACCTGGCCGGTGAGCTGTTCAAGATCCAGAGCAAGACCGACATCCTGCATGTCCCCTACAAAGGCGCGGGCCCGGCGCTGCAGGACCTGATTGCGGGCAATGTAGACATGCTCTTCGACGGCCTGGGCTCGTCGGCTGCGCACATTGCGGCCGGGCGCATCAAGTGCCTGATGGTTTCGGGCAACCAGCGTAATCCTTCGCTGCCCGATGTGCCCTGTGCCGCCGAGGTGGGCCTGCCCGATTACAACGTGACCACCTGGTACGGCCTCTGGGCCATCAAGGGCACGCCGCCCGAGCTGCAGGCGCGCATGTTTGACGAGGCCAAGCGCATGGGCGCCTCCGAAGAAATCAAGGCCATCTGGGCTAAGAATGGCGCGGAATATGGCAGCATGACGCAGCCGCAGTTTGCCGCCTTTGTGGCCGACGAGGTCAAGCGCTGGGCCGAGGTGGTCAAGGCCTCCGGCGCCAAGATTGAATGACAGCAGGAGCGAACAGATGACGGGCCAGGTTCGGGTAGAAGCATGGACGGCGGGCGAGCCAGTGGCCGGCGCGCAGGCGCTGCGCGTAGTGTTGGCCCATCCGGGCAAGCGCAATGCCATGTCACGCGCCATGTGGCGGCAGCTGCGCAGCGTGTTTGAGGACGTGCAGCGCCAGCCGGGCCTGCGCTGCATCGTGCTGCAAGGCGAGGGCGAGGCCTTTTGCGCGGGCGGTGATATCTCGGAATATGCGGACTTTCGCTTTGCAGAAGACAGCCTGGCCGCCTTTCACGAGGGCGAGGTCTGGCCGGCGCTGCATGCCATGCTGCAATGCGATGTGCCCCTGGTCGCCGCCATTGAGGGCGCCTGCATGGGCGCCGGTATGGAGCTGGCCAGCTGCTGCGACACCCGCCTGGCGGCAGACACGGCCCAGTTTGGGGCACCGATTGCCAAGCTGGGCTTTCCGATGGCACCCAAGGAGGCCGCGCTGGTGCTGAGCCAGCTGGGGCCTGCCAAGACGCGGCAGATGCTGCTGGAGGCGGCCGTGTTTGGTGCCGACCAGATGCTGGCCTCCGGCTTTTTGAGCCAGGTCCACCCCGCCGCCCATCTGCAGGCGCAGCTGGAGCGCAGCGTTGCCCGCATCTGCGGCCTGGCGCCCCAGGCGGCCCGCATGACTAAGCAGCTGCTGCGCGCGCAGGCCGAGGGCGATGCCCAGGCCCCGGTGCTGCAGCAGCCTTATGCCTATGCCGATTCGGCAGAACACCGCGAGGGCATTGCCGCCTTTGTCGCCAAAAGGACCCCCCAGTTTTGACGGCGCCTGCGCTGGCCTCCGCCCAGGCCGCAGGCGCCCAGGGATACCACCAACCAAGTAGACAAACATGACCAACGACAACCTGTTCTGCGCACTGCGCGCGGCCTTCCCCCAGGATCTGGATGCCATCGCCGTTGAGACCACCACGGCCAGCGGCGAGCCGCTGAACTACAGCTGGCGCGACCTGGACCGCATGAGTGCGCGCATCGCCAACCTGCTGGACTCGCTGAACATTCCCCCTGGTAGCCGCGTAGCGGTGCAGGTGGAAAAGTCGGTCGAAGCCATGGCGCTGTACCTGGCCACTTTGCGGGCGGGCCATGTGTTTTTGCCGCTCAACACCGCCTACCAAAGTGCCGAGATCGCGTACTTTGTCACCAATGCCGAGCCGGCTGTTGTGGTCTGCGCGCCGGCCAATTTTGGCTGGGTCTCCAAGATCGCTTTTCAGTGCGGCACGCAAAGCGTGTTCACCCTGGGCGATGACCGCAGCGGCACCCTGCTGGAGCGTGCGGTGCACTGCGCCGATTCGCACACGCCCGCGCAGAAATCGGCCGACGACATGGCTGCCATCCTCTACACCAGCGGCACCACTGGGCGCAGCAAGGGCGCGATGCTGAGCCATGGCAACCTGCTGAGCAATGCCGTCATGCTCAAGGACTACTGGGGCTGGAAAAAGGGCGATGTGCTGATCCATGCGCTGCCGATCTTCCATGTGCATGGCCTGTTTGTCGCCATCCATGCGGCCTTGCTCAATGGCAGCAAGATGGTCTGGTTTGCTAAGTTCGAGCCCAAGGCGGTGATTGCTGCCATGGCGCGGGCAACGGTGTTTATGGGGGTGCCGACCTTGTATGTGCGCCTGCTGGCCGAGCCTGGGCTGACCAAGGCGGCGGCCCAGCACATGCGCCTGTTCATCTCGGGCTCGGCCCCGTTGCTGATCGAGACCTTCCGCGACTGGCAGACCCGCACCGGCCACACCATCTTGGAGCGCTATGGCATGAGCGAGACCATCATGCTGGTCTCCAACCCCTACCAGGCCGATGCCCGCCATGGCGGCCAGGATGAGCGCCGGGGCGGTACGGTGGGTTTTGCGCTGCCAGGCGTAGGTGTGCGGGTGCAGGGCGATGACGGCCAGGCGCTGGGTGCCGACGAGATCGGCCATATCCAGGTGCAAGGCGCCAATGTGTTCAGCGGCTACTGGCGCATGCCCGAGAAGACTGCGCAGGAGTTCACCGCCGACGGCTGGTTCAAGACCGGGGATGTGGGCAAGATCGACGCGCGCGGCTATGTGACCATTGTCGGCCGCAGCAAGGACCTGATCATCTCCGGCGGCTACAACGTCTACCCGGCGGAGATCGAGGGCTTTATCAACGACTTGCCTGGCGTGGCCGAAAGCGCCTTGGTAGGGGTGCCGCATCCCGATTTTGGCGAGGTGGGCGTGGCCGTCGTCATTGCCAAGCCGGGCCAGCCACTCGATGCCGATGGCATCGTCGCCACCTTGAAAAAGCAGTTGGCCAATTTCAAGATCCCCAAGCGCTGTTTTGTTGTGGCGGAGCTGCCGCGCAACACCATGGGCAAGGTGCAAAAGAACCTGCTGCGCGACCAGTACCAGGATCTGTTCAAGGGCTGATGCGCCTATGAAGGCGGCCTGCGCCGCCATGGCAAAACCCTCGCGCTGTGGCAGCTCAGAAGCTGCGGCAGGCGAGGGTTTGCTATTGGGGGCCTGTGGTTGATGCGGCGATCAGCGCAGCACCAGCACCGGAATGGTGGCATGGGTCAGCACATGCTGGGTCTCACTGCCCAGCAGCAGGCGCTTTAAGCCCCGGTAGCCGTGCGAGGCCATGACGATCAGGTCGCAGTTTTCCTTTTGCGCCGTCTCCAGCAACGCTTCGGCGATCAGGTCGGACTTGATCACCAAGGTCTTGATGGGCACACCGGCTGCAGCGCCTTCGGCCACCACCTTGTCGACGACGCCTTGGGCGGCGCGCTCCCAGCCTTGCTCGATGCGGGCAATGTCATCGGGGTTCTGCATGGTGCTGCCCTCGAAGTAGCTGCGTGGGTAGTTGGGCGAGATGTTGACGGCGGTGACTTGGGCGTGGCTCAGTTTGGCCAGCGCCAGCGCGTGTTGCACGGCCTTCTCGGACAGCGCAGAGCCATCAGTGGCAAGCAGAATATGTTGGTACATGGCAGGCTCCTTTCATGACAGATGGGGCAGGGCGTGCAGCCTTGCCGGGGTTCACCACCGAGCATCGCCCCTTGCGGCGGCCGTGGATGTCAGATCAGACCGCGTTTGTGCCGCTGCAGCGCTGTACAGCGCTCAGGCCGTGCAGGCCTGGGTGTTGATCAGCCCTTGGAGCTTGTCGGTGTCCAGAATACGCACATGGCGTTGCTTGACCTCGATGATGTTCTCCTCGGCAAACTTGGAGAAAGTGCGGCTGACGGTTTCCAGCTTCAGGCCGAGATAGCTGCCGATTTCCTCGCGGGTCATGCGCAGGATCAGCTCATGCTGCGAAAAGCCCCGGGCATGCAGGCGCTGCACCAGATTCAGCAAGAAGGCGGCCAGGCGCTCTTCGGCGCGCATGCTGCCCAGCAGCAGCATGACGCCGTGCTCGCGCACGATCTCGCGGCTCATGACCTTGTGTACATGGTGCTGCAGGGCGGTCACTTCACGCGACAGCTCTTCAAGCGAGGAGTAGGGCATCACGCAGACTTCGGCATCTTCCAGCGCAATCGCGTCACAGGAGTGGCGGTCGTTGACGATGCCGTCCAGCCCGATGATCTCGCCGGCCATTTGAAAACCGGTGACCTGGTCACGGCCATCTTCGGTGGCGATGCTGGTTTTGAAGAAACCGGTGCGTATCGCATACAAGGATGTGAAAGTTTCGCCATTGCGGAACAGCGCGCTGCCGCGCTTGATCTTGCGCCGCGTGGCCACGATCTCGTCGATGCGCTCCATCTGTTCGGACGACAGTCCCACGGGCATGCACAGCTCGCGCAAATTGCAGCTGGAGCACGCTACTTTGATGGAGTTGGATGTCATGTATCAATACCCGTGAACAACTATTCAGATAGGAACGACGTTCCTTGGATGCGCCTATTGTGCGTGCAGGCGCCAATAGGCTTCTTGATGTACATCAAGGACGCGTGGCGGGCCTTGGGGCACATTGGGGCGTCCGCTAGGAAGAAGAAACATGATTTCCCTGACCCCTGAACTGCTGCGCCGCTTTGACGTTCCCGGCCCCCGTTACACCTCGTATCCTACCGCAGACCGATTTGTTGAAGCCTTTGCTGCGGATGCCTACAAACAGGCGCTGGCACAACGCGGCACCGGCCTGGCGGGCAGGCTGGCGCCGCTGTCCTTGTATGTGCATGTGCCGTTCTGCGCGTCGCTGTGCTACTACTGCGCCTGCAACAAGATCATCACCAAGCATGCCGAGCGGGCCGATGAGTACCTGGATTACCTGGAGCGCGAGTTGGATCTGCAGCTGGCCCATGTCAGCGCCCGCCCCACCATCAGCCAGTTGCACTTGGGCGGTGGATCGCCCACTTTCTTGACCGACCAGGGCCTCAGCCGCCTGATGGACATGGTCAAACAGCGCTTTGTGCTGCAGCCCGGTGGCGAGTATTCGATCGAGGTCGATCCGCGCACCGTCAGCCGTGAGCGCCTGCAGCACCTGTACCTGCTGGGCTTTAACCGCCTGAGCTTTGGTGTGCAGGATTTTGACCCACTGGTGCAAAAGGCCGTGCACCGCGAGCAGCCCGCTGACCAGGTGTTTGCGCTGGTGGCACAGGCGCGCGAAATTGGCTTTGAATCTATCAATATCGATCTGATCTATGGTCTGCCCCTGCAAAGCCCGCAGAGCTTTGCCCGCACGATGGAGCAGGTCAACACGCTGCGGCCCGACCGCATTGCGCTGTATGCCTACGCGCACTTGCCCGAGCGCTTCAAGCCGCAACGCCGCATCCAGGCGGAGGATCTGCCCAGCCCGGGCGACAAGCTGGCCATGCTGGCGCAGGCGCTGTCCGCGCTGGAAGGTGCCGGTTATGTGTATGTAGGCATGGACCATTTCGCCTTGCCTGAAGACGCCTTGGCGGTGGCCAAGCGCCAGGGGCGCTTGCACCGCAACTTTCAGGGCTATAGCACCCAGCCCGATTGCGATCTGATGGCCTTGGGGGTATCGGCGATCGGCCGTATAGGCCCCACCTATAGCCAAAATGCCAAGACCCTGGAGGAGTACTACGACCTGATTGATCAGGGCCAGATCCCTGTGGTGCGCGGCTTGGCATTGACGCGCGACGACCTGCTGCGCCGCGCAGTCATCATGGGCCTGATGTGCCAGGGCAGCCTGGCGATGGAGTCGATAGAGCAGGCTTGGCTGATTGATTTTCAGCAGTATTTTGCCGCCGAGCTGGCCCAGCTGCGCGAGCTGCAGGTGCAAGGCCTGGTGCAGCTGAGTGATGAGTCCATCTGCGTGACGGAGCTAGGCTGGTATTTTGTGCGCGGCGTGGCCATGGTGTTCGACAAGAACCTGCAGGCCGACCGCAACCGGGCGCGTTTTTCGCGCATCATCTAAGCGGCGGGCAGGCTGAGAACAGGTGCTCAGCCCTGCCAGGCCGCCAGGCTCTTGTAGAGCATGTAAACCGCCAGGCACAGCAAGATGCCGCCAAAAATCTTCTTGAGCTGTCCCACTGGCAGCCGGTGGGCGGCGCGGGCACCCAGGGGCGCCGTCAGCACGCTGCATGTGGCAATGGCGGCCAGGCCCGGCAGCCAGATGTAGCCCAGCGAATGGGGAGGCAGGCCTTGCAGATGCAGACCCGCCACCATAAAGCCCAGCACATTGGTGACCGCAATCGGAAAACCCAGCGCCGAGCTGGTGGCCACGGCATTGTGCATGGGCACGCTGCACCAGGTCATAAAGGGCACGCTGATAAAGGCGCCGCCCGCGCCCACCAGGCCCGAGAGGCCGCCAATCACGCCGCCGGCGGCCAGCTGCCCTGCCGTGCCTGGCATGCTGCGCATGGCCTTGCTGTTGGGTTTGCGGAACATGCGCAATGCCGAGTAACCGATGAACAAACCAAAGAACAGGCCCAGGTAGCTGCCTTTGAGCACGGCAAAGATGCCCAGACTGGCAATCAGGCCGCCCAGCACAATGCCGGGGGCCAGGCGTTTGACGAGATCCCAGCGCACGGCGCCATGCTGGTGGTGGGCCCGCACGCTGGATAGGGAGGTGAAGACGATGGTCGCCATCGAGGTGGCAATCGCCATCTTGATTGCCAGCTCGGGCGCCACGCCCTGGGTGCCCAGGATGTAGGTGATGAAGGGCACCAGCACCATGCCGCCGCCAATGCCCAGCAGCCCAGCCAGAAAACCGCCAATCAGGCCCAGAAAAGACAGCGGCAGCAAAACGAGGGGATCAGTCATGGTGCACAGTAAAAAGGCCACCTGAAACAGGTGGCCTGAAACCCCGCTGTCGCGGAGAGGAGAAGACAGAGCGAGCAGCCTGCCCGGGTAAATAAGGTGTTCGCAGCGGATCCCCTGGACCGGCATCCTGAACCGGGGGTTCAGGTGGGCGAGGGCAACCTATCGTTGGGTTCATCTGACGCGAGACGATCACGCTCAATAGGTGATATACCAAGCCCTGCTCAAAGAGCATTGGTTCAAGGAACTATAAAGCCCAGAGGGGCTGCGAACGTCTCCATTGTAATGGCTCATGCCCGCCGCGCTTGTGAAAACTGCATGCCAATGTGCTCAGATTGGTCAAAAAAGAGAGCGGCCTACACAGACTGCAGAATGTGTAGGCCGGTATTTTTAGCCAAGGCATTGCGGGGCGTTGCAATCTGGTGTTAGCGTTCGCCTGCCGCTGTCCATCAAGGGCTGGTGGGGGTCGCTGCTGCGGTCTGGGCCTGCGCTGGTGCCAGCGCGGCATCGAGCCGCTGCATGACGGATTGCAGACGCGGCTCATCCCAGTCCAGCGTCGCTTGCGGGCCAGGGGCTGATTGCGCCTCGGCCATGGCCGCAGATTGCGCGGCAGCTTGTGCCTGCAAGGCATCGGTGGTCTGGCTCAGTTCGCTGTTCTGTACCTGCAGGTCCAGCAGATCAAAGGCCACATTGAGTGCCGCCAATACGGCGATACGCTCGCGGCCACGGATCTTGCCCGCGTCGCGGATGCCGCTCATGGCCCCATCGACATGCTTGACGGCGGCCAGCAGGCGTGCTTCCTGGCCTTCGGGGCAGCCCAGCATATAGCTTTGCTGCATGATGTGTACTTCAAGCTGCTTCATCATTCGTCCTGGTCAAAGGTCTTGGGCAGGCGTTCGATCAGCGCATCCACGCGGGCGCGGGCCGCTGTCAGGCGCGATTGGAGGGAGTCACGCTCCTGGGTCAGGGTGGTGACTTGCTCTTGCAATTGGGCATGGGAGCGTTGCAAAGCCTCATGCTGGCTCAGCAGTGCCTCCACCCGCTCAAGCATCAGATCCATAGAAGGCGTAGTGGCCATAGAGAGACAGTCTTCGTAAGTTCGCAATGGGTTTAACGCTAAAATTGTACCCGTTGGTGCTCGCCCTGGTGGTTCACATGGGGGCAGTTCAACGGGAAGCAGGAGCGGGGCTTGTGCCATACAAGCCCAACGCAACCTGCGCTGCCCCCGCAACGGTAAGCGATGGTTGGCTTTTGTGCCATCCACAGCCGCAACTATGCCACTGAATACCTTGAACAAGTGTTTGGGAAGGCGCGCGCTGTGTCATCGCCAGCCCGGATACCGGCCAACATAGTGGAGGCGCGCGCCTAAGGGCTGCGGCGGCTTCTGTGTTCCCCATTGCCGGCGGGGAGGCTGGCGCGGGGTGGTTTATCGCCAGCTCAGTCCATGTTGCCCTTGATGCTTTTGACACGCCCTTGCGCGCGTCCTGCGTTTACTCCCGGTCTCACCATTCTCAACCCCCGCTCCGTCATGGCCTTGGCCGTGGCGTCGGCGCTGCCGTTTTTCGCGCTGTCCGCGCAGGCCCAAGCTGCCTTGGAAACAGAGGGTAAAAACCTGCAAGAGATGGTGGTAACCGCCAACCGCATTGCCCAGCCGCTGTCTGACCTGGTAGCAGACATGTCCATCATCGACGCGCAGACCATTGCGCGGCAGGGCCCCGGCAGCGTGGCCGATGTGCTGGCGCGGGTGCCAGGTATTCAGATCACCCGCAATGGCGGGCCAGGCACGGCCACCAGCGTGTTTCTGCGCGGCGCGGATTCGCGCTTCACCGCCGTCTATGTTGATGGCGTGCGCATGGATTCGCAATCGACCGGCGGCGCCTCCTGGCAATCCATACCCCTGGCCTTGATCGACCGCATCGAGGTGTTGCGCGGCCCGGCCGCTGCCGTATATGGCTCGGATGCCATGGGCGGCGTGGTGCAGATTTTCACCAAGAAGGGCGAAGGCCCCGCCCAGCCCTATGTGGGCCTGGGCTTTGGCAACCGGGCCACGTTCACGGCCGAGGCCGGTATCTCTGGCGGTGCAAACGGCTGGGATTACGCGCTGGGGTTGAACCGCTCGCAGACTGACGGCTTCAATGCGCGCACTGTGGCAACTGCCAACCCGGACAAGGACGACTACCGCAGCAATGCCGTCAGTGGTCGCTTGGGCTACCAGATCAACCGCCAGCATCGGGTGGAAGCCACCTTGCTGGCCAGCGATGTCAATTCGGGCTATGACAACAGCCTGACCGAGGACGACCGCAGCCTCAATAAGATGCATGCGCTGGGCCTGAACTGGCATGCGCAATGGACGGATCACTACAGCACCAAGCTGCAGATCAGCGAGTCGCGCGACTTTTACGAGACCCGGCCGTCGCCTTACAAGACCGATACCCGCCTGCACAACGTCCTGTTCCAAAACGAGTGGCGCCAAGGCATCCACACCGCGACGGCCGCCTTGGAGCGCCGCGACGACGCGCTGACCAATGACGGCATTGACCGCGACCGCCACCAAAATGCGCTGGCGTTGGGTTACGGCATGAACAGCGGCCCCCACACCGTGCAGCTGAACCTGCGCCGCGATGACGACAGCGAGTTTGGCGGCAAGACCACCGGCAGCGCCGCCTACGGCTACGCTTTTGCGACGAACTGGCGCGCCACGGCGACCGTGGGTACCGCCTTCCGTGTGCCCACGCTCTACCAGCGCTTTAGCGAATACGGCGATGCATCCTTGCAGCCCGAGAAAAGCCGCAATGCCGAACTGGGCCTGCGCTGGGCGCAAGGTGCCGATAGCTTCTCGGCCACGGCTTACCGCAACCGGATCACCAACCTGATCAACTTCTCGTCGGCTGGTAGCTGCGACAGCAAGTTCGGCTGCTATGCCAATGTGGGCAAGGCGCGCTTGGAGGGCATTACCCTGGCCGCCACCACCAAGCTGGGCGCCTTCAACCTGCATGGCTCGGTCGACTTCCAGAACCCGCGCGATACCGAAAACGACAAGCTGCTGGCGCGCCGCGCCAAGCGCTATGCCACCTTGGGCGCCGAGACCCGTGCAGCAGGATGGACCTGGGCCGCCGACCTGCAGACCAGTGCCAAACGCTTTGACAATGCGGCCAACACCAATGTGCTGGGCGGCTACACCTTGTTCAACCTGTCGGCGCAGACCGAGGTGGTCAAGGATGTCAACCTGATCGCCCGGATCAACAACCTGGCGGACAAGCGCTACCAGACCGCACGCACCTATGCCACCGAAGGGCGCAGCGTGTATGTGGGTGTGAAGTGGATGCCGCGCTGAGCGCAGAGGGGATAAGCCAGCGATGACAGACATGACGGTTCAGGACGCCCAAACGGCCCCATGCGTGGCACTGCTGATTGCAGCGCCCGCATCCGGACAGGGCAAGACAACAGTGACAGCGGCCCTGGCGCGCCTGCATGCGCGGCAAGGGCGGCGGGTGCAGGTGTTCAAATGCGGCCCGGATTTTCTCGACCCGCAGTGGCTGCGTCTGGCCAGTGGCCAGTCAGTGCATGCGCTGGACCGCTGGATGAATGGCGAAGCCGACGTGCGTGCCCGCCTGTTCCAGGCAGCGCAAAGCAATGATGTGCTGCTGATCGAAGGCGTGATGGGCTTGTTTGACGGCGCCAACAGCGCCGCCGAGCTGGCCAAGTCGCTGGGCATATCTGCTGTGGTGGTGGTGGATGCATCGGCCATGGCCGCCACCTTTGGTGCCATTGCCCATGGCTTGCAGCACTACGACCCGGGCCTGAAGCTGGCCGGTGTGCTGGCCAACCGCGTGGCCACCGCCCACCACGGCGAGATGCTGCGCGGCGGCCTGCGCGACCCGGCCCTGTGGCTGGGTGCCATGCACCAGATCAGCCTGGATGCCGCCAAGCCCCGTGCCAATCTGCTGCCCGAACGCCACCTGGGCCTGGTGGCCGCCCATGAGCTGCATGATGCCGCCGAGCGCCTGGATGCCGCAGCCGATGTGCTGGCCCAAACGCCCCTGGGCCAGCTGGACTGGGCGCAGTGGCAGCAACGCTGGAGCGTGGTGTTTGAGGCGCCAGCCCAAGCCCCTGCGCTGCCGGCCTGGCTGGCCGGGCGGCGCATTGCGGTCGCGCGCGATGCCGCCTTCAGCTTTATCTACACCGCCAATTTGGAATGCCTGCAGGCCATGGGGGCTGAGCTGGCCTTTTTCTCGCCGATTGCAGGGGAGCGCCTGCCTGCCTGTGATGCGCTGTGGTTGCCAGGTGGCTACCCCGAGCTGCACCTGCATGCGCTCAAAGCCAATGCGGGCTTGCAGCTCGATCTGCAGGCCCACCTGGAGCAGCGCAAGCCCGTCTGGGCCGAATGCGGCGGCATGGTGGCGCTGGCCGAAGGCCTCACTGATCTGGAAAGCCGTTGGCACAGCCTATGGGGCTTGCTACCGGCGCAGGCGGTGATGCAGCAGCGCCTGGCGGGCCTGGGCATGCAGCAGCTGTTGACGCCCTGGGGCATGCTGCGCGGCCACACCTTTCACTACTCCAAATTGCAGAGCGAGGCCCTGGAAGTGGCGCGCAGCAGCCGGCCAGGCCAGGCGGCCGACAGCGGCAAGGGCGAGGCCGTTTACCGGCAGGGCAGCATCCATGCCAGCTACTTCCATGCCTGGTTTCCTTCTTGCCCGCAGGCGGTGGCCGCCTTGCTGGGGGTGGACATGCCCGTGGTCGATCCGCAGGCCTGGCAGGCCGTGGCGCTGAACGCCTAAGATGCGCGGCATGGATGCATCTATTTTCCAAGTCGATGGCGCACCGCTGAAGCTGCTGCTGCTGGGCGGGCAAAAATCGGGCAAATCGCGCCAGGCTGAGCTGCTGGCACGCGCCTGGCTGCAAACGGATGCCAGCCGCAGCGCCAGTCTGATTGCCACCGGCACCGCGTATGACGTGGAGATGCAGGAGCGCATTGCGCGCCACCAGCGAGACCGCCGTGCCCGTGTGCCAGATCTGGCGACTTTGGAAGCACCACGCGACGTGGCCCAGCTGTTGCAAGCCATCAGCCGGCCCGAGCACCTGCTGGTGGTCGATTGCCTAACCTTGTGGCTCACCAACTGGCTGATGCCGATGGAGCCCTCACCGCTCGAACCAGCGCAGGCCTGGCAGGCCCAGTGCGATGCCTTTATCGCTGCCTTGCAGGCCGCGCCGGGCCCCGTCATTCTGGTCAGCAATGAGATTGGCTTGGGTGTCATCCCGATGGGCCGCGAAGTGCGCGCCTTTGTCGATGCGCTGGGCCTGCTCAACCAGCAAGCGGCAGCGGCCTGCAACCGCGTACAACTGATGGCCGCGGGCTTGCCGCTGCAGATGAAATGATGGTTTCTATTTTTGCGCCCCAACGGATGCTGCGGCAAGCATGGACCCTGGCATTGGCTTGTGCTGCGGGCATGGCCGCAGGGCCCTTGGCACAGGCAGCGCCTTCTGCCAGTGTCGATGAACTGCGCCTCCAACCCTTTGCCAATGCACCGGTCTGGAAGGACCAGGACCTGGTCACCCCCATCGGCATCGTCGATGACCGGGGCCGCAAGGTGCAGCTGGACAAGCCGCCCCAGCGCATTGTCAGCCTCTTGCCATCCCTCACCGAGAGCACCTGCGCGCTGGGCCTGTGCGAGCGTCTAGTGGGGGTAGACCGCTATTCGGACTGGCCCGCCTCGGTCAAAAAACTGCCCGTGGTGGGCGGGGGGCTAGACCCGAGTGTGGAGTCGGTCGTGGCGCTCAAGCCCGATGTGGTGCTGCTGTCGGATGCCTCCAAGGCGGCCGAGCGCTTGCAGGCCCTGGGCCTCAAGGTGGTGGCGCTGGATGTCAAATCCAAGGCCGATATCCACCGGGTACTGGGCACCTTGGGCCAGCTGATGGGTGTGCCGCAGGCGCAGGGCGCGGACCGGGTCTGGCGCGCGCTGGAGTCGGGCATTGATGCGGTGGTGCGCGATCTGCCCGAGCGGACGCGCCATACCCGGGTGTACTTTGAAGTGAGCCGTGGCCCTTATGCGGCCGGCCCCCAGTCCTTTATTGGCGAGACCCTGACCCAGCTGGGCGTGGACAACGTGGTGCCCGCCGAGCTGGGCCCCTTTCCCCGGCTGAGCCCGGAGTTTTTGCTGCGCGCCCAACCCGATGTGATCATGCTGGGCAACCGCAGCATGCAGGCTGCTACCAGTTACCCGGGCTGGAACAACCTCCAGGCCGTGAAGGCCGGGCGGGTCTGTGTGTTCACGGATGAAGAGTCCTTCGCGATTGTGCGACCCGGCCCGCGCATGGCCCAGGCGGCGGCGCTGATGGCGCGCTGCCTGGCCGACAAGGCGCCGGGCAAGGCTGCGGTGGCGCGCTGATGGCCGCTCTGCACACAGCTGCATCCGCAGCGCTGCGCGAGGCTGCCCCCGGTCTGCGCCGCAGTGCCTGGCTGGCACTGGTGCTGCTAGTGCTCAGCGTCTTGCTGTTGCTGGTGGGCGCCAGTGTGGGCAGCACGGGTTGGGAGAGTGTGCTGCGCATGCGCGACGACCCGACCTCCTGGCAGATCGTGGTCGATATCCGTTTGCCGCGCTCGCTGGGCGCCTGGCTGGCCGGTGGCCTGCTGGGCCTGGCGGGCGCCGTGGCACAGGGCCTGTTTCGCAACCCGCTGGCCGATCCCTACTTGCTGGGCAGTGCCTCGGGTGCATCCTTGGGCAGTGCGCTGGGCCTGGTGCTGCTGGGTGGCTCCGTCACCAGCCTCAATCTGTTTTACCGCCTGGGCATGACCGGCATGGCCTTTGTCGGCGCCGCCTGCGCGGTGGCGCTGACGGTGGTGCTGGCGCGCAATGTGCAAAACACCTTGCGCCTGCTGCTGGCGGGCGTGATCGTTGGCGTGGTGCTGGGCGCTATGCGCGATCTGCTGGAGCTGCGCCACCCCGATATTTTGCAGGCCATGCAGGCCTTTACCCTGGGCACCTCGGCCTTTGTCGGTTGGGAGGGCTGCGCGCTGATGGCTGCCGTGCTGCTGGCCTGCGCGTTGGCCACCTGGTGCTGCGCCCGGGTACTCGATGGCCTGACCCTGGGCGAGGCGACTGCCGCCAGCCTGGGCCTGCCGCTGGCGCCACTGCGCTACGGCCTGGTGGCAGTGCTGGCCCTGGCCACGGGCACCTCGGTTGCGCAGACGGGGCTGATTGCCTTTGTGGGCCTGGCCGCCCCGCACCTGGTGCGCAGCTTGGTGCAGGTGGGCCATGGCCGCAGCACCGTGCTGGCTGCCGCCATGGGGGGCGTGCTGCTGCTGGCGGCTGATATTTTGGCGCGCTGGCTGGTGGCCCCGCAAGAGTTGCCGGTGGGCGTGCTTACCGCTGCATTGGGCGGCAGCTATCTGCTGTGGCGCATGCACCGCAGCACGCGGTCGGTGGGAGGCATTTGATGCAAACCGCGCACACCGCCGCCGCGTTGGCCGCTACCGATATCCATGCCGGCGTGCACGCGCGGCCGATTCTGCAAGGGGTCAACGCCGCGTTTGCAAAAGGCGGCTGGACCAGCATTGTCGGCCCCAATGGCGCGGGCAAATCCAGCCTGCTCAAGGTGCTGGGCGGGCTGTGGCCCGCTGCGCAGTGCCAAGGCCAGGTAACGCTGCTGGGCAAGGATTTGCAGCGCTGGCCGCGCAAGCAGCGCGCCCAGGCGCTGGCCTGGCTGGGCCAGGGCGAGGTGGTGACGCAGGAGCTGACCGTGATGGATGTGGCCATGCTGGGCCGCTTGCCGCACCAGGCCTGGTTTGCCGCGCCCAGCAGCCAAGACCATGCCGTCGTCGAGCAATGCCTGCGCGAAGCGCATGCCTGGGACTGGCGCCACCGGCCGGTGGCCGAGCTCTCGGGCGGCGAGCGCCAGCGGGTGATGCTGGCCCGGGCCATGGCCGTGCAGGCCCAGGTACTGCTGCTGGATGAGCCCCTGGCCAACCTGGACCCGCCGCACCAGACCGACTGGGTCGACAGCGTGCGGGCCTTGGCGGCGCAGGGCACCACCGTGGTCAGCGTGCTCCATGAAATATCGGTGGCGCTGCTGGCCGACCATATGCTGGTGCTGCAAGTCGGCCGGGTGCTGCACCAGGGCCGCTGCGATGACCCGGCTACCCATGCCGCGCTGGAGGCGGTGTTTGACCACCGCATCCAGGTGCGTGCGATTGATGGCGTCTGGATGGCCTTGCCGCGCACCGCTGCACGCCCTTGAGGGCGGGCCGAACCTGATTCGAAGCTGGGCCTGGCCCAGATTCAAAGACACTAGCTAACAACGAAAGACTTCCGATGCAGATTGAAACGCCACCCAGCGAAAAGCCTTATGAAAAGCCCGAGGGCGAGCGCCGTGGCCTGGTGATCGTCAACACCGGCGATGGCAAGGGCAAGACCACGGCAGCCTTTGGCCTGGCCTTCCGTGCAACAGGCCGGGGCAAGGCGGTAAAGGTCTACCAGTTCATGAAGGTGCCTACGGCCCGGTTTGGCGAGCACCGCCTGTCCGAGCAGGTAGGACTGCCGGTCGAAGGCCTGGGGGATGGCTTCAGCTGGAAAAGCCGCGATCTCGACCACAGCGGCCAGCTGGCGCGCGAAGGCTGGGAGAAGGCCAAGGCAGCCATCCTCTCGGGTGAGTATTTCCTGGTGGTGCTCGATGAGGTGACTTACCCGCTGATCTACGGCTGGCTGCCCTTGCAGGAGGTGCTGGACACCCTGGCCGCCCGGCCCAAGGAGGTGCATGTCTGCATCACCGGCCGGCGCTGCCCGCAGGAGATCATTGATGTGGCCGACACCGTTACCGAGATGACGATGATCAAGCACGCTTTCAAGGCTGGCATCCCTGCGCAGCGCGGCATTGAAGACTGAGCCCCTGCAGCCGATTGCTGGCATGAGCGACACCGACTCCGTCCCCATCAACGCCCCCACCATTGCCGCGACAGCCTTTAGTGAGGCCGAGCGCGCAGCGGTCTACCGCGCCATCCATGAGCGGCGCGATATGCGCCACTTTACCGGTGGCCAGGTAGAAGAGGCCGTCCTGCTGCGCTTGCTGCGGGCGGCGCACCATGCGCCCAGCGTCGGCTTTATGCAGCCCTGGCGCTTTATCCGCGTGCGCGATGCGCAGATGCGCGGCCGCATCCATGCGCTGGTCGAAGAAGAGCGCCTGCGCACCGCCCAGGCGATGGGCGCGCGCGAGGCGGACTTTATGCGGCTTAAGGTGCAGGGTGTGCTGCAGGCGGCCGAGGTGCTGGTCGTTGCCATGCCGCCCGGGCGCGAAGCCCATGTGTTTGGCCGCCGCACCTTGCCCGAGATGGATGTGGCCAGCACGGCTTGCGCCATCCAGAACCTGTGGCTGGCGGCGCGTGCCGAGGGGCTGGGGATGGGCTGGGTATCGCTGTTCGAACCCCAGGCGCTGGCGCAGCTGCTGGCCATGCCTGCTGGCGCGCATCCGTTGGCCGTGTTGTGCCTGGGCCCTGTAGAGGCCTTTTATGCCGAGCCCATGCTGCAGCAAGAGCGCTGGGCCAGCCGGGCACCCTTGGAGGACATGCTGATGGATGAGTGCTGGCAGGACGCTGGAGCGGATGCCTCGATGGACAAAGGGCCGCAGCCATGACGGCAGGCTGGCTGTGGGAGTTGGCGCTGGCCGGTGGCAGCCCTGTGCTGCAGCTGGTCCGGGCCCTGTCGCATGCTGGCCTGGACATGCCCTGGCAGGCGCCAATGGCGGCCTTGCTGGCGGTGTTGGTCGCCTTGCTGGTGGACTGGCTCTGGGGCGAGCCACCGCTGCGGCTGCACCCTGTTGTCTATATGGGCCAGCTGCTGGGCCTGCTGGGCCAGGCGATTGCGCCGCGCCAGGCGCAGGAGCGCGCTTATGGGCGCTTTGTGCTGGCGGCGCTGGCCTGGTGCGCGCTGGCAGCGGGCGCCTGGCTGGTCTATGCGGCGTTGCAGTGGCTGCTGCAGTTGGCGCCTTGGTGGCTGGGTGCGGTGCTGGCGGGTCTGCTGCTCAAACCGCTGCTGTCCTGGCGCATGCTGCGCAGCGAGGTGCTGGCGGTGGAGGCTGCGCTGTCTGAGTCTCTGGAAGCCGGCCGTGCCCGCCTGTCCTGGCTGGTGAGCCGCGATACCAGCCAGCTCGATGCTGCTACGGTGCGCGAGAGCGCGATCGAGACCCTGGCCGAGAACCTGAGTGATTCGGTGCTGGCGCCGCTGTTCTGGTTTGCGGTGGCCGGCCTGCCGGGCGCTGCTCTCTACCGCCTGGCTAACACGGCCGATGCCATGTGGGGCTACCCCGGCTGGCGCGGGCAGGGCGCGCAGCGCCGCCACTGGCAATGGGCCGGCAAATGGGCCGCCCGGGCTGATGATGTGCTGAATTGCTTGCCCGCCCGCATGACGGCCGCCTGGCTGGCGCTGCTGGCCGGGGGGCTGTCCTGGTCCGGTTTGCGGCGCGATGCGGCGGTAACGCCATCGCCCAACGGCGGCTGGCCCATGGGCGCGATGGCGCGGGCGCTGGGTGTTCGGCTGTCCAAACCCGGGGTGTACCAGCTCAACCCGCAAGGCAGGCCGCCACAGGCGGGCGATATGCAGCGGGCCCTGGCCTTGGCGGGCCGGGTGGTGGGGGCGCAGGCACTGTGCGCCTTGCTGCTGGCCCTGGGTTTAGCCGTAAACATTGGAATCGCCGCAATGGCGCAAGGAGCGTTGGCCCATGGCTGATACAGAGCATGGTGGCACCGACGCCTTGGGCGTGCCGGCGCATGATTTTTCTACCAACCGCAATGCCTGCGGCCCCTGCCCGGAGGCGGTGGCGGCCTTGCAGGCGGCGCACCTGGCGCAGTACCCCGATCCGCACTACACGGCCCTGCGCCTGCAGCTGGCGGCCTTTCATGCGGTTGCGCCCGAGCGCCTGCTGATCGGCGGCAGCAGCAGCGAGCTGATCCACCGCCTGACCCAGCATGCGCTGCGCCAGGGTGCCACGCAGGTGAGCCTGCCCAGACATTGCTATGGCGACTATGCCCAGGCGGCGGAGGTGTGGGGGCTGCGCAGCAGCGCGCGCAACCCGACTTGGGGCGAAGGCCTGCACTGGGCCTGTGAGCCATCCAGCCCGCTGGGCCGGGAAGAGGACATTTGGCAAGGCTTGCCTGCGGATGCCAGCCACCACGGCCTGGTGCTGGATTGCGCCTACCGGCCGCTGTGGCTGGAGGGCCCCGCGCCGCAGCGCGATATGGCGGCGCTGTGGCAGCTGTGGACGCCCAACAAGGCGCTGGGCATGACGGGGGTGCGGGCAGCCTATGCCATTGCGCCCGAAGGCATCGGAGAGGCTCAGCTCGATGCGCTGCGGGCGCTGGCGCCCTCGTGGGTGGTAGGTGCCCATGGGGTGGCTATGCTTCAGGCCTGGGTCACACCCGAGGTGCAGGCCTGGCTGGCCCGCAGCCTGGAGACCTTGCGCCAGTGGAAGGCTCGGCAGCTGGACCTGTGCGAGCGCCTGGGCTGGGCGGTGCTGCCCGGCCACCAGGCCAACTACTTTGTGGCGCGCTTGCCGTTGGCCGAGGCCGATATGCCCGTGCGCCTGGCTGCGCTGCGCCACCAGGGCATCAAGCTGCGCGATGCCCGCAGCTTTGGCCTGCCCGGCCATGTGCGCCTGGGCGTGATGGCGCCGGTGGCGCAGGCGGCGCTGGAGCGGGCCTGGCTGTCGCTGGCTGCAGATGCATAAACCCGGCGAGGACATGCCGCAACCGCTACCATTTGGTATGGATTTACAAACTTTGCAACTGCGCACCGTACTGGTGGAGCGCTATGTGACGCCGCTGCGCGAGGGCGGCTCGATGCCGGCCGTCGTCGAAGCGGACGATCTGGGCATGTATGTGCTCAAGTTCCGGGGGGCTGGCCAGGGCGTGCGCGCGCTGATGGGCGAGCTGATCTGCGGGGGCATTGCCCGCGCGCTGGGCCTGCCGCTGCCCGAGATCGTGCTGGCCATGCTCCACGCCAAACTGGCGCAGACCGAGCCCGATCCGGAGATCCAGGACCTGATCCGTGCCAGTGATGGCCTCAATGTGGGTCTGGATTACCTGCCCGGCTCGGTCAATTTTGATCCTGCGGTCGACGTGGTCAGCGATGATTTCGCCTCGCGCCTGGTCTGGTTCGATGCGCTGGTCAGCAATGTGGACCGCACGGCCCGCAACACCAATATGCTGATGTGGCAACGCAAGCCCTGGCTGATTGACCATGGCGCGACCTTGACCTTCCACCATGCCTGGGATGGCACGGTGGCTGACCCGGGCAAGCCCTTTGCCCCGATTGCCGACCATGTGCTGCTGGCCCAGGCCAGCCAGCTGGCCGAGGTGGACGAGACGCTGGCCGCGCAGCTGACCGAGCCGGTGCTGACGGCCATTCTGGCCACGGTGCCCGACTGCTTTTTGGCCAAGGCGGCCGAAGACCTCAGCAGCCCGTTGTTGGCCGATCCGCAGGCACACCGCGCCGCTTACGTGAATTATTTTCTGGCCCGCCTGCAAGCGCGTGGCCGTTGGTTGCAAGGAGCCATCGATGCACGCGCATGATGTGTATGACTACGCTATCGTGCGCGTGGTGCCCCGGGTCGAGCGAGAAGAGTTCATCAACGCGGGGGTGATCGTGTCCTGCCAGCGCAGTGGCTACCTGCAAGCGGCCATGGCGCTCGATGAAGCGCGCCTGCTGGCGCTGGATCCGCAGGTGGATCTGCAGATCGTCTACCGCCATCTGGGCAGCATTGTGGCGATCTGCGCTGGCGTGCCTGAGGCGGGGCCCATTGGCCAGCTGCCGTACCGTGCGCGCTTCCACTGGCTGACGGCCAAGCGCAGCAGCATGATCCAGACCTCACCGGTACACACGGGGCTGTGTACGGATGCGGGCTCGGCGCTGGAGCGCATCATGGCGCGCATGGTGTTGCCATTGGCGGGCAGCGCGCAGCCATGAGCGCGCGCTGCATCATGGTGCTGGGCACCAGCAGTGGCGCTGGCAAAAGCTGGGTGGCCACGGCGCTGTGCGCCTGGTACCGGGCCCAGGGCTACAAGGTGGCGCCCTTCAAGGCGCAGAACATGAGCAACAACGCCCGCGTGGTGGCCACGCCCGATGGCCAATGGGGCGAGATCGGCACCGCCCAGTACCTGCAGGCGCTGGCCGCAGGGGCCGTGCCCGATGTACGCATGAACCCGCTGCTGCTCAAGCCCGAGGCCGATACCCGCAGCCAGGTGGTGCTGTTTGGCCAGGTGGACGAGGCGCTGTCGCAAATGCCCTGGCGCGGCCGCAGCCTCAAGGTCTGGCCGCAAATTGCGCAGGCGCTCGATGCGCTGCGCGCCGAGAACGATGTGGTGGTGATCGAGGGGGCAGGATCGCCCGCCGAGATCAACCTGCACAGCAGCGATGTGGTCAATATGCGCGTGGCGCGCCACTGCGATGCCCACTGCCTGCTGGTGGCTGATATCGACCGGGGGGGCGCATTTGCGCATCTCTACGGCACCTGGGCGCTGCTGCCGCCCGATGAGCAAAGCCTGATCAAGGGTTTTGTGCTCAACAAGTTCCGGGGCGATGCGGCCTTGCTGGCGCCTGCGCCGCAGATGCTCCAAGACATGACCGGTGTGCCCACGGTGGCCTGCATTCCGATGCAGTTCCAGCACGGCCTGCCCGAAGAAGATGGCGTGTTTGATGACCAAGGCAGCGGCGGCATGGGCCAGGCGGTGCACACCTGCATTGCCATCGTCGCCTACCCGCGCATCAGCAACCTCGATGAGTTCCAGCCGCTGCTGCAGCTGCCTGGTGTGCGCGTGGTCTGGGCCCGCACGCCCGCGCAGCTGAGCGATGCGGACTGGGTGATTCTGCCCGGCAGCAAGGCGACGGCCGCCGACCTGGCCTGGATGCGCCAGCAGGGGCTGGATGCGGCTGTCGCCCGCCATGCCCAGGCCGGCAAACGGGTGCTGGGTATTTGCGGCGGCCTGCAGATGCTGGGCGAGGCCCTCGTCGATCTGCATGGCGTGGATGGCAATGCCGCCGGCCTGGGGTTGCTGCCCTTGGTGACCTTGTTTGCGCAGCAAAAGAATGTGCAACCCACACGCCTGGTGCTGCCTGAGGTGCAAGCGCCCTGGCAGGCGCTGAGCGGCCTGGAGGTCACCGGTTACGAAATCCACCACGGCCAGACCCAGCTGCGCGCCGATATGCAGGCCGGTGCCGCCCAGCCCGCGCAGGAGCTGCTGCCTGGCCTGCTGTGGCAGGGCGGTGCGCCGCAGGTGCTGGGCAGCTATGTGCATGGGCTGTTCGAGAATGCGGCCGTTATCCACGCGCTGTTTGGCCATGACGCGCCCAGTTTGGACGAGGTGTTTGCACGCATGGCGAAGGGCGTGGGCGAGTGGTTTGGGGACCGGCTGCCCTGAGTGGGCACGGTGGTTGCTGTAGGCCAAATATTGCAAGCACTGGCGGATTGGGCCGATAGGGGCGCGCTTACAGCGCAGGCATGCTGTTCGTGTTGCTTCCCTTCACCGATAAGGATGATCGCTATGAAAAATACGTTCCGCCAGACTTTGCAAATGGCCGCTATGGCCCTCGCGCTGGGCACCGCCGGTTTTGCCAGCGCCCAATCTGCCCCGCCACCTCCACCACCCCCTGCCAAGCACATGAAGCCCATGCCCCATGGCCCGCACGGTGCCCATCACCATAAGCGCGGTGAAGCACGTGGCGATGCCCGTGCCAATGGCGATGTGGCCGAAGGCAGCTCCAATGCCCGCGAAGCGGCTGCCGCGCGCCAGGCCGCACGCCAGGGCCAATTGACGGATCCCGGTCCGGGCTTCCGCGAGAACGCCACGGCGCGCTGCGCTGTGTTCAAGACCGAGGAAGACCGCCGCGCCTGCGTAGGCCGCGTGGCCCAGGGCCAGGACAGCGGTTCGGTACAAGGCGGTGGCATTTTGCGCGAGTACACCTACACCGTGCCTGCCAAGTAAGCCACCTGGCTGCGGCCGGATCCATTTCCTGAACACGCTCTGCCCAGCTTTTGCTGCGCAGAGCGTTTTTCCATGGTTTGTACGCATCTGGCTGCAAACCCCAGCGGGCAGCGCGATACTGGCGGCTTGGCGCAACGCCGTGCCCCGTTCAGTACCTTTGACCATGTCCGAATCTTCCCTCTCCCCGCTCATTCCTCACATCGCCTCGATCGAGGATGCCGCTTTCCGCCAGCAAGTGCAGCAGCTGCTAGACAACAAAACCAAGCCGCTGGGATCGCTGGGGCTGCTGGAAGCAGTGGCGCTGCGCATCGCTTGCATCTTGGGCAGCACCCAGCCGCGTTTGGCAGACCCGCAGATGCTGGTGTTTGCGGCGGACCACGGCTTGGTGGCGCAGGGCGTGTCGGCCTATCCGGCCGATGTAACCTGGCAGATGGTGGGCAATTTTCTGGCCGGTGGCGCGGCGGTGAGTGTGCTGTCTCGCCAGCATGGCGTGGCACTGCATGTGGTCGACTGCGGCGTGGCCCGCGATTTTGAACCCCAGACCGAGCCGCTGCCGCCCGGTGCGCCGCGCCTGTGGCTGCGCAAGGTGGCCCCGGGCACCCAGGACAGCAGCCAGGGCCCTGCCATGACCATGGCGCAGTGCGAGGCGGCCATTGCCAATGGCCGCGCACTGCTGCAGGCCCTGCCGGGCAACGCCTTGCTGCTGGGCGAGATGGGCATTGGCAATACCTCCAGCGCATCACTGCTGCTGGCACGGCTGTGCGACCAGGAGGTGGAGACCGTCACCGGCGCGGGCACGGGGCTGAGCGGCGAGGGCGTGGCCCGCAAGGCGGCTGTGCTGCGCCGGGTGCTGGCACGCCATGCCGATGTGCGCGAGCCGCTGGCCGTGCTGGCGGCGATGGGTGGCCTGGAAGTAGCGACCATGGTGGGCGCCGTGCTGCAGGCCGCACTGGAGCGCCGCGTGATTGTCGTCGATGGCTTTATCACCAGCGCTGCGGTGCTGGTGGCATCGCGGCTGCAGCCGGCTGTGTTGGAGCGCTGTGTGTATGCCCACCGCTCGGGTGAGCCGGGCCATAGCCATTTGCTGGCTGCCCTGCAAGCCCAGCCATTGCTGGACTGGCAGCTGCGCCTGGGCGAGGGCTCGGGCGCAGCGCTGGCCTGGCCCTTGCTGGAATCGGCCTGCACCATGCTGCGTGACATGGCCAGTTTTGCATCGGCGGGTGTCAGCACCCAGAGCGCTTCTTGAACCCCCGCAGACCTGTCAGCGCAAGCTGCCTTGGGGCGGCGGTGTTTTGGGCGAGTAATCGCAGTAGCTGCTGACCAGGCATTCCCAGCAGCGCGGCTTGCGGGCCTGGCAGACATAGCGGCCCAGCAGAATCAGCCAGTGGTGCGAGTCGACGGCATAGTCGCCCGGCACGCGCTGCATCAGCTGCTTTTCCACTTCCAGCGGGTTCTTGCCGGGCGCCAGGCCGGTGCGGTTGCTCACGCGGAAGATGTGGGTGTCCACCGCCATGGTGGGCTGGCCAAAGGCCACATTCAGCACCACATTGGCGGTCTTGCGGCCCACGCCGGGCAGGGCTTCCAGCGCTTCGCGGGTGTCGGGCACCTGGCCACCATGCTGCTCGACCAGGATGCGGCAGGTCTCCATCAGGTGCTTGGCCTTGCTGCGAAACAGCCCGATGGTCTTGATATAGCCCTCCAGCCCTTCGAGCCCCAGCGCCAAGATGGCCTGCGGGGTGTTGGCAACCGGGAACAGCTTGCGGGTGGCCTTGTTCACGCCCACATCGGTGGCCTGGGCCGACAGCAGCACAGCAGCCAACAGTTCAAACACGGAGGTGTACTCCAGCTCGGTCTGGGGCGAGGGGTTGGCCGCCTTCAAGGTGGCAAAAAAGGGTTGGATGTCAGCGGTTTTCATCGTGTTTTTGTGCAGGCTCGCCGGCCATTATCTGGCAAGGCGGCCTGGTGGCGGTTAGGGCTGAGCCGCAGGCGCCTGCGGCACGCCTTTGCGGATCGCAGCCGAAAAGTCCTCCCCCGGGCGCACCGCCTTGGCGCGGGTGTTGATGTGGGCGGCAGCATGGATGGCATCAAAATCATGGGGCTGGGCGAGGGCGCCCAGGCTGTCCACATACTGGGGCAGGTAGCCGCTGGCCAGCAGGCGCCAGTCCATCGGCAGGCCCGGCACAATGCGGCGCACCATGTCGAACACGATGGTGGTGCAGTTGGCAAACAGCGTGTGGTAGAACTGCGGCGTCTCGACCAGCGCATTGGCCTTGTCCACATAGGCGATGAACAGCGAGCGCATGGCAGCGCGCGGCATGGCCACGCTGTACAGGTAGACCTCTTCCCCGCGCATATTGCTGCGTACGCGCAGGATGTCGCGCTCATCGGCGGCCACCAGGCTGAGCTCGAACTGCTTGAAGAAACCGCCCACGGCCGAGAACTGCTCGCCGCGTTCCTTGCGGATCTCTACCGAGAAGGTCAGATAGCGGCGCGGTCCCTTGCCGTCGTCAAAGCCAAAGGACACCAGGGTGTGGGCGATGGCTGGCCCCATCCAGTAGGAGGTGGCCATGTCCACGGAGACGAGCTGGCGCAGGTCATAGTCGCGGTCTTCCCAGCGGGCGGTGGCCTTGTCTGCCGTTTGCCAGTCAAAATTGCGCACATTGTGCAGGCTCACCAGGTCGCCCTGCACCGTGCCCGACAGCTGCTGCGCCACATCGGGCGCCCACCGGCGGGTATTGGAGGGCTGGATGCTGGCCCACCAGGCCAGAATGGCCGCCAACAGCAGCCCATAGATGAGCAGGCCCCGGGGCGCGCGCTGCTGCCACAGCAGGTAGACGCAGTACAGGCCCACCCCCACCCAAACCCCCAGCAGCAAGCCCCGGGCTGAGCCCGACTTGACCGACTGCGCCAGCTGAAACCACAGGGCGCCACAGGCCCAGACAACGCCCAACAGCATCAGCAGCGAGGCCAGCAGCTTGAGCAAAACAATAAAGAAAGCGGCGATGCGCATGGTGACAAAATCCTTTGGAGCGCAAGCATAGTCGATAGGCGGCGACGATAAAGGACTAAGGGCCTGCCAGGGATGCCACAGCGACGCATGGGGCCGGTAAAAAGTAGCAAAATGCCAGGGCAGCCGGTTGATCGCGACATGGCTGCTATTTTTTGATTTGAGAGAACACTCCATGACACTGCGCTTTGCCTCCCGCCTCGACAATGTCGAGACGTCCGCCATCCGTGAACTGTTCAAACTGCTGGGCAAGCCCGGCATCATCAGTTTTGCCGGGGGCTTTCCGGATGCGGCCATGTTTGATGTGGAAGGGGTGCGTGAGGCTGCCAATGCGGCGCTGACCGAGGAGCCAGGCGCCGCGCTGCAGTACGGTGCCACGGAGGGCTACCAGCCTTTTCGCGAGCAGATCGTTGGCCTGATGGCGGCCAAGGGCGTGCAGTCGCTGACGCCCGAGCAGTTGATCGTCACCACCGGCAGCCAGCAGGCGCTGGATCTGCTGGGCAAGACGATGATCTCGCCTGGCGACAAGGTGATCGTCGAAGGCCCGACCTTTTTGGCCACCATCCAGTGCTTCCGTCTCTATGGCGCTGAAGTCATCAGCGCGCCCACCGATGAGAACGGCGTCATCCCCGAAGCGCTGGAGCAGCTGATTGCCGAGCACCAGCCCAAGCTGGTCTACCTGATCCCCACCTTTGGCAACCCCAGCGGTGTGCTGCTGAGCCTGGAGCGCCGCCAGCAGATTCTGGAAATGGCCGTGCGCCACCAGACCCTGGTGGTCGAGGACGATCCCTATGGCGACCTGTACTTTGATGTGCCGCCACCCCCCAGCATGCTGGCGCTGTCGGACAGCGTGCCCGGCAGCCGCGACTACCTGGCCCACTGCGGCAGCATGAGCAAGGTGCTCAGCCCCGGCCTGCGCCTGGGGTGGCTGATTGCGCCGGCCGAGCTGCTGGGCAAGTGCGTCATGTGCAAGCAGTTCAGCGATGCCCACACCAGCACTTTCAGCCAGGCCACCGCGGCCCAGTACCTGAAAGCCGGCCGCATGCCCGCTACCCTGGCCCGTGTGCGCACTACCTATGCCGCACGCAGCAAGGCCATGGGCGAGGGCCTGCGCAGCCAGCTGGGCGATGCCGTGCGCTTTGTGCAGCCGCAAGGCGGCATGTTCATTTGGGTGCAACTGACGGGTGCCCGTGGCCAGGAAAAGGACGGCAATGCGCTGGCCAAGCGCGCCATTGAGCAGGGCGTGGCCTTTGTGCCCGGCACCCCGTTCTTTGCGCAGAACCCCGATCCATCAACCCTGCGCCTGTCGTTTGCCACCGCTGACATTGCCCGCATCGAAGAGGGCATTGCCCGCCTGGCCAAGGCGCTGTAAACCCGCCCACCCACTTCGGACGCCGGCATGTGCGCTGTCACATGCCGGCGTTATTCTTTGATTCCCCCCCCATGCCAGGAGCCGCCATGTCCACCCCCGAACCCCTGCAGCAGCGCCTTGAAGCCTTGGAGATCAAGGCAGCCTATGCCGATGACCTGCTCGAAGAGCTGAACCTGACGATCTACAAACAGCAGCAGCAGATCGACCGCCTGCTGCACCTGGTCAAGGACCTGCAGCAGCGTATGCCTGAAGGCGGTGGTGTTGCGTCAGGTGCACGCGACGAACTGCCGCCGCACTACTGAGAACACAATTTGCTTCAAATCAGCCCAGAAACGGGGCAAAAAAGGTATTAGGGTTTGCACCTATTTGGTGCGAGAATGTTGGCTTGAATTTTGCAGTGTTCATCGCAGGCGTCGCAGCCTGCACTAGGGATGCTCTGCAAAACCCTCGCCAAGCGGGATGGACGCGGATCGGGATGAGACGCAAGGCGTCTTTTGCAGTCAATAGCCGTAGCTATTGACAAGGAAGACAACGCAGCGGATCGCCCGAGCCCGCGTTTAGACCACGGCAGGGAGTTTTGCAGAGGGTCCCTAGGCGTGTGCTGCAGCGCAGTTTGTCCACCATCTCTGCCCTAACACCATGTCCATCGACGTCAGCAACATCACCCACAGCATCCAGCTGGCTGTGGCTCCCGTTTTCTTTCTCACCGGGGTGGCGGGCATGATCGGCGCCGTCGCCGGCCGGCTGGCGCGCATCATCGACCGGGGCCGGGTGCTGGAGGATCGCATGATGGCCTCCAAGGACGAAGAGTATGTGCAGCGCTCCTTGCTGGAACTGAACTTTCTGCGCCGGCGTGGGCGCCTGGCCAACCTCTGCATTGGCCTGCTGACCCTGTGTGGTGCGCTGATCGCGCTGACCATCATCTTGCTGTTCATCGGCCAAACCACCAAGACCGAGATCGATGCCAACAGCTGGTCGTTGGCGGCCATGTTCAGCTTTGGCTTGGGCGTCGTCAGCTTTGTCTCGGCGCTGTGCTGCTTTATGGTCGAGACCATGATGGCGACGCAGCTGTTGAACTTTCATCCGCTGCGCCAGCCGGCCAGCGCCGCTTGCAGCGCTGCAGCGAACCTGCCTACCAACACCGCCAGCCCTGCCGCTGCGCCGCCGCGCAAAACGGTGGCAGACGCAGCGCGGCAAGAGGGGTTCATGCCCCAGGCCTGAGGCTGCCGGGTACAGCTTTACAGCGCAAAGATACCGTCCTTGCCGCCAGTGCGCGGCGTGATGGCCTTGAAGCGCCACACCAGCGCCACGGCCAGCACCGCCAGCTGCGCAGCCATCCCCACCCAGGCCAGCCAGCCCAAGGCCGGTACTTGCTGGAAGTTGGACGGCAGGCGCGCATCCAAGGCGCCAAACAGCGGCTCGAACAGCGGCGCCAGGCCCAGCGACCAGAACATGGCCGGCAGCAGGGCGCTGAGCACAAACACCACCAGCAAGGTCATGCCCAGCGGCGAGCGGCTGCTTTTGCGCAGTGAAAACACCAGGTAGATGCCGCAGTCGCGCAGCACATGCAGCAGCACCATGAGCGCCAGCGGCCCCAGCTGGGAGCGGTTGGACAGTGGATCGGCGTTCCACAGCAGGTAGGCGGGCAGCAAGATCGCAAACGCCAGGCACCAGCTGACGGGCCACAGCGGCATGTTCTGCCAAAAGCGCCGCCACTGGCCGTGCTGCGCGCTGTAGAGCAGGGTGCGCCAGCGCTGGGCGACCTGGTTCTCCAGTGCGGCAGCGTAGTAGGTGGCAAGGGCCAGCAGCAGCATGGCCGTCAGCGCGCGGCCAGTGCCACCGGGCACCAGGCCCACCAGCAGCAGGCAGCAGGCCACATTGCCCAGCGCCCAGGCCCAGGGCGTGGTGGGCACCGACAGCTGCATCGACATGGCCCGCCACAGCGCCAGCAGGCCCAGCAGCAGGCTGGCCACCGCAAAGAGCAGCAGCAGAGTGGCTGAATTCAAGGGCAGGCCCCACCAGGCGCCGCCATGCTCGCCACCCATCAGATCGCCCAGACCGACCACCAGGCCGCTGACCAGTTGCAGCAGCAAAAACACCAGCACCACCAGCACCCAGATGCTGCGGCTGGTCGCTGGCTTGTTGGGGTCCATGCTGTAGAGGCGGCTGGCCATCATGGCGCTGTGCAGCGCAGCGGCGCCGACAATGGTCAGGAACAGCGCCAGCAAAGTATCGGCCGTCTCGCCCAGCCAGAAGCCGCACAGCAAGGCTGCTGCAGCGCAGAGCAACGCGCCATACCAGGCATAGCTGGGGCCGCCCAGCAGCTTGCCCCAGGCCATCCGCCAGGGGCCCATGGCGCTCATGCGCTGCTGGTCCCAGGTGCGTTCGCTCAGCTCGTCGTTGATGCTGGACAGCGCGGTGAAGGTGCCCACGCAGGCGGCCAGCAGGGCGGCTAAGGTCAGCGCACCTTTGTGGATGTAGACCAGCGGCTCCTTGCCCTCGATCACGAAGACGCAGATAGCCAGCATCAGCAAGATGGCGGGCATCAGCACCAGGCGCGCAGGGCTCAGCTCCAGGCTGAGCTGGCGGCGAAATTCCGGATTCATGGCCACTCCTTGGCAAACAGCGCTTGGGGATCGACGGGTGCCTCTAGGCTTTGCTGGTAGCGCTCCTGCAGGCTGGTGCGTGCTTCCTGGTAGCCCAGCACCTGCGCGCCGTGGCCCATCAGTTGTTGCAGCAATTGCACGCGGGCAGCGGTGTCTTGTGCGGGCATGCCAATCCACAAGATATGAGAGGCGCTGCCATCACGGCCAGCGCGCATGTCTACCAGGCGGTAGCCGGCCAGTGCCGCATCGGGCTGGGCCAGCGGCGCTGCCAGCGCCACCTGCATCACCAGCTCACTCGGGAAGGCACCCGTGCCGCCAACGCCCGCCACGCCATTCAGGGGGCCATGGCTGGTGATGCGGCCTTCGCGGATCGACAGAATATGGCTGCAGTACTCGTCCAGCTCGCTCAGGATGTGGCTGGAGACGACCAGGGTCATGCCCTGGGCCTGCAGCTGGCGGAACAAGGTGGAGAGGCTGCTGCGCGCCTCCGGATCGAGCCCGCTGGCTGGCTCATCGAGCAGCAGTACCTGCGGCTCATGGATGATGGCCTGGCCAATGGCGACCCGCTGGCGCTGGCCGCGCGAGAGGTTGCGGGTGGCATTGCCCAGCTTGGCGGTCAGCGCCAATTGCTCGGCCACGGCATGCACACGTGCGGTGGCGGCCTTGCGGCTCAGGCCCTGGCTCTCGGCCGCATATTGCAGGCACTGCGCCACGCTCAGGGTTTCATAGAGCCCGAAGAAATCGGACAGATAGCCCATGCGCTCGTGGGCGCGGCGGGGCTCTTGTTGTACATCGATGCCCGCTACCTTGGTGCTGCCGCTCAGCGGGGATTCGAGCCCGGTAATACAGCGCAGCAGGGTGGATTTGCCCGCTCCGTTGGGGCCCACCAAGGCGGTGACTGTGCCCGCCTCGATCTGCAGGCTCACGCCATGCAGCGCGCGGTGGCCGGGGTAGTCGACGATGAGATCCTGCACCTCAATCATGCTCTGCTCTTTCCAATGAAAACCATGAATGCCTCCCTCTGCGGCAGCGCAGCCGCTGCGCCTGTTCGCATCATAGGCGCAGCGGCCTGCGCCAGGCTGACAGACGGGCGCTGAAGATCAAGGCGCAGGCGTGAGCACCCGGCTGGCAGCCCGCATGACGCAGTCGGTCAGGCGTGCCAGGCTGGCTTGGGCGCTGCGCGGCAAGGCCCAGTACAGCGGCACGTCGAGCGGGTTATCGGGCACCAGCGGCACCAAGATGCCGCGTGCGAGCTGGTCGGCAATCAGCACCGTGGGGTGCATGCCCCAGCCCATGCCAATCTCGCAGGCGCGCACATAGCCCTGGTTGGAGGGCAGAAAATGCCGGGGCCCACTGCCCCGCGATGCCAGGCCATGGGCTTGCAGCCACTGGTCCTGGAGCCGGTCCTTGCGGTCAAAGGTCATGATCGGGGCCTGCGCCAAACTCTGGGTGTTGACGCCTTGCGGAAAATAACGCGCCATGAACCCCGGGCTGGCCGCTGCCACATAGCGCATGGTGCCCAGCGGCCAACTGTTGCAGCCGGGGATCTGGCCGCTGGTGCCGGTCACAGCACCCAGCACAGCGCCTTCGCGCAATGCCTGGGCGGTATGGTCCTGGTCGTCGACCCGCAGGTCCAGCAGCTCATTGCCGCTGGCGGTGAACTCGGCCATCGCCTCCATGAACCAGGTCGAGAGCGAATCGGCATTCACCGCCAGCTTGATCGTGGGCGCGACCGGCGCGTCGGGCAGCAGATCAGGATTGCTGCGGCGCAAGGCGTTCTCCAGCAGCGCGACCTGTTCCAAGTGCAGGCAGAGGCGTTGGCCGGCCTCGGTGCCCGTGCAGGGGTTGCCACGCTGCACCAGCACTTGGCCGCTGCGCTCCTCCAGTTGCTTGATGCGCTGCGATACGGCAGAGGGCGTGACATGGAGTTTTTTGGCTGCACGCTCAAAGCTGCCTTCACGCACCACGGCCGCCAGAGCCGCCAGTCCAAGATAATCCAGCATTTAGTTTTACTTCATTTGACTAAGATTCTTTAATTTTACTTATTCTCTGCTGCGTCGCACAATCAGGGCCATGTGGACTACAAGCATGACTTCTACTTGGCTGGCCGGTTTTACCGTCTGCCTTTCTTTGATCGTCTCGATCGGCGCGCAGAACCTGTATGTGCTGCGCCAGGCGGTGAGCGGCGAGCATGTGCGCGCCTGCGTCGCCTGGTGCGTCGTCAGCGATGCATTGCTGATCGGCATTGGCGTGGCCGGCATGGCCCAGGTGCTGGGCGATTCGCCCACCTTGGCTTACTACCTGACCTTGGGCGGAGCGATCTTTTTGCTGGCCTATGGCTTGATGGCGCTATGGCGTGCGGCCATGCCCGCTGGCGCCGCACCGGCTGCCGATGCGGACGGTGCGGCGCCCGCCACTGCGGCGCGGCGTGGCCTGTGGCGTGTGCTCGGTGCCCTGGTGGTCATCACCTTGTTCAACCCCCATGTCTACCTGGATACGGTGGTGCTGGTCGGCTCGATCGGCGCGCGCCAGGATGGCAGTCTGAAATGGATCTTTGTGCTGGGCGCGGCCTGTGCCAGCCTGGCCTGGTTTGTGGTGCTGGCCAGTGCCGGCCGGCGCCTGCAAACCCTGTTTGCCAAGCCTCTGGCTTGGCGCGTGATGGATGGCTTTACCGGAGTGATGATGCTGGCGCTGGCCTGGTGGGTGTACAGCGGGCTGGAGAGCACGGGGGGCGCCTGACCAAAGCGCAGGCAGGCGGCGACCAAAGCCTTGCAGATGGCCCCCTGCTGTGCGCTTGCTCTACAATATTTGTAGCTGCGCGCTACGCATAACGAATAACCAAAGCCGAGCCATACCGCTGCCAGCAGGTGCTTCCAAGCACTTGAATTTGCAGCGTTTCCCCTCATGTATCTATGGTAGGCAAGCAGGCACCCCGCCTTCAGCCCTGGCCTTTTATTTGGAAAATTCGTCGTGAACCCCTCTTTTCGCACCTCTGCATCCGTTCTTGCTTTGACCATTGCCGGTCTGGTTCTGCCAGGCCTGGCCCACGCCAAGCGCATGGGTGGCGGTGTCAAGCGTCCCGCAGCCACGCAAAAAGCAGCACCCGCGCCTGCGGCCAAGCCCGCCACGCCGGCTGCTGCTCCTGCAGCGGCTGCCCCCGCTGCGGCCGCACCAGCGGCTGCGGCACCGGCCGCCGGCGGCTCCGGCATGATGGGCACCATGGGCGCGGCTGCTGTGGGCGCCGTTGCTGGCACCATGGCCGGCAGTGCCATGGCGGGCGCCATGGGCGGTGACAAGAGCAAGGAAGAAAAGGCAGCCAAGGAAGCCGAAGCCAAGAAGGCCGAAACCGAAGCCGCCGATCTGCAGAAAAAGGCAGATGAAGCCAAGGCCAAGGCCGACGCAGCCCGCTCTGCTGCCAAGTAAACCAGCCGTCCCAGGCCCGTGCTGCTCCAGCCAGGCCTGCACAAAACGACCCGCAGCTGCTTGCAGCCTGCGGGTTTTTTAATGGCGTGGTGGCGTGGCGGGGGTATGCAGGCTCGCGCGCAAGGGCTGCAGCAGCTCACCCAGGCCGTTGTGGTCTATCTCGTGCATCAGCGCCAGCAGCCGGCCCAGATCGCCTTTGGGAAAGCCTTCACGCGCAAACCAGTTGAGGTAGTTGCCGGGCAGGTCGGCAATGGCGCGGCCCTGGTATTTGCCAAAGGGCATGGGGGTGGTGAGCAGGCGCAGCAGCTGCTCGGGGTCAAACGGTGTGGACATGCTGAAAGCATAGCGCGCCTGCAACGGCCATTGACTGCCGCAAGCCGGTATAAAGATCAATTTCTTTATAACTAAATCTCTTTATATTCTTTGATCGATATACCGATTAAGGCTAGACTTGCACCATCTTGGTTCAGTCCCATCAAGAAAAAATCCATGTGTTGCCCGGGCTGGTCTTTCTCATCTGTTCAAAACACCATGTTCAAAAAAACGCTTTCCGTTCTTGCCATCGCGGCCCTGGCCGTATCTGCCCATGCTGCTGATGTGGTGCTGAAAGTGGCGGCCTCGCCGGTGCCACATGCCGAGATTCTCAATTTCATCAAGCCCAAGCTGAAGGCCGAAGGCGTGGACTTGCAAGTGCGCGAATTCAGCGACTACATCCAGCCCAATGCCGCAGTAGAAGACAAGCAGCTCGATGCCAACTTCTTCCAGCACCAGCCTTATCTGGACAGCTACAACAAGGACCGCAAGAGCTCGCTGGTGCAAGTGCCCAATGGCAAGGTGCATGTGGAGCCCTTTGGTGCCTACTCCAGCAAGATCAAGAACATCAAGGACTTGAAGGACGGCGCCACCGTGGCCATCCCCAATGACCCGTCGAATGGCGGCCGCGCCTTGCTGCTGCTGCAAAAGCACGGTCTGATCGAGCTCAAGGACGCCTCCAAGCTGACCTCCACCCCGCTTGATATCGCTAAGAACCCCAAGAAGCTGAAGTTCAAGGAGCTGGAAGCGCCTTTGCTGCCCCGCGCACTGGGTGACGTCGACCTGGCTTTGATCAATACCAACTATGCGATCGAAGCCAAGCTCAACCCGACCAAGGATGCGCTGTTCATTGAAGGCGCTGATTCGCCCTACACCAATATCATTGCTGCGCGCGCTGACCGCGCCAATGACGAAGCGATTGCCAAGCTGACCCGCGCTTTGCATGGTGAGGATGTGAAGAAGTTCATCCTGGAAAAGTACAAGGGCGCTGTCGTGCCTGCGTTCTAAGCGCTAAGGACTTGCCCAGCCGGGGCACGGCAGCAGACAAAACATTTTGTTGACGGCTATTTACAAAAGGCACTCCAACCGAGTGCCTTTTGTTGTTTTGGACGCTGTAACATGCAGGGTCGGCCCGGATAGCGCACACTGCCACGGGCCACTCCAGAATTCGCGACCTCCCCCCATCCATGTCCAAACTCATCGTGCACGGCGGCACCCCTTTGCAGGGCCGCATCATTCCCTCGTCCAACAAGAATGCAGTGCTGCCCGTGCTGTGTGCCACCTTGCTGACGGACCAGCCCCTGGTGCTCCATGGCGTGCCCGACATCACCGATGTGCGCAAGATCTTGGATATCTTCGGCAAGCTCGGATCCAGTGTGGAGATGGACTACGCCAGCGGCGTGCTCAAACTGCACCACCGCGATACGCACTTTGATGCCTGCAAGCACCACCTGCCCGAGGAGATGCGCTCGTCCATCATGCTGGTGCCGCCGCTGCTGGCCCGCTTTGGTGTGGCGCGGCTGGAGGACAACGTCAAGGGCTGCACCCTGGGGGTGCGCGAGATTGATCCGCACATCGAGGTGTTCCGCCGTTTTGGGGGCCGGGTCGAGCATGGCGAGGGATCGCTGATCGTGCGCTGCGATGGCCCACTGCAGGCCACCCAGCACTGGCTGGACTATGCCTCGGTCACCACCACCGAGAACTTTGTGCTGTGCGCCGCAACCGGCCAGGGCAGCTCGGTGCTGACCAATGCTGCCTGCGAGCCGCATGTGCAGGAGTTCTGCCGTTTCATGGCCATGCTGGGCGCCAAGATCGAGGGCATTGGCACCTCGCGCCTGACCGTGCATGGCGTTGACAAGTTGGGTGGCGGTGAGTTCCATTTCGAGGAAGACTTCCACGAGATCACCACCTTCCTGGCGCTGGGCGCCATCACCGGTGGCGATGTACAGGTGCGCAACCGCACCCCCGACAACTTCCCGCTGATTGACCGCACCTTTGCCAAGTTTGGCGTGCAGATCGAGCACAAGGACGGCTGGTCGCGCGCCATCCGCAAAGGCCCACTGAAGGTCGAGACGCCGTTTACCCGCAATGTGCTGACCAAGGTCGAGGCCGCGCCCTGGCCTTACTTCCCGGTCGATTTGCTGCCGATCTTCATCGCGCTGGGCGTGCGTGCCGAGGGCAACGCCATGTTCTGGAACAAGGTGTATGACGGCGCGCTGGGCTGGACTGGCGAGCTGTCCAAGTTCGGCGCCCATGTGTTCTCGTCCGATCCGCACCGCATCGTCACCCTGGGGGGCAACCCGCTGACCCCTGCCGTGGTGGAGAGCCCCTACATCATCCGCGTGGCCATTGCCTTGTTCATGGTGGCCGCCAGCATCGAAGGCCGCTCCGAGATCCGCAATGCCGCGCCCATCAAGCGCGCACACCCCCGCTTTGTGGAGAACCTGCAAAGCCTGGGCGCCAAGGTGGAGTGGGCGGGCGAAAACTAAGCTAGCCGCCTGTAGCCAACAAAAAAAGCGCTTGCCGTGTAGACGGCAGGCGCTTTTTTTATCGCGTAGACCAAGAGTCAGGCGACAGCCGGCCCCTCGGCCTTGGGGGCCGTTGGTTGGGGTGGTGCAGAAGGTTTGGCCGTCAGCGCGCTGCCCATGGCTGCAAACATGATCAGCCCAATCGCTGACCACTGGGTGGCGCTCAACAGCTCGCCCAGCACCAGCATGCCGGCAATCGCCGCAATGGCGGGTTCGGTCGCCAGCATGGTCGAAAAGGCACCTGAACTCAGCCGCTTGAGCGCAAACATCTCCAAGGTATAGGGAAGGGCGCTGGAGACAGCCGCCACCGCCAAGCCGTAGAGCAGGATGGAGGGCTGCAGCAGCTTGGCGCCCGCCTCTGCAATGCCGAAAGGCACCACCACCACGGCGGCAGTCAGCAGGGCCAGCGACACCACCATGCCGCCATGCATATGGCCAGCACGCTTGCCCAGCACGATGTAGCCGGCCCAGCAGGCCGAGGCCAGGATGGCATAGCACAGGCCCACCGGGTCGAGGGTGTTGGTCTGCACACCAAACATGGGCAGCACCAGCAGCAAGAACAGGCCCAAAGCCGCCAGGCCCAGCCAGACCAGGTCGAGCAGCCGGCGCGAGGTCCAGACCGCCACCGACAGGGGGCCGACAAACTCGATGGCCACCGTTACGCCAAAAGGCAGGCGCTTGATAGCCATGTAGAACAGCAGGTTCATGAGCCCCAGCACCACGCCAAAAATCGCGATCTGCCCCAGGTTTGCCTTGCTAGGGCCAAAGCGCCATGGGCGCCAGATGAGCAGCAGCAGCAGCGCCGAAAATCCCACACGCAGGGCAGTGGTGCCTTGCGCACCTACGACGGGGAACAGGTGTTTGGCAAAGCTGGTACCCAGGCACAGCGCACTGACCGAGCCCAAAACCGCCAAGGAGGGCAGCAGGCGCTGCCAAAGAGAATCTTGCATGGCCGAGATAATATTGCAGCTATGCCAAGTAAATTGCGCAAAAAATCGCTGTCAAATGCAAGTTTCGCTCTTGCTGTGCGCTTCTCATCCCAGCCCTTGCCATGAACGCTGAACTCGATACCTTCGACCTGGCCATTTTGGCCATCCTGCAGCGCGACAACCTGCGCCCCCAGCGCGAGGTAGCCGAGCTGGTCAACCTGTCACCGGCCGCTGTGCAGCGCCGTATTCGCCGCTTGCAGGAGAGCGGCGTGATTGCGGCCAACACGGCCCAACTGAGCCCCGAGGCCGTGGGCCGGCCGCTGACCATCTTTATCGAGGTGCAACTGGTCAATGAGCTCGATGCGCTGACCCAAGGGTTCCGCGCCCGGGTCGCGGCCGAAACGGCGGTGCAGCAGTGCTATGCGGTCACCGGCCAGACCGACTACCTGCTGGTGGTGACCGCCCGTGACATGCAGGAGTACCAGGCCATCACCCAGCGGCTGTTTGACGGGGACCAGAATGTGCAGCGCTTCAACACCTCGATTGCGCTGGCGACGCTCAAGCGCAGCCTGCATCTGCCGCTGCCGGTGCGATGAAATTTTTTGGGGAAGAGGGCGCCTAGCGCGCCACGGCCTGTACCGGCAGAAACTGCAGCAAGCTGCCACCGGCGAGCCCCTGCACATAGCCAATCACTGCGCGCCGGTATTTTTCAGACACGACATCGGCCATCAGGTCATTGCGGGCAATCATCTTGCCAAATTCACGCTCAAAGCTCAGGTTGCGCTCGCTGGTGTTGAGCTCGTTGCTCAGCAGCATGGCCTGGCCATTGCCCAGCTTGCGGTGGGTGAGCATCCAGTTGGCAATCTCCAGGTTGCGCGAGGCGTTGTAGACCGACTGGGCGTCGAGCCCATGGATCATGTAAAAGGTGGTGCGGCCGCCATAGGCAGTAATCAACATGTCGGCCGTAGCCCAGGTGAAGGCAGCGACCCGGTCGCCAGCAAACTCGGGTGCCAGCGCCATGCTCATGCCTGCAATGTCGCGTTGATCCAACAGTTCCGGCCAGGGCTGCTGGTTTTCTATTGCCTCGCGCACCGCCTTCATCGCCGCCTCGCGGTTGTCAAAGCCGCCCTTGCGCCACTCTTGCGGATTGCGGCGGTAGAGCTTGTCCATCAACACATACAGGCTTTGCAGGTTGGCGCGCATGCTCAAGGTGGCCATGCGGTTTACATCGGACTGGCCCCATTCCTGGGCCTGCATGTCGCGCTCGGGGACTTTGCCACGGGTGGCGGGGGTGCTGGAGCAGCCCCCTTGCAGCAATAACGCAGCCAGGCAGGCGGACATTCCAACAGATCGGGCGTAGCGATAGGGCATATCTAATCGTCAAGGTCTGCTATCGTTTTGATTATGGCAAGCCTGGCAGCGCATCGATTGCGGGAAGACCAGCAGATTGCATCAGAATGTGGGAAAATGACAGTCGTTTTAGATTACATCCACTGGTAAGAGCGAGAAAGGCAACATCGGTTATGACACCGCGAACTACAACCACTTTGGGTTTGACTGGCCAGTAAGGCCGGTGGTTCGCGCCTGTACGACGATTTCGTCTCCTCACACCAAAGCGCGGACAAGTTCCGCGCTTTTTGCTTTTTTGGCGGCGCGGCTTTCACGAATATTTAGGATTTCTCATGGTTCAAATTACGCTCCCCGATGGCTCCAAGCGCGACTATCCCGGCCCCGTGTCGGTGGCCGAAGTGGCTGCCTCGATTGGCGCTGGCCTGGCCAAGGCCGCGCTGGCTGGCAAGGTGGGTCTGGGCGACAACGCCAAGGTGGTGGACACCAGCTTTGTCATCGACCGCGACATGCCACTGGCCATCGTGACAGCCAAGGATGCCGATGGCCTGGAGGTGATTCGCCACTCCACCGCCCACTTGCTCGCCTATGCGGTCAAGGAGCTGTTCCCTGAAGCCCAGGTCACCATCGGCCCGGTGATCGACAACGGGTTTTACTACGACTTTGCCTACAAGCGCCCCTTCACGCCTGAAGACTTGGTGGCGATTGAAAAGCGCATGACGGAACTGGCCAGCAAGGACGAGGCCATTGTGCGCCGTGTGCTGCCGCGTGATGAAGCCGTGGCCTACTTCAAGGGCCTGGGCGAGAACTACAAGGCCGAAATCATTGCCTCGATCCCCAGCAATGAAGATGTGAGCCTGTACCGTGAAGGCGCGTTTGAAGACCTCTGCCGTGGCCCCCACGTGCCCAGCACCGGCAAGCTCAAGCACTTCAAGCTGATGAAGGTAGCCGGCGCTTACTGGCGCGGCGACCACAACAACGAGATGCTGCAACGCATCTACGGCACGGCCTGGACCAGCAAGGACGAGCTGCAGCAGTACCTGACCATGCTGGAAGAGGCCGAAAAGCGCGACCACCGCAAGCTGGGCCGCGAATTGGACCTGTTCCACATCGACGAGCATTCGCCCGGCACCGTGTTCTGGCACCCCAAGGGCTGGAGCATCTGGCAAGAGGTGGAGCAGTACATGCGCCAGGTCTACCGCGACAACGGTTACCAAGAGGTCAAGGGCCCCCAGATCCTGGATAAGAGCCTGTGGGAGAAGACCGGCCACTGGGACAAGTACCGCGAGAACATGTTCACGACCGAGTCGGAAAAGCGTGAGTACGCGCTCAAGCCGATGAACTGCCCCGGCCACATCCTCATCTACAAGCAAGGCATCAAGAGCTACCGCGATCTGCCGCTGCGCTTTGGTGAGTTTGGCGCCTGCCACCGCAACGAGCCTACCGGCTCGCTGCACGGCATCATGCGCGTGCGCGCCTTTACGCAAGATGATGGCCACATCTTCTGCATGCCCGACCAGATCCAGGCCGAGGTGACTGCGTTCACCGCGCTGCTGCAAAAGGTCTATGCCGATTTTGGCTTCCACAACATCCTCTACCGCTTGTCGACCCGCCCTGAAAAGCGCATTGGCAGCGACGAGAGCTGGGACGCGGCCGAAGCGGCGCTGGCCGAAGGCCTGCGCGCCTCGGGTTGCGAATTTGAATACCTGCCGGGCGAAGGCGCGTTCTACGGCCCCAAGATCGAGTACACCTTGAAGGATGCGCTTGGCCGTGAATGGCAATGCGGCACCATCCAGGTTGACCCGAACCTGCCCGAGCGCCTGGATGCCGAGTTTGTCGGGGAAGATGGCGAACGCCACCGCCCGATCATGCTGCACCGCGCCATCGTTGGCTCGCTGGAGCGCTTCATCGGCATCCTGATCGAACAGCACGCCGGCGCGCTGCCCGCCTGGTTGGCGCCCACGCAGATTGCGGTGCTCAACATCACCGACGCGCAAGGCGCATATGTGCAGGAAGTGGCCGACAAACTGCGTAAGGCCTTGCCGTTCCAAGGGCTGCGTGTGGTTACCGATCTGCGCAACGAGAAGATTACGTATAAAATACGGGAGCATTCGTTGCAAAAGCTGCCCTATATCCTCGTCGCTGGCGATAAGGAAAAGGTAGCCGGAGCCGTAGCAGTGCGCGCCCGGGGCGGAAAAGACCTCGGTGTGATGTCCGTCGATGCATTCGTCGAATTGATTGCCAAGGACATCGCCGCTAAAGCGTAAAAAGCCTTCTCAGGCACTTGAAGCTTTGGACAGCGTGGACTGCGTCATTAGCAGCTACGCTGTCGTAGCTTTTAAATTATTAGGGTGAAAGCCATAGCTACTGAATTCCGTGATCGTCGCCACCGTGAAGAACGCAAACACCGCCTGAACCGTGAGATTCAGGCACAAGAAGTGCGTCTGTCCGGTCCTGAAAATGAACCCATGGGTATCGTTCCGTTGATGGAAGCGCTGCGCATGGCCGGAGAGATGGACGTTGACCTGGTGGAGATCGTTGCCACCGCTTCGCCTCCCGTCTGCCGTTTGATGGACTACGGCAAGTTCAAGTACCTGGAACAAAAGAAGGCGGCTGAGGCCAAGGCCAAGCAGACCGTCATCGAAATCAAGGAAGTCAAATTCCGTCCTGGTACCGATGATGGCGACTACAACGTCAAGATGCGCAATATCCGCCGCTTCCTGGCCGAAGGCGACAAGGTCAAGGTGACCTTGCGTTTCCGTGGTCGTGAAATTACCCACCAAAACCTGGGCATGGACTTGCTCAACCGCATCCGCGACGAGCTGGTCGACCTGATTCAGGTAGAGCAGTTCCCCAAGCTTGAAGGCCGCCAGATGATCATGATGATCGCCCCGGCGCGCAAGAAGCCTGGTGGCCCTGCGACCAGCAAGCCCGTGGGTGAGGGGAATTCCGCCCCAGTAGCCACGGCTTAAAGAAGCGGTTAGAATACCGGATTACCGACAAGCGGCTTAGGCCGCTTTCGGTTTTTAGCAGGGTAGCGGAAGCTGCTACCCAAGCCTGGGGCTACGGCCTTGGCGCTTGGGGCGTAGCAGCCAATGCCTTGCGAACTGATAGCGTAGATTTAATCTAGGTCTGTCACAGAAGTGGCTCGGGGCCAAAACAAGTTCTGTCATGTGGATGGAACGCCTCACGAGCACAAACATAAGGAGCATTAATATGCCCAAAATGAAGACCAAAAGCAGCGCGAAGAAGCGTTTTCGCGTTCGTCCAGGTGGTACCGTCAAGCGCGGTCAAGCCTTCAAGCGTCACATCTTGACCAAGAAGAGCACCAAGAACAAGCGCCATCTGCGTGGTGCAACCGCTGTGCATGAGACCAATATGGGTCACATGGCACAAATGTTGCCCGGCATGGGCTTGTAATTCACTGACGAACTAGGAGAAAACACATGCCTCGCGTCAAACGTGGTGTAACGGCCCGTGCCCGTCACAAAAAAGTTCTAGCCCTTGCTAAGGGTTTCCGCGGCCGCCGTGGTAACGTCTATCGCGTTGCCAAGCAAGCCGTAATGAAGGCTGGTCAGTATGCCTACCGTGACCGTCGCAACAAGAAGCGCGTGTTCCGCCAACTGTGGATCGCTCGTATCAATGCTGCTGCACGTGAACTGGGTCTGACCTACAGCCAATTCGCCAACGGCCTGAAGAAGGCTGCCATCGAAATCGACCGCAAGATGCTGTCCGATATCGCTGTGCACGACAAGGCTGCTTTTGCAGCTATCGTCGACCAAGTCAAGGCCAAGCTGGCTGCCTAAGGTCACGATCGGTAGTTACTGTTGATTTAGTAGCTGCTGGTGCACACACAGCAAGGGCTAGGGCTTGAAAAGGCGCTAGCCCTTGTTTTTTTATCGCCAGGCTGCTTTTGGCGGCCTCGGCATCCAAGCCGATAAGAGTCGATATGAACGAGTTGGATTCTCTGGTCGAAAGCGCGCAACAACTGTTTGCGCAGGCCCATACCCCTGCTGATCTGGAAAACGCCAAGGCGCAGTTTCTGGGCAAGTCGGGCAAGATGACCGAGCTCATGAAGGGCATGGCGCAGCTTTCCGTCGAAGAGAAAAAATCGCGCGGCGCTGCCATCAACGTGGCCAAGCAGGCGATTGAAGCGGCACTGACTGCCCGCCGCAAGGCGCTGGCCGATGCCGAGCTGCAAGCCCACCTGAAGGCCGAAGTGCTGGATGTGACTTTGCCCGGCCGCCGCCGTGGCAGCGGTGGTCTGCACCCGGTGTCCATCACGATGGAGCGCATCGAAGGCATCTTTGGCTCCATGGGTTTTGATGTGGCCGAAGGCCCCGAGATCGAATCCGACTGGTTCAACTTCACCGCGCTCAACACGCCGGAAGACCATCCTGCGCGCTCGATGCACGACACCTTCTATGTGGAAGGCGGCACGCCGCAAGCGCCTAATCTGCTGCGCACGCACACCAGCCCTATGCAGGTGCGCCACGCCGTCCAGCATGTCAAGCGCTACCGCAACCTGCTCGATGCCGGCCAGACCATGCCGGAGATCCGCGTGATTGCGCCGGGCCGTACCTACCGCGTCGATTCGGACGCCACCCACTCGCCAATGTTCCACCAGTGCGAAGGCCTGTGGATCGGTGAGAACGTGAGCTTCAAGGACCTCAAGGTCGTGTTCACCGATTTCTGCAAGACCTTCTTCGAGCAGGAAGACCTGGTGCTGCGCTTCCGCCCCAGCTTCTTCCCGTTCACGGAGCCTTCTGCCGAGATCGACATCCAGTTCCAGAGCGGCCCGCTGGCCGGCCGCTGGCTGGAAGTGTCGGGCGCCGGCCAGGTACACCCCAACGTGGTGCGCAACATGGGCCTGGACCCCGAGAAATACATTGGCTTTGCCTTTGGCATGGGCCCTGACCGCCTGACCATGCTGCGTTATGGCGTCAATGACCTGCGCCTGTTCTTTGACGGTGATATCCGTTTCCTCTCGCAGTTTCAGTCATGAAAAAGGAGCGGTTGACAGTGTTTTGTGCGGATGAAGCGCAAAGCCTTCAGGCGGCATGTTCCGCAATCCGCTCCCCATTGAAAAGCCAGAACGCCCGGTCTGCCGCTGCCCCAGATGGCGCAGCAGGCCTGAACGCCAAAGAGTCCGACTATGCAATTTCCTGAATCCTGGTTGCGCCAATACTGCAACCCGTCGCTGACCACCCAAGAGCTGGCCGATACCTTGACCATGGCAGGCCTGGAGGTCGAAGAGCTCGACCCCGTGGCACCTCCCTTTACCGGCATTGTGGTAGGTGAAATCAAGGAAGCCGTGCAGCACCCCGATGCCGACCGTCTGCGCATTTGCCAGGTCGATGTGGGTGGTCCCGCGTTGCTGAACATCGTCTGCGGCGCGCCCAACGCGCGCGTGGGCATCCGCATCCCTTGCGCCACCGTGGGCGCCGAGTTGCCGCCTGGTGCGGATGGCAAGCCCTTTAAGATCAAGATCGGCAAGCTGCGCGGTGTGGAGAGCTTTGGTATGCTGTGCTCGGCCAAGGAGCTGGGCATTGCCGACGACCACGGCGGCCTGCTGGAGCTGCCCGCTGATGCGCCGCTGGGCCAGAACGTGCGCGCGTATTTGAACCTCGACGACACCTTGTTCACCCTCAAGCTCACGCCCAACCTGGCGCACTGCCTGTCGGTCTACGGTGTGGCGCGCGAGCTGTCGGCGTTGACCGGCACGCCGCTCAAGGCGCTGTCCTTCCCGGCCGCTGCTGTGGCGTCGCAAGACAAGCTGCCCGTCAAGATTGAGGCGACGGATCTCTGCGGTCGCTTCTCCGGCCGCATCGTGCGCAACGTCAATACCCAGGTCAAGACCCCGCAGTGGATGGTTGACCGCCTGGCCCGCTGCGGCCAGCGCGCTGTCAGCCCCCTGGTCGACATCTCCAACTATGTGATGTTTGAGCTGGGTCGCCCCAGCCACATCTTTGATCTGGACAAGATCAGCGGCGGTTTGAGCGTGCGCTGGGGCAAGCAGGGCGAGAGCCTCAAACTGCTCAACGGCAACACCATCGAAATTGCTGATGTGCTCCAAGTCGGTGTGATCGCCGATGCACACGGCCTCGAATCGCTGGCCGGCATCATGGGTGGCGACGCCACTGCCGTGTCGGACGACACCAAGAACATCTATATCGAAGCGGCCTTCTGGTTCCCCAAGGCGGTGGCCGGTCGCTCGCGCCACTTCAACTTCTCGACCGACGCGGGCCACCGCTTCGAGCGCGGTGTCGATCCCCAGTTCACCACCGAGCACATCGAGCGCATCACCCAGCTGGTGCTGGAGATCTGCGGCACGGCGGAGACCCAGGTTGCGGTGATGGACGACCAGCAGCCCAACATGCCTGCGCCCAAGACGGTGCAGCTGCGCGTGGCGCGTGCGGCCAAGGTCATCGGCATGCCGCTGACCCAGCAGCAATGCCTCGATGCCTTGAACGGCTTGGGCCTGCCCGCCACCGTCGCGCAAGAAGGCGTTATCAGCGTGACCGCGCCCACCTTCCGCTTTGACATCAATCTGGAAGAAGACCTGATTGAAGAAGTGGCCCGCATGACCGGCTACGAGAACCTGCCCACCAGCAAGCCGCTGGCGCCCATCTCGCCCAAGCTGCGTGCCGAGAACTCGCGCAGCCCCTACGCCGTGCGCCATGCGCTGGCAGGCCTGGGCTACCAAGAGACGATCAACTTCAGCTTTGTTGAAGAGAAGTGGGAGCAGGAGCTGGCTGGCAACAACCAGGCCATCAAGCTGCTCAACCCCATCGCCAGCCACCTGAGCGTCATGCGCTCGTCCCTGCTGGGCTCGTTGCTGCAGGTGCTCAAGTTCAATGTGGACCGCAAGGCCCAGCGCGTGCGCGTGTTTGAGCTGGGCCGTGTGTTCTTCAAGGACGACTCGGTCGTCGAATCTGACACCACCGTCAAGGGCTTCCACCAGCCTATGCGCGTGGCCGGCCTGGCCTATGGCGCGGCTGACCAGCTGCAATGGGGCAGCGCTGAAGCCAAGGTCGATTTCTACGACATCAAGGGCGATGTCGAGGCGCTGCTCGCTCCGCTCAAACCCGTGTTTGAAGCCGCTGAGCACCCTGCATTGCACCCCGGCCGTTGCGCCCGTGTGCTGCTCGATGGCAAGGCCATCGGCTTTGTCGGCGAGCTGCACCCCCAATGGCGCCAGGAATGGGATCTGGCGCAGGCACCGGTGATGTTTGAGCTGGCCCTGGATGCCGTGCTGGCACGTGAAGTGCCGGTGTTCGCACCGGTGGCCAAGCACCAGATGGTCGAGCGCGACATCGCCGTGGTGGTCAAAGAAGCGGTCACGCACGCACAAATCATGCAGGCCATCACGTCAGCCAGCGCAGCTGCTATCCTGCGCAGTGCCGTGCTGTTTGACGTGTTCCGGCCCAAGAAGCTCAAGGCCGGCGAAGAAGCCGCTGCCGGCAGCCTGGCCCAGGACGAGAAGAGCCTGGCCGTGCGGCTGAGCCTCGGCCATGACGAGCGCGCGCTGGAAGACACCGAGATCGAAGCGGCCGTGCAGGCCGTGGTTGAACAACTCCAACAAAGCCTGGGCGCGCGTCTGCGCTGATCCCACACGCGAGGATTGCTATATGGAATTCACCGTCGAGAGCCTGGAACAACCTGCGCTGACCAAGGCGCAGCTGGCCGATATGCTGTTTGACAACATCGGCCTGAACAAGCGTGAAGCCAAGGACATGGTCGACGCCTTTTTCGACCTGATCTCGGAGAGCTTGATCAAGGGCGAAGATGTGAAATTGTCGAGCTTTGGCAATTTTCAGGTGCGCATGAAAAAGGCCCGTCCCGGCCGCAACCCGCGTACCGGCGAAGAAGTGCCGATTGAGGCCCGCCGCGTGGTCACCTTCCATGCCAGCGGCAAGCTCAAGGACTCGGTGCAGGCGCCTGCAGACATGGCATAAGGCCAGCCTGCAGGCACCGCGATTGGCAGTGCTGACGTGCTGCCAGTCAAACCGTCGCCCGCTTTCGCCTATATGCAACACGGCCGCTTTCGCGGCTGTTTACAATTTGTCCATGGAAAAACAGCTGCCCCCCATTCCTGCCAAGCGCTATTTCACCATCGGTGAGGTGGCCGTGCTGTGCGACGTCAAGCCGCATGTGCTGCGCTACTGGGAGCAGGAGTTCACGCAGCTGCGCCCGGTCAAGCGCCGGGGCAACCGCCGCTACTACCAGCACCATGAGGTACTGATGATCCGCCGCATCCGTGAGCTGCTCTATGAGCGCGGCTTCACGATCAGCGGCGCGCGCAACCAGCTCCAATCGCTGCCAAGAGGGCAGGCCATGTTCGATGCACTGGAAGACGACAGCATGTTTGCGCTGCAGGAAGAGGGCGCTGCTACCCTGGCGGATGGCACGAGAGAATCCATCGAACCCATCAACTGGCAGCAGGCCGCGCTGGAGCTGCAAGAAATTCGTCGCATTCTTTCCGGAGACCCCGAAAACTAGGTATATAATTCAAGTCTTCGGAATGTAGCGCAGCCTGGTAGCGCACTTGCATGGGGTGCAAGGGGTCGCGAGTTCGAATCCCGCCATTCCGACCAAAAAGACAAGGACTTAGCTCGAAAGAGCTAAGTCCTTTTTCTTTTGTCTCAGCAGGTTTATGGCCCTGTCCGTCGCCGTTGTGCAGCAGGTGCTGGTCTGCAGCGATATTATTTGGGACGCAAGCCAAGCGCCAGTTATTTGCCTGGCTGCCATAGCCAAAGATGGCGATGGTCTTCTATCCTCCTTCTGCTTCGCCCCATCTACCGTGCCCACCACCCTCCGCCAAGGATTCATCCTGACCCGCCACTGGCGGGACACGGCTGCGGGCACCGAGATTGAGTACTGGCTAGCAACCGATGACGGCCCGCTCAAGTTACTACTCAGGGGCCAGACTTCTGTGGCCTTTGTCGAGGCGCGGCACCGGGTTACCGTGCAAACCCAGCTGCTGGCTATGCCAGATATGGCTTTGCGGGAGCTGGCCCTCAAAAGCTTTCAGCAAGAGCCGGTGTTGGGCGTCTATGCCAAGCACTACCGGCAGCTGGGCAAGCTCGCGCGCGGCTTGAAGCAGCTTGATGTGTCGCTGCTCGAAGCTGATGTGCGTCCCCATGAGCGCTATTTAATGGAGCGCTTTATTACGGCTGGGGTCCAGATTGAAGGCGGGCAAGCGGCAGAAGGGGCTCTGCTGGACTGTCGGCTGTCACCCGCGCCAGCGTACCGGCCTGCGCTCAAAGTCGTGTCGCTCGATATCGAAACCAGCCAGCACCAGGATCTGTACTCGATTGCGCTGGATGGCGTGGGCGAGCGCGTGGTGTTCATGCTGGGCGATGCACCGGCGCCTGATGGGCAGGCTGAAACCACCGAACAAGCCAGCGATTTCACACTGACCTATTGCGCCAGCCGCAAGGCCATGATCGAGCAGCTCAACAACTGGTTTGCGCGCCATGATCCAGATGTCATCGTTGGCTGGAATGTGATCCAGTTCGACCTGCGGGTGTTGCAAAAGTCGGCCGACGATTGCGCCACCCCGCTGCTGCTGGGGCGTGAGGGCCGGCCCATTGCCTGGCGGGCGCACCCGGGCAAGCAAGACTATCTCTTTGCGCCCATGCCTGGGCGGGCGGTGATCGATGGCATCGAGGCCTTGCGGGCAGCGGTGTGGAGCTTTCCGTCGTTCAGCTTGGAGAATGTGGCCCAGGCCATGCTGGGTGAAGGCAAGGACATTGGCGACGAGTACGACAAGATGGCCGAGATCGAGCGTCGTTACCAAGAGGACAAGCCAGCACTCGCTGTCTACAACATCCGCGATTGCGAGCTGGTGCTGCGCATTTTTGACAAGGCCCAGCTGCTGCAGTTTGCGATGGAGCGGGCGCATGCGACTGGCCTGCAATTGGACCAATTTGGCGGCTCCATTGCTGCGTTCAGCCACCACTACCTGCCGCGCATGCACCGCCAAGGTTATGTGGCGCCCAATGTGGGCGATGTGCGGGGCAAGTCCTCGCCGGGTGGCTATGTGCTGGATTCCCGGCCGGGCTTTTATGACTCGGTGGTGGTACTTGATTACAAGAGCCTTTACCCCTCGATCATCCGCACCTACCTGGTCGACCCGGTGGGCCTGGCCGAAGGCCTGCATGCCGGCGCCGAGCAGCCGATTCTGGGGCCCATGGACACGCGCTTTTCGCGCGACAAGCACTGCCTGCCCGAGATTGTGACTACCCTGTGGCGCGCCCGGGACGAGGCAAAGCGCGTCAAAAACGAACCCCTGTCTCAGGCGCTCAAACTGGTAATGAATTCCTTCGCCGGGGTGCTGGGTGCGACGGAGTGCCGCTTTTTTAACCCGGCGCTGATTTCGTCGATCACCTTGCGTGGCCATGAGATGGTTAAGCGCACCAAGGAGCTGGTGCAGCAGCGCGGCTATGAGGTCATCTATGGCGACACGGACTCGATCTTTATCTGGCTGGGCCGCGCCCATAGTAATGATGAAGCGCAGGCGGTGGCAGCAACGCTAGCCAGCGATATCAACGCCTGGTGGGCGCGCCAACTGCGCGATGAGCAGGGGCTGGAGAGTTTTCTGGAGATCGAGTTCGACACCCACTACAAAAAGTTCTTCATGCCCACGATTCGGGGCTCGGATGTGGGCAGCAAAAAACGCTATGCGGGCCTGAGTGTGGATGGCGATGGCAAGGAGGCCATGGTCTACCGGGGCCTGGAGATGGCGCGCAGCGACTGGACGCCACTGGCGCGGCAGTTCCAGGAAGGCCTGCTCTCGCGCGTGTTCCAGGGCGAGCCTTACCGTGACTTTGTGATCGACTACGCGCAGGCCACCTTGGCAGGCAAGAAGGACGATTTGCTTATCTACCGCAAACGCCTGCGCCACCGGCTGGATGCCTATGTGGCCAACCTGCCGCCGCAGGTGCGCGCTGCCCGCATGGCCGATGACTACAACCTGCGCCTGGGCCGCCCCAGGCAGTACCAAAGCGGCGGTTGGATTCGCTATGTGATGGGAAAAAATGGCCCGGAGCCGTTGGAGGTACGTCGCTCCCCCATCGACTACGAGCACTACCTGAGCAAGCAGCTCCAGCCCATTGCCGATGCCATCTTGCAGCCCCTGGGTGAGGATTTCAACAGCCTCACCTCCTTGCAGCAGGCGCTGTTTTAGCGGCCTGCGGCGGGATCGGATACAGCTCAGGGCTTGTTGCCTGCCTGCGCCTGGAACTGCGCGTACAACTCGTCCACCAACTTGCGCAAGGCCCGGCCAATGGCGGCGTACTCGTACTCGTTCAGATTGGCCAGCGACGCCCGACCCGATGGCCTGTTGGAGCCAAAGCCCCGGCCCGGCAGCAGCACAATGCCGGTCTCGTCGGCAATGCGGAACAGCATGTCGCCGGTCGAGGACTGCTGCACGGCCCAGTCCGAAAACGCCTGGCCATAGAGCCGGCAGGTCACGCTCTGCAGGTCGATCAGGGTGTAGTAGTTGACGGAGTTGGGGTTGTGCAGCGGCGGCATGCCCAGCTCCCGGTACAAGGTGGCCTCGCGGCGGCGGATCAGCTGCTTGAGCGCCTGCTTGTAGGCATCGGCTTCATCGATCAGCGCAAACAGCGAGAACAGCACCATCTGCACCTGTTGCGGTGTCGATAGGCCTGCCGTGTGGTTCAGCGCCACCACCCGGCTGTCGGCCACCAGCCGGTCGATGAACTTGAGCGAGCGCACATCGGGCAGCAGCGAGCGGTAGCGGTGGTCCAGCTCGACCTTGGCGCTTTCGGGCAGCTGGGCCAGGGCCTTGTCAAAGATATTTTCCTTGTGCGCGGCAACCACGCCCAGGCGCCAGCCGGTAGCGCCAAAGTACTTGGAGAAGGAATAGACCAGCAAGGTGTTGTGCGGGCAGACCGAGAACAGCGACTGGAAGTCATCGGCGAAGGTGCCGTAGACATCGTCGGTCAGCACCATCAGATCGGGCCGGTGATCGGCAATGATGGCCTTGATGCGGTCCAGGCTGCGCTGGTCCATCTTGACCGAGGGAGGGTTGCTGGGGTTGACGCAGAAGAAGATCTTGACAGCCGGGTCCTTGAGCTTGTCCAGCTCAGCATCGGAATACTGCCAGCCATTGTCCGGGTCGGCATGGATGGGAACCTCTTCCAGCGCGTACTGGGCCAGCTCCGGGATCTCGATATAGGGCGTGAACACCGGCATGCCGATGGCGACCTTGTCACCGGCCTTGAGCAGGCCGCTGATGCGCAGGCTCTCGAAGATATAGGCCATGGCGGCGGTGCCGCCTTCGACGGCGAACAGATCCACCGACTCCACCGGCACCGAGCCGCCCGCCATCTCGCGCACGATGTACTGGCGCACAATTTGCTCACTCACGCTGAGCATGCGCGGGGGCACCGGGTAGTTGCAGCCCAGAATGCCCTCCACCATCTCGTGCAGGAAGGCGGCCGGGTCCAGGCCCAGCTGGTCGCGCACATAGCTGAGCGACTTGGCCAGAAAGCGCACGCCTTCCTGGTCGCGGTGCTCGGCCGTGTAGCGCTCAAAACGGCTCTCAATACCTTCAATCTTGGCCAGGCCGCCGACCCCTACCGTCATGTACGAATACGACAGCTCGGACTCGGCCGCCGCAAACAGACCCAAGCGAAAGAAGGCGCGCCGTGGCGTCGTCGCCAGAAAATTCGGGTTGCCACGCCCGGCATTGAGCATCAGCCGATTGGCCTTGCCCGAGGCCACCTTGATCAATTCATCCTTGAGCTCAAAGGGGCTCAAATGGGCCAAACGTTGGTAGTCCTGAGACATGGTGCAACTCCTTGCAGTCGTTGATAAACGGGATAAATGAGAAGAGGGGGAGGCGGTGCAGCGCCGCCTGAGTGTCTATAGAAAAGAGGGCGCAGCAGCGCCGCTCAGGCAAAAGCGATGACCAGCGGGCCCAGCAGTGTCAGAAACACATTGGCCAGCGCATAGGTGATCGCAAACGGCACAGTGGGGATGGTGTTGCCCGCTTTGTCCAGCACCTCGCCAAAGGCCGGGTTGGCACTGCGCGCGCCCGAGAGGGCCCCCGCAAAGATGGCCACGTTGTCGTAGCGCAGCACGTATTTGCCAAACAGCATGGCGATCAGCAGCGGCACGATGGTGACCACCACGCCCATCAGAAACAGGCTCAGGCCCTGCTCCATCACCGTGGTCACCGCCTGCTGGCCCGACTGCAGGCCGACCATGGCCACAAAGCCGGCCAGGCCCAGGTCACGCAGCAGGGTAGAGGCGGCAGTGGGCATATTGCCCAAGGTGTGCTTGCGGCTGCGCCACCAGCCAAACAGCAGGCCGGCCAGCAAGGCGCCGCCACCGCTGCCCAAGGTAATGGGGATGGAGCCAATGCGCACCACCAGCAAACCAATCAGCAACCCGACGGTGATGCCCAGGCCGTGGAACACAAAGTCTGTCTTGTCGCTGGGAATCAGGATGGGACCCACCGACTGCGCGGCGTTCTGCACATCCTGGGGCGTGCCAAACAGGGTCACCACATCGCCGGGGATGATGCGGGTATCTGGCGTGATGGGCAGTGGTGATCCCGAGCGCGTCAGCGCCACGGCATAGACGCCGTGCTTGAACTCGGGCGTGAGGCTGTCCAGGATGTCCTTGACGCTGCGGTTGAGGTACTGGCTGTTGGTGATGGACACATCACGGCGCACCATGACCACGTCCATGTCCTCGGCACTTTGCAGCTCATCGCCAACGGTTGCGCCCAGCGCCACCACCGCCGCGCGCCGGCCGACCAGCAACACAATGTCGCCCGCCTCCAGCACCAGCTGCGGGTCCACGCCGACCAGCGCATTCTTGCGGCGGATCCGCTCGACCGTGGCCGAGCCCTTGGGTGCGCTGGCCTCCAGCTCGGCCACTGTGCGGCCCGACTGCCTGACCTTGAAAATGCGGCCCACCAGATCGGGGACCGCAGGAAACTCGCCTGTGCCATAGACATGCACGCCCTTGAGCATTTCCTGCTCAGCCTGGATGGCGTCGTCATGGATCTTGCGGCCGGTCAGCCACTGCAGCACATTCACGCACAGCAAGATGGCACCGAAGGAGCCAAAGATATAGGTCACCGCATAGCCAATCGCCACGTTGGCCTGCATGCGCTGCACCTCATCGGCCGCCAGGCCCAGCTTCTCGATGGCCGAGCCTGCCGTGCCGATGATGGCCGACTGCGTCATGCCGCCAGCGGCCAAGCCCGCTGCCAGGCCCTTGTCCAGATGGAACACCCGCGCCAGCACCACCACCGTGACCAGGCCGGAGATGGCCACCACGGCGGCCATCAAAATCTCTTTGATCGATTGCCGGCCCAGCGAGCGAAAGAACTGCGGCCCGCTCTCAAAACCCACGGCATAGATGAACAGCGCAAACAGCACCGCCTTGATGCCGGAATCGATCTGCACGCCCACCTGGCTGATCAGCACCGCTGCCAGCAGCGAGCCTGCCACGCCCCCCAGCTGGAACGAGCCAAAACGCAGCTTGCCGACCCCATAGCCAAGTGCCAGCGATGCAAACAGCGCGATCTCGGGCGCCTGGTGCAAGATACCTCTGAGCCAATCCATAAGAGCCTTTCAGGTCAAAAGAAGGCTGCTCTACCGGCTATATCCAAAGTCGCCCGGTGTACAGCTTGTTAGGAATTGTTTGCAATGGGGTGCTGCCACGTTAACCGAGTACGCGGAAATCTGCATGTAGGAGGGGGCTGACAAAGCCGCTGAATGCGCTGCGCTTGTCGCAGATCAGAAATTGAACTTTTTCAAGGATTTAGCATGGCATACCGCAGGCACAGATCCGGTTTTTGGTGCTTGCTCTGCGCTGGCGCATCAGTGAGTGAACACCCGCAATAGGGCGACCCAGCCCCCGTTTGAGCGGCGCAAACGGGCTGGTCATTGCTGATTTTTACGCGCGGGGAAACGGGTCATGCTGATGTGTTCTCGCCACAGTACAGCCTATGTTTATAGATCTGGCCGATGGGTACAAGCGAGATTGGCTTGGATGAAGATGGCCGGATTCTGGTGTGCATGCCGCTGCGCTGGGGCTGCACCGCGCCGGTCCTCCATGCACCGGACCAGCTAGCCGCTGCACAGTGCCTCCCTAGCCCGCGTCCGCTGGCGGGCTGCAGGGCGCGCTACCGGTCAAAAAAATCGGTAGCGCGTACCAGCCGGGAGAGGCTTGGCCGGTCTTGGAGGGCAAGGGCTGCTTAGGCCGCCACCGCCGCCTGCTTGCCCGCACCTCGGTAGCGCTCCAGCCAGTGGGCGTAGGGGGCCGGCAGCACCCAGTCTGGCCGTGCGGCTTTCAGCTGCTGGGCCAGGGCATAGGGGTAGTGCGGGTTGGCCAGCATCGAGCGGCCCATCATCACCAGCGACATCTGGCCGTCGGCCACCACGCGCTCGGCCAGCTCGGCATCATCAATGCCCCAGCTCGATGCCACGGGCAGGCCTGCTTCGCGGCTGACACGCGCGGCAATCGGCGCCAGGAAGGCCGGCTCGCCCCAAGGGATCTGCACGCCAGGGATGACAAAGTTCACGCTGACGTTGAGCAGATCCAGGCCGCCTTCGCGCATGCGGCGCACCAGCTCGATGGATTCGGCCAAGGTCTCCTCGTCGCGGCCATCGTATTCAATCACGCCAAAGCGGGCGGTCAGCGGCAGGTTCTCGGGCCAGACGGCGCGCACGGCGGCCAGCGTCTCCAGCGCAAAGCGGGCGCGGTTGTCAAAGCTGCCGCCATAGGCGTCGCTGCGCTGGTTGGCATGCGCCGAGAAAAAGCTCTGGGCCAGGTAGCCATGGGCAAAGTGCAGCTCCAGCCACTTGAAGCCTGCGGCCAGCGCGCGGCGGGCAGCGGCCACAAAATCGGCCTTCACACGTTCGATATCGGCCAGGGTCATCTCGCGGGGTACGCGGCCCAGGTCGCCGCCAAAGGCGATGGCCGACGGCGCAATGGGCTGCCAGGCGCGTGGGTCGCTCTCGGGGATATGGTCGTCGCCCTCCCAAGGGCTGTTGGCGCTGGCCTTGCGGCCTGCGTGTGCAATCTGGATGCCGGGCACAGCGCCTGCGGCCTCGATGCCGGCGGCAATGCGGGCCAGTCCTGGCACATGGGCGTCATCCCACAGGCCCAGGCAAGAGGGGCTGATGCGGCCATCGGCCGAGACACCGGTGGCTTCGACAATCACCAGGCCAGCGCCGCCCCGGGCGATCGATGGGTAGTGCACCTGGTGCCAGTCATTCGTAAAGCCATCGGTGGCGCTGTACTGGCACATCGGGGGCACGGCAATGCGGTTGCGCAGGGTGACGTCTTTGAGGGTAAAGGGGGTAAACAGGGCTGACATGGGCATGCTTTTGGATAAGGGAAACAAGAATGGCGCGGCCGCTGACCGCGCCGTCCATCCATGGCAGTTGAGGGGGGCCGGGCCATAAATCAAATGCGGGTTTTTTATGGCGGCCATCTGCCTGGCTGATATCAGCCGATCCCTTCCCGGCCCATCGACCCCGCTTATTGCAGCGTCGATGCAAACAGCAACTCACGCAACCAGCGCTGCGCCGGGTCGTGGTGGCTGCGTTCATGCCATACGGCCAGCTTGCCAAAGCCGGGCACCTCTACCGGTGGCTTGCAGACCGACAAGCCCTCCATACCCGCCACCAGGCGGCTGGGCAGCACGGCGACCAGGTCGCTGGAGCGCAGGATGTCGGGCAGCACCACAAAGCATTTGAGCGACAGGGTCACGTCGCGGCGCTGGCCCAGCTTCTCCAGCGCCTCGTCCACCACGCCATGAAAGCCGCCGCCTTCGTACGAAACCAGCGCATGGTCCAGCGCACAGAACTGCTTGATGCTGAGCTTGCGGCCCGCGGCGGGGTGGCCCTGGCGCATCACGCAGACATAGTGCTCCTGGAACAGCTCGCGCGCATGCATGTCCTGCGGTGTGTTCTCGCCGGTCAAAAACGCCAGGTCGATATCGCCGCGCTCCAACTGGCTCTGCACCAGGCGGGGCTCCAGCGGGATCAGCGAGACGCGGATGGATGGCGCCTGGCGCTTTAGCGCTGCCAAAAAAGGCACGGCAATGGCGCGCAGCGCGTAGTCGGTGGCGGCAATGCGAAAGGTGAGCCGGGCCGTGCTGGGGTCAAACACCGGCGGCTGCAGCAGCGCATCGATCTCGCACAACATCTGCTTGATGGGCAGCGCCAAATCCAGCGCGCGCTGGGTGGGCACCATGCCGCGCTGCGCCCGGGCAAACAAGGGGTCGGCAAAACTCTCGCGTAGGCGCTGCAGCATGCCGCTCATCGCCGGCTGGGTCAGCCCCAGCCTGCCGGCAGCGCGGGTCACGCTGCGCTCGTCAAGCAGCGCATCCAGCGCCTTGAGCAGGTTGAGGTCCATTTTCTTGATATCTCGCATGCTTATCGAAATCCATAAATAGCCAAATTTGGCGAATATTGTCGTGGCGATACGATGCCAGCCCGGGATGTATGGATTTCTGAGATCGTCGCGCATGCACCGCAGTAGATTGGCTTTTTTTGCTGCGGTTATTGAGAATGATTCTCTTTACATGGCTTATGATCCAGCCCCATGCCATGTGCGGCAGGAACTGATGGTCTGCCGGCCTGGCCTGCCGGGCGGCGTGGGCGAGCCGGGGGTGCTGGACAGCCGCTTGGCAACTATTTGGCCCTTTTTTGCATCTCGCGTGTCAAGTAAGAGGAGAAGCCTTGGCGCTTCGCAGGCGAACCAAGCGCAGCGGTTCCCATTCCATCACAACGATGCCCCTATCCATGAACCCCATTTCTAACGCCCCTAGTGCCTCTACCGCCCACCCGGGCCTGTCTGTTTTAAGCCGCTTGCTGGCCGCCGTTGTGGGCGGTTACCTGTTGGCGAGCGCCTTGGCCGTCTTTTTAGCCGCCGTGCTGCCTGCTGCCCGCGCCGAGGCCGTGCTGGCCGGCATGCAGTGGAGCTTTGCGCTGCATGCGCTGGCGGCAGTGTGGGCGTTTGCACCCGTCTCGCCGGGCAAGGTCTGGCTGGGCATTGCGCTGCCCACGCTGCTGCTGGCAGCGGGCGCGGCACTGTTGGGGCACTGACATGGGCAAGTCAGCCATCGATAAAAGGCCAGGCAGCGGCGCAGGCCGTGGCGGTTTGCGCCAAGCGCAGGCCTGGTTGCACACCTGGTGCGGGCTGTGGTTCTCCTGGCTGCTGTATGCAGTGTTTTTGACGGGCACCTTGGCGGTGTTCCAGGAAGCCATCACCCACTGGATGACGCCTGAGCACCATGCCGAAGAAGCGGCCCAGGAGGCTGCGCAAGCAGCAGCCCAGGCGGCTGGCCAGGCGTCCACCCGGGGCCAGCGCCTGGCTTGGGGCGCGGCCTTTATGGAGAAATACCACCAGGGTGCCGAGATGTGGGAGATCTGGCCCACCGATGCCAAGGGCGGCGGTGAGCTGAAGGTGTTCTGGTTCGACAAACAGCGCGAGTACGCCGATGCCGACCTGGACACCGCCACCGGTGAACCCATGGGTGCTGACCACCACGGCGCGGGCCGTGCCACCGAAGGCGGAAACCATTTTGTGGATTTCCACTACCAGCTGCATGCGGGCCAGGCAGGGCTGTGGGTGGTGGGTGTTGCCGGCATGGCCATGCTGGTGGCGCTCATCAGTGGCGTGATCACGCACAAGCGGATATTTCAGGACTTTTTCACCTTCCGCGCCCGTAAGGGCCAGCGCAGCTGGCTGGATGCGCACAATGCCGTGGCGGTATTGACCCTGCCTTTCCAGCTGATGATTGCCTACACCGGCATTGCGATATCGGCGATGAGCTTTATGCCAGCGGGCATCTGGAGCCAGTACGGCATGGAGCCTGCCGCGCGCCAGACCTTTGCCTCCGAGCTGGGTGAGCCGGGCAAACCCCCGCGCTCCGGCCAGGCCATGGCCGTGCCCGATCTGGAGCCCTTTGCCGCGCGCGGCCAGGCGCTGATGGGCCAGCCTGTGCGTGCAGTGGTGGTGGACCATCCCGGCGATGCAGCGGCCCGTGTCGGCATCTATGGCTGGAACAGCGATGCCGATGCCAACAAGCGCTTGAGCCCCAATACCGGCATGGCCATGTTCTCGGCCGCCAGCGGTGAGCTGCTGCAGTTGCGCATGCCTGGCAAGGCCGAGGGCGGTGGTGCATCGCTGGCCCAATCGGTGATGGGCGGGCTGCACATGGTCAAGTTTGGCGGCTGGCCGATGAAGTGGGTCTACTTTCTCTGCGGCCTGGCAGGCACCGCGATGATGGCCACCGGCGCCATCTTGTTTGTCGTCAAGCGCCGCAGCAAGCACATGGGCGAGTTCGGCAGCGCCACGGCTGCCGTCTACCGCTTGATCGAGGGGCTGAACGTGGCGGCCATTGCCGGCCTGGGCGTCGCCTGCATTGGCTACTTTTGGGCCAACCGCCTGCTGCCGCTGGGCATGGCGAACCGCGTGCAGTGGGAGCTGGGCGTGTTCTTTGGCCTGTGGTTGGCCGCGCTGTTGCATGGCCTGCTGCGCGCCCCCGCCAAGGCCTGGCTGGAGCAGATGGCGCTGCTGGCTGCCCTCTGCCTGCTGTTGCCAGTGTTGAACGCCCTGACCATGGGCGACCACTGGCCCGCCCAGCTGCTGCGCGGCGACTGGGAAAGCGCCGGTGTGGAGCTGGGCGCCTGGGCCTTTGGCCTGGCTGCCGTCTGGGCCTGCCGTGTGCTGTGGCGGCGCGGGGCGCTGGTCGCGGGCAAGGCCGCCTCATCAACCGCAAACAACGTACAGGTGGGCGCATGAACAGTTGGCAAGCATCCGGGTATGCGCTGGCCTTGGCTTTTGCCGGGATGACGGCGCTGGCTTTTGCCATGGACCGCCACCACGAGCAGTTGACGGGCGAGCGCGCCATACCGCTACGGCGCAGCAGGCTGCTGCGTGTGCTGGGCGCGGCGTTGCTGGCGGCTGCTGTGCTGCCCAGCGTGGGCGGCTGGGGTGCCACCGTGGGGGTGGTCGCCTGGCTGGGTTGGATATCGGCCGGGGCCTTGGTCGCTGTGTTGTGGATTGCGGCTGCGCCGCGCTGGGCGGCGCGTGCAGCGGCTGCGCTGGCGCCGCTGGCCTTGTTGGGTTTGATGTGGCGGTGGGCCTGATGGCCTGCTAAAGGATAAGTGAGGGAGCTATGGTGGGGGAAGCAATGACGGGTGTGCAGAAGAAACGGGTGTGCGTGGCTGAGGGAGACATCTCATGAAGGCCTCGCGTGTGGGAGTGGCAGCGGTGGCCGTTGCAGCGGTGGTGGCAGGCGCGCTGCTGTGGTGGTCGGGCCGCCCGGCCATGGCCTACCAGAGCGAGCCGGTGGCGCGGCAGGACATTGAGGCCACGGTGACAGCCATTGGCACCTTACAGCCGCGCAGCTATGTGGATGTGGGCGCGCAGGTATCGGGCCAGATCCTGAAGCTGCGCGTACAGCCCGGCGCCCAGGTGGCTAAAGGCGATTTGCTGGTGGAGATTGACCCCAGCGTGCAACGGGCGACGGTGGATGCCGGCCGTGCATCGTTGGCGGGCCTGCGTGCCCAGCTGGCCGAGCAGCAGGCCCAGCACCGGCTGGCAGGCCAGCAGCTGCAGCGCCAGCAGCAGCTCAGCGCGCACGAGGCCACGCGCGAGGAAGACTTGCAAACGGCGCAGGCCAACCTGGCGATGGCCCTGGCGCGCATGGACCACCTCAAGGCCCAGATCAGCCAGACCCAGGCCTCGCTCAAAGCCGATGAGGCGCGCCTGGGCTACACCCGCATCTATGCGCCGATGGCGGGCACCGTGGTCTCGGTTGAGGCGCGCGAGGGCCAGACCCTGAACGCCACCTACCAAACGCCCAATATTCTGCGCATTGCCGATCTGTCGGCGATGACGGTCTGGACCGAAGTGTCCGAGGCTGATGTGCGCCGGGTCAAGGAGGGCATGGCGGTCTACTTCACCACCTTGGGCGGCGCCGGCCAGACCAAGCCCCGGCGCTGGAAGGGCGAGGTGCGCCAGGTGCTGCCCGCGCCTGCCGCCAACCAGGCCCAGCCGGCCAGCAGCGGGCAGGCCCCCGCGCCCGTTACCAAGGCCGTGGCCTATACCGTGCTGTTTGATGTGAGCAACGACGACGCCGAGCTGATGCCGCAGATGACGGCGCAGGTGGTGTTTGTCAGCGCCAGTGCCAGCCAGGCGCTGACGGTGGCGCTGACAGCGGTGGAAGAAGACAAGAGCCGCGAAGGCGCGCATGTGGCCCGTGTGCTGGATGCCGACGGCCAGCCCCAGACCCGCAAGGTGAAAGTAGGCATACGCAGCCGCCACCAGGTGGAGGTGCTGGAAGGCCTGGCCGAAGGGGAGAAGGTCGTCATCGGCGAGACCCCGCTGGAGCGCGGCCCCAGGTGGCTGCAATGGTGAGCGCCCCGGTTGAACCAAACCAGCCACTGATCGCACTGCGGGGCATTCGCAAGCACTATGGCGACCCCGCCAGCGGCCAGCCCCTGGTGACCGTGCTGCATGGGATTGATCTGGACATTTACGCGGGCGAATTTGTGGCCGTGGTGGGCAGCTCGGGCTCGGGCAAGTCCACCTTGATGAACATCCTGGGCTGCCTGGACCGGCCCAGTGCAGGCAGCTACCACTTCCAGGGCCAGGATGTGGCGCAGTTCGATTCGGACGCGCTGGCCTGGCTGCGGCGCGAGGCCTTTGGCTTTGTCTTCCAGGGCTACCACCTGATTGCCAGCGAAAGCGCCTCTGAGAACGTCGAGATGCCGGCCATTTATTCGGGCCTGCCCAAGGACCAGCGGGTGCAGCGCGCCCATGCCTTGCTGCAGCGCCTGGGCCTGGGCGAGCGCCTGGGCAACCGGCCCAACCAACTCTCGGGTGGGCAGCAGCAGCGGGTGTCGATTGCGCGGGCGCTGATGAATGGCGGCCAGATCATCCTGGCCGACGAGCCCACCGGCGCGCTCGACTCGCACAGCGGCGCCGAGGTGATGGCGCTGCTGCGCGAGCTGGCTGCCGCTGGCCACACCATCATCCTGATCACGCACGACCGCGATGTGGCCGCGCAGGCCGAGCGGGTGATCGAGATCAGCGACGGCCGCATTGTGGGCGACAGTGCCAGCCAGGTCGCAGTGGCGCCAGCCGCCGCAAGTGCAGTTGCCAGCGATGGCACGCGCATGCAGCTGGCACCGGTGCCCCAGGGTGGCAGTGCATCCGCTGCGCCGCTGGTGGCCGAGCTGCTGGAGGCTGCGCGCTCGGCCTGGCGCGGCATGCGCATGAACCGCGTGCGCACCAGCCTGACCTTGCTGGGCATTGTGATTGGCGTGGTCTCGGTGATTGTGATGCTGGCCATTGGCGAGGGCGCAAGGCGCAAGGTGGTCGAGCAGATGGGCACCATGGGCACGGCGATTCTCTACATGGGCAGCAAGCCGCCTGCGACCGGTGGGCCCGCAGGCCAGATCACCGAAGAAGACCTGGCCGCCGTGCGCGAGCTGCCCGAGATACGCCGCGTGATGCCGGTGATTGGCGACCCGATCACCGTGCGCTACGGCAGTGCCGACAAGCAGATCTATGTGTTTGCCGCCAGCGAAGAGATGCCGCTGGTGCACCACTGGAAGCCCAAGCTGGGACGCTACTACACGGAGGCGGAGGACCGCGATCTGGCGCCCTTGGTGGTGCTGGGCCACAAGGCGCACCAGCACTTCTTCCCCGACACACCCAACCCGCTGGGGCGCCAGCTGATCATTGGCACCTCGGCCTTCGAGGTGATCGGCGTGATGAGTGAGCGCGGTGCCGATTCGGGCGCGCAAAACTACGACGACATGGTCTTTATCCCCTACCAGTCAGGCCGGGCGCGCGTCTACCAGGCGCAGACCCAGCCGGACTATGTGGTGGTGGAGGCCATGTCGTCTGACGTGGTCAACGAGGCCGAGGCGGCCATGCACCGCGTGCTGCTGGCACGACACGGCGGCCGCGAGGACTTTGGCATTGGCAATGCCGCTGCACGCATCCAGGCCGAGGCGGCCACGCGCCAGAGCATGGCGGTGATGCTGGGGCTGATTGCAGCCGTGTCGCTGGTGGTGGGCGGCATTGGCGTGATGAATGTGATGCTGATGACGGTGCGCGAGCGCACGCGCGAGATCGGCATCCGCATGGCAGTCGGCGCGCGGCAGAGCGATATCCTGCGCCAGTTTTTGACCGAAGCCAGTTTGGTGACCTTGTCGGGTGGCACCGTGGGCCTGCTGGTGGGCGCGCTGGTGGGCGCCGTGCTGGTGCTGGCTGGTGTGCCGGTGGTGTTTTCGATTCGGGCCATGGCCGGTGCTTTTGCCTGTGCGGTGGTCACCGGTCTGGTCTTTGGTTATATGCCGGCCAAGACGGCCGCGCGCCTGGACCCGGTTCGGGCCCTGGCAGGAGAGTGAGTATGCAGAGCTTCAAAACAGCCGGCGTGCTGGCAGCGGCCTTGGTGCTGGCCGGTTGTGTGTCTGCCCCAACCTTGGTGCAGCAGTCACCACTGCAGGCGCTGGATGTACCGGCACAGTGGCAGGGTGCTGCGGCCGGTGATGGCAGTGCGGATGCCGTCAGCCAGGGCTGGTGGCGCAGCTTTGGCAGCGCCGAGCTGGATGTGCTGGTGGCCGATGCCCAGCAGCAAAGCCTGGATGTGGCCGCCGCGATGGCGCGGGTGCAGCAAGCGCAGGCCAGCGCCCGCTATGCCGGGGCCGAGCTGATGCCAGCCCTGAACGCCTCAGCACAGGCCGGGCACCAAGGCCGCCTGGGCGGCCATGCAGACACCACGGGCCGCAACCTGTCCGTCGGCCTGGCGGCCAGCTATGAGCTCGATCTTTGGGGCCGCCTGCAGTCGCAGCGCGATGCGGCTGGTGCCAGCCTGCGCGCCAGCAGTTTTGACCACGACACCGTGCGCTTGGCAGTTACTGCCGCCGTGGCCGATGCCTGGCTGCTGAACGTGGGCCTGCGCGAGCGCGGCGATATTGCCCAGCGCAACCTGCAAACCGCAGAGCGCCTGCTGGCGCTGGTGCAATCCAAGGCCAGCCTAGGGGCCGCCACGGCGCTGGAGCTGGCGCAGCAGCGCGGCCTGGTGGCGGCGCAGCGCCGTGTGCTGGCCGCGCTGGCCCAGCAGCAGGCCGATGCCCAGCGCAGCCTGGCCTTGCTGCTGGGCCAGGTGCAAGCCCCTGCCATTGCGCAAAGCACTGTGCTGGCCTTGCAGGTGCCCCGCATCGACCAGGGCCAGCCTATTGCGCTGGTCACCCGCAGGCCCGATATTGCCCGCGCCGAGGCGCGCTTGCAGGCCGCCGATGCCGACTTGGAAGCCGCACGCGCCGCCATGCTGCCCCGCCTGACCTTGACGGCGGAGCTGGGTGCGCAAGGCCGGCAGCTGCACCGTGTACTGGACAACCCGCTGTACTCGCTGGCTGCAGGCCTTGCAGCCCCCATCTTTGACGCTGGCCGCCTGGCCGCTAGCCGCGACTTGGTAGCTGCCCAGCGCGGGGAGCTGCTGCTGGCCTACCGCCAGAGCATTGTCCAGGCCTTCAGTGATGTGCAATCCGCCCTCAATGCGGTATCGGGTGTGCAGCAGCAGGCACTGGCGCAAGAGGAAGAACTGCGCCAGGCGCGCAAGGCGCTGGCCTTGGCCGAGGCCCGCTACCGTGCGGGTGCTGAGACGCAGCTGGTGTTGCTGGATACCCAGCGCTCGCTTTACCAGGCCCAGGACCTGGCGGTGCAGCTGCAGCAGGAGCGCCTGCGTGCCAGCGTGGCTTTGTACAAGGCGCTGGGCGGTGGCTGGGGACAGGAGCAGTTGCAGGTACGAGGGGACGTGGCCCCTTGTCCCCTTGATGGTTGCAGCACTCGCATTGAATGGGTCAATTAGGTTATATGGAATATCATCCATCTGCTGATAACGCGTTCGGGGCCGAGCCCGCTTTGCCTGTCTGCAGCGCAGACAAGCAACGGCCCGCCTGATCGCCCCGAAAAATTCAATGAGAGGATTGACACCATGAAAAAGTCTGCTGCGCGCCACCTGCCATCCGTGGTTCTTGCCACTGTCTTGGGTGGTCTGGCCTTTGCCGCTTCTGCCGCATCGATGACGTTTTTGAACCAGACCATCACCGCCAGCGTGCCCGCCAAGGATGTGCCGGCACTGCGCAAGGCCGTGGGCGATGTGCTGAACAATGCTGCCGACAAAAGCACCACGCAGTGGACCAGCAGCCAGGGCCCGCGCCACCGCCAGGTGCAAATGGCGCTGACGCCGTTGCAAACCAGCCAGACCCAGAAGGCCGATACCTGCCGCCTGCTGAACGTGGAGGCCAGCCGACCCAATGGCAAGCTCAAGGAGGAATGGCAGTTCTGGTTCTGCAAGCAGCCCAACGGAACCTGGAAGGCCAGCGCCCAGTAAACCTGCAGCAGGGTCGCTCCTGTCCAATGCGGTAGGCGCGGCCTGCTGGCTTGTCTTAAAAAGCCAAACCAACCGATGGGAGGGAGATTCCAATGACGCATAAAAAGAATCGGCGGACTGCGCGCCAGTTGGGGGTGGCCATGCTGGCAGGCGCGCTGAGCCTGAGCACCATCAGCAGCGCCATCGCTTGCACGCGGGTGGTGTATTTGGGCGCCAATGACCAGGTGATCACCGCGCGCTCGATGGACTGGAAGAGCGATATCACCAGCAATCTGTGGGTGCTGCCGCGTGGCATGGAGCGCAGTGGCGAGGCGGGGCCCAACTCGCTGCGCTGGACTTCGCGCTATGGCAGCGTGGTGACCTCGGGCTATGACATCTCGACCACCGATGGCGTCAATGAAGCGGGTTTGAGCGCCAACCTGCTGTGGCTGGTGGAATCGCAATACCCCAAGTTTGATGACAAGAGCAAACCAGGACTGACGATTGCCGCCTGGGCCCAGTATGTGCTCGACAACTTCGCGACCGTGGCCGAGGCCGTGAAGGTGCTGGAGCAGCAGCCCTTCACCATCGTTTCTGACAACGTGCCCGGCGAAGACCGGCTCACGACCTTGCACCTGTCGATGTCGGATGCCAGTGGCGACAGCGCCATCGTGGAATACATTGGCGGTCGCCAGGTCATCCACCACAGCCGCAGCTACCAGGTGATGACCAACTCGCCCCTTTTTGACCAGCAACTGGCACTGAACAGCTACTGGAAGCAGATCGGCGGCACGGTGATGCTGCCCGGCACCAACCGCGCCGCAGACCGCTTTGCGCGCGCTTCCTTCTACATCAATGCCGTGCCCCAAGACCAGGCACCGAACCTGGCGTTGGCGAGCGTGTTCAGCGTGATCCGCAATGTCTCCGTGCCCTATGGCCTGACGACGCCGGGCGAGCCCAATATTTCGTCCACCCGTTGGCGCACGGTGTTTGACCACAAACGCAAACTGTACTTCTTCGAATCCGCCCTCACGCCCAATACCTTCTGGGTGGACCTGAATGCGCTGAACTTCAGCCACGACAGCGGCAAGGTGATGAAACTCGATCTGGGGCCTAACCAGAACCATGCCTTTGCCGGTGATGCGACTGCCTCGTTCCAGCCTGCGCAGGCCTTCAAGTTTCTGGGGATTCGCTAAAGCAGCACGGCGGAATCGCTTGTAGCAGGCGAGTTGCAAGCAAGGCGGCCGGCCATCCAGTGGTCCCAGAACGGGCCACTGGATGGCCGGCCGTTTCCATTTATTTTTGTTGCATTAGAGCCGCTTTGCCAAAGGTGCTGTGTGTCTGTGCCACCCACCGGGACCGAAGTCGTATCCCCAGCGCTCCAGATCACAGACCTTGTAGATGAAACAAATAAATACATTTACACTATATTACTGTCGGTTCGGCAGTCAAAGGCCCGGGGTGATTCACCTTGTTTGACCTTCGTTTTGGGCTGCTTGATGAATTGCAAAATAGACTCTAACTTTTGCTTTATTGACTCGATCATTTGTATTGATCATGCCTCATACCATTGCCAAGGACGTTATATGACTCGTCAGCGAAGTGCCCGAAACCTCCTGGTTTCCTCAGCCCTGTTGCTCGCCACTTCGGGCATCTTTGCTCAGGGCCTCATCACGGTGTACCAAAACGATTTTGAAACGCCCAACGCGGCCCAACTGGCGGCCGAAATTTGTCAGGATGGTGGGGGTACACCAACGAACAGTTCGTACGGAACCTTCTCCCAGAACTATGACGATGCGGCCAACGGCTTCATCTTCCAGCAAATCAATACGGCCGATCGCTTGTGCACCAAGTCGATCAACAACGCCAGCACCAACCCGACGCACACACCCGCCTGGCAGGGGACGGGCTATGCCGACGATCTGAGGCCGGCCAACAAGTTCGCGGGCGGCATGGTGCGCCAATCCGGCGACCACCGCTACATAGAAACCGTAGGCCTGGTTTTTCCCACCCAAGGCCAGCAGTTCATGAACCTGTCCATGGATTGGTCGGGACTTGCCATGCAGCTCGCAGGCCAAGACCCGACAAATCCCACGGGCTTCTACAACAAGCTGTGGGCCAATCGCCCCAACAAAGACTACGCGGTGAAGTTCCGCTTCTTCAAGCTTGAAGCTGGTGACAGCCTGAGCTTGGTGGACAGCGGCCCAGCGGATGCCGTGGTGCGAGTCAATGGGGTGCCAGCCACTGCCGTTCGCACAGAGGTGTTTCCGTTTTCGACCACCTCGACAACGGGCCTGTCCTTTGACTGGCATGCCATGCAGTATGTGCTGGACATGGCCGCGATGGGCTTTAACAGCCCCACCCAGCGCCTGGGTGTGGTGTGGGCGCTGGACTCGGACAACTCGTACGCAGCCTTCGACAATATTCTGGTGACCGCCTCCCAGGTTCCCGCAACCGAGGTGGTCAAGGGTGTCGATGACGAACACACGCTGCCCAATATCGCGGCTGCGTTCGCGATTCCCGATATCACCACCAACGACTACGTGCAAGGCGGCGGCACACAAATCAACAAGGCATCCGTCCAATTGCTGAGTGCTCCCCAGTATGGGACGCTGAGCATCCCCGACCCCAGCCACCCCGAGTTGATCCTCTACACCCCTGATGGCGTCTACTCTGGTGATGTGTCCTTCCAGTATTCGGTCTGCGACACCTCGACCCCGACACCCGCCTGCACCGACCAGCCCGTCACCGTGACCCTGCACATCCCTGCCAAGGTCATCCCACCCGAGCCGGGAGTGGCCACCCCCGTCCCGGGCCTGGCAAGCTGGGGCATCGGATTGCTGTCGATGTTGACGGTAGGCGTTGCTGGCGTCTTCAGCAGAAGGCAAAAAGCGGCCTAGCAACCAAGCCCTCTTCGGAGGGCTTTTTCATGCCCGCTTGGCAAACAGCGAACATGGAAGAGGGCGGTGCCGCAGGTGGGCACAAAGACAGAGATGGAGATCTATGAGGTGAAGGCTGATGGCGTCGGGGTAGCATCACCCCAGCCAAGCCGGGTCGATTCAGCGTTGCAGCGACTGGCCTGCGAAGTGACAGTGTTCATGGGACTAGGGTGGTGTCGGTTCTGAGCGACTTTGAATGAGCCGCTAAGTTCTCGGCAGTAAATGTTTGCTTTGCAGCGATTGCCGTCATCTGCTCCCGTCCGGCGAATGTGCACTTTCTCTCATAAAGAGGACATTCGTTTGAAGGCGCCCCCCTACTGGTCAAGATTGCATCGGCCCTAACACCTAGCCCTGCTGTCTTCCACCATGCGGGCTTGATCCGCGCATGTGCCAGAGCGGTAGGGTCAAAGAGCTATGGTTACAATAAAAGAGAATCATTCTCGTTTGTAAAAATCCAGTTTCGCAAGAAACGGGCTTACTTCATGGCATCCACCATACCGTCGCGACACCGTGTTGCTAATCTCTACACTGACCACCACGGCTGGCTGCAAGGCTGGTTGCGCAAGAAGGTGGGCAACGCCTTTGATGCCGCTGATCTGGCGCAGGACACCTTCGTGCGCATCCTGGGTACGCGTGATCTGCCGCTCATCGCAGAGCCGCGCGCCTATCTGACCACCGTAGCCAAGGGGGTGCTGGTCAACTGGTGCCGACGCCAGTCTCTGGAGCGGGCCTATCTGGAGGCGTTGGCCCTGCTGCCTGAGCCTAATGCGATATCGCCCGAACAACGTTCCGTGGTGCTGGAGACCTTGCAGGAGATCGATACCATCCTCGATGCCCTGCCGCCGCTAGTGAGGCGTGCGTTCCTGCTCTCGCAACTGGATGGCATGAAGTACGAAGACATTGCCGGGCAACTCGGAGTTTCGCTAACTAGCGTCAAGCGCTACATGGCTCAGGCCTTCCGGCAGTGCCTGTCGCTAATGGACTGACGGTGGAGCCGCGTCTTCTCGACGAAGCGTCCGACTGGCTCATGCGCCTGCACGACAGCGCCTTGACCGACGCAGAACGCGCGGATTTCGAGCGTTGGCGCAAGTCCAGTCCTGCGCATACGCAGGCATGGGCGCGTGCCGAGCGCCTAATGGGCAAACTAGGAGACTTGCCTGCCGCTTTGGCCATGCCCGCTCTGGACCGCCCAAAGCGCTATGACCGTCGTGCAGTATTGGCCAAACTGGCTGCGCTGTTGGCTGTGGCTCCTGCGGGTTGGCTGGGCTGGCATCTTGCGCGGGAGCAAGGCTGGAACGCCGATCTGTGCACCGCCACGGGCGAGCAGCGCACTTCCATCCTGGCCGACGGCAGTCGCGTATTGCTCGATACCGGAACAGCCGTGGACATCAAATTTGATAGCTCTCAGCGCTTGATAAAACTACGTAAGGGAGCGATTTTTATTGAAACTGCCAAGGAATCGGGTGTTGCGTTCCGGCCTTTTATCGTGGCCACTTCTCTGGGGCGACTGCGTGCGCTGGGTACACGCTTTTCCATGCGGCTGGACGACGATGCGCAATCGCTGCTGCTGGCCGTGTCTGAAGGTGCGGTGGAAGTCACGCTGCGCGGCGCATCCAGCTCCGCCATGGTGGTGCGTGCCGGGCAGCAAGTGACGTTGACTGGGCAAGAGGCGGGGCCGCCACGGCCTGCGGCGCCACAGGATCAGGCCTGGGTGCATGGCATGCTGATGGCTGATGCCATGCCACTGATCAACGTTTGCGCGCAGCTCTCGCGCTACCGGCCGGGCATCCTGCGCTGCGCGCCGGAAGTGGCGCAGGTTCGCATCTCGGGCGCTTACCCGCTGATGGACACCGACCGCGCGCTGGCCATGCTGGCATCCACGTACGCTGTGCGTGTGAACAGCCGCTGGCAGGGCTATTTGGTCACGGTGAGCGCACGCTGAAACACAAGGTTCCTCGCCCTCCTTCTGCCTTAGAGGAGGCTGCCTTTCATCTGAGTGGTGGCCTGGCAATGGAAGATTTTTGATGGAAGGTGGTACTTTTTGGAAAGCCGCTTGGCAATCAGAGTGAACCCATTCACATTCACTGATTGCCTCGAAAGGACTTGCCTTCCATGCCTGTTGCTCACTCTACTCTCCATCCAGTGGCCAGCGCCGCGCGTATTGCCCTACTGGGCTGGGCGCTGGCGGTCGGTGCTACGCCTGCAGTGCATGCTGCCGATGAATCCGCGACTCAGGCCTATCAGATCGCTCCCGGCCCGCTGGGCCGCGCGTTGGCACAGGTAGCCTCGGCTGCTGGCATGGCGCTGTCATTCGACCCGGCGCTAACGCAAGGACGGCAAAGCCCGGCGCTAGGCGGCAGCTTCACACCGCAAGAAGCACTGCAGCGCCTGCTGGCAGGCAGTGGCCTAGGCGTGGTGCAGCGCCCGGACGGTAGCTATACCTTACAGAAGCTGGCGCTGTCGAAGGGCATAGGCAACGAGGAGGGCACCACGCTTGCCGAGGTGCGGGTAGTGGCCGCTGCTGTGCGCAGCGATGGCGCCACAGAGGGCACCGGCAGTTACACACAGAAGGGACCAAGCCGCACCGCCACCAAGCTGCCGTTGTCGCTTCGCGAGACACCGCAGTCGGCCACGGTCATCACCCGTCAGCGCATGGATGACGAGGGCATGCAAGAGCTGGAGGACGTAATTGCTAGCACTCCCGGTATCTCGTCCATTAAGGATGGCCCGAACCGCGTAGCTTTCTACTCGCGCGGCTTCATCGTCGAGAGCCTGACCACCGACGGACTGCCCAGCGAGCTCTCGCATTACCTTTCGCGGGACATGAATTCAACGCCCGACATGGCGATCTACGATCGGGTCGAAGTGGTGCGCGGTGCCACCGGGCTGACAACTGGCGCGGGTAATCCGTCGGCAGCCCTTAACCTAGTGCGCAAGCGCCCCACAGCCACGCGCCAGTTGTCGATGACGGCCACGGCGGGCAGTTGGAACGACTATCGCGCCGAGGTGGATGCGTCCGGCCCGCTCAACGAGGCGGGCTCGCTGCGCGGACGCATGGTGGTGGCATACCAGGATAAAGACAGTTTTCAGGACATCGTCGGCAGCGATCGCGCGGTCCTCTATGCGATCGCTGAGGCCGACCTATCCAGCAGCACCATGCTGACTGCAGGGGTGTCATACCAGAATTCGCACAGCACCAATTCGTGGGGTGGGCTGCCCTTGGCGCTGGATGGACGCGACCTGGGCCTGCCGCGATCTACCTACCTGGGCAACAGTTGGGACTTCTGGGATCAGCGCAACACCACGCTCTTCACCCGCTTGGAGCAGCGTTTCGACAACGACTGGAAGCTGCAACTGGCTGCCAGCCGAACTTGGTCGAGGCTGGACATGTTGGGCTCGCAGGTCGAGCGTATCTACTGGGCAACGCCCAGTCAGTGGGGCCAATACATGGGCCAGTACGACTACGAAGACCGGCAGAACAGCTACGACGCCTACGCGTCTGGGCCTTTCCAACTTCTGGGCCGCAAGCATGAACTGGTCGTGGGGGCGAGCGTGCGCAACTTGCGCTTCAAGGGCAATGGGAACTACCGCGACGACGAGATCGACATGGACATCCACCATTGGGATCCCGGCAGTCGCGCTCCTGTGAGCCTGGATATGGACTACTGGCAGCAAAACCGCGGCACTCGGCAAAAGAGCATGTATGCCACCACGCGCTTGAGCGCCACTGACTCACTCAAAATCATTGCGGGCTTGCGCTTCGACTGGTACGACTACAACGCGGCAACGCGCAATGGCCAGCGCACCAGCGTCGCCAACTACTCGGTCAATCGGCATGTCACCCATTACATGGGCGCCGTATACGACCTCGATGCTCAGCACTCCGTCTACGCTAGCTACACTGACATCTTCAAGCCGCAGTCCGAGCTGACCGCTGCGGGTAGCACGCTTAAGCCAATCGAGGGCAAGAACTACGAAATCGGCATGAAGGGAGAGTATTTCAACGGCAACCTCAACGCCAGCGTGGCACTGTTTCGCATCGACCAAGAAAACCGCGCCAAGGCGCTGGACCGCAACCAATGCTCCGATCTCGTTTCCACCTGCTACGAGGCTGCGGGCCTAGTCCGCAGCCAAGGCGTGGAACTAGAGGTCAACGGCCGTCTCGCGCCCGGCTGGCAACTGGCGGCGGGCTACACCTACGCCAAGCCCAAATACCGCTCGGATGAAGATGCCGGCAAGGTTGGCAAGCCATTCGCCACCGATCTGCCGGTGCAGATGTTCAAGCTCTTCACCACCTACCAACTGCAGGGTGACCTACACCGCTGGAACGTGGGCGGCGGGGTCACGTGGCAAAGCACCATCTACAACCAGGACATAAACTTCTACGATGAGGGCACTCCTTATCACATCGAACAAAAGGGCTATGCGCTGGCCAATTTCTCTGTCGGCTATCGCGCCTCGGAACACCTAGATTGGCGTTTTGCCATCGACAACCTGTTCGACAAGCGTTACTGGCGTACCATCGGCAGCAATACGGCTTATGCGACCAACCAATACGGCGAGCCGCGCAAGTTCTTGCTCACTGCCCGGTATCGGTTCTGATGAGCATGGGCGCAGGATCGTATGATCCTCAGCATGGCCTTCGGTAGAAGTCAAATGAATTCATCTCAATGTTCGAGTTCATTGTCTATCTGCCGAACTCGCCGCGGCATGTCTGAAGCTCCCACTGCAGTCACTGCTCTTAACCGCGAAGTCGCCACCCTCTAAACCGACCAACATGGCTGGCCGCGCCGCATGGGGCTCTGGCCCATAGGCACGCAGCGCTATCCCTCACTACACGGCATAGCTTGCGGTATCTTGGGGGTGTTGTGCATCCGCGGTTCTGCAGTAGGAAGGTCTCTGGCACGTCCATAGCGTTCCTAATCGGGCGATAATGACCTGCTTCAGTGCACTGGCGGCCGTGGTCTTGCGGCCAATGCGAGACAGATCACTATTGAGAAAGCAGCAGAGGCTGTTAGTCATTGGCAGATCTGCATTGTTAGGGGTTGCGGACAAAACCTTGGACTGCCAGGAGGTAGTTCATGTATTCATACGAAGATCGCATACGAGCCGTTGAGCTCTACATCAAACTGGGCAAGCGCACCGGGACGACTATCCGCCAGTTGGGCTACCCGACGAAGAACGCATTGAAGAGCTGGCATGAGGAGTACGAGCGGCGCCTGGACCTGTCGTCCGATTACGTGCGCTCGAAGCCGAAGTACTCTCAAATTCAGAAGGAGCAGGCTGTCGAACACTACGCCGCGCACGGGCGCTGCATCGCCTCCACGGTCAAGGCGTTGGGCTATCCGTGCCGCGATTTGCTGCGTGCCTGGATTGATGAGCTGGACCCCGAGTCCCGGCAGCGTGTTATCGGCAGGGCCGTCTGTGCACAATGGCCGCCGCAACTAAAGACACAGGCGGTCCTTGAGCTATGCACTCGTGAGGGAAGTGCGCAGGTCAGTGGAACACCTTGGTCAATTTTGCATCGGCACTTTTTGGTTTAGCTGATCAGATTTGCATCGGCACTAACAATACGACCTCATATCGAAGCTGCAGGCAGTGATATCCAAGCTTACGACAGACGGCGATGGATAACCGCGCAAATCAAGCGACTGTCCGCTTTGGAGCGAGGCTTACAGCCGCTTCGGGTCGAGCAGCAACAGTCATGCGCCGCCACTTGGAGCTGCTGGTACGATGCCTCAATTCGGCCAGGAGCAGACTCTCGCTCATTCCTTAAATGCTATCTAAATACACTCTAAAACTGCTCGATGAGCTTTGCGCAAAGTCGAAAGACCAATACTCTGAGGGTGGCATCCTTTGGACCTTTGTCGAGGCTGCGAACCAAGCTCATTTTCGATTCAAGGACTCGCGTCGAGAACCGCAAGCCGGTGCAATGGATGTGAAGCAACTCGGGGCTTGGGTTCAAGGGGCTCTTGGAGGCGCGAGCAACCCTCAAGAGCTGGTCGCGGCAGTCTCAACCAGCATCGCCAATGAGCTTCTGCGGGCACTGAAGGATGACCTTCAGGTCGATGATTTTTTGTGGGCTTTTGAAGATGGAGGGACCGAAATGACCGGCAATATCTACATGGCCCGCAATTTCGACAACCGCTACTTCGCATTGGAAATGTGGTGGTCTATAGACTGAGCTTGCCCCGAAATCCTCGGCTGGCGAGCAGCTTTCAGTAGATGCCAAAGTCAGCTTTGGGCAAAGCCGTAAGACTGCTCTGGGTCGGTCTGCGACAGTCGCGGATCGGCCATGACCCGTCGCTGATGCAGTCACGAAGCAGACATTCAACGCTCGCGGTAGCTGCGCCGGGGTGCAAAGTACGGAGGGCACCCGCAAGGGCAGCTTGTGGGCTTCGGCTTGAGCAACCAGGAATACCGTGGCGCGAAGACACCTTGCGACATTTGGCAGGTAACTCCATACCCTCGATGAGAGGGTTTGCGATAGCTGTCAATGTCGCTCCTCGACAAGCCTTTTTACTTCTTGAGCGGTAAAGAGCAAGAAGCGGTTGGGCTTGAAGTCGGTGGAGTTGATGACCAGCCTCTGAATGATGATAGTGGAGCCATGCCCCATCGGGATCAGGATGTGCTCAGCACCCTGACGAATTGCGTCTCTTGCAGCCTTAACCAGATCAGCGTCGGTGTTCTCTGGCTCTACAAACTCAACAATGACTTTCACTTGGCCTGAGTCGTCGAGATGCATCAGTGCGTCATAGATCACGACATAGCTGCCTCCGCTAGCAGCCTGATTGACCTTCTTAATATTGAGATGCATATAAAGCAGCCTAATGTGATGTTGACCGCACCAAGCCGCAGGCCAAATCTGGCATCTACGATTTAAATTGGCACATAAAACGCGGAAAGGAGTTTTTATCTTGGCTTGAAGGTGAGTGCACTGTAATAAATTTAGCCATGAAGCCCACCTCCCTTTCGGGGTTGCGCGCCACACAGTTGCCGGAGCAGTGAGTAAATTCGTTACAACCACTATAGCCTACGCACTGAGCAAGCGAGTGCGCATCTTCGTGAAATGGCACCGACATTCGCACTGCTCAGGAGTTGCCGGGGCACTCGGACGTGAGTATGACGATGATCTATATCAATATCCTGAAAGTCGCTACCGAAGGAACCGCCAGCCCGTTGAACTCCTTGGCCTTGCACTTGCGGCTTGGCTGAATGACGGCTCTGGAGCTTCTAGCTAAATGTCGGCTGTGGGTCGATAGCACCATTTCAATAAATGCCAAAGCAGCCACTCGGCATGGGCAGACTTCCGTGACTGCTTTGAGGTGTAGAGCAGACTGCCTCAATAGCCTTGGCGCAATGACAGCTTTTGACATAAGCAGTCAATAGCATCACTAGTGCTGAACGGCCGCAACCAGCCTGCACCAGACATGAAAGTGAACCAAGCGACTGATTCTGGCCGCAAGCCGTCATCCTAAAGTCGAATACACATCGGGCATACCAGCCATGCCGCCGACCCTCTGCCAGGCTGGCCCGCTGCCAGCCATCCTGTCAGAGCGGCCGCACACGCGTGAGCGCTCACCATCCGTGGTCTGCCGCATTGTTTCTGGCATCTCATCGCAAAACTGTGTCGCTCATCGCAAACCAAACAATGCCCTACGGGTGCCGAACCCCAAGCAGTCCTCACCAGCAGAAATGCGCTGAAGCAGTCAGCCGAACAAGGCGCGGCACCGGAACAATCGAAGGCTCAATAATGGGGGCTGCCTGCAACGCATCACTCCCAACAAAAACATACGCCCATGACCGACTGGAAAGAAATGATTAGCAAAGCGACGGAGGCGGACCTGGACGGTATCGTCGCGCTTCAGCGGGCCAATCAAATGGCGCAGGGTGGCATGCTGTCGGCAGAAATCCCGCGCTGGCGTATTGCCGAGATGATGCACAGCATGCCCTTGATAGTTGCGAAGCGCGACGGCCATGTGAGAGGCTTTCTCATGGCATCCACGCGAGCAATGATGGCCGAGCTGCCGGTGATTGCTGCCATGTTCAGTGCCTACACAGCTGCAGCGGATGCCTATGTCTATGGCCCTGTCTGTGTGGACCCGGCAGAACGTGGAAAGGGCCTGGCTGCCGCGATGTTTGCGCAATTGCGACGGCTGGAGCCTGGGCGTGAGGGGGGTGCTTTTCATCCGGGCCGACAACGAGGCATCGCTGCGCACACACAGGCGCATGGGGATGCGGGAGGTGGCGCAGTTCAAACTCGATGGCGCCGAGTTCGCTGTTTTCTCTTACATCGGTTAGTTTGGGCAGTGACGGCCGGTGGTGCCAAACTGCCATCCTGACCAGCGGCCAGCGGCGGATAACAACCCTTTAAACGCTCTTGTTATCTGCATAACTTCAATATTTCAACTATCATTGAAATATGAATGAAGACCATGTCATCAAATCCCTGGCAGCGCTGGCCCATCAGGTGCGCTTGCGTGTCTTTCGTGCGCTCGTGGTGGCGGGGGCTGAAGGGCTCACCCCGTCCGTGTTGGCCGAGCAGTTGGGCGTGGCATCCACGGCCCTGTCCTTTCATCTCAAAGAACTGGTGAATGCGGGCTTGATCACGCAGGAGCGCGTGAGCCGCAACCTGGTCTACCGGGCGGACTTTGCGCGCATGGACGGTGTGCTTGGCTACCTGACCGAGAACTGCTGCGCGGGTGCGGGCTGCGGGCTGACCGAAGCGCTATGCTGCCCTGCCAGCGACAAAGGCTGCTGAGCATGACCACCCATGTACTGGTGCTGTGCACCCATAACGCTGCCCGCAGTGTGCTGGCCGAGGCCATGTTCAACCACTGCGCCAGCAAGCTGGGCGTGGATGCCAAGGCTTTCAGCGCAGGGGCAGCCCCCAGTGGGCGTGTTCACCCGCAGGCCCTTGCTGTGCTGACGGCTGCCGGGGTGGATGTGTCCTACCTCTCCAGCAAGAACATGGACCTGTTTGCGCAGGCAGGTGCGCCAGAGATGCGTGCCGTCATCACCGTCTGCGACAGTGCGGCCGCTCAGCCCTGTCCTGTCTGGCCGGGTGCGCCTGTCCGTGCCCATTGGAGCTATCCAGACCCCTCAGCGGCCCCTGCCGAAGAACAAGCCCAGCGTTTTGAGCTGACGCGCCAGGCCATTGCCTACCGCATGCTGCAGCTGCTGCAGTTGCCGTTTGACGCGCTCGATAACCAGGCACTGCAGCAGCGGGTGCTGGACGTGGGCGGGCTCTGAGATGCCAAAGGCAAAGCCCGCCATGGGATGGTTTGAGCGTTACCTCACGCTGTGGGTGTTGCTGTGCATCGTCGCTGGGATTGGCCTGGGCCATATGTTGCCGGGGCTGACCCATGCCGTGGCTGCGATGGAACTGGCCCAGGTGAACCTGCCGGTGGGCCTGCTGATCTGGGTGATGGTGATTCCCATGCTGCTCAAGATAGATTTCTCTGCCTTGTCGCAGCTGAAGTCCCATGCCCGGGGCATGGGGGTGACCTTGTTCATCAATTGGGCTGTCAAGCCGTTTTCGATGGCCTTGCTGGCCTGGCTGTTTTTACGCCATGTGTTTGCGCAGTGGCTTGACCCGGCGCAGCTCGACAGCTACGTGGCGGGCCTGATTTTGCTGGCAGCCGCACCGTGCACGGCCATGGTGTTTGTCTGGAGCCAGCTGTGCAAGGGTGATCCGTATTTCACGCTATCGCAGGTGGCCTTGAATGACGCCATCATGCTGCTGGCCTTTGCGCCCATCGTGGCCTTGTTGCTGGGCGTGTCGTCCATCACCGTGCCTTGGGACACCTTGCTGGCCTCCGTGGTGCTGTACATCCTGGTGCCGGTGGCGATGGCCCAGCTGCTGCGTAAGTACCTGCTCAGCCGGGGCGACGATGCATTCGAGCGAGCGATGCGGGCCATGGGGCCGGTCTCCATCCTCGCCTTGCTCGCCACGCTGGTGCTGCTGTTCGCTTTCCAAGGCGCATCTATCCTGGCGCAACCCTTGGTGATTGCGCTGCTGGCGGTGCCCATCCTCGTTCAAGTCGTCCTCAATGCAGGGCTGGCATATTGGCTCAACAAAAAGCTGGGCGTGGCCCATTGCGTGGCTGGTCCTTCGGCCCTCATTGGTGCCAGCAACTTCTTTGAACTGGCCGTGGCCACGGCCATCAGCTTGTTTGGCCTGCATTCTGGTGCCGCGCTGGCCACCGTGGTGGGGGTGCTGATTGAAGTGCCCCTGATGCTGGCCGTGGTGGCTGTCGTCAACCGGTCCAAGCGTTGGTACGAAGCTGCATTGCCTGCGGCGCCTAACCAAGAACTCTGATGTCTTCTGAATCCCTCCCCAGCCACCTTGACGCCAGCAGCTTTCATGCGCCGGCACAGCAGGCACTGCGCCCTGCACAGGCATCGGGCCATGCGCCCCGCATCCTGATGCTTTATGGCTCCTTGCGTGAGCGTTCCTACAGCAAGCTCTTGACCCAAGAGTCCGCCAGGCTGTTGGAGGGCATGGGGGCCGAAGTCCGTATCTACGATCCCGCAGGCTTGCCGCAGCCCGACACGGCGCCAGCGGAGCACCCCAAGGTGCAGGAGCTGCGTGCGCTGGTGAGGTGGTGCGAAGGCATGGTCTGGACTTCGCCGGAGCGCCACGGCGCCATGAGCGGCATCATGAAAACCCAGGTGGATTGGATACCCTTGTCGGAAGGGGCGTTGCGCCCCACGCAGGGCAAGACGCTGGCCGTGATGCAGGTCTGTGGCGGCTCCCAGTCTTTCAACACCGTGAACCAGTTGCGCATTCTGGGGCGCTGGATGCGTTTGCTCACCATTCCCAACCAAAGCGCGGTGGCCAAGGCGTACCAGGAGTTTGAGGAAGACGGGCGCATGAAACCCTCTGCCTTTTACGACCGGGTGGTGGATGTGATGGAGGAGCTGCTCAAGTTCACCTTGCTGACCCGAGACATCGCCCCGTACTTGGTGGACCGCTACAGCGAGCGCAAAGAGGAGCGGGCCAAGATGCATGCCAAGACCTTGGCAAAGATGTAAAGCGCGCAATGGCCGTTCCTGGTCGGCAACCAGGCATTGCTCTGCACCCTTCCGGCCCCGGCGGCCTTGTTGCGTAAGGCCTTGTTCGTCAAGCCCGGTATTGGCGGCTGGAGACGCTGATGGCATTGCCATCGGGGTCTTTGGTGTTGGCAAAGGCATAGCCATTGGCGCGGTGTACCGGGCCGACCTCGAGCCCCGCCGTGGCGGCGTTTGAGATGAACTCATCGACGTCGGGCACGCTGAATGAGAGCTTGAGCACGGCAGAGCCAAACTTGAGGCTTTTTGCGGCCTGGTGAACCAGGATTTCTGCGCCCCCGTTGGCGGGCTTGAGCTCGATCAGCCCATCCACCACCGCATAGTTGCTGGCATAGCCGAAGTGCGCCACATAAAACCGCGCAGTGCGTTGCATGTCTTTGGCATAGATGATCAAGGTGGTCAGGGCAATGGTCATGGCGCGCCATTATGGCCGCTGCGGCAGTCTCCTGCTGGCGCAGCGATGCAGCAGGGCGCCATGGTGCCTGCATGCCGGGTCGATGGGCCCCGTTATTTGGGCAAACTGTTGCTGAAATGTCACTAAATGGTATTGAGTATGAGACTGATTCTCATTTGAATAAGTATCATGGAGCCCGCCTTCTGCAAGGCCACTGTTGGCTTTGGCAGTACCCGTGCTGCAAGGCTTGGGCGGGGATGTCTGGCGCTGGGCTGCGATGCCGTCCCGCCACAACCCCATCAGGCGTTGGCGGTGCGGGGTGCTATGGGGCGGTTTGATTGCTTGCTGTCAGCGGGCAGCGTGCCCTGAGCCGCGCTGTCTGCGCCAGCAACTGCTTTTTCATCTGACGAGAACATTTCTTTCATGCCTTCCTTCACTTTCAAGCCCCGCCGCACCGCGCTGGCGCATGCAACTGTCTGCCTGGGCCTGGCCTTGCACATGCAGGCCTCCATGGCGCAAACCACCAACTTCGATATTCCTGCGCAACCCTTGGCCAGCGCGCTGGAGCAGTTTGCCCGCCAGGCGAACCTGAAACTTGCCGCAGCCCCCGCAGGGGCCCAAGGCCGCCAGGCGCCAGCGCTGCACGGTGCGCAGGATGTGGCGCAGGCTTTGAAGGCCTTGCTGCAGGGTTCGGGCTTGCAGGGGCGGGTGGATGCGGGCGTGCTGAGCGTGCAGCCGGCAACGTCCTCTGCCGCGAGTGATGAAGTGACCTTGTCGGAGGTGACGATCCGCTCCAACCAGCTCGGGGAGATCACCGAAGGCTCGGGCTCTTACACGCCCGGAGCCATTGCGACGGCGACACGGCTGGTGCTCACGCCGCGCGAGACGCCGCAGTCCGTCAGCGTGGTCACCCGCCAGGTGATGGATGATTTCCAGCTCCACTCCATCGACGATGTCATCAACCACACGCCAGGCGTGAGCATCGTGACCTATGACAGCGAGCGCACCGAGTATTACGCACGCGGTTTTGCGATCCAGAACTTCCAGTACGACGGTATTCCGATGACGCGCAACTCGGCTTACTCTGCCGGCAACACGCTGACCGATATGTCGATCTACGACCGGGTGGAAGTGCTCAAGGGCGCCACCGGCCTGCTCACCGGCAGTGGTGACCCGGGCGCGACCATCAACCTGGTGCGCAAAAAACCCACCAAGGAGTTCAGCGGCCATGCCACGATCAGCGCAGGCAGCTACCAGAACTACCGCGGTGAGTTGGACGTCAGCGGCGCGCTCAATGAAAGCGGCAGCATCCGTGCGCGCGGTGTGGCGACCTACCAGGACAAGCATTCGCAGCTGGACCGCTACGAGCGCAAGACGGGCGTGCTGTACGGCATCGTCGAGATGGACCTGACACCGCAAACCCTGCTGACCGTGGGTGCCGACCGCCAGGACAACAAACCCACGGCATCGACCTGGGGCGGCATCCCCTTGCTCGATGCCAAGGGCAATTTCAACGCCATGCCGCGCTCGTTCAACAACGGTGCCGACTGGAGCCACTGGGACCAGTACACGCGCACCACCTTCGCCACCTTGGAGCACAACTTTGCCAGTGGCTGGGTCACCAAGCTGCAGCTCAACCACCAGATCAACGGCTACAACGCCAACCTGGGCGCTGCTGCGGGTGGCAACCCCGATCCGGTGACGGGCGCTGGGGTGAGCATGTGGCGGGGCCAGTACATTGGCCGCACCACCAGCGATGCGGCCGACCTGTACGCCAGTGGCCCGTTCTCGCTGCTGGGGCGCCAGCATGAGTTGGTGGTGGGTGGCAGCCTGGCCAAAAGCCGTTGGACAAACGATGGCTACTACAACGACAACAGCGGTTTTGACGGCTCGGTGGGCAATTACTACCAGTGGAATGGCAAGGTGCCGGCCCCGGTATGGAACAGCAAGCCCGACTACACCGATGACGAAACCACGCATGAGAGCGGCATCTACACGACGGCCCGCTGGAACCTGCGCGATGACCTCAAGCTCATCACGGGCGGGCGCCTTTCCAATTACAAAAACCGGGTGCAGGACCAGAATGAAAAGAACGTCTTTACACCCTACCTGGGCGCGGTCTATGACCTGAACCAGAACTATTCGGTCTATGCCAGCTACAGCGGCATCTTCAAACCCCAGTCCTACCAGACGGAGCTAGGCCAAACCCTGGACCCCTTGGAGGGCAAGAACTATGAGCTGGGTGCCAAGGCATCGTTCCTGGGTGGCCGCCTCAATGCCAGCGCGGCCGTCTTCCAAACGCAGCAGAACAACTTTGCCATTGAAAGCGGCGGTATCACGCCCAGCGGCAATCCGGCTTACCGGGCAATCCAAGGTGTGAAGACCAAGGGCTGGGAGGCCGAGGTGTCTGGCCAGATCACGCCGGCATGGCAGATCCAGGCCGGCTACTCGCACAACATTGCGCGCAAGGATGGCGAGCGTGTCTCCACCCTCACGCCGTCGAACCAGTTCAATCTGTACACCAGCTACAAGCTGGCTGGCAGCCTGAGCGGTTTGACCTTGGGCGGCGGTGCCCGCTGGCAGGACAAGACCTGGGGCACCATCAAGGTGCCGACCGGCGGCAATGCTGTCCATACCGTGAAGGACTACTGGGTATGGGATGCCATGGCCCGCTACGACTTCAACAAGCAGCTGTCTGCCTCGCTCAGCGTGAAGAATCTGTTTGACAAGAAGTACTACACCATCTTCAGCTGGTACAGCACCTACACCTGGGGTGAGCCACGCACGGTGAATGTGAGCTTGAACTACAAGTTCTAAGCGCTGCTGTTTTCAGCGCATGCACCACCGGTCAGTAGAGACCGGTGGTGCATTTTTCTTGGGGCGTAGTAGCCCTGGCCAGGTTTTGCCGCGCGCAATAGCCATTCAGCCAATCAGCGAGTCCGCTGTTCATCCAAAGTGAGATCTGCTTATCAGTAGCGGCCGGTAGAAGCAAATAGACACATTTACACCATTTCACATCTGGGCTCTGCGTGACAAATCCCATTAAACGGTCATTGATTCACCTTGTTTGACCTTCACCATGTGCTTTTTCACACTTTGCTAAATAGACTTCGACTTTTGCCTTATTGGCTCGATCGAATGTATTGATCGTGTCTAACATCATTGCCAAGGACGTTATATGACTCGTCAGCGGAGTGCCCGAAACATCGTTGTTTCCTCGGCCATGTTGCTTGCCACTTCAAGCCTGTTTGCCCAGGGGCTGATTACGGTGTATCAGAACGACTTTGAAACCCCCAACCCTGCGCAGTTGGCGGCAGAAATTTGCCGGGATGGCGGCGGTACACCGGCGGGGAGCAGTGACTACGGCACGTTCTCTCAAAACTACAGCGATGCGGCCAATGGCTTTCCCTTTGTACAAGTCAAAACGGCAGATCGTCTGTGCACCAGCGCCATCAACAATCCGACGGATAACCCCAGCCATTCGCCAGCCTGGGCTGGAAAGGGCTACGCAGACAATCTTCGGCCTCTGAACAAGTTCAGCGGTGGCATTGTTCGTCAGACAAGTGACTACCGCCACTCAGAGGCAGTGGGTCTGGTTTTTCCGACACAAGGCCAGAATTTCATGGATCTGTCGATGGATTGGTCCGGGCTTGCCGTGCAGTTGGCTGGTGCAGACCCGACGAACCCGACCGACCTGTACCACAAGCTCTGGCTCCATCGGCCGAACAAGGACTACGGGGTCAAGTTTCGTTTCTTCCGGCTCGAAGCGGGTGACACCCTTTCTTTGGTAGACAACGGGGCATTAGAGTCCTCAGTGAATATCAACGGTGCCCCCGCCACCGCTCTTCGCACAGAAGTGTTTGCCTTCTCCAGCGCTTCACCGGATGGCCTGTCATTTGATTGGCATGCCATGCACTACGCGCTGGATATGGCTGCAATGGGATTTACGAGCACTACCCAGCGTCTGGGCGTGGTCTGGGAGATGGATACGGACAGCTCTTATGCAGCGTTTGACAATATCCTGGTGACCGCCTCCCAGGTGCCTGCCACCGAGGTGGTCAAAGGCGTTGATGACGAACACACGCTGCCCAATATCTCGGCTGCCTTTGCGATTCCCGATGTCACCTCCAACGACTATGTGGAAGGCGGCGGCACATCCATCGACAAGGCATCGGTTCAGCTGTTAAGCGCCCCCCAGTATGGGACGCTGAGCACCCCTGATCCGAGTCACCCCGAGTTGATCCTCTACACCCCCGATGGTGTTTACTCCGGCGATGTGACTTTCCAGTACAGGGTCTGCGACACTTCGACTCCCACGCCTGCCTGCACGGCCGACCCGGTGACGGTCACCCTGCATATCCCTGCCAAGGTCACGCCACCCGAGCCGGGAGTAGCTACCCCCGTCCCGGGGCTGGCTGGCTGGGGCATCAGCTTGCTGTCGATGCTGACGATGGGCGTTGCCGGGTTCTTCAGCAGAAAACGCAACGCTGCCTAGTTGCCAGGCCCTCTTCGGAGGGCTTTTTTCATTCTCATTGATGCAACTATTGCGGCTGAGGCCGCGATGCGCAAGCAGACACCGCCTAGCGTTTGCGGCGCTGCCCCAGATGCTTGCCAAGAAAGTCGATGAAGGCGCGTGTCTTGTGCGGCAAGTGGCTGGTGTTGGGAAAGACCACGCTGATCGACTGGCGTGGCAGCCTGTAGCCAGGCAGCACCTGCTGCAGCGCACCGCTCTCCAGGTCTTGCTCGATCAGCCAGGCCGGCAGCACCGCAATGCCCATCGAGGACAGGGCCATGAGGCGGATAGCGGCTGAGGTGTTGGACTGGTGGGCGGCCACGCCCCTGATCTCGGTTTCCGTGCCCTGGTGGTCGCGCAGAATCCAGTGCGTTGGGCTGCTGAGGTTGCTGTTGGCAACCCAGGGAATGCTTGCCAGATCGGCGGGCACCTGCACGGGGTGTTTATGGAGCAATGCTGGCGATGCCAGCAGCAGGATGTCGTAGTCATCCAGTTTGCGGCTTTTGAAGGCCGAATCAGCCAGGCTGCCCAGCCGCACCACCAGATCGAGCTTTTCGGCAATCAGATCGCTGAGCGAGGAGTTGGTGTCATAGCGGATGGAGACTTCCGGGTATTGCTGCACGAACTGTGCAATCAGCGGAAGGATGTAGCGCTCGCCATATTCGCCCGTGGTGCTCATGCGCAGGGTGCCGGAAATCCGCTCGCGCCGGTGCATGGCCGTCTCAAACTTGTTCTCCAGCTGGCCGACCAGCGCCTTGAATTCGTCATAGAGCTCCTGGCCCGCTTCGGTCAGCGAGATGCGGCGTGTGCTGCGCACCAGCAGCGTGACCGCCAGTGCTTGCTCCAAGGCCTTGACATGCAAGCTGGCCATGGCCTTGCTGATGGATAGATAGTCGGCTGCCTTGGTGTAGGAGCCCAGCTCCACAACCGCCAAAAAGGTCTGCACGCGATGGAGTTGTGTGGCAAGGGCGACGCGGTTCATTGTTCAATCTGACCAAACAAAGATTCAAGCATAGCGGTATCGACGGGCCGCGCAGCGATGCCTACCATCCTGGGCCAAAGGGATCAAAGATGACGTACCGCTACCGCATTGCCACCGTGTTTTTAATGGGCTTTTTTATCGACTGCATCAACATCTTCATGCCCGCAGTGGCGTTGCCGCGCATGGCCGCTGAGTTCCAGATCGACAGCGCCACCAGCGCCTGGGTAGCCAACGCCTACATCCTGGGGCTGAGCTTGAGCATTCCACTCAGCCCCTGGCTGGCTGGCCGCTGGGGCGCTCGCAGCTTGCTGACGGCATCCATGCTCGCCTTTGCGGGGGCCGTCTGGGCATGCGGCGAGGCCAGCACTTTTGGCCAGATGGTGGGCTGGCGCTTCGTGCAAGGCATGGCCGGTGGGCTGCTCATTCCGGTAGGGCAGGCGATGACCTTCAATCTGTTCCAAGGCCGGGAGCGCGCCCGCATCTCGACCTGGGTCATGGCGATGGCGCTGCTGGCACCGGCGCTGTCTCCCACCCTGGGCGGATGGATCGTGGACCAGGCCTCCTGGCGCTGGGTCTTTCACGCCAATATTCCGCTGGCCCTGGCTGCAGCCGCGTTGTCATGGCTATGGGTGCGCAAGCAGCCGTTGCAGGCGCAGGCACGGCCAGATTTTCAAGGGCTGCTGCTGATCAGCGCAGCGCTGACCTGTGCCTTGCTGGGCATGTCCATGCATGGAGCCGGCCAAGCGGGGATGGTGGCAGGGGGCTGTCTGGGCGGTGCCGTGCTATTGGCCAGCCTCTATGCCAGGCATTCCCGCAGGGTGGGCCATGCCATCGTGGATTTGCGCTTGCTGAAAAGCCCCCGGCTCGCCCTGTCGATCTGGGTGTACTACGCCATCCCCGGCATTTTTACGGGGGTGAACCTGCTCAATATCTTCTATCTGCAAGACACCCTGCACATGTCGGCCGAGCAAACGGGCATGTTCATGGTGGTGTATGCCGCAGGTGCCTTGGTCGCCATGCTCGTGTGCGGGCGGATGTACAACCGCGCAGGAGCCCGGGTTCTGTTCATGCTCGCCATGCTGCTGCACAGCCTGGGGATTGCAACGCTGGCGGCCGTGGATTCCACGCAGGACCGGCCGATCCTCGTCCTTGCTTACGCATTGATGGGCATTGGAGGCGGGCTGGGCGCCAACACCGCCCAGACGACGGCGCTGATGGATTTTGACGGCGCTCAGACACACCAGGCCAGCGTGCTGTGGAATATCAACCGCCAAATGGCCTTCAGCGTGGGCGCTGCGCTGTTGCCCATGCTCTTTCATTTGTTCCTCCAGCGCTACTCGGCGCCAGAGGCCTACCACCTCACATTTGCGATGGCCGCCCTGGTGGGGATGGTCCCCCTGCTTCAACTACGCCGTTTGCGTACAGAAAGAACCCACCATGACTAACGCCTCTATCCACGCCGCCGAGCGCAGCATCCATGTGGTGCACGCACTGATTCAAACCATTTTTGCCGACGCGCGGACCCCGGCGCTGGCCGCCATAGACCAGCTGATGCCAGCCTTTGCGGAAGACTTCAGCATGGTCACCACCGCTGGAGCCGTGGTTCGGCTGCCGCAGGTGGACGCAATGTTCCACCAGGCGGCAGCTGGGCGGCCAGGCCTGCGCATTGAGGTCAGCAATGTGGAGCCCGTCTGGCAGGCGGGCACCAGCGTCGCGCTGCGCTACAAGGAAACCCACCATCTGAACGGCACATCCAGCGCGCGCTGGGCCACGGCCATCCTCGACTGCGCCGATGCCTTGGTGCGCTGGCGATACCTGCATGAGACGGCATTGAACCCATGATGGAAGGCAGCCCGGGATTGGCCCTGGCGACGCGGTAAGGCCAGGGCCGCTGGGCATGGAGTGCCAGAAATTGCAGCGCAAGATCTGCAGATATGCCGAGGCGGAGGTCAGCGACACTGCTTTTTTCCATCCCAGCAGCCCCATCGCCATGCAGCCAGTCACCCCATCGTCTCCCCGCTTTGTGCGCCTGTCTCTCGCCAATCTGGCAGCCCAGTCTGCCGAGCAGCTGAGCCTGGCCACCGTGCCGCTGGTGGCTGTGTTGGTGCTGGGCAGCAGCGTCGGCGACATTGGCCTGCTGACGGCGATGGGCACGCTGCCCTTCCTGCTGCTCTCGCTGCCACTGGGCACACTCGCCGATCGCCTGCCACGCCAACAACTGATGCTTTGGGGGGAGCTGCTGCGGCTCATCGCACTGCTGCTGATGCTGGCGGCTTTGCACAGCGCGCAGCTGCAGGTGGGCTGGCTGGCGGTACTCAGTTTTGTGGGGGCCATCGGCACCGTGGCTTTCAGCGTGGCAACCCCAGGGCTCGTGTCCGAGCTGGTGCCGCGCTCCGCACTGGCGCAAGCCAATGCCCGGCTGGAAGTGGCCCGCAGCATGGCCTTTGCCAGCGGCCCTGCCGTGGCCGGCAGCCTGGTCGCATGGGTGGGTGGTTTGCCCACGATGGCGCTGGCCGTGGCACTGTCAGGCTTGGCCGTTTTCGCGCTATTCGGGCTGCGCCCTGCAGCCACAGTTGCAGCGCAACACCTACCAGAACGCAGCCGGCCAAAGCGCCATCTGTTGGCTGAGGTGGTGGAAGGTGTGCGCTTTGTCCGCCAGCACGCCTTGCTGATGCCGCTGCTGCTGACCGGCGCCGTGTTCAACCTGGCCTGGTTCACGCTGCAGACCGCCTTTGTGCCCTATGCCATCCACCACCTGGGCATGGGTGCCGATGCCGTGGGCCTGACCATGGCCTGCTATGGCGCGGGCATGCTGGCCGGCGCACTGGCCAGTCCCCGCTTGATCGCGGCCCTGCCTTTTGGCCGGGCCGTGCAACTGGGCCCCGTGGCGGGGTTGGCCGCTGCGGCATGCCTGGCCGCCACCTTGCTATGGCCCAGCGCCGCCCTTGCCGCGCTGTGTTTTTTCCTGCTGGGTTCCGGCCCCATGGTCTGGTCCATCAGCACCACCACCTTGCGCCAGCATGTCACCCCCCATGCCATGCTGGGCCGCGTCTCCTCCGTCTTCCTGACCGTCAACGCAGGCGCCCGACCCATTGGCGCGGCTCTGGGCGGCTGGGTGGGAATGGACTGGGGCGAGGGCACTTGCCTGCTGGTGGCGCTGGCGGGCTTTGCGGTGCAGGTGGGGGTGATTGTGGTGTCGCCTTTTTCGGGGTTGCGGCGGTTGCCGCAGGAGCGGGCTGAGGTTGGGTGAGTTTTTTGGGCTGCTGAGGGTTGCATGGCTGGCTTGTTGGCCTGTTGCGGTGGCTTGCAGAGGGTCCATGACATGCTGCGGATTCAACCGGTCAACGCCACCCCTCACCGAAAATCCCGGCTCCGAATCCGCAAGCTCTCAAACCAATCCGACACATCCCGCAGCTGGTGCGCGATCAGGTTACCCACCTCGCCGCTGCGCTGCCAGCGGCCTTGCACCGCCAGAAACTGGGCGTGCAGCAGGGCATCGCGCTGGGCGCTGCGCAGGTGGGGCCAGCAGATGACTTGCAGGTTGCCGGTTTCGTCCTCCAGGGTGATAAAGACGACGCCCTTGGCGGTGGGCGGTTGCTGGCGCAGGGTGACGATGCCGCAGGCACGCACCCAGCTGCCGTCGCGTGCCTCGCGCAGTTCTGCCTGGGTTTGGAAGCCGTGGCGCTGCAGGCGCTCGCGCAGCAGGGCCATGGGGTGGCGGCGCAGGCTCAGGCCCAGGGCGCCGTAGTCCCAGTGGATGTCTTCTTGCTCGCTGGCGGCGGGCAGCTGCAGCTCGTCCTCGTCGATGGGGGCGGTGCGTAGCAAGGGGCTGTGGTGCAGGGGGGCCGAGGCCTGCCAGAGCTGGTGGCGGCGGTGGCCTTCGAGGCTAGCCAGTGCGTCGGCGGCGGCCAGGTACTTCATCGCGGGGGCGTCGAGCTGGGCGCGGCGCGCCAAGTCTTGGGCGCTGACAAAGGGAGCGGTTTCGCGGGCCTGCAGTAGGCGCTCGCCTTGCCCCTGCTGGAGCTGCTTGACCAGGCGCAGGCCCAGGCGCACGGCGGGATGGGGGCCGCTGGCGGCTTCTGTTGTGCAGTCCATGTCGCTGTGCATCACATCGACGGGCAGCACTTGTACGCCATGGCGCTTGGCATCTTGCACCAGCTGGCTGTTGCTGTAAAAACCCAGCGGTTGGCTGTTGACCATGGCCACCAGAAACTCGGCCGGGTAGTGGCATTTGATCCAGGCGCTGAAGTACACCAGGATCGCAAAGCTGGCAGCATGGCTCTCAGGAAAACCGTATTCCGAAAAGCCCTGGATTTGCTGAAAAATAGATTCGGCAAACGCGCGCGAGTAGCCATTGCCGGTCATGCCGTTGATGATCTTGTCGTAGTGCTTGTGCAGGTTGCCGGTGCGGCGCCAGGCGGCCATGGAGCGGCGCAATTGGTCGGCCTCACCGGGGCTGAAACCGGCCGCATCAATGGCGATCTGCATCACCTGTTCTTGGAAGATGGGCACGCCCAGGGTGCGCTCCAAGGCGGGGCGTAGCAGCGCGCTTTCGTAATGGACTTCTTCCAGCCCCTGGCGGCGGCGCAGATAGGGGTGGACCATGCCGCCCTGGATGGGACCGGGCCGCACCAGGGCGACTTCGATCACCAGGTCGTAGAACGTTCGCGGGCGCAGGCGCGGCAGCATGCTCATCTGGGCGCGGCTCTCGATCTGGAAGACGCCGATGGTGTCAGCCGCGCAGATCATGTCGTAAGTGGGTTTGTCGTCGTGCGGGATATCGCCCAGCGCAAAGCTGCGGCCCTGGCGTGCGCCCACCAGGTGCAGCATTTTTTGCAGCGCGGTGAGCATGCCCAGCGCCAGCACATCGACCTTGAGCAGGCCAACAGCATCGAGGTCGTCCTTGTCCCACTGGATGACGGTGCGGTTCTCCATGCTGGCGCGCTCGATCGGCACAATGCGCGAGAGCGGGCCACGCGTGAGCACAAAGCCGCCCACATGCTGGGACAGGTGGCGGGGAAAATCACGCAGGGTTTCGACCAGCTCCTGCAGCTGGCGCACGGCCAGGTCGCCCGCCTGCAGGCCACACTGGGCCAGGGCTTCGGTGCGCAGCAGCACGTCGTCCCAGCGCGAATGGTCGCGTGCCAGCTGATCGATGCTGGGCGGCGCAAAGCCCAGGGCCTTGGCCACATCGCGGATCGCGGATTTGCGCCGGTAGCGGATGACCACGGCGGTGAGGCCTGCGCGGTGCAGGCCGTATTTCTTGTACAGGTACTGGATGACTTCTTCGCGCCGGGCATGCTCAAAGTCGACATCGATATCGGGCGGCTCGTTGCGCTCTTTGCTGATAAAGCGCTCGAACAGCACCCGGGTTTTGTCCGGGTCGACCTCGGTGATGCCCAGGCAAAAGCAGACGGCCGAGTTGGCGGCCGAGCCCCGGCCCTGGCAGAGGATGTCCTTGCTGCGGGCAAAGCGCACGATGTCGTAGACGGTCAAAAAGTAGTGCTCGTACTGCAGCTCGGAGATAAGGGCCAGCTCTTTTTCCAGGGTGGCCTGCACGGGCGCTGGTGTGCCTTGCGGCCAGCGGCGGGCCGCCCCTTCGTAGCTGAGCTGGCGCAGATAGGCCGCTGGTGTGAGCTGGGGCGGCACCACCTCGTCGGGGTACTGGTAGCGCAGCTCGGTCAGCGAGAACTGGCAACGCGCTGCGATGCCCAGGCTGGCATCGAGCAGGTCGGGCGGGTACATCTGCGCCAGCCGCAGCCGGCTGCGCAGGTGCAGCTCGGCATTGGGCTGCAGCGCGTAGCCGCATTCGGTCAGCGGGCTGCGCAGGCGGATGGCGGTGAGCACATCCTGCACGGGCTTGCGCGAGCGCACATGCATGTGCACATTGCCCGCTGCCACCAGCGGTGCGCCGCTGCTGCGGCCGGCCGCGCGCATCTGCGCCAGCCAGGCCTCGTCGCCCAGGCTGCGGTCCAGTTGCACGGCCAGCCAGCAGTGGCCGGCAAAGTGCTGCTGCAGCCAGTTGGCCTGGGCCTGGATGTGTGCGGGGCTGGCCTGACGGCTGGGAGCCAGCAGCAGCAGGCAGTCTTGCAGCGCACGGGGCTGAACGGCCGCTTGCGCCAGCGCATAGCTGCCCTTGGGCGACTTGCGCCGCAGCTGGGTGATAAGCGCGCAGAGGTTGCCATAGCCATGCAGGTTGCAGGCCAGCGCCACCAGGGTGAAGGCGGGCGCGGCCGCATCGCTGGGCTGCACCTCAAACTGCGCGCCCACGATCAGCGGCAACCCGCAGTCACGCGCGGCGACATGGGCACGCACAATGCCGGCGAGCGAGCATTCATCGGTCAGGGCCAGCGCGCGGTAGCCCTGGGCCTGGGCGCGCTCGACCAGCTCATGCGGGTGGCTGGCGCCGCGCAGAAAGCTGAAATTGCTCAGGCACCACAGCTCGGCGTAGTCGGGGATGGGGAGGGGGGGACGCGTGGCCATGGCTTTAGACAGGTGTAGCTCAGGCAAAGCGGCCGTGTAAAAACCAGGCGCTGCTGTGTGCGGACAGCCGGGTATGAAAAATCCACAGCAGACCGGCATGGGCGCTGTGCGCCACCCAGTAATCGCGCAGCGCGGTGTGGGCGGTTTGTGCGGTGGGGGCAGAGTCTGGGTCGTTGGGTTGGTTGTTTGCTGTTGACTCGGCCGGGGGCAAAAAGCCGGGGCTGCGGTGCCACCAGCCGCCTTCGATGCGTTGCGGGCCGAGCAGCAGCTGCAAGGGCCCGTGGTAGAGCGGCTGGCTCTGCTTGTCTTGCAGCAGTTGCAGGGGCGTGGGCAGCAGAAAGCTGGGTTGGGCAATGGGCGGCACATGTAGCGGCGCAGCCTTGGCCTTGCTGGCCGGCTGCGCGGGCAGCCACTGCACCTGCCATTCGGGGCGGTGGTCGGGCCGAAGCAAGGGGCGCTGCACCTGGTCCGCGCCCAGGCGGGCGGTGATGCGTTCTAGCACTTGCTCCAGGCTTTCGCCATCGGCGGTTTTGTCGGGCAGCAGGCTGGCGTTGCGCTCTTGCAGCGCTTCGGGCGCATCGGCATGCAGGCGCAGCTCGCCGACAGGGGCTTGCAGCTGCACATGGGCCAGGTGCTCTTGCAGCAGGCGGCAGAGGTGCTGCAGATCGCGCGTGGTGCTGGCGGTGTGCACCGTCAGCTCGCCGCCATCGCCCACATGGCGGGAGCGCATCGCATCATGGCACCAGCCCAGCCGAAAGCTGCGCACGCCTGCGCGCTGCGCCGCCAACCAGCCGCACAGCTGCAGCAGCAGGTGGCGCGCGCCATGCATCAGCGCTTCGGCCTGGTCAATGCGCATGGGCAGCTCCAGCCGGGCATCAAAGCGGGCGGGCAGCTGGATCCAGGGGTAGCGGTCGGACAGCAGGCCATGGGCCTGGTCGAGCGCGCTGAGGATGCCGGTATCCATGCGCCGGGCCAGTGCGCCCCGGGGCAGCGCATGGACGGCGCCCAGGCTTTGGCAGCCCAGCTGGCTCAGCAGCTCGGCATGGCGGGCTACCGCATCGATGGCCTGCAAGGGCAAGGGCGCCAGCACCTGGGGCAGGGGCTGGCCCATGCCGTGGCGGATGCCGCAGCGCGCCAGCGCAATGGCGGCCAGGCTGGTGGGGGCCCAGCTGATGGCCTGCACGCCCAGCTGCCGGCTCTCGCGCAGCAGGCGCCGAGCGAGTTGCTGGCGCCCGCCAAACAGGCGTTCGCTGGCCGACAGCTCCAGCACCAGCGCATCGCCAAACACACTGTCCGAGGGCACGCAGGCCAGGCGCGGCGTGAACTGCTGCGCCCACAGCGCCAGGCCCGGCACATTGGCCGATGGCATGGGGCTGGTGGCCTCAGTGCTGCAAGCTGCTGGGGCGTGCGCGCTGGCGGCGGGGCGAGGATGGTGGGGCAGCAGCGCGGCCCAGATCGGAGTCATGGTCTGGCAAGTGGATGGCGGTGGCAGGGATGGGGATGGCAATCGGTGAGAGCGGTGCGTTGCCGGGCAGCAGGCGGGCGGGCAGCACCGCTTGCAGGCTGGGCGGTATGGCCGGCAGCTCCAGCAGGCCGCTGTGGGCCGGGCCCCGGCGTTTGAGCAGCTCCAGCTGCAGCGACCAGGGCTGGCTGCTGCGCACCAACAGCCGCAGCGGTGCGGCCGAGGCCTGGTGGCGGCTGCTCTCGGGCCGAAAAATAAAGACCAGGCCTTCAAACTGCTGGGCACTGATCTGCAGGCGGCGTATCTGCTCGGGCTGCACCTGGGGCAGCCAGGCGAGCACGGCCGCTGCGGCATTGGCCTTGAGCAGTTGCTCCAGCGCCCAGAGCTGGTCTTGCGGGCGGCTGCTGTCGATCCACACCAGCTGCGCCGGTGCCAAGCCGCACTGGGCCAGCCCACTGGCATGGGGCGGCAGTGGTGGGGCCAACGCGATGACGGGTTTGTGCGGCTGGCATTGGCGCAAGGCCATGCCGGTCAAACGCCATTCCAGGGTGCCAGCCTGGGGCTGCAGCACCTCGGTCAAACACTGGCTGGGCCAGCCCTTGCCAGGCAGCTGGGCATCGAGCGCATCCCAGCCGGTGGGGGTGCCGACCATCGGCGCGCGCACCAGGTGGTCACCGCGCCAGAGCTGGGCGGTGACCGTGGGCGGCAGGGACAGGGCATCGAGTTTATGCATGGCAAATAACTGTATATATGTACAGTATAAGAGCTTGCGCCTGCGCTATGTGTAACAGCGGCAGGGCCAGCACGGGACGAGCGGGCCCCTCAGCGCGTGTCTGCCTTTGAAAACAAGCCCCTGCAGCTTTGTTTTGATGCTGGCAGCCAGCCCGGGTAAGATCGCGGTACATGCAAATACCAGAACCCCACGACTCTGCTGACCGCCCCGCGCCGCCGTCTTCCGCCGCCTCTGCGCGGCGTTCGGCCGTGGTCGATGGGGTGGCGGTGGATGGCCTGACGCCGGTGCCGCATCTGGAGCGCAAGGCCGGGGCCCTGCTGCTGTTTACCTTGCTGCTGATACTGGGCTCGGCCTTTTACCTGATGTATGCGCGCGGCGTGTTTGAGCCCAAGCAGTCGCTGATCCTGACGGCCGATGACTCCGAGGGCGTGTCCATCGGCCTGGACATGACTTTTTCCGGCTTTGCGATCGGCAAGGTCAGCAAGATCGAGCTGGCGCCCGATGGCACGGTGCGCATCCATGTCAACGTGCCTGAAAAAGATGCGCACTGGCTGCGCAGCAGCAGCGTGTTCACCCTGGTCAAGGGCCTGGTGGGCGGCACGACGATCAAGGCCTACTCGGGCATTCTGACCGACCCGCAGCTCGAAAATGGCGCTGTGCGCGCGGTGCTGTCGGGCGATGCGACGGCGGAGCTGCCGCAGCTGATGAGCAATGCCCGCCAGCTGCTGGAGAACCTGAACATGATGACCTCGGCCGGCTCGGCGCTGGGCAACACCTTGGAGCAGCTGCGCGACCTGAGCACCAAGCTCAACGGCCCCAGCGGAGCGCTGGGCGTGGTGATGGGCGGTGATGCTGAGGCCCGCAAGATATCGCAGACCCTGGACCGCACCAACCAGCTGCTGGCACGGCTTGACGGCCTGGCCAAGAATGCCGACAAGCAGGTGTTTGGTGCCGATGGCGTGATGCCCGAGGTGCGCGCCACGGTGCAGCAGCTCAATGCCGTGCTGGGCGATGTGCGCGGCAGCCTGAAAAAGGTGGATGCCGTGCTGGTGGAGGCCCAGGCTGTGGGCGCCAATGCCAAGGATGCCACCCACCAGCTGGGCGATTTACGCGCCGATGTGGAGGCCAATCTGCGCAAGGTGGAAGGCATGCTGACCGAGCTGAATCGCAAATGGCCGTTTGCCAAGAAGGATGCCGAGGTGCGACTGCCATGACCGCCCCGATTGCCATCACCACCCGCCTGGCCGCCGCACTGCTGGCCGCCGCTGTGCTGGGCGGCTGCGCTAGCAGCAAAAAGGCGCCCGACTGGGCTATCAATGAACAAGGTGCTGCCGAGCGCGCGACCGATGCTTATCTGTCAGGCAACAGCCGGGTGGCAGATGCCGAATGGCGGCGTGCACGCGACGAGGTGGCCCGCACGGCGCGGCCCGATCTGCTGGCCCGGTTGGAGCTGGCGCGCTGCGCCGCGCAGGTGGCCGCGCTTGATGCTGCGCCTTGCAGTGGTTTTGATGCGGTGGCGCTGGATGCTGCGGCTGATGAACAGGCCTATGCCCGCTATCTGCTTGGGCAACTGGCGGCGGGCGATGTGGCCCTGCTGCCCAAGGCCCAGCAGGCGGTAGCACCCCTGGCACCCGAGCAGGCGGCTGCTGCGCTGGCTGCGATAGAGGATCCGCTCTCGCGCCTGGTCGCTGCCGGCGTGCTGGCGGTGCGCGGGCCGGTGCCTATGGCGGTCGTCACACAAGCGGTGGATACCGCCTCTGCCCAGGGCTGGCGCCGGGCGGTGATGGCCTGGTTGATCAACCAGCAGCGCTTGGCCCAGGCGCTGGGTGATACGGTGCTGGCCGACCAGGTGCAGCGCCGGTTGGACCTGTTGCAGGCCACGCAGAAATAAACCCGCCGCCGCTGCAAGAGCGGTGTGGACTTCCCTCTACGCAGATTCACTGACCGATTGTCGTATCGGGCGCCGGCTCTGGCTCCGTGCCCGGGTAGGGGTGCTCGGGGTTGCCGGGGTAAGGGTGCACTGGCTCGCTCGGATAGGGATGCTGCGGGTTGCCCGGGTAGGGGTGCAGGGGGCTGGGCTCATAGGGTGCCGGCTGCGGCTGGCCTGGAATGGGAGGCTGCGGCGAATGGCTGGGTTCATAGGGCTGGGGCATGGTCGTTCTCCTGCTGCGGCATGGGCCGCGCCTGCAAAAGCCCAGTGTGGCAAGCGATGACACAGCCGTGTGTAGGCCTCGGTAGCGCGCGGGGGTACGTGCATCGCCGTTACGCCATGTGTGAAGCGGAACAAGGTACAGCAAAGCATTTCTCCCACATGGTGGGCTTGTAGGCAGCGCTACGCTGAAAGCTCCAACCCGTTTCAGGAGGATGCCATGCACACGATGCAGCACATGCACAGGGCGTTTGCGTTGCCCTTGGCGCAAAAGCCCGTACCCAGTACCCCCAAAAAGCCCCAGCCCGGTGGCGGTGGGCCGCCTGCTGATGGCGATCCCTCGCAGTAAGGCCCACACCTCTCCACCCCCATCCATCCGCACCCGCCCAAGGAGACTCGCAATGCCACAAGGTGACAAGTCCGCTTATACCGATAAGCAAAAACGCATGGCCCGCCATATCGAGAAAAGCTACGAGAAAAAGGGCGTGTCGGAAGACGAGGCCGCAGCACGCGCCTGGGCCACGGTGAACAAGGAGAGCGGTGGCGGCAAGCTGTCGGGCTCCGGCCGGGCCAAGGCTGCTGGAACAGGGGCGCGCACCGCTGCGGCACGCTCGGCCGCCGCCAAAAAAGCCGCTGCCAGCCGCAGCCCTGAGGCGCGATCGGCGTCGGCCAAAAAGGCCGCCGCTACCCGCAAACGCAATGCAGCCGCCAAGAAGAAGTAGGGATGCAGAAAAGGCCAGCCTCCTTGCGGTGTGCTGGCCTGTTGGTGTGACTGCCTATACCGGCTCTGGGTCTTTGACCGGCGGTTCGTTCCCAGGCTCCTCAATCGGCAAGGTGCTGTCAGGCGGATCGATGGGCTCGGGCTTGGGCAGATCTGGCGGCGGTGGTGCCACCGGTGGCTCGGGGGGCGTGGTGGGGGTGGGCATGACAGCCTCCTTTCTCTGCCTTGTTTTTACTGCGCTGCGCAGCGCCCGTATGTCGGACAAGCTTGTCAGCGGGTAAGCGCATGTAGGGCGGCCATGCACGGTGTTGCAGCGGTTGGCCATTGCGCCGTGCCGCTTGCGCCAGGTTGTTTCGTTTTCAATGTTCAATATCCAAGGAGTGCCAGCATGAGCCCATCCCCCAGCACAACCAAAAAGCCATCTGCGCCGCGTAGTGCCGACAAGCGGTCGGTAGAAGAGGTGGTGGCTGCGCAGCAGCGCATCCAGCAGCAGCAAACCAAGAACGATGCCCGGGACAAGGCGGCCAAAAAAACCAAAGGCAGCAAGGACGAAAAAAGCCGCAAAAAGACGGCACCAGGCCCAGGTCACGCCGTGCCTGCACCGCCGATGCCCGCCAAAAAGCTGGCCAAGCCCGGGCATGAAAAAGCGCTGGATCTGCAGCCGCTGTACCTGGCAGAAAACTACCAGGGCAGCGGCAAGCTGGAGGGCAAGACGGCGGTGATCACCGGCGGGGATTCGGGCATTGGCCGTGCGGTGGCGGTGCTGTTTGCACGCGAAGGCGCCAATGTGGCGATCCTGTACCTGAATGAGCACGACGATGCCAAGCAGACCTGCCGTTTGATTGAAGACGAGGGCCGGCAAAGCCTGGCGATCTCTGGCAATGTGCAGGATCCGCAGTTTTGCGAGAAGGCCGTCAAGCAGGTGCTCAAACAGTTTGGCGCGCTGAATGTGCTGGTCAACAATGCCGCGTTCCAGCAGCATGCGGCCGATATTGAGGACCTGAACACCGAGCGGCTGGACGAGACCTTTCGCACCAATATCTTTGGCTACTTCCACATGGTCAAGGCCGCCATTCCCTATCTGCAGCGCGGCGATGCGATTGTGAACACCGGCTCGGTCACCGGCCTGCGCGGCAGCAAGCAGCTGCTGGACTACTCTGCCACCAAGGGCGCCATCCATGCCTTTACCAAGGCGCTGGCGCAGAACCTGATGGAGCGCGGCATACGGGTGAATGCGGTGGCGCCCGGCCCGGTCTGGACGCCTTTGAACCCGGCCGACAAAAGCGGCGAGGACCTGCGCAAGTTTGGCGCTGACACGCACATGGGCCGGCCCGCGCAGCCCGAGGAGCTGGCGCCGGCCTATGTGTTTCTGGCCTCGCAGGTCTGCTCCAGCTATATCTCGGGCATTGTGTTGCCGGTGACGGGGAGCGTGGGCGAATCCTGAGCGAAGGCTGGCGGATGCAGCGCTTTACATCCATCTCCCGGTGCGGGGTTGAAGTGATAATGAGAATGCATTATCATTTAAACTTCTGTTCCTGTTTTGGAGAAGCTCTGCCATGCAAGTCCTGTCCTCGCTCAAAGAAGCCAAGAAGCGCCACCGTGATTGCCAGGTGGTCAAGCGCCGTGGCCGTATCTATGTGATCTGCAAGTCCAACCCGCGATTCAAGGCGCGCCAGGGCGGGGCCAAGAACAAGCACAAGCGCTGACATGGGCGGTGCGCCTGCGCTTGCCTGTGCAGGCTTGACGAATGGTCAGCGGGCTGTGTTGTCGTCCTCTTCCTGGCGAGCCTTCTCGGCCAGAATGTCGAATTCCTTGCGCAGGACGTCCAGCTCTGCTTCATCCAGCTGTTCGAGCGAGAGCATGCGATTGCGGGCGGGCTCGATGGCGCGGATCAGCTCATCGAGCTTGATCTGCATGGCCTCGGTGTCGCTGTTCTGGGTGGACTGGATCAGGAACACCATCAGAAAGGTGACGATGGTGGTGCCGGTATTGATGACCAGCTGCCAGGTATCGTTGAAGTGGAAGAAAGGGCCGCTGAGGGCCCACAGCAAAATCACCACGGCGGCCACGACAAAGCAAATGGGACGGCCACTGAACTTGGCCACTGAACGGGCAATTTTGTTGAATGCAGAGTGCTTGGTCTTCACGGGGGACTCCTTCGGTCTGAAGCAGAACCCAGCATAGAAGCAAGGTGGTGCGGCCGCGCTGCCGCTGCAGATCAAGTGGCTGTAGGAGGGCGGCGGCATTCCAGTTGCAGCCATTCGCCAAAGCGCTGGTAGCTTTCCATATCGCTGCGCCAGGTGGGGGCGCAGAGGTAGTAGCCCAGAGGGCTTTCAAAGCGCTGGCCCAGGGGCTCGACCAGTTTGTGAGCCTGCAGTGATTCCTGGATCAGGCAGCTGGGCACCAGGGCCACGCCCAGGCCTGAGACAGCGGCCTGGATGATGAGGGTGAACAGGTTGAAGCCGGGGCCGATGCGTGCGCCTTCGTAAGGGCCGGCATAGGCGTTGAACCAGTCATCCCAGGAGGTGGGCAGCTCGATGTGCTGCAACAGGCTGCACTGCTTGAGGTCGCTGAAGTGCTGGATAGGGTGCTGCGCCAGGTAGCTGGGCGAGCAGACGATGCTGGTCTCGCGCCCGATCAGGTACTGGGCATCGGCAATCGGCCAGTCGCCGTAGCCGTACTGGATGGAGGCATCAAAGCCATCGCCGGTCTCGGCGCTGTCGGTGGTGCTGTAGCGCACAAAGTGGATGGCGATGTGCGGGTTGCGGGCGCGAAAGCTCTCCAGCCGGGGAAACAGCCAGTTGGCGGCAAAGGTGGGCGCGACCGACAGGCTGAGCAGGTGCGCGTTCTGCGCGGTGGAGATGACCTGGGTGGTGGCCCGCTCCAGCGATTCCATCGCCGGGCGCACGAGTTTGAGGTAGTTTTCGCCGATCTGGGTGAGCGCCAGGCCATGGCTGCGGCGCATGAACAGCGGGTGGCCTAGATAGGCCTCCAGCCCTGCAATATGGCGGCTGATGGCGCTTTGCGTGACAAACAGCTCCTTGGCGGCCTTGGAAAACGACAGGTGCTGCGCCGAGAGCAAAAACGCGTTCAGCTCGGAAATCGTGGGGCAGCGACGGCGCATGGGGTATGAGCTCCACTCATGATGGTAGAAAAAATTGGCAGATGCATGGCCTCATGTCGTTGCCACATATTGTTGCAGTTTGGCTAGAGTTCGGGGCATTAGAGGCAACCATGGCGCTGTGAACGCCAAAACCGATTATGCAATCCACCCTGATCCGCAATGCCAAGATTCTCGACACCCGGAATCTCGTATTGACTTCTACTCATACCATTTTGGTGCGCAACGGTCTGATCGAGAAAATCAGCGCCGAAGACTTCGAGGTGGCGGATGCCGCCGTCATCGATGCCAAGGGGATGACCTTGATGCCCGGCCTGATCGACTGCCATGTGCACGTGATGGCCTCGGGCTTCAACCTGGGTGCGGTTGCCAATTTGCCCAATGCGCTGGCGTTGTTGCGCGCGCTGCCGATCATGAAGGGCATGATCGACCGGGGTTTTACCTCGGTGCGCGATGCCGGCGGTGCCGACTGGGCGCTGTCTGAAGGCGTGCGCACCCGCCAGGTGGCTGGCCCGCGTCTGTTTTGCGCTGGCAAGGCACTGTCGCAAACCGGCGGCCATGGCGATTTTCGGGCGCGTAATGACACGCTGGACCCCTGCTCCTGCGCCTACAAGATCGGCAATATCGGCAAGGTGGTGGATGGCGTCGATGCCTGCCGCCTAGCGGTGCGCGAAGAGATTTTGAAGGGCGCCACCCAGATCAAGGTGATGGCCTCGGGCGGCGTGGCCTCGCCCAACGATCCCATCAACAACCTGGGCTTTTCGGTGTCGGAACTGACCGCCATCGTCGAAGAGGCCCAGAATGCGAACACCTATGTGATGGCCCATGCCTATACGCCCCAGGCCATTACCCGTGCCATCCAATGCGGCGTGCGCACCATCGAGCACGGCAACCTGGTCGATGCGCCGACTGCCAAGCTGATGCAGGAAAAGGGTGCCTACATGGTGCCGACCCTGATCACCTACGAAGGCCTGGCCAATGACGGCGCCAAGTACGGTCTGCCCGATGAATCCGTGCAAAAGATTGCCAAGGTGCGCACCAACGGCCTCAAGGCGCTGGAAGTGCTGGATGCCGCTGGCGTGAAGATGGGTTTTGGCAGCGATTTGCTGGGCGAGACGCACTACATGCAATCGGACGAGCTGGTGTTGCGCGCCAAGGTGCTGGGCCACGCCAAGGTGGTGCAGCAAGCCACCTTGATCGGTGCCGAGATCCTGAACCACGAAGGCCTGCTGGGCGAGGTGCTGGAGAACGCCTATGCGGACTTGCTGCTGGTCGATGGCAACCCGCTGGAAGATGTCTCGGTGCTGACCCAGCATGACGCGGCGATCAAGCTGATCATGCGTGACGGCTTCATCCACAAAAACGCCTGCTAAACCCCCTGCGCGAGAACAACAATATGTATAACGCTTCGGAACGTCTGGAGCGGCTGCCTTTCAGTCGCTTTCATTTCACCCTGCTCATCATTGGCGGCCTGGGCCTGGCCTTTGAGGCGCTGGATGCGGGCATCATCGCCTTCATCCTGCCGTCGCTGCGCGAGCAGTGGGGTTTGACCGGCCTGCAGACCGGCTGGATTGCCAGCAGCACCTATGTCGGCTTTTTGGTCGGTGCGCTGCTCTCGGGCATGCTGGGCGACCGCTTTGGCCGCAAGGTCGTGATGATGTGGGCCCTGGTGCTGTTTTGCGTGGCCACCTTCATCAATGCCTTTGCCACCAACTTCCATGAGTTCTACATCCTGCGCATGATTGCCGGCGTGGGCATGGGGGCCGAGGGCGCCATCGTGGCGCCTTACCTGGCGGAGTTTGTCAGCAGCCGCTACCGGGGCCGCTTCACCGGTGCGCTGGCGGGCTTCTTCTCCTTTGGTTTTGTGATGTCGGCGCTGCTGGGCTACTTCATCGTGCCGATGAGTGACGACGGCTGGCGCTGGATCATGGTCATCGCCTCGGTGCCCGTGGTGTTTTTGCTGTGGATGCGCCGCGCGCTGTTTGAATCCCCCCGCTGGTTGGAAGAGGTGGGCCGCTATGAAGAGGCCAGCCGGATCTGTACCGAGATTGAAGCGCAGGTGCTGCGCAGCAGTGGCAAGCCGCTGCCCGAGCCAGTGAAGATGAGTCTGGCGGCCAAGGCTGCTGACTCCGCCGTGCAGGGCGCCTGGGCCAAGCTCGCTACCCTCGTCAAGCCGCAGTATCTGCAGACTACCCTGGTGGTCTGGGTGTTCTGGATCACGGTGATGTTCTGCTACTACGCCTTCCTGGTCTGGATTCCGAGCTTGCTGGTGGCACGCGGTTTTGCGGTCACCAAGAGCTTCTCCTTCACCATCCTGATCTACCTGGCGCAGATTCCTGGCTACTACTCTGCCGCTTACTTCAATGACAAGATCGGCCGCAAGTACACCATCCTGGCCTATATGCTGGTGTCCTGTCTGTCCGCACTGGGCCTGGCCTTTGCCAGTAGCGACCAGGAGATCATCCTGCTGAGCATGCTGCTGTCCTTTGGCATGAACGGTGTGATTGCCGGCCAGTACACCTACACCTCGGAGATCTACCCGACATCGATCCGCGCCACCGGCATGGGCACCGCCTCGGCACTGGCACGCATTGGCGCGATTGCCTCGCCCACCATCGTGGGTGCTGCCTACCCGGTGCTGGGCTTTGGCGGGGTGTTTGCGATGATGACCGGCGTGCTGTTTGTCGGCGGCATGGGCATCTTGCTGTTTGGCAAGAACACCCACGGCGTATCGCTGGAGGGGATTCAGCAATGAGCACGACCCATGTCCTGGGCCGCCTGGCGCACAGCCTGGGCCAGACGGCAGATGCCGCGCGCCACTGGGCGGCCATTGCCGAGGCCTGCCAGCAGCTGTTTGGCTATGGCCTGCTGACCGGCCTGGTCTACCTGCAGCAAGAAAAGCTGATGCGGCGCATCTACTCATCCGACGAGGCCATCAGCCCGCTGGGCGGCTTCAAGGCCACCGGCAAGGGCCCCTGGTCGGCCCGGGTGCTGGACCAGGGCCTGCCCTATATCGGCCGGGATGAGGCGGACATCCGCAGCGTTTTCTCTGAAGCCGAGGACCTGGTTGCCCGGGGCCTGCATGCGGTGCTGAACATTCCTATCTGGTATGGCGGCGAGGTGCTGGGCTCCATCAATATCCTGGGCCCGCGCGGCGCCTACAACGCGGTGCCGGAGGCGCTGATCCACCTGGTGGCCGGCGTTTGCGTGCCGGCACTGGCCTCGGCCCGCGAGACGGCGCGAGAGGCCGCGCGCGGCATTGACAGCGCCGGGCTGCAAAGCGTCTGAGCGCCTGGCTCAGCCTCATGCCGCCGCCCTGGGCCCGCAAGGACAAAGTCCCTGCGGGCTTTTTTGTGGGGGCTGTTCCCCATGCGTCCCAAGAGTGCGCAACTGGCCTGTGCGCCGCGCAACAGCCTCTACAATCGCCGCCCATGGCTTCTAACAGTTCAGGCATGTGGTCGTCGCCCGCCGTACGCATGGGCGTATCGATCAGCATTGCCACCGGTTTGTATGGCATCTCCTTTGGCGCGCTGGGCGTGGCTGCGGGCCTGTCGGTTTGGCAGACCTGCGCCTTGAGTCTGCTGATGTTTACCGGTGGATCGCAGTTTGCCTTTGTCGGCGTGGTGGCCGGTGGCGGTGCTGGTGCGGCGGCCCTGGGCGCGGCCAGCTTGCTGGGCGTGCGCAATGCCGTCTACGGCATGCAGATGGCGGCCTTGCTGGGCCCGCGTGGCCTGACGCGCCTGCTGTCGGCGCAGCTGACGATTGATGAATCCGCGGCCACGGCACTGGGGCAAAGCGACAAAGCCGAGCAAAAGCGCGGCTTTTGGACGGCTGGCGTGGGCGTTTACCTGCTCTGGAATCTGTTTACCGCTGCTGGCGCCTTGCTGGGCAATGCCTTGGGTGACCCGGGGCGCTGGGGGCTCGACGGCGCAGCCGTAGCCGCCTTTATGGGCTTGCTGTGGCCGCGCCTGACGCACAAGGAGCCGATCGCGTTGGCGGTGGTGGCTGCCAGCATCGCCATGCTGGCGGTGCCTTGGGTGGCGCCGGGGGTGCCAATCTTGATTGCGGCGGTGGTGGGTGCTGCCTGGGGCTATGGATCGCGCAGCAGCGGCCCAGCCGGGCAGGGCGCCAGCGCACAGGAGGCTGCACGATGAATGCCATGGCAGATGTGGGCAACCACTGGTGGCTCTGGGTGCTGCTGGCCAGCGCCGTGACCTATGGCACCAAGCTGCTGGGCTATGGCGTGCCCGCGCATTGGCTGCGCCACCCGCGCATGGCCCGGGTGGCTGGCGCGCTGACGATTGCGCTGCTGGCGGCGTTGACTGCGATGAACACCCTCGTCAGCGGCCAGCAACTGGTGCTGGATGCCCGCCTGGCTGCGCTGGCCGTGGCCATCATCGCGCTGACGCTGCGGGCGCCGTTTTTGCTGGTGGTGGTACTGGGCGCGGCGGCATCGGCGCTGGTGCGCTTTTGGGCCTAAAAACTGGAACGTAGAACGTGCTTACCGTCTCCTCGCGCCGCGACAGTGTCTTTGCGGGATGGGATGCTAGGCGCGGTGCGCAGCCAATAGTGAGCTATTGGCAAGCGCCGCAACGACGCAGACCGCCCGCAAAGACGCTGGCCCGAAGGGTTGGGGTGTAATCGGGCGATTTGGGGGGCGCGGGTACTTGCTTGCACACAATGTTTAATGGTGCTCCAGGCCTTCAAATACCTCCCGATTGCACCTCAACGCGGCAGCGCAGAGACCGTAAACACGTTCTTAGGTATAATTGCAGGGTTTTGCATGGTGCAAGACGCACGTCGCAAGCTTTTCCGGCTGCGACGCAAGTAACCAGAATGCCAGCGCAAGCCGGTGTTCCTTATAAGGAAAACACATGATCGCCGCATCTATCAAGGCCGAAGTTGTAAAGGCCAACGCACGTTCCGCTACTGATACTGGTAGCCCAGAAGTGCAAGTGGCTTTGCTGACCGCTCGTATCAACGAACTGACCCCTCACTTCAAGCAACACGCCAAGGACCACCACGGTCGTCGCGGCCTGCTGCGCATGGTGAGCCGTCGTCGTAAGCTGTTGGACTACCTCAAGTCCAAGGACGCTGACCGTTACACTGCACTGATCGCTAAGCTGGGCCTGCGTAAGTAAGCCCAGGGTGAGATGGAGACGCCTGAGTTAGTCCGCTAGCTCAGGCGTTTTTTACTTCAACGCCGCGCAAACAGAGCGAAGCTGTGTCATTCCAAGGGGGTTGAGCCGCTGGTTGAACACCTCAACCTCCCTGGAATGGCATCGTGTTCTGAATGCCGGCTCCTGCTGAAGACCGACAGGTTTTTGGCTGTTTAACCAGGAGCAATCTATGTCCATATTCAATAAAGTCACCAAGACTTTCCAGTGGGGCCAACACACGGTCACCATGGAAACGGGTGAAATCGCGCGCCAAGCCTCGGGTGCGGTGCTGGTCAACATCGACGATACCGTCGTGCTGGCCACGGTGGTGGGCTCCAAGATCGCCAAGACCGGTCAGGACTTTTTTCCGCTGACCGTGGACTACATTGAGAAGACCTACGCCGCAGGCAAGATCCCCGGCAGCTTCTTCAAGCGCGAAGCCAAGCCCAGCGAACACGAAACCCTGACCAGCCGCCTGATCGACCGCCCGATCCGTCCGCTGTTCCCCGAAGGTTTCTTCAACGACGTGCATGTGGTCATCCACACCATCTCGCTGAACCCAGAAGTGGATGCCGACATCGCTGCGTTGATCGCCGTGTCCGCTGCACTGTCGATCTCGGGCATTCCTTTCAATGGCCCTATCGGCGCTGCCCGCGTGGGTTACATCAACGGCGAATACGTGCTCAACCCCGGCCAGACCCAGCGCAAGGATTCGCTGATGGATCTGGTGGTGGCTGGCACCGAAGCCGCTGTGCTGATGGTGGAGTCCGAAGCACAGCAACTGCCTGAAGAAGTGATGCTGGGCGCCGTGGTCTATGGCCATGAGCAAAGCCAAGTGGCCATCAATGTGATCCATGAGCTGGTGCGCGAAGCCGGCAAGCCCACCTGGGACTGGACCGCACCTGCCAAGGACGAAGCCCTGATTGCCAAGGTCGGCGCTTTGGGTGAAGCCGCCCTGCGCGAAGCCTACCAAATGCGCAACAAGCAAGCCCGTACCTTGGCTTGCCGCCAAGCCTATGCCGCTGTGAAGGCAGGTCTTGCCGAGCAAGGCGTGGCCTTTGACGGCGTCAAGGTTGACGGCATGCTGTTCGACATTGAAGCCGGTATCGTGCGTTCGCAGATTCTGGCCGGTGAGCCCCGTATCGACGGCCGCGACACCCGCACCGTGCGTCCTATCGAGATCAGCACGTCCTTGTTGCCACGCACCCACGGCTCGGCCCTGTTCACCCGTGGTGAAACCCAGGCGCTGGTGATCTCCACCCTGGGCACCGAGCGCGATGCACAGCGTATCGACGCACTGGCTGGCGAGTTCGAAGACCGCTTCCTGTTCCACTACAACATGCCTCCCTTTGCCACCGGCGAAGTGGGCCGCATGGGCTCGACCAAGCGCCGCGAAATCGGCCACGGCCGTCTGGCCAAGCGCGCTCTGGCCG
>JAVWTB010000013.1:0-134184 GCA_036667955.1 Comamonas sp.
TGCGCAGGTCCGCAGGCGTGTTGACCTTGACGGTCGTCGTTGCCGTGTTGTTGCCCATTGCTGCGTCGTACAAGGTGTTGCTGGTAGCCACGCTCACCGCATAGTCACCGGCTGCACTTGGTGTGAGCTTGGTGGTACAGGTGATGCTTGATCCCGAAGCGAGCGTTGCTGCAGGCGTCGTTGGCGTGCAGGTCGTCACAGCGCCTGCCGGAGCAGTCACCACGCAAGATGCATTGATAGCACTTTGTGGGCCGTTGTTCTTGCAAACACTGGTGTAGATCAGCTCAATACCGGTCGTGCTGGTGTTGCCAGGGGTCACAGTCACGCTCGCTTGCATGTCTGCACGCTGCGTGTCGGTGCTTACCTGGCAGCTGGTGCAGCTACCCACCGTGCTGGTAACCGTGTCCACAATCGTGGGTGTGCTGCCTGGGCTGGCAACGGTGACGGTGTAGGTCACGGTGCTGGTCTGGCCTGCGCCCACTGCTACCGGTTGCGTGCACTGCGTGCCCGCTGCCGTGCAGCCGCTCCAGCCTTCACCGGTACCCGTGTAGCTCGTACCTGCTGGCACCGTCTGGCCAACATCGGTGCTGCCAGCCGTGCCGCCGCTATTCACGACCGTCACGCTGTAGGTCAGTACATCACCCGGTTTAGCCAGGTAGTCGGCTGGCACTGGGCCGCCATTCACTGCAGTCAGCACATTGCTGGTCACCAAGCTCGCAGCCGTGTTACCCACGGTGGACTTGCTGTCGGTGTTATTCGCAGTGTTGCTCTCGTAGCTTTGCGTTGCTGCGTTGATGCTTGCGCTGATGGCGCCTTCAGCTGCCGTAAAGGTCGCCGAGCAGCTCAGGCTCTCGTTCAAGGCCAGGGTCTTGGAGGCATCACAGGTAGCAGTGATAGATGCGCCACCGTTGCTGATCACCATGGCACAGCTAGCGTTTACCGCATCGACCGGGCCATTGTTGGTGCACAGGCCAGTGATAGTCACGCTCTGGCCCACCACCACGGCCGTAGCTGGGATGGCGTTGATCTGCGCTTGCATGTCAGCGACGGCGTTGGCGGTCTCGACCGAGCAAGTACCTGCGGCGCAAGCTGCGGGTACATCGCTGGCGACGGTGTTGCTGATCTTGCCGTTCGTCGTAGCTGGTGCAATGACCTCTACGCTGAACTGCAGCGTTTGCTCACCAGCCACGCCTTCAGCGCTTTGCGCTGGCACGGACACGCTTTGCGTGCAGGTGCTGGCTGCGGCATCACAGGCTTGCGGTGCAGGGCTCCAGCCTTGGGTTGGATTGCTGCTACCGCCGCCCACAAACTTGCTACCTGCTGGCACGGTCTCGGTCAGAACCGTCGTGCCGGAGGTGCCACCTGAGTTGGTGACCACCAGGTTGTAGGTCAGGGTGTCGCCAATCTTGGCAGCGTAGTTGGCTGGCACAGCTGCGCCATTGACTTGCGCCAAAGTCTTGGCAATGTGCAGGTCAGCAGGCGTGTTGACCTTGACACTGGTGTTTGCCGCGTTGTTGCCAGTCGCTGCGTCATACAAGGTGTTGCTGGTGGCCACGCTCACCGCATAGTCACCGGCTGCACCAGGCGTGAGCTTGGTGGTGCAGGTGATGCTTGATCCCGAAGCCAAGGTTGCTGCTGGCGTCGTTGGCGTGCAGACCGTCACTGCGCCGACCGGCGCGGTAACCGTGCAAGCGGCGTTCAGGGCCGTTTGCGGGCCATTGTTCTTGCAGATGCTCGTGTAAGTCAGTTCCACGCCCGTGGTGCTGGTGTTGCCAGGCGCCACAGTCACGGTTGCTTGCATGTCCGCGCGTTGTGTATCGGTGCTCACCACACAAGTCGTGCAAGTGCCCACCGTGCTGGTTACCGTGTCCACAATGGTGGGTGTGCTGCCTGGGCTGGCAACGGTGACGGTGTACTGCAGCGTGCTGGTCTGGCCTGCGCCAACGGTGACTGGCTGCGCGCACTGCGTGCCCGCTGCCGTGCAACCTGCGCCCCAGCCTTGGCCGGTGCCCGTGTAGGTGGTACCTGCTGGCACGGTCTGGCCCACATCGGTGCTACCGGCAGTACCGCCGCTGTTGGTAACGCTGACGGTGTAGGTCAACACGTCACCTGGCTTAGCGAGGTAGCCAGCTGGCACGGGGTTGCCATTGACCAAGGTCAGCACGTTGGTGGTGACCAGGCTCGCTGGCGTGTTGCCAACAGTGGACTTGGTGTCCGTGTTGTTGGCGGTGTTGCTCTCGTAGCTTTGTGTCGCTGCGTTGACGGTTGAGCTGATGGCGCCTTCGGCTGCCGTAAAGGTCGCCGAGCAGCTGAGGCTTTCGTTTGCTGCCAGGGTCTTGGCAGCATCACAGGTAGCAGTGATAGACGAGCCACCGTTGCTGATCACCATGGCACAGCTAGCGTTTACCGCATCGACCGGGCCATTGTTGGTGCACAGGCCAGTGATAGTCACGCTCTGGCCCACCACCACGGCCGTAGCTGGGATGGCGTTGATCTGCGCTTGCATGTCAGCGACGGCGTTGGCGGTCTCGACCGAGCAAGTACCTGCGGCGCAAGCTGCGGGTACATCGCTGGCGACGGTGTTGCTGATCTTGCCGTTCGTCGTAGCTGGTGCAATGACCTCTACGCTGAACTGCAGCGTTTGCTCACCAGCCACGCCTTCAGCGCTTTGCGCTGGCACGGACACGCTTTGCGTGCAGGTGCTGGCTGCGGCATCACAGGCTTGCGGTGCAGGGCTCCAGCCTTGGGTTGGATTGCTGCTACCGCCGCCCACAAACTTGCTACCTGCTGGCACGGTCTCGGTCAGAACCGTCGTGCCGGAGGTGCCACCTGAGTTGGTGACCACCAGGTTGTAGGTCAGGGTGTCGCCAATCTTGGCAGCGTAGTTGGCTGGCACAGCTGCGCCATTGACTTGCGCCAAAGTCTTGGCAATGTGCAGGTCAGCAGGCGTGTTGACCTTGACACTGGTGTTTGCCGCGTTGTTGCCAGTCGCTGCGTCATACAAGGTGTTGCTGGTGGCCACGCTCACCGCATAGTCACCGGCTGCACTTGGCGTGAGCTTGGTGGTACAGGTGATGCTGTCGCCCGATGCCAGGGTTGCCGCTGGCGTCGTTGGCGTGCAGGTCGTCACAGCGCCTGCCGGAGCAGTCACCACGCAAGATGCATTGATAGCACTTTGTGGGCCGTTGTTCTTGCAAACACTGGTGTAGATCAGCTCAATACCGGTCGTGCTGGTGTTGCCAGGGGTCACAGTCACGCTCGCTTGCATGTCTGCACGCTGCGTGTCGGTGCTTACCTGGCAGCTGGTGCAGCTACCCACCGTGCTGGTAACCGTGTCCACAATCGTGGGTGTGCTGCCTGGGCTGGCAACGGTGACGGTGTAGGTCACCGTACTGGTCTGGCCTGCGCCCACTGCTACCGTCTGGTTGCAGGTGCTTGATGCGGCTGCACAACCTGCGCTCCAACCTTCTCCAGTTCCTGTATAGGTGGTACCTGCTGGGACGGTCTGGCCCACGTCCGTAGATCCAGCAGTGCCTCCGTTGTTGGTAACGCTGACGGTGTAGGTCAACACGTCACCTGGCTTAGCGAGGTAGCCAGCTGGCACGGGGTTGCCATTGACCAAGGTCAGCACGTTGGTGGTGACCAGGCTCGCTGGCGTGTTGCCAACAGTGGACTTGGTGTCCGTGTTGTTGGCGGTGTTGCTCTCGTAGCTTTGGGTTGCTGCGTTGACGGTTGCGCTGATCGCGCCTTCGGCTGCAGTGAAGGTTGCCGAGCAGCTTAGGCTTTCGCCTATTGCCAAGGTAGCGTTCGCACCGCAGATTCCTGCAATGCTGGTGCCGCCGTTGTCCACGGTCATCGTGCAGCTGGCACCAACAGCATTGGCCGGGCCATTGTTGGTGCACAGGCCAGTGATAGTCACGCTTTGGCCCACCACCACAGCCGAGGCCGGGATGGCGGTGATTTGCGCTTGCATGTCCGCCACAGCGTTGGAGGTCTCTACCGTGCAGCTACCTGCGGTACAAGCCGTGGCTACATCGCTGGCGACGGTATTGGTGATCTTGCCGTTCGTCGTAGCTGGTGCAATGACCTCTACGCTGAACTGCAGCGTTTGCTCACCAGCCACGCCTTCAGCGCTTTGCGCTGGCACGGACACGCTTTGCGTGCAGGTGCTGGCTGCGGCATCACAGGCTTGCGGTGCAGGGCTCCAGCCTTGGGTTGGATTGCTGCTACCGCCGCCCACAAACTTGCTACCTGCTGGCACGGTCTCGGTCAGAACCGTCGTGCCGGAGGTGCCACCTGAGTTGGTGACCACCAGGTTGTAGGTCAGGGTGTCGCCAATCTTGGCAGCGTAGTTGGCTGGCACAGCTGCGCCATTGACTTGCGCCAAAGTCTTGGCAATGTGCAGGTCAGCAGGCGTGTTGACCTTGACGGTCGTCGTTGCCGTGTTGTTGCCTGCTGCGGCGTCGTACAGCGTATTGCTGGTAGCCACGCTCACCGCGTAGTCACCGGCTGCACTTGGTGTGAGCTTGGTGGTACAGGTGATGCTGTCGCCCGATGCCAGGGTTGCCGCTGGCGTCGTGGGCGTGCAGACAGTTACTGAGCCGGCAGGAGCCGTCACCGTACATGCGGCGTTCAGGGCCGTTTGCGGACCATTGTTCTTGCAGACACTGGTGTAGATCAGCTCAATACCGGTCGTGCTGGTGTTGCCTGGGCTAACCGTGACGGTCGCTTGCATGTCCGCGCGTTGCGTATCAGTGGTCACCACACAAGTTGTGCACGTACCAACCGAACTGGTGACGGTGTCCACAATCGTAGGCGTGCTGCCTGGGCTGGCAACGGTGACGGTGTACTGCAGCGTGCTGGTCTGGCCTGCGCCAACGGTGACTGGCTGCGCGCACTGCGTGCCCGCTGCCGTGCAACCTGCGCCCCAGCCTTGGCCGGTGCCCGTGTAGGTGGTACCTGCTGGCACGGTCTGGCCCACATCGGTGCTACCGGCAGTACCGCCGCTGTTGGTAACGCTGACGGTGTAGGTCAACACGTCACCTGGCTTAGCGAGGTAGCCAGCTGGCACGGGGTTGCCATTGACCAAGGTCAGCACGTTGGTGGTGACCAGGCTCGCTGGCGTGTTGCCAACAGTGGACTTGGTGTCCGTGTTGTTGGCGGTGTTGCTCTCGTAGCTTTGGGTTGCTGCGTTGACGGTTGCGCTGATCGCGCCTTCGGCTGCAGTGAAGGTTGCCGAGCAGCTTAGGCTTTCGCCTATTGCCAAGGTAGCGTTCGCACCGCAGATTCCTGCAATGCTGGTGCCGCCGTTGTCCACGGTCATCGTGCAGCTGGCACCAACAGCATTGGCCGGGCCATTGTTGGTGCACAGGCCAGTGATAGTCACGCTTTGGCCCACCACCACAGCCGAGGCCGGGATGGCGGTGATTTGCGCTTGCATGTCCGCCACAGCGTTGGAGGTCTCTACCGTGCAGCTACCTGCGGTACAAGCCGTGGCTACATCGCTGGCGACGGTATTGGTGATCTTGCCGTTCGTCGTAGCTGGTGCAATGACCTCTACGCTGAACTGCAGCGTTTGCTCACCAGCCACGCCTTCAGCGCTTTGCGCTGGCACGGACACGCTTTGCGTGCAGGTGCTGGCTGCGGCATCACAGGCTTGCGGTGCAGGGCTCCAGCCTTGGGTTGGATTGCTGCTACCGCCGCCCACAAACTTGCTACCTGCTGGCACGGTCTCGGTCAGAACCGTCGTGCCGGAGGTGCCACCTGAGTTGGTGACCACCAGGTTGTAGGTCAGGGTGTCGCCAATCTTGGCAGCGTAGTTGGCTGGCACAGCTGCGCCATTGACTTGCGCCAAAGTCTTGGCAATGTGCAGGTCAGCAGGCGTGTTGACCTTGACGGTCGTCGTTGCGCTGTTATTGCCTGCTGCTGCGTCATACAAGGAGTTGCTGGTGGCGACGCTGACGGCATAGTCACCCGTTGCACCAGGCGTGAGCTTGGTGGTACAGGTGATGCTTGATCCCGAAGCGAGCGTTGCCGCAGGCGTCGTTGGCGTACAGGTCGTCACGGCACCGGCTGGCGCGGTCACCGCGCAGGATGCATTGATCGCGCTTTGGGGGCCGTTGTTCTTGCAGATGCTCGTGTAGGTCAGCTCCACGCCCGTGGTGCTGGTGTTACCTGGGCTGACGGTGACGCTTGCCTGCATATCAGCGCGTTGCGTGTCAGTGCTCACCACACAAGTCGTGCACGTGCCCACCGAACTGGTGACGGTGTCCACAATGCTTGGCGTGCTGCCTGGGCTGGCAACGGTGACGGTGTACTGCAGCGTGCTGGTCTGGCCTGCGCCAACGGTGACTGGCTGCGCGCACTGCGTGCCCGCTGCCGTGCAACCTGCGCCCCAGCCTTGGCCGGTGCCCGTGTAGGTGGTACCTGCTGGCACGGTCTGGCCCACATCGGTGGAGCCTGCAGTGCCGCCGCTGTTGGTGACACTGACGGTGTAGGTCAGCACATCACCTGGCTTGGCCAGATAACCGGCTGGCACAGGGCTGCCATTCACTGCGGTCAAGACATTGGTGGTAGCCAGACTTGCTGGGGTGTTGCCAACAGTGGACTTGGTATCCGTGTTGTTGGCGGTGTTGCTCTCGTAGCTTTGCGTTGCTGCGTTGATGCTTGCGCTGATGGCGCCTTCAGCTGCCGTAAAGGTCGCCGAGCAGCTCAGGCTCTCGTTCAAGGCCAGGGTCTTGGAGGCATCACAGGTAGCAGTGATAGATGCGCCACCGTTGCTGATCACCATGGCACAGCTAGCGTTTACCGCATCGACCGGGCCATTGTTGGTGCACAGGCCAGTGATAGTCACGCTCTGGCCCACCACCACGGCCGTAGCTGGGATGGCGTTGATCTGCGCTTGCATGTCAGCGACGGCGTTGGCGGTCTCGACCGAGCAAGTACCTGCGGCGCAAGCTGCGGGTACATCGCTGGCGACGGTGTTGCTGATCTTGCCGTTCGTCGTAGCTGGTGCAATGACCTCTACGCTGAACTGCAGCGTTTGCTCACCAGCCACGCCTTCAGCGCTTTGCGCTGGCACGGACACGCTTTGCGTGCAGGTGCTGGCTGCGGCATCACAGGCTTGCGGTGCAGGGCTCCAGCCTTGGGTTGGATTGCTGCTACCGCCGCCCACAAACTTGCTACCTGCTGGCACGGTCTCGGTCAGAACCGTCGTGCCGGAGGTGCCACCTGAGTTGGTGACCACCAGGTTGTAGGTCAGGGTGTCGCCAATCTTGGCAGCGTAGTTGGCTGGCACAGCTGCGCCATTGACTTGCGCCAAGCTCTTGACGATGCGCAGCGCCGCAGGCGTGTTGACCTTGACGGTCGTCGTTGCGCTGTTGTTGCCCGTCGCTGCGTCATACAAGGTGTTGCTGGTGGCGACGCTGACAGCATAGTCACCCGTTGCACTAGGCGTGAGCTTGGTGGTACAGGTGATGCTTGATCCCGAAGCGAGCGTTGCTGCAGGCGTCGTTGGCGTGCAGGTCGTCACGGCACCGGCTGGCGCGGTCACCGCGCAGGATGCATTGATCGCGCTTTGGGGGCCGTTGTTCTTGCAGATGCTCGTGTAGGTCAGCTCCACGCCCGTGGTGCTGGTGTTACCTGGGCTGACGGTGACGCTTGCCTGCATATCAGCGCGTTGCGTGTCAGTGCTCACCACACAAGTCGTGCACGTGCCCACCGAACTGGTGACGGTGTCCACAATGCTTGGCGTGCTGCCTGGGCTGGCAACGGTGACGGTGTACTGCAGCGTGCTGGTCTGGCCTGCGCCAACGGTGACTGGCTGCGCGCACTGCGTGCCCGCTGCCGTGCAACCTGCGCCCCAGCCTTGGCCGGTGCCCGTGTAGGTGGTACCTGCTGGCACGGTCTGGCCCACGTCCGTCGTTCCTGCAGTGCCGCCGCTGTTGGTAACGCTGACGGTGTAGGTCAGCACATCACCTGGCTTGGCCAGGTAACCAGCGGGCACGGGGCTGCCGTTCACGGCGGTCAGCACATTAGTGGTTGCCAGGCTGGCGGGGGTGTTGACCGACAGACTATGGCTGGCGCAATAAGCAGTGGCGCTGTTGACGCAGGCGGCACTGGGGTCCACGCCAGGGGCGCCCGAGCCGCTGGGGTTCGTGGCCGCATAGTTGACCAAGGCTCCGCCAGTACTTGGCAAAGTGACGGTCAGCTGGATGCTGGCCGAGGCACCCGCTGCCAGCGGGCTGGCAATGGTACAAGTCAGCAAAGCTGCGGCACTGCTAGGCAGCGGGCCACAGGCTGCGCCGCTCACGGCGGTGGCGACCACGCCTGCAGGCAGCTGGTCTTTAACGATCAGGTTGCTGCCGGTGGCCAGCTGGCCGCTGTTGCTCAGGCTCAGGGTGTAGACATAGCTGGATCCGGTCAGCGCGGTGGCGGCACCGGTCTTGCTCAGGCTGACATTGGCAGGGGTGCTGACCGCTGCGGTCGAGCTGGCACAGACGACGTTGGCGGCATTGGTACAAGCAGGGCCGGGATTGACACCGGGATTGCCGCTGCCAGACGGATGGGTGGCCGCGTAGTTGCTGACATTGCCGCTGCCCGTGGGCATGGTCACGGTCAGCTGGATGCTGGCAGAGCCGCCATCGGCGGCAACCGGGTCAGCCACGGTGCAAGTCAGCAAGGCAGCTGCTGCGCTGGGCAAGCTGCCACAGTCGGCGCCCGTGACGGCCGTGGCCACCATGCCAGAGGCCAGTTGGTCCCGGACGACCAGGTTGGCAGCGGTCGCCGTTTGGCCGCTGTTGCTCAAGCTCAAGGTGTAGACATAGCTGTTACCAGCCACCGCTGTGGCAGCGCCGGTTTTGCTCAGGCTGACATTGGCCGCCGTTTTGACAACCACGGCACCAGTAGACGGGTCACAGCTCTCATTGGTGGCAGCTGCCGTACAGCTGGGATCACCGCCACCGCCCAGATTGGCAGTGTTGGCAGCGCCTGCCGTGGTGGCAGATGACGCCACCGACACGGGAATGCTGAGCACATAGCTGCCATCGGCCAGGCCGCTGGCCAGTTGGCAGGCGCCAATGCTGCTGCCGCTGCTGCTGCAGCCGTTCAGGGTGGCAGCACCACTGACGGTGGGCGCGCCAGACAAGGTCAGGCCTGCAGGCAGGCTGTCGGCAATGCTGATGGGCGCGGTGGTGGGGCCATTGGCCACCACGATGGTGATGCGGTAGCTCTGGCCGCTGGCTCCCACCACCAAGCTGGTCGGCGATGCCGCCTTGCTGACGCTGAGCTTGGGGTAAATCGGCGTGTTCGTGAACGTACAGCTGATGTCGTCACCGGCTTGCGGCACAACACTGATGGAGGTACCCGTGCCCGCAGGCACCGTAGTGCCGCCAGCGGTGGCATTGCTACAGCTGTAGCTGGTGGTGTAGCGCGCCAGGTTGGTGGCCGGTGTGCCTGCAGCACTCTCGGTCAGCAGGTAGCTGGTACCGGCCGTTGCCGTAACCGGGCCTGCCGAGGCGGTGGTTTGCGTACCGCTGGTGGTAGCGCTGGGGCCGCCATTGTTGATAGCGATGCTGAACTGGTCCGTGCTCAGGATACGGCCCGCGACCACGGTATTGAGCGTCAGCTTGGGCGCAATGGCCGTGTTGCTGAAGCTGCAGCTGATGTTGTCGCCCGCCTGGGGCGCCAGGTTGAAGCTGGTGCCCGTGCCAGAAGGCATCACCGTGCCGGCAACGCCCGCATTGGTACAGCTATAGCTGCTGGTGTAGCGCGCCAAGTTGGCGCCGGCGGCTGCCGCTTCACTCAGCGTGTAGCTGGTGCCGGCGGTAGCCGTATAGGTCGCCGTGGTCGCTGTGGCTGCCGTGCCAGTGGTGAATGCACTGGGGCCGCCGTTGTTGATGGCGATCGTGAACTGGTCCGAGGCCAAGGCCCGCGAGACAATGGTTTTGGCCAGTGTCAGGCGCGGCGCAATCGGGGTATTGCTGAACGTGCAGGTGATGGCATCGCCGGCCTTCGGGATCACGTTTACGCTGGTGCCGGTGCCTGGCGCCACCGAGGTACCGCCTGCGGTGGCATTGGTACAGGCGTAGGTGGTGGTGTAGCGCGCCAAATTGGTGGTGCCGGCCGCCACTTCGCTCAGGGTGTAGCTGGTGCCGGTCGTGGCAGCAAAGGCGGCGGTGCTTGCGCTGCTAGCAGTGCCCGCAGTCGTTGCGCTAGGGCCGCCATTGCTGATGGCAACGGTGAACTGGTCGGTGCTGGCCGCGCGCGCCGTGACGCTGGAGACCACCGTCAACGTGGCCGAGGGCACTACGGGAATCGAATCGGTCGCGCAGCCCGCCGTCGGTGCATTGACAGCGGTACAGGCCGCCGCTGTGGTGCTGGTGGGGTAGCTGCTGGCGGTGGGGTCGGTGTTGTCCGTGCCCACTTGCGCCTTGTTGACCAAGGTGGTGCTGGTTGTCGCCGAGACGGTGGCGCTCACCGTGATGGTGGCAGTGCCTGCTGCAGCCAGTGCGCCGCCGCTGTTATTGCAGGTGAGCACATTGCTGTCCGCACCCGAGCCCATGGCGCAGGCAAAAATGCCCTGCGTTGCGGTGACCGTGAAATTGCTCAACCCGGAGGGGAACACATCCACCACACGCACGGTATTGGCCAAGGCCTCGGCGCTGCCGGAATTGGTCACTGTCAGCGTGAAGGCCACCGTGTCACCAGGCGCCTTGGACTGCGGGTTGGCATGGACCTTGGTCAGCCGCAGGGTGGGCGGCGTCTGCGCGGTGTTCAGATCAACAGCGCAACCGGCGGGGATGCTGTTATTGGTACAGGCGTTGACTTGTGCGGTCGTGGGTAAGGTGGTCTCCAGGGTGGCGTCTCCACCGCCGCCCACGCGTGCCCTGTTCATGTATTGGTCGCCGTTGTTCATCGCGCCGGCATTGGCCAGCAGACTGAACTGGCTCACACCTCCAGCCGCAATCGGCGTGGTTGAGGTGCAGGTGACTTCGGTGGTGCTGAGACGCGTACAGGTCCAATCCGCCGCATTCGCGCCGGTCTTGGTCAGCGCGGCCGGCCAGTTCATCGGGCTGGGCAACACATCGCGGAAATTGATGCTGCCCACCGTGGCGGCATCACCGGTATTGCTGACCCGGAAGGCATAGGTGGTGGTGCCGCCGATATAGATACCAAAACGGCCGTCATCCTTGGTCAGCGACAGCTGCACGCGCTTGACCGCATCGGTATCGGCGGCGCAGCCTGTGGCGATTTCCGAAGCGATGGCAGGCGAACAACTTTGCGTGGTGGCTACCGTGGGGGCGCTGGGCTTGCTCGAATCACTGCCACCGCCTACCCGGGCGAGGTTGACCAAGGCGCTGGGCGCATTGCTGGCAATCGACACGGGAAGCGAGATCGCTGCATTGCTGCCTGCGGGGATGGCCGTACTGCTGGTGCAGCTGATGCTGTTGCTGGCGGAGGTATAGGTGCAGCTGAAATTGCCACTGCTAAAGGTCGTCGCGCCCGTGTAGGACATGCCGGTAGGCAGCACATCCACCACCGTGATCGTGCCTGCAGTAGGCGCATTGCCGACGTTGTTTACCGTCAGCACGTAGGTGGTCGTGCCCCCTGCCAGAACCACGTCGGTGTTGTCGCTGTTGGTCAAGCTCAACAAAGGCGAGTTCACCGCATCCACATCAAGGGCACAGCCCGCGGGGGATTGGTTGCCGGTACAGGCATCCACGTTCGCCTCGGTGGGGGCGCTGCTATTGAGCGGATCGCCACCACCACCGATTTTGGCCCGGTTGGTGGCTATGGTGCCGGTCGCCGTCTGCAGACCAATATTGACCGTCACACCAAATACACTGCTGCCGCCTGCCGCAATGGCGGTGGAGCTGGTGCAGGTGATCAACCCGCCTCCTGCCACGCCAGAGCAGCTCCAGTTGGCGGCATTGGCACCCGTCAAGGGCAGACTACCCGCAGGAATCGTCACGCCCTGAGGCAGCTTGTCCACCACGGTGATCGTACCGCTGGAGGGGGATGCACCGACATTGCTGGCGATGAAGGTATAGGTGGTGCTGCCACCCGCATTGACGATATTGGCGCCATTGCTCTTGGTCAGACGCAGGTCGACCGCGCAGGCAGCGCCCGGCAAAGTGCCAGGCACATTCGGCGTCTGGAACGAAGCAATGCCGCCCTGGTTGCCAAAGGCGCCGTAGTTGTCTGTCGTACCGTTGGTGGTGTAACCCGGTGTGCCGCCATTGATCGTGGTGGTGACCACCATCGTGGCTGGTGAAAAGGCGACAAAGCCACCACCGCCGCCGCCGCCGGGGCCGTGTCGGTTGCCCGCATTGCTCTGGTTACCAGCCCAGGCATTGCCACCGTCACCGCCGCTGGCATCGATCACCGCAGAGCCGCCGTCGACGGTGTGGATCACCACCGAGCCGCCCGCGCCGCCGCCGCCTGCCGCATCGTTTTGCACGTTATAGCCATTGGCGCCGCGCACATCGATGACACCGGAGCCAGCCACACTTTGTGCACGCAAGATAACAATACCGCCGCCAGAGGCGCCGGAGGAGCAACGCCCGCCTCCATCTGCACAACCAATGCCATTGTTGCCATAGGCCGCTGTATCGGAGGTGCCGTCATTGGTACTGCCCGCACCGCCACCGCCGCCCAGGAAAATACGGTTAAACGCGGTGGTACCCATGTAGCCACCGCCGCCACGCCCGCCGCTGTCGACCAGCGGATAGTTCCAGGGTCGGCCACCCAGGCCACCAGCAGCATAGTTGCCGCCACCGCCACCGCCCGAGTTGTACTGGTTGTTGTTGGTGCCAGCCGGTGCGCCATCGGCGCCACCACCACCGGCATTGCCAGGCGCACCCCGGGCGCGAGAGCCGCCTGGGTAGCCTTCAGCCGTGTTGTCGATCTGGGTGATACCGCCACTCAGCACCGCGTTGGTCAGCTTGGCGCCATAGGGGGTGCCCTTGCTGGCCAAGTAGCGGGGGGTGCCGGCAATGCCTTCGCCCTTGCCACCGCCGCCGCCGGCCGTGGCATAGGTGCCCATCCAGTCGTCTCTCGATCCCACGCTGGAGCCCGTGCTGGCCGCAGCACCCCGAAATCCCTTACCGGCCAGGAAAATGGCACGGTTGGCCTGGTTTTCCACGGTGGCGCCATTCAGAGTCAGCGTATCGCGGGCATCAATGGCAACCACGCCGCCCGTGGCGCCATTCCAGGCTGGGGCCGTAACGGCGCTGATCGCCGCGCTGGTGTACTGCGGCACCCGCACCACCTGGTAAGTCTTTTGACCTGCGGTGGTGGTTGCAATCGCATTGCGGTAGGTATTGGTCAGGGCTGGCGTAAACGTGACGTTCGCACCCGAGACAGACACCACCCTGACAAATTCATACACGCCGGTATTGCCGACACTGGTGGAGCCCTGGCCAGCGCTGCCACCACTGCCATATGCACTGGAGTTGACAGCATTGATGCTGGCATCCTGCATCTGGATGACCAGCAGCAGGTCATTCACGGCAACCGCATTGCCTGCACCGCCGACTCTTTGCGTACCCAAGGCCAAGCTCGTGCTACCAGCCGCTAGCGACGATGCGGCTGCGCCGGGGAAGTAATCGTTCACCACGCCAGAAGCTGTGGCCGTGCCATCCTTGCCAGGCGCTGCACAGACCTGCGCCCAGACGCTGGCGGGCACCAACAGCAGCGCCACCAGCATGGTGGTGTGGGTACAAAATCTACGAAAAAAAGACAGGCAGGACAACACCTGCGTAACGCAAAGCCCAGACACCCACATAGCCGACAACTCCCAGCCTCTTAACTGCGTCGCAAGGCCCAGTTCAACGACGCGTTTTCAAAGTTTTGACGTAGTTGCCCGTGGATTTAGTACCCAAATTTTCAAGACAACCGAAACAAACTGTGACCAAAAACAGATAGTTGGGGTTTATAGCACCTCGTGTTTACTAGCTGCGGTACAACTTTGGAAACATTGTCAATAATTGCAAACTATCATTTGTGATCTATTAAATAGATCACTTTTATTGGTATGCGAATCATTAGTGACTGAAAAATCAGAAAAGCAGGAGTCATGGCGCGTCCTGCCACGCGTCTAACGCCAGCAGATTGCGGATGGCGCACTGCCGCAGGCTGCTGTGCAGCAGAGCGTTGGCGTGCTGATGGGAGTGGGTGCTGAGAAAAACGATGCGGCCATGTCTATGGCCAGCGCCGATGCCGTTGGAGGTCAACGGAACAGCTGCTGCCACAGGGGTCGGTGCAAAGCGCCATGTGCTGCCATGCTGCTTTGGGGCTGGGCCGCAGCGAAAGGCGAGGACGACAACGCAGCGAATCGCCAGAGGCTGCGTTCAGACCCAAACAGGGCGTATTGACAAGAGTCCCCGGGCCAGGCCTGAACCCAGGCTTGCACCGCACGCAGCTGGGAGTGCCTACGCCGCGTAGTACGTAACCGCGGTTTTACAAACGCACGGGGATACCGCGCTCGCGCATGCGCTCTTTGGCCTGCTGCACGGTGAATTCGCCGTAATGGAAGATGCTGGCAGCCAGCACCGCATCGGCCCCACCTTGTTGCACGCCATCGGCCAGATGGTCGAGGTTGCCCACGCCACCTGAGGCGATGACCGGCACACCGACGGCGTCGGCCACAGCGCGGGTCAGGGCCAGGTCAAAGCCGGATTTGGTGCCATCGCGGTCCATGCTGGTGAGCAAGATCTCGCCAGCGCCACGGGCTGCCATGTCGCTGGCCCAGCGCACGGCATCCATGCCGGTGTTCTTGCGCCCACCATGGCTGTACACATCCCAGCCTTCACCGCGCTCGATGACGTCCTGGCCTTGGCGGCGCTTGGCATCGATGGCGACAACAATGCATTGCGAGCCGTAGCGGTCGCTGGCGGCATTGATGACGGCCGGGTCAGCAATGGCGGCCGAGTTGAAGCTGGTCTTGTCGGCACCGGCATTGAGCAGGCGCCGCACATCGGCCACGGTGCGCACACCGCCGCCAACGGTCAGCGGGATGAACACCTGGCTGGCAACGGCTTCGATGATCGGCAGAATCAGGTCGCGGCCATCGCTGGTGGCGGTGATGTCCAGAAAGGTCAGCTCATCGGCGCCCTGGGCGTTGTAGCGCGCCGCAATCTCCACCGGATCGCCGGCATCGCGCAGCTCGACAAAATTGATACCTTTGACGACGCGGCCGCCGGTGACGTCCAGGCAGGGAATGATGCGTTTGGCAAGCATGGAATATCTCTTGGCAGATGGGAGCAGTGGCGATGGCGCCAGACGGGCAAAACGATAACACGCCCAGCCTGGGCGCGCAGGCTGCGGGGCCAGAAAAAAGCCTGGTGCTGTTGGGCTACCAGGCTAGAGATTTGTCAATGCACGCTGCGGCCTACGCCAATCTGCCAGCGCCAGACATCCTCCATCATCCGGTCGAGCCCCAGCTGTGGCTGCCAGCCCAGCTGTGTGCGGGCCTGGGTGATATCCGCCCAGCAGTGGGCGGCATCGCCCAGGCGGCGGGCACCGATGCGGAAAGGCACGGCGCGGCCATTGGCATGCTCAAACGCACGCACCAGGCCCAGCACGGAGGTGGGCTGCCCCGAGCCGATATTGAAACGGGCCAGGCCTGCATGGCCGCGCAGGTACTGCAAGGTGGCCACATAGGCACGGGCCAGGTCCATCACATGCAGGTAATCGCGCACGGGCGTGCCGTCGGGCGTGGGGTAGTCGCCGCCATAGATGCGCAGCCCGTCGCGCTTGCCCGCAGCCACCTGGGCCAGGTAAGGCGCCACATGCGAAGACATGCGTGGCGGGTCTTCGGCGATCAGGCCGCTGTCATGGCAGCCCACCGCGTTGAAGCCGCGCAGCAAGGCCATGCGCCAGCGCTTGGGCGAGGCTTCATCGAGGCTGCTCAGCACCTGCTCAACCATCAATGCGGTCTGGCCATAGGGCGTGCTGACCGACAGCGCTGCGTCTTCCCGCACCGGGACGGGAGCGGGATCGCCATAAACAATCGCTGACGAGGAGACCACCAAATTGCGCAAACCCGCCGTCTGCATGGCACGCAGCAAACCCACGGTGCCCGATACATTGTTGTCGTAGTAGCGCAGCGGCTCACGCGCGGCATCGGCCGAGGCACTGAGAAAGGCGCTGTGGATGACGGCATCAAAATGCTGCTCATCGAACAGCTGCTCAAGCACCGCCATGTCTCGCACGTCCGCATCAATGCACGGCGGCGTGAAGCCCAGGATTTTGGCCAGCCGTGTAATCACCGAACGCCTTGCATTGCTGAAGTTATCCAGAATCAGGAAAGGCATGCCGGCTTCGGCAAGGGCGATGCAGATATGAGAGCCAACATAGCCGGCTCCGCCAGTCACGAGTATCACGGGGTGCTTTCAAAGAGGTCTTGCAGAATGCGCTATCCAAGATTGCTATAGATTCTGTCATTCTGACCAAGCGTACATTGTCCGATAAGCCACAGTTCAGCGGAACCTTTGTCGCCTGTCATCCGCGCCAGCTGGTAACAACTAGCATTTGTTGACATTCCTCAAATTCCCAGTCACCACATCGACTTAAAGAGCGCGGACACCCGCTTGGAAGGCAAACGGCGGGACGACGTGGACCGACAACGAGAGACAATTTGTTTCAAATGACACTCGTATAGAAAAAGGCCACCCGGTGGTGGCCTTGTGAAAAGCGGGCTACGCCAGGCTCAGCGGCCGTCCGTCAGCCGGTCTGCCTGTTCCTGCGCGGCTGCAAAATCCAGGTCACCGCTGTAGATGGCGCGTCCGCAGATCACCCCTTCCACCCCCTCGGATTCGACCTGGCACAGCGCCTCAATGTCCGCCATGCCCGACAGGCCGCCCGAGGCGATCACCGGGATCTTGATCGCTTGGGCCAGCTTGACGGTGGCCTCGATGTTGATGCCCGTCAGCATGCCATCGCGGCCAATGTCGGTGTAGATGATCGATTCGACGCCCCAGTCTTCGAAGCGCTTGGCGGTATCGATGACGGAGTGCTGGGTGATCTTGCTCCAGCCATCGGTGGCCACCATGCCGTCCTTGGCATCGAGGCCGACGATGATGTGCCCGGCAAAGGCGGTGCAGGCGTTCTGCAAAAAGCCTGGGTCCTTGACCGCAGCAGTGCCGATGATGACGTACTGCATGCCGGCATCGATGTATTTCTCGATAGTGTCCAGGTCGCGGATGCCGCCGCCCAGCTGCACGGGCAGCTCGTCGCCAAACTCCTTGAGGATGGCCTTGATGACAGAGAGGTTCTTGGGCTGGCCGGCAAAGGCGCCGTTGAGGTCCACCAGGTGCAGGCGGCGGGCGCCGGCATCGAACCAGCGGCGCGCGACCGCAACTGGGTCCTCGCCAAAGGTGGTGGATTGGTCCATATCGCCTTGTTTGAGGCGCACGCAGTGACCGTCCTTGAGGTCAATCGCAGGAATGAGCAGCATGGTAGTGGGCTGGCTGGTTGTCGGTGAAAGATTTAAGGGTTCCAGTGCAAGAAGTTGCGGTAGAGCATCAGGCCCTGGTCCGCACTCTTTTCCGGATGAAACTGGGTCGCAAAGATGTTGTCACGGCCGATGGCACAGGCAAAGCGCTCGCCATACTCGGCCCAGCCGTGGCATTGCGCATCACTGGCAGGCGCAGCATAAAAGCTGTGCACAAAGTAGAAATAGGACTGGTCGGGCACGCCTTGCCAGACCGGGTGCGGCTGGCCGCCATGGGCCTGCTGCTGCACCTGGTTCCAGCCCATTTGCGGCACCTTGTAGCGGCTGCCATCGGCCTGGGTACGGCCCGCCAGCTGGAACTTGCGCACCTGGCCGGCAATCAGGCCCAGGCCCGGGGTGTCGCCCTCTTCGCTGTGGTCCAGCAGCATCTGCATGCCCACGCACACGCCGAACATCGGCTTGTTGCGGGCGGCTTCCAGCACGCTGTCCTGCAGGCCCGAGGCCTTGAGCTCAGCCATGCAATCGCGCATGGCTCCTTGGCCCGGCAGCACGATGCGGGTAGCTGCTCGCACCACCTCGGGATCGGCCGTGACCACCACGGTCACCGAAGTGCCCGCAGCGGCCGCCTGCACGGCCTGCGATACCGAGCGCAGATTGCCCATGCCGTAGTCCACCACGGCGACGGTATTGGATGAAGTTGTCATAGCAAGAAAGGAGTGTAGCGACTGACGCCAACCAGAGCTTACAGCGAGCCCTTGGTCGACGGAATCACGCCGGCCATGCGGGGATCATGCTCCAGCGCAAAGCGCAGCGCGCGCGCAAAGGCTTTGAAGATGGTCTCGCACTGGTGGTGGGCATTGAAGCCCTTGAGGTTGTCGATATGCAGGGTCACGCCCGCATGGTTCACAAAGCCCTGGAAGAACTCATACACCAGCTGCGTATCGAGCTGGCCGATGCTGCCAGACGTGAACTTCACATCCATGTGCAGACCGGGGCGGCCGGAGAAATCAATCACTACGCGGCTCAGCGCCTCATCCAGCGGCACATAGGCATGGCCGTAGCGGCGGATGCCCATTTTGTCGCCAATGGCGATCGCAAAAGCCTGGCCCAAGGTGATACCGATGTCCTCGACTGTGTGGTGGCCGTCGATGTGCAGGTCCCCTGCGCATTCGATGTCCAGGTCAATCAAGCCGTGGCGCGCGATCTGGTCAAGCATATGGTCCAGAAAGCCGATGCCGGAGTTGAGCCGGGCCTGGCCCGTGCCGTCCAGGTCGATGCGCACCTGGATGCGGGTCTCGGCGGTGTTGCGGGCCACCTCGGCTTTGCGGTGCAGCGGCGAGGCGGTCGATGGGGTGGGGACCAAATTATTCATAGAGACTCCTTGAGCGCAGCCAGCATCTGGGCATTTTCTTCGCGGGTGCCTACGGTCAGCCGCAGGCATTGGGCCAGCAGCGGGTGCATGGCCGATACATTCTTGACGAGCACGCCACGTGCCTTCATCGCCGCCTGGGTCTTGCCGGCATCGGCCACGCGCAGCAGCACCATATTGGCCTCCGAAGGCCAGACCTTGTCCACGCCGCCCAGCGCTTGCAGCGCATCGATCAGCGGCTGGCGTTCTGCCCGGATGGCGCGGGCCTGCTCCGCATACAGCGCCTCGTGCTCCAGCGCAAAAATGGCGGTTTCGCAGTTGAGCACGCTGATGTTGTAGGGCGGGCGCACCTTGTCGATCTCATTGACGATGGCCGCTGGCCCCACCAGGTAGCCCAGCCGCACACCGGCCAGGCCGAACTTGGACAAGGTACGCATCAGCAGCACATGGGCATTGCGGGCAGGATCGGCGCGCATCTGGTCCATCCAGCTGCGGCTGGCAAAGGGCTGGTAGGCCTCGTCCATCACCACCAGGCCGCCAATCTGGGCCACAGCGTCGATGACGGCTTGGACCTTGTCTTCGTCCCACAAGGTGGCCGTGGGGTTGTTGGGGTAGGCGATATAGGTGATGGCCGGCTTGTGCGCAGCAATCGCGGCCTGCATGGCCGGCACGTCCAGATCGAAATCCGCCGTCAGGTTGACGCCGACAAAGTCCAGACCCTGCAGCTGGGCCGACATGGGATACATCACAAAGCCCGGCATGGGCGCCAGCATCTTGGCGCGGCCTTCGGCATGGGGCTGGGCCGTGGCCAGCGCCAGCAAGGTGATGATTTCGTCCGAGCCATTGCCCAGCAGCACGGCCGAGCCGGCGGGCGCACCGACATAGTCGGCCAGCATCTTCTTGAGCGCTTCCAGGCGCTCGCCGGGGTAGCGGTTGATCTCCAGTGCGCCCAAGCGCTCGCCCAGCTTTTGCTGCAGCGCAGCGGGCAGGCGGTGGGGGTTCTCCATGGTGTCCATCTTGAGCAGACCCTTGGAATCTTGCACATGGTAGGCATGCATGGCGCGCACATCGGCGCGAATGCGTTGCAGGGCTTGCAGGCCGTTGTCTTGAGAGGTCATCACATCACTCTTTCACATCTGAAATATTCAAGCCTTGGAGGGTGCGACGCCGGCCTGCCTCAGCGGGTGCACGATGGTCACGCCGCCAAACTCGGCGCCATGGGGCAGGTAGAGGCTCAGCATCTGGTGGCAGCCACTGTGCTGGGCGCAGGCCACCGCCAGGCAGTCGCCAAAGTCCAGCGCATGGCGCGCCTGCACCGCCCAGGCGGTCTCCAAGGTGGCGGCATCGGTTTTCCAGGGGCTCCAGCTTTGGTAGCGGCGGATGGCGGCACGCGCATCGCCTTGTGGCATGGGGCTTGCTGCCGTGGTGACCTGGTCATAGAACTCGCTCAGCGCCTGGTTGCCAGTGCGGCCACTGCGGGTGCTCCACAGCACATCGAGCCAGCCCAAGGTGGCCTGGTACAGCGCGGCATCCGAGATGTTTTCTGCAGCCACCAGCACCGAGGTATCGACAAACACGGTGTTCATACGCCCTCCTGGTCTGTTTTGCGTTGGCCGCCGATCTTGCGCTCCACACCACGGCCGCCCTGCGGCGCCGGGGAGCTAGCACCGCCTTGCCAGCTGCGCTCATCAGTACGCCAGGCTAGGTAGGCCCTTTCGTAGGCATCTTCGCGCTGCTGGAGCTCGGCCATAAAATCCCCTACCATGCGCGAGACGCTGGTGCCGCGCCGTGCAGCCTCAACCCGTGCCCATTCCAGCACGCTGTCTTCCACGGTAATGGTGAGATTTTTCATGGAAGGGATATTACACGAAATTCGTGTTGCACGAATTTCGTGTCGCCAATCCAGACTGCAGCAGTGGGTTGCCGCTGCCACTATCATCCAAGGCAGCCAAGCCCCTACGCCATGCCACTTCTTACTGATGCGCTCCCGCAACCCTCCGCCGCCAGTGCCGCCACTGCTGATCTGGCAGCCCTGACCACCCTACTGGCACAGCACCGCCCCTGGACCGTGCTGACGGGCGCGGGCGTGAGCACCGGCAGCGGCATTCCGGACTACCGCGATGCACAAGGCGCCTGGAAGCGCCCCGCCCCCGTGCGCTTTCAGGACTTCATGGCAGACGATCCGGCCACACGCCAGCGCTACTGGGCGCGCAGCCTGGTGGGCTGGCCGGTGTTCTCGCAAGCGCAGCCCAATGCGGCGCACCAAGCCTTGGCCCAGCTGGAGCAGGCGGGCTTTATCCAGGCCCTCATCACCCAGAATGTTGACGGCCTGCACCAGCGCGCTGGCAGTCGCCGGGTGGTGGATTTGCATGGCCGGCTGGACCAGGTGGTGTGCATGGCCTGCAAGCATCGCCTGGCGCGCGCCGATTTCCAGCACAAGCTGTTGGCAGCCAACCCCGATTGGCAGCACCTGAGCGCGCAAGCCGCGCCCGACGGCGATGCAGACCTGGCTGGCGTAGACTTTTCCTTGTTTCAAGTACCCGCTTGCCCGTTATGTGGCGGCATCCTCAAGCCCGATGTGGTGTTTTATGGTGAAAATGTGCCGCCTGCACGTCGCCAGGAGGCGCTGGATGGGCTCGCCGCCAGCGGCGCGCTGCTGGTGGTAGGCAGCTCCTTGATGGTCTATTCAGGCCTGCGCTTTGTCCATGCCGCCAAGCAAGCGGGCCTGCCGGTGGCAGCCATCAACCTGGGACAGATGCGCGATGGTGCACTGCTAGACCTGCAGCTGGCCCAGGCCTGCGCGCCCGCGCTCGCCAGCCTTGCCGACCGGTTGCTGCCTGCCAGCGCGGGCAGACATTTGCAGTAACCCAAACCCCAGCCCGGCACGCCGCCAGCGCTAGATGGGGCCGCAAGCCTGCAGCTACACTAGCCAGCTTTACATGGCCTGCAACCCAGCCCCGGAGTTGCGACGCTCCCCACCTCGCTTTGTTGCATGTACCCTGCCGCCTCTCCCCTTCCCCATCCGCATGGCCATCAGAAAACGCTGCGCCTCATGCTGGCCCTCGCCTGTCTGTATGCGCTGGCCTGGACCCTCTTCCCCCCGCTGCTGGCCCCCAGTTTTCCGCTGGATGTGGTCGAGAGCCTGGGCTGGGGCCGTGAATGGCAGTGGGGCTACTACAAGCACCCGCCGCTGCCGCCGATTGCACTGCATGTGTCCTTTTTGGCCCTGGGCCGTTGGGGCCCTTTTGCACTGAGCCAGTTGTGCGTGGCGCTGACTTTGTGGCTGGTGTGGCTGACGGCCTGCCGCCTGGTGGGGCGTGAGCGGGCCTTTATCGGCACCGTGCTGACGATGGGCGTGGCTTTCTACACCCGGCCTGCGCTGGAGTTCAACCACAACATTGCACAGATGCCCTTTTGGGCCGGCATCTGCTACTTCTACCTGGCCGCCTGGCAAGACGACAAGCGCTGGCAGTGGCTGATGCTCGGCCTGATGGCAGGCCTGGGTCTCCTGAGCAAGTACTCGATTGGCCTGCTGCTGCTGTGCCTGGGGCTGTTTACCGTGTTGAGCCCGGCCCGCAGCCTGCTGCGCCGCCCCGGGCCTTGGCTGGCTTTGGCGGTGATGGCCCTGGTGTTTGCACCGCACCTGCTTTGGTTGCAGCACAACGACTGGCTGCCTTTCTCTTACGCCAAAGACCGCTCCGGCAGCTATGGCGAATCGCCCCGCGCAGGCGCGCTGGGCTTTTTGCTGACCCAGCTGCTCAACCACCTGCCGCTGCTGCTGGTACTGCTGATTGCCTATTTGCGGCTGCGCTGGTCCAAGCTGCGGCCTGCCGTGTCCGCCCCCTGGCAGTGGCACAGCGCCCGGCCAGCCTATCTTTGTGTGATTGCACTCGCCCCGGGTTTGCTGCTGGCTGCGCTGGGCATGGCCCTGGGCCTGCGCCTGCGTGATATGTGGGGTGTGCCGATGTGGCCCTTCAGCGGCGTGCTGGCTGCCGCGCTGATCCCCAGCGCATGGCTGGGCCCCATGCGCCGCTATCTGCTGCGCGGCATCGTCGTGTGGCTCGCACTGATATCGCTGCTCTGCGGCCTGTATCTGTGGAAGATCTCGGACTTCCGCAAAAGCCCGGTGCGCAGCGATTGGCCCTCGGCCGCGTTGGCGCAGCAGGCCGAGGCCACCTGGAACACGCTGTCCAGCTGCCCGCTGGATACCGTGGCCAGCGATGCCTGGACGGGCGGCTTGGTGGCGATTGGCGCCCAAAGCCAGCCCTCGGTGCTGATCCCTGGCGACCCACGCTATTCACCCTGGGCCACGGCCGAGCGGCTGCAAAGCCGTGGGGCGCTGCGGATCTGGCAGGCTGAAGAGGATGCGGACCGGGATGCCCCAACTGGGCCCTATCCGGTGCTCGATGGACTGCAAGGCATGCGCATGCATGAGGGCGAATGGGCCATTCCCTGGCCCCGGGGCCAAAGCCGTGCAGACCTGGTGGTGCAATGGCGCGCCTATGTGCCTGCAGCCTGCGAGCGCCGTTGATCACCGCTCTGCTTGCTCTGCCCCGGCCGTTTTGGCCCGGGGCAGCAGGCGAGCGATGCTTAGCGCTTGATACGCATCTCGGCCGCCCGCGCGTGGCCCTGCAGGCCTTCGCCATAGGCCAACACCGCAGCAGTCTTGCCCAGCACCTGGGCACCGGCCTCGCTCACCTCGATCAGGCTGGAGCGCTTTTGGAAGTCATAGACCCCCAGCGGTGACGAGAAACGGGCCGTGCCGCTGGTGGGCAGCACATGGTTGGGGCCTGCGCAGTAGTCGCCCAGGCTTTCGCTGGTGTAGGCACCCAGAAAGATCGCGCCGGCATGCTTGAGCAAGGGCTCCCATTGGTGCGGATCGCGGGCGGAAACCTCCAAGTGCTCGGGCGCGATGCGGTTGCTCAGCGCACAGGCCTCTTCCATGTTGCGCGTCAAAATCAGCGCGCCCCGGTCGGACAGGCTCTTGGCGATGATGGCCTTGCGCGGCATCTCGGGCAGCAGGCGGTCGATCTCGCGCTGCACGGCATCCAGGTAGGCGGCATCCGGGCAGAGCAGAATCGACTGCGCCAGCTCATCGTGCTCAGCCTGCGAGAACAGGTCCATCGCCACCCAGTCCGGCGGCGTCGTGCCATCGGCCAGTACCAGGATTTCGCTGGGGCCGGCAATCATGTCGATTCCCACCAAGCCAAACACGCGCTTTTTGGCGCTGGCCACATAGGCATTGCCCGGGCCGGTGATCTTGTCCACCTTGGGGACGGTGGCCGTGCCATAAGCCAAGGCGGCCACCGCCTGGGCGCCACCAATGGTAAAGGCGCGGTGCACGCCCGCCACATAGGCGGCAGCCAGCACCAGCGGGTTCTTCAGGCCCTGGGGCGTGGGCACCACCATGATGATGTCTTCCACACCGGCCACATGGGCGGGGATGGCGTTCATCAGCACACTGCTGGGGTAGGCGGCCTTGCCACCGGGCACATAAATGCCGACGCGGTCCAGCGGTGTGACTTTCTGGCCCAGCAGGGTGCCATCTTCGTCGCGGTAGCTCCAGCTCTCGCCATTGGCCTTTTTCTGGGCCTCGTGGTAGCTGCGCACCCGGCGCGCGGCGGATTCCAGGGCTTCGCGCTGCTCGGCGGGCAGGCCCTCAAAGGCGGCTTTGAGCTCTTCCTTGCGCAGCTCCAGTGCATCCATGCTGCTAACCTGCATGCCATCAAAGCGGGCCGTGTAGTCCAGCACCGCAGCGTCGCCGCGCTGCTGCACGTCTGCCAGGATATCGGCCACCCGCTGCTCGATGGCCGCATCCGTGTCTGCCGACCAATGCAGGCGCTGAGCAAAATCATGCTCAAACTGGGCATCAGCGGTTGACAGACGGGCGGGAGCGGCGACGAATTCCATAGTGGTTACCTTCTGACTCAGACACTTTTCAAACAGGCAAGTGCCAGCCTGAGAGGGGGCGCTTAAACCGGGGCGGTTTGGGCAACACCCGCGGCAAACACATCAATGATATGGCGCAGGCGCTTTTGCTTGAGCTTGAGCGCCGCCTGGTTGACCACCAGGTGCGAGCTGATGTCGATGATGTGCTCGACTTCCTGCAGGTGGTTGGCGCGCAAGGTGTTGCCGGTGCTCACCAGGTCGACGATGGCATCGGCCAGGCCCGTCAAGGGCGCCAGCTCCATGCTGCCGTAGAGCTTGATCAGGTCCACGTGCACGCCCTTGCGTGCGAAGAACTCACGCGCAATCAGCGGGTACTTGGTGGCCACCCGCAGGCGTGCACCGCGCTTGACGGCCTGGGCATAGTCAAAATCATTGCGCACCGCCACGCTCACGCGGCACTTGGCAATCTGCAGGTCCAGCGGCTGGAACAGGCCCTCGCCACCGTGTTCGAGCAAGGTGTCCTTGCCGGTCACGCCCAGGTCGGCACCGCCGTACTGCACGTAGGTGGGCACATCGGAGGCACGCACCAAGACCACCTGCACATCGGGCTGGGTGGTGGCAAAAATCAGCTTACGCGATTTCTCGGGGTCTTCCAGCACCTCGATGCCTGCGGCTGCCAACAGCGGCAGGGTTTCATCAAAGATGCGGCCTTTGGAGAGGGCCAGGGTGATCATGGTGGAGTTATCCATGGGGCGCTTTCGCCAGCGTCAGCCTGCGCATCCGTCGCGGATGGGGCGGGGCCAGCCAGGGTTGAAACAAGAAAAATCAGGCCTGCAGCGCAGCCCACTCGGCGGGGGTGTGCGTCTTCATCGACAGCGCATGCACCTCGTCGGTGTGCATCTTCTGGCCCAAGGTGGCATAGACCAGCTGGTGGCGCTGGATCAGGCGCTTGCCCTCAAAGGCGGGCGACACGATGGTGGCAAACCAATGGCGGCCATCGCCTTCCAGCGCAATATGCTCGCAGGCCAGGCCGGCGGTGATGATGTCTTTGAGGTCCTCAGCAGTCATTGCACGCTCTCACTTTGTCGGTTCGAAATGCCTGCCAGCCGCTCCGTGGGGTGGCTGCTGGCCAGGCGACTGCAGCCACGCGGGCTGCAGCCGGGTTCATCAATTGCGGATCTTGTAGCCGGTGCGCAGCAGCTGCACAGCCAATGCACTCACCAGCAGCCAAGCGACGGCCACAATGCCCAGGCTCAGCCAGGGCGAGGTGTCGCTCTGGCCAAAAAAGCCGTAGCGGAAGCCGTCGATCATGTAGAAGAAGGGGTTCAGGTGGCTGACCTTTTGCCAAAACGGGGGCAGCGACTGGATCGAATAGAACACACCCGACAGGAAGGTCATGGGCACGATCACAAAATTCTGGAACGCCGCCATCTGGTCAAACTTGTCCGCCCACAGGCCAGCCAGCAGGCCCAGGGTGCCCATCAGGCCGGCGCCCAGCACGGCAAACATCAGCACCCAGGGCAGCGACGCAAAATGCGGCGGTGCGAAGAACAAGGTGATCACATAAACGCCCAGGCCCACGGCCAGGCCGCGCACGATGGAGGCGCCCACAAAGGCAAAGAACCAGCCCCAGTGCGACAGCGGTGTCAGCAGCACAAACACCAGGCTGCCCATGATCTTGCTTTGCACCAGGCTTGACGAGCTATTGGCAAAGGCGTTTTGCAGCAGGCTCATCATCACCAGGCCCGGCACCAGAAACGCGGTGTAGCTGACGTTGTCAAACACCGCCACCCGGCCTTGCAGCACATGGCCAAAGATCAGCAGGTAGAGCACAGCGGTCAGCACCGGCGCCGCCACGGTCTGGAAGCTCACCTTCCAAAACCGCAGCACCTCTTTGTAAAACAGGGTTTGCCAGCCGTTCATCGTGCCACTCCCGCGCCCAGTTGCGTCGTGGCATGGTCCACCACGGCATCGCGCGCCATCACTTGCAAAAACACATCTTCCAGATCCGCGCGGCGGATCTCCAGGTCTTCCACCACCACACCAGCAGTGCGCAGCTGGCCCAAAATGCGCTCCACATCCGCAGCGCTGTTGGCTGGCAGCTGCACAATGCGGCCGGTGATGCGGGCCTGCGCCGCCAAATCAGCGGGCAGCATGCCATCGGTCTTGAAGCGCAGCACGTTCGAGGAGCTGCCTTGCAGCAGCTCGGCCATGGTCGACAGGGCCACCACATGGCCCGAGCGCAGCATCGCAATGCGGTTGCACAGTGCCTCGGCCTCTTCCAGGTAATGGGTGGTGAGCAGCACCGTGTGGCCCTGCTTGTTGAGCTTGCTGACGAACTGCCACAAGGTCTGGCGCAGTTCCACGTCGACGCCAGCCGTGGGCTCATCGAGCACGATGATGGGCGGCTTGTGCACCAGCGCCTGGGCGACCAACACCCGGCGCTTCATGCCGCCGCTGAGCTGGCGCATATTGGCGCTGGCCTTGTCGGCCAGGCCCAGGCTTTCAAGCAGCTCATCGATCCAGGCATCGTTGTTCTTGACACCGAAGTAGCCGGATTGGATGCGCAGCGACTCGCGCACATTGAAGAAGGGGTCAAACACCAGCTCTTGCGGCACGATGCCGAGCTTGCGGCGCGCGTTGGCATAGTCCTCGCGCACATCGCTGCCCAGCACCTTGACCGAACCACTGCTGGCGCGGGCCAGGCCGGCCAGAATGCTGATCAAAGAAGTCTTGCCCGCGCCATTGGGCCCAAGCAGGCCAAAGAACTCCCCTTCCTCGATATCGAGGCTGACGTTGTTCAGTGCCTGGAAGGGACCCTTGGCGGTCTGGTAGACCTTGGAGACGGATTGGAATGCGATGGCGGACATGAGTCGGCCATTGTAGGCGCAGCGGCCGGATGGCGCTGTCCTGGGGATTCAGGCCTCAACCGGCGGTCACGATCAGGCCATCGACGCCATAAAGGCGCGCCAGCGAGAGCACGGGTGCAGACAATCCGCTCATCTGAAAGGGCCGGCTCGCCGCCAATGCCGCGCGGCGGCTGCCCAGCAGCACAGCCAGTGCCGACGAATCAAACACGGCCAGCGCACTGGCGTCGATATGCACATCGGCGCCAGCGGGCAGTTGTGCCATGGCAGCCTGCAACTGCTGCAGGCAGGCCTGGGCCTGGTCATGGGTCAGGGTCGAAGGCAGGCTGAGCACGGCCATGGCTTACTTGCCTGCGTTGGCCTTGTTGCGGGCAGCGATCGAATCGATCAAGGTCTGGGGGCTACCACCGGGCTTGTTGAGCTCTTCCTGGAACTGGTTGCGGTAGGTTTCCACCATCCAGATGCCCATCACATTCAGGTTGTAGATCTTCCAGCCCATGCCCTGACCGGGGGTCTTGACCAAGCGGTAGTCCAGCTGGATCGGATCGCCACGGCCCAAAATCTCGGAGCGCACTACCACCTCTTTGTCCGCAGGCTGCATGCGCACCGGCTTGACGCTGATGGTCTGGTTGCTCACCTGGTGCAGCGCCCCGGCGTAGGTGTTGACCATCAGCTTCTTGAACTCATCTTGCAGTTGCTGCTGCTGCGAGGCTGTGGCAGTACGCCACTTGGGGCCCACGGCCGAGGCCATCATGCGGCGAAAATCCACATTGGGCATGACCACGCTGTCCACATAAGACGTGATCTTGGAGACATCACCACCGCGGATGGACTGGTCGGTCTTCAAGGTGCTCAGCACTTCGTCCGAGAGCTGCTTGATCATGGCGTCCGGCGCCATGTCTGCAGCGCTGGCCATCAATGGAGCAGATGCCAGGCCGGCCACCACAGCCCATGCAGCGGAGTACTGTACCCATGTGCGACGATTGATCATATTGGTTCCTTTGTAGCCCGCGTCTGCAACCCAGACCCGAACATTTTTAGAGGCTGAGGTGGGCGCGCAGTTGCATGCACCACCAGATTTCTTGTAAGTTTTTATAAATTTGGCTTATTTAACGCCGCCCTGGGGCGCGGGGTCGGCGGCCGACTCGTTCATCCACTGGGTCTCGTCTTCGTCGTCGCCCGCTTGGGTGGCATTCTGGCGCAGCTGCAAATAGGCATCGCGCGTGAAGCTGTACTTGTCCAGCGCCGCAGATTGCACCAGCGAGGTGGTGCTCAACAGATTGGCGCGGGTGTTGACGATGCGCAGACCGGTGAGCGAGTTGCGCACCGGCACATCGTTGATGGAGCTGACCACGTTGCCCTGCCAGTCCACCACCATGCCGGCGGAGTCACGGATGGTCGAGGGGCCCAGCAGCGGCCAGACGATGTAGGCGCCTGCAGGCACACCATAGCGCGCCAAGGTCAGGCCAAAGTCCTGCTTGTGGCGCTCGATGTCCATCTCACTGGCCACGTCGATCAAACCGCCCAGACCGAACACCGTGTTGGTGGTAAAGCGCACCACGCTGTTGTAGGTGCCCTCACCCTTGAGCTGCAACGCGTTGTTCACCACCGACCACAGATCGCCCAGATTGGCGAAGAAATTGGTCACGGCAGTGCGCACCACGGTCGGCGTCACATCGCGGTAGCCTGTGGCCACGGGCTCCAGCACCGCCGTGTCAACGGCATCGTTGAAGCTGAACATGGCCCGGTTGTAGGGCTCCAGCGGATCGCGGGGATTGGCGCCAGGGCCGCTGGCGCAGCCGGTCAGCGCAGCGGCCAGACCCAGGGAAGACGCCAGCATCCAGGTGCGTGCGCTTTGCTTATTGGTTGGATAACGCATCATCGTTCTCGTTTTTAGCTTGTGTTATTCGGCGGCTTTTGGTGCCGAGCTCTCTGAGGCCTTGCCATACAGGAACTGGCCGATCAGATTCTCCAGCACGATGGCCGATTGTGTATTGGTGACGGTGTCACCGCTTGCCAAAGGCTTTTCATCGAAACCGGCCTCGACGCCCACGTACTGGTCACCCAGCAGGCCGCTGGTCAAGATCTTGAAGGAGCTGTCTTTAGGGAAGGCATAGCCATTGGCCAGTTCGACATGGACATCGGCCTGGAAGGTCTGGTCATTGAAGCTGATGCTCTTGACACGGCCTACCTTGACACCCGCGCTGCGCACCGCAGCCTGGGGCTTCAAGCCGCCAATGTTGTCAAAGCGGGCAGTGACTTCATAGCCTTTGTTGAAATCCAAGGTCAGCAAGTTGCCCGCGCGCAGTGCCAGGAACACCAGCGCCGCAGCGCCCAGCATGACAAACAGGCCAACCCAGATATCGGTTTTGGAGGGCTGCATATGCGAATCCGTTTCTCTTTTCTGTATCTATAGGGTAGGCGTCAGATGCTGAACATCATCGCGGTGAGCATGAAGTCCAGCGCCAGCACCGACAAGGAGGCCATGACCACCGTGCGCGTGGTGGCACGCGAGACACCTTCTGGTGTGGGCTTGGCCACAAAGCCTTGCAGCAAGGCGACAAAGGTCACGGTGATGCCAAACACGATGCTCTTGATCACGCCATTGCCCAGATCCTGGAAGACATCGACACCGCTTTGCATCTGGCCCCAGAAGGCACCGCCGTCGATGCCCAGCATCAGCACGCCCACAATCCAGCCGCCCATGATGCCGACGGCGCTGAACACGGCAGCCAGCAGCGGCATGGCGATCAGGCCGGCCCAAAAGCGCGGCGCCAGAATGCGCTCCACCGGGTCCACCGCCATCATCTCCATCGCCGACAGTTGCTCGCCGGCTTTCATCAGGCCAATCTCGGCCGTCAGCGCGGTGCCCGCACGGCCAGCAAACAGCAGCGCCGTCACCACCGGGCCCAGCTCGCGCAGCAAGGTCAGCGCCACCATCATGCCCACGGCCTCGGCCGAGCCGTAGCGCTGCAGAATGTAATAGCCCTGCAGGCCCAGCACAAAGCCTACAAACAGGCCCGACACACCAATGATGGCCAGCGAGTAATTGCCCAAGAAATGGATCTGGTCTCGCAACAAGGCCGGGCGCCGCAGCACATAGCCCAGGCCCACCAGCAGGCGCAGCAGCAAACGCGTAGCCTGGCCCACAGCCATGGCCTTGCTGCGCAGCGCAAAACCAATATCAGCAGGGTGCCACCAACGCATCAGCGGCCTCCTTTCGAGGCAGCGATGCCAAAGTCTTCATCAATGCTGGGCCCCTGCACATGAAAGGGCACCGGCCCTTGGGGCAGTGCGTGGACAAACTGGTGCACCAGCGGATCTTGGCTGGCGCGCACCTCATCGGGCGTGCCCTGCGCAGCCACCACACCAGGCCCCAGGATGATCACCTGGTCGGCCAGCTTGAAAGTCTCTTCCAGATCGTGCGAGACGATGATGCTGGTCAGCCCGAGCGCGTCGTTGAGCTCGCGGATCAGCTGCGCCGAGGTGCCCAGCGAAATCGGGTCTAGCCCGGCAAAGGGCTCGTCGTACATGATGAATTCGGGGTCGAGGGCCATGGCACGGGCCAGCGCCACACGCCGGGCCATGCCACCGGAGATTTGCGACGGCAGCAAATCGCGCGCGCCGCGCAGGCCCACGGCCTGCAGCTTCATCAGCACGATGTCGCGTACCAGGCCTTCGGACATATCGGTGTGCTCGCGCAGCGGAAAGGCGACGTTCTCAAACACCGACATGTCGGTGAACAGCGCGCCAAACTGGAACAGCATGCCCATGCGGCGCCGGGCCGCATACAGCTGCGCCTGGCTCATCGCACCCACATCCTGGCCGCCCAGCAGCACCTGGCCCGACTGGGCCTTGGCCTGGCCGCCGATGAGCCGCAACACCGTGGTTTTGCCACCGCCGGATGCGCCCATCAACGCCGTCACTTTGCCACGCGGAATGTGCAAGGACACATCGCGCAGGATCAAGCGGTCGCCATAGCCGAAGGTGACATTGCGCAGTTCGACGAGTGGAGGTGGAGCGTTGGATTGCATAGAAAAGCCGGGAACGTCCGGCATCGTCATCATAAGAGAGGGGCCATGCCCCTCTCTGTAGTCGGTTGCCGCAGCGTAAGCCATCAAGCTTACCGCCTGTAACAAACATTCATGAATGTATTTATGTGGCCTGATCCTAACCCGGACCCGCTAAGCCCCGCAGCGCCATAGGCTATTTTCTGTTGGCGGCGACAAGGCAACCATCCAGGATCGCATGGGCAGCGCCTGCCCTCTCCGCCGCCAGCGTCAACAAACGTGAAAGCGCCCGTGATTAGAGCATATTGTCCAAAAAGGAACGAATGCGGGCATGGCTGCAATCTTCAAAGAATGCGCGCGCCGGCTTGGCTTCGATCAAGGAGCCCTGGTCCATGAAAACCACCGTATTGGCCACCTCACGGGCAAAGCCCATTTCGTGGGTAACCACCAACATGGTCATATGCTCTTCGGCCAATTCGCGCATGGTGCGCAGCACCTCGCCGGTCAGCTCGGGGTCCAGCGCGGAGGTGGGCTCGTCAAACAGCATGATGTCCGGCTCCATCGCCAGCGCGCGCGCAATGGCCACGCGCTGCTTTTGCCCGCCCGACAGCCGCGCCGGATAGGCATCGGCCTTCTCCTGCAGCCCCACCTTGCGCAGCAGCTCCTGGGCCTTGGGCATGACCTGGTCCCGCGTCAGGCCTTTGACGACCATCGGTGCCTCGGTGATGTTCTCGATCACCGACAGATGCGGGAACAGGTTGAAACCCTGGAACACCATGCCCATGCGGCGCAGAATGGCGCGCATCTGGGCTTCGGGCGCGTACTGGGCCTGGCCCTGCGCATTGGTGCTGACCAAGGTCTGGCCCTCGACCACCACCGAACCTGCATCAATCACTTCGAGGTGGTTCAAGCAGCGCAGAAAGGTACTCTTGCCGGAGCCGGAGGGGCCGATCACCGCCATCACCTCGCCTTTGTGGATATCGAGCGACACCTTCTTGAGCACCTCGGTGCCATTGAAGGCCTTGCAGATATCGCGCGCCTGCACCATCACCGGGGTGCCCATGTCATTGCCTGTCATTGCCATTCTCCTGCCCTGTTCGCCGTGGCCACTCCACGCACATCCATCCGCTCAAGCCACTCAGGCGTCATATTTGGCATAGCGCTTTTCCAGGCGGTTAAAGCCCCAGGTCAGCACCAGGGTCATCAGCAAGTAAAAGGCCGCCGCCACCACAAAGGGTGTGGTCGTGAAGTCGCGCTGCACAATGCCGCGCGCTGCGCGCAGCAGGTCGTTAAGCGCCAGCACATAGATCAGCGAGGTGTCCTTGACCAGGGTGATGGTCTCGTTGCTGACCGGCGGCAAGATGGTGCGCACCATCTGGGGCAGCACAATGCGGCGCATGGTCTGGCTGTAGGACAGGCCCAGCACCTTGGCGCCCTCATACTGGCCCCGGTCCACGCTCTGGATACCGGCGCGGAAGATCTCCGCAAAATAGGCCGCGTAGTTCAACGCAAAGGCCACGACGGCCGATGGGAAATCAGGCAGGCGCACGCCAATCACCGGCACAAAGGGCAGCGCGAAATAGATAAACAGCAGCTGCAGCATCAGCGGCGTGCCGCGCATCAGCCAGATGTAGGCCTCGACAAAGCGCGACAGCGCCTTGAAGCGCGAGAGGCGCGCCAGCGCCAAAGCCAGACCCAGTGGCACCGACAGCACCAGGGTGATGACAAACAGCTTGAGAGTCACCAGGGCGCCGTTGGACAGCGGCCCCAGCAGGGAAATTACATAGTCCATCAATGGCCTTCAGGGTGGCGGCAGCGCAGGAGGCCGCTGGCCACAGGCACGAGTGCGCTTGGCGCCTGTTGACGATCCAAGCCTGGCACTCCTGTCATAAAAATCCGTTCTGGCCGCCTAGCAGCGCCCCGCGCTGCGGCAGCCATGGGCCTCGCCCAAAAGCACAAGACCGGCACGCTGTGCCGGCCCGGTGCATGCTTAAGCGACGATCAGTGCTTGATCACGTCGGCGCCAAACCACTTCTTGGCGATTTCTTCGGCCTTGCCGTCTTTTTTCATGTCAGCGAGCACGTCGTTGATCTTGTTGCGGGTGGCTTCGTCGTCCTTGCGGAAGCCCACGCCGTAGTCTTCGGTGCCAAAGTCTTCGGCCAGCACAACGTAGTTGTCAGGCTTCTTGGAGACCAGGTAACGGCCCACCACCTCGTCGACCACCACGACATCCAGGCGGCCTGCTTCCACATCCATCAGCGCCGCGATGTTGTCGCCAAACAGCTTGGTTTCCTTGAACTGGGCCGACAGGTCCTTGTCCTTTTGCATCGCAGTCACGGCACTGGAGCCTTCTTGCGCACCAACGATCTTGCCAGCCATGTCGGCCTTGGTCTTGATCGGCGAGCCAGCCTTCACGATGATGATCTGCTTGTTGACCATGTAGGGGTCGGTGAAGAGGATCTTTTCCTTGCGCTCTTCCAAAATGGTCAGGCCATTCCACAGCGCATCGACGCGCTTGCCCAGCAGCTCGGCTTCCTTGGCGTTCCAGTCGATCGGCTTGAATTCGACTTCGATACCGGCGCGCTTGGCCGCTTCGCGGGCCATGTCAATGTCAAAGCCCACGATTTCGTTCTTCTCGTCACGGAAACCCATAGGCGGGAAGTTGTCGTCCAGACCCACCACCAGCTTGGTAACTGCAGCCGCTACGGGTGCCGGTGCGGGCGCTTCTGCCGCAGGCTTGGGCGCCTCATTCTTACCGCAAGCGGTGAGCAGGGCCGTCAGCGCCAGGGTGGCAACGAAAGAACGTTTTTTCATGTGTCTCGACCAAAGAGAAAGACAAAGTAAGAGCACTTGACTTGATTTTTACAAGCATCAGCGTGCAGGCGAATCGCGTATTGTCTCCGATCACACGAATTTCGTGTCGCTTATGGGGAAAACTCTGCCGGACTAGTCGGACGTCGGCAAGCCAGTACCATGGCTGCCCCGGTAGCCACACGCTGGCCAGGGCATATGGATTTCTTAGCCCCCTATCGCGCTAGTGAATAATTTGCAACACTGGCTGCCATCCCTTTATGACTACTCTTTCGCCCGAATTGCGCAAGGCCTTTGAAGAAACGCAGTACCACGTGCTGCACCAGGCCCCTTTTCTTTTGCAGGTGGGCCAAGCCCAAGCGGCGCTCAGCGCGCTCTACCAGCAGCACCAAACCGATTGCAGCTGCTTCATCACCGCTTTCAACCCCATGGGCGAGCTGCTGGAGAAAGACGAGAACATCGAGCGCCACGCCCAACTGGGTCGCGCGCTGGGCGCTGCAGGCATGGCGGCGCTGCCGGCCGTTGCCCAGCACCCCGCCAACGGCTGGCCGGCTGAACCTGGCTACCTGGTCATCGGCATGGGCCGCGACGATGCCCAGCGCTGGGCCTCGCAGTGGGAACAACTGGCAGTGCTGTGGACCAGCGCCGACATGGTGCCCCAGCTGCTGGAAACCCGGGTGCCGGGCTGGATGCGCTGATCCCCGTTTTTGCTACAAGCCTTTGAGAGGAAACCCCATGCTGTTGATCGTCGGAACCGTCCGCCTGCCTGCCGCCAACCTGGAGCGTGCCCTGCCCGCCATGCGGGCGATGGTCGAAGCCTCACGCGCCGAAACCGGTTGCCTGGAATATGGCTACGCCCAGGATGTGCTGGTGCCCGGGCTGCTCCACGTCAAAGAACTCTGGAGCGACCAGGCCGCGCTGGATGCGCATTTCGCCTCCAGCCACATCCAGGCCTGGCGCGCTGCCTGGCCTGCGCTGGAGATAGGTGACCGCAACCTCCGCGTCTACGAGGTGGGCGCGCCGCGCAGTACCTGAGCACCTGTACCAGCCAGGCGCGCAATGCGGCGAGCGCTTAGCGTTGCTTAGAGTTGGCCCGCGTGAAAGCGCAGGTGCTCATCCATAAAGCTCTGGATGAAGTAGTAGCCATGGTCATAGCCGCCATGGCGGCGCAAGGTGAGCGGCTGGCCGACCTGGGCGCAGGCGGCCTCAAAGGCCTCGGGCAACAACTGCTTTTCCAGCAAGAACTTGTCGGCCAGGCCCTGGTCAACAAGAATGCCGGCCGGGAATGGCGGCTGCGTTTGCGCGGCCATCAAGGCGGTGGCATCATGCTGCGCCCATTCGGCCTGGTTGTCGCCCAGGTAGCCGGCAAAGGCTTTCTGGCCCCAGGGGCAGTTCAGGGGGTTGGCAATCGGCGCAAAGGCCGATACCGATTTGAAGACACCAGGATGGCGCAGCGCCAAGGTCAGCGCGCCATGACCGCCCATGCTGTGGCCAAAGATGCCCAGGCGCTGCAGATCGATGGGCAGCTTGGTAGCCAAGAGCGGCAGCAGGTCTTCGAGGATGTAGCTTTCCATGCGCCAGTGCAGTGCCCAGGGCTTGGCCGTCGCATCCAGATAAAAGCCAGCGCCCACGCCAAAATCCCAGCTTTCGGATTCACCGGGCAGGCCCGCGCCGCGCGGGCTGGTGTCGCAGGTGACCAGGGCCACGTTCAACGACGCCGCCAGGCGCTGGGCGCCGGCCTTGGTCATGAAGGTCTCTTCGGTACAGGTGAGGCCCGCCAGGTACAGCAGCGCGGGCACTTTCTCGCCCTCCACCGCCTTGGGCGGCAGAAACACCGAGAACTTCATCGCCAGGCCGATCTGGCTGGAGAAATGCTCGTAAAAACGCTGGGCGCCGCCAAAACAGGCATGGGCCGCCTGCAGCTTGAGGCTGGCTTGGGCATCAGACATCGGAATTTCCTTCGGTGGGGGATTGCGGCGATGCGGCCTGCGCGGCCGCTGCACGCAGCTTGTCTTTCTTGCTCATGCGCTTGCCCTTGATGCCACCATTGCCCGACTCGTCGGGCGAGCCATGCACCGGCACGGGCTCGGTCACCGGGTACTGCGCGGGCGTCTGCAACTCCATCTCCAGCGCATTGCGCTTGGCGATCACCTTCCAGTGCGCCAGGCTGGCGGGGGTGACCAGGCTGATGGCCAGGCCGCTGGTGCCCGCCCGGCCAGTGCGGCCAATGCGGTGGGTGTAATCGGTGGGGGAGCGCGGCAGGTCGTAGTTGATGACCAGGGGCAGCGACTCGACATGGATGCCGCGCGCCGCCAGATCGGTGGTGACCAGCACCTGCCACTGGCTGCTGCGGAACTCCTGCAGCACCTGCTGGCGCGCGCCCTGGCTCAGGTCGCCGTGGAAGGCGGTGGCGCTGACACCCTTGTCATAGAGCTTGTTGGCCACATGCTCGGCGCTATAACGGCTGGCCACAAACACCAGCATGCGCTGGCCGGCATACTGGCCCACCAGCTCGCGCAGCCAGGTCGTGCGCTTGGCGGCATCCAAATAGAAGGCCTCCTGCACGATGGTGGCATCCTGCAGGTGGGTCGATGCGATCTCGACCTTCTCGTGCGTAGCACGCAGCAAGGTCGGCACCAGCGCCTGCACGGCCGGCGCAAAGGTGGCCGACAGCAGCAGGGTCTGGCGCTGCTCGCGGGGGGGCACCAGGGCCAGCACGCTTTGCAGCTCCTCGGCAAAGCCCAGGTCCATCAGCCGGTCGGCCTCATCGAGCACCAAGGTGCTGATGGTGTCCAGCCGCAGCTTGCTGTGCGCCACCACATCGAGCAAGCGCCCCGGAGTAGCAATCACCAGCTCCACACCGCCGCGCAAGGCCAGCAGCTGGGGGTTGATCGACACGCCGCCGGTCAGCACGGCCACCTTGGGGCGGCGGCCCAGAGCCTGACCGACAAAGTAGACCAGCTCGGCCACCTGGGTGGCCAGCTCGCGCGTGGGCACCAAAATCAAAGCCTGCGTCTCATGCCGGCCCGCCTGGCCTGCCGCATCGCTCAGCATCCAGCCCTGCAGCAAGGGCAGTACATAGGCCGCTGTCTTGCCCGAGCCGGTAGGCGCGCAGCCCAGCAGGTCACGCCCGTCCAGAATGGCCGGGATGGCCTGGGTCTGGATGGCCGTGGGTGCCATCAGGCCATGGGCCTGGGCAGCGTGGGCCAGCGACGGGGCAAGGCCAAGAGAGGTAAAAGACATGGATTTCAATGGTGCGGGCCGGGCCGCAGGGAGAACAAGCCTCGCATTGTCGCCCCTGGCAGCGCCGCCAGTGGCGCGCAGGACTATTGCGGCCCATGCGGGGCAGCCGAAGCTGGCCATCACTGACCAGCGGCCTTTGGCGGTGCTTAACTGGCGAAGTTGACCACCGAGCGGATCGACTTGCCTTCATGCATCAGGTCAAACGCCTCGTTGATCTTGGCCAGGCCCATGGTGTGGGTGACAAAGGGTTCGAGCTTGATCTTGCCGGCCATCGCGTCTTCGACCATGCCGGGCAGCTCGCTGCGGCCCTTGACGCCGCCAAAGGCGGTGCCCAGCCATTTGCGGCCGGTAACGAGCTGGAAAGGACGGGTAGAGATCTCCTGGCCCGCGCCCGCCACGCCGATGATCACGCTCTGGCCCCAGCCGCGGTGCGCGCATTCCAGCGCTGCACGCATCACCTGGGTGCTGCCGATGCATTCAAAGCTGTGGTCCACACCCCAGCCGGTCATCTCGACGATCACCTGCTGGATCGGCTTGTCAAAGTCCTTGGGGTTGATGCAGTCGGTCGCGCCAAAGGTCTTGGCCAGCTCGAACTTGCCGGGGTTGGTATCGACGGCAATGATGCGGCCAGCCTTGGCCAACTGCGCGCCCTGGATCACCGCCAGGCCAATGCCGCCCAGGCCGAACACGGCGACGCTATCGCCCTCTTGCACCTTGGCGGTGTTCTTGACGGCGCCCAGACCCGTGGTCACGCCGCAGCCCAGCAGGCAGACCTGCTCGGGGTTGGCATCGGGGTTGACCTTGGCCAGCGACACCGCTGCCACCACGGTGTATTCCGAGAAAGTAGAGCAGCCCATGTAGTGGTAGATCGGCTCGCCGTTGTAGCTAAAGCGCGTGGTGCCATCGGGCATCACACCCTTGCCCTGGGTGGCGCGCACCGCCACACAGAGGTTGGTCTTGCCGCTCTTGCAGAACAGGCACTCACCGCACTCTGCCGTGTACAGCGGAATCACATGGTCGCCTGGCTTGACGCTGGTAACGCCCTCGCCCACTTCCACCACAATGCCGGCGCCTTCGTGGCCCAGCACCGCCGGGAAGATGCCTTCAGGGTCATCACCGCTCAGGGTGAAGGCATCCGTGTGGCACACGCCCGTGTGGGTGATCTTGACCAGCACCTCGCCCTTTTGGGGCGGCGCAACGTCGATCTCGACAATCTGCAAAGGCTCTCCGGCTTTGAAGGCAACAGCGGCGCGGGATTTCATGGGGGGACTCCTTGGGTCAAAAACGGGGGGAAACAGTCAGGCGCGGTCACGACCACACGCCTATTTGAGGTACGAACGCAGCAGCGACAGCATTTCGTCAATGTCGGCCTGCGAGGGCGCTGGCTGCTTGGCCATGGTCTCGCGCATATGGCCATCGAGCAAGTCGGCCATCAGGCCGTGCACGGCACCGCGCATGGCGGCGAGCTGCTGCAGGATGGGGGCGCAATCACTGCCCGCCTCCACCGCCCGCTCCAAGGCCTCCGCCTGGCCTTTGATGCGGCGCAGGCGGGTGATGGCGCGGTGCTTGTCTTCGGCGTTATGGGGCATGGCAGGCGGGGCTTGCAGTGGCGCAGAACAGCGCAAAAAATGGGGTACTGGGCCAGAGTATAAGTCAAAGTTATAAATTTCTCATATGAAGAATGTATGAAAACCTGATTTACTCCCGGGGGGTATCCCGCAAATCCGCTCAGACCTGGAACAGGAAAACGCAAAAAAAGACCGCAGCGGCAACTGCGGTCTTTGGTGGCGAGAAATCTGCAGGCCTTAGCGCGGCAGATCGCTCCAGCCCATCAGGAACTCGTCAACGGAACGGGCAGCCTGCCGGCCTTCGCGGATGGCCCAGACCACCAGCGACTGGCCCCGGCGCATGTCGCCAGCGGCAAACACCTTGTCCACATTGGTGGCGTAGCCGCCGGTAAAGTCAGTGGTAGCGCGGGCGTTGCCCCGGGCGTCCTTGTCCACACCAAAGGCATCCAGCACGGTGGCGACCGGGTTCACAAAGCCCATGGCCAGCAGCACCATGTCGGCAGGCCATTCCTTTTCGGTGCCCTTGACTTCGCTCAGCTTGCCGTCCTTGAACTCGACCTGCACGGTGGTCAGGCTCTTGACCTTGCCCTTGTCGCCATTGAAGGTCTTGGTCGAGATCGCGAACTCGCGCACTGCGCCTTCCTCGTGGCTGGAGCTGGTGCGCAGCTTGATCGGCCAGTAGGGCCAGACCATGGGCTTGTTTTCCTGCTCGGGCGGCATGGGCATCACCTCGAACTGGGTCACGCTCTTGGCGCCATGGCGGTTGCTGGTGCCCACGCAGTCGCTGCCGGTGTCGCCACCGCCGATGACGATGACATCCTTGCCATCGGCACGCAGCTGGCCCTTGATCTTGTCGCCGGCATTGATCTTGTTCTGCTGGGGCAGGAACTCCATCGCGTAATGCACGCCGTCCAAGTCGCGGCCGGGCACGGGCAGGTCACGCGACTGCTCGGAGCCGCCGGTCAGCAGCACCGCGTCGAACTCGGCCTTGAGCTGCTCGGGGGAGATGGTTTCCTTGGCCCAGTTGGTGATCTTGCTGTCCTTGCCCAGACCGTCCTTGCCGGCCACCAGCACGCCGGTGCGGATAGTCACGCCTTCGGCCTGCAGCTGCAGGGCGCGGCGGTCGATGTGGACCTTGTCGAGCTTGAAATCAGGGATGCCATAGCGCAGCAGGCCGCCAATGCGGTCGTTCTTCTCGAACAGGGTGACCGAGTGGCCAGCGCGGGCCAATTGCTGGGCCGCAGCCATACCGGCCGGGCCGGAGCCCACGACGGCCACTTTTTTGCCAGTCTGGAGCTTGGGCGGGCGCGGCTGCACCCAGCCCTCTTCCCAGGCGCGGTCAATGATGGCGTGCTCGATGGACTTGATGCCCACTGGCTCGTCGTTGATGTTGAGCACGCAGGCTGCTTCGCAAGGTGCGGGGCAGATGCGGCCGGTGAACTCGGGGAAGTTGTTGGTCGAATCCAGCACATGAAAGGCGGCGGCCCAATCGGCGCGGTACACCAGATCGTTGAAATCCGGAATGATGTTGTTGACCGGGCAGCCGCTGTTGCAAAACGGCGTGCCGCAGTCCATGCAGCGGGCACCTTGCTGCTTGGCCTGCTGCGAGTTCAGGCCAACGACAAATTCCTTGTAGTGCTTGAGGCGGTCTTCCACGGGGGCATAGCCCTCGTCGATACGCGCAAATTCCATAAAGCCTGTGACTTTTCCCATGATCGGATCTCTTGCTTAGCTGCTGCCCGCGCCGCGTTGGCGGGGGCAGCAATCGTGGTCATTAATAAGGGGCGGGGTGGCTGGCGGCAGGGCCGCCAGCGGCCTCATTTGGCGGCAGCATCCACGCTTTTCTTGGCCGAGGTCTTGGCCTTGGCCAGTTGGGCCTTGGCTTCGGCTCTTGCGTAAATCTCGCCCAGGGCGCGCTTGTACTCGGTCGGGAACACCTTGACGAACTTGTTGCGCACCTCGGCCCAGTTGTCCAGCAACTCGCGCGCACGCTTGCTGCCGGTCCAGCGCAGGTGGTCGGCCAGCAGGCGCTTGAGCTGGGCTTCGTCGGTCTGGCCGTTGTGCCACACACCCTTGTCGATGCTCGCCTCTTGCTCGGCCTGGGTCAGCACCTTGTCCATGGTCACCATGGTGGTGTTGCAGCGGCTGGCGAACTGGCCATCTTCGTCATAGACGTAAGCCACGCCACCGCTCATGCCGGCGGCAAAGTTGCGGCCGGTCTTGCCCAGCACCAGCACAGTGCCGCCGGTCATGTATTCGCAACCATGGTCGCCCGTGCCTTCCACCACCGCCGTGGCACCCGACAGGCGCACCGCAAAGCGCTCACCGGCCACGCCGCTGAGGAAGGCCTCACCGGTGGTCGCACCGTACATCACGGTGTTGCCCACGATGATGTTCTTGTGCGCTTCGCCCCGGAAATCCAGGCTCGGGCGTACCACCACGCGGCCGCCAGACAGGCCCTTGCCGGTGTAGTCATTCGCATCGCCCACCAAGTACAGGGTGATGCCGTTGCACAGGAAAGCGCCAAACGACTGGCCGCCCGTGCCTTCGACACGGATATGGATGGTGTCGTCAGGCAGACCTTCGGCATGCACCTTGGTCACCGCGCCCGAGAGCATGGCGCCCACGGTGCGGTTCACATTGCGCACGGTCTCCAGAATCTTGACCCGCTCGCCCTTGTCGATGGCGGGGCGCGACTTCTCGATCAGGATGTTGTCGAAGGCCTTTTCCAGGCCATGGTCCTGGTTTTGCGTGTGGAACAGCGGCACATCATCAGCCACATCCGCACGGGCCAGCAGGCGGCTAAAGTCCAGGCCTTTGGCCTTCCAGTGGGTGATACCGTTCTTCATGTCCAGCAGATCGGCGCGGCCTACCAGGTCGTCGAACTTGGAGATACCCAGCTGGGCCATGATCTGGCGGGCTTCTTCGGCGATGAAGAAGAAGAAGTTCACGACATGCTCGGGCTTGCCGCTGAATTTCTTGCGCAGCTCGGGGTCTTGCGTGGCCACACCCACCGGGCAGGTGTTGAGGTGGCACTTGCGCATCATGATGCAGCCTTCGACCACCAGCGGTGCGGTCGCAAAGCCAAACTCGTCAGCCCCCAGCAGCGCACCAATCACGACATCGCGGCCGGTCTTCATCTGGCCATCGGCCTGCACGCGGATGCGGTTGCGCAGGCCGTTGAGCACCAGGGTCTGCTGGGTTTCGGCCAGGCCGATTTCCCAAGGCGAACCGGCGTGCTTGATCGACGACCAGGGCGATGCGCCCGTGCCGCCATCGTGGCCAGCGATCACCACATGGTCGGCCTTGCACTTGGCAACACCGGCGGCAATCGTGCCCACACCCACTTCGGACACCAGCTTGACGCTGATGGTCGAGTGCGTGGCGACGTTCTTTAGGTCGTGGATCAGCTGGGCCAAGTCCTCGATCGAGTAGATGTCGTGGTGCGGCGGGGGCGAGATCAGGCCCACACCGGGCACCGAGTAGCGCTGCTTGCCGATGTACTCGGTCACCTTGCCGCCTGGCAGCTGGCCGCCTTCACCGGGCTTTGCGCCCTGGGCCATCTTGATCTGGATCTGGTCGGCAGAGGCCAGGTACTCGGCCGTGACACCAAAGCGGCCCGATGCCACCTGCTTGATGCGCGAGCGCAGGCTGTCGCCCTCTTGCAGCACGTAGTCGGATTCGATCTGGTCCTTGCCAATGATCGACGCCAGCGACTCGCCTTGCTTGATGGGGATGCCCTTCAACTCATTGCGGTAACGCGCCGGGTCCTCGCCGCCTTCACCGGTGTTGCTCTTGCCGCCAATGCGGTTCATCGCTACGGCCAGGGTCACGTGGGCTTCGGTGCTGATCGAGCCCAGCGACATGGCGCCGGTGGCAAAGCGCTTGACGATGTCGGCCGCCGACTCGACCTGCTCGACCGGAATGGCCTTGGCCGGATCGATCTTGAACTCGAACAGGCCGCGCAAGGTCATGTGGCGCTTGCTCTGGTCGTTGATCAGCTGCGCGTATTCCTTGTAGGTGTTGAAGCTGTTGGCGCGGGTCGAATGCTGCAGCTTGGCAATCGCATCGGGGCTCCACATATGCTCTTCACCCCGGGCACGCCAGGCGTACTCGCCACCGGTGTCCAGCATGGTGGCCAGCACCGGGTCGTCGCCAAACGCGGCCTTGTGGCGGCGGATGGCCTCTTCACCGATCTCGAATACACCCAGGCCTTCAACGCGGCTGGAGGTGCCGGTGAAGTACTTGTCGATGGTTTCGCTGTTGATGCCCACGGCCTCGAACAGCTGCGCACCGCAGTAGGACATATAGGTGGACACGCCCATCTTCGACATGATCTTGGACAGACCCTTGCCGATGGCCTTGATGTAGTTGTAGATCGCCTTGTCGGCCGACAGATCGCCAGGCAGGTGCTGGTGGATAGAGGTGATCGTCTCCAACGCCAGGTAGGGGTGCACGGCTTCTGCGCCATAGCCGGCCAGCACACCGAAATGGTGCACTTCGCGGGCCGTGCCGGTTTCCACCACCAGACCGCAGGCCGTGCGCAGGCCTTCGCGGATCAGGTGCTGGTGGATGGCGGACAGCGCCAAGAGCGCCTGGATGGCCACCCGGTCTTCGCTCACGCCCTTGTCACTGATGATCAGAATGTTGTGGCCGGTCTTGATCGCATCCACCGCTTGCGCGCACAGCGATGCCAGGCGCGCTTCCACCCCTTCGCTGCCCCAGACCAGCGGGTAGGTGATATCGAGCACCGCCGAGCTGAACTTGCCGGCGGTGTGCGCACGGATGTTGCGCAGCTTGACCATGTTGGCAAAGTCCAGCACCGGCTGGGTGACTTCCAGGCGCAGCGGCGGGTTGACCTGGTTGATGTCCAGCAGGTTGGGCTTGGGGCCGATGAAGGACACCAGGCTCATCACAATCGCTTCACGGATCGGATCGATCGGCGGGTTGGTCACCTGCGCGAACATCTGGCGGAAGTAGTTGTACAGCGGCTTGTTCTTGTCCGACAGCACGGCCAGCGGGCTGTCATTGCCCATCGAGCCAATACCCTCTTCGCCGTTGGCCGCCATCGGGCTCATCAGGAACTTGATGTCTTCCTGGGTGTAGCCAAAGGCCTGCTGCAGGTCCAGCAACTCGGGCGAATCTTGCTCATCGGCAATGGCACCGAACTCCTGCGAGGCCTGGGCCTGCTGGTCCACCTGCGATTCACCGGCCACGGGCGTTTCCACCTCGTCCAGGCGAATGCGCAGGTCTTCGATCCAGCGCATATAGGGCTTGGCGTTGGTCAGCGAAGACTTGACTTCTTCGTCGTCGATCAAGCGGCCCTGGTCCAGGTCGATCAGGAACATCTTGCCGGGCTGCAGGCGCCACTTGCGCACAATCTTGTGCTCGGGCACAGGCAGCACGCCGGACTCGGAACCCATGATGACGAAATCATCATCGGTCACGCAGTAACGCGCGGGGCGCAGGCCGTTGCGGTCCAAGGTGGCGCCGATCTGGCGGCCATCGGTGAACACGATCGAGGCGGGGCCATCCCAGGGCTCGATCATCGCGGCATGGTATTCATAGAAGGCGCGGCGGCGCGTATCCATGGTGGCATGCTGCTCCCAAGGTTCGGGAATCATCATCATCACGGCCTGGGCCAGCGGGTAGCCCGCCATGGTCAGCAATTCCAGGCAGTTGTCAAAGGTGGCCGTATCGGACTGGTGGGCAAAGCTGATCGGGTAGAGCTTTTGCAGGTCGTTGCCCAGCACGGGCGAGCTCATCACGCCTTCGCGGGCGCGCATCCAGTTGTAGTTGCCCTTGACGGTGTTGATCTCGCCGTTGTGCGCCACATAGCGGTAGGGGTGGGCCAGCGGCCACTCAGGGAAGGTGTTGGTCGAGAAGCGCTGGTGCACCAGGCCCAGCGCCGAGACGCAGCGTTCGTCTTCCAGATCGCGGAAATAGGTGCCCACCTGGTCGGCCAGCAGCAGGCCCTTGTAGATGACGGTGCGGCTGCTCATGCTGGGCACGTAGTACTCTTTGCTGTACTTGAGCTGCAGGTTCTGGATCGCCGCGCTGGCGGTCTTGCGGATCACATACAGCTTGCGCTCCAGCGCATCCTGCACGATCACATCGGCGCCCCGGCCGATGAACACCTGGCGGATGATCGGCTCTTTCTCGCGCACCGTGGGGGACATCGGCATCTCGCGGTTCACCGGCACATCGCGCCAGCCCAGCAGCACCTGGCCTTCGGCCTTGATGGCGCGCTCCAGCTCTTCCTCGCAAGCCAGGCGCGATGCATGTTCCTTGGGCAGAAAGACCATGCCCACACCATATTCTCCAAACGGCGGCAGCTTGACGCCCTGGGCAGCCATCTCGTCGCGGTACAGCGCATCGGGCAGCTGGATCAGGATCCCCGCGCCATCGCCCATCAGCTTGTCCGCCCCCACCGCACCCCGGTGGTCCAGGTTCTCCAAGATCTTCAGAGCCTGGGTCACGATGGCATGGCTCTTCTGGCCCTTGATGTGGGCCACAAAACCGACGCCGCAGGCATCGTGTTCCAGAGTCGGGTCATACAGACCCTGAGCTTGCATCTGCTCGCGTGCGGTAGCCGACATGGCGCAATCCTTCAAATAATCTATCGCGGGAAGGTCAATGTAGAGCAGCTGGCAATACCCGAGCAAGCATTTTATTTAGGGTCGGATACCAATTATTTTCAAATGATTTTTCTCAACAATTAATTAGGGACATATTAAATACAGATAAATTATCGTTGATTTATATGAAATTTTTAAATCATTCTTCGATAGAAGCGGTTAACCGAGGGCGCCCCGCACTCTTTTTGTGCAGCCTGCGCACCGTTTTGGACTGCAAGGATTGCACAAAGTCCTCACTGCCCATCGCCCAGCCGCCTTGCACGGCATCGGCCAGCGCAGCGGACTCGCGCTGCGACAAGCCATAGGCCAGCATTTCTGCATAGCTAGCCTCGCGGGCGAAAGGGGTATTGCCCAGGGCCCAGAAGGCCGCCGGATCGCGCAGCCAAGGCATTGGCCTTGCACCTAAATGGTGCGAGCAGCTGGACCAAGGGTAGTCCTCCGCCTTGGTGACCAGGCCTTCGCGCTGGGGCTTGGAATCGATATAAATGATGCATTGCAGCAACGGCGCGGCCGGCTCCACCACCGTCGAGCGGTAGCGCCCCTCCCACAAGGTACCGCTGCGCCCATGCCGCGCATTGAAGTAGCGCACATAGGCCCGGCCCAGCGCCTGCATCAACAGAGGCAGACCTTGCTCGGTCTGGGGCGTTATCAGCAGATGGAAGTGGTTGGGCATCAGCACAAAGGCATGCACTGCCACCAGATGGGTCTGCGCCAGCTGGCGCAGCAACTCACTGAAGTGCTGGAAATCCTCGTCGTCGACAAAGACCGTCTGCCGGTTGTTACCCCGGTGCAGCACATGGTGCGGCATATCAGGAAGGCTGAGACGGGGAAGGCGGGCCATGGTGGAAACGTCGGCGAAGGACGGCAGAGGAAAAGCCGCTCCATTATCAACGGTCTGCTGATAGGGAGCTCACATCACTGTCCGCTATGATCCAACGGGCTAATAAGACAATAACCTGGGAGATTGAAACACCATGCGCTTATCTACTCTGGTGATGGCAAGCTTGATCGCCTTGAGCGCCAACAGCTGGGCCGCACGCGACTTCACACCACAGGCTGGCACCTGGATGGTCAGCAGCGAGCTGAATGGCAAGCCAGGCCGTGGCCTGGCCATCGATGTGCAAGGCAATACCTTTTTCATGCAGGTGTTTGGCTACGAGAAAAATGGCGACGCCACGTTCTACACCGCTACTGGCCAGTTGGACGGCAATACCGTCACCGCGCCTTTGGTGCGTTACACCGGCGGGCGCAGCTTTGGCAGCGAAGCGCGTGATGCCGTGGAAGACAGCTCGACCGGAAATGTGACCGTGTCCTTTAGCAATGGTTTGAAGGGGACGGTGCAGTTTCCCGGCGAAGCACCCGTAGCGATGGAGCGCTTTGCGATCAAAGAATTCACGCCGAGCATCAGCAACCCGCTGGCACAGCTGGGCCAGCGCGGCCTGCATCTGCTGATACTGGACGAGCAAATGCAGTTCAAGGACTATCGCAGTGTCGCGCTTCAGCGCAATAGCGATGGGGAACCGGAACTCGCTGAGTACGTGGCGTTTGACAAGCTGCCTTATATCCTGCCTTGTCATTTAGACGTCGACCAAGGTCAGTTCCTGTGCAGTTCCGGCACCAGTGGCAGCAAGATCGAAAACCTGCGTTTTCACTTGGTGGGAGGCCAGATTTCCGGCCAAGTCACCATGAAAGAGGCGCCGACACGGGTGCTGCCGATGATGGGTCAGAGTGATTCTGTTTTGGACAGTGACTACGGGCGCATATCGCAACAGAACTATTTTGTGACAACGATACCCAGCGCGCCCAGCTTAGGACCTCGCCCTAAGGCATACCACCAGCTCATGCCCGTCAACGGCACCTGGATTGTGCAAGATGAGCTGACCGGCAAGCCCGGGCGCGGACTGGCGCTGGATGTGCAGAACTCCACGATGGTGCTGCAGGTCTTCAACTACGGCGCTAATGGCCAGCCCACCTTCCATATGGGCAGCGGGACCTACAGCAGCGCCGGGGCAGATACCCTGGCATCGCGGGCCGAATTTGCGCTGAACCAGTATGCCGGTGGGCGCAGCTTCGGCGGTGCCGCCCAATCGGCGCACCCAGCGGCAGAAGCGGGCTTGGTGCGCATCGATTTGGCTCTGGATCGCGAGCAGCCCACGCCCCACTTCTCACAGCGAGGTACCGTGACCTTCCCGGGAGAAGCACCCAAAGCCATCGTGCGCATGCGACTGGACAACCCAACTTCGCTGGCCGACAAGCTGTTTGGCGAGTGGTATTCGCATGCACAAGGCATCCATTTGGTGTTCAACCAAGAAAAAAATGGCGTCGTTCTCTCGTCCGATGGCTCGGTGAGCTGCGAGCAAAAGAATCCGGCCAACCTCGATTTTGTGTCCTGTTTCAAAGCCAGCCCCTCTGAGAATGGGTCACCCACCACGCCCTATCCATTAATGCTGCCACTGCTAAACCAGGGCAGCAACTGGATCCAGATCCGCGACCGTTTCGGCAATCTGCAAGGCCTGGGCAATATCGACTAAGCCTCTCACCACAGCACCCACAACGACAAAAGGCCATCTGCCCCAGGGCAGATGGCCTTTCTCTATCTCAACCTTGCAGCTTAGAAGCGGTAACGTGCCACCAGCTGCACCGAGCGCGGTGCGCCCGGCAGGTTCAGGTTGGGCGAGGAGCCGTGGCCCGCCACGATATAGCGCTTGTCCAGAATGTTGTTCAGCTTGAGCTGCAGGTCCACGTTGTTCAGGCGGTAGTAGGCCATGGCATCCAGGGTGGTGTAGCCCGGCAGCACGACGGTATTGCCCGGGTTGGCAAAGCGCGCACCCACGTAGTTGATACCGCCACCGGCGCCAAAGCCATGGCCCAGGGCCTTGGTCAGCCAGATATTGGCGCTGTGCTTGGGCGTCAAGGTGGCGCGCTTGCCTTCCACGGCCTGGCCAGCATCCACGGCGGGCGACGAGGTCATCTCGCTCAGCAGGTAGGCGTAACCCGACCAAATCTGCCAGCCCTGCGACAGGTCACCGGCAAAGCTCAGCTCCAGGCCCCGGGTGCGCTGCACGCCCAGGGGCACCAAGGTGTTGCTGACAGGGTCCACGGTCTTGATGTTGGTGCGCTCGATCTCGAACAGCGCTGCATTGACGCTGGCCTTGCCATCGAGCACATCCCACTTCACACCCACCTCGCGGCTGCTGGTTTTCTCAGGCGCCAGCTGCGCGTTGTTGGCCGCCAGCGCGAAGGTCTCGCCCGAAGGCTGGAACGATTTGCTGAACGACACGTAGTACGACAGCGCATTGCTGGGCTGGTAGACCAGGCCGACGCGCGGGCTCCAGGCCACATCGGTGCGGCCCAGGTTGACACTGCCTGGCGTGTAGTTGTCGGTTTCCTGGCGGAAGCGGTCATAGCGCACGCCGGCCAGCAGCTTCCATTCCGGGGCCAGGGTGACCATGTCCTGCACATAGGCGCTGGCCACGCTGAAGACGCTGTCGTTGTTGGCAGACGGCGCAGCGGTCAGCACCGGCGAGACGACCGGCAGCACCGGGTTGAACAGCGATACCGTGCCGACATTGTTCTGGCTGATGCTGAGCAGCCCCTTGTTCTGGCGGCCCAGCTCCAGCCCGTACAGAATCTGGTGCGGCATGCCGGCCAGATCGACTTTTTGCGTCAGCTCCAGCTGGTTGAAAAAGCCATGCTCGTCGCGCTCCAGATGGCCGCGGTTGAGGGTTGCCGTCTGCGCCTTCTCATTCACCGAGCCGACCAAGGTATTGCTGCGGTCCAGGCTGTAGTCGTAGTAGCGCAGCACATTGCGCAGGCTCAGGCTGTCGTTGAAGCGGTGGCTCAAGGTGGCCGATGCCGAATACACCTCGGAGGTGCTGACATCGGTATCGCGTGCATTGGCCGCGCCAAAGTAGGTGCGGGGCGACACATTCACCGGCCGGCCCTGGAAGGCGGGAATGCCAAAGTCGGTCAGGCGGCTGTCCTTGAGGTAGTCGGCCTGCAGCAGCAGCTGGGTGTCGGCGCTGAACTTGAACTGCACCGAGCCGGCCAACGCCTTGCGGTCCAGAAACTGCTGGTCGCGGTAGCTGTCGGCGCGCTCAATGGCACCGGTCAGGCGGTAGGAGACAATGCTGTCCTGCGGGGCGCGCGCCAGGTCAAACTCGCCACGGCGCTGGTTCCAGCTGCCCAGGGTCAGGCCCACCTCGCTGCGGTCAATACCGGGCTTTTTGGTGATGCGGTTGATCAGCCCGCCCGACGAGCCCCGGCCGTACAGCACCGACGCCGGGCCCTTGAGCACTTCGACCTGCTCGACATTGGACAGATCGCGGAAGTACAGCGAGTCATCACGCACACCGTCGACAAACTGGTCGGCAATCGCCGAGAAGCCCCGGATCGTCACCTGGTCGCGCTGGCCATCGCCATGCGACAGGCCAATACCGGGCACCACCTTGAGCACATCCTGCATGGACTGCACGGCCTGGTCGCGCATCAGCTGCTGGGGCACCACGTTCACTGTTTGCGGAATATCGCGCAAAGGCGCTTCGATCTTGGTGGCGCTCTTGGCCGTGGGGGCTGAATAACCCACTTCGGCAGCCGTATTGGCCTGAACGCGTACTTCCTGCAGCGTCGTCTCAGCCGGCGCTTGCTGCGCCGCTGCATAGCCCGCGCACAGCAGCGCCACTGCTGCCACCACGGGTTGGGTTTTGAAAGCCATTCCGGTTCCTCTTATCGCTTTGGTATGTGTTCGGTTTGGCTGTACCGCATGGGAAATCCGCACTCTGGTTGGCTACGACCGGGAAAATCTTGCAAATCTTAAAGAGGAAAATGGTTCTCATTTACATATCTTTAAGAAAGGCATGCATGGAGGCGACAAAGCCACAGCAAGCGGATTCTTAAGGCATGTTCAGGTTTTCTTAAGAAAAGTCTGAAGCGCCTGATTTTTCATCGAATTTGCCCCAACAGACCCTTGCATCCGGGGGCTTCGATTCGGTAAATGCCACAGCATGCAGAGGGCTAATGAGACAGTAAGGGCACACCCCTGCCTGCGACCAAGATCGGCGCATGGGATGGATGGAAAGTGATGAAGAAACCGGCCAGGCGCAGTTGCGCCCACTTCTCAGCGCGGTGCCAGCTTGCTGCCGATCACCCGCCCCGCCTGGTAGCCCATCAGGCCCGAGACACGCCCCGCCGCCTTCAACAGCTGGGGCAGCAGCTCCGCCTGCATGACTTCGGGCGTAGTGCGGTTGGCTTGGCCGCTGATGTTCATCGCCGCCACCACCTGGCCGCTGGCATTGCGGATCGGGGCAGCCACAGACGTGAGGCCCTCTTCCAGCTCCTGGTTGAGCAGGCACCAGCCCTGCGCACGCACCTGGGCCAGCTCAGCCAAGAGCTGCGCATCGTCCTGGATGGTGAAGCGCGTGAACAAAGTGCGGTCGCGGCCATCGAGCAAGGGCTGCAGCTCCTGCGCGGGCAGCTCGGCCAGCAGCACCCGGCCCAGCGATGTCCAAAAGCTCGGCAGGCGCGAGCCGATGCCCAGGTTGGTGCTCATGATCTTGTGCGTGTGCACGCGCAGCACGTAGACGACATCCTGGCCATCGAGCACGGCGATGGAGCAGGACTCGTGCGTCTGCTCAACCAGCGCATCCATCACGGGCTGGGCCAGGTTCCAGACCGGCATGGAAGACAGATAGGCAAAGCCCAGGTCCAGGATGCGCGGCGTGAGCGCAAACAAACGGCCTTCCACACGCACATAACCCAGGGTCTGCAGGGTCAGCAGAATGCGGCGCGCACCGGCACGCGTCATGCCGGTGGCCTCGGCCACTTCCGTCAAGGTCTGGCGGGGCGCTGCCGCGCCAAAGCTGCGGATGACCTCCAGCCCGCGCGCGAAGGACTGCACATAGCTGTCGCTGGGGCGGAGGGTCGGGTCTTCTTCTTTCATAGGCCGCAATCTTGGTCGTTGGCGTGGAGCGGGTCCCTGGCAATACAAAAGCAAATCGCAGGGACATCGGGTAGCGGATTATCAGGCAGTCTATAATTCTTTTAGCGAACTATTGTTCTATATACGAACATTTTTACCAAGAGCCTCACCAAGGGCCGTTGATTCCTCTGATGTAGCGCCAGCCTGCGAGTCGGCACTGCATTTGTCGCACGCGGTACAGCGGCTGCCCCAGCGCAGCGCGACCATGCCGCAGCGGGATCAGCAGCCTGTTGCGACCCGTGTTCAGAACCAGGAGACAAGATGATCAACAAGATTTCGGACTCGATTGCCGAGTCCCTCAGCCGCGTCCAGGATGGCTCGACCGTACTCATCGGCGGCTTTGGCACCGCCGGCATTCCAGCAGCCCTGATTGACGGCCTGATTGCACAGGGTGCGCGCGATCTCACGGTGGTCAACAACAACGCCGGCAATGGCGACACGGGCTTGGCAGCGCTGCTCAAGACCGGCGCTGTGCGCAAAATCATTTGCAGCTTTCCGCGCCAGGTCGATAGCTATGTGTTCGACGAGCTCTACCGCAGCGGCAAGATTGAGCTGGAAGTGGTGCCCCAGGGCAACCTGGCCGAGCGCATGCGCGCGGCCGGTGCCGGCATTGGCGCCTTCTTCTGCCCCACCGCTTACGGCACCGAGCTGGCAGCGGGCAAGGAAACGCGCGAGATCAATGGCAAACACTACGTGCTGGAGTACCCGATCTATGGCGATGTGGCGCTGATCAAGGCCGAGCAAGGCGACCGCTGGGGCAACCTGACCTACCGCAAGGCAGCGCGCAACTTTGGCCCGGTGATGGCCACCGCGGCGAAGTACACCATCGCCACCGTGCATGAGATCGTGGAGCTGGGCCAGTTGGACCCCGAAGCCGTGGTCACCCCGGGCATCTATGTCAACCAGGTCATCCAGATCGAGCGCGTTGCCACGCAAGCCGGTGGCTTCAAAAAAGCAGCCTGAAGCAGGAGACAAGACCATGAGCAACTACCAAAAACGCACAAAAGACGAAGTCGCTGCCCGCGTGGCGCAAGACATCCATGATGGCGCCTACGTGAACCTGGGCATTGGCCAGCCTACCGCCGTGGCCAACCATATTCCCAAAGACCGCGAAGTCATCCTGCAGTCGGAAAACGGCATTCTGGGCATGGGCCCGGCCCCCACCGCTGGCGAGGAAGACTATGACCTCACCAACGCCGGCAAGCAGCCCGTCAGCTTGCTGGCAGGCGGCAGCTTTTTCCACCATGCCGACAGCTTTGCGATGATGCGCGGCGGTCACCTGGACATCTGCGTGCTCGGCGCTTTCCAGGTAGCCGAGAACGGCGACCTGGCCAATTGGAGCACCGGTGAGGCCGGCGCCATTCCCGCCGTGGGCGGCGCGATGGATCTGGCCATTGGTGCCAAGCAGACCTGGGTGATGATGGATCTGCTGACCAAGCAGGGCGAGAGCAAGATCGTCAAGCAATGCAGCTATCCGCTGACCGGCATTGGCTGCGTCAAACGCATCTACACCGATGTGGCCACCATCGAGGTCACCGACCAGGGCCTCAAGCTCATCGACAGCGTCGAAGGTCTGGACAAGGCCGAACTCGAAAAAATGATTGGCCTGGGCCTGCTGTAAGCGCAGCGAGCACCGTACCAATCTGCATTCATCCAAGGAGACCACCATGACCAACGCCTATATTTGCGACGCCGTGCGCACCCCCTTTGGCCGCTACGGCGGCGCGCTTGCCGGTGTGCGCACCGATGACCTGGGTGCCGTGCCCCTCAAAGCGCTGATGGAGCGCAACCCCGGTGTGGACTGGACAGCAGTGACCGATGTGATCTACGGCTGCGCCAACCAGGCCGGCGAAGACAACCGCAATGTGGCCCGCATGTCCAGCCTGCTCGCTGGCCTGCCCATCGAGGTGCCCGGTGCCACCATCAACCGCCTCTGCGGCTCCGGTCTGGATGCGGTGGGCACGGCCGCCCGCGCCATCAAAGCCGGTGAAGCACGCCTGATGATCGCCGGTGGTGTGGAATCGATGAGCCGCGCCCCCTTTGTGATGCCCAAGGCCGAGTCCGCCTTCAGCCGCAACAATGCCGTCTACGACACCACCATTGGCTGGCGCTTTGTCAACAAGCAGATGAAGGCGCTGTACGGCGTGGACTCGATGCCCGAGACGGCCGAGAACGTGGCCGACGACTTCAAGATCGAGCGTGAAGCCCAGGACCGCATGGCCCTGGCCTCGCAGCAAAAGGCCGCAGCGGCCATCGCTGCCGGCCACCTGGCCCGCGAGATCGTGGCCGTGACCATTCCGCAGAAAAAGGGCGATGCCCTGGTCATCAGCCAGGACGAGCACCCCCGCGCCACGACGATCGAAGCGCTGGCCAAGCTCAAGGGCGTGGTGCGCGAAGGCGGCACCGTGACGGCCGGCAATGCCTCCGGCGTGAACGATGGCGCCTGCGCCTTGCTGCTGGCCAATGAAGAAGCTGCCAAGCAGTACGGCTTGACGCCGCGCGCCCGTGTGGTCGCCATGGCGACTGCCGGTGTGGCACCACGCATCATGGGCTTTGGCCCGGCGCCTGCGGTGCGCAAGGTGCTGGCCCTGGCCGGCCTGACCTTGGCCGACATGGATGTCATCGAGCTGAACGAAGCCTTTGCCGCCCAAGGCCTGGCCGTGCTGCGCGACCTGGGCATTGCGGACGACGACCAGCGCGTCAACCAATGGGGCGGCGCGATTGCGCTGGGTCACCCGCTGGGCGCATCGGGGGCACGCCTCGCTACCACCGCCGTCAACCAGCTGCATGCACTGGGTGGCCGCTACGCGCTGTGCACCATGTGCATCGGCGTGGGCCAGGGCATTGCCGTGGTCCTCGAAAAAGTCTGACGCCCACCGCGGCGGCAAGCACAGGCCTGCAAGGGCCCTGCCTTGCCCCGCACCTCCCCACCCTCCCCCCAAAACACCCGCGCTGCTGCCTAGCCCACCTGGGCGCAGCCCTGCCCGCGCAGCGATGCAGAGGCACTTTTTGAAGGACAGAACGCCATGGCAACACAACAAATCACCACAGCGACCGGCCGTTTCAACATCGATCTGCAAGGCCCTGAGGGCGCGCCGGTGCTGGTGTTCTCCAACTCGCTGGGCACCACCTTGGACATGTGGGACGCCCAGGCCAAGACCTTCAGCAGCCAGTACCGCGTGCTGCGCTATGACACCCGTGGCCATGGCGCCAGCGTGCTGAGCCCTGGCCCCTACCAGTTTGCACAACTGGGCGGCGATGTGCTGGCCATTCTGGACAGCCTGGCCATTGACCAGGCCCATTTTTGCGGCATCTCGATGGGCGGCCTGACGGGCCTGTGGCTGGGCGTGCATGCCGGCGCACGCATGCGCAGCATCACCGTGGCCAACAGCGCTGCCAAGATTGGTGCCGAAGCCGGCTGGCGCGACCGTGCCGCCCTGGTGCGTGCCAATGGCGCAGCTGCCATGCAGACCCTGGCCGACTCCTCGCCCAGCCGCTGGTTTACCGAGGGCTTTATCGCCAGCCAGCCCCAGGTGGTGCAAACCGCCCAGGCCTGGATTGCCGGCATTGCCCCCGAAGGCTATGCCAGCTGCTGTGAGGCCCTGGCCGTTGAAGACCTGCGCGCCGATATCACCCGCATCCAGACCCCCACCCTGCTGATTGCAGGCAGCGCTGACCCGGTCACCACAGTGGCTGACGCCCAGGCCATGCATGCCGCCATTGCCGGCTCGGAGCTGGCGACGGTCCCCGCCTCCCACCTGTCCAACCTGGAAGTGCCCCAAGCCTTTGATCTGGCGCTGGGCAGCTTCCTGCAAAAGCACTGATGGCCCTGCACTAAACCCTCTGCAGACGGGCACCGATAACAACAACCGCCCGCTGCAACCCTTCCTCAACCAAGGAGACAAGCATGTCCGATGCCAATCCACGCTGGAAGCAGCGCCCTGCAGGATCGACCTGGGGCGACTTCGGCCCCAATGACCAACTGGGCCGCCTCAACCTGCTGACGCCAGCCAAGGTGCGCCAGGGCGTGGCCGAGGTGCAGGAAGGCCTGCGCTTTTCGCTCAGCCTGCCGCTGGACTACCCGGGCGGCAGCGCGCTCAACCCCAACCGCAAGCCACCCGTGTTGCGCCCCTTGCAGCGCAAGGGCCTGGTCAACTTCAACTGCCTGCTCGGCGACTTGGAACCGGGCCGCACCGATGTGCTGTCCGACGACATGGCTGTACTGTCGCTGCAGTACTCCACCCAATGGGATGGCCTGGCCCATGCCGGCCAGCTGTTTGATGCGAATGGCGATGGCGTGCCCGAGCCGCTCTACTACAACGGCTATGCCGCAGGCCGCGATGTGCTGGGCCCACTCTTGGTGCGCGACACCGGCATGCCCACGGCCGAAAGCAGCGGCAGCACCAGCTGCGCCAAGGCGCTGGGTATTGAGGGCATGGCCCAAAACGGCGTGCAAGGCCGGGGCGTGATGATGGACCTGCATGCGCACTACGGCGATGCCCGCACCTTGATCGGCTACGACGAGTGGATGCGCGTGATCGAGGCGGACCGGCTGGAGATCGAGCCCGGCGACATGCTCTGCCTGCACACCGGCTTTGCCCAGGCCGTGTTGGCGATGCAAAAGAATCCCGACCCGGTGGTGCTGAACAACCGCTGCGCAGTGCTCAACGGCCGCGACGAGAAGCTGCTGCAGTGGATCAGCGACAGCCAGATCGCCGTGATCGCTGCCGACAACTATGCCGTTGAGGCGCACCCCGCCTTGCCCGGTGCCGACTGCTGCGCGGCGCTGCCGCTGCATGAGCACTGCTTGTTCAAACTGGGCCTGCACCTGGGCGAGCTCTGGCACCTAACGCCGCTGGCGCAGTGGCTGCGCGCCCATGGCCGCAGCCGCTTTCTGCTGACCGCCCCACCGCTGAACCTGCCCGGCGCCATTGCCTCGCCCGTCACCCCGATTGCCACGGTCTGAGACCTGTATCCAGACAACCGTATTACTGCGACAGCAGCCCAAGGCGAGTCTGCCGCCCCACCCGGAGCCACCATGCCCTACATCATTGAGACTTTCGACAAGCCCGAACACCAGGCCGTGCGCCAAGCCCACCGCCCTGCGCACCTGGATTTTCTGGCCCGCAACGCAGCACTGCTGCTGGCCTGCGGCGCCAAGCTGCAGGACGATGGCAGCGACATGGGCGGCGGTCTCTATGTGGTGGACCTGGACACGCGTGAGGCCGCCCAGGCCTTTATCGAATCCGACCCCTTCTACCAGGCTGATCTGTTTGCCCAGGTGCGCATCACGCGCTGGCGCAAGGCCTATGTGGCCGGCCAGTGCAGCCTGTGACGCCTTTCTTGGAAACCTCTATGTCCACTCCATCGACCCCATCGACCTCCGCACGCCCGCGCGTGCTCATCACCGGCGGCGGCGCCGGCATTGGTGCGGCCGCAGCGCTGCGCTGCCATGCCGATGGCTACGAGCCGGTCATCATCGACCGCCAGATTGACCAGGTGCCAGCGGGCTTTGTCGCGATCCAGGCCGACCTGAGCAATGCCGACGATACGGCCCGCGCGCTGAACGAGGCGCTCGCTGGCGGCCCCATCACCCGCCTGGTGAACAACGTCGGCATCGTGGTGCCCAACGATGCGGCCAGCCAGACGCTGGCGGAGTTTGATCTGGCCGTGTCGCTGAACCTGCGCTGCGCCTTCCAGTGCATGCAGGCCTTGCTGCCGGGCATGCAAGCGGCGCGCTTTGGCCGCATCGTCAACATGTCCTCACGCGCCGCACTGGGCAAGGATTTGCGCACCGCCTACGCCGCCACCAAGGCCGGCCTGATAGGGATGACCCGCGTCTGGGCGCTGGAGCTGGGCCAATGGGGCATTACCGCCAATGCGATCGGCCCCGGCCCTATCCGTACTGAGCTGTTTGACAAGGCCAACCCGCCAGACGCAGAACGCACGCAAAAGATCATCCAATCCGTGCCTGTCAAGCGCGTAGGCACGCCCGACGACGTGGCCCATGCCGTGGCCTACATGCTCGACGCGCGCAGCGGATTTGTGACCGGCCAGACGCTCTATGTCTGCGGCGGCATGACGGTGGGCGTGGCCCCGGTTTAGTGTTTTCCCCCTGGCGTGCCCGCGCCAAGCCCGGGGCCGCCAAGTTTTGATTCATCCACTGATAACAAGAGACATTGATGTCAAAAATCACCGCCTTTTTCACCGAGCTGATGCGCAAGTATCTGCCCGACCCCTTCGTCTTCGCGATCTTGCTGACCTTGCTGACCATGGTGCTGGCCTTTGCCGTAGAGAGCCGGCCCATCAACCTGGTGGTGCAGGACTGGGGCAAGGGCTTTTGGAGCCTGTTGGCCTTTACCACCCAGATGGCGGTGATTTTGGTGATGGGCTATGTGCTGGCCGCCGCGCCCGTGGTGGACCGTTTCCTCAACCGCATCGCGGCCCTGGTGAACACGCCGCGCGGCGCCATCATCATGGCCACCGTCGTGGGCTGCGTGGGCAGCTACCTCAACTGGGGCTTTGGTCTGGTGATTGGCGGCATCATGGCCAAGAAGCTGGCAGTGCGCGTCAAGGGCGTGCACTACCCGCTGATCATCGCCTCGGCCTATACGGGCTTCACGATGTACAGCCTGGGGCTGTCGGCCACCATCCCGGTGCTGATCTCCACCAAGGGCCACAGCTTTGAAAAGCAGATGGGCATCATCCCGCTGAGCGAAACCATCTTCTCGCCCCACATCCTGCTGACCGCACTGGCCGTGCTGATTGTGCTGCCGCTGATCAATGCCGCGATGCACCCCAAGGTCGGTGAGAAGGTCACCGAAATCAGCCCCGAGCTGGCCAGCAACGAAGAGCCCAAGGGCGCATCCGCCGCCAACCTGCTGGGCGATGAGAAAACCTTTGCCGGCCGCCTGAACAACAGCCGCATTCTGAGCGGTTTGATCGGCCTCACCGGCATGGCCTTTGTGGCCATGCACTTCATGCAGAACGGCAGCCTCGATCTGAACATGATCAATTTCTTCATCCTGTTCCTGGGCATCTTGCTGCTGGGCACGCCGATGAAGTATGTGGAAAAGGTCAATGAAGGCGTCAAGACCATTGGCGGCATCATCCTGCAGTTCCCGTTCTACGCCGGCATCATGGCGATCATGCATGCCTCGGGCCTGGTCGAATCCATCGCCCATGTGTTCGTCAGCTTCTCCACCGCCCACACCCTGCCGCTGTGGGGCCTGATCAGCTCGTTCTTCATCAACTTCTTTGCCCCCTCTGGCGGCGGCCACTGGGTGCTGCAAGGCCCGTTCATGATTGAAGCGGCCAAGACCCTGGGCGCATCGCAGGCCCACACTGCCATGTCGGTGATGCTGGGCAATGGCTGGAACGACCTGGTGCAGCCCTTCTGGATTCTGCCTGCGCTGGCACTGTCCAAACTCAAACTCAAGGACATCATGGGCTACACCGTGGTCTCGATGTTCGTCGTGGGGGCCATCTACATCGGCTCCTCGCTGTTCTGGCCATAAGCCGGGCCAGCCCTTTCATCCCCTCCGGCTGTCACGCGAGACCCAACAAGCACTGACAAAACAAGTGCCAGCCGCTTTTACTTTGCTTTGGAGATTCCCATGAACACCATCCGCCTCAACGCCCGCCGCACCGTGCTGCAAGCCATCGCCGCTGCCAGCCTGGGCGCTGCGCTCATGCCTGCCGCCTTGGCGGCCGAGGCCTTCCCGAACAAGCCCATCACCTTGGTCGTGCCCTTTGTGGCCGGCGGCACCACCGACATCCTGGCCCGCATCGTTGGCCAGTCGCTGGGCGAGGAGCTGGGCCAGCCGGTCATCATCGACAACCGCGCAGGTGCGGGCGGCAACATCGGCGGCCAGTTTGCAGCGCGCGCCCCGGCCGACGGCTACACCCTCTTCATGGGCACCGTGGGCACGCATGCCATCAATGAATGGCTGTACAAGAAGATGCCCTTCAACCCCAACAAGGATTTTGCGCCGCTGACCCGCGTGGCCAATGTGCCCAACCTGTTGGTGGCCAACCCGGCGCAGCCGTTCAAGAACGTCAAGGAGCTGATCAGCTACGCCCAGGCCCATCCCGGCCAGGTGAACTTTGGCTCCTCGGGCAGCGGCAGCTCCATTCACCTCTCTGGTGAACTGTTCAAGATGATGGCCAAGGTCGACATGATCCATATCCCCTACAAGGGCAGCGCGCCGGCCGTGACCGACCTGCTGGGCAACCAGATTGCGATCATGTTCGACAACATGCCCTCGGCTATCCAGCATGTGCGCTCGGGCAAGCTGCGCCCGCTGGCCGTGACCACCGCCAAGCGCTCGCCCGAGCTGCCCGATGTGCCGACCGTTGCCGAAGCCGGCGTGCCCGGCTACGAGGCCACCTCCTGGTTTGGCCTGTTCGCCCCCACCAAGACGCCCGCCGATGTGCAGGCCAAGCTGCATGCCGCCATCATCAAGGTGTTGCAAAAGCCTGACGTAATCAAGAAAATTGGCGACCAGGGCGGCGAAGTGGTGACCGAATCGCAGGCCGAATTTGGCAAGTTCATCGCTGCTGAAAACGAAAAGTGGAAGCAAGTGGTGAAGACCTCGGGCGCAACCGCAGGCTGATCCACCTAGCAAGCGCTCATAACAAAGCCGCCGACCCTGGATGCCCAAGGTCGGCGGCTTTTTCTATGGGGAGTAACTACAGAATCAGACGCCGATCGGGCCGCCGTCCGCCTTCTGGATCACCACCGTCGACGAGCGCGGGCGCACCGTGCCATCGGGCGCGCGGGTCGCATCGGCCGTGCCATAGGCGGGCCAGTTCACCGGGTGCTGGATGTTGAGGAAGATGCTGGTGTGGTCGGGGGTATAGGCAAAGCCGGTGATCTCGGCCTCGTTGGGGCCGACAAAGAAGCGGCGCAGCTCGGCCTGGTTGGCGGCGTTGATGACAGGGCCCGTGCCCTTGGCATCCTTCAAGGCACCGGGTACCACGGCTAGCATCTGGTCGTTGGTGGCCTTGGCGACGGCGTTGTTGCGGCCGCCATCGATACCGTTGTCGGTCTGGATCCAGAGGATGCCGCGGTCATCGAAGGCAATGCCATCGGGGCTGGCGAGCTGGTTGAGTTCGGTCAGGCCCGAACGGTTGGTGTCAGCGTTGGAGGCGGCATCCGAGCCAAACACAAAGATGTCCCAGCGGAAGGTGTTGGCACCGGCGTCGTCATGCCAGCGCACGATATGGCCGTTGACATTGTTCAGGCGCGGGTTGGCGGGGTTGGTGCCACGCTCGGCATTGCGGCTGGTGTTGTTGGTCAGGGTCAGGTACACATCGCCATTGCTGGGGTGCACAGCGGTCCACTCGGGGCGGTCCATCGGCGTGGCACCGACAAAGTCGGCCGCACCACGCGTGTTGATCAGGATGGCATCGATATTGCCAAAGGCCTCACCCAGGCTGCGGCCGTCCTTGCCCTTGGTCGCCGGGGTCAGCGCCAGCCATTCGCCCTTGCCTTCGGCATCAAAGCGGGCCACATACAAGGTGCCCTTGTCCAGGTACTTGTTGCCCACGGCAATGCGGTCGCTGCGCGCGGCATCCTTGGGGTCCCACAGCGCTTCGGACACAAAACGGTAGATGTACTCAAAGCGCGAGTCATCACCGCTGTAGAAGGCCAGTGGCTTGCCCGCGACCGGGATGCCGTAGGCGGCACCTTCGTGGGCAAAGCGGCCCATGGCGGTGCGCTTGGTGGCCGTGCTGCTGGGGTCGTAGGGATCAATCTCGACCAGGTAGCCAAAGCCATTGACTTCGTTGCGCCAGTCCTGCAACCCGCTCTGGGCCGTGGCGGTGATGTTGAAGCGGGCGAACTCGCCTTGTTGCTCGGTCGCATCACCGGCTGCCGTTTCCCACTGGTAGCGGCCCAGCTTGGCCTGCACGCCCACGCGCTTTTGCGCAGCGGTTTGCTCGCCGGTGTTGACAAAGCAGGCCGCCCAGTTTTCTTCCGCAGTGATGTAGGTGCCCCAAGGGGTCGTGCCATTGCCGCAGTTGTTGTTGGTGCCGCGCACCTGGCTGCCGGTGGTCGAGAACGGCGTCTTGACCCAGTCGGTGCCCGCCACCGGGCCGGACAGGTTCATCGGCGTGGCCGAGGTAAAGCGCCGGTTGTAACGGGAATTGTTGATGATCTCCCATTTGCCGCCTTGCTTGCGCACATGCATGACGGCAACGCCATGGGCATTGATTTCCTTGCGCACCTCTTCTGCAGGGCGCTTGCCAGCCACCGACGTGGGGCCGTTGGGGTGCAAGGCCTTTTCGTCGATGTACTCGTGGTTGACCACCAACAGGCCTTCGCTGGAGCTGCCCGCCAGCGGAAAGTAGTGCATGCCGTCATGGTGCATGCCGGTGGAGTGCAGCAGGTCTTGCGAGGTGTTGCGGCCTTCGTTGCTCCAGGGCGCTGCCTGGTCGTTAAGTGGCGTGCCCCAGGCACCGATGACCGAAGCCACATAGCCGGCGGGCACGACGCAGGCGTCCGTCATCGAGTTGGGCAGCGAGGCAAAGCCCAGTTTCACTGCCTTGTCGTCATCGCCGCCGCCACCGCAGGCGGAGATGCTGGCACCGGCAAACAGCGCCAGGGCCGAGCCCAGGCTGCCGCGCATCACCAAGCGCCGCGACATATGCGCTTCGAGAATGGTGCTGAAAGGGGTGTTGTCGCCCGTGTTGCGAACGACTTTGTCGGATATGGATTTGCTCATCGCTTCGACTCTCCTGATTGTTGGACCACCGTAGGGAAGGCCCAGTCTAGAAAGCGAAAATGACGGCTCCATGAATCTCCGATGACGTCACCGTATCGTCATGGAAGCGATACCTTGTTGCGCTATAAAGCGCCTGCAACGCCTACTCAGGCGGCGACTTGCTCCAGCCGATAGCGGTGTTGCAAAGACTGGTCCAGGCCAAATTCCACTAAAAGCTGCTGCAGCCGCTCTGCCGCCGCGCGCTTCTTCTGGCCCGTGTATTTGGCCAGGATCAGCTCGTTCTTCATGCTGTGCTCCCAGCCGACCAGCTCGGTGACCGTCACCTGGTAGCCCTGGCTTTCCAGGTAGAGGCAACGCAGCACATTGGTGATCTGGCTGCCCATCTCGCGGGTGTGGATGGGGTGGCGCCACAGCTCGGCCAAAGGGGTGCGCGTGAGGTTCATGGCCTTGTTCTGGCGCAGGCATGCCGCCACCTCGGCCTGGCAGCAGGGCACCAGCACCATGGCGCGGGCGTGCTTTTCCAGGCCAAAGGCAATGGCGTCATCTGTGGCGGTATCGCAGGCATGCAGCGCAGTCACGACATCAAAGCGCTCGGGCACCGCATCCGTGCGGGTGGAATCGGCGACCGACATGTTCAGGAACGACATGCGGTCAAAACCCAGATCAGCGGCCAGCTGCTGCGAGGCCTCGACCAGCGGCGCACGGGTTTCGATGCCGTAGATATGGCCGCGCCCCAGGTTTTTGAAGAACAGGTCGTAGAGGATAAAGCCCAGGTAGGACTTGCCGGCGCCATGGTCGGCCAGGCTGACCGGGTGGTCCTGCGCCCCCAGCTCGGTCAGCAAGGGCTCGATGAACTGGTAGAGGTGGTAGACCTGTTTGAGCTTGCGGCGCGAATCCTGGTTGAGCTTGCCATCGCGCGTGAGGATGTGCAGGGCCTTGAGCAGTTCAATCGACTGGCCAGGCTTGAGCTCCAGCTGCTGGGCCACGTCTGGTGCGGCTGGCTTGGTGGCTGCACGGCCTGCAGTGCGCGGTGCTTTCATCGTCTTCATTCCTTGGCCTTGTCGCTGGCAGCAGCGCCCTGGTGCGGAAAGGGGCAGCGCGGGCCGACGCCCAGGTCCAGCCAGCCTTCCAGACCCAGGGCACCTAGCGTTTCCATGTTCTTTTCGTAAATCGCATCCGCCTCGGGAAAGGCCTCCACCGCTTTGTCGATACTCTCCTCGCGCAGCAGGTGCAGGATCGGGTACGGCGCGCGGTTGGTGCAGTTGGTCACATCATCGACGGTGGTGCCCTCAAACTGGAACAGCGGATGGAACGAGGCCACCTGCAAGATGCCGCCCAAATCCAACTCATCGATCATCTCGTCGGCGATTTCGAGGAAATCGTTGAAATCCAGAAAGTCATGCAGCGCCTGCGGCAGGATCAGCAAGGTGGTATCGCGCTTGTCCGGGTTGGCTTCCGCCAGCGCTTCCAACTCACGATGCAGATCATGGGCCACCCCTTCCGCATCTTGCGCGGTGCTCACCACATAGTGGATCTGGTCCTTGACATGCACGCCCTTGGCAAAGGGGCAGAGGTTCAGGCCAATGACCGCCTTTTCCAGCCAGTTCACGGTGTCGGCAATCACCATTTCGTGCAAGGGCTCATCCGCAGACGCGGGCGCAGCATGGGTATCGGTCATGTGAGGCTTTCTGGTGGAGTTATGGGTGGCCAGCGTGGGCGTCTGCGGGCCTTCTCACCCCGTAGATGTGGGTGGGCGCTAGGCGCCAAGACGGCACATGGCCGCGGGCGGGCACAGGCTGACGCTGGGGTGACTATTGTAGCGAGGGCGGCTTCGCCAGTGCCTGCGCTAAGCCATGACGCCGATGCAGAAGTCCGGTATTCAGGGAACGAGGACGCGTTGACCGGTCAGGCGTTCATGCTCCCGCAGTGCATAGCGGTCCGTCATGCCAGCGATGAAATCGGCCACCACCCTGGCACAAGCGACGGGTTCCAGACCGGCAGCACGGCTGGCATAACGCGGCTTCATCTGGGCCGGATCGGCCAGGTAGATGGCAAACAGCTCGCGCACGACGGCCTTGGCCTGGTCCGTGGTCTGCACTACCTGCGGGTGGCGGTACAGGTTCTTGAACAAAAAGCGCTTGAGCTCGGCCGACTCCGCCGCCATCGTGCTGCTGAAACCGACCAGGGCGGGCAGTTGGCGCACGGCATCCACATCGGCTGGCTGCGCGGCCTGCAGACCAGCGCTGGTGTGGCGGATCACGTCATAGATCTGCTCGCTGAGCATGCGGCGCGTAGCCTCGTACAGCCATTTGCGCCGCCACTGCGGCTCTTGCAGCTGCGGGTACTCCGCCAGCGCCTCTTTGGCATAGCGGGCAAACAGGGGCACCTCCATCAGCTGCTCCAGGCTGATCAGGCCTGAGCGCACGCCATCGTCGGCATCATGGGCGTTGTAGGCGATCTCGTCGGCCAGATTGGCCAGCTGGGCTTCCAGCCCGGGCTGGCGGCCGAGCAAGAAGCGCTGGCCTACGCCGCCGGGCTCGCGCTGCTCCAGTTGCCGGGCATGCCGGGCGGAGCAGTGCTTGAGGATGCCTTCCCGGGTCTCAAAACACAGGTTCAGGCCGCTGTAATCGGGGTAGCGCTCTTCCAGCGTATCGACCACACGCAGGCTCTGCATATTGTGCTCAAAGCCGCCAAAACCCTGCATGCAGTCATTGAGCACATCCTGGCCTGCATGGCCAAAGGGGGTGTGACCCAGGTCATGGGCCAGGCAGATGGCTTCGGTCAGATCTTCATTGATGCGCAATGCCCGGGCCACCGAACGGCCCAACTGCGCCACCTCGATTGAGTGCGTGAGGCGGGTGCGAAACAGGTCGCCCTCGTGGTTCAAAAAGACCTGGGTTTTGTAGACCAGGCGGCGGAATGCGGTGGAGTGGACGATCCGGTCGCGGTCGCGCTGGAAGGCGCTGCGCGTGGGCGCCGCCTCTTGGGCATGCAGACGGCCCTGGCTGCGGTGCGAGAAGCAGGCATAGGGCGCGAGGCCCAGCTCGGTCCAGATCTGCTGAGGCTCGGCTGGCTGCATCAAGCGCGCCTGCTTGTCGTCCATGCCATCAGGCCTGCGCGGGCTCGGCGCAGCACAAGTCGATGACTTCACGCACCAGTGCATCAGGTGCCTCGCGCACCACCGCCTTGCCGGGGCCATCGATCAGCACAAAGCGGATCGCACCGGCTTGGGATTTCTTGTCATGGCGCATCAGTTCCAGATAGCGGCCGGCGTTGTCATCGGCATCCAAAATGGCGCCGCGCACTGGCAGGCCCGCACGGGCAATCAGCTGGCGCAGTCGCTGCACAAAGGCGGCATCGACCAGACCCAGACGCTGGGACAGCTCGGCGGCCATCACCATGCCGGCGCCCACGCCCTCGCCATGCAGCCAGACGCCGTAGCCCATGCCGGCTTCGATGGCGTGGCCAAAGGTGTGGCCAAAGTTCAGAATGGCGCGCAGGTCTGCCTCGCGCTCGTCCTTGGAGACGACGTCGGCCTTGATCTCGCAGCTGCGGCGCACGGCATGGGCCAGCGCGCGCTTGTCACCGGCGATCAGCGCGGGCATCTCGGCCTCCAGCCAATCCATAAAGGCCATATCGGCGATGGGCCCGTATTTGATGACTTCGGCCAGCCCGGCGCTCAGCTCACGGGCAGGCAGGGTGTCAAAGGTATCCAGGTCACAGACCACCAGCTGCGGCTGGTAGAAGGCGCCGATCATATTCTTGCCCAGCGGGTGGTTGATGCCGGTCTTGCCGCCGACGGATGAATCCACCTGGGACAGCAAGGTGGTGGGCACCTGCACAAAAGGAACGCCGCGCATAAAACTGGCAGCGGCAAAGCCGGTCATATCACCCACAACCCCACCGCCCAGCGCAAACAGCACCGTCTTGCGGTCGGCACCGTTGTGCATCAGCGCATCAAAGATGCCTTGCAGGGTTGTCCAGTTCTTGTGCGCCTCACCATCAGGCAACACCACCAGTTCCACCTTGGGATAATGGGGTGCCAGCGCGGCCTGCAGTTGGCGGGCATAGAGCGGCGCCACCGTGTCATTGCTGACGATCAGCGCCTGCGAGGCCTTGGGGCAATGCGCGAATGTCTCCGCCTGGGCGAGCAGGCCAGAAGCAATCAGGATGGGGTAGGAGCGGTCGCCCAGATCAATATGAACAGTGTCGGTCACAGGTGTTTGCGTCGGGAAGTTGTACGGTGTCGCCGGCCTATTATCGGGGACTTGCCGCAGGGACTGCGCTGGTAGGCGATAGCTGTGGAACCAGGCCCGCCAGCTCGGCCTGCATGCTGACCTTGCGCATGACCTGGCCGGTGCCGCAGCGCAAGGTGTCGATGCGGTAATGCGCGGTCTCTTCATACAGGGCCGCACGTACGGCCAGCAAATCCTTGAGGCGCTTGAGCGTGTCATCGCCTTGCAGCAGGGGGCGACCGGTATCGTTGCGCAGGCGCCGGGCAATGTCTTCCGGGCTGGATTGCAGGTAAAACACCGTTGTGTGGGCATGCAGCACCGCGCGGTTCTCCGGCCGCAGCACCGCACCACCGCCGGTGGACAGAATGCAGGGCCGCTCCCGTGTCGCCAAGGTCGCAATCACCTGGGCCTCCACATCGCGGAAGGCCTGCTCGCCATGGGCCGAGAAGTAATCCTTGATGGAGCAGCCCAACTGGGCCTCGATCACATGGTCGGAATCAACAAAATCCACACCCCAAAGGCGTGCCAGCTGCCGGCCAATGGTGGATTTCCCACTGCCGGGCAGCCCAATCAAACACAAGGAAGGTGCCATCGCGCTACATCCTGAAAACGGACTGCCATGATAGCGGCAATGGCAGGCATAAAAAAACCTCCGGCTTGCCGGAGGTTCTTGGGGCAGACCCTTGTGGATCTACAGCTGATTGATTACGTCGTCCCGGGGGTCGTCGGAGTCACCGGCTTGCAGGCTTCGCCAGTAGCGGTTACTCGGAAAGTGACTTCACGGCTTACCGAGTTCGCTGCGTTTTTGGCAGTCACAAACATGCGATAGGTGGCTACCTGCGCACAAGTCAGTGGCGAGCCTGAAGCAATGCGGCCGGTAGAGCCTTGACCCACCAACTGCATCCAAGCAGGTGCACCTTCCAAAACCCAAGTCACATTGTCGCCAGTGGCAGAGAAAGTGTAGGTGTAGGAGGTTCCCACTTCCACCGATGCGATTTCGCAAGGCGATGCCGACGAACCCGTACAACCGTTGATAGTGAAGGCCACCGGGTTGTCCGGCAGGTTACCCACAATGGTCAGCACCAGGGTCTGGCGGGCAGTGGCACCATTGGCGTCGCGCACATTCAGCACCACGGTGTACTGGCCAGGGCCTTTGACATTGGGTGTACCCGAAATCAGACCATTCGAGCTCAGACTCAGACCTGTCGGCAGGGTCGAACTGGTGGACCACAGGAAAGGAGCAACACCGCCTTCTGCAATTAAGGCATGGACGTAAGGCTCAGCATTCTGCACAGTCTGTGCTAGCTCGGATGCAGGAATGGTAAGCGCGCTGGAGGCCAGCCCATGCACTACTGGAATCACTGTGTATTGGGTGATTGGTTCTTGAATGCCGTTGGTAAGGTCATTGTCTGCACGATCTACCGTAAAGCGCAGCAGCAGAGCACCAGAGGCCGGACCGCTCGCAACCGAGAACTGGCCGATGCCATTGACTGTGCTGATCTGCATGGAACCACTATATGACTGGCCTCCAACAAACAGCTTGGCGCCGTCCGATGCGGCGTTCGGCACGATGCTGACCTGCAGATTGGCATTGCCCGTGCTGGTGATGGGCTGGTTATTGTCGTTTCTGACCGTAGCCTGCACCACCACGCTATTTGGGATGTCATTCAGGTTGTCACGCGAGCCCAAGTACTCGGTCTGGTTCGTGAACGTGACCGTTGCAGGGGTAGCGGTGCTACCGCCTCCGACCTTCACGGTAGCGCGGTCGGTATAGACCTTGTTGTCACGTGGGTCGGTAACGCTGCACTGCACGGTGACATCACCAGCGATACCACGCGAGATGATGTGGAACGATGCCCCACCAGCATTCGAGCCCAAAGAAATATTGCGATAGGAACCTGGGACCTTAATCGTTCCGGTTCCGGATGGCACATCCACCGTATGCTCATCCTTGCCATCCAAGTAATAAAGCGCTCCAGAGTCCAATCCCGATGTGATATTGCAGGCAAAGGCCCCATCTTCCTGGTTAGGAATTGGATTGCCACCCGCATTGGCCTGAATGTAAAGGGTAGACATATAGGGGTAATAGTCTCCCCCGTATCCGGGCAAGGTCGATGTCAGATTCACCGGCACTGCTGTTTTGGAAGACGTCAGCTTGATGCTGTACTGCTGCTGCGATTCACCGCCGCTGCCACCACCACCACCGCAGGCTGCCAGCAGCAGCGGCGCAACTAACACCAAAGGCTTCAACAAATTTCTCATAACTCTCCCTGTCTATCTTAATTAACGCATTTCACCGCGGTCTGAAATCATCTTCGGGGTGATGAACACCAGCATCTCGCGCTTTTCCGATTCTCGAACATTGCTCTTGAACAGGTTCCCAAGCACCGGTACATCGCCCAACAATGGAATTTTATTGGTAGTCTGTGTCTCCGAGAGCTCGAAAATACCGCCAATCACCACGGTCCCGCCATTCTCCACCAAGACCTGGGTCTTGATATGCTTGGTGTCGATTGCAGGACCAGCCGTGGTGTTTGCACCTTGGGAATCCTTGGAGACATCCAGATCCAGGATGATGCTGCCTTCTGGCGTGATCTGGGGCACCACCTCAAGCTTCAGCACCGCCTTTTTGAATTCCACTGTGGTCGCGCCATTCTGGGCCGAGTTCTGGTATGGAATTTCCGTACCTTGTTCAATCAGGGCCTTGGTTTGGTCAGCCGTAATCAAGCGGGGGCTAGACACAATCTTGCCCTTGCCATCGGCCTCCATCGCCGACAGTTCCAGCGCCAAGAAGCGATTGGCAGCTGAATTGAAGATGGACAGCGCAAACGAACCACTGCCACCGCCGGTGGATAGCACCGCTGGCAGATTCACAAAGCTACCGTTGGAAGTGTTGGAGCCACCCATACCCGTGGTTCCGACGGCATTGTCGTAGCTGGTACCAAAGCCAACCCGGTTACCACCACCGATGCCGTAGCCGCCATCACCGCCATTGGCGGCGCGCATATCGCCACCGCCCAAGCGCACGCCCAGCGCACGGCCAAAGGTGTCGCGCGCCTCCACAATGCGCGCCTCGATCAGCACCTGGCGCACAGGAATATCCAAGGTCACCAGCAGGCGTCGGAACTCCTCCAGTTTTGCGGGCACATCGGTCACAAACAGCTGGTTGGTGCGGGGCTCGGCAATGGCCGATCCGCGTGCTGTCAGAAAGCGGCTCTGGGTGCCGCCCGTACCACCACCACCGCCGGAATTGGAGGTAATTTGCTTGAGCAACTCAGTCGCCTTGGCGTAATTCAGCTGGTAGGCCTGGGTCTGCAGCGGCGTTTTCTCTTCAAGTTTGGCGACCGCGTCAAAGTCCTTTTGGATGCGCTCGTCAATTTCGTCCTTGGGTGCAATCCACAGCACGGTGCCGGATTTGCGCATGCCCAGACCCTTGGCATCCAGAATGATCTGCAAGGCCTGGTCCCAGGGGACATCCTTGAGACGCAGGGTCAGCGCGCCATTAACGGTGTCCGAGGTGACAATATTGAAGTTGGTGAAATCGGCAATCACCTGCAACAGGGAACGCACCTCGATGTTTTGGAAGCTCAGCGAGAGCTTTTCACCAGTAAACGATCCCGAGGAGCCGAGCTTGTTCGGGTCCGTCTTGCGCTGGCGCACTTCCACCACGAACTGGTTGTCGCTCTGGTAGGCGCTGTGCTCCCATTCGCCCGTGTTTTTCAGCTGCACAAACACGGTGCTGCCTGCTTGGCGCGACGAGATCATGCCGACCGGTGTGCCGAAATCAGCCACATCCAGCTTGCGGCGCAGGGCCTCGGGCAGCAAGGTGTGCTGCAACTCCAGGGTCAGGCCGTCGGCCTGCTTGGAGATGTTCACACCTACCTTGTTGTTGGGCAAGGTCATGACCAGGCGCCCCGCCCCATCGGAGCCGCGGCGAAAATCCAGGTCCGACAGCGGCTGCGAGAAGTTGTTACCGTCTTCTGCGAACTGGGTGTTCTGCGCATTGGCTGTGGCCACCGCCTTGGCGGCGGGCTCCAGGGACACCAGCAGATCACTGCCACTGATCTCCGTCTTGTAGGTGGTGCTTTCCTTGAGGTTCAGCACCACGCGCGCTTTGGTGTCTGTCTCGACCACATTCAAAGAGCGCAAATTACCCTGGTTGAGTTCCAGACGGTTGTTCGGCAAGGCACTTTTGTATCCAGGCAGATCCAGTACCACGCGCGCGGGAGATTGGATGCTGAAGGTCTCGGGCAAGACCAGCGGTGCGCCTTCGGTCTCGATCTTGACCAGCTCGACGCCATCACGCACGAGGGTCGAGACCTTGTTGATACGCCCCTGTGCCGATGCCCAGGATGGCAGCAATAGGGCCACCAGTGGTATTAATACGCTGAATTTCTTCATTTTTTGGCCTCCTGCAGCTCAAGCACTGCATCTCTCTCTATCCATTCACCTACGCCGTCCTGCACGATCTCACGCAGGGTGATCGTGCTGTCGCTGATGCTTTTTATCTTTCCGTAGTTCTGGCCCATGTACATGCCCTTGCTGACTTGGTAGATCAGGCTATCGGCCTTGACCAGGGCCACATCCAGGCCGCCTTTTCTCAAGAAACCCACCATCGAGATGGTGTCCAGAGGAAGCGACTCGAGCTGCTCCTTGCGCCGGGCACGCTCGGGCACAACCAGTGCATCCGAGATGGCGGCGGGTGCATTGGCACTCCCGCCCAACAGAGCCGCCAGCCGCTCCTTGCTGAAGGGGTCCAACGTGGCACTGGCCAGGTAGCCTTGCGGCACAAATTCCTTGGGGGCGGTAATGGGTTTGACCGCGGGTCGGGTGCTGGCCTGCTCCTGCTGCATCCACTGCTGCAGGTTGTCACCTTCATCACTGCAAGCCGCCAACAGCGATAGCGCCAGCGCAGCGCCTATCCATTTAGACAATGTATGCATATCCCACCCTACTTCTTCCCTTTTTGTTTGGACTTCGCAGCTTGCTGCTCTTGGAGTTCTTGCGGATCCAAATAGCGGAAGGTTCTGGCCGTGGCGTTCAGCGCCAAGGTAGCACTGTCCTTGTTAGCGGGTGCCAAAGCGATATTGTTCAAAGTCACGATCCGGGAGAGATTGGCGACATCGGCCGCAAAAAACCCGATATCGTGGTACTTGCCATTGACCTTCAAGGTAATGGGCAGTTCGGCATAGTAGTCTCTGACCACCGTCTGCCCTGGCTTGAACAGGTCAAACTGCAGACTGCGGCCAATGCCCGCCTGGTTGATATCGGACAGCAGGGCTGCCATCTCCGCCTTGCTGGGCAACTGCTTTTCTAGCTGGGTCACGTACTGCAGCACCTGCTCGCGCTGCTTGCGCAGCGCATCGAGGTTGACGGCCTTGCGCAAACGCGTCTTGTAGTCTTCCTTGAGCTTGAGTTCCTGGGCCTGCGAGGCGGTCAACTCGTCCTCGAAATTGCTCAGGTAGGCATACCAGCCTAGGCCAATTACCAAGGCCGCAATGAACAGCAACAAGACCGCACGAGGTGCGGCCGGCCATACGGAGGGGTCCTTGGGATCGAGGTTTTGAAACTGGCGCTGAAAGCTCTTCAACGCCTCTCCCGCTTGGATATTTTTTTTCGTAGCCATGATCGCCCTTACTTTTTCAGACCCTGAGCGTTATTGGCCTGCTCCACATCGCTGGAGCGCACCAGGCCAAAGCGCAGGTTAAAGCCGGCAACCCGTTTTCTTTCCTTGGCATTGACCTGGGTGGTGGTACCCACCACTTCGACCAGCTCGGGCTTGGAGAGCCAAGGTGTCTTGGTCGCCAGGCTGTTGAGCAGTTCGGAGACGCGCTCGTTCGATTGCGCAATGCCCTGAATCTGCACCGTCTGCTCTTGCTGCTTGAGGCTTTCGATATAAACACCGTCGGGCAACTGCAGCACCAGCTCATTGAGCAAATGCACGGGCAGATTGCGGTCGGACTGCAGATCCTCCACGGCCTTCTGCCGGGCCTTGAGTGCAGCGATTTCCGCATCAATCTTGGCCACATCGGCGATCTTCACATCCAAAGCCTTGATCTCGCGGTTGAGCAGCGCATTGCGCTCGCCTTGCAGATCGATCTTGTACTGGTAGAACATGTAAACGGCACCACAGACCACGGCGCCCACCAGGGCAGCGGCCACCATCGATGCCTGGAAACTCTCTTTGCGCTTCTTGCGCGCCACCTCGCGGTGCGGCAGCAGGTTGATCAAAATCATGCGGCATACCTCCGCAGCGCCAAACCACAGGCCGTCAGGTAGGTGGTGAAGTCCTTGCTCTTGCTGCGCGAGCGCACCGCCGCATCCATCACCATGTCCTCAAACGGGTTGGCAGCAGACGCCGCAAAGCCGGTCGCGTCAATCACCGCATCCGTCAAGCCGCTCAGCACGGCCGAGCCGCCTGCCAGCAAGATATGGTCAATGCGGTTGTGTGGCGTGCTGGTAAAGAAGAACTGCAAAGCGCGGTTGATCTCCTGCCCGATGCTTTCCACAAAGGGCTTGAGTACGACTTGCTTGTAGTCGCCAGGCAGGTCATTGCCACGTTTTTTCTGCTCGGCTTCTTCTTGCGAGAAGCCGTACTGGCGCATGATCATCTGCGTGAGTTGACCACCATTGAAAGACTGGTCACGCTCGTAGATCACCTGGTTGTTATGGATGATCTGCAAGAAAGAGGCACTGCCACCGATTTCAAAAATGGCAATGAAGGCATCCTTGCCCTTGCTGGGCATATTGCTGATCAGGCGTCTGGCGGCCAGCGCGGTGGCATTGGACTCGATCTCCAGCACCACCGGTTTGAGGCCTGCCGCTTCAGCCAAACCTTGTCGGTCCTGCACCGTTTCCTTGCGTGCTGCGGCGATCAGGACATCGACATCACCCACCGAATTGGCGGATGGGCCAATGACATAGAAATCCAGATTCACCTCATCGAGGGAAAATGGTATGTATTGGTTAGCTTCTGATTCAACTTGAAACTCCATCTCGAGCTCCGAAAGCCCAGATGGAAGCACGATTTTCTTCTGAATCACGGCAGAAAGCGGCAAAGCCAGCGCTGCTTGTTTGGTGCGCGTACCGCTTTTTTTGACCAGACGGCGCAAGGAATCGGCCACCTCATCAAAGCGTTCGATGCCCGACTCAGTCACCCAGCCAGGCTCCAGCAGCTCTTGTGCACAGCGTTCAACCACATATTGACCACTGCCACTCCTCCCCAATTCAACCAACTTGATGCTCGACGCGCTCACATCTATCCCAAGCAGGCTAGGCGGCTGGCGTCGGAACAAAGATCCCATTGAGACCAAGATGGGCTCCTCCCTAATTTGCTCTATATTGAGCTACAAAACTTAACACCCCCTATGAATGCTATCAGCAAGATAGTCGCGCAGCAAAGAACCGCCTGCTCCCAGCCCCAATTCGTTGTCAAAACAATACGATACAAGGGATACATTGGGCGCTGCATGACGTTTGTCACAAGCTAATTCAAAGCAGGCGCTTTCCACACGGTCAGCAGCTGCGTGATAGCATCCCCCGCTTATGCAAGCTCATCTCGACGGTCTGTCCCTATGAATCCAGACGCTCCGATTTCACGCAGAACGCCTGAAAAATCTCCAGCCAAGCAGCCCAAGCAAGCCCAGCCATCCAGCTTCGCCAACAAGGCGCTGAAATTCTTTGGCTGGCTGCTGGCCCTGCTCGCAGCTGCTGCCATTGCGGGTGCTGCCGTGGTCGCCGTGGGCTTGGCCATGGCCTACCCCAATCTGCCCGATGTTTCAGAGCTGGCCGACTACCGCCCCAAGCTGCCGATGCGAGTCTACTCGTCCGAAGGTGCGTTGCTGGGGGAATTTGGCGAAGAACGCCGCAATTTGACGCCCATCAACGAAATCCCCAAGGTGATGGTTGATGCAGTGCTGGCAATTGAGGACACACGATTCTTCGAGCACAGCGGCGTGGACTACAAGGGTATGGCGCGCGCCTTGCTTGCCAACCTGGGGCGCCAAAAGGCCCAGGGAGCCTCCACAATCACAATGCAGGTAGCCCGAAACGTTTATCTGTCGTCTGAAAAAACCTATACCCGCAAGATATACGAGATTCTGCTGACCTTGAAGCTGGAGCATGCACTGAGCAAGAACCAGATTCTGGAAATCTACATGAACCAGATCTACCTGGGCAACCGGGCCTATGGCTTCTCCGCCGCGTCCGAGACCTACTTCGGCAAGCCGCTCAAGGATGTCACCGTGGCGGAGGCGGCCATGCTCGCCGGCCTGCCCAAGGCACCCTCGGCCTACAACCCGATCAGCAACCCCAAGCGCGCCCGCATCCGCCAGCTCTACATCATCGACCGCATGGAAGAGAACCGGTTCATCACACCAGCCCAGGCCAGCCAGGCGCGCGAAGAGCCTCTGAAGATCCGCTCCAGCTATGCAGACAACCGGGTGCATGCTGAATATGTGGCCGAGATGGCACGCCAGCTGATTTTTGCGCAATACGGCAGCGAGGCCTACACCCGCGGCCTCAATGTCTACACCACCTTGATCGCCAGCGACCAAGAGACCGCCTACGATGCGCTGCGCAAAGGCATCATGGACTACGAAAAGCGCCAGCACTACCGTGGACCCGAGAAGTTCATCAGCCTGCCCGCTGCCGGCCAGGAACGCGATGAGGCCATCGACGAAGTGCTGGCCCAGCACCCGGACAACGGCAATATCCTGTCCGCCGTTGTGCTGGAGGCGAGTGCACGCAAAGTGGTAGTCATCCGGGCTGACGGTGACCCCATCAGCATTGCCGGCGATGGCCTCAAACCCGTGCAATCGGGCCTGAGCGACAAGGCGCCACCCAACACCAAGCTGCGCCCCGGCGCCGTAGTGCGCATCATGGAAACCGCCAAGAAGACCTGGGAGCTGACCCAGCTGCCCGAGGTCGAAGGTGCATTTGTATCACTTGATCCCCGCAGTGGCGCGATCAAGGCGCTGGTCGGCGGTTTCGATTTTGACAAGAACAAGTTCAACCACGTGACCCAAGCCTGGCGCCAGCCGGGCTCCAGCTTCAAGCCCTTTATCTACTCGGCAGCCCTGGAGAAGGGCTTCTCGCCCACGACGGTCATCAACGACGCGCCCTTGAGCTTTCCGGGCTCGGCGGGCCAACAGCCCTGGGAACCCAAGAACTCCGACGGCCGCTTTGATGGCCCGATGACCATGCGCCAGGCACTGGCGCGCTCCAAGAACCTGGTGACCATCCGCGTGATGCAGTCAGTCGGGCCGAAAAAGGCGCAAGAGTGGGTCACCAAGTTCGGCTTTGATGCCGACAAGCAGCCGCCCTACCTACCCATGGCCTTGGGCGCAGGTTCGGTCACACCAATGCAAATGGTGGCCGGCTATTCGGTGTTCGCCAACGGCGGGCACCGGGTCAACCCCTACCTGATTGCCAAGATCACCGACCACCGGGGCAATGTGCTGTCGGAATTCACGCCGCCAAGTGTGGAAGACCTGCCCCGCGCCATCGATGCCCGCAATGCCTTCATCATGGACTCTCTGCTGCAGGATGTGGCCCGCTACGGCACAGCCGCCAAGGCCCAGGCCCAGCTCAAGCGCCCGGACATTTATGGCAAGACCGGTACCACCAATGACTCCGTCGACGCCTGGTTTGCCGGCTTTCAGCCCACCAATGCGGCCGTCGTCTGGATGGGCTATGACAACCCACGCAGCCTGGGCGCGCGCGAATATGGGGGTGGGCTGAGCCTGCCCATCTGGATCAACTACATGCAGCATGCCCTCAAAGGCGTGCCGGTGGCCCAGATGACGCCTCCCAGCGGCCTCGTCAACCAAGGCGGCGACTGGTACTACGAAGAGTACGCACGCAGCGCACCCAACCTGGGCCTGGATTCAGCCGCGTCCACGGCAGGCACCATGGTGCCGCCACCCAATGCCGAAGAGCGCAACAAAATCCTGGATCTGTTCCGCAACTGACACAGCACCAGCACCCAGACAAAAGGCCAGCCCGTATTCGCTACGGGCTGGCCTTTTTACATGGGCGCGCTCCCCTCAGGCGCTAAAAGCCAGTGCCAAACCGGACTGGACACTGGCGTCGCGGGTCAGGTCGGCGAAGAAATCATTGCCCGTCTTGGTATCGCGCCATACGCTGCCATCCCATTTGTAGTGGTAGCCACCCGACTTGGCAGCTAGCCATACCTCATGCAGGGGCGGCTGCAGATTGACGATGATCTGGCTGCGGTTGGCAAAAACCAAGGTCAGCAAGCCACCCACGCGCTGGGCGTCAATGTCGGCATCGGTGTCATCGTTGATGCGGTCGCAGGTTTGCTCAACCGCCAACAAGAGTTTCTCTGCCGCATCCAGGTATTCGAGTTCGTTCATTACAATGCTTCAATGTGGAGTATTTACCAAATTGTATGCAGGACCATTGTCCTTGCCACCGGTGCGGCACTCTTGGCTGCTTGCGGCCAACGCGGGCCGCTGTACCTGCCCACCGAGCCTGCTGCCGCCAACCGGGCAACCTTGCCGCAGACCTTGGACCCCAGCGCGCCAGACCGGCCTGAGCCACAGCTGCAGCCCTCCACGGTGATGCAGCCGGCTGCCAAACCCTGATTCAGCGCGGGCTGCTGCGCTCTAGCGCGCAGCCAGCCCGCATCCTTGATCCACCTCAAGGTCCAACCTACTACACCCCGTTACAGTCACGCCCGTTGCAATTGATAACTGGGCGGAAGAGATGGCGTTGGAACCTGTGGAACTGTACCGTGACGAGCAGCACGCTTGTCTGATGTTCACCGACCTGGTGGAAGAGGATGCGCAGGCCGTGCAGGCCAACCAGTTCTTGATTGTCGACCATGGCACCGGCGCCATCATCGACCCGGGCGGCAATCTTGCTTTCAATGAGCTGTACATGGGCATGGTGCGCTATTTCTCGCCGCACAAGCTGTCCTACTTGATCGCATCCCATGCCGACCCGGACATCATTGCCTCGCTGGATCGCTGGCTCACCTCCACCCGCGCCTCCCTGGTCATCTCACGCGTCTGGGAACGCTTTGTGCCGCATTTCACCAAGGTCGGCAAAACGGAAAACCGCGTCATCCCCGTGCATGATGCCGGCGGTATTTTGCCCCTGGGCCAAAGCCATCTGCATATCTTGCCCGCCCATTTTCTGCATGCCGAAGGCAACTTCCATTTCTACGACCCGATCAGCCGCATCCTCTTCACCGGGGACCTGGGGGTCTCGATGACCGATGGCTACATCGCCCGCACGCCGGTGACGGACCTGGCCCCGCACATGGCGCGCATGGAGGGCTTTCACCGGCGCTATATGGTCTCCAACAAGGTGCTGCGCCTGTGGGTAGCGATGGCGCGCCAGCTGGATATTTCGCTGATCGTGCCCCAGCATGGTGCCCCCATCATGGGCCCGGCCATTGCCCAGTTCTTCGATTGGCTCGACCACCTGATGTGCGGCATCGACCTGATGGACAACCAGAACTACCGGCTGCCCCAGCAGCCGATCTCCCCGGTGCCGCAACGCCCTCAGTGACGCAGACCCCGGCGCCCTTTACAAGGTGCCGTAGCTGTGCAAGCCTGAGAGGAACATATTCACCCCGAGGAAGGCGAAGGTCGTCACCACCAGGCCCACCAGCGCCCACCAGGCAGAGACCGTGCCGCGCAGCCCCTTGACCAGGCGCATATGCAACCAGGCGGCATAGTTCAGCCACACGATCAGCGCCCAGGTCTCCTTGGGGTCCCAGCTCCAATAGCCGCCCCAGGCCTCGGCCGCCCACAGCGCACCCAGCACCGTCGCGATCGTGAAAAAGGCAAAGCCCACCGCAATGGCCTTGTACATCAGGTCATCCATGATCTGCAGGCGCGGTGTGCCCCGGTTGATCCAGCTGCGCAGCACAATCATCAGCCCAAAGAACAGCTCCAGCGGCAAGGCCATGCGCAAAGTCTTGTCGAGCGAGGGGTAGAGGCTCTCATCGCCCCAGATGCGGAAAGCCACCAAAGGCAGCACCAGCACCAGCATGGGCACGAGCACCAGGCCGATCCACAGCGCGCGCTGCGTGGCGGCCTTGAGCAAGTAGGCCAGCGCCACCATCGCAGCCAGCGCAAAGGTGCCGTAGCCGACAAAATTGGCCGGCACATGCAGCTTCATCCACCAGCTTTGCAGCGCAGGCACCAGCGGCTGAATCTCATGGGCCTGGCGTGCGACGGTGTACCACAGCAAAAAGCCAACCGAGGCACTGACCACCAACATCACAAAGCCGCCCAGCGCCCGGGTCTGGTAATGCGCTTCAAAGTACAGGTAGAAAAGCGCCGTCATCCAGGCAAACAGCACAAACACTTCATAGAGATTGCTGACGGGGATATGGCCAATGTCCGGACCCATCAGGTAGCTCTCGTACCAGCGCGCCATCGTGCCCACCAGGGCCATCACAATGGCCAGCCAGGTCAGGCGGCTGCCCACCACCGACAAGGCAGAGCCCTCGCCCTTGGAGAGCAGGCCAATCCAGTAAAACACCGTGCTCATGAAGAACAGCAGGCTCATCCACAAAATGGCCGACTGGCTGGAGAGAAAGTACTTGAGGCCAAACACCGTCTCAGAACGCGCAATCTGGCCCGCGCCATCCACCCGGTACAGCGCAATCGCCAACAGCGACAGCGCTGTGACCACCACCATCAGCAGCTGCAGCGGCCGCCAAAACCAGCCCAACCAGATGAAAAAAGGCACCGATGCGAGCAAGATGCCCTTTTCATAGCCATCCATGTGGTGGCCATACAGAAACAGCGCAAAACCGCCGCCCATGGCCAGCGCCAACGCAAACAGCCAGTCCAGCACCGAACGACTGCTGAAATAACCCGGGTTGAGTTCTACCGTCTGGACCACGGTGCCCGCTGTGCCAGGCTGCAGGTTGGTTGACGCAGTATTCATCGTTGTTCTCCGCTAGGGCTTGCGCCCAGAAGCTTTTGGCTCAGGTCGTCAAAATCACGGTCCACATCCAGGGTGCGGCGGTTGGTGGACAAGGCCATGCGCGCATCGGCACTGCCATCGGCGCGTGGCGCCAGCCAAACCCACAGGCGCCGGTCGCGCACATAGAGCATGGCAAACACCCCCAAGATCAAAAACAGGCAGCCCAGGTAGACGACCAGCTTGCCCGGGGCCTTGGCCACTTGGAAGACGCTGGCCTGCACCTGGTCAAACTGGGTCAGTTCAAACACCAGCGGCTCCGGGTACAGCAGCGCATCGCTGAGTGACAGCACCGACTGGGTCATAAAGCGCTGCGTCTGTTCGTTGGGCTCCAGTGGTGCCAGCCCGTCATCGGCCCGCGCCACCTGCATCAGCTCAAACAGCACCCCGTTCAGGATGCGCACCAGCACCTCACCCGCCTTTGCCCGTTCGGCCTCCGGCACATTTTGCTCCATGAAGGCCGAAATCGCCTGCAAGCCCGTGACCTTGTCTGCGCCTGGCTGCTCATCACCGGCAAAAATCACCAAGGCCTTGAGGGCCGAGGCATAGAGCTGCTCGCGCAGCGCCGGCCGTCCCGCCTCCACGGCGCCCTGCACATACTGCTGCACCGCGCGATCGCGCATCGCCGGCGTCTGCAGCGCGGCTTTCAGGCGCAAAAAGCCCCGGTAGCTCGACTGGTCATCGGCGGGAATGCGCAGGTAGCGAAACTGGTCGGCCAGGGTCTCGCGCACGCCCCAGAGGTAGACCGGCTGGCCATCGCCCATGTCGACGGGCAGCATGTAGTTATTGAACTCGCGCGCCTGGCCAGAGGCATCGCGCAGCTTGTAGCTCACGCTGGGCCCCACATTGCGCAGGTCGCGGGGCGTCAGCACCTTGTTGCCGGCGCCCAGGTGGTTGTCCAGGCTGGATCTCAGGTCCACCTTGCGCACATCGGTCGCGCCTTGCGCCGCATCACCCGGGTTGCCACCCATGTTTTCCACATTGATGGTGCGCAGACCGGTGAACTCCATCTCCAGCGGCGGCTGGCCCTCGCCCAGCTTGATTTGCGTGGACGCGCCTACCTCGCCCTGCACCTCAAAGCTCTTCATGCCCGCTACCAAGGGCACGGCACGCAGCTGCAGGCGCGAGCCGCCATCCTCAAAGCTCGATTGGTAGATCTCAATGCCCTGGTAGCTGGCGGGATGGTTGACCTCGATGCGCTTTTCCACGGAAGCCCCGGTCTTCTTGTCGTGCAGCACCACCTCGCTGGCAAACAGCCTGGGCATCCCCGTGGAGTAGTACTCGACAATGAATTTCTTCAACTCCACCGAGAACGGCAGGTCCTGCAGCAAGATGCCGTCCGATTGGTTGAGGATGGCCGTGCCCGATTGCGCGCCCTCAGTCACGATCAGGTTGCCGCGAAACGTTGGGTTGCTGGCCGGCAAGCGATGCTGTTCGGGCACATCCGCCAACATGCCACCTCCGCTGAAGGTGGTTTTTCCGCCCATCAGCATTTGCGCGCGCACGATCAGGTCACCATCGAGCAGGCCCCCCAGGCAGATCAGCACAATCGCGCTGTGCGCCGCCAGGTAGCCAATCTTGTGGGCCGCACCGGCCTTGGCGGCCACCATCCAGCCATCGCTGCGCTCTTGCAAGCGCACCTTCCAGCCACTTACGGCCAGTTGTGCCCCTAGCCGCTGGGCTGCTTGCGCCGGGGTTTCTGCCAGATGGGCACTGGCCTGGTGGTGGAAGGCCTGCAGGCTCTGAACACGCAGGTTTTCCTTGTACTGGCGCAAATCTGCCAGGTATTTGGGTGCGTGCTTGGCAATGCACAGGCTGGTGCTGGTCACCAAAAACGCGAGGATCAGCAAGAACCACCAGGCGCTATAAACCGCGTTGAGCTTGAGGGATAGGAACAGCTGGGCCCAGAAGGGACCGAACTGGTTGACATAGTTGACGGCGGGCTCATGCTGGCGCAATACCGTGCCAATGACCGATGCAATGCAGATGATGGACAGTAGCGCAATCGCAAAGCGCATCGACGACAGCATCTCGTACACGGCCCGGGTGGCCAGTTGGGGCTGTAGCTGCGTTTGCAGGGGGGAAGATTCAGACATGGTACGACGCTATCGGTGAAAAGCAGGGGCAAGACCGCTGCTGCGCTGCCCGTCCGCATCCCATGGAGTCAGTACCGGGACACAAGTTCGCAGGACGCCTAAGTTTAGTCTGCAGGACCAGGGATAGCCCCAGATTCAGGCCAATGCCCCGCAACCCGCTCAATGACTTGGCTTGGGCGGACAGCATGCAGACCGCTAGCAAGGGCCAAGAGGCTAGAAAAGGCCAGGAAAAAGGCCCCACAACAGAGCCTTGGCTTAGCGCAGCCCCGCAATATAGTCCGACACTGCCTTGATCTCTTTGTCGTTCATCTTCGCGGTCACACCCGTCATCTGCAAGCTGTTGCCGCGTTTGCCATCACGGAAATCATGCAAGGTCTTGCTGACGTAGTCGGCGTTCTGGCCGGCCAGGCGCGGGTACTGGGCGGGAATGCCAGCGCCATTGGGGCTGTGGCAGCCCGCGCAGGCAGCGATCTGGCGATCTGGCAGACCGCCGCGGTAAATGCGCTCACCCAATGCCACGGTGTCCTTGTCCTTGGCAAAACCCAGCTTGCCCGGTTTGCTGGCCAACCAGGCCGAGATATTAAGCATGTCGGCATCCGACAGCCCCGCCACCATGCCCTGCATCACCGGGTCCTTGCGCTTGCCGGACTTGAACTCCTGCAGCTGCTTGAGCAAATACTCGGGGTGCTGCTGGGACAGTTTGGGGTTGATGGCGATCGAGGCATTGCCGTCTGCGTTGTGGCAGGCCACGCACACGGCGGTGTAGCTGGCCTCGCCCTTGACCAGGTCCGGCTTGGCCGATCGCGCGGGCGTATCGGTCGCCGAATACACAGAAAAAGAAGAAAAAGCCAGTACAGCCGTTGTCAGCAAAGGGGCGATCAACTTCATATCGTGGGTCTTTGTCTGGTTTATAGGTATAAGGCCAAACCGGCCGGATTCTACAATGATGCCTTAGATAGATTCAAATGCACATGACGACAACACCTAGTACCCCCCAAGCCGTTGCAGACACGCCAAGCCCTGGTATCGATGGCAAGGCGGCTATGGGCTGGATGCACACCGCCCGCTTTCTGACCACCGCTGCACAGCTGCACCAATTGCCCGTCGTCGATGTGCCGGAGTTTGCCTTTGTCGGCCGCTCCAATGCGGGCAAGTCCACCTCGATCAACACCCTCACCCAGCAGAACCAGCTGGCCTTTGCCTCCAAAAGGCCTGGCCGCACCCAGCACATCAACCTGTTCTCATTGGGCAAAAAGGGCGTGACCGATGCCGTGCTGGCCGATTTGCCCGGCTACGGCTATGCCGCCGTGTCGCGCGAGGACAAGAAGCGCTGGCAGCAGGTAATGGTGAACTACCTGGTCAGCCGCCAAAGCCTGACCGGCATTGTGCTGCTCTGCGACCCGCGCCTGGGCCTGACCGAGCTGGACGAAGCCTTGCTCGACATCATCCGCCCCCGGGTGGAGCAAGGCCTGAAGTTCCTGATCCTGCTCACCAAGGCCGACAAGCTGACCCGCGTCGAGCAGGCCAAGATCCTGTCCATCACCAAACTCAACGCCGGCGGCGGCGAGGTGATGCTGTTCAGCGCCCTGAAAAAGCAAAATGTGGACCAGGTGGCCCAGCTGCTGTGGCAATGGTCCCACCCCGAAGGCCTGACCAGCCCCGAGGCTGCGCCTGCAGCGCCCGAAGCTGCTTCGGACGGACAATAAACCGCTAGGGCGCCAGCCTAGGCGCGCGACAACAAAGGCCCGAAAGGGCCTTTGTTCTTTATTGGTAGAGCGAGGGCTGGCCTTCGGGCCGGGTCTTGAAGCGTTTGTGCACCCAGTAGTACTGGGGCACCATGGTGCGGATCTGCGCTTCCAGCTCGCGATTCTGGCGTGTGGTGTCCGCCACCACATCGTCACTGGGAAAATCCTGCCAGGCTGGCGAGATAGTCGCCTCATAGCCTTCAGGCGTCAGCCGCGTGTACATGCCAATCACCTTGGCTTTGCCCAGCCGGGCAAAGCGCGACAACGAAGGGATGGTGGCAGCGACCTGGCCAAAATAAGGCACAAACAGCGAGTCATTCGGGCCAAAGTCCATATCGGGCAGCAGGTACAGCAACCCCTTGTCCTTGCGCAGGCTGGCAATGATGGGCTTGATGCCGTCATCGCGGTTGAGCATGCGCACATCGCCAAAGCGCTGCCGGCCCTTGCGGATCCAGGCGTCGATATCGGCATTCGGCTGGGTCGAGAAGATCGAAGTGAAAGGCCGGTTGCAGTAGATGGTCAGGGCCGTACCGCCCGCATCCATGCTGTAGAAATGCGGTGCAAAGATGATGGTGGGGGTATCGCCCTCCAGCTCCTGCAAGGCGCCCGTCATGCGGGTGCGCTTTTCCAAGGTCTTTTGCGGTGCAAACCACAGCCAGCTGCGGTCCAGCCAGGTTTGGCAAAACACTACAAAGCTCTCCTTGGCCCAGGCCAGGCGCTGCGCCTCGCTCGCTTCGGGAAAGCACAGTTCCAGGTTGCGCAGTGCAACGCGGCGGCGCGATGGCACCAGGTAAAACAAGGCCCGGCCCATCAGCCAGCCCAGGCCGCGCAATACCGACAAAGGCAGGTGCGACATCAGCCACATCCACGCAATAAACAACTTACCCATGCTTTTGACCTTCCGAGGGAGCGGCAACGAGGCTGCGCGGCTGCTTGTAGCGCGCATAGCCCCACAGGTACTGCTCAGGGCTCTCGCGGATCAGACGCTCCATCTCCTGGTTGATCTGCAATACGGCGGCTTCGGATTCCTGGGCCAGCGGCGCTTGCAAGCCGCGCACATACAGATCAAAACCCCGGCCCAGCGGCCGGCGCACACAGCGGGCCAATATAACAGCCGCACCGGTCTGCTGGGCCAACTTGGCGGCCAAGGTCATCGAGTAGGCCGGCTTGCCGAAAAAAGGCACCCAAATACCTTGCCCATCAGGCGGCACCTGGTCGGGCAGCAGGCCCACGCTATGGCCTTGGCGCAAGGCCTTGATCATCTGCCGCACCCCCGACATCGTCGTCGGTGCCGATGCCAGGCCGGGCCGCGTGCGCGCCGTCTCCATCAGCTTGGCCAGCCAGGCCTGGCGCGCAGGGCGGTAGAGCACGGTGATGGGGCCATGCACCACACCCCAGCGCCGCGCCATGTACTGTGCCGAGAGCTCAAAACAGCCCATGTGCGGCGTCAGAAAAACGATTCCCTTGCCTGCAGCCAGCGCCTCCTCAATCACCTCCGCGCCATGGATATCGCAAGGCAGCGGCGCGCCAAACCACAGTCGCGGCACCTCGGCCACCATGCGGCCCGTATGTGCCACCGCTTTTCTGATGTCAGCAAAGGCATAGCCCGCCTGCCGGGCATTGGTCAGAAATCGCCGCCGGTAGGTCGGTGAGGCCGCAAAGGTCAGCCAGCCCAGGCCAGCGCCCAGTCCATGCAATAGCCACAACGGCAGCGCAGCAAATAGTCGAAACAAGAAAGGCATTAGAATATGTGGGTCGCTGAGTTAAAGAGCAACTTGCAGGGCGACGTTAAAAAACAAACTGCTAAAGCGTTCGCCAGGCTCCTTCAAGGCTAGGGCAACGCAATTGCCCAAGTTAACGAAGGAGTTTTTGTTTATGGCAAACAGCGATTTTCTGTTTACCTCGGAATCAGTGTCCGAAGGCCATCCCGATAAAGTAGCCGACCAGATCTCTGATGCGATTTTGGACGCTATTTTCACCCAAGATCCGCACAGCCGCGTGGCAGCCGAGACACTGACCAACACGGGTTTGGTGGTATTGGCCGGTGAAATCACCACCGGCGCCAACGTGGACTACATTCAGGTGGCCCGCGACACCATCAAGCGCATCGGCTACGACAACACCGACTACGGCATCGACTACAAGGGCTGCGCCGTGCTGGTGGCCTATGACAAGCAAAGCCAGGACATCGCCCAGGGCGTGGACAAGGCCAGCGATGACGAGCTGAACACCGGCGCCGGTGACCAGGGTCTGATGTTTGGCTATGCCTGCGACGAAACCCCTGAGCTGATGCCCGCGCCCATCTATTACGCCCACCGTCTGATGGAGCGCCAGGCCCAGTTGCGCAAGGATGGCCGTCTGCCTTTCCTGCGCCCGGATGCCAAGAGCCAGGTCACTTTGCGCTATGTCGATGGCAAGCCCCACAGCATCGACACCGTGGTGCTGTCGACCCAGCACAGCCCCGACCAGTCGGAGAGCGCCACCAAGATGAAGGCCAGCTTCACCGAAGCCATCATCGAAGAGATCATCAAGCCCGTGCTGCCGTCGGAATGGCTGCAGGACACCAAATACCTGATCAACCCCACCGGCCGTTTTGTCGTTGGCGGCCCGCAAGGCGACTGCGGCCTGACCGGCCGCAAGATCATTGTGGACACCTACGGCGGTGCCTGCCCCCACGGCGGCGGCGCATTCTCCGGCAAGGATCCCACCAAGGTGGACCGCTCCGCTGCCTACGCCGCCCGCTATGTGGCCAAGAACGTGGTCGCTGCCGGTCTGGCACGCCAGTGCCAGGTGCAGGTGGCCTACGCGATTGGTGTGGCCCGCCCGATGAACATCACCGTCTACACCGAAGGCACCGGCGTGATTCCCGATGCCGAGATCGCCAAGCTGGTAGCCGCGCACTTTGACCTGCGCCCCAAGGGCATCATCCAGATGCTGGACCTGCTGCGCCCGATCTACAGCAAGACGGCAGCTTATGGCCACTTTGGCCGTGAGGAGCCTGAGTTCACTTGGGAGAAAACAGACAAGGCTGCGCTGCTTCGCGCTGCTGCAGGCCTGAAGTAATTAGGTCAGCCCTAGCACAATCCGCCTGGAGCAATCCCGGCGGATTTTTTATTGCGTGATCTTCTACATCACAATCCTCTCGCAGTCAGTGCCAGCTGCTGCCTATATTCCGACCGAACCCGGTGCAGCTGCGCAGGCCGATGCGCGCCACCCGCCTGCATGGCGCCAGGCACCGGCTCCAGCATGCCCAGCTCATCCATCTTGCGGCGAAAGCTCACCTTGTTCACAGGCTCGCCCAAAATGCTTTCATAGACCTGCTGGAGCTGCGGCAAGCTAAAGCTCTCACCCAAAAAATACACCGGCAGCGACGAGTACTGGCTCTTGCTGCGCACCCGGGCCAGTGCCGTCTGCAGAATCTGCCCATGGTCAAACGGCAGCTGGCCGACGGCGCTGACGGGCACGATCTTCAGATCCGACCTATGTGCGGGCAGCTGTTGCTGCGGGATCAGCGCGCAGTAGCTGATGGCGACCGACCAGCCACGCGGATCACGCGCTGGGCCGCTAAAGGTGGCCAGCTGCTCCAGATAAGCGTTTTCGATACCTGCCTTGCTGCGCAGCACGCGCGCAGCACTCGCCTGGGCATCGGCGTCCTCCTGCGCATGGATATAGCCACCCGGCAAGGCCCAGACCCCCGTATAGGGTGCGCGCTCACGCTGCAGCAGCACAACGCTCAGCACGCCCTCTACCAAAGTCAGCACCACGACATCCACGGTGGTCAGCACCTGAGCGTGGGCGGCATCACTTTGCATCGTTTTTGTACCAAGTAGCTCTCATGGCTGCAGTATGCCTTTGCTGACCTCATTATTCAAACAACACTGCCACTCCGAACGAGATCTTTCAGCACTCACCCTCAGTTAGTTGCAAAAATATTTTAACTAGGCTAGACTGCAACCTATCGAAGGAGAAAGACATGCGCCAACGCACACAGCTGCTCATCATCGATCCGCAAAACGACTTTTGCGATCTGCCACCCGACTGGCGCCCGGCCAGCGCCGCAGCCACGGCAGCCTATGCGCCCAGCCTACCGGTCGCAGGCGCACACGCAGACATGCAGCGCCTGGCGCAATGGATAGCGCGCCAAAGCCTGCAGCTGGACGGAATCACCGTCACCCTCGACTCCCACCAGAGCTATGACATTGCCCATCCCGCCTTCTGGCAGCAAGGCGACGGCAGCACAGTGCAGCCCTTTACGCCCATCACCGCCGCGCAGATGCGCGCTGGCAGCTACACCCCCCGCAACCCAGATGCGCGCGAACGGACCCTCGCCTACCTCGATGCGCTGGAGGCCCAGGGCCGCTACACCTTGATGGTCTGGCCGCTGCACTGCGAGATTGGCAGCATTGGCCATGGCGTGCATGCCGACGTGCTCAACGCCTGCCGCCAATGGCAAAGCCAGCGCCAGCGCGCGGTGCACCATGTGTTCAAGGGCATGAACCCCTTTACCGAACACTACAGCGCCATCTGCGCCGAGGTGCCCGATGCGCAAGACCCGGAAACCCAGTTGAACACCGCCTTGCTGCAGCAGCTGGCGCAGGCCGATACCTTGGTGATTGCCGGTGAAGCGGGCAGCCACTGCGTGCGCGCCACCACCGAGCACATCGTGCAGAACATCGCGCCGCTGTGGGGTGCAGAAGATTTCTCGCGCATTGTGCTGCTGACCGACTGCATCAGCCCCGTCGCCGGCTTTGAAGCTGCGCAAGACACCTTTTTGCAGCAAATGCGCGCCATCGGAGTACGCTGCTGCACCAGCACCGCTTTCAATTTATAAACACGCTTTGGAAGTACCCATTTTTCGATAGAGAAAGACGCAGCATGCAGCCCATCATCACCAGCCTGCTCGACACCGATCTGTACAAATTCACGATGTGGCAGGCCATGCTCCATCGCCATCCCCAGACCCAGTCCACCTACCGCTTTGTCTGCCGCTCGCAGACCGAGTTTCCTCTGGTGGATCTGCTGGACGAGGTCCGCGCCGAGATCGATGCGCTGTGCGCGCTCAAGTTCAAGAAAGACGAGCTCGACTACCTGGCCAGCCTGCGCTTTATGAAAAGCGATTTCATCGACTTTCTGCGCATCTTCCAGTTCCAGCGCGATTTCATCGAGGTGGAGGCCGATGGCGACGGCCTGCGCATCGTCGCCCATGGGCCCCAGGTGCATGTGATGGGCTTCGAGATTTTTGTGCTCTCCATCGTCAACGAGCTGTACTTCCGCCGCTTTGACCAGGCCAGCGCGCTCACCGAAGGGCGCAAACGCCTGGGCGCAAAAATAATGCGCCTGCAAGAGCTGGCGCAAGAGGCCAAGCACCGCCACCCCTTTGAGTTGTTTGACTTTGGCGTGCGCCGCCGCTTTTCCGCGCCTTGGCAGCGCGAGGTGGTACAGGCCTTTGCCACGCAGACCGCGCAATGGTTCAAAGGCACCTCCAACGTGCTGCTGGCCCGCGATCTGAACCTGGTGCCCATCGGCACCATGGCCCATGAATACCTGCAAAGCTACCAAGCCCACGGGGTACGCCTTCGCGATTTCCAGATCGCCGCACTGGAAGACTGGGTGCAAGAATACCGGGGCGACCTGGGCATTGCGCTGACCGATACCGTCGGCATGGATGCCTTCCTGGCCGACTTCGACATGTACTTTGCCAAGCTGTTCGATGGCCTGCGCCATGACTCGGGCGACCCCTATGAATGGGGCGAAAAGGCGCTGGCACATTACGCCAAACTGCGCATCAATGCGCATGCCAAACGTCTGGTGTTCTCCGATGGCCTGACCCTGGACACGGCCCTGGCGCTTTACCAGCACTTTGCAGACCGCATCCAGTGCGGCTTTGGCATTGGCACCCAACTGGCCAACGACATGGGCCTCAAGCAGCTCAACATCGTGATGAAGCTCACCCATGCCAATGGTCAACCGGTGGCCAAGCTCAGCGACAGCCCAGGCAAAACCCTGTGCGACGATGAGACCTACCTGGCCTACCTCAAGCAAGTCTTTCATGTGACGCATTAAGGGGGCTGCCATGCTCAAGATCACCCTGGCCCAACTCAACCCCACCGTGGGCGACATGGATGGCAATATCGACCAGATGGTCGCGGCCGCCCGCCAGGCACAGGCCGAAGGCGCGCAACTGGTCGTCTTTGCCGAGCTGTCGCTGACCGCCTACTACCCCGGGGATCTGCTCGACGAGCCCGACTTTCTAGACCGCGTCGACGCCGGCATTGCACGCCTGTTGCAAGAGAGCCAGCAGCTGCCCGAGCTGCACTGGGTGCTGGGCGCGCCCACCCGCGCCACCGGCCCCGGCAAGCATCTGCACAACAGCCTGCTGGTGCTGCACAACGGCGCCATCCGCCTGCAGTACGACAAACAACTGCTGCCCACCTACAACATCTTTGACGAGCGCCGCCACTTTGAGCCCGGCCGCGATGCGGCCAAGGTGCTGCGCATCGGCCAGATGCAGGTCGGCTTTCTGATCTGCGAAGACGGCTGGAACGACAGCGGCGCCGACTACGCCACCAACCCCTTCGAGCGCATGGCCGACGCCGCCCCCGATGTGGTCGTCAGCATCAATGCCAGCCCCAGCCACCTGGGCAAGCGTGAAGAGCGCCACCACATCTTCAGCCAGGCTGCACGCCGCCATGGACTGCCGATTCTCTATGTGAACCAGATAGGTGGCCAGGACCAGATCGTGTTCGACGGCGCCTCCTTTGCGGTGCAACCCGAGCGCGGCATCGTCTGGGAAGCACCCCGCTTTGTGCAAGCGGTTTGTACCTTGGGCTTTGATAAAGGCAATTTCTGCCTGCCAGGTGGAGAGCAGCCTGCAGCGCCACCAGCAGAAGGCCTGCCCACCATGGAGTTCTACCGCCAACAAATCATTCTGGGCCTGCGCGACTACGCACGCCGCTGCGGCTTCCGCCAAGTCGTTGTCGGCAGCTCAGGCGGTATTGATTCGGCACTGACCCTGGCGCTGGCCGCTGAGGCGCTCGGTCCCCAGAACGTGGTGGGCATCACCATGCCCTCGCACTACTCTTCCAGCGGCTCAGTGGATGACTCCATGGCCCTGTGCCGCAACCTGGGTATCACCCTGCACAAGCATCCTATTGCCGACCTGGTGCAGGGCTACGCCAGACAGTTCGAGGCCAGCTTTGGCACACCCCTGCAAGGCCTGCCGCTGGAGAACGTGCAGGCGCGCATCCGCGGCACCATCCTGATGGAGTACAGCAATGCCTTTGGCCATCTGCTGCTGACCACGGGCAACAAGTCTGAAATATCGGTGGGCTACTGCACCCTGTATGGCGACACCAATGGCGGCTTGGGCCTGATCGGTGATCTGTACAAGACGGAGGTGTTTGCACTCTCGCGCCATATCAATGACAGCGCCGGGCGCGAGCTGATCCCCGAGGCCATCATCCAAAAACCACCATCGGCCGAGCTGGCACCCGACCAAAAGGACGAGGACAGCCTGCCACCCTATGCGGTGCTTGATGAAATCCTCAAGATCCTCATCGAAGGCCAGCGTCTGTCCACCCAGGAATACGACGCTGCCCGCCTGTTTGTCGAACAGCTGACACAGACCGAGACCGGCCGCCAAATGCTGGCCAAGGTGCAGCGCATGGTGCACCGCAGCGAATACAAGCGCCGCCAGGCGCCCCCCATCCTGCGCCTGCGCCCACGCGCCTTTGGCACCGGCCGGCAAATGCCGATTGCGGCGTATTACCCTTGAGCGCAAAGCGCGGCGATCAGCCGCTCTTGCCACCCTTAACCGCAGCAAGGCCTGTCCGCAGCGCATAATCCCAAGCCAACACACCCGCTGGCACCAAGACACTGAGACATGACCGCAGCTAACGAGCACTATGACCTGGCCGTACTGATTGGCCGCTTCCAGCCGCCGCACCTGGGCCACCTGGCCTTGCTGCAGCAGGCCCTTGCCCGCGCCAGCAAGGTGGTGGTGGTATTGGGGTCCGCGCTGCAGGCCCGCAGCCCCAAGAACCCCTTCACCTGGCAAGAGCGTGCGCAGATGTTTGCTGCAGCGCTGAACCCCGCCGATGCCGCACGTCTGGTGTTTGTGCCCATCCGCGATTACTACGATGAGCCGCGCTGGGTGACCGCCGTGCGCGAAGCCGTCACCAGCCACAGCACTCCTGGCGCACGCATTGGCCTGGTGGGCCACTTCAAGGACGAGAGCAGCAGCTACCTGGCCCACTTCCCCGGCTGGGAGCTGGTGAGCCTGCCGCGCCAGAACAGCATCGACGCCACCCCCATCCGCGATGCCTACTTTGGCTTGCAAGGCGATGGCTCGGCCGATGCGCTAACCCCATTGGCAAATATGCTGCCCGCCAGTTCGCTGCAGTTCCTGCAGCAGTTCCGCCAGAGCGCTGAATATGCCGCGCTGCAAACCGAAAGGCAGATGCTGCGCCGCTACCAGGCCTCCTGGGCGGCAGCGCCCTACCCACCGGTCTTTGTCACTGTCGATGCGCTGCTGCGTTGCGGCAACGAGGTGCTGCTGATCCGCCGTGGCCATGCCCCAGGCAAAGGCCTGCTGGCGCTGCCCGGCGGCTTTGTCGAGCCGCGCGACAACCTGTGGCAGTCCTGCCTGCGCGAGCTGCAGGAAGAAACGCATTGCGCGCTGGACGAGACCCAACTCCAGGCCAGCTTGCAATCGGTCACCGTGTTTGACCACCCTGGCCGCAGCCAGCGCGGCCGCACCATCACCCACGTCCACTATTTCGACCTGCAGCGCAGCCCCAAGCCGGCGGTGCGCGCCGACGATGATGCGGCCGAGGCCTTCTGGCTTAGCGTAGACGCCATCCGTGCGCGAGAGGCGGAGTTTTTTGAAGACCATTTCCAGATTGTGCAGAAGGTACTGGCAGCCAACGGACAATAGCGCCCATGCAAGCCTTCGTCTCCACCCGCCATGGCGCCCGCTGGCCCTGGCTGCTCATAGCCGTGCTGCTGCTAATGGGCATCATCCGTTTTCTGACGTTCAGCATGCACTCGCCTGTGCTGGGCTACCCCAATAACTTTGACTTTCTGCGCACTTCCGGCTGCGTCGGCATCTGGAACTTTGATGCCCAGTCCGAAGCCTTCCACAGCCCCGCGCCTGACCGGGTTGTGCCCCTGCTGCACTACAACGACGAAAGGCTTTGGCAGTTCTGCAACCCCACGGCTGAAGCCCTCTATCTGAGCGCGCTCAAGCTCGGCCACAACGTGGGCGATACCTTCCCCATCCAGCATCTGGCCTACACCAAATTGGCTATCCTGCTGCTGGCCTATACAGCGCTGATATGGGCCTTGCGCAGCATGCGCCTGCGCGTTTTTCTCAGCATCTGCTTTGTGCTGCTGTGGTGGGACATGAGCACCTTGCTGTATTTCCAGTCGCTCTACCCCGTCTTCAGCAGCCTGTTCTTCTCCTTATTTGTCGTCATGGCCCTGCTGGCCTGCCGCCTGGATGCGTTCTCGCGCAGCGCCTGGGCTTCGCTGCTGCTGGCTGCGCTGACCTTCATGCTGGGGTTTTCCAACCAGCAGTACTTTTACCTGGCCATCGTGCTGACTGCCGTCTTCCTGCTCCTCAATGGCAGGCAATACCGCCTGCACAGCGCAGCCATGCTCTGCGCTGTACTGGTGGCCAGCCTCTGCCATAGCTATCTGCGCCCCGCACAAAGCCAGGAGTTCTATGCTGGCATCGACCGCGTCAACCGCACCGACACCATCTTCTATGGCGTGTTGATGCATTCCAGCAACCCCGAAGAAGCAGCCGTCAGCCTCGGCCTGCGCCCTGAATGCGCCCAAATGGCTGGGCTTGGTGCCCATGCCTTCAACCATGGCATCAAAGAGAACATTTGCCCGGAGGTTGCCAGCATCAGCCGGTTGAAGCTGCTGAACCTGGCGCTCAAGCAGCCGGCCACCATCGCCAAAACACTGCTCGCGGGGGTAGAGGCTTACCAACCGGTCTATGGCTTCTTCCCGCAGCTCTATCCCCACCATGCCAGTGAGCTGTCTCCTGCTATGTACGCCACGTCCCCATCATCACTGATGGTCAGCGCCCCAAGAGGGCTGTATCTGGGGATGGTCGGTACCATGGCCTTGCTGGCCGCTGGCGCCTTTATTTATGCGCTGCTGCCACGCGGGCGCCAATTCCTTTGGGCACACGCCATCTGGATCGGCGGCTTGCTGTGCTTCTACAGCATCTTCAGCTCGGTGTTTGGCGACGGCATGGTCGAGGTCGAACGCCATGCAGCCGTCTTCCTGCCTGGCTTCATCTTGCTGTGGCTAGGTGCCATCTTTGGCTTGCTAGATCGCTTGCGAGCGGCAAGATAGCGCCATGCCCCTGAAACCCTCCTCGTCCTCCCGCCGCCTGCAAGGTCTGCTACGCCTGATGCGGCCGCGCCAGTGGGTCAAGAACGGCTTTGTGCTGGCGCCGCTGGTATTCACGGGCTCGTTTACCGACCTGCATGCGGTGCTGCAGGCCTTGCTGGCCATGGTGCTGTTTTGTGTAGCCTCCTCGGCCACCTATATCGTCAACGACCTGCGTGATATCGAGCAGGACCGCAAGCACCCCCGCAAATCCCGAACCCGCCCCCTCGCCGCGGGCCTGGTCACGGTGCGCCAGGCACTGCTGCTGCTGCTGGTGCTGTATGTGCTGCTGCTGGCCGCATGGCCGTGGGCTCCGCAGGTGCTGCCGGTGATTGTTGCCTACCTGGTGCTGAACCTGGCCTATAGCTACTACCTCAAGCACCAGCCGGTCCTGGATATTTTCACGATCGCCATCGGCTTTGTGCTGCGCGTATGGGGCGGCGCGCAGGCGCTGCAGGTGCCAATCAGTTCCTGGATGTTTGTCACCACGCTGTGCCTGGCCCTGTATCTGGCGGCCCTCAAGCGACGCCAGGAGCTGCTGCAAACGGGTACCGAGGCCCGGGCGGTGCTGCAGAAATACTCGGTCTCGCTGGTGGAGCGTTATGCGGAAATTTCTGCCACTGGTGCGCTGCTGTTCTACAGCATGTTTGTGATGTCGGTCCGCCCGCAGCTGGTGGTGTCCATACCGCTGGTCCTGTTTGGGCTGTTTCGTTACTGGTATGTGGTGGAAAAGCTCGATGGCGGCGAGTCGCCTACCGATGCCTTACTTAGCGATCTGCCGCTGCTGCTGACGGTGCTGGCCTGGGTGCTGGTCTGCCTCTGGGCACTGGCAGGGCTGAAAGGATAAGCATGGACCTGTCGTATCTGCTGACCCCGCTGCTCGCCTGGCTGGTCGCCGGCTCGCTCAAGTTTCTGATCAACAGCTTGCACGCGGGCAAGCCCGCCTTTGGCTTGATCGGCTATGGCGGTATGCCAAGCAACCACAGCGCCATTGTCAGCAGCATGGCTGCGCTGGTCGCGCTCAGACAGGGCATCGACCACCCGGCTTTCGGCGTCGCGTTGACCTTGGCGTTCATCGTGGTGCTCGATGCCAGCAGCCTGCGCCGGCAAGTGGGCAAACATGCGCAGGCCATCAACCGCCTCCAAGCGCAAGCTCCCGATGCGGCTCCCACCGCAAAGCCGCTGCGCGAACGCATGGGCCACAGCCTCGCCGAGATTGTGGGCGGAGTGGTCTGCGGCATCCTGCTGGCCTGGGCAGTGCATGCCTGGATGCCGTTGTACGATTGAGTCTTTGCTTGCCTGCGCCCCAGCGGCTTTTCCGTATGCCATTGACCATCCGCCCCGCCACCATCGACGACACCGACACCATTCTGCGCTTTGTGCGCGATCTGGCCGTCTATGAGAATGCCGAGCACGAGGTGCTCTCCACACCCGCCCATGTGCACAAGACCATGTTCAGCCCCGGCGCCACCGCGCATGGCCTAGTCTGCGAGCAAGACGGCCAGGCCATAGGATTTGCGGTGTATTTCTTCAACTATTCCACCTGGCAGGGCCGCAATGGCCTGTATCTGGAGGATCTGTATGTCGATCCTGCAAGCCGTGGCAGCGGCGCGGGCAAGGCCTTGTTGCGCCATCTGGCACGCATTGCTGTGGACAAGGATTGCGGCCGCTTCGAGTGGAGTGTGCTGGACTGGAACACCCCATCCATCCAGTTCTACGACAGCCTGGGCGCCAAGCCACAAAGCGAATGGATTCGCTACCGGATGACGGGCGAGGCGCTGGAGGCCTTTGCGAAGGCTTGATGCAAAGGCTCAGCCTGTAGGGGCTGAGCCGCCGCCTCAGACCGCAGCCGGGTCAAAATCAAGCTGGTAGTTCTGCGGACCACGCGCCGCAATCTTCAAAGCACCCATGCGGTTGCCCAGCTCCACGCAGCTGCGCAGCGGACGGCCCTGCTCCAGGCCCCAGAGCAAACCACCGCGCCAGGCATCACCGCAGCCGGTGGGGTCTACCACCGCAGCGGCCTTCAGGCCGGGTACATGCGTGCGCTCGCCGTTTTCCCACAGCTCGCAGCCCTCCGCGCCCAGGGTCACCATCAGGCCTTGCACCTGGGTAGAAATCTCGGCAAACGACAGACCCGTGCGCTCGCTCAGCATCTTGCCTTCGTAGTCGTTCACCGTCACCCAGGTGGCCAGGCTGATGAAATGGCGCAGGTCATTGCCGTCAAACATGGGCAGACCCTGGCCGGGGTCAAACACAAAGGGGATGCCGGCGGCATGCAGCTGCTCGGCATGCTGGAGCATGGCGTCACGGCCATCGGGCGCAACGATGCCAATGGCGGCGCCACAGTCCTTGGTGATGGTGTTTTCATGGGCCTGCATCATCGCGCCAGGGTGGAAGGCGGTGATCTGGTTGTTGTCCATGTCGGTGGTGATCATGCACTGGGCGGTGTAGTGGTCGTCGAGCTTTTTGATAAAGCGCGTGTCGATGCCCAGCTCCTTGAAATGCGCCACATAGCCGTCGCCATCATGGCCCACCACGGCCATTGGCAGCGCCTGGCCGCCCAGCAGATGCAGCGCATAGGCAATATTGCCCGCGCAGCCGCCAAAATCCCGGCGCAAGGTCGGCACCAGAAAGGAAACGTTCAGGATATGGATCTGATCGGGCATGATCTGGTCGGCAAAGCGGCCCGAAAAGGTCATGATGTTGTCAAACGCGAGCGAGCCGCAAATCAGCGAAGCCATGGATGCATTCTTTCTGTTATCAAATTTAAGGGTAAAAGGCGAGCACCCGGTAGCCCACTACATCACCGGCGGCCTCTGCCACCTCAATGACCATCTCTGCCGTCCACTCGCCATGGGCATCCAGCGCTGCGGGCGCCTGCAGATCTTGCGGACCCAGCACGCGGCGTAGCACCAGCTTTTCTGCGGCGTCGTTGAGGCTCAGCTCCAAAGAAGGGACCGCCACCGGGTCATCAGCGGCGTTACGCAAGACCACACGCAGCCTGAACTGGCGCGGACCCACGGCATTGAAACTGGTGCTATCGATAGAGACGGCCTGCAGTTGTCGTGGCACGGCAATCTCGCAACCCGCCATGCGGCAAGCCGCTTGCAGCGCGGGCCGCCACTGCGGTTGTGCCAAGGCCAGGCGGTCACGCTGGGTCAGCGCCACTTGCAGCAGCAGGGCCGCCAGCAGCAACAGGCTGAGCAACAGCGACAGCACAACCACCCAGGGCTTGCGCCAGAAGGCCTTGCGCTTGGCAGCGCGTACAAAGCCCGGCTCCGCAGCGGCATCTATGGCGGCAGAAGCGGCGGCATCGACAGCCGCTGTATCGACAGCCGCCACGGCTTCGTCCATCTGTGCAACATAGTTGGTCGGCGCCGCCAGCGTGGGCTCCACCTTGCCAGCGCCCAGCGTGTGCCCCGCCAAGGCGGGGTCGCGCAGCAGTGCCTCGTCTTCGCGGCTCTGGGCCTCTGGGGCGGTGGCAGCCATCTGCGCTTTTGGCGCCACATCCGCTGCCGCTGCGCAAACCGCCTCCCCACGGGGAGCATCTTCCATGGGCGGGTCGGCCCGATCAGGCAATCGGCTGGAGGGCGAGGACGGTGCCAGCGGCAGGCCCGCATCGCTGCTGGCCAAGGGCGTTGCGTGCGCGGGGAGCTGCGCCTGCTGCACCGGCTCGGCAGGCTTTTGGCGCTCGGCCATGGCTTCGAGCAAACGCCCCTCACGGGCCTGGAGCTCGGCCAGGTCATCGGTGGCAGAAAAATCCACGCGGCTGCTGCGCAGCGATGGGGGCCGCTGGTCAGCGAGCGGCTGCCATTGGCTCTCCAGCCCGCTGCGGTCCGCAGCAACGGCTGGCGGCTCCAGCGGTAGCGCCGCCGCAGCCTCGTCTTCGTAGGCCTGCATCCACGAGGAATCCACATAGCCCGAATCTCCGCCCAGATTGGCGCGGCGCGGGAACACCAGCACCGACAGCTCGGGCACCTGGGCATTCGGATCGATCTGCAGCGAGTTCTGCGTCATCAGCACCGCAGCAGCCTCAGTCTTGGCGGCTGGCACTGCGGCAAAAGCAGAGGCCAAAGCCGCTGCCGCCTGCCTGGGCGCTAGCGCGGGAGCGGGCTGCGTCTGGTCAGGGGCTGGCACAGCCGCGCCCGGTACCAGGTGGGCAAGCGCATCAAACACCGCTTTGCACTTGCCACAGCGCACCCAGCCATCGGAGATGCGCAACTGGTCATCCACCACCTTGAAGCGGGTCTGGCACTGGGGGCAACGCGTTATCTGGCTCATCGCAGTGGATTGTAGAGTCAGAAGTTCAGCGGCCTGCCTCGGCGGCGGCATCGGCCGCGCGATGTGCCGTCATCAGCACCCAGCCGTCTTCGGTATCGGCCACGTCCAGCTGCAGATAAGGGGCATAGGCCGCCTTGAGCTCATCGGTCTGGCGCTCCAGGATACCGGCGAGCACCAGGTGACCGCCGCTGGCGACATGCGCACACAACAGCGGAGCCAGCACTTTCAGCGGTGTCGCCAGGATATTAGCCAACACCGTCTGGTACTCGCCCTGTGCCGCATCGGGCAAGCCGGCGCGCAGCTGCACGCGGTTGGCCTGGGCGTTGTACTCGGTCGACTCCACGGCGGCAGTGTCGATGTCCACTGCATCGATGTCCACGGCACCAAACTTGGCAGCGCCAATGGCCAGGATGCCAGAGCCGCAGCCGTAATCAAGCACACGGCCCAGATCCTGTCCTTGCGCCCCACGCTGCGCAATCCAGCGCAGGCACATGCGGGTGGTGGGGTGGGTGCCCGTGCCAAAAGCCAGGCCCGGGTCCAGGCGGATGCTGCGGGTGGCAGCCTCAGGCAGTTCATGCCAGGTCGGCACAATCCAGAAATCAGGGGTGATATCGACGGGCGCGAACTGGGATTGGGTCAGGCGGACCCAGTCCTGCTCGGCCACCTCACGGATGCCCAGCAGCTCGCAGCCTTCAAAGAAATCCTGCAACTGCAGCAGGCTCTGCGCCTCTTGGGCCGCAGCGCGCTGTGGGAACAGCGCCACCATGCGGCTGCGCTGCCAGCCATCCTTGGGCGGAGGCATGCCCGGCTCGCCAAACAAGGCTTGCTCGGCATCGGTCTGGGCATCGGCATCTTCGACCGAGACGCTGAGCGCATCCAGCGCATCCAGCGCTTCACTCACGCTCTCGACCCGGTCCTCCGGGCACATCAGGCACAGTTCGTACATGACAGGTTTCCTTAAAGCAAAAAGCTGGCATCCCCTTGGAAATGCCAGCATCTATCACGATGAAAGGGGGCGCATCAGCGCTTGCGCGCGGCCAGCCACTCTTCCAGATAGTGGATATTGGTGCCACCGGCATTGAACTTGGCATCCACCATCAGCTCCGAATGCAGCGGGATATTGGTCGAAATACCTTCAACGGCCGTCTCCAGCAGCGCCGTCCGCATGCGGGCAATCGCCTGCTCGCGGGTGTCACCGTAAACGATCAGCTTGCCGATCATTGAGTCGTAGTTCGGTGGCACAAAGTAATTCGCATACACATGCGTGTCCACACGTACACCAGGACCGCCGGGCATATGCCAGGTGGTAACCCGACCGGGCGACGGGGTGAACTTGTAGGCATCTTCGGCGTTGATACGGCATTCGATCGCATGGCCGCGCATCTGCGCGTTGATCTGGCGCTGCGTGAACGGCAGTTTCTCGCCTGCTGCCACCATGATCTGGGTGCCGACGATGTCCACGCCGGTGATCCATTCGGTCACCGGATGCTCGACCTGCACGCGGGTGTTCATCTCAATGAAGTAGAACTCGCCGTTTTCATACAGAAACTCGAACGTACCGGCACCGCGGTAGCCGATCTTCTTGCAGGCTGCCACGCAGCGGTCGCCGATCTTCTCGATCAGGCGGCGTGGAATGCCAGGGGCCGGCGCCTCTTCAATGACTTTTTGGTGGCGGCGCTGCATGGAGCAATCGCGCTCGCCCAGGTAGACGGCGTTCTTGAACTTGTCAGCCATCACCTGGATCTCGATGTGGCGCGGGTTCTGCAGGTACTTTTCCATGTACACCGCCGGATTGCCGAAGGCCGCACCGGCTTCTGCCTTGGTCATCTGCACGGCATTGACCAGAGCCGCTTCGGTATGCACCACGCGCATGCCACGGCCACCGCCGCCGCCAGCGGCCTTGATGATCACCGGATAGCCAATGGCCTTGGCGATGCGGCGGATCAGCGCCGGGTCGTCTGGCAATTCGCCATCCGAGCCAGGCACGCAGGGCACGCCCGCCTTGATCATGGCCTGCTTGGCCGATACCTTGTCACCCATGATACGGATGGACTCGGGCGATGGGCCAATGAACTGGAAGCCGCTTTTTTCCACACGCTCGGCAAAGTCGGCGTTCTCGGACAGAAAGCCATAACCGGGGTGGATGGCTTCCGCGTCGGTCACCTCGGCCGCCGAGATGATGGCGGGCATGTTCAGGTAACTTTGGGCCGACGGAGCCGGGCCAATGCACACGGCCTCGTCGGCCAGCTTCACATACTTGGCGTCGCGGTCCGCCTCGGAATAGACCATGACGGCCTTGATGCCCAGCTCGCGGCAAGCGCGCTGCACACGCAGTGCAATCTCTCCGCGGTTGGCAACCAGAATTTTCTTGAACATGGGCTAGGCCTTATTCAATGATGAACAAGGGCTGACCAAATTCCACGGCCTGGCCGTTCTCGCCCAGGATTTGCTTGATCGTGCCCGACTTGTCGGCTTCGATCTCATTGAGGATCTTCATCGCTTCAATGATGCACACGGTTTCGCCTTCCTTGACCTGGCTGCCGATCTCGACAAAAGCCTTGGCACCAGGCGCGGACGAGCGGTAGAAAGTGCCAACCATGGGCGACTTGACCGTATGGCCTTGCACTGCAGCGGGCGCAGCGTCTGCCGCAGCAGCGGCTGCGGGTGCCGCAGCCACGGGCGCGGCAACGGGCAACGCGGGTGCGGCCATCATTTGCTGCACCACGGCGCCGCCGCCCTTCACAATGCGAACCTTGCCTTCTGCTTCGGTGATTTCCAACTCCGAGACATTCGACTCGGACACGAGATCGATCAGGGTTTTCAGCTTGCGTAAATCCATGGGAGCTCCAACGGCTAGAAAATCAAACAGGGCGCAAATTTACTCCAATTTCGCCCTATTTGACTCAATATCTTTGATTTTTGATCAACGGCAGCACTGCCGTCCCGGCTTGCACACCTTATAGACTTGCCCAATTTTGCAAGTCAGATGCAAGAAGTTGCCCCATTTTACGATGTTGAACCTCACCTTGCCTACCAAATACCACTGTAAACGGTAGGCCGCCGGCGGAATTGCCCAGATCGCGTGTGAGCTGCGTGCCGCTCATGCCAGCAATCGCCACCGGAAACGCCAAGGGCATGCGCTGCAGAAAACGCTGCACCGCCGCATCCTGGTCCACCGCCAGACCGAGCACCTGCCAGCCTTTGGCGCGCTGCGCCTGGTAGAACTGGTTGAGCATAGGCAACTCATCCACACAAGGCGGGCACCAAGTCGCCCAAAAATTCAGCAACAAGGGCTTGCCCTGGAAGGCCTGCATGCGCACTTCGCCCTGCCCGCCCGGCGCCGCAAAGGCCTGGCCCCAAATGCCATCCAGGGCAGCAGCGCTGGGCTGCCCCAGGCGATGCTGCCACCAGGCCCAACCCGCACCGGCAGCCAGCGCGGCAGCGGCCACGCCCCCCGTCAGCAACTGCCTGCGGCGTTGCGATACCGGTTTTGATGCCAAGGTTTGTGCTGTATCAACAGCCTCGCGCTCAGGTGTCTGCATCAGGCCTCACTCCTTGGGTTCGGTCAACAGGCGGCGCACCGCATCCAGCGAGCCACGGGGAACACGGCCCTGACTGTCAGGTTTGAGGGCACCGCGCAGATCATCCAAGTCATAGACCAGGTAGTGCACGCCAATGCTCTCGTTCAGCGGCTTGCAAAAACTGCTGATGGACAGGGCATCCACGGTTTCCCCATGGAAGCCGTTGATCGACGACACCTCGTAGCGCACCCCATGGTCTATCAACGCAATCTCGGCGGATTTGGAGTCATCGCAGAACAACTGTATGTAAATGTCGGACAGCCGCGTGGCCGTGCCGTTCCAGACGGCACCCGCCAGATAGGGCCTGAAGGCCACCATGCGCTCCATCCACAGCAGCGCCCACTCGCGCAGCGCAAGCAGCTCTGCGGGCTGGGTGTCGCCACAGAACAGCGCCAAATACTCACGCACAGCCGCTTCCAGCAAGTCATTGTCTGGCAGGGCTGCGCGCCCGGGCAGCCCCAGCTGTTTGGCAGCGCGCTTCTTGGCGGGCCCCCATTCCAAGCCCTCTTCCACCACCATGCGCGCAGCAGTGTTCGCAATTTCCCAGCTTGCATCAGTCATAGCAGTCCATTGTGTCGGATTTTCTGCAAGCCCGACGGCACTTGCTTGCAATTGCGAGGCAACAGAGCACAGGGCTTGGCCGGACGAGCCGTAGAATCGACGACCATGCACATTCATATTCTGGGTATCTGTGGCACCTTCATGGGTGGAGTGGCGGCCTTGGCACGCGAGGCCGGTCACAAGGTAACGGGCTGCGACAGCGGTGTCTACCCGCCGATGAGCGACCAGTTGCGCGCGCTGGGTATCGAGCTGATCGAAGGCTTTGGCGCCGACCAGCTCGCGCTACAGCCCGATATGTATGTGGTTGGCAATGTGGTCAGCCGTGCGCGGCTGGACGATGGCTCGCCCAAGTTTCCGCTGATGGAGGCCATCCTGGATGCAGGCGCCCCCTACACCAGTGGCCCCCAATGGCTGGCCGAGCACGTGCTGCAGGGCCGGCATGTGCTGGCCGTGGCTGGCACGCACGGCAAAACCACCACGACCTCAATGCTGACCTGGATTCTGGAGGCCGCCGGCCTGCAGCCGGGCTTTCTGGTCGGCGGCGTGCCACTGGATTTTGGCGTTTCAGCCCGTCTGGGCGCGCCCACCCGGCCCGGCGATGGCGATCAGCGCCCCGTGTTTGTGATCGAAGCGGACGAGTACGACACGGCCTTCTTCGACAAACGCAGCAAGTTTGTGCATTACCGCCCCCGCACTGCTGTATTGAACAACCTGGAGTTCGACCATGCCGACATCTTTGATGACCTGGCAGCGATCGAGCGCCAGTTCCACCACCTGGTACGCACCGTGCCGGCGAGCGGCCGCGTGGTTGCCAACGGGGTCGAAGAGAGCCTGACCCGCGTGCTGCACCAAGGCTGCTGGAGCGAGGTGGTGCGCTTTGGCGCCGCCATCGACGAGATGCGCGCCGAAGGCGGACCCTCCGATTTCGAGGTGTTCTACAAAGGCAATGCCGTGGGCAAGGTGCAATGGGGCTTGAGTGGGGTGCACAACCAAATGAATGCACTCGCCGCGATTGCCGCCGCCGAGCATGTGGGTGTGGCCCCTGCTCAGGCCGCGCAGGCACTGTCGCGCTTTCAGAATGTCAAACGCCGCATGGAACTGCGCGGCACCGCCTCCGGCATCCAGGTGTTCGATGATTTCGCCCACCACCCTACCGCCATCCGCACCACCCTCGATGGCCTGCGCCAGCAAGTCGGTGCGCAAACCCGCATTCTTGCGGTGTTCGAGCCGCGCAGCAACACGATGAAGCTGGGCACCATGAAGTCGCAGCTGCCTTGGTCACTGGCATCGGCCGACCTGGCCTTTTGCCATACTGCCGGCTTAGACTGGGATGCCGCCCAGGCGCTGGCCCCCATGGGCGCACGCGCACAGACCGCCAACAACATCGACGTCTTGCTGGCCCAGGTACTGGCTGCCGCGCAGCCAGGCGATGTCATTGTCTGCATGAGCAACGGTGGTTTTGGGGGCATCCACACCAAACTGCTGCAGGCGCTGGCTGACCAGGACTGACAAGCCCGGCTCCACCCTCAAGCGCCCTGCCCAGAAAAAAGCGAGCCCATAGGCTCGCTTTTTCTACCAGTGGATCCTGACTGGCAGACTGGTTCTCAGAACGAGGCTGTCATGGCCTTGGTGTTCACCACCACCGTAGGGCGCCCCACGGCCCCCACGCTGGCGCGGGCAAACTGGGCCAGCCACTGGGCATCGCCCAGCAGTTGCGCGCCGGCGGCCTTGGCGACGACCACCACCTTGTCGACGATCAACACCTTGCCGCTAGCCCGCAAGGGTTCGCAATCCATGCGCAGGAATTCCTGGTCCAGCCAGCGGCGCCCGTCCTCGTTGGACATGGCCTCCGCGCTGTCGAAATCGTGGACAAATTCCTGGCCATCCTCCAGCAGCACCCGTACTTCGTTGCGCATGACAATCCCTTATCGGTGGTTCAACAGGGGCAGGCATCTGCCGCCCCCAAAACCGCCAGCTTACACGGTTGCGGCGCTGGTCTCCTCGGTATTTGCGCGCACCCGGCGGGCTTGTACCGCGTCCGACAGCTCGGCCAAGGTCGCCAGCGAATCGTCCCAGCCCAGGCAGGCATCGGTGATGCTCTTGCCGTACTCCAGGCTGTCGGGGTCGTTCTTGCCGGGGGTGAACTTTTGCGCACCGGCCTGCAGATGGCTCTCGATCATCACGCCAAACACACGGCGCGATCCGCCTTCGATCTGCTGCGCGATATCGTGCACGACCTCCTTTTGCTTCTCATGCTGCTTGCTGCTGTTGGCATGGCTGCAGTCCACCATCAGATTGGCGGGCAGGTGCGCTGCTTCCAAGTCCTTGCAGGCAGCGGCCACATGGGCGGCATCGTAGTTCGGGGTCTTGCCGCCGCGCAAAATCACGTGGCAGTTGGTATTGCCCTTGGTGTGCACGATGGCAACCTGGCCGTTCTTGTGTACTGACAAGAAGTGGTGCGGGCGGCTGGCCGACTGGATCGCATCGGTGGCGATGCGGATATTGCCGTCCGTGCCGTTCTTGAAGCCTACCGGGGCGGAAATGCCCGAGGCCAGCTCACGGTGCACCTGGCTCTCCGTCGTGCGCGCACCAATCGCGCCCCAGCTGATCAGGTCGCCAATGTACTGGGGCGAGATCATGTCCAGGAACTCGCTGCCCGCTGGCACGCCTTGGCGGTTGATCTCGATCAGCAGCTGGCGCGCGATGCGCAGGCCCTCGTCGATGCGGTAGCTCTCGTCGAGGTAGGGGTCGTTGATGAGGCCCTTCCAGCCCACCGTCGTGCGAGGCTTTTCGAAGTAGACACGCATGACGATCTCCAAGGTGCCTTCGTACTGCTTGCGCACGGCCTTGAGGCGGCGGGCGTATTCCAGCGCCGCTTGCGGATCATGGATGGAGCAGGGGCCGATGATGACCAGCAGGCGGTCATCCTCGCCGGCCATGATGTTGTGGATGTTTTGGCGGGTGTTGTTGATCAGCGATTCAACGGGCGTGCCGTTGATAGGGAAGAAGCGAATCAGATGCTCGGGTGGCGGCAGCACAGTAATGTCCTTGATGCGTTGGTCGTCGGTTTGGCTGGTTTTCTCGACACCGCGATACCAAGCATCGCTTGTGGGTTGGGCTTGCTGAGTCATCTGAGGATCCTGAATGTGTGGGTGGTTTATGCAACAAAAAACCGCCGGGCTTTTCAGCTTCGGCGGTTGTCTGGGAGGTTTAGGTGCTCGCGCGCTTTTAGACCTCTCGTCCGCCTTGGACAGAGAACCAAAAATAAAAGCTAAAAACGCTACGTGCTTGCATGTTTTTCAATGTACCACATCTGCAGACGGCTGTTTTCATGCTGCAGCGCAAAACGCACAAAAATTGCAAAAAATGAGATTGAGAATCTTAAAACACAGAATTACATCAACAAATGACATCGATAGGCATTTTTTCTGCGCATTGGCAGAACACAGACAATGCCATACTGCCCAAAAACAAACGCCTGCGCGGCAAATGCCGCGCAGGCGTTGGCTAAATCTGGCGCTGTGCGCCGAGCATGGGCGTGACCGTTAAGCGGTGCCACCCACCGTCAAACCATCAATGCGCATGGTGGGCTGGCCTACGCCTACCGGCACACTCTGGCCTTCCTTGCCGCAGGTGCCTACGCCGCTGTCCAGGCGCATGTCGTTGCCGATCATGCTGACGTGTTTCAGGCACTCCGGCCCGCTGCCCACAATGGTGGCGCCCTTGACGGGGTACTGGATCTTGCCGTTCTCCACCCAATAGGCTTCACTGGCCGAGAACACAAACTTGCCGCTGGTGATATCGACCTGGCCACCGCCAAAATTGCTGGCATACAGGCCCTTCTTGATCGACGCAATGATCTCCTGCGGGTCCTTGTCGCCACCCAGCATGTAGGTGTTGGTCATGCGCGGCATGGGGATATGGGCATAGCTCTCGCGCCGGCCATTGCCGGTGGGCTTGACCTTCATCAGGCGCGCATTCATCGCATCCTGGATGTAGCCCTTCAAGATGCCATCCTCAATCAGCACATTGCGCTGGGTCGGCTGGCCCTCATCGTCCACATTCAGCGAGCCGCGGCGGTCGGCAATCGTGCCATCGTCCAGCACGGTCACGCCCTTGGCAGCGACGCGCTGGCCAATCATGCCGCTGAAGGCGCTGGAGCCCTTGCGGTTGAAATCGCCCTCCAAGCCATGGCCCACCGCCTCATGCAGCAGCACACCGGGCCAACCCGGGCCCAGGACCACGGTCATCACGCCAGCAGGCGCAGGGCGCGATTCCAGGTTCACCAAGGCCGCCTTGACGGCCTCGTCCACATACTGTTGCACCACTTCATCATCGAAATAGGCCAGCCCAAAGCGGCCACCGCCGCCAGCCGAGCCCACCTCACGGCGGCTCTTGCTCTCGGCAATCACCGTCACCGACAGACGCACCAGGGGGCGCACATCGGCCGCCAAGGTGCCATCGGCACGGGCGACCAGCACCACATCGTGCTCGGCCGCCAGGCCGGCCATCACCTGCTTGACGCGCGGGTCCTTGGCGCGGGCCAGCTTCTCCACCTTCTCCAGCAAGGCCACCTTGGCCGTGCTGTCCAGGGTGGCAATCGGATCCAGATCAGGGTACAGCGAGCGGCTCAGCGCAATTTTCTTGGCAGGCACCTTGACCTGGCGCGACTGGCTCTGCGCCCCGATGCTGCGCACCGTATGGGCCGCATCCAGCAAGGAGGCCAGCGAGATGTCATCGGAGTAGGCGAAGGCCGTTTTCTCACCGGCGACCGCCCGCACACCCACACCCTGGTCGATCGAGAAGGAGCCCGTCTTGACGATGCCCTCTTCCAGACTCCAGCCTTCGGCCCGGGTGTACTGGAAGTAGAGATCTGCATCATCCACCTTGTGGGCACGGATATCGGCCAGTGCGCGCGTCAGGTGGCTGTCATCCAGGCCGTAGGGCGTCAGCAACAGGCTGCGCGCCATCTCCAGTCGTTGTTCGGTAGAAGCCGCCAGCGGCTTGGCCACAGCAAGGTCAAAAGGTGCATTCATAAGGCGATTTTAGGGCTTGCGCAATGGCCGTGGGCACATGCGTTGATTTGCGGCGGCCACGGGCAGGGCTGCGGCCTCTCATGAATCTGCGGTTAAGGGCGCGGTTTTCAATGGCCGGGCGCCGCAGACTGGCCTTTTGATCACCCTGGCAGCCCCAAGCCGGCTGCGCTTTTAGCTACAGCCTGGGTGCCTGCTGCTGCGCCAGCTGGCGCTGTGAGCGTGCCACGGACATCAGGATTCCCAGCGCCAGCCCCAGGGTGACCATCGCCGTGCCACCGTAGCTGACAAAGGGCAAGGGCACGCCCACCACCGGCAAGATGCCGCTGACCATGCCCATATTCACAAAAGCGTAGGTGAAAAAGATCATCGACACCGCACCCGCCATCAGGCGGCCAAACAAGGTCGGGGCACGCATCGCAATGGCCAGGCCGCGCCAGACCAGCAGCAAAAAGAAAAAGATCAGCAGCAGATTGCCAGCCAGACCAAACTCTTCAGAAAATGCGGCAAAGATGAAGTCGGTGGTGCGCTCGGGGATGAACTCCAGATGGGTCTGCGTGCCCGCCATGAAGCCCTTGCCCATAAAGCCGCCTGAGCCAATGGCGATCATCCCCTGGATGATGTGAAAGCCTTTGCCCAGTGGATCGCGGGTGGGGTCCAGCAAGGTGCAGACCCGCTGGCGCTGGTATTCATGCAGCACTACCAGGTCCATGCCGTCTTCACAAAGGTGGTGGCCATAGATGGCGATCAACAGCAAGCCGATGACGCCAATCAACACAGGCGGGATGATCAGCTTCCAGGACAGGCCGGCAAAATAAATCACCGCCAGGCCCGCCGCCATCACCAGCAAGGAGGTGCCCAAATCGGGCTGTTTGACAATCAGCCCCACTGGAACGGCGAGGATCGCAAAGGCCACGACAAAATCGACCGGGCGCAAGGCCCCTTCGCGGCGCTGAAACCACCAGGCGAGCATCAAGGGCATCGCAATTTTGAGCAACTCACTGGGCTGGATCACAATGCCCAGGTTCACCCAGCGCTGCGCCCCCTTCTTGGTGATACCAAACAAGGCCACCGCCACCAGCAAGGCCACGCCCAGCGCATACAAAGGCAGCGCAAAGCTGGCCAACCGGTGTGGGGGAATCTGCGACACCACCAGCAAAATACCCAGGGCCAGCAGCATGTTGCGGCCATGGTCGGAAAAGCGCGAGCCATGGTCAAAACCGGCGGAATACATCGCTGTCAGTCCGATGGCGGCCAAGGTGCCAATGATGAAGATCAGCGGCCAGTCATAGCCGCGCAGCATCGGCATCAGGCGCTGGAACACATTCGGTTTATCAAGAACTTCGGACATGGCCGCCATTATCCTTGCTTGGTATGGAAGGGCTTATCAGCACCGTTGGTAAAGGCCGGTTTTACACATCCAGGGCGGGCCAGATCAATTCAACAAAACAATTGGGGTTGGCAAAGCCTGGACTGGATGGGCCCGAGCGCTATTATTTGTGCATGACGACCACCCACTTGCTTTATCTGCACGGCTTTCGCTCCTCCCCCCAGTCTGCCAAGGCCCAGCGCCTGCAGCAGCATATCGCGCAGACCCGCCCCCACGTCGTGTGGTCCGCACCGCAACTGCCCCCGTCGCCCCAAGAGGCCGCCGACCTGCTGCTGGCCACCACCCGCAGCTGGGCGGGCTTGCCGCCAGAAAGCCTGGCCATCGTCGGCTCTTCGCTGGGCGGCTTTTACGCCAGCTGGATCGCCCAGCAACTGCGCTGCAAAAGCGTGATGCTCAACCCATCGACGACACCCTGGCTGACCTTGGAGCAGCACCTGGGCGAGCAGACCGCTTGGCACAACCCGGATGCCTCCTTTTTCTTTCGCCCGGAATACCTGCCACAGCTCCAGGCACTGGACGTCAGCGGCCAGCCTCCCGCCGCCGCCCAGCTGCTGATTGCGGCCATGGGCGACGAGGTGTTGCACTGGCAGGACATGGTGGCGCGCTACCCCAGCGCCCAATTGCTGCTGGACGAAGGCAGCGACCATGCACTTTCCAACTTTGAGAGCTATTTGCCGCAGATAGACGCATTTTTGGGCTGGTAAGCGCCCCGCCAGGGGCTGCGCAGCCTGCCCCCTGGGGTTGCAACCAACAAACAGTTGCCGCCATCCCAAGCAAAAAACCCTGCAGCAGCGCCCTGGCACCATCCAGCATGGGAAAATGCGCGCCTATGTATGCACTGTTTGACGACGCTGGCAAATTTCTGGCTGGCCGTATCCTCTCCGAAGCTGAAAGCTCCGCCCAAATTGAATTGGACTCCGGCAAACGGGTCAAGGTCAAAGCCGCGAACCTGCTTCTCAAATTTGACAAGCCCACGCCCGCTGAGCTGATTGCGCAGGCGCAAGCTTTGTCGGAAGAGATCGACCCCCAGCTGGCTTGGGAGTTTGCGCCTGAGCAGGAGTTTGGCTTTGCCGACCTGGCGCGCGATTACTTCTCGGAGAACGCCTCGATCACCGAGCAGGTGGCGGCGCTGTTCAAGCTGTTTGAGGCACCGCACTACTTCCGCCGCGCCGGCAAGGGCCGCTTCAAGAAGGCACCGGCCGAGATCGTGCAACAAGCGCTGGCCGCCATCGAGAAAAAAGCACAGCTCCAAGCGCAGATCGATGCCTGGGCGGTAGAGCTGGCCAACGGCCAGTGCCCGGCCCCCGTGCAGCAGCAGCTCTACAAGATTCTGTTCCGCCCCGACAAGAACGCGCCCGAGTACAAGGCCGTCGTCGAGGCCAGCCGCAAGGCCCAACTGGCGCCGCTGGCCCTGCTGCAAAAGGCCGGCGCCATCGACTCGTCCTACCAGTTCCACTGGCAGCGCTTCCTGTTTGACAACTTCCCCAAGGGCACGGGCTTCCCCGCCGTTACCGCGCCGCTGCCACCAGCCGATCTGCCGCTGGCGACGGTGGAGGCCTATTCCATCGACGATTCGGCCACCACCGAAATCGATGATGCGCTGTCCGTACAGGGCCTGGGCTCCGGCCAGGTCATCGTCGGTGTACACATTGCCGCACCCGGTCTGGCGATTGAGCCGGGCTCGGCGCTGGACCACCTGGGCCGCAGCCGCTACTCAACGGTCTACATGCCGGGCTACAAGGTCACGATGCTGCCCGATGAAGTGGTGCAGATCTACACCTTGGACGAAGGCCGCGCCAACCCGGCCGTGTCGCTCTACGTCACCTACGACGAAGCCACTCTGGAAGTGCTGAACAAGGAAACCCGCCTGGAGCGCGTGCCGGTGGTTACCAACTTCCGCTACGACAAGCTCGACCACATCGCCACCGAGGCCTGGCTGACCGATCCCAGCCTGCAGATCGAGGACACGCCCCAGCCACTGTTGGACAAGCGCGACGAGCTGAGCTTCCTCTACCGCCTCTCACGCCACCTCAAAGCCGGCCGCGAAGTGGTGCGCGGCAAGCCCGAGAACTTCAACCGCCCGGACTACAACTTCCGCCTGCAAGGCAATGGCGACCAGGTGCCCGATGGTACGGAGACTGTGCAGATCACCGTGCGCAAGCGCGGCGCGCCGCTGGACCTGATCGTGGCCGAAGCAGCCATCGTCGCCAACAGCAGCTGGGGCCAGCTGCTGGCCGACCATGGCGTGCCCGGCATCTACCGCAGCCAGGCCAGCCTGGCGCCCGGCATCAAGGTGCGCATGTCCACCAAGGCACTGCCACACGCTGGCATTGGTGTCAAAAGCTATGTCTGGGCCACGTCGCCACTGCGCCGCTATACCGACCTGGCCAACCAGTGGCAGATCATTGCCTGCGCGCGCCATGGCGCCACCGCTGCCCTGGTCGCCCCGTTCAAGCCCAAGGATGCGGAGCTGTTCTCCATCATCAGCGGCTTTGATGCCGCCTACAGCGCCTACAACGGCTACCAGGCCGGCATGGAACGCTACTGGACCCTGAAGTACCTGACGCAAAACGGCATCAGTGACCTCACTGCAACAGTTATGAAGGAAGGCCCGGCAGGCAGCATGCTCGTGCGTGCAGATGAACTACCATTGGTGTTTCCGGTGCTGGGTGCGCAGAGTCTGCCGCGTGGTGCACAAGTCCGGGTCAAGCTCGGCGAGATCGACGAGATCACGCTGGATGTGACTGGAACCGTGCTGGAGAGACTGGACGACGCGCAGGCCAACCAGGCCGAGACAGAGTCGCCAGAGGACGAGGAGGAGGCTGTGGCTGGGCCCATCGCAATCGCGGTGGACATGGGCGACGGTGAGGACGCGGCGGCCATAAAAACCGATTAACCCGGAACCGTGAAGTTTTTGCCATTTCTTCGATCCCTGTCCACGCTGCAACTGGCGCTGGCTGTGTCCGTGCTGTTGCACGCCGCCATCCTGAGCATCCGCTTTGTCGATCCCCAGGCCTTTGACCGGGTGTTTGAGGACACCCCGCTCGAAGTGATTCTGGTCAACGCCAAATCCAACGACGCCCCGCCCGACAAGGCCCAGGCTGTGGCCCAGGCCAACTTGGCCGGCGGTGGCGAATCGGCCAACAGCCAGGAGCGCGCCACCAGCCCCATGCCCTACTCGGCCATCACCAATATGGGGGATGACTTTGAAGAGCGCCAGCGCCAGGTCGATGCCATGCAGGCCCAGCAGATGCAGCTGCTGGCCGATCTGCGCAACCAGCTGGCCCAGTACCAGCCTCCCGATACACGCAAGGTCAGTAACTCGCCAACGGACGTGGAGCAAGAGGAAAAGCACAAGCAGCTGCTCAAGATGCTGGCCGAAATCGAAAAGCGCATCCACGAAGAAAATGCCCGCCCCAAGAAGCGCTACATCAGCCCCGCCACGCGCGAGGAGGTGTTCGCCATCTACTACGACCAGCTGCGCCGCAAGGTTGAAGACCGGGGCACCAGCAACTTCCCCGAAGCCGGTGGCCGCAAGCTCTATGGCGAGCTGGTCATGATCATGACCGTCAACCACGACGGCCGGGTGCTGGGCACCGAGGTCTACAAAAGCTCGGGCAACCAGCAACTCGACCGCCGGGCCGAAGCCATCGCCGTCAGCAGCGGCCCTTTCGGCCATTTTGGCCCCGCGCTGCGCGCCAAGGCCGACCAGATTGCCATCGTCTCCAAATTCCGCTTCACCCGCGAGCAGACCCTGGAAACGGCCAATTTGCAGTAAAGTGGCATCCGCCCTTTTGCGACCCTTGTTGGCACCCCTGTGGGCATACATACGCGCAGCGGGGTGCCGTTTTTCCGCCAGGTGCTGCATGCGCCTGCCTTGCAGCACAAGCCGCTACCACCATGCCCCTTCCAGACCGCTATTGCGTCATCGGCAACCCGATTGCCCACAGCCGCTCACCCCGCATCCATACCTTGTTTGCGCAGCTGACCGAGCAAGCCTTGGTCTATGAGGCCGAGCTGGTGGCACTGGATGGTTTTGAAGCCGCCGTGCAGCAGCTGGTACAGGCGGGCACCCGGGGCATGAACGTGACCGTACCCTTCAAGCTGGAAGCCGCAGGCCTGGCCGACAGCTGCAGTGACCGCGTGCAGCGTGCCGGTGCGGCTAATACCTTGGTGGTGGGCGCCGATGGCCGCATCCATGCCGACAACACCGACGGCCTCGGCCTGGTGGCCGATATCGTCCGCAATGCCGGCGTGGCACTGGCTGGCCAGCGCGTGCTGCTGCTGGGCGCGGGTGGCGCAGCTGCGGGCGCGCTGGCGCCGCTGATTGCCCAGGCTCCCGCCCTGCTCGTGGTTTGCAACCGCACCCATGCCAAGGCCCAGCACTTGGTGGACCTGCATGCCGACCTGGTACAGGGCTCCAGCACCCAACTGCAAGCGCTAGAAACGGATGCGCTGGCTGGCCCGTTTGACGTGGTGATCAACGCCACCGCCAGCAGCCTGCAAGGCGCCGCCATCCCCGTGCCTGGCGCGTTGCTGCGCCCAGGTGCGCTGGCTTACGACATGATGTACGGCCCCGCCGCCGAGCCGTTTTTGCAATGGGCCCGTCAACACGGCGCCACCGGCCGCGATGGCCTGGGCATGCTGGTTGAGCAAGCGGCCGAGGCCTTTGCGCTGTGGCGCGGAGTGCGCCCGCCGTCACAGCCGGTGCTGGCGCAGCTGCGCAGCGAACTGGCGGCACACTGAGTCCACGATGACCGGCGCTGGCCAGCCCCTGCGGAGGCTCCCCACATGAAGGCCATCGCGCGCTGGATCGGCTGGGCGCTGCTGCTGGCCCTGGGCCTGCAGCTGTTCTTTATCGCACGCATTGCGGTAATGGCCCGTATCGACCCGGCATCCACCGCGTTTGAACGCAGCGAGGCCTGGCGCCAGGTGCGCCACGACGGGCGCCTGCACTGGCGCCAGCAATGGCGCGACTATCCGCAGATATCCGACCAGCTCAAGCGTGCTGTCGTCGCCTCGGAAGACGATGATTTCGTCAACCACGATGGCGTGCTGTGGGACGCTATTGAAAAAGCCCGCGCACGCAATGCCAAGGCCGTCGAACGTGCCGAGCAGCGCAAGGAAAAGGCGCTGGAGCGCGCCCAGGCCCAGGCAGAAAAACGCGGCGAGGCCTTTGACCCCAATACGGTGCAAGAGGGGCCGCCGGTCAAGCTGATGGGCGGCTCAACCATTAGCCAGCAACTGGCCAAGAACCTGCTGCTGTCGTCCGAACGCAGCCTGCTGCGCAAAGGCCAAGAGTTGGTGCTGACCTATGCGCTGGAATCCCTGCTGAGCAAGCAGCGCATTCTGGAGCTGTACCTGAACCATGCCGAATGGGGTGATGGCGTGTTTGGCGCAGAAGCGGCGGCCCAGCGCTACTTTGGCAAATCGGCTGCGCAGCTGAACGCCTACGAAGCCGCGCGCCTGGCCGTCATGCTGCCCAACCCCAAGGGCGCAGAAAAGAACCCGCAATCGGCCTACCTCAACCGCCGCACCGCCACCATTGCGGCACGCATGCGCTATGCTGAGATCCCCTGAATTCCGGCCCGGCCGGCACCCCCACCGAACAGCATGAGAATCATCGGCATCGATCCCGGCTTGCAGACGACCGGCTTTGGCATCATCGACGTGGACGGCCAGCGCCTGTCCTACGTGGCCAGCGGTACCATCCGCACCACCACCCTGGATCTGGGCAACCTGCCGGGCCGCTTGAAGATGATCTTTGACGGTATCTGCGAAGTCAGCCAGCGCTACCAGCCCGACATGGCTTCGGTGGAGATCGTGTTTGTCAACGTCAATCCCCAATCGACCCTGCTGCTGGGCCAGGCCCGGGGCTGTGCGCTGACGGCCCTGGTATCGCAAAATCTGCCGGTGGCCGAGTACACCGCCTTGCAGATGAAAAAAGCCGTGGTGGGCCATGGGCGCGCTGCCAAGAACCAGATCCAGGAGATGGTCAAACGCCTGCTGCAGCTGCCCGGCCTGCCCGGCACCGATGCGGCGGATGCGCTGGGCATGGCGATTACCCATGCCCACGCAGGTTTGTCGATGGCCCGCATGGCCGAGGTGAGCCCATTGCAGCGGCGCCAGCATGCGATGTACAAGGCCGGCCGCAGCTACTGAGCCTGCGCCCAGACCCGTTGCACAATGGGTCAGCACCTGCGCAAACGCCGCAGACAAAAAAAAACCTGTGCATCGCTAGGTGCACAGGTTTGGCCGGTTACAGGTTCCTTATGCGTGGATCCGTTCGCCCCGTGAAGCAGCGCTCGGCACAAGGTGCAACCACCAAAGTAAGCTTTGGATGGGGCAGACGCCCAAAGGTTCGTTTATGGCGCCATGCAAACTGTCAATTATGGCAAGTTCTCGGCGTTTCAATAAGCATTGATGACGATATTGGCAATCAATCCGGAACCCACCGCAATCAACAGGTAGTCACCGCCGTATTGGATCCATTGGTAGCCCCGGGGCGGAGCGCTAAGCCGGTGACCGCGCCAGTCGCCCACCACATAGCTGTAGCCCCGGTAAGGCGCGGGCACATAGCCGCCGCGGTACCAGTCATTGCGCGGGCCAATGCCCCGGCCTCGGTCGGGTACCACCACCACGCGGGGCGGGGGACGGTGGTCATGGCGATAGTCACGGCGGGATTCTTCATAGCGGCGATCCCGTTCGCGCTCTCGCTCCCAGCGGCGCTGCTGGCCGTGCGGGCCATGGTCGCGGTCACGCCGATCGTCACGCTGGTAGTGGCGGCCATCGCCGTGGCGGCCATCAGGCTGCGCCTGCGCGGGGGCACTGAACGCCATTGCGCCAGCCAATGCCAGGGCCAGACTGCCAACGCCAGCCAGGCGGCTCAAACGGCTAGGGGTAGTGCTCATGACGGAATCCTTTCTGGTGAACCAGCAGCTGCTGGTACAAGCGGCAAGCTGCCGCCTTGTAGATCTAACGCTGCGCAGTGCGGCAGCGTTTACCGTGCGGGCCTGGGCGCGGAGGCTGTCTGTCTTTTGTAAAGTTGCTGCTGTTGCAGCAAAGCCGCATGGCTGCAGGCGATGCAGCACTTGGGGCCGGCAAGGGCGGGAGGCTGGTTTACCGCACTTTACCTGCCGCACAGTGCCTTGAAGCAGGCCCGGCTCAGACCATGCGGTCCACAAAAAGTACGGCGAAGAACGCCAGGCCCGCCACCACGGTCCATTTAACCAGCAACAAAGACCATTGGCGGTAGCGGCGCTGGCCGGTGCCCAGGTAAAAGCAAAAGCTGAGGGCCGCCATCAGCACCAGCAGCATGAAGATCCAGCGGAACAGCAGCATCCGTGCAGACCGGCCTACCAGGCCAGTGCAGATTGCGCAAAGCCCTGCGGGGCCTCACGTACATGGTCAAAGCTCACGATGTCCCAGGCATCCTGCTGCTGCATCAGCTCGCGCAGCAGCAGGTTGTTGAGCCCATGGCCCGAGCGGAACGCGCTGTAGGCCGCCAGCAAGGGGTAGCCCACGATGTAGAGGTCCCCAATCGCGTCCAGGATCTTGTGCTTGACGAACTCGTCGTCGTAGCGCAAACCATCGCTGTTGAGCACCTTGTAATCGTCCATGACGATGGCATTGTCCAGGCCGCCGCCCAGTGCTAGGCCATTGGAGCGCAGCATCTCCACATCCTTGGTAAAGCCAAAGGTGCGGGCACGCGCGATATCGCGGCTGTAGTTGCCAATGCCCAAGTCGAACTCATAGGTCTGGCCGGTGGAGTCCACCGCAGGGTGCGAGAAATCGATCTCGAAGCGCAGCTTGTAGCCGTGGTAGGGATCGAGCCGCGCCCATTTCTGCGCCGCGCCTTCGCCCTGGCGGATCTCGACGGGCTTGAGCAGGCGCAAAAAGCGCTTGGGGGCGTTTTGCAGCTCGATACCTGCGCTTTGCAGCAGGAACACGAAGGAGGCCGACGAACCATCGAGGATCGGGATCTCTTCGGCCGTCACATCGATATAGAGGTTGTCGATGCCCAGCCCGGCACAGGCGGACATCACGTGCTCGACCGTATGGATGCGCACATCGCCTTTGCCCAGAGTCGAGGCCATGCGGGTGTCGACCACCGCTTCGGCATTGACCGGAATATCGACCGGCTCGGGCAAATCCACCCGGCGAAACACAATGCCCGTGTTGGGTTGTGCAGGGCGCAGAGTGAGCTCGACCCGTTGGCCGCTGTGCAGGCCCACGCCCACGGCACGGGTTAAAGACTTGATGGTTCGTTGCTGAAGCATAACTTGTTGATTTTACGCTGTACGCACGCTAGGGACGCGCAAAAATGCCAATCACCCAGATAGTGCAAGCCTTGTAGGACAAGCACTTGCCTTGTCGGCCTATCTGTGCACAAAGCCGCCCACCCAACGGTGGCGCTGGCAGGCGGGGGCCAGCGGACAACAACGCAGACCTCTAACAACAACGCGCTGAACCCCCGAAAGGTTTCAGCGCGCTGTGTTCAAAGCCCAGTCCGCCCAGGAGGGAGGACCGGCTTACAGAAAGCCCCGCAAGGCGATCAGTCTGCCTGCTTGCGCAGGAAGGCAGGGATCTCCAGGTCTTCCATGCCGCTGGAAGACATGGCATCCACGCGGGCCGACGCCGCATTGCGGCCGGTGCGCCACACGGACGGGGTCTTCTTGTCAGCAAAGTCATTGGCAAAGGCATTGCCCATGGGCACGGCATTTTGCACACCCAGACCCGAGACGGGGTTGTTGACCGACTGGGGCGTGTAGGCGATATCGTCGGTACCGGTACGCAGACCTGCACTGCCCTGGATCACCGAGATCGGCTGGCGCTTGGCCACGGGACGCGACAGGCCGGTAGCCAGCACGGTCACGCGGATCTCTTCGCCCAGGGTCTCGTCGTAAGCGGCGCCGAAGATGACATGCGACTCTGGCGAGGCGTAGGCATTGATGGTGCTCATGGCCTGGCGCGATTCGGCCAGCTTCAGGCTGCCCTTGGTCGCGGTCACCAGCACCAGGATGCCCTTGGCGCCCGACAGATCGATGCCTTCCAGCAGTGGGCAAGCAACGGCTTGTTCAGCCGCAATGCGTGCACGGTCAGGGCCGCTGGCCGTAGCCGTGCCCATCATCGCCTTGCCGGGCTCGCTCATCACGGTCTTCACGTCGGCGAAGTCGACGTTGATGTAGCCGTGGTCGTTGATGATCTCAGAGATACCACCGACCGCGTTCTTGAGCACATCGTTGGCATGTGCAAACGCCTGGTCCTGGGTGATGTCATCGCCCAGCACATCCAGCAGTTTCTCGTTGAGCACCACGATCAGCGAATCCACATTGGCTTCGAGCTCGCTCAGGCCGCCGTCGGCATTCGACATGCGGCGCTTGCCTTCCCATTCGAAGGGCTTGGTCACCACGCCAACGGTCAGGATGCCCATCTCCTTGGCGACGCGTGCAATCACGGGAGCGGCACCGGTACCGGTACCGCCGCCCATGCCAGCGGTGATGAACAGCATATGCGAGCCCACGATCGCAGCGCGGATGTCCTCGATCGCAGATTCAGCAGCCTCACGGCCGTTTTCAGGCTTGCTGCCCGCGCCCAGGCCGGTTTCACCCAGCTGGATCACGCGGTGGGCATGGCAACGCTCCAGCGCTTGCGCATCGGTGTTGGCCGAAATGAATTCGACACCTTGCACGCTGTTGGCGATCATGTGCTCGACCGCATTGCCACCACCGCCACCGACGCCGATCACCTTGATCTGGGTGCCTTGGTTGAATGTGTTGCCTTCATACATTTCGATGGTCATAGCCTGCTCCTCTTGCTCTCGCGTTAATTTGGAAAAAATGGTTTACGAATAATTCACTCTTTAATGAACAATGGTTTTCTGGTGGCCCTTTGGGTCTCCAAGGGTCATACCCTTTGAGTCTTGAAGGGCCGCTTTGCGCCAGCCAACAAGTGGTGTCATGCATGGTTAAAAGTTCCCCACAATAAAGTCCTTCAAACGCCCAAATGCCGATTTCACCGAACCGGACTTCTGGGCCACCTTGTAGCCACGCATGCGGGCCATGCGGGCCTCTTCCAGCAGGCCCATGACGGTGGCAGCACGGGGCTGCGCAACCATCTCGGCCAGGGTGCCGGAATACTTGGGAATGCCGCGGCGCACGGGCTTGAGGAAGATGTCCTCCCCCAGCTCGACCATGCCCGGCATCACCGCGCTGCCGCCCGTGAGCACAATGCCCGACGACAGCACCTCCTCATAACCAGACTCGCGGATGACTTGCTGCACCAGCGAGAAAATTTCTTCGACGCGTGGCTCGATCACACCGGCCAGCGCCTGCTTGCTCAACAAACGCGGGCCCCGGTCACCCAGACCGGGCACATCCACCTGCGAGTCCGGGTCGGCCAGCAGTTGCTTGGCGCAGCCGCTCTCGACCTTGATGTCCTCGGCGTCCTTGGTCGGTGTGCGCAGTGCCATCGCGATGTCGCTGGTGATCAAGTCACCGGCAATCGGGATCACCGCCGTATGGCGAATCGCACCACCGGTGAAGATCGACACATCGGTGGTGCCCGCGCCGATATCGACCACGCACACCCCCAGCTCACGCTCGTCATCGGTCAGCACGGCCTGGCTGGAGGCCAGTGGGTTGAGCAGCAGCTGCTCCACTTCCAGACCACAGCGGCGTACGCACTTGATGATGTTCTCAGCCGCGCTTTGCGCACCGGTCACGATGTGGATCTTGGACTCCAGGCGCAGGCCGCTCATGCCGATGGGCTCGCGCACATCCTGGCCGTCGATGGCAAACTCCTGGGGCTCGACCAGCAGCAAGCGTTGGTCGGACGGGATATTGATCGCCTTGGCGGTATCCAGCACCCGCGCCACATCGGCAGCGGACACCTCTTTGTCCTTCACCGCCACCATGCCGCTGGAGTTGATGCCCCGGATATGGCTGCCGGTGATGCCGGTGTAGACGCGCTGGATGTTCAGGTCAGCCATCAACTCGGCCTCCTTGAGCGCCTGCTGAATGCTTTGCACCGTTGCATCGATGTTCACCACCACACCGCGCTTGAGCCCATTGCTGGGAGCCACACCCAGGCCCGCCAGCTTGAGCTCGCCATTGCCCAGCACCTCGGCCACGACCACCATGATCTTGGCGGTGCCGATGTCCAGGCCGACCACTACGTCTTTGCTATCTCGCGCCATAGTCAGTAGCCCTCGCTGATCAAGTGATTGGTATGGTTCATGTTTCGCATCTCTCTGTTTTATTTTTTGACCGCTGGTCGGCCCGCAGACGCGCCCGTCGTCACGCCCTGCATGCGCACCGCATAGCCACCGGCATGGCGCAGATCCGCCGACATCAGCGATGCCACGCTGCGCTTGTAGGTACCGGTCACCTCGGGCAAAGATTCAACAAATTTACGCACCCGCTCGCTCAGCGCCTCCTCCCGGCCTTGTCCCATTTCAATGACAGCGCCGGACTGCAAGGTGGCTTTCCAGCTGCCACTGTTCGACTCCGCCAAGGTCACCAAAGCGTTGTCGAGCTTGGCGTAGATCGGCGCCAGTGCCCGGAACATGGCCAGCACCTCTTGCGAGCGGCCGGCCGGGCCGGACAGGTGCGGCAGATGCAGCAAATCCGGGTCGCTGGAATCACCCTCAAACATCTGGCCATCGCTGTTGAGCAGGCGGGATTCGCCCTCTGCACCCCAGATCGCGGCCGCGTCCTGCTCGGTGATCGTCACCGCCAGCGTGTGGGGAAACTCACGCTTGACGCGGGCCTGGCGCACCCAAGGCGCCTGCTCGAAAATCCGGCGGGTCTCATCCAGATCCATCGTGAAGAAGTTGCCCTTCAATGCCGGCATCACATTGGCTTGCAGCGACACCGCACTGTTGTGCTCCATCTCGCCTTGCACCACGATGCGCGCAATGCTCAGCGCCGGGTGGTGAATAGCCCAGCGGGCCGCTGCCAGCACCAGCAACGCGCCGCAGCCGAGGAACAATGCCGTGGCCAGCATGTTCATCAGCTTGACGTCGAAGGGGACTGGCATGGTCTGCTCCATGGATCGCATCTCCTTGTCTTACAGCTCCGCGCCTTGGGCCGCATCGGTCGATGCGTTCGCCACCAGGTGCAAGCACAGGTCTTCGTAGCTCATGCCGGTGGCACGCGCTGCCATGGGCACCAGCGAATGGCTGGTCATGCCCGGCGAGGTATTGATCTCCAGCAAAAACAGCTGCTGGTCCGAGGCGCGCACCAGCACATCGGCACGCGACCAGCCCCGGCAGCCCAGGGTGCGGAAAGCCTTTTCCGCCAGATCGCCGATGGCCTCCTCCATCTCCGCGGGCAGTTCGCTGGGGCAGAAATACTGGGTGGTGTCGGTGAAGTACTTGTTCTGGTAGTCGTAGTTGCCTTCGGGCGCCACGATCTTGATCACCGGCAAAGCCTTGGCGCTGCGGCCCTGGCCCAGCACCGCGCAAGTCGTCTCAATGCCTTCGATGAACTGCTCGCACAGCACTTCGGGGTCATAGCGGGAGGCCAGCGCATAGGCCTGGGCGCATTCTTCGGGGCTGCTGATCTTGGACAGGCCGATGGTCGAGCCTTCGCGTGCAGGCTTGACGATCATCGGCGCGCCCAGCGCAGCCAGCGCATCGCGCGTGTCCTGCTCGCTGGCGGCCATGCGCCACTCGGGGGTGGACAGGCCTTCAAAGCGCCAGATGCGCTTGGTCATGATCTTGTCCATCGCAATGCTCGATGCCATCACGCCAGGGCCGGTGTAGGGAATGCCCAGCAGTTCCAGCGCGCCTTGCACCGTGCCGTCTTCGCCATGGCGGCCATGCAGCGCGATGAAGCAGCGCGCAAAGCCCTGCTTGCGCAGCTCACCCATGTCCTGCTTCGATGGGTCAAAGGCATGGGCATCTACACCCTTGGACTGCAAGGCAGCCAACACGCCCTTGCCGGACATCAGCGACACCTCGCGCTCTGCCGAGCTCCCGCCCATCAGCACCGCGACCTTGCCCAAGGCCTTCACATCAATATTTTTCATGGTTTCAGTCATACCGCACTCCCCTGGGGAGCCACTCGCTCTTGCTTGTCCAACGCCAAGGCCATCACCTGAGCCGCCACCGCGCCAATCGATCCCGCGCCCATGCACAGCAGCACATCGCCGTCCTGCGCTTGGTCCAGAATCTGCTGGGGCAGGCCCACGATCTGCTCGACAAATACCGGCTCCACCTTGCCCGCTACGCGGACCGCACGGGCCAGCGCCCGGCTGTCGGCCGCCACAATTGGCGCTTCGCCAGCCGCATACACCTCGGCCAGCAGCACCGCATCGGCGCTGCCCAGCACCTGGACAAAGTCCTCAAAGCAATCGCGCGTGCGGGTGTAGCGATGGGGCTGGAAGGCCAGCACCAGCCGGCGCCCCGCAAACGCGCCGCGCGCGGCCGCAATGGTGGCAGCCATTTCGACAGGGTGATGGCCGTAATCGTCAATAACCGTGAACTGACCGCCATTGGGCAGCTGGGCCTGGCCATAACGCTGAAAACGGCGACCCACGCCCTTGAAACCTTGCAGCGCGTTTTGCAGCGCTGCATCGTCAATGCCCAGCGCCGCAGCCACCCCCACCACCGCCAGTGCATTGAGCACGTTGTGCTCGCCGGGCAGGTTCAGCACCAGGTCCAGATCGGGCAAGGCCTGGGCCAAGCGCCGCTGCACGGTAAAGCGCATCTGGCCGTTGTCGGCCTGCAGATTCACGGCACGGATCTGGGCCGCTTCGCTCAGGCCATAGGTCGTCACCTGGCAGGCCACGCGCTCGACGATGTCGCCGACCGCTGGGCTGTCGATGCAGACCACGGCATTGCCATAGAAGGGCATGCGGTTGAGGAAATCGACAAAGGCCGTCTTGAGCCGGCCAAAATCATGGCCATAGGTCTCCATGTGGTCGGCATCGATATTGGTCACCACGGCCATCACCGGCAGCAGGTTCAGGAACGAGGCATCGGACTCGTCCGCCTCGACCACGATGTACTCGCCACTGCCCAGGCGTGCATTGGCGCCAGCGCTGTTGAGCTTGCCGCCAATGACAAAGGTGGGATCGAGGCCTGCCTCGGCCAGCACGCTGGTCACCAGGCTGGTGGTCGTCGTCTTGCCATGGGTGCCGGCGATGGCAATGCCCTTGCGCAGGCGCATCAGCTCGGCCAGCATCAGCGCGCGTGGCACCACGGGGATTCCCATGGCCCGGGCTGCCAGCACCTCGGGGTTGTCGGCCTGCACGGCCGTTGATGTCACCACCGCCTGGGCATGGGCGATGTGCGCGGCATCATGGCCCACCAAGGTGGTGATGCCCACATCGCGCAGATGCGCCATGGTGCTGCTGTCCGACAGGTCCGAGCCCGAGACCACATAGCCCAGGTTGTGCAGCACTTCGGCAATGCCGCTCATGCCCGCACCGCCGATACCTACAAAGTGAATGCGTTGAATGGCGTGTTTCATCGTGCCAGCTCCTCGCATGCGTCCGCCACCACCTGTGCGGCTTCTAATTTCTGCATTTTCTTTGCCTTTTGGGCCCTATCCAACAGGCCCGTCCGCTGCATATTCTCTAGCATCTGCGCCAGGCTTTCCGGGGTTAGCACGCTTTGTTGCACCAACCAACCGGCACCGGCATCCACCAAAAAGCGGGCGTTGGCGGTCTGGTGGTCATCCACCGCCGCGGGGAAGGGCACAAACACCGCCGCCGCGCCCACCGCTGCCAACTCGGTCACCGTACTGGCACCCGCGCGGCAGACGATGACATCGGCATCCGCATAGGCCTTGGCCGCGTCATCAATGAAAGGCGTCAGGCTGGCCTGCACGCCGGCGGCGGCGTAGTTCGCCTGCAGCGCATCGATCTGCTTGGCGCCGCTTTGGTGGGTTACCACCGGGCGTACGCCGGGCGCCATCCGCGCCAGCGCCTGGGGCACCACCTCGTTCAAGGCCTTGGCGCCCAGGCTGCCACCCACCACCAGCAGTTGCAGCGGGCCGCTGCGGCCGGCAAAGCGCTCGGCAGGCTCGGGCTGCTGCAAAAACTCGGCCCGCAGCGGATTGCCCACCCACTGGCCACCGGCAATCGCGTCCGGGAAGGCGCTGAAAACTCGCTTGGCCACGCGGGCCAGCAGCTTGTTGGCCATGCCCGGCACCGAGTTCTGCTCATGCAGCACGATGGGCACACCCGCCAGCTTGGCCGCCAGGCCACCGGGCACGGTGATATAGCCACCCATGCCCACGACCACATCGGGACGGACCTTGCGCAGCACGGCGCGGGCCTGCTGCAAGGCCTTGAAGAGGCGCAGCGGCATGCCGACCAAGGAGCGCAGGCCCTTGCCACGCACGCCCGAGAAAGCCACCCGCTCCAGCACAAAACCTTGGGGCGGTACCAGGCGCTCTTCCATGCTGTCGGGCGCGCCCAGCCAGTGCACCGTCCAGCCACGGCTGCGCAACTCCTGCGCAACCGCCAGGCCGGGGAAGATGTGGCCGCCGGTGCCGCCGGCCATGATCAGGGCAGTCTTGCCGCTCATGACCGTGCCCCCCCGGCACCCATGGCCTTGTTTTCACAATCGATGCGCAGCACGATGGCAATCGCCACCAAATTCATCAAGATCGCCGAGCCCCCAAAACTCATCAGTGGCAAGGTCAGCCCCTTGGTGGGCAAGGCGCCCAGGTTCACCCCGGCGTTGATGAAGGTCTGGAATCCCAGCCAGATCGCGATGCCCTGCGCCACCAGACCAGAGAAGATGCGGTCCATGCGAATCGCCTGGCGACCGATCTCGACAATGCGGCGAATCATGAAGAAGAACAGCCCCAAGAGCGCCACAATGCCGACCAGGCCCAGCTCCTCGCCGATCACGGCCAGCAAGAAGTCGGTATGCGCCTCGGGCAGCCAGTGCAGCTTCTCCACGCTGCCGCCCAGGCCAACGCCAAAGATCTCGCCCCGGCCAATCGCAATCAGCGAATGCGACAGCTGGTAGCCCTTGCCCAGCGCATGCTTCTCGCTCCAGGGATCGAGGTAGGCAAAAATCCGCTCGCGCCGCCATTCGGAGGTCATCACGATCAGCGCAAACGCGGCCACCAGCACCAGCGCGATCAGGAAGAACATGCGGGCATTGACGCCACCCAGGAACAAGATGCCCATGGCGATCACGGCGATCACCATGAAGGCGCCCATGTCCGGCTCGGCCAGCAGCAGCGCACCAACGATGCCCACGGCCAAGCCCATCGGCAGCACGGCGCGGAAGAAGCGTTCCTTGACGTCCATCTTGCGCACCATGTAGTCGGAGGCATACATGATCACCGCGACCTTGGCCAGCTCGGAGGGCTGGAAGTTCATGATGCCCAGCGACAACCAACGGCGTGCACCGTTCACCACCGTACCCACATGCGGGATCAGCACCGCGATCAACAGCAGGATGGAGGCGATAAAGAGCCAAGGCGCCCAGTGCTCCCAAACCTTCATCGGAATCTGGAAAGCCAGCACGGCCGCCACAAAACCCAGGCCCACACTCATCAGGTGGCGCTGGAAGAAGTAGTAATGGGCGATCTTGCCAAAACGCGGGTTGTCCGGCATCGCGATCGAGGCCGAGAACACCATGACAATGCCCCAGGACAGAATGGCCACCACCAACCAGATGAGCACCTGGTCGGCACCAAAGATGTTGGTGGCATTCGACGGCGTCTGGCGGTATTCATTGCCACCCACACGCACCGGCAGGATGTCGACGGGTTTTTCCCCGGCGGGTTTGAACCAGCCGGAGAACCTGCTGCGCAGTCCGGTATCGGCCGTCATGGCTGCACCTCCAGGCTGCTGCCGCGCTCTTCGGCCAGCTCGGCGACCGCCTGGCAAAAGACCTCGGCGCGGTGGCCGTAGTTCTTGAACATGTCAAAACTGGCGCAGGCGGGCGACATCAGCACCGCATCGCCGGCCACAGCCTTCTGGCTGGCCAGTTGCACAGCCTCGGGCATGCTGGGCGCATGCAGCATTGGCACGCCGGTATCGGCCAGTGCGGCCTCGATCAGTGGCGCGTCGCGGCCAATCAGCACCACCGCCCGCGCATAGCGCAGCACGGGCGCTGCCAAGGGCGAGAAGTCCTGGCCTTTGCCCTCGCCGCCCAGGATCAGCACAATACGGCGCTCGGCGCCCAGGCCCATCAGCGCGGCCACGGTGGCCCCCACATTGGTGCCCTTGCTGTCGTCAAAATATTCCACATCGCTGACGATGCCGATAGGCTCGACACGGTGGCGCTCGCCCCGGTACTCGCGCAGACCAAACAGCATCGCGGCAAAACCGGCGCCTGCCGCATGGCCCAAGGCCAAGGCGGCAAGCGCATTCATCGCGTTGTGGCGGCCCCGGATGCGCAGCGCATCAGCGGGCATCAGCCGCTGCATGAACACATCGTCTGCAGCGCTGTGGTTGCGCTTGTTAGTGGCACTGTTGCCGTCGTCTTGTGCACGCACCAGCCAGGCCATGCCGTTGACCACATCCAGGCCATAGTCACCCACCTGGCTCGGCGCATCCAGGCCAAAGCTGATGTGCGGGCGCAACTGGGGCCGCTGCAGCTTGACCCTCACCGGGGGCGGCAGCATGGCCATCACGGCGGGGTCGTCCCGGTTGAGCACCATCAGCGCATCAGCGCCAAAAATCTTGGCCTTGGCCGCCGCATAGGCTTGCATGCTGCCGTGCCAGTCCAGATGGTCCTGGCTGATATTGAGCACGGTAGCGGCCGTCGGGTTGAAGGCGTGCGCATCTTCCAGCTGGAAGCTGGACAACTCCAGCACCCAGGCCTGGGGCAGGTTTTCGCCGTCGATGTACTGCGCCAGGGTATCGAGCAGGCTGGGACCGATATTGCCGGCCACGGCGGTGGATATACCGGCATGCGCGAGCAACTGCCCCGTCAAGGACGTGACCGTGGTCTTGCCATTGGTCCCCGTAATCGCCAGCACCTTGGGGGCATAGCCGTGGCCTTCCGCCAGCGCTTGCAGCGCCAGGCTGAACAGATCGAGCTCGCCACTGACGGGCAGGCCAATCGCCCGCGCGGCATCCACCACGGGGGCCACGGTCTCCGGGCTCAAACCAGGCGAGCGGTAAACGGCGCGCACCGGCTGGCCATCGATCAGCGCAGCCGTCAACGGGCCCGCCTCAAAGCGCACCTCGGGCAATTCGCTGCGCAGCTGCGCCAGATGCGGTGGCTCGTCGCGTGTGTCGGCCACAGTGACCTGGGCGCCGCTGCGTGCACACCAGCGCGCCATCGCCAGGCCCGAGATCCCCAGACCAAGCACCAGCACCTGCTGGCCCTGCAAATGGGTTGCCTGGCCTTGGGGCCACTGCGCGGGCACGGGGGCAAACACGACCTCTTCCGCCTGCGGCTGCAGATCCACGGCAGTGACCTCGCTGCTGGCTGCATCGGAGATGCTGGGGTCGGCAAAAATCTGCGCCACAAAGGCGGCCGCTTCCTTGGCCGCCGTCAAGGTCGACACATCGGGAACCGGCGCCATGTCGGCAGCGGGTGCTTCCACGGGGGGATTGTCCGCTGCGAGCGCATCCACGGCAGCCGTCACTACGGCGGCCTCCTCCGCTGCTACCAAAGCCCCGTCGGGGGTCGGCACAGCGTCAACCAGCATTGCGGTCTCCACGCCTGGATCCACAGCCTCTGGCGGCAGCACAGCAGCTTGCGGCAACGCAGCCGTTTCCAGCGGCGCAGCAACGGCATCCGCTGGGGTAGTGAGAGGCTGGAGGTGCTCGGTCGTCATGGTACTTACCTCAGCTTCAAGGTAGACAGACCGACCAGGCACAGCAGCATGGTGATGATCCAGAAGCGCACGACCACCTGGGTTTCGCGCCAGCCGCTCTTTTCGAAATGGTGGTGCAAGGGGGCCATCTTCAACAAGCGCCGACCTTCGCCGTAGCGCTTCTTGGTGTACTTGAACCAGACCACCTGCATCATCACCGACACGGCCTCGGCCACAAAGATGCCGCCCATGATGGCCAGCACAATCTCCTGGCGCACGATGACGGCAATGGTGCCCAGCGCGCCGCCCAAAGCCAGCGCGCCCACGTCGCCCATAAAGACCTGGGCCGGATGGGTGTTGAACCAGAGGAAAGCCAGCCCTGCGCCCGTCATGGCGCAGCAAAAGATCAGCAATTCACCGGTGCCACCGATGTGCGGAAAGAGCAGGTAGCGCGAGAAATTGACGCTGCCCGTGACATAGGCAAACACGCCCAGCGCCGAGCCCACCATCACCACGGGCATGATGGCCAGGCCATCGAGCCCATCGGTGAGGTTCACGGCATTGCTGGCGCCGACAATGACCAGGTAGGTCAGGATCACAAAGCCCAGCACGCCCAGCGGGTAGTTCACCTGCTTGAAGAAGGGCACCATCAGGCCGGCATTGGGAGGCAGATCCAGCGAGAAGCCCGATTGCACCCAGCTGACAAACAGACTCCAGACCTCGGCATTGGTGTTTTCCGAGATGCAGAACACCATCGCCAGGGCGGCTGCCAGGCCAACGACCGACTGCCAGAAATACTTTTCGCGCGAACGCATGCCCTCGGGGTCCTTGTTGACCACCTTGCGCCAGTCATCAACCCAGCCAATGGCACCAAAGCCCCAGGTCACGATCAGCACGATCCAGACAAAGCGGTTGGACAGGTCAAACCAGAGCACCGTCGAGATGGTGATGGCCAGCAAGATCAGCACCCCGCCCATCGTGGGCGTGCCACTTTTGCTCAGATGGCTTTCCATGGCATAGCCACGGATGGGCTGGCCAATCTTCAGGGCCGACAGGGTGCGAATCACCTTGGGGCCGGCCACCAGGCCAATGACCAGCGCCGTCATCGCGGCCATCACGGCGCGGAAGGTGAGGTACTGGAAAATGCGCAAAAAGCCAAACTCTGGCGAGAGGCTTTGCAACCAGCTGGCGAGCACAATCAGCATGCGGCCTCCTCACGGGCGCTCAGCCCCTTGTCTGCGCACGACTGCATCGCCTGCACCACTTGCTCCATCTTCATGAACCGCGAACCTTTGACCAACACACTGCCTAGTTGAGGCATCAGCTTGCACACCGCATCCTGCAAGGCAGGCATGCTCTCGAAATGTTGAGCCCCAGCGCCAAAGGCCTCTGCGGCAAACCCGCTTTGCGGGCCCAAGGTAAACAGCTGGCTGATGCCTTGCTGCCGGGCCAGCGCGCCGGCCTCGGCATGGAACTGAGGGCCCTGGTCTCCCACCTCGCCCATATCGCCCAGCACCAACAGCTGGGCTGCTGGCAGCTCGGCCAGCACCGCAATGGCGGCTTGCACCGAATCGGGGTTGGCGTTGTAGCTGTCATCGACCACCGTCAAACTGCGACCGGCCACCGCCATGGACAGCGCGCGCGAGCGGCCTTTGACCGGCTCAAACGCCGACAGGCCCTGGGCAATCGCTGCCAGCGGCACACCGGCCGCATGGGCCGATGCGGCGGCTGCCAAGGCATTGCGCACATTGTGGCGACCGGCAATCTGCAGCACCACGGCGGCTGCGCCGCCAGGCAGGTGCAGCTGCAAATGCCATGCGCCATCACGCCACTCCACACCACTGGCAAAGGCCTGCGCACCATCGGCCTGCTCGCCAAACAGGCAAGTGACACGGCCAGCGGCCAGCCCTTGCCACAAGGGGGTATAGACATCCCCTGCGGGGAACACGGCCACACCATCGGCCGGCAGGGCCGACAGCACGCTGCCGTTTTCCAGCGCCACGGCCTCGACCGTGTGCATGAACTCCTGGTGCTCGCGCTGCGCGTTGTTGACCAGGGCCACCTGGGGCTGCGCCATGGCGGCCAGCACGGCGATTTCGCCGGGGTGGTTCATGCCCAACTCCACGACGGCTGCGCGGTGCGCTGCCGTCAGGCCCAGCAAGGTCAAAGGCACGCCGATCTCGTTATTCAAATTGCCACGGGTGGCAAAGGCAGCATCGCCGACATGGGCTCGCAAGATGGAGGCCAGCATCTGGGTCACCGTGGTCTTGCCATTGCTGCCTGTCACCGCAATCAGCGGCAGCTGGAACTGCGTGCGCCAGCCGGTGGACAGGGCGCCGAGCGCGGCCAGACTGTCAGGCACCACAATGCCGGGCAGGCCGGCGTCGGCCGGGTTGGCATGGCACAGCGCGGCCGCTGCACCCGCTGCCTGGGCCTGGGCCAGAAACTGGTTGGCATCAAAGCGCTCGCCCTTGAGCGCCACAAACAAATCACCCGCCTGCAAGCTGCGCGAATCCGAGTGGACGCGCAGCAGCGGCACAGCACCATCTCCCACCAGTCGGGCCTGGGGGACAAGGGGCCCAATGAAGCCCAGCGCCTGCTGCAGGGTCATCATGCTCATAGTCGTTCTTTCCGCTTGGCCAGCGCGGCATGGGCCTCCGCGGCATCGAGGAAGGGCAGCTTCACGCCAGCCACTTCCTGGTAATCCTCATGGCCTTTTCCGGCCAGCAAAATCACATCCTGGCTGGCCGCGCGCAGCAACACCTCTTCGATGGCGGCTGCGCGGTCGGCCTGTACCTGCCAATGCGCACTGGGCGTCATGCCGCGCAGAATGTCATCGATGATGGCCTGGGGCTGCTCGCCGCGCGGGTTGTCGCTGGTCACGATCACCTCGTCAGCGCCGGCCTGGGCAATGCGGCCCATCAGCGGGCGCTTGCTGGCATCGCGGTTGCCGCCGCAGCCAAACACGCACCACAGCTTGCCGCCGCGCTGCGCAGCCAGCGGCCGCAGGGCCTGCAAGGCCTTGTCCAGCGCATCGGGGGTGTGGGCGTAATCAATGGCCACCAAAGGTGCATCGGCTTGTGCGACCTGCTCCATGCGGCCAGGCACCGCTGCCAGCACCGCGCAGGCTTGGGCCGCCTGCTGCAAGCTGGCGCCCAGCACGCGCAGGCTGGCCATCACCTGCAGCAAATTGAGCACGTTGTACTGGCCAATCACCTGGCTGTGCACGGTCACGGCAGCGCCTTGCGCACCCGCCTCCGCCACCTCAAACACCAGGCCACGCTCGCCCGCGCGAATGGCCTGGGCAGACAGACGGGCCTGTGCGGCACTGTCCACGGAGACGGTCCACAGATCCAGCGCGCCACCAGCCAGCGATGCCGCCAAGGCTGCACCCCGGGCATCGTCCAGATTGACCACCGCCGACTGCAGACCGGTCCAGTGGAACAGCGCCTCTTTGGCGGTCCAGTAGGCGTCCATGCTGCCGTGGTAGTCCAAGTGGTCCTGGGTGAAGTTGGTAAAGATGGCCAGCCGGATGCGGGTGCCCGCCAGACGGTGCTCGGCAATGCCGATGGACGAGGCCTCGATCGCACAAGCGCCGTAACCGGCATCGGCAAAGCCCCGGAAGGCGCGCTGCAGCAGCACCGGGTCCGGCGTGGTCATGCCGGTCACATTGAGCTGGTGCGGCGGAATGCCGACCCCCAAGGTGCCGACCATGGCGCAGCCCCGGTGTTGCAGCACACCAGCTTCGCAGAGATGGCTCACCGCCTGGGCCAGCCACCAGCTGATGCTGGTCTTGCCATTGGTCCCCGTCACGGCCAGCACATCCAGCTGCTCACTGGGGTGGCCAAACCAGGCGCTGGCAATCGGGCCAGTGGCGGCCTTCAAATCGGGCATGGCCGCTACCGGCATGCCCTGCACATCAAACTGTTCCAGCCCGGCTTGCTCTACCAGGCAGGCGGTAGCACCGCGCTGCACGGCCTGCGCCACATAGGCACGGCCATCGTTAACACCACCGGGCCAGGCGATGAAAGCATCACCGGCTTGCACCTGGCGGCTGTCGGTTTGCAAGCTGCCGCTGCCCACGCGCTCGCGCAGCCACTCAACGGCTGCGGCGCTGCTGTGCACGGTGGTCACAGGGGTGGTGGCGCTCATAGCGGCTCCTCCACATCGTTGGCCACGATCTGCGGCTTGACCGACATATCGGGCTGCACGCCCATCAGACGCAGGGTCTGCTGCACCACTTCGCTGAACACCGGGCCGGCGACGGTACCGCCGTAAAAGCTGCCCTGGCTGGGCTCGTCGACCATCACGGCGACGATGATGCGCGGGTTCTCAATCGGCGCAATGCCGGTGAACCAGGCGCGGTACTTGCCTGCGGCATAGCCCCGACCCTGCTGCTTGCGCGCCGTGCCCGACTTGCCGCCAATGGAGTAGCCCACGGTCTGCGCCTTCTGGCCGGTACCGCCTGGGCCGGCCGCCAGCCACAGCATGTGGCGCACCAGCTCGGCCGTCTTTTTGGAGAACACCGGCGTGCCGGCTGGGCGGCCCGTGCGCTTGAGCATGGTCGCCGGGATCACATTGCCGTCGTTCGAGAACACGGTATAGGAGCGCGCCATCTGGAACAAGGATGCCGACAGGCCGTAGCCGTAAGAGATGGTGGCCTGCTCGACGGGCTTCCAGGTCTTCCAGGGACGCAGACGGCCGCTGGCCGCACCGGGGAAGGCGATCTGGGGCTTTTGGCCGTAGCCCAGCGCCGAGTGCACATTCCACATCTCTTGCGCCGACATCTTTTGCGCCACCTTGAGCGCGCCCACGTTGCTGGACTTCTGGATCACGCCGTCCACCGTCAAGGCCCCGTAGTTGTGGGTGTCGCTGATGGTGAAGCCGCCAATGGCATAGCGGCCTGGCGTGGTGTCGATGATGGTGTTGTTCTTGACCCGGCCCAGCTCCAGCGCCGTGCCCACCGTGATGGGCTTCATCGTCGAGCCGGGCTCGAAGGTATCGGTGATGGCGCGGTTGCGCAGCTGCTCGCCGGTCAGGCGCGAGCGGTTGTTCGGGTCGTAGCTGGGGTAGTTGGCCAGCGCCAGCACTTCGCCGGTGTGGGCATCCATCACCACCACGCTGCCGGCCTTGGCCTTGAAGGCCGCCACCTGGTCGCGCAGCTTTTGGTAGGCAAAAAACTGCACCTTGCTGTCGATGGACAGCTGGATGTCCTGGCCCTCTTGCGGTGGCGTCTCCACACCCACGCCTTCAACGATGCGCCCCAGGCGGTCCTTGATCACGCGGCGCGAGCCGGCCTTGCCGCCCAGCTCGGTGTTGAAGGCCAGCTCCATGCCTTCCTGGCCCTGGTCTTCCACATTGGTAAAGCCCACGACGTGGGCTGCGGATTCACCTTCGGGGTACTGGCGCTTGTACTCTTTGCGCAGGTAGATGCCTTTGACATCCAGCGCCTTGATCTTCTGCCCAATATCCCAATCGAGCTGGCGCTTGATCCAGACAAAGGACTTGTCCTCGTCGGCCAGCTTGGCGTCGAACTGGGCCTTCGGCATGCCTATTAATTTGGAGATTTCGGCCAGCTTGCCCTTGATCGCCGGGTCGTCCTGGTCCACATCTTCCGGAATCGCCCAGATGCTGGCGGCCGGCACGCTGGAGGCCAGGATCAAGCCATTGCGGTCCAGAATGCGGCCCCGGTTGGCGGGCAGCTCGATCGTGCGGGCAAAGCGTACCTCGCCCTGGCGCAGGAAGAAGTCATTGCCGATAACCTGCACATAGGCGGCGCGGCCAATCAGGCCCGTGAACGCCAGCGCCAAACCGATCATGATGAAGCGGCTGCGCCACATCGGCGTGCGCTCGGCCAGCAGCGGGCTGGTGGAGTAGCGCATGTCCTTGCTCATGGTGCAACCACTCCAGCGCCGGGCTCGGCCACATACACGGTGACCGCAGGGGTTGCCGTCTGCATGGCCCATTTGTCCCGCGCCAATTGCTCCAGCCGCAGCGGCGTGGCCTGGGCCCGCTTTTCCACCTGGAGGCGCTGGTGGTCCGTCTCCAGCTGGCGCGACTCGGCCAGCGCGCGGTCCAGCTCGGTAAACAGCTTGCGCGATTCGTACTGCGACTGCACCAGCGCCATGGCGCTGACGATGGTCACCAGGAGCAGCAGGATGTTCAGGCGCAGCAGCACAGCCACCCCCTGTGGGTTTGCGCGATCAGGCCGCAGGCCCTCATGCTGCCACCTCGGTACGCTCGGCCACCCGCATCACTGCGCTGCGGGCGCGCGGGTTGGCTGCCACCTCAGCCTCACTGGGCTTGCTGCGCTCCAAGGCCTTGAGCAGCATCGGCTTGGGCGCTGCAAAGGGCGCGCGCCGGTCGAACACCTCTTTGGAATGCTTGGAAATGAACTGCTTGACAATGCGGTCTTCCAGCGAATGGAAGCTGATCACCACCAAGCGGCCACCGGGCGCCAGCACCCGCAGGCTGGCCTCTAGCGCCTGCTCGAGCTCTTCAAGCTCGGCATTAATGAAAATCCGAAGAGCCTGGAATGTCCGCGTGGCAGGGTTTTGCCCAGCCTCGCGGGTCTTGACTGCGCCAGCCACGAGCT
>JAVWTB010000014.1:0-118022 GCA_036667955.1 Comamonas sp.
CGCTGTAGCTGCGCAGCTCGGCTTGGGTGTCGCCGGACGTCGTCCCGTACATGAAATCGCCCTTTTTCGTCAGTGCCATTGGTGTTGTTCCATTCTTCAAGGTGGGCTTCTCGGCAGACCTGACCCCAGGCTGCCTCTATCGGCTGGATTTTGCCTGAATGCACGGTGAATCGTCGCCAAGGGGGCGGGTCGGGGTGCCAAAGCGGCCCAGCGGATTCTGCGGCCACCCCATCTGGCGAGGGTTTTGCAGAGGATCCCTCAACGTCCGCTATAGCGGCCCATGAACCAGCGCTGCCGACCCAAGCATCCGTGCGAGTCGGCGCGGTCTGAAGCTCAGTCCTCGCCAGGGCGCGGATAGCTTGCATCTGCCCAACGTTGCGCAGACGCTCGGCTGAGGCTATGGTCCGGCCTGACGCGAACCTTGGCCAACTCGTCGCCATTCTCTGCGGTGGCGGTGAGGGTCGCGGAGGGATTGTCCTCATCGGGCTCAATATCGAGAGAGATGGTCACGCGCGATCCATTCACCACGATCTGGATGTCCTTGTGCAGTTGGGCCGCCAGATGCTGCTCATGCCGCCGCATGACTTCGTGGGCCGTCTTTACGAGGGTGTTGAAGGCAGAAACGTCAAGCGGCTTGGGGTTTTTCTTGTCACGGCCCATCGTCCATGGCCCTACCAGGCTTGGCTCGGCCTGGCCGTCCTGGGTCATGGATACCGCCCAACCATCGTCGTCTTCATTCTTGATGACGCGGGCCTCCCAGCCGTTGTGATGCCAAAGGCGGTCCTCGAAGACGGAGGCAGCTTCTTGTTCGAGCTCTTCGGACATTTCTGGACCTTTGTGAAAACTAACAAGGTCAAAATTTTACTGTTTATTCATACAGGTTTGCGTACATGGGTCTTTTCCGTAGTGTGTCGACTCCCTTCAGATAAGCATCCAGGAAGGCCGGAGTTCAGAGTGGCGGACACCAACGGTCCACGAAGCGCGGGTTGCGGAAGCTATCCGAAATTGCGTTACCGGTCATACGCGGCCCGTCGCATCACCAGCCAAGAGCCGTCATCCAAAGCCAAATTTAACCAGCGATGAAGCCGTCCAAGTTGAATGCAATGTTAGACATGCCGCTTCATTTGATAAGAAATAAAACTCTCTGCATCTTCTCTGCATATTTCATCGGTTTGTGGATGACGCAAAATCTTTTCAAGTACTGCTATCCAATGATTTACTTTTGAGTGATCTGTTTCACCGTTTGCTAGCCGGTGAACGATCCAGATGGTCAGTGCTGTAGGCTTGCGATTGATCGATTCTTCAAGGGCAGGAAGAAAATCAATTTGTTCCTCGATAAAAAGCAGAAATGGATCGTGGTCGATAAGGTATGGATGATTTTCCTCAGCCCAAAGAAAAATTATTGGTATTACTTGACGAGGCTGCTCTAGTATTCGTAATTTTTCTACTACTGCATATATATCAGCTACAACTTCATCGCCCTCAGCAGACAAGATTTCTTGAGCGATGAGCAGTTGGAGGTGTGCCGTAGTTTTTATGTTCATGGGGAAATGATATAGGTAAGCGGGTCCGCTAGATCGCCAGTTTAGCGACCAGGATCTGTAAATTTTTGGGAACTAGCTCCTTTAACTTGGGCAATAATTCTGCCGCGCATTTGATCTTTCATTTTTGCTGCATCAGGGCACCGCATAGATGCAAGAAGCGACCCAAGGAGACACTTATGCGTGTCGGCCTATGGAGAAGTGTTACCTCGATAGAATGCTGGTTTTTTGCTGGCTGTCCATGTGACTTTATATAGCCTCCGTCCCCATTCCATAGATATCAGTCTCGTCGACGGTCCATTTTTTCCATTTGACTAACTCTCATGGATGGGTGAAGTTTGCGAGTGCCTGCTGTCGGCGTGCATGATTCTTGAGTTGAATGACAGCAATCAGCTGCTTGAAGCTGTCACTGGCAGCCACGGCGTCAACGGCAGCTTCAGGCCCAAGGCAGCAAAAGGTCATACAGCGGATCCGGCCCATCGCGCTGTGAGCCGCTGCCTCCCACCTCACATCTGGCTCATCCCCCCATCCGCAATAATCTCCGTCCCCACAATAAACCCAGACTCCTTCGACACCAGATGCAGCACCGTCGCCGCAATTTCTTCTGGCGTGCCAAAGCGGCCCAGCGGAATCTGCGTCTGGATGCCGGCGGCCATGGCCTTGGCTTGGTCGGGGGACAGGCCCAGCTTGCCGTAGAGCGGGGTGCTAACGGGGCCCGGGCTCACGACATTCACGCGAACGCCTTGTGGCAGCAGCTCGGCCGACAAGGTCTTGGCCAGGGAGATCAGCGCGGCCTTGCTGGCGGCGTAAACGCTGGAGTTGGGCATGCCAATGTGGGCGTTGATCGAGCCGTTGAGCACGATCGATCCGCCACGCGTCATCAGCGGCGCCAGGCGTTGGATCAGGAAGTAGGGGCCTTTGACATTGGTGTCAAAGCTGCTGTCCCACAGCGCTTCGTCGATCTGCGCCAGTGGGCCGAACTTGGCCACGCCGGCATTGATGAATACGCCGTCTATCACGCCCATCTGCGTTTGCAACTCGGCCACCAGTGCGGCTTGGGCCGTAACGTCACCGGCTTCGCTGACCAAGGCCAGCGCGTTGGGGCCCAGCTCGGCCTTGACGCGGGCGAGGCTGTCGGCATCGCGGCCGGTGATCGCTACCCTGGCCCCTTCACGGGCAAAGGCGATGGCGGCTGCAGCACCGATGCCGCTGCTGCCACCGGTGACCAAAATATTCTTTCCTTCAAAGCGGCTCATGGTGTTTCCTTCAGTTGTTTCGTTGATGTCTTGATGGGCTATCCGCCCTGGTGTAGGGCCGATGAATGAAGTATCTGATGGTGGATGGCGCTACAGACACCAGCATTTCGATGAACTCGTGCAAAAATATCGAACATGTTGAGTCTGGAAGATTTGCAACTTCTCGAAGCGGTGCGTGCCACCGGCAGCCTGTCGCGCGCGGCCGAGCGCCTGGGCAAGGCCGCGTCCACCGTGTCCTATGCGGCGCGCCAGCTGGAAGAGCGGCTGGATGCCCTGCTGTTTGACCGTGCGGGCTACCGCATCGCGCTCACGCCAGCGGGCCTGCTGCTGGTGGAGCAGGGCGCGCAGCTGCACGCCCAGGCGCGGCGGCTGACGGAGCGGGTCAAGCAGGTGGCGCGGGGCTGGGAGTCCGAGCTGCGCATCGTGACCGACGAGCTGGCCAATACCGAGGCGCTGCTGCCGCTGATAGCAGACTTTGATGCGCTCAACAGCGGCGTGCGCCTGCGCATTGCCCATGAGGTGCTGGGCGGCACCTGGGAGGCCTTGCTGGACCAGCGTGCCGACCTGGTGGTGGCCGCTACGAACGAGCCGCCCGCGATGGCGCATCTGCAATGGTTTGAGCTGGCACAGCTGGAATGGGTGTTTGCCGTGTCGCCGCGCCACCCGTTGGCCCGCGAGGCGAAAGATGGGCAGCCTTTGTCGGTGGAGGAAATTGCCGCGCACCGCTCGGTCGTGGTGGCCGATACCTCGCGCCTGGCTGTCGCCCGCAGCTATGGCGTGCAGACCCACCAGGAGCGCCTGGCCATGCCCAGCATGCGCGCCAAGATCGCCGCCCAGGTCGCAGGCCTGGGCGTTGGCTGGCTACCGCTGGCGAAGGTACGCCATCACCTGGCCCAGGGCAGCCTGGTGGCCCTGGCCACGCAAGACCCGCGCGAACCCAACCTGCTGTTTGTCGGATGGCATTCACACCGCGCAGGGCCTGCGCTGCAGTGGTGGGTGGACAAGCTGCGCGACCCGCGCCTGGTGGGGCCACTGCTGCATAGAAACTACTGAGTTGGCCGGTTGGTACTACGAAGATGAGGGCCAAGGCACGGTCAAGCGACGGTGTCAGTCCGGCTGCGCTCGGATGCCCGTGCCGTCATTCGTCTCGGAGCAGCTGCGCATATTTTCTGTAGCCCCATACCGCTGCAACGACCAGGCCAATGCCGACGCCCCAACCGACAGGCACAGCAAAGCCGAAGATCAGCAGAAACATCAAGCCAACGCAGACCAGGCCAATCCACAGCAAGGTGACGAAGTCAAAATGCGCGACCGCCATGGCGTCATCGGCGATATCGCGCTCGGCATGACCTCGCTTTTGGCGCTGGCGCCTGAACACAAATACATCGGCGAAGAACTCAGCGACGCCGGCGAGAAGATCGGTGACAAGGCTCATGGTGGAAGAGATTCCCTTGCGGTGATTTGGGGGTGTTGCCATCAGCAGATGGCTGGCCAACTGCTACTGATCACGATGGCGAATGTAGCCGATAAACAAGAGGTCCCGTTTATTCGGAGCGGGCCGTTGCAACCAGATGCGCCATCGCCTTTTTCCAGGTTCGCATTGTTCTTGCCAATTTTCTCGCTGCCAGCACGCTGAGATCGTATGCGAGTTGGGTTGCGCTGACCTGTCAAGCTAAGTCTGCTCTTGGTAGGGGCCGACCAGGTTGTTGTGGTTCGCATGGCGCTGCTCGCCAATTACCACCATCGCTCAACGGCTGCAACCGGTAGATGTTCTAGGCGGCCATGTCCACAATCGTTCTACCATTGTCTGGCGGCGGACAAACGCCACGCAGATTTCGTTGCAGATATTGACATCAGCTGCCAAGGTTGCCAGCGCAGATGTCCGGCAATAAAGCCCGAATCGATTCATTCCAGAGTCGATTCGGGCTTTTTTTTGTTCGTTTTTTTGCATTCCCGTTTTTCGAACCAGGTCTTTGGTTCGCTGGCGGAGCTTTGCCTACGCTGCTCTGAAACCCCTGCGCTGCGGCTGCCAGCCGGTCAGGTCGCACTTTTTTCTACTTAACTTGGAGCACAGCCATGAGACACGGAGATATTTCGAGCAGCAATGATTGCGTAGGCGTAGCAGTGGTCAACTACAAGATGCCACGCCTGCATACCAAGGCCGAGGTACTGGACAACTGTCGCAAGATTGCCGACATGGTGGTGGGTATGAAGCGAGGGCTGCCGGGCATGGATTTGGTGGTGTTCCCCGAGTATTCCACGCACGGGATCATGTACGACTCCAAGGAGATGTACGAGACTGCCTCTGCCATTCCCGGTGAAGAGACGGCCATCTTTGCCGATGCCTGCCGCAAGGCCAATGTCTGGGGGATTTTCTCGCTCACTGGCGAGCGCCATGAAGAGCACCCCAACAAGGCGCCCTACAACACCCTGATCCTCATGAACAACCAGGGCGAGATCGTGCAGAAATACCGCAAGATCATGCCCTGGGTGCCCATCGAAGGCTGGTATCCCGGCGACTGCACTTACGTGAGCGAAGGCCCCAAGGGGATGAAGATCAGCCTGATCATCTGTGACGACGGCAACTACCCCGAGATCTGGCGCGACTGTGCGATGCGCGGCGCCGAGCTGATCGTCCGCTGCCAAGGCTATATGTACCCGGCCAAGGAGCAGCAAATCATGGTGTCCAAGGCCATGGCGTTCATGAACAACACCTATGTGGCCGTGGCCAATGCGGCTGGCTTTGACGGTGTCTACTCCTATTTTGGTCACTCGGCCATCATCGGTTTTGACGGCCGTACCTTGGGCGAGACCGGCGAAGAGGAAATGGGCATCCAGTACGCGGAGCTGTCCAAATCGCTGATCCGCGATGCACGCAAGAACGGCCAGTCGCAAAACCACCTCTTCAAACTGGTCCACCGCGGCTACACCGGCACCATCAATTCGGGCGATGGCGACAAAGGGGTTGCCGCCTGCCCCTACAGCTTTTACAGCCAGTGGATCAACGATCCCGAAGGGACGCGGGAGATGGTCGAGTCGTTCACTCGCACGACGGTGGGCACCCCTGAATGCCCCATAGAAGGGATTCCGCACGAAGCGCCCCAGCACCGCTAAAGCCGCAACCCCAGTGGGCATGGCCGCCCGGTATCGAGCAGCCATGCCGTCAGATAAAAAACAAGGAGACAAACATGCTGGGTATCGCACTTTTTTTCATTGGCGCAGTGCTGATCGTCAACGGTATGGGCCTGAGCGGCCGCATCGACGCGCGGGACTCTGCGCCTGTCAATTTGCTCGTGGGTTTGCTGGCTTTGTTTATCAATGCCATAGGCATGCTTCGTGCAGACACGGACGCTGGCTATTTCGCGGCCGCAGGAGGCCTGCTTTTTGCTTTCACCTACCTGTATTTGGCGGTGGTGCAGTGGTGGGCGCTCAAAGGCGTGGGCTTGGGTTGGTACTGCCTGTTTGTGGCGATCAGTGCGCTGGCCTTTGCCGCTGCTGCAGCTGATATCCGCGTCATCGCCATGTGGCTGGTCTGGTCGAGCCTGTGGTTTTTCTTCTTTCTTGCGCTGGGGCTCGGCAAGCAGCTGCGCTTTCTGGCGGCCTACACGGTGCTGGTGGGCATTGTGACCTGCTGGATTCCAGGTTTGATGTTGTTGATGGGGAAATGGTGAACATGATGAATGCAAAAGACCCTCTGCATGCCGCCCGCGGCGATGACCCGCTGGCCGAGTACCGCATGGACAAAGAGCCGTTTTACCGGCCCGCCCGCAATGAGATCGCGCTGTACGAGCAGGCCTACCGCCACCGCATGCCGCTGATTCTGAAAGGCCCAACGGGCTGCGGCAAGACGCGCTTTGTCGAGCGGATGGCCTGGGCGCTTCAGCGCCCGCTCATTACCCTGGCCTGCAATGAAGACATGACCGCCTCTGACCTGGTCGGCCGCTACCTGCTCGATGCCCATGGCACGGCCTGGCACGACGGCCCTTTAACCATGGCAGTGCGCTACGGTGCCATCTGCTACCTCGATGAGGTGGTGGAGGCACGCCAGGACACGACAGTCGTCATCCATCCGCTGACCGACGCGCGGCGCGTGCTTCCCCTCGACAAGAAAGGGGAAGTCGTGCATGCCCATCCGGATTTTCAACTGGTGGTCTCTTACAACCCCGGCTACCAGAGCAGCGCCAAGGACATGAAGCCCTCGACGCGCCAGCGCTTTGCAGCGTTGGAGTTTGACTACCCGGACGCCGTAACCGAGTCCGACATCGTCGCGCACGAAGCGGGCATAGCGCCTGCGCTGGCCGAGCGTCTGGTCGCGCTGGCCCACAGCACGCGCGCGCTCAAACACCACGGCCTGGATGAAGGCGCTTCCACCCGCATGCTCATCTACGCCGGCTTGCTGATACGCGACGGCGTATCGCCCGCCGACAGTTGCGACATGACGATCACCCAGGCCTTAACGGATGACCCCGACACCACCGAGGCGCTGAAGAAACTCGTGCAAGCCAAATTTGCAAGCTAAAAAGCACACCACCATGGCCTCATCATCCGCCTCACGGTTCAGCGAGCGCTCCGCCGCAACCGGGATCGACGACGACACACGTACTTTTGAACGCCTGGCCAGGCTGGCATCCTGTCTGGCGTTGACCCGGGTGCAAGTCCATCCCTTGCAGGCTGCCAGTCCGCATCAGGAGGCGGGGGGGCTGCTGGGTGGCGCAGCGGCCAGGCCCGCCTCAGCGCAGCGTGCCATCTTGCTTGCTGCAGATGGTGGAGCTGCATCAAGCGCTGCACGTTTGATGCTGCCGCCGCTACTCGATCTGCCCGAGGCCGAGCGTGCCCACCGGCACACCGCCATGGTTGCGCATGCTGCTGCGCATCTGCTGCATTCACCCGCACGCCAGCCGAGCCAGGCCTTGAAGCCCATGGGCATGGTGCTGGTCTCGGCCATAGAAGACGCCCGCGCTGAACGCCTTTTGCTGCGCGACTACCCCGGCATAGGCCCTTGGTTCCAGGCGCACATCGCGCCCGAGCCCGAGGCGGAAAACCTGGGTTTCGTCGCCTTCATGGCGCGGCTTGACCGGATCTTGCTGCTTGCGGACAGCCACAGCGGCAACCACTGGGTGAACAAGGCGCAGGACCTTTTTGAAGGCATGGTGCAAAAGCACGGGCTTGAAGACTATGCGGCATTCCGCGCCATCGCCTCCATCCTCGCCAATGACCTCGGCCAGATGCGGGTGCGGATGGATCCACAGCACTACGCCGGGCCCACGCTCTACCGAGACGACAACAGCTACCTCTGGGAGCATCCCCAGTCCGACGATAACCAGGACGAGGCTTTGCAGCTGCCCCAGACTGCCGCACAACGGCCACCGGCGCACACCGGAAACGCGCAAGACCCGGCCGAGCCGATGCCCACTCCCCAGGCGGCCGAAGAATTTGAGATTGCCCGCTTTCACTACCCGGAATGGGACTGCAGGAGCGAGCACATGAAGCCCGATTGGTGCCAGGTGGTCGAAAAACTCCCTGCGTGGCAGGGCCTGAGTGAGATCAGCAGTGCGCGCCTGTCCAGTGCCACCAGAGTCGACAGTCTGGCGCTGCCCCATCCCCGCGTGCTCGACCGGCGCCATCGGCTTCGCCGCCAGTGGGAGGGCGATGCGCTGGACCTCAATGCGGTCATCGAGGTGCAGGTGGACATGCGTTTAAAGCTACGCCCCGACCCGCGCCTTTTCATGCGCAGCGGCAAGGGCCCGCGCCCTAGCAGCATGTTGGTGCTTCTAGACATCTCCGAATCGGTCAACGACATCGGCCCGCAGGGCCAGAGCCTGCTGGCATTGGAGAAGCAAGCCGCGTTGTTGCTGGCCGAGGCGAGCTTGCGCAGCGCCGAGCGTCTGGCCATTCATGCGTTCTCGTCCAACACCCGTGCCGAAGTCAACTACTACCGCTTGCTTGATTTTGGCCAGGTCCACAGCAGCGGCACGGCCGCCATGGTCCAAGCCCTGCGCGGGCGCTTTTCGACGCGCATGGGCGCGGCCCTGCGCCATGCCAGCAGCCTGCTGCGCAACGAACCCGAAGGGCAGCGCAGCTTGTTGGTGGTCACCGACGGCGCTCCCCACGACATCGATGTGCACGACAAGCGATACCTGATCGAAGATGCGCGGCATGCTGTTCAGGAGGCCAAGCGCGCGGGTGTGCGCGTTTGCTGTCTGGCCGTCGATGCACAGGCCGATGCCTATGTGCGCCACATCTTCGGCTGGCGGGGTTACGACATCGCGGATGACGCCGTGCAGCTGCTGCCGCGCTTGACCAGGATGGGCGCGCGCCTGGCCGCCGGGCGCTAGATGCGCAGGGCACTCCCCAGTCTTGCACCGATGAGACCTGCCAGCGCCTGCTGCTGCGCTAAGCTGGCTGGCACGCTTTATGCGTTTATGCATTTACCCCGCATCCGCCCCAATGCCCCAAGCATTGGAGTGGGATAGACCAGGAGACAGGTTTTGGCAAACAACGATCCCTTGCGTGTCGGCATTCTCTTTTCGGAAACGGGCACCACGTCCATCATTGGCCAGTCGCAACTGCAGGGCAGCTTGCTGGCCATCGACGAAATCAACAACGCCGGCGGCGTGCTCGGGCGTGAGCTGGTGGCCGTGCGCTATGACCCAGCGTCTAATCCTGCCGAGTACGCGCGCCTGGCTGAGCAGTTGATCATGCACGACCGCGTCAACACCATTTTTGGCTGCTATATGTCCAGCAGCCGCAAGGCCGTGCTGCCCGTGGTCGAGAAATGGAACAAGCTGTTGTTCTACCCCACGCTCTACGAAGGCTTCGAGTTCTCCGCGAACATCATCTACACCGGCGCGGCCCCCAACCAAAACAGCGTGCAGCTGGCCGATTTCATGACCAGCAGCTTTGGTGCACGCGTGTACCTCATCGGCTCGGACTACATCTACCCCTACGAATCCAACCGCATACTGCGCGAGTTGGTCCTGCAGCACCCTGAGGGTGAAATCCTGGGCGAGCGTTACTTGCCACTGGCGGCCACCGAGCAGGACTACCAAATCGTCATGGAGGATGTACGCCAGAAACGGCCTGACTTCATCTTTTCCACGGTGGTGGGAGACTCCACCGCCAAGCTCTACCGCGCCTATGCCGATGCGGGGTTCGACACCAAAGAGATGCCGATTTGCAGCCTCACCACCTCGGAGGCCGAGATCGGACAAATGGGCTTTGACATCGCAGCCGGCCACATCACCTCGGCACCTTATTTTCAGTCGATCCAATCTGCCGCCAACCAGCGCTGCCTGGCCCACCTCAAGCGGCTGTTCGGCGATGACTGCCGCCCCAATCTGTGCTGGGAAGCCTCCTATTTTCAGCTGCATATGTTTGCCAACGCCTTTCGCCGCTCGGGCAGCGACACCATCAGCGAGTTGCTGCCTTATCTGCTGGGCAGCGAGTTTGATGCGCCTCAGGGGCGTGTGCGCATCGATCCCGGAAACCACCACACCTGGGTCTACCCCCGCATTGGGCGGGCCAATGCGCAAGGGGAGTTCACCATTCTGCGCGAGGCCAAACGCGCCGTATCGCCGGACCCTTATCTGGTCACCCATTCCTTGGGCGACTGGACGGCCAAGATCGAGGTCTGAGCGTGAACCAGCAGCAGCCCCGCGCCACCTCGCAGCACCTCAAAGAGCTGCGCCAACTCAAAATCATCCTGATGCACCCCGAGGATGCTGATGGCTTGCTGCTGGCCCAGCAGCTCCAGCGCATAGGCTGCCAGGTGCGCAGCGTCTGGCCTCCGGTGCAGCAATTGCCGGACGACCCGGATATCGTCCTGCTGGCGGTACGCCCTGATTTTCTGCACCTGCTCATGGCGTGGGCGAGTGGTGAGCAGGCGCCCGCTTTGGTGGCGGTGGTGAACTATGAAAATCCCACCATTGTTTCTGCCGTACTGGAGCTCAAGGCGCAGGCCATCCTGCCTTCGCCCATACGCTCCTTTGGCCTGCTCTCCACTTTGGTCGTCGCGCGCCAGATGCACAAGGAGCACCGGCAGATGCAGCAACACGTCCACAAACTGCAAAACAAGCTGCTGGGCCAACGCCGTGTGACCGACGCCAAAGCCATCCTCATTGCCACCCACCAGGTCAGTGAAGACCGCGCCTACGAAATGCTGCGCGAGCAGGCCATGAAAAAGCGCGTATCCGTCGAAGACATCGCCCAGGCCATCATTGGCGCGAGTGAATTGTTGGGGATGAAGGGCAAGCCTGAGTAGCGACAGGAGCGAAGAACCCGTGCTCTGCTGCAGAAATTGCTTGCGTGCATGGCATCAAGGTGAGGTTGAGAGACTGCAGCATCCAGTCCGCCGCAGAACTGCGCTGGGCCGGTTACCGAAATCGCAGGCTACCGTATAGAGGCATAGACACAGCCGTTCTTTAACTGCCCTGACGGTGTGATGCGCTCATTTTTCATCACCCCCTCCAACAGCATCCCCGCGCTGGCGCAGGTCGCACGGCTGCCCGCGTTATCTTCATCGGTACGTGCAAACACCCGCCGTGCTTTCAAATGCGTGAATGCGAAATTCAGAAGTGCTGTGACAGCTTCCTTTGCAAATCCGTTTCGGTGCACGCCACTGCGCATCCAAAAGCCAATTTCCATGCTGGGAATGTCCCAGCGAATGCTGTGAAGGCCCACGCTGCCTATCAATCGTTGCTCGTGGTCATACACCAGAAATGCCAGCCCGGTGCCTTTCTCACGTTCCCGCATGCTGGTCAGGCAGAAGTCTTCGGAGGCGGGGACGGACGGCTCATAAAGCGACCAGGGGAGTGAGGTGGGCCAGGCGCGCAGGCTATCCAGGCTTTCTACGACGGCGGCATAAACGGCCTTGCCATCGCCGGGGCCGGCAAGGCGCAAGATCAGGCGGGGTGTTCGGATGGGGGTGTCGGCACTGTCAGGGAACATAGGAGTTCTTGCTTGAATGCAGCGGGAGTTTAGGCGCCTGTGATGGGCTGGTGGTTGCTGCCAGAGACTGAATTTTGCGTCTGCACCAGCGCCCACAAAGCCTCAGCCGCCGGCGCCATCTCTGACCGTTGGCGGTACAGGCGGATCTCCACCGGTACGTTCCAGCGGTCGTCGCCCGCAGGCACCAAGCTGCCGCTGCGCAGCTCTTCGGTGATAAGGCTGTGGGGGAGCCAGGCGACGCCTCGGCCTTCCAGGGCCATGGTCTTGAGCAGCGCAGCGTGGTGGGCGGTGAACACGACGGCGACGCCTTGCGCCATGCCAGGCTGAATGGAGTGAAAGGCGTCTGCGCCATCCACAAACATGCCGCGCATGCGCGACCGCATGATGCGGCCCAGGCCTGAGGCTTCGCTGTAGGCGAGGACCGGGACGGCGCTGTGCTGGCCGATGCGGTGCAGTGGCTGGCCGGGTGCATCGGGTGCGGCGGCGCTGACCGGGCGCAGCAGATCATCTGACAGGCGCAGCACGGGGTACTGGCCTTCGTCCAAGCGCCCTGGCACGGCGGCATGGCCGTGGCACAGCACAAACTGCACGCGCCGCTGCAGCATCAGGTCTTCGCAGGCGAGTGAGCTGTCGCTCATCGTCTGAATGGGGCCCAAGCGCAGCTGCGCTTCCATGCCCACCAGCCAGCGCGGAAAGAAGGTGAGCGACAGCACATGGGTAGCGGCAAAGCGCAGGCTGGCGGCCGCTGTGTCGTGCGCTGCGCGTGCCTTGATGCGTGCGGCTTCCAGGTTGGCCAGCACGTTTTGCAGCAGCGGCAGAAAGCGCTGGCCGGCGGGGGTGAGCGCCGCAGGGTGGGCGCTGCGGTCAAACAGCTCCACGCCGACCCAGTCTTCCAGCGACCGGATATGGCGGCTGAAGGCGGGCTGGGCAATGGCGCGGGCCTCGGCGGCGCGCGAGAAGTTGCCGGTGTCGGCCAGTGCCATGAAGTCTTCGAGCCACTCCAGATCGAGGGGGCGGTTGCCGGGTCCCATGGGTTTCCTTGGAGCCTGACTGGCTCGTAGATAGTTGTATGCGTTTCGGGTATTGGACAGCAGGGGCAGGCTGCGAAATGATCAGCACCGTTGTTCAGCAGCACCCTTAACGGAGACAAAAACATGCCTGCCATCGCGAATTATCGTGGAATTATTCCTGCCATCTCTTGCCCTTTCACCCCCGACCACCGCATTGACGAACCCGCGCTGCGCAAGCTCGCATCCTGGCTAGCGGGGCACGAGTGCGTGGTGGCGATCATGACCAACGGCCATACCGGCGAGGTGTTCTCGCTGACGCCAGCCGAGCGCGCTGAGGTGACGCGCATTGTGGCGGACGAGCTCAAGGGCCGCATGCCGGTGATCTCGTCCATCGTCTGCGAAGGCCTGGCCGATGCGGCAGAGCACGCCCGCGCTGCGGTGGAGGCCGGTGCGGTGGCGCTGGATGTCATGCCCCCGCACCACTGGCTGCGCTTTGGCTTCACCTCCGGCCACGCGCTGCAGTACTTCGATGCCATCCACCAGGCCGCCCCGGATGCCGATCTGGTCTGCCATGTTTACCCGGCCTGGACGCGTGCTTCCTACTCGTCGCAATTGCTGGCCGATCTGGCCAAGTTGCCTTATCTGCAGGCCTTCAAGGTGGGCCAGCGCGACATGAACAAATACGCCCGCGACATCCAGGCGATCCGCGAGGCCGATGCCTCCAAGGCCATCCTGACCTGCCACGACGAATACCTGCTCGCCTCGATGGTGCAGGGCGTGGACGGCGCGCTGGTGGGCTTTGCGACGTTTATTCCGCAACTCATCATCGACCTGTGGAATGCCGTGAAGGCGGGCGACCTGAAGAAGGCGATGGAGGTGCAGGCCATCATCACCCCGCTCAAGGATGCCGTGTATGGCGGTGGCGAACCCACCGGCGAGGCCCATGCCCGCATGAAGGGAGGCATGTACCTGGCCGGCGTGATCGACGACGCCACCGTGCGCCCACCGACCGAAGCGCCGAATGCCAAGGAAGTAGAGGCGCTGCGTGCCGCCGTCCAGCAAGCCGGGCTGCTCAAGCGCTAAACAGCCGTTGAAGTAGGGCAGGGGATTTTGAGCCCCTGCGCCCTGGGGTCAGACATCTAAAAAAAGCCGACAGGAGACAAGACACCATGCAACGCCAACAATTCATCCGCACCGCGCTACGCAGCGCCATCGGCGCCGCCGCCTTGGCCCTGGCCACCAGCGGTATTGCGCAGACCTACCCGAACAAGGCCGTTCGCGTAGTGATCCCCTTTCCACCAGGCGGCACCCTGGATGTGGTGGGCCGCATGCTGGGGCAAAAGCTGTCCGAGCAGATGGGCCAGCCGGTAGTGATCGAGAACAAGCCCGGTGCTAGCGGCGTGATCGGCGGCGAGACAGTGGCACGGGCCCCGGCCGACGGCTACACCTTGCTGTTCAGCGCATCCACCCACGTGACGGCGCCGATGACGCTCAAGTCCGTGCCCTACAACGTCACGCAGGATTTTGCGCCGATTGCGCTGGTGGCCAAGGCACCGCTGTCGGTGGCCATCAACAAGAACCTGCCGGTGACCGATATCAAGTCGCTCATCGCCTATGGCAAGGCCAACCCCGGCAAGATGACCTTTGCGGTGGGCTCCATTGGCTCGGCCGGCCATCTGTCTACCGAACTGCTCAAGCGCGCGGGCGGGCTGGACTACCTGATCGTTCCGTACAAGGGCACGGCGCCTGCGTTCCAGGATCTGATCGGTGGGCAGATCGACGGTTTTATTGACCCGATCCTTGGCTCGCTCCAGTACCACAAGGGCGGCATGCTGCGCGTGGTGGCCGTTACCTCGGCCCAGCGCGTACCCAACCTGCCGGATGTACCCACCGTGGCCGAGACCATTCCGGGCTACGAGTTCTACAGCTGGTATGGCCTCTGGGCCCCTGCCAAGACCCCGCCCGCGCTGGTGCAGCGCTTGAACGCCGAGGTCAACAAGGCACTGGCCGAGATGGGCCCCAAGCTCAAGGAGCAGGGCCTGCTGACCACCCCCGGCAGCGTGGACGACTTTGCCAAGTTCCAGCGCAGCGAGATGGACCGGGCGCAGAAGATCGTGACCGAAGGCGGCATCCGTGCGGAGTGATGCCGGCCATGTCGTCGTGACCGGTGCCAGCAGCGGCATTGGCCGCGCCATTGCCCAGGCGCTGCTGGCGGCGGGCTGGCGCATCACGGGGCTCGATGTGGCGCAAGCCTCCATCGTGCATGGCAGCTACACGCATATGCCGGTCGATCTGAGCGACGGCGCCGCCATTGCCCGCGCTGCTGCCGACCTGCCTGCGGTAGATGCGCTGGTGCATGCCGCTGGCGTGCTGCGCGTGGGCGCACTGGGCCAGCTTGACCATGATGGCGGCGCGCTGATGTGGCGCCTGCATGTGGATGCCGCCACGCGGCTGGCCGATGCCATCGTGCCCGGCATGGCGCAGCGCGGCCAGGGCCGGGTGGTGTTTATTGGCAGCCGGGTGGCGCAGGGCATGGCGGGGCGCGGCCAGTATGCGGCCACCAAGGCGGCCTTGATTGCGCTGGCGCGCAGCTGGGCGGCCGAGGTGGCTGCGCAGGGCGTGACGGTGAATGTGGTCTCGCCCGCTGCTACCGCGACCGGCATGTTGAACGACCCGGCCCGCGCCGGCAGCGCGCCGCGCCTGCCACCCATCGGCCGCTTGATCGAGCCAGCCGAGATCGCCGCCCTGGTGGGCTTTCTTCTTTCGCCGGCGGCTGCCGCCATTACCGGGCAGGACATCGCCATCTGTGGTGGTTCGTCCCTGGCCCGCTGATATTTCCTCTCCCCATTTCCACTACCGATGACCACCATGAAGATCGTCAACATCCTCGAATCCACCCGTCCCATCAAGTCGGACATCCGCAACGCCTACATCGACTTCTCCAAGATGACCTTGAGCCTGGTGGCCGTGGTCACCGATGTCATCCGCGATGGCAAGCCGGTCATTGGCTACGGCTTCAACTCCAATGGCCGCTACGGGCAGGGCGCGCTGATGCGCGAGCGATTTATCCCGCGCGTGCTTGAGGCCGAGCCCGGCAGCCTGCTGGACGAGACCGGCGAGAATCTGGACCCGCACAAGGTCTGGGCCCGCATGATGATCAATGAAAAGCCCGGCGGCCATGGCGAGCGCTCGGTGGCTGTCGGCACCATCGACATGGCTGTCTGGGATGCCACGGCCAAGATCGCCGACAAGCCCTTGTTCCAGCTGCTGGCAGAGCGCTATGGCAATGGCACACCCAACCCGCGCGTCTTTGTCTATGCCGCCGGCGGCTACTACTACCCCGGCAAGGGCCTGGAGGCACTTCAGCGCGAAATGGAAAGCTACCTGGCGCGTGGCTACTCGGTGGTCAAGATGAAGATTGGCGGCGCCAGCCTGGCCGAAGACTGTGAGCGCATCGAATCGGTGCTGAAGATCCTGGGCCCGGGCCAGCAACTGGCGGTGGATGCCAATGGCCGCTTTGACCTGCAGACCGCCATCGACTACGGCAAGGCGCTGTCGCAGTACCCGCTGTTTTGGTACGAAGAGGCGGGTGACCCGCTGGACTACGAACTGCAGGCCAAGCTGGGCGAGGTCTACAAGGGCCCCATGGCCACCGGCGAAAACCTGTTCTCCATGCAGGATGCCCGCAACCTGATCCGCCACGGCGGCATGCACAAGGACCGCGACTGGCTGCAGTTTGACTGCGCGCTGAGCTATGGCCTGGTGGAATACCTGCGCACCTTGGACATGCTCAAGGAGTACGGCTGGTCGCCCAGCCGCTGCATTCCCCACGGCGGCCACCAGATGTCGCTGGCCATTGCCGCCGGCCTGGGCCTGGGCGGCAACGAGAGCTACCCGGACCTGTTCCAGCCCTATGGCGGCTTCCCCGATGGCGTCAAGGTAGACAACGGCTACGTCACCCTGCCAGCGCTGCCGGGCATCGGCTTTGAGGGCAAGTCCGATCTGATTGCGGAGATGCGGGCTTTGGCATCTTGAACGGAATGAGCGCCTGGCAGCAGCGAGTCGCAACAGGCGGGTGCGGCCCAGTTGCTGCGGCAGGTACTCCCTCTCAGCGCCAAAAGCTGGCCTCGACCTGCTTGGCTAATTAGAGACACCTTTAACGAGAAGACGGCGGGTTGCAGGTCTTGGCGAAGTTGTTGCTTGAAATCAGCCGGGGTGAAGTACTGCAGACTGCGGTGCAGACGTCACTCGTTGCAGTGATTGCGCCAGGATTCGATCAGAACGACGGCCTCGCGGCGCTAACGAAACCTTGCCAGCGGCAGACACTTGTCGCGGCACATCCCGACCCGCGCCCATCCGATGGGCCAGGGTTTTGCAGTGCCTCGCTAACAGTGCTCTTCAGGCCACACCGATGCGATTTCGACCACTTTCTTTGGCTTGGTAGAGCCCTGTGTCTGCGCGCTGTATCAATGCGATGGGTTTGAGGTCTTGCTCAGGCACCATGGTGGCAACGCCGATGGAGACCGTCAGTGTGGCATCGGCTGCCGGTGCAATATGTGCAATGGCTAGTGCCTGGACTGCGAGCCGCACACTATTGGCGAGCGAGCACGCGCCGTCGTGCGAGGTATTGGGCAAAATGATAGCGAACTCTTCACCGCCATAGCGGGCGACCAGATCACCGGAGCGCGAGCAGGATTGTGCAAGGACCTGGGCCACGCTGCATAAGGTTTGGTCGCCCATCACATGGCCGAAGCTGTCGTTATAGGATTTGAAAAAATCGACATCGATCATCAGTAGTGAGAGTTCAATTTTCTCTCGCCGTGCACGTTTCCATTCCAGGTCCAGGTGCTCATCGAAATGCCGCCGGTTTGACAAGCCAGTCAAGCCGTCGAGTTTCGTCATACGCTGCAGCGCAAGATTGCTTTCTAGGAGTTGCTGTTGGCTCAGGCGCAAGGCTTGGTTCGCCAGGTCGCGTTGCTTCATCGCCAGATAGGCTCGGGAGTGGTATCGGAGACGTGCTATCAGCTCCACTGCATCTGGCAGTTTTACGAGATAGTCATTGGCCCCCACTGCAAATGCCTGGCTCTTGATCTTCGGGTCTTCCTTGGATGACAGAACGATGATGGGCAGGTCGCGCAATTTCTGATTGTTGCGATATTGACTCACCAAGTCCAGACCATCAACTCCGGGCATCACCAGGTCTTGCAGGATGACGGTCGGCTGGATGTGTTCAGCCATTTCAATGGCTTTGTTCGGGTCTCCGCAGTAGTGGAAAGACACGCCGATCTCTTGGCTCAGCATGCGCCGCACGGCCTCGCCGATGATGGCTTGGTCGTCCACGAGTAGAACTTTGACTTCAAGCTCGTCTGGCTCCCCGGCAGAGGTGTTTTCATCCAGAGTGGGAATATGAATCATGAATTTCTCTTTACCGCCATCCAGCGGCATAGTTCGGCCAAGCGGTTGGCGATGCGGTCCAGAGGCAGGACTTCCGCTGCCGCATCGATGGCAATGGCGGCTTTGGGCATGCCCCACACCACGCTGCTGGACTGGTCTTGGGTAATGGTGGCAAAGCCACGCTCGCGCATGGCCTTGAGCCCATCTGCCCCGTCTCGCCCCATGCCTGTTAGCAACACACCGATGGCATCACCTCGCCATTGCTCGGCAATACTGTGAAAGAAAATGTCGATCGACGGGCGGTAAATTTGCGCGTCAGGCTTGAGTGAATACTGCAGGTCACCGCGGCGGCTCACCGTCAAATGCTCATTGCGGCCTGCCAGCAAGACCACGCCGGTCTGCGGTATCTCACCAGCCTGAACCAGGCGCACCGGCAGCGTTGATTCCCGCGCCAACCATTCGGCCATGCCAGCGGAGAACTTGTCGTCCAGGTGCTGAACCAGTACCACAGCGGCGTCAAGATCTTTAGGCAGTTCACGCAGCAACTGGTTGAGTGTGGCGGGCCCACCAGCGGAGGCACCGATGGCAATCAGGCACGCGCGTTTCGCACTCGTGCGCGTGGCTCGGTGGGCAACAGGCTGCGAGGGCGTGGCCAGCCAGGCGATGTTCTGGATCTTGCGCAGCAGCAGCGCCGGATTGAATGCGCTGCTGTTCGCCAATTCGGGCAGATGCACCACATCAAGGGCGCCGTGGCCCAAGGCATTGAATGCCCATTCGGTATTGAGCTCGGTCGCCAGGTCCAGCAGCAGCAAAGGGCATGGCGCCTCATTCATGACACGTTGCGAGAAGGCCACTCGATCGGCAGTGCCCAGTTGCAGCAGCAGTAGCTCAGGGGGCGTGTCACGACACAGGCGCAAGGCCTGCGTCTCGTCTTGTGCCACCCAGTGGATGTCGTGCAGCGGCTCCAAAGCGTGTTCGAGGCGTTGCACCAACTCAGGGGTATTAACCATCAGTCCAAGCTTCATTCAACCGCCTCGCCGATCAGCATATGTACTGCCTCCAGTAATGTTTCATCGTGAAAGCTCGACTTAGCAAGGTAGTAGTCGGCTCCCGCATCAAGGCCGCGTCTGCGGTCTTCCTCGCGGTCTTTGTAGGATACGACCACCACGGGCATGGACTGCAGTTGTGCGTCGCGCCTTACCAGACCAACCAGCTCAATGCCATCCATGCGAGGCATGTCGATATCGGTCACCAGGAGGTCGTATTTTTCTGCGCGCAGAATGTTCCAGCCATCGATGCCATCCACGGCCACGGTCACCTCGTAACCGCGCCCAATGAGCAGCTTGCGCTCCAGCTCACGCACGGTCAGCGAGTCGTCCACCACCAATACGCGCTTGCGCCGCAGTGACGGCCCTTCGGACAATCGTGCAACCCGTTCAACTTGGCCTGCACCCAATAGCTTGTCAGCGGAGTTCAGCAAGTCATCCATATCAACGATAAGCACCGGACTGCCATCATCGAGTAGGGCACCGGCCTCCACACCGCGCAGCAGACCTAGTCGGGAGTCGATGGGAACGACAGCCAGATTTTGCTCGCTGACAATGCGGTCTACCGCAATGGCAAGGCTTCGGTCGTGGTGCGGTATCAAAACCACTGGGAGCCCCAGCGGATCGGATTTGCCATGCGGCAGTTGTAAAAGCTGGTGGGCAGCGACCAGACCGATGGCGCGCTCGCGTACCCAGATATGTTGCTGGCCCTCCACCATTGCGATGGCGTCCGCCGGGATACGCAAAGTCTGTTCCACTTGCGCAAGCGGAAGCGCGTAGGCTTCTCCGCCAATCTCCACCACCAAGCAGCGCAGCATCGACAAGGTCAGAGGCAGTTGCAGCTGGAACACGGTCCCTCGCCCCTGTTGCTGGCGGACGCGCACCGTACCGCGTAGTTGACGCAGCGTGTGCTGGACCACATCGAGGCCCACCCCCCGGCCAGAGATCTCACTGACTTTCTCGTTCACGCTGAAACCCGGCAGGAACAGAAAAGCCAGCAATTCTTCCTCAAGCATGTGCTGGGCCATCGTTTCTGTGGCCAGCTTGCGGGCGATGACTGCGGCGCGTACGCGAGCGAGGTCCACGCCTGCTCCATCGTCTTCGAGCTCAAGGACCAGGAGCCCAGCGGCATGCCGAGCCCGCAGTACCAAGTTGCCTTGTGCGGGCTTGCCGCTGGCCAACCGTTGCGCGGGGCTTTCAATGCCGTGGTCCACCGCATTGCGCAGTAACTGGATCAGTGGTGCTTCCAATGTTTCCAGTACGTCGCGGTCGCCTTGTATCTCTTCGCCCTCCAGATTCAGCCATACCTCTTTGCCAAGACTGCGACTCAGCTCACGCACCATGCGCGCCTTGCCTGCCATCAGATCCGCACAGGGGCGCATGCGCGATGCCAATACGGTGTCATACATACGCTGGCTGCGCTGCTCAAAGGCCCAGCCAAAGCTGTCGAAAGCCGCTGTGTGTTGTTGCAACTGGCTTTTGGCTTCCAGCGTCCAGTGGTTCACATCGGATAGCAAGGACTTGGCACGAGGCGGTAGCTCCTGCCCCAGCAGCGCATCGCGCAACCCATGCAGGGATCGATCAAGATGGTCTTGCAGCCGTTTGAGCTGTGCCAACTCTTGGCCCAGGGACTTGGTGCGCTGTGCAGCCACCAGTGAGCGTCCCGCCAGATCGAGCAGATGGTCCAGGCGTTCGGCTGACACACGCAGGATACGGTCATGCAGTTCACCGGCGGGCTCGGGCTCGTTGGTCTCAATGGGGGAGACTTCTTCCGGTAAGGCCGGCGCGAAGTCCGGCATGGCATCTGGTGCCGGCGCATCTTGCTGTGTATCTTCTGCCAGGATTGCTTGCAGTGCAGGCAGCCCTTGCACGCTGATCCCTTCACTCAACTGCCTCAATGCGTCTGAAGCGCGTAGCAGGGCATCGATGCGTGTGGTGCTCAGGCGGACCTTGCCGCTCTGGGCCCAGACTAGCAAGTCCTCCATCACATGGGCCAATGTCACAGCGACATCCAAGCCGACAATGCGTGCCGCACCTTTGAGTGAGTGCGCTGCGCGCATGCAGGCCTCCAGCTGCGCGGGATCGGTAGGCTCACGCTCAAGTACCAGCAGGCATGTATCCATGACCTGGGTTTGCGCCTGCGCTTCTTGACGGAACAACTCCAGCATGGAGCTGTCTTTGTAGGCATCAAGGCTCATGGCTTGACCTTTGGTCCATACATCGCGAGATGTGCCAGCGGTGTTGCTTGTTGGATCATCTAAGGCTCCTGGACAAGGCTTGCAACAGGCGATCAGCATGGAGCACCGTGATGCTGTGCTGCCGCCACTGCATCACCGCAGAGGCTAACTGGCTGACCGCAAGGCCACTGGCATGGCCGGTCTTTTGCAGCTTGGCAAGTGGAATCGCGTATATGCCTTCCACCGTCTGAACCTCCGTCACCAATGGGCCACCAGGTGTGTCCAGTATCAGCATGTGGGGGCGGTCTTGCGGCGTGGTCTCGGTGGTCAGGCCCAATACCAGGTCAAGTGCCATACAGGGAACCAAGGTTCCCCGTACATTGCACAGCCCGCGCAGTGAACGGTTGCGGGGGTAAGGCAGTCCGTGAACGGGCACGGGCAACGATACTTCTAGCAAAAGCGTTGAAGGCAGAGCCAACCAGTTTTGCCCAATGCGAAAGATCAGGACCGACAGTGTCTCGCCATCAGCCAGCGGGTCAGGTTGCTGGTCCTCCGCGAACGAAGTCTCGTCCACCGTCTCCAGGTCCAGCTCATGCCGATCGAGCAGCAGAGCGGCAGCCTCGGCATAGCGTTCGCAGTTATGGCAATGAACATGCTGGAGCAGCCGCTCGCAGGAGCGGTCGCCGCGAACACCAATGCGCTGCCAGCAGGCGTCAATAGCTGGGGGCTCTAGCGCAATAAGGGGATCAGGACTTGCCGGCATCTTGGGTTTCTCTCTGCTTCAGCCGTTGCTGTAATCGTGCCGCACCGCTGTGGTCGCCTTGTGTCACCAGCAGGGCTGCCAGGTGTGCCAGGGCTCGGGTGTGGTAGGGCTCAAGGTAAAGCGCTTTGCGGTAGTGGCGCAGGGCAGCCTCGGCCTGGCCGGCACCGTCACATATCAAGCCCCACCAGAAGAACAACTCGGCGGACGGCCCATGCTGGGTCAACTGCTGTGCGCAGGCAGTGAGCGCCTCTGCGCTGCGTCCCGCATTGGCGAGTTCAGTGATTTTGCGCAGTCCAGCCGCTGCATCTCCCGTTGGCGGCGATTCACTTTTGGCGGCTGGTGACGGCGCCATGGGGCGTACGGCCGAAGTAGCACGCAATGGCAAAGGCAAAGGCAAAGGCAAAGGCGCGCGCGGCGTGACCGCCGCAGGCAATACGGGGCGCGCTGGCACTGGGGGGCATGGCAGGGTGCGGCGGCGGAACGCGAAACTGTGTGCGGCATCCAGCGATTCGAAGCCTTGTTGGCTGAGCATGCCTGCTTCGGCTGGCCCAGCGAACAGCAGTCCGTCGGTGCGCAGCCAGCGTTTGAGGTTGGTCAGCGCCCGCAACTGCGTGGGTCGGTCAAAGTAGATCAGCAGATTGCGACAAAATACGATGTCGTAGTCCGTCAGCGAAGGCGGCATGATGCTGTCGAGTATGTTCCCACACTGAAAGCTCACCACGGCGCGTAGCCTGTCATGGATGCGGTGGGAGCCATCCGCCTCACGTTGAAAATACCGCTCGCGGATGCCTGGATCATCGCCGCGAAAGGCATTCACGCCATATTGGCCAAGGGTCGCATGTTCAATGACGCGCTGACTGATGTCCAGCGCATCGATCTGAAACTCGTGCGCCGCAAAATCGGCATCGAACATGGCGATTGCCATGGAGTAGGGCTCTTCTCCGCTGGAGCAGGGCAAGCTGAGCAAGCGCAAGGGTTGCCCGACAGGCAGTCGACGTTGTAGCGCCCGCGCCTGGGTGGTCAATAGCGAGAAGGATTCTGGGTAGCGAAAAAACCAGGTCTCAGGAACCACCATGGTTTCGATCAGTGCGCGTTGCTCTGTCTGCGATTGGCGGATATGGCTCCAGTAGGCTTCTTCATCCATGGAGTTGGCCTTCAACCGTTGCCGCAGCGCACGCTCGACTGCCCCCCGGCCCAGCGTACTCGCATCGAGTCCGATAAGCGATCTCAGGAGTTGTTCCAGTCGTTCAATCATGCTAGCTTGCCCTGGGGCGGGAACAGCAACTGGACCATATCCGGTGGCAACAGCCCTTCAATGGAGATGTGCTGAACCATGTCGCCCAAGCCTTGCGTCTGAACCGAGCCCAGGTAGGCGCCTCCCGTAACCAGCCCCATGGGCTGTTGGGCGGGGCTGGGCAGGCGCACCACCTGATTGGCCTTTTCAAGGATCAGGCCAAGGGATTGGGTCGACGAATAGTGCAGCAGCACCAGGCGGGTGTTGATGCTATGCCGAGCCGGTTGCCCAAACACACGCTGGCAAAGATCCAGCACCGGAATGATCTCCCCGTGGTAGGACAGCAAACCAGCCACCCAGACGGGGGCCTCCGGCACATGCTTGAGCCGTTGCAAGGGCATGATTTTGCGAACCACGCTGGCAGGCAAGGCGTAACGATCAGCGCCCAGGTTGAACAGCAGGTGCAGCGGTGCGGGCCCCGTTGCGGGTGTCAAAGCCACGGCTAAACCTTGAAGCGGCTAACCCCGCTGCGCAGATTGTTGGCCACATCGCTCATGTTCTCCACAGCCATGCCGGCCTGGTGCAGCGACTCTACGGTTTGGCCACTGGCTTCGGTCAGTTGGCTCAATGCCTGCTCAATTTGCTCGGCCCCGCTGGACTGGGTTTGCATGCCTTCACTGACCTGTTGCATCTGCGGGGCCAGAACCTGAACTTCGTGGATGATCTGTGACAGCTGGTCGCCAACTTGGGACATTTCAGTATTGCCGCGGCGCATTTCTTCGGAGAATTTTTCCATACCCATAACGCCTGCAGACACGGCAGACTGAATTTCGCGCACCATCTGTTCAATATCGTAGGTGGCAACCGCAGTCTGGTCCGCCAGGCGGCGTACTTCAGTGGCCACTACGCCAAATCCGCGGCCATATTCGCCCGCTTTCTCGGCTTCGATTGCAGCATTGAGAGACAGCAGATTGGTTTGGTCAGCGACTTTGACGATGGTGGTAACGACTTGGTTGATGCCACCAGCCTTTTCGTTAAGCAGGGCGAGTTTGGCGTTGACCATTTCGGAGGCACTGGTCAACTCCTGCATCACCTCTGCCATGCGTACCACGCCTCGGTGGCCAGAGCCAGCCAGCGCTGCCGTTTGCTCGGAGTGGGCCGAGACATCACCCATGGTGCGCACCAGCTCCCGAGAGGTCGCGGCAATCTGGCGCGAAGTTGCGCCAATTTCGCTGGTGGTCGCAGCCGTTTCCGTGACGGTGGCTTGTTGTTGCTTGGTGGTTGCAGCGATCTCAGTGATGGACGTTGTCAGCTGTACCGATGAACGCTGCGCTTGTACCACCAGTTCGCGAAGCGAGGTGACCATGCCATTGAAGCCTGCCTCAATGGCAGCGAATTCATCGCTACGGTTCAGACTGAGCTTGCTCGAAAGGTCGCCCGTACCCAGCGTTTTCATGGCCGCCAAGGTTGCTTGAATAGGACGTAGTATCGAGCGGTGCAAGAGCAGGCCGCAAATGATGGCCAGCACCAGAGCCAGCACCAGCGCACTGACTGCCAAGCGTTTGTTGGAGCTTGCGATTTCTTGAATCGTCTGCATGTCCTCCTCCACGGCATGTTGGTTCAAGTCAACGATGTTGCTGACCTGCTCCTGCGCCTTGCGCCATTGCGGCAGCATTTGCCCGCTGCGCAACTGCGCAGCTTCAGCGACCTGGCCACGCTCCAAAATGTCAACCAGCAGATGTGTATTTTTCTGATACGCCTCACGTGTACGCGCGAATTCCGCGGTCGCATCGCGATCTTCCTGGCGGGTGATGGTGTTGAGGTAATTGGAGTAAACCTTGTCCAAACTGGCTTCGATCGCACTCAACTGTGCCTTGTTTTCGGCGAGTACATCGCTGCTGCGACCGGCATTCGCCTCCGCATCCCGCAGTAGATTGAGCGTCTGGTAAAAATGGAGGGTCAAATCCTGGCGCATCTGGCCAGCGAATCCCATACCCGCGAGGTCGGAGGAGAGAACATCGGCAGCCCGCTCGTAGTTCGAATCCGCACGCATATAAAAGGTGGCGGACATCCCGAACATCACCGCAATAATTAGTGCAAAACTGGCGGAGATTTGCTGACTGACTGTTAAGCCTCTCATCGTATGTCTTTCTATAGAACGTACTCAAATTGTATTGCTTTGTGAACTCCAAATCACATTTAATTACTGGGTGTGCTTGTGCTGCCGAGCGCTGTTTGAGGCTGAAATCCAGCTAGGTCGTTGCGCTGCGCAGGCCGTCCTGCTCTCTGTAGATCCTTCGTAATCTTGCGAGAGTGCAAGCCCAAAATCCCTCTGCTTAATTGTTCTTTGTTCGCCTCAAATCTATAAAACAGGCGCAATGGCTATGCGGCAAGCTATCAGATAGATGCTGGGTTGATGATGGTATCTATCGTGCGAATCTGTCGATTGACTGGCGCCAACGGTTCTGGCCTGACCAGGGGCAGTCCAGCAGAAGCCAATCCAGTCCCCAAGGACCCTGCTGGCGTTCTGCAGACGCTCAAAGCGGTGTCTGTGCACGCATTGTTCCTTCAGCGTTCGGGTCACGCGTTCGACCATGCCGTTTTACTGCTCTTGGGCATCGTCCATCCACCTTGAAAAACATGGGCATGTTTTTGCCCCAAGCCCGAATCGGATGTCAAACCATGGCTCTAGGTGGCTCGTTAGGAGACATGGGGGACATTGGCGTCCGTTCGCATTCAAGCCCGCAACGCAGTGCCCAAGCTATGCAAATCCTGGCTGCACTGCCGCAAGTGCGCCTGTATCTGCGCGACGGGCAGCACCATCGGCTCCAGCGCATGGCTGCACGTATCAACCGCCGCAGCAAAAGCCATCTCCAGCTGCTCGCGCACAGCATTTTGCAAAGTCGCGTAAAGGGCATCAGGGCCCGCAGTAGCCGCTGCCAACCCCATGGTCGCAGGTTCTGCTGGCAGCGCAGGCAGTGCGTAGCCACCGAGATGGCTGCGCAGCTGTTCCCTAATCTCAGCTCGCAGCAGTGCATCAACCTGGGCGCACAGCACAGGCAATTGGTCCGCATACCGTTCCAGCAAACCAGGCAGCGCCGGGATGGTCTGGCGCCATGCGGCGCGCAGCATCGCTGCCTTGCTGTGTTGCAGCCGCTCCTGCTCGTGGTCCAAAGCCATCCACAAGCGCTGCAGCTGGGGCAGCAGTTCCGTATCGATGGCGGCTTGCACGTTTTCTTCCAGGTGGTGCAGCAGCACCTCGGCGGGCTTTCGCTGCTTGTAGGCCTGCGCGGGGGCCAGTACCTCGGTGATGGCGGCGTAGAGGCGCAGCAGGCCGGCATCGCCCAGCGCGTCGGGCCCCGGTTGGCTGCGTGCCGTGTGGACCGAGATGGAGACGGGGTCTTTCAGCACCGACAGCGCAATGCCCAGCTGGCGCAGCTTGTCGTGGGCGCGTGTCTGCACGTCGGCCTCTTGCAGCGCGCGGTTGGCGGGGGTTTTGTTGCGCAGGCATTTGTGGATCTCGCCGTCTACCTCGTCTTCTTCGATCAAATCGCTGCGGGTGATCACCGGCAACAAGGGCTTGTTGCGGCGCAGTTCGCGGGCGAGTTCATCCAGCTCTTGCACCTGGCCGGGCGAGGTGGAGCTGCTGAGCCAGAGCAGGCCATCGGCGCTTTCGGTAAAGCGCTGGGTGAGGGTGGCATTCTCGGGGGTGACGGAGTGCAGGCCGGGGGTGTCCAGCAGCACCAGGCCGGTACTCAGGCACAGGCCTTGCAGCCGGGCCGTCGTTTCGGTGGCGCCTTCGCGCAGGGGCTCGTCGCTTTCCACCACGGCCCCATCTGCCAGCTGAAAAAAGCGCACCGCTTGGCCGTGGGCAGCAAAGCGCTCAGCCAGAAAGTTGCACAGCGAGCTTTTGCCGGCATTGAATTTGCCAAACACCAGCAGGATCACGCGCTGCTCATAGTCTTGGGCCAGGCTGCGCGCGGGCTGCAGGCGGGCCCATTGCTGCGCCCAGCGCGTCTGCAGATCCTGGCATTGCTGATCGATGGCCTGGGCTTGCTGGGCCAGCGGGTGGCTGGCCTGCAAGCCCGGCACTGGTGCAAGGGTGCTGCCCAGGTTTTGATGCAGCGCCGTTTGCCAGGCCTGCAACTGCAGCAAGCGCGAATGCAGCTGCGCCAGCGCGGCCTGGTCGGCTGCCGTGGCGCTAGCGCCCGCTTGGGCCAGAAATTGCTGCTCGCCGGCCATCGCATTCATGCGCGGCGCTCCAGCGCTTCCAACGCGCTGAAGGCGGCCAGTGCTTGGGCGCTGGCCTGTAGCTGGGCCTCTTGGTGGGCCATGCGCTGCACGAGGGCCTGGCGGTCGGCGGACAGCTCAAAGTAGCGGGTAAAGGCCTGCTCCAGTGCGCTGCGCCCGGCGGCCTCGCAAAACAGGCGGCGCAGGTCTTGGCGGTATTTCACCGAGACGCCCATGACGGCGACCATCACGCTGTCCAGGCTCTTGACCTGCGTCTGTTGCGCCAGCGGCAGCTCCACCACGCCGTGCTTGGTCAAGATGGCGCTGATGTGGATGCAGGCCTTGGAATAGGCGACTTGCAGGCGGTTGCGCTCGAGCTTGCCGGGCGTCATCTTGAACTGGTCGGCAAAGCTGTCGGGGGTGAGTGAATGGTCCGGTCCGGGCACATTGAGCACGGCCTGGATGTCATGGCCGGTTTTGTCTTGTACGGCGGCCAGGTCGCTCGCAAAGCGCTGGCCTTGCGCTGCCTGCAGCTGGCGCAACTGGGCCAGGTTCCGTTGGCGCTCGGCATGCAGGGCCTGGAGCTGGCTGCGAATTTCTTGCAGCAGCAGGGCTTTTTCATGGCTGCGCGCCTGGGGCACTTGGGCGAGGGCGTGTTGGAGGGACTGCTGCAGCGCCGGGATGCCGCTTTTCTGCAGCAGCAGCTGTTTGGCGCCATCCACGCCCTGGCGGTAGCGGGTGGAGGAGACGGCCAGCCACATCTGGCCAGGGGCCTGGGCGGCGATGGCGCCGTTCACCTGCTGCTGGGCGGCGTCGTCGGCCAGCTGGTCGATTTGGGTGAGCACGCACAGCGTCTGGCGTCGGGTGCGCTCGGCATCGGCGTGCAGGGCTAGCAGCAGGCTGCGCTCGCGGGCATCGAGTTCGCCTTCCTTGGCCGCATGCACAAACAGGCGGATGTCGGACTCCAGCCAGGTGGCGCGGTGCGCGTGGCTGTCGTCGGCCTGGCCCACATCGGCATCCAGCCCCGGCGCATCGAGCCAGCGCACCTGGTCATGCACATGGCCGGCCAGGGCCACGGTCTCGCGCCGGTCGGCCACGGCAAAGCTGGGGCTGCCGATCAGCTCATTGAGCAGGCGGCTTTTGCCGTGGTTGTACTTGCCCACCACGGTAACCACGGGCTGCAAGCCGCGCTCGGCCAGCACGCGCAGGCGCGCCAGATCCTGCCTGCGCTGGGGCAGCACGGCGCCAATGGCCTGCTCGGCGTGGCTGCGGGTGTCGTCGAGGTTCATGGGGTAAGGCCCTTGTTATCCGTTGCCAGGCTGCGGCTTCAATCCAGGCGGATGCCGCGCTCCTTGATCAGCTTGCCCCAGCGCGCCAGCTCCTGCTGCAGGTGCGTGGCCAGTGCCTGGGGCGTGCTGCCGATGGGCTCGGCACCTACGCTTTCGAGCTTTTTGAGGGTATCGGGCTGCTGCATCGCGCCGTTGAGCACCTGGTTAAGCCGGGCCACCACGGCGGGCGGTGTGCCCGCCGGTGCAAACACCGCAAACCAGGGCGATACCTCGTAGCCGGGCAGACCGGCTTCGGCGATCGTGGGCACACCGGGCAGCGCGGAGGAGCGCTTGGCCGTGGTCACGCCGAGCGCGCGCAGCTTGCCCGACTGGATATGCGGCCGCGCCGAGGTGATGCTGTCAAACATCAGGTCGACCTGGCCGCCCAGCATGTCGGTGATGGCCGGGCCGCTGCCTTTGTAGGGCACATGCATCAGCTCCACCCCGGCGGTGGAGGCAAACACCTCACCGGCCAGATGGATGGAGGTGCCGTTGCCTGCGGACGCATAGCTCAGCTTGCCCGGGTTGCGGCGCGCATGGGCCAGCACATCCTGCACCGATGTGTCGGGGCTGCGGGCGGCATTGACCACCAGCACATTGGGCACTACCGCCAGCAGGCTGATGGGCGCAAAGTCCTTGACCGGGTCATAGGCCAGCTTGGCGTACAGCGCTTGGTTGGTGGCCATGCCGATCGAGGTGATCATGATCGTGTAGCCATCGGCAGGCTGCTTGGCAACATAGTCGGCGCCGATATTGCCGCCTGCGCCGGGCCGGTTCTCGATCACAAAAGGCTGACCCAGCTCGCGCGCGGCGCGGTCGCCTAACGTCCGGGCAATCACATCCATCGCACCACCCGGTGGAAAGGGCACCACCCATTTGATGGGCTTGGCCGGCCAGGCGGCATCGGGTTGCGCCATGGCGGCGCCTGGCAAGGCCAGGGCCGCCAGCAGCAGGGCAAGGGTTCGCCGTTGCATCTTCATAGTAGGTAGGCCTGTCTGCTTATCGGATGGAGGAGGGGTGCTTGGCCAGTGGCGTCACTGTGATCTGCATGTAAGGGAACAGTGGCAGCTGGCTCAGGGTGTTGTGCAGCTCGTCATGGCTGGCCACATCGAAGACGCTGTAGTTGGCATACTCGCCCACCACGCGCCACAGGTGCGGCCATTGTCCGGATGCCTGCAGCTGCTGCGAATAGGTTTTTTCCGCAGCCTTGATGCGCGCGGCCTCGTCGGCGGGCACGCTGGCGGGGATGTTGACGACCATATGAACGAGATAAAGCATGGGTTTGTTCCTGAAGCGGGATCAGAGGGCAGGGCGCACGGCAGCCACGGAGACACTGGGCGCCTCCTGCTTGCCACGGTAGTAAAGGATGAAGAAGCCGATGGCGAGCGCAGCCACCAGGCCGGGCACGGCAAACACCAGGAAGTTCATGTGCAGCGGCAGGGCTGCGGCCATCAGCCAGCCGCCCAGCAGCGGGCCCACAATGGCGCCGGTGCGCCCCACACCCGAGGCCCAACCCAGGCCGGTCGAGCGGATGGCCTGCGGGTAGAACTGCGCCGTGTTGGCATACAGCAGGATCTGCGTGCCAATGGTGGTGGCGCCGGCAATGGCAATCAGCAGGTAGAGCACGGGCATGGGGCTGTTGATGCCCAGCAGCGCGATGGCCACGGTGCCCAGCGCAAAGAAGGCGAGCACCACCTTGGGCAGGCTGAAGCGGTCGCCCAACCAGCCGCCGGCAATGGCGCCGACGACGCCGCCAAAGTTCAGCATCAGCAGGAACGACAGGCTCGATCCCAGGCTGTAGCCGGCCGTCGCCATCAGCTTGGGCAGCCAGGAGCCCAGCGCATACACCATCAGCAGGCAGCAGAAGAAGGACAGCCAGATCATGAAGGTGCCCATGGCGCGGCCCTTCAGGAACAGATCGAGCATGGGCACGCCGGCAGCCTTGGCATCCGTCTGCAGCAGTTGCACATCGCTGCCCATGGCCACATCGGGCGCCAGCTGGGACAGCATCTGGCGTGCTTTGGCCTGCTGGCCCTGGCGCAGCAAAAAGCCTACCGATTCAGGCAGCTTCCACAAAATGAGGGGCAGCAGCACCAGCGGGAGGGCTGCGGCAAAGAACATGGACTGCCAGCCAAAGCGCGGCAGCATGTAGATGCCCAGGCCCGCGCAGAGCACACCGCCTAGCGAGTAGCCACTGAACATCAGCGCCACCAGGGTGCTGCGGGCGCGCTTGGGGGCATACTCGTTGATCAAGGCCACGGCATTGGGCATCAGGCCGCCGCAGCCCAGGCCGGCGATAAAGCGGAAGATGCCAAACTCGGTCGGCGTGGTGGCAAAGCCGCTCATGAAGGTGGCGATGCTGAACAGCACAAAGCTGATGGCCACGCCCTTTTTGCGGCCGATGCGGTCGGCCAGTGGGCCAAAGATAAAGGCGCCAAACATCATCCCAAACAGCGCATAGCTGCCCAAGGCGCCAGCCTGCACGGGCGACAGCCCCCACTCCTTCATCAACACGGGCAGCACGGCGCCGTAGATGAACAGGTCATAGCCATCAAACACCAGCAGCAGGCCGCATAGCAGGGTGACCATCCAGTGGAAGCGCGTAAAGCGGGCGTTGTCTATGACCTGGTTGACGTCCAAGGTTTTCATCTCTGTCTCCTTTTATAAGGGCTGGGTTGTTCAGCCCGGTTTGGCTTCATGGGCCGGTATCACTGCCGTGGCCTTGATCTCCACGATGTAGCCGGGCGCGCCGCCCAGCATGTGTGCACCCACCGCCTTCCATGCCGCATGCCGTGCTGCACTGGCGCGGGCTGTAATTTTTTACGAGTGGGCAGGGCGGTTGGCAGCGGGGGAGCGCTCAGCCGTTGTCGCCACCGGCCACGGGCAGTACCGCACCGGTGATGTAGGCCGCCTCATCGGAGGCCAGAAACAGGATTGGACCGATCTGGTCATCGAGGCTGCCGTAGCGCTTGAAGTAGTTCGACTCGGTCACTTGCTGCACGGCCTCGCGCATCCAGGTCTGCTCCTGCGGGCTGTCGCCCGCGGCATTGCGCGGCACACGCCGGGGTGGGGCGTTGGTGCCGCCGGGGGCAGAGGCGACGACGCGGATGTTCTGCGGCGCGTATTCCATCGCCAGCGACTGCGTCAAGGCATTGACGCCACCCTTGGCGGCCGAGTACGGCACCCGGCGAATGCCGCGTGTGGCGTTGGACGACACATTGACGATGGTGCCGCCACCGCGCGCCAACAAGTGCGGCAGCACGGCATGGCAGGCATACAAGGTGGGCATCAGCGAGCGGCGGATTTCGGCATCGATCTGCGCGGGCTCGAACTCGGCAAAAGGGCGCATGCGGATCGCGCCGCCCACGCCGTTGACGAGGATGTCGATGCCGCCAAACAGCTGCGCCGCCCGGGCCATGGCCGCGTGCGCGCCCTCGTAGGTTTCCAGGTCGGCCACCAGACCGGCTGCGTGGGGGCTGCCCGCCTCGGCCGCCACCTCGGCGATAAAGTCGGCCCGGTCGACGAACAGTACCTTGGCGCCTTCGGCCACGGCGCGCAGCGCCACGCCCCGGCCAATGCCCTGGGCCGCGCCGGTGACCACCATCACCTTGCCGGCAAAGCGCTGGGTGCTTGCGGGGTGCAGGAGCGCGTTCATGCCAGGGCCTCCGCAGATGCCGCCACCGGCTGGGTGGGCGTGAACTTCTCGTAATGGAAGTTGGCGGGCACTATGCCTTGGGCCTGGAAGTGCTTTTGCACCGCATCCACCATGGGCGGCGGGCCGCAGAGGTAGACATCCACATTGCCGCCATGCAGCGCCTGGGCGGGCAGGTGGTGGGTGACATAGCCCTGGCGCGCATGCACGGTTTGCGCATCGGCCACACAGGTGCTGAAGCTAAAGCCCGGGATCTGTAGCGCATAGGCCTGCAGGCGTTCGACCAGCACCAGATCCGCATCGCGGGTGACGCCATAGACCATGTGGATGGGTTGGCTGCAGCTGTCGCGGGCCAGCACCTCCAGCATCGACAGGAAGGGCGCGAGGCCCGTGCCGCCCGCCAAGAACAGCAGGGGCCGCGTGACTGCGCGCAGGTAGAAGCTGCCCAGCGGCCCGGTCATCTGCAGCGGCTCGCCCTGGCTGGCGTTCTGGAGCCAGCTGCTCATCAGGCCGCCGGGTACCTGCTTGATCAGGAAGGTCATGCGGCCATCGCCGGGCGCCGAGCTGAACGAGTAGGAGCGGTGCTGGCTGCTGCCCGGCACGCTGATATTGACGTACTGGCCGGGCAGAAACGCGGGTGCGGCCTCTGCCACATCCAGCACTAACTCGTAAGCGGCATCGCCAAAGGGCTGCACTTCGTTCACCGTGGCGCTGAACTGGCCGGTGCCGGTCTTGCAGGCGGTCGAAGGCAGGGGCACGGCGATCACGCAGTCGGACTGCGGCACCATCTGGCAGGTCAGCACCAGGCCTTGGCCGGCCTCGTCCTCGGTCAGTGCGTCGTCGATGTAGTCGTCTCCCAGGTCGTAGCTGCCGCTTTCGGCCTTGCACTTGCAGGTGCCGCAGACGCCGTCCGAGCAGTCCATCGGCAGGTTGATGCGGTTGCGGAAGGCGGCGTCCAGCACTTTTTCGTTGGCGCCGCAGTCCACAAAGCGGGTGACCCCGTCCTCAAAGTTCAGGGCAATGCGATAGCTGTTCATGGTGGTCTCCTGGCGTGTCAGATGTGGTAGACATCAATGACCTGGCGGATGTAGTCGTTCTTGAGAACGATCTTCTTGCGGGCGATCAGGAAGCTGTCCGCCACTTTGCGCAGGGTCAGAAAAACCGTGCCAAAGAAGTGATCGGTCTGCTTGTAGCGGTGGCTGAGCGTGTGAAAGTTGTAGCGCAGCTCCACCGTATCGGCTTGCTCGGCCAGCACCTCCACATTCGTGATCATGTGGTTGGTGCGCGGCTCGGGCATCGAGGCACTGGAGCGCTCGGTCTTGATGCGAAAGACCCGGTCTTCCAGCCCATTGCGGTTGGGGTAGTAGATCAGCGAGATCTGGCTGTGCGGGTCGTCGGTGAGCTGGTCATCGTCGTCCCAGGCGGGCATCCAGTACTCGGCATCGGGCGCGTAGAGCGCCAGCCAGGGCTCCCATTCGCGGTCGTCCAGGTAGCGGGCCTCGCGGTACAGAAAGGCGCAGATGGCGCGGTGGTCCGCCGCGTTGCTGTGGATGTCGTTGCTCATGGCTGGGCTCCTGCGCGCTCTTGCTGCACGGCCTTGCGCATGGTCTTGGCCCAGTAGTCGTGCTGGCAGACAAACAGGCCCTCGTCCTCGCTGCGCTCGCCGCTGAGCAAGGGGCTCATGCCCATCTTCTTGGCGTTCTCGTCGGGGCCTTCGATCCACAGTGGCGCGCCCCGGCTCATGTCGTTCCAGCGCACTGCGCTGCCGGCGTAACCCGCCTGGCAGGCACGGAACTCTTCCAAGTCATCGGCCGTGCCCATGCCCGAGACGTTGAAGAAGTCCTCGTACTGGCGAATGCGGGTGGCGCGGTCTTGTGCGCTTTCGCCCTTGGGGCCAAAGCAGAAGATGCTGATCTCGGTCTGGTTCACGTTCAGGGGGCGGGCCACGCGGATCTGGGTGCCGAACTGGTCCATCAGGAACACATTGGGGTAGAGGCAGAGGTTGCGGGTCTGGCGCACGATGAAATCTGCACGCTCCTGGCCCACGCGCTGGGCGAGTTCCTCGCGCTGGTTCCAGATCGGGCGCACCTCGGGGTTCAAGGTGTTGGTCCACAGCAGAATGTGGCCGTTCTCAAAGCCATAGACGCCGGCGACCGACTTGCTCCAGTTGTTGGCGTCCGTAGCCTTGGTGCCTTCGGCATTGCGGCGGCTCATCGTGGCGGCATAGTTCCAGTGCACGGAGCTGACGTGGTAGCCGTCGCAGCCGTTTTCCATCTGCATCTTCCAGTTGCCGTCATAGATGTAGCTGGAGTTGCCGCGCAGCACTTCCAGGCCGCCGGGTGCCTGGTCCACGATCTGGTCGATGATGACGCGGGTCTCACCCAGGTAGTCTTCCAGCGGCTGTACATCGGCGTTCAGGCTGCCAAACAGAAAGCCCCGGTAGTTCTGGAAACGGGCCACCCGGGTCAGGTCGTGCGAGCCGTTCTTGTTGAAGGAGATGGGGTACTCGGTGGTCTTCTCGTCCTTGACCTTGAGTAGCTTGCCGGCATTGCTGAAGGTCCAGCCATGGAAGGGGCAGGTGAAGCTGCCCTTGTTGCCATGCTTTTTGCGGCACAGCATCGCGCCCTTGTGTGCGCAGGCATTGATCACTGCATGCAATTCGCCCTGCTTGTCGCGGGTGATGATGATGGGCTGGCGGCCGATTGAGGTGGTGTAGTAGTCGTTGTTCTCGGGGATCTGGCTCTCGTGCGCCAGGTAGACCCAGTTCGATTCGAACAGGTACTTCATCTCCAGCTCGAACAGCTCGGGGTTGGTGAAGATGTCGCGGCGGCAGCGGAAGATGCCGGCTTCTTTGTCGTCGTGCAGCGCTGTCTCCAGCAGTTGTTCGACGGCACCGAATGCGTCGGTAGAGGCAATCGTGGTCATGGTGAGGTCTCCTGGGGTACAGCTGCGCCTCGCAACGCAGAGGGCGGCGCGAAAGACTAGGGGAGGGAGGATGGGGGTGGGTGGGCTGGAGCACTGCCTGCTTGGCAGCACCCCGGCCGCGTGGCGTCAGCCGCTCAGGCCGCCAGGCGCGGGCGGTCCACGACCTGGTTGTCGACACCGCCCACCAGCGCGCTGAGCTGGATGTCAAACACGATCTCGGCAAAGGGGGCGCTCAGGCCGTGGGCGCGGATGCTGGCCTCGTCGCTGCGCTCGGTCAGCGGGGGGACCAGGCCTTCGCGGGTGGCGTAGGCAAAGTCGTCAAACACCAGCGGGTCGCCGTCGATGTTGATCTGCGTGGTGAGCTTGCGGTGGCCATCCGCCGTGACGAAGAAGTGGATGTGCGCGGGGCGGTTGCCGTGGCGGCCCAGCTGGTTGAGCAGGGCCTGGGTGGGGCCATCCGGCGGGCAGCCGTAGCCCATCGGTACGATGCTCTGGAATTTATAGCGGCCTTGGGCATCGGCCATGATGGTGCGGCGCATGTTGAATGGCTTTTGCTCGCCGGTGGGGTCAAAGTGCGAGTAAAAGCCCTTGGTGTTGGCATGCCAGACCTCGACCTGCGCACCGGGCAGTGGCTGGCCGTCAGCACCGTAGACGGTGCCGTGCATGATGAGGGTGTGGCCAGCGGTGTCGCTGCCGTCATCGAGGCGGCCAGAGCCTTGCACCACGGGGGCGCCTGCCACGTAGAGCGGGCCTTCAATCGTGCGCGGTGTGCCGTTGGCCACGCCCAGCGCGGCGTCTTCGGCGTCCATGCGCATGTCGAAGTAGCGGTCCAGCCCCAGGCCGGGCGAGAGCAAGCCTGCCTCGCCGCGCGCCCCCAGCTGGTTCAGGTAGGCAACGCCGGCCCAGTATTCGTCGGACGTGATATCCAGGTCTTCAATGGCCTTGAACAGGTCGGACAGGATGCGATGGATGATCTGCTTGGTGCGCGGGTTGCCACCGTCCTGCTTGAGGCCGCTGGCCAGACGCAGAAAATCCTGTACATCGGGGGTGTTGAAGATAGGGGCGCTCATCGTAGTCTCCTTGTCGTAAATTCTTGGGGTCAGTCTGTCTGTTTATCCATTGATCGCGTCAGGCGGCTGCATGCACGGTGGCTGGCACCCCGACCGGCACGCTCAGGCAGCTGCGGTCCCTGCGGAAGTGCCGCACGCGGTCTTCATCCAGCGCAATGCCCAGGCCTGGCGCCGTGGGCACCGTCAGGTGGAAATCCTTGTACTCCAGCGGTGTTGCCAGAATCTCTTCGGTCAGCAGCAGGGTGCCGAACAGCTCGGTGCCCCATTGCAGTTCGCGAAACGTGGAAAACACATGGGCCGAGGCGATGGTGCCCACGCCGCCTTCGAGCATGGTGCCGCCATACAGCTCAATGCCGGCCGCATCGGCAATGGCAGCCACTTGTTGCGCAGCCTGCAGCCCGCCCGATTGTTCGGTCTTGATCGCAAACACATCGGCGCCGGCCACGCGTGCCAGCGCCAGCGCGGAGGCCGGGCCGGTCAGCGATTCATCGGCCATGATGGCAATCGGGTAGCGGCCTTTGAGGCGGGCCAGCACCTCGGCGCTGGCTACCGGCTGCTCGGCCAGCTCGCAGCCCGCATCGACCAAGCCTGCCAGGCCGTGGTGGGCTTCCAACTCGCTCCAGGCCATGTTCACATCGACCCGCACCGAGGCCAGATCGCCCAGTGCCTTCTTGATGGCCGCTACGTGGGCCACATCTTCGCGCACGGCCTTGCGGCCGATCTTGAGCTTGAAGATCTGGTGGCGGCGCGTCTCCAGCATGCGCTGTGCTTCTTCGATGTCGCGGCCGGTGTCGCCCGAGGCCAGCGTCCAGGCGACGGGCAGGCGATCCCGCAGGCGGCCGCCCAGCAGCTCGGACACGGGCAGGCCGGTGCGCTGGCCCAGCGCATCGAACAGCGCCGTCTCGACCGCGCACTTGGCAAAGCGGTTGTCGCGGATGGCCTGGTTCAGCCGCGCCATCAGCGCGGGCACGCGGTTGGCATTGGCACCCAGCATCTGCGGCACAAAATAGGTATCGATGGCCAGCTTCATGCCCTCGGGCGATTCAGCGCCATAGGCCAAGCCCCCAATGGTCGTGCCCTCGCCAATGCCTACCGTGCCGTCCGAGCAGCGCACGCGCACCAGCATCAAGGTCTGGCCGTTCATCGTGGCCATCGACAGCTTGTGGGGGCGAATGGTGGGCAGATCGACCAGCAAGGTCTCCACCTGTTCGACGACAACGCTGCCTGCTGCCGTATGTGCCATAGGTGCCAAAAGGGCGGTCTCTTGGGACGGGTGTGTGTTTTGCATGGATGCTATTGAACGACGCAGCGCGCCACTTGATCCAACACCGAATTTGTCTTGTTTCATACCTTGTAGGTATGGTGCAGGGTTTGAATATTAAAAAACAATGACTTAAAATCGCTGCATTCCCATATCTATGGTTTTCCCTGATGGATCTGCGCCATATCCGGTATTTTGTGGCCGTAGCCACTACCCGCAACTTCACCCGTGCGGCTGAGCAAATGCATATTGCGCAGCCGCCGTTCAGCCGCCAGATCCAGCAGCTGGAGGACGAGCTGGGCGTGCAGCTGATCCAGCGCAACAGCCGCCCGGTGCGCCTGACCGAGGCCGGGCGCTTGTTCTACGAGCAATCACTGCAGGTGCTCCAGCGGGTGGAGCAGATGAAAAGCGCGGCCCGGCAAGTGGGGCTGAACCAGCGGCAATCCATCTCGATTGCCTATGTGGCCTCTACCCTGTACGGCGGGCTGCCGATGCTGGTGCGCATGTTCCGCAAACGCTATCCGGACGTGGACGTGCACCTGGTGGACATGGGCTCGATCCAGCAGATCCAGGAGCTGCGCTCGGGCCGCATCGACCTGGGTTTTGGCCGCATCCGCACCAACGACACCTCGGTGGCCCGCACCGTGCTGCGCGAAGAGAAGCTGGTGCTGGCCATTGCGCCGGGCACGTCGCTGGCCGCCGATACCGGCCGCATCCGCCTGCCCGAGCTGGCAGGCCAGCGCCTCATCGTCTACCCCAAGGACCCGCGCCCCAGCTTTGCCGACCATGTGCTGGGCCTGCTGCACGACCAAGGCATACAACCCGCCGAAGTGCATGAGGTGCGCGAGCTGCAGGCCGGGCTGGGTCTTGTGGCCGCCGAGATGGGCGTCTGCATCGTGCCCTCCGCGGCGCGGCTGCGCTCGGACCTGGTCTACCGCCTGATCGACGACGAGCGCGCCACCTCGCCGATCATCCTGAGCCACCGTGTCAACGATGACTCCTGGTACATTGCCGCCATCAAAGAGCTCACCGCCGAGATGTACGCCCAGAACCCGCCTTGGCTGGATGTGGAAACCAACGCATTCCCAGCGGCAGACAGAGGCGGTTGACCTCGCCCCGTACTGAACTGCCTGCACGGTTTGGGCTGGCAGGCACAAGCAAGGCCTAGCGCAGCAGGTGCCGGGGCCTGCCCTTTACGGGGCACTGGGGACATCTGGAGCGATCGTTCGACGCACAACGCGGTGCTCAGCATTCGCCTCCGTGGCGGTTTCGCGCGCATCTTTGAACCCTGCTCCAAGCCATACGGCGGCCAGGGCGACGGCGTCCAGCCGCTTGGATTCGACCGGTAGCAGCAGCGTGAGCGATACCACCCCCAGGCCCAGCAGCACAAAGACCGCCAAGGTCCGTATGCGTCGCACCTAGGCGGTAGCAACACTAGTAGCCGGTAGGGGCGCACGGTTGCTAGCCGATGGACCCTGCTATCCATTTCTCTAGCCCTTTGCGTTCGAACTGTCGCCATTGGCAGCAGGCTGCCTGCCCCTTTTTCCCGAGGGGCGCCAACAACACCCCCGTGCCGGCTCGCAGGGAGATGGCAGTCTCTGCGCCTGTTCGGGAAAGGCCAAGGCTGCGCTGGGCGGGCGCCATAAGCACACAGGTTCAGAACGGGTTCCGCACCGCAGCCCCACCTGGCGTTCATGCAAAAGCGTGGATCAGACCGCGTTGGACATTCCGACCGCCGATGGCATGAAGTTCGAGCAAGGACTCGTCGGATCTGTGCAACAAATACCAGCGCCGCGATGGATTTTTTGCAGCGGACATTCTGAAAATCGCCGCCACCGAAGAAAACCAAAAAAACTTGAAAAATCCCAAAGATTCAATTGTGAGAGTTGGTTAACAATTTTTTTGATCTTGGGAAAAATGCCTGCCCGCTTGGACGTTGGGGATTTGTCCGAACCATATTTTGGCGCTATGCCAAAACACAGCGTCTTCAGAATCTGTATGCGGTGTGCACGGTCTTGAATGACATCGCAGTGATGCGATGGCGCCAAAACAATTTGAATCCTCGTTTTGACTCGCACTGGGAGTCTCTGGTGCTTTTTTATTTTTGGTTGAATTGATTGAAAGGTGCATATGACTGGATATTACGAATGCTCTGATAATGCTGCCAACATGCCCTTTCCTGGCATTCCATCGCGCCTTTCTTACTGTTTGAGCCTGTGCACAATAGGGGGGGCCGCTTTGCTGGCATCCAGCGCAGCCAATGCAGTGCCAGGGGTGCCACAAAATCCTGCGGTGATATTTACCGAAGATTTTCAAAATCTTCCACCTGCCACCAGTGGAGAGATTCTGACGGGCTATGTGGGCGCTGCGGGGCAAACCTATACGGCAGATACGGCTTGGCTGACCAGCTGCAATGGACTTCTGTCGTCTGCCGACCAGCCTGTGGCAGGCAACGATGGCCAGACTGCCAGTTGTGGAAACCAAGAGGCATGGAATGTGACGCAGCAGCTTGCACAAGCTTTGGGTACGTTCAAGGGCCAGGCCACGCCCGCCACCAATTTTGCAGTTTCTGCCTATACCTCCAATAATCCCGGCGCAGGGCGGGTGGAGTTTGAGACGGCCAATACCATTGCGCTGCCCACGCCGAGCCGATTCATCGCCGTCGGTATCGATGTAGCTGCAGCCAACTGCTACCGGGCCAGCGCACCCCAACTGCAGTTCTATTTGCTCGATGCCGGGTCCCCTGTCACCGCAGGCGGCCAGATTGATGGATGCCAGGGCAGCCTGCTGGACATGCCGGCCCTCGGTAATGCTGCCGCATCGACAGGCAGCCAAGGGGCTATTTTGGGCACACACCAAAGTGGCGGGGTGCTGATCAACACTGCGGCCGTCGGTATCCGCATGACGAATGCGAATGGCAGCGGTGGTGGCAATGACCATGCATTCGACAACATTCAGCTGCTGGACGTCAGCCCAACACTGGACAAATCCTTCAGCCCCGTGACCCAGGCGGTGGGTGGTGCCAGTGTGCTCACATTTACGGTTACCAATACGGCGGAGTTGGGTGCAAAAGCAGGTTGGTCGTTTACCGACCATCTGCCCGCTGGCCTGGTGGTGGCCGCAACGCCTGCTGCCAGCACGACCTGCCCCAGTGGCGTGGTCACTGCAGCAGCAGGTGCTACCGCCATTGACGTCAGGGGCAATTTGGCCGGCAGCATGGAGTCCTGCACGATTTCTGTCAGCGTGACATCGAATACAGCGGCTACCTATGCCAATGGGCCAGACAATATTGAGTCTGCCGGCTTGAACCCACCCCAGGTGTCGACCGTGACGTTTACGGCGCCCAGCGCACCACAAGGTGCCAAGCCGGTTCCGGTCAATGCACCTTGGGGCTTGCTCTTGCTGTCGGGCATTTTGTCCGCAATGGCTGGGGCATTCCGGGTGGGCCACAAGCGCCGCCAAGCGCGCTAAGCATCTATCGACGCTGCCCAAGCCTTCCTTTCTAGACGGGGCCTTGCCGTACGCGGGGTTGACCAGAGGTTTGCAGCGGGGGTCTTCTGCAAAACTCCCTGCCGTGGTCTGAACGCGGGCTCGGGCGATCCGCTGCATTGTCATCCTCGGCACTAGCGACAGCTTGCCGTCAAAAGACGCCTTGCGGCTTATCCCGATCCGCACACATCCCCTTGGGCGAGGGTTTGGCAAGACCCTCCCTAGCCGGGGAGGCCCAGACAGCCTGTTCAACACCCTCGGCAACCTGGGCGCAGGACTTGCGCTGCGGCAGCGTTCTGTTGGGCGTTGAGGGCGCGCGCCAGCTGCCATGGACTGGCCATGCGCGGGCCCACGTCGATGCTGAGGCGCATATCGACCCCAGCCGGGCACCGGGTGGTGGGCCGCAGTCAGCATACCTGCCTGGCGCAGCAGGCCTTGTGCTCCCCCTTGCGGCATCCCATCTCACCCCTGAAAAGCCTTGGCTTGGTGCTTGCTGACAAGCAAGCGATGGCCAAGGACTCCGTCCCTGCTATGGCAGCACGATGGCTTGGCGCTGCCCGGCGCAGAGCCAAGGCGGATGGCATGGCATTCACGACCCATTGATCAACAGTGACCGGCTGCGTGTGCGGGAAGCTGGCCATGGGTTTTGGCGGCATCTTCATGCGCTGCACGCCAAGCTCAGCCTGCCGGGCCTGCGTCTGCCCCGACACCCGGCGCCCGACTATTGCTGCGCGCACGGCGCTAGTCCGGGGCAGTGTCAGCGCCGCCGCTTTTGCCGCGCCCAGGCCCCCGTTGGGCGCCTCCGATCTTGCGGCCCATCCGGGGGCGGGGGAGTCTGCAGCGCCTGCCTAGCTTCCGTATGTATTAACCCCCGTTAAGAGATTGTTCACAGTCTTTATGGATGCTTTGAAATACAATAGATTTCTTTGATTAATTGTAATTCTTCTTAGAGTTTGTCAATTGTTGACGGTTGCAAATATTGAGGAGATTGACTTTGACAGCCCTTGGTGGTCGAGGAAGTCTTGAGGGGATTGGGTTTCCGATGTCAGGTTCTGACTTGGTTTTTGAGTCAAGAATTTTCGGGGTAAGTGCTAGTCATTGGTTTCAATGGTCTGGCTATTTTTAATCCTGAATAAATCCAGAAAATTCTTTATTTTTTTTAAAGATTTTATATGTCTTGTAATTTCATTCAGAAGAGAATATGGCAGGTCTGCTTCCTGGTATTCTCGTCCATGCTGTTGCCGGCTTTTGCGCAAGCGCAAACTGCCGATTTGCAAATCACCAAAACGGGGCCGGTGTCGGCGAATGGGGGCGCGAGCTTTTCCTATGTACTGACCATAGATAACAACGGTCCGGCTTCTGCCAATGGTGCCAATTTTGTGGATAATTTGCCGCCCGGTTTGGCCAATATTGCGGCCAGCTGTGTCTCGGCCACCAATGGCGCAGTGTGCCCCGCTTCCATGGCCATCAGCAGTTCCAGTGTTACTGGCAGTATTCCTGCTTTGCCAGCGCTGGGGCGGGTAATCATTGAGATTACGGGGAATTTCCCCAGCAGCGGGCCATCGAGTATCACAAACTCGGCGCGTATCGATACCCCGGCGGGCGTGACCGATCCAGACCTGGCTACCAACAGCAGCGTAGTCAGCACGGTGATGTCTTACAGAACCGATTTGGCAGTAACCAAGACGCAGAGCAGCAATGTATTTGCGTCTGGGGTGCCGGTGACCTATACGATGACGTTGGAGAACAAAGGGCCAGCCAGTGCAGACGGTGCCAATATTCGAGACAGCCTCACGAATTTTGCCAACTACAACGCGGGCCCTCCATATGACTATCTGACGATTAGCACCGCCTTGGTCAGCTGCACGGTTGCCGGCGGGGCCGTGTGTCCGGCTGCTTCCAACTTCAACAGCCAGTCTGCGACGGGTATTGACTATCTGTTGTTTGATACCACGGTGCCGACCTTGCCGCCTGGCGGGCTGATCACCATTGTCTACACCATGACGCCAAGCGTTACCGGTGTTCAGCGCTGCAGCACGGGTGGGGGATTTTTGCAAAATGAATTCCGGGCATCGGTGCCAGCGGGCATGACCGATTCCGACTACAACAACAATGCCGCCCAGGTGAGCATTTCAACCCCGCAGTCGCCCAATTGTCCGCATACGGATTTGGCGGTTACCAAAACCCAGAGCAGTGATGTATTTGCATCGGGCACCCCGGTGACCTACACGATGACCTTGGTGAACAATGGCCCCAATGCGGCTCATGGCACCAGTATTCGTGATGCCATTACGAGCTTTTCTAATTACAACGCCGGTGCCCCTTATGGCTACATCAATATCGATGCGGTATTTGTAGCTTGCACGGCATCGGGTGCCGCAGTGTGTCCTGATAATTCAAGTTTCAATAATTTATCGGCAACCGGTATTGACTACAACTTATTCGATACGACGGTTCCTGCTTTGCCTGTGGGTGGATCGCTCAGTATTGTTTATACGATGACACCCACCATTGTGGGCACGCAGCGCTGCAGCTCCGGGGCAGGTTTTATACAAAATGAGTTCAGGGCCACATTGCCCACTGGCACCACGGACAGCAACTACGGCAACAATGCGTCGCAGGTGAGTATTCAAACGCCTAGAGCGCCGGAATGCCCGCAGACCGATCTGGAAGTCAGCAAGACCCAAAGCAGCAATGTGTTTGTGGCAGGTCAGCCCATCACCTACACCATGAAATTGGTCAATAACGGCCCCAATGCCGTGGATCAGGTGCAGATCAATGATTCAATAACCAATTTTGCCAATTACACCTACGGTGCACCGTACCAGTACATCAATACCAGTACGTCCTTTGTCAGCTGCAATGCGACCGGGGGAGCCGTTTGCCCGGATTCATCGAATTTTGGCAACCAGTCCCAGGCAGGTATTGACGTGGCGGTATTCAGTACTTCGGTCCCTACGCTTCCAGTGGGCGGCGTCGTGACGGTGGTCTATACCATGACGCCGACCGCACTGGATGTGCCCTCCTGTGGCAATAGCGCGTCCAGCTATATTTTGAATACCTTCTCCGCTTCTGTGCCTGCGGGCTATATCGATATGGGCCCAGGCAGTAATTCTGCGCAAGTATCTCTGCCTGTCAGTTGTGCGGATATCTCGGTCAACAAAAAGGTAGATCCTGTAACCACCAGTGTGAGCGGCTCCACCGTGGTGTACACCATCGATGTGGCCAATGCCACGGGTTCTGCGGTGGCCAACGATGTGGCTTTTTCCGATCCCTTGCCCAGCGGGTTTGTCTATGGCAATGCGGTCTGCGTTGCCCAAACGCCAGGCGCGGTTTGCGGCGCGGTGAACTACGACAGTGCGAGCCACAAGGTCAGCAGCACCATCCCTACGCTGCCGGAAGGTGGAATCGTTCGCTTTGTCATCACGGGAGCGGCTGGAAACACGGCGGGCACCTATCCCAATACCGCCTCGGCGGCGGTGGCGCCAGGCTGGCTTGATCCGGTGCCCAAATCCAATAGCAGCACGGTGAACTTCCAGATCTTCAACACCAGCTCGCCCATCACGGTGACCAAAAAGGTCGCGGGCCTGTCTGCGGCGGGCATGCCAGCGGCGATGACTTTCAGCGGAAGCATTAGCTGTGGTGCGCAGCCAGTGCAAAAGTGGTCTGCGACGGTTGCCGCTGGCGCTGTGAGCGGCGATAGCGCTGCACTGAGCTTTTACGACAAAGATGCTTGCACGGTGACGGAAGACACGCCCCCTGCGGCGCCCAATGGCTATGCCTGGACAGGCGCTGCGACGATCGTGCCCAACCCGACCTCGGTGCTCGGCCCCAACACGCCGCTGTCGGTGGTGGTGACCAATACGCTGTCTGCCTTGCCTGCCGGTAAGCTGACCATTACCAAGCTGGCCCAGACGGCGGGGGGCGCCGCCGCAGCGGGCAGCGCGACGTTCAGCTTTGCAGGTACGGGCACGGGTGTTCCGGCGACCACCACGGTGCTCACCAATGCGGGCACGGGCAGCCAGACCATCGCGGACCTGGCAGCAGGCCAAACCTATACCTGGACAGAAAACGCGGTTGCCGGCTGGAAGCTTGTCAGCATCCAATGCACCGCCCAGAACGGTGCGGCACCGCAAAGCACGGTGACCACTGATCTGACCACCGGGCAGCTGCGTGTTGCGCTGGTCTCGGCCGAGGAACTGGTCTGTACTTTCACCAACCGCCAAACAGATTCCACCGAAACACCGATTGATGGCTCGGGTACCAAGTTGAAGGCGGTTCCCACCTTGGACGCCTGGAAGCTGCTGCTGATGATGCTGGCCGTGGCGGCCATGGGCATGGCAGGGCTGCGCAGCACAAAACCTGACTGATCGCCGCTGATCGCAGCTACCGCTGCAGTGTGCGACGCCGATATCTCTCCGGGATATCGGCGTTTTTATTGGGGCCCTGTGCTTGCGGCAACCAGGGCCCGCCGAAAAAAACCGGGCCGGGGCATGAACGCGGCCTCAGGCAATCCGCATCCCTCCCCTAGGAGAGGGTTTGCAGAGCCTCCCAAGCGCATGGCCTGCGCTACCGCTGTGCCTGTCCTATTTAGGCCTTGCGCCTGCGCCCGCCACCGCGCCAGGGTTGCGGGCCAGACCGTACGAAGTGCGCGAAGTTCCGTATGCACTGCGCTTTAGCCTGTAAGCGCAATTCGCTTTGTTTTGTAGTTTTTGCCAAGCCAAATAGTTTTCGTCTAGGAAATATGTAAAGTTTGTTTTCCAAAGAAAATCAGAGAAAACCAAATGTCCGAGCACGATGGAGACCACCAGAATTTGGCTGCACGATTGGCTGAATGGCGAGAGGAGGGGGCTGCGTTGCTCGCTCGCAGGCCCGCGCCAGGAAGCAGCGACCATGCCCGTTTGTCTCTGATCGATGCCAAGATTGAAGAACTAACCAGGCTAATCAAACGGTCGGATGGACAGCCGCCAACACCTCCGGCCGCTGCCTCCAGCCCCTGATTTCTACGCATGGCCCTGCGCGGAGCGGGCTGCACCCCCCCTAAATCACTAATTTGCGGGATGTCAAAGCTCCCATCCCCCTTTACGCTGCGCTCAACACGCAAAACTGGGGGTCATGATGGATCGATGGGGCAAGGCTGCTGCCGCTGCGGAGGGCGGCAACAGAGGGCGGGCGGAACGGACTGGGCCATTCGGGCCGCACCTGGTGGCAGGTCGTGGCTGGCGGGCCACGCGCTGGCTGGCGAGTTTGGTCGCCGCTGCGGTGCTGCCGTTTGCGGCGCAGGCCAAAACTTATACGGTCAATGCGGTCAGCAGCGCGGTCGTCAACGCATCGGGCTGTGATGCGGGCAACAGCAGCAGCTGTACCCTGGGCAATGCCATCTTGGCGCTCAATATGGACAGGGACACCACGGGCACGGCGCGCATTGAGTTCGATGCCCGCTTGTTCTCCGTGCCGCAGACCATTGCCATCTCACAGTTGACGCCGTATTACAACGTGGACATCGCGGGCCCAGGCGCGCATTTGCTGACGGTGCGGGGCGCTTCCTCCCAGGTGCTGCTTCGCTTGAATGCGCGCCAAGGTGTTGCAGGCACCGGCAACCCGTTGGTGGTGGGTGTATCAGGGCTGCGGCTGACTGGCGCGCAACAAGGCATCTACAGTGCGGCGACGCTCATGGTCGATAGCTGCTGGATCGAGAACAACCACAACAACGGCACCAGCAACGGAGGTGGCATCCGCAACAGCGGCAGCCTCAGCCTGCGCAACAGCACGGTGGCCAACAACACGGCCACTAACGCATCTTTTGGCTACGGCGGCGGTATCCAGAATGATCCAGCTGCCGCTGCGCTAGAGATCCACAACAGCACCATTGCCAACAACCGCGCCCTTCGCGGCGGTGGTATCAACAGCAGCTCAGGCGGCAGCATTGTCATCCACAACACCACCATCAGCGCCAACCAGGCGACCCATAGTTTTGGCGGTGGTTTCTACAAAGAGGGAAGCAGTGCTCCGCTGGTGGTCAACGCCATCATTCGCGGCAATAGTGCGCCAAGCAACAGCTTTCCCGATGTAGTCGGGGGGGCTTCTTTCACCCTCCAGCACAGTGTGGTCAATACCGTTCGAATGGAGGACGCGGTGCTCCCCGGCTTGGCGGCATTGGGCGCCTACGGCGGCAGCATGCCCACGATGCCACCACTGGCGGGTTCTCTTGCGCTGGCGGCGGGCCGCTACGCGGCCGGCGAGCTGGCCTTCGACCAGATCGGCGCCCCGCGCCCGGCCACGGTGGGTGCGGTGATGGATGCGGGTGCGGTGCAAGGCCAGGGCTACACCGTGGGTATTACCAGCCCCTCGCCCTTCCCCAGCCAGGTGGCGCCGGGCGCTGCTTTGCCGGTGACGGTGGATGTGCAAAACGCTGGGCAGCCTCTGGTCGGCGTTACCCCGGCATTGCGCGCTAGCGTGCATGCGGGTCTGGGCTCCAGCGCCAACTGCGCGCCGAGCAATGCCAGCGGCCAGGCGGCTTGCACGGTTAACTTCAGCTTGCCGGGTGGCGTACCGGTCGCGGGCGTCAGCTTGAGCGCCTACCTGGGCGCAGCCTCGGTCAGCAGCTCGGCGTTTACCGTCGCGGCCCAGCAGCTAGGGGGCTTTGGTATCAGCTTGCCCGCGCAGGTGGCTGCGGGCCAGGCATTCAACGTCAGCGTCAGCGCGATCGATACCGATGGCCATGCGATGCCCAGCTACAGCGGCAGGCTGCACGTCAGCAGCAGTGACGCGGGGGCACAGTTGCCCGCAGATGCCGCGCTCTCCGGCGGCGTGGGCAGTTTCAGCGCTACGTTGGCCGCCACAGGCAACCAGCAGATCACCGTGGCAGATCCGCTGTCGATCCCCGTTGCCCAAGGCTCGGCCAACACACAGGTGCGCTTGCTGCCGCCCACCGTCACAGGCCTGACGCCCGCAGTGACCGATGCCGCAGGCGGTACGGTGGTGACAGTGAACGGCAGCCACTTTGATACCACGGCCCAAGTGCAATTTGCGGGCTTTACCTACCTCCAGCCTTTCAACGTCACGGCGACGTCGCTCAGCTTTGTGGCGCCAGCCGGTATGGGTGGTAGCGATGCGGCGGTGCAGGTGTTCACCCAAGGCTGCTATGTGGCGCCACCTGTTAGCAACTGCATGAGCCCCATCACGCCCGCCAGCCTGCTGCGCTTTTTTGCCGCCAGCTATGTAGTCAACAACCCCGGCGACAGTGATGGCAGCCAACCGCAGGCCTGCGCTCAGGGCAATGCCAACACCTGCACCCTGCGCGATGCGGTGCTGCAGGCCAATCTGCTGGGTGGCTCGCCCACTATCCGGTTTGACCCTGCCGTATTCAGCGCTGCCGCGCCGCAGACCATTACCCTGGCCCATGGCCAGATCAGCCTAGCCAAAGACATGGCGATCGAAGGGCCGGGCGCCAATGCGCTCACCCTCAGTGGCAACAACGCCAGCCGTGTGCTGCAGATTGAGGCCGCAGCCCAGCCGGTGCGCTTGGCGGGCTTGACCTTGGCGCAAGGTCGCTCTAACGGGGGCAGCGCGGTGCTCAGCCATTCCACCGGTTTGGTGCAGCTGCAAAACCTGGTGCTGGCCCAGAACGCCGCAGTGCCCGGCGGCTACAGCGTTGGCAACGACAGTCTGGCCCAGGCCGGCTCGGGCGGGGCCGTGTACGCGCAGGGGGCTGGCACCTTGGAGATCGACAACACCCGCTTTGACAGCAACAACGCCGCGCAGCTGGGCGGTGGGTTGTTGCTGGCAGCCGGCCACACCGCTAGCTTGCGCGGCAGCACCTGGGTAGCCAACCAGGCCACCCTGGGCGGCAGCGCCATCGCCAACCTGGGCAGTGCCGTGCAGATCGAGAACAGCACCATCACCGCCAACGACAGCCAGGACGCAGGCAGCGCAGGCGGTGCCATCTACAACCAGGGCGCAAGCCGGATGCTGCTGGTCAACAGCACCGTGGCGGGCAACAGCAACCGCCATGCCGGTGGTATCAGCGGCATGGTCGATGGCGCCAACACCCCCAGCCTCAGCTTGGTCAACACCATCGTGGCCGGCAACAGCGGTGGTGAGGGGCAGACGGCCGATATCCGCAGCGCGGGCATCAGCATCACCAACGGAGGCGGCAATATTTATACCCAAGACAGCGCCACGACCATCGACCCTGGCCTGGCACCGCTGGGCAACTATGGTGGCGTGACGCAAACCATGCTGGCGCTGCCGGGCTCGCGCAGCCTTTGCGCTGGCGTGGCCAGTGCGGCCGATGCGGTAGTGCCCGTGCTGGACCAGCGCGGCGCTGCGCGCCCCTATGCTGGCGCAGGCCTGTTGCCAGCCTCCTGCGTGGATGCGGGTGCCGTGCAGACGCATTACGCGATGCAGTTCAGCGTGCAGCCCTCCGCCGTGGCGCTGAATACAGCGATGCTGCCAGCACCACAAGTCAGGTTGCAGGAAAACGGCCAGGCCTTTAACAGCACAAGCTATCCGGCACTGGGCAGGCTTGCGTCACTGGGCAGCGTGCAACTGGCCCAAGGCTCGGGTGCGGGCCGCCTGGCCAAGCTGGTGCTGGCCGGCACGCCGGTATCGGTTGACTTGGCCACCGCTACCGGCAGCGCGGTGTTTGACGACCTGGCTTTTGCCGATGCCGGCAGCCAGAGCCTGGTCGCCAGCCTGGTGCTCAACCCCCACCTGGCCGAACCTGCCGTGCTGCAAGCCAGCAGCGCCAGCTTCGCCGTCGGCCAGGCTGCCGCGCAGGTTAGCCTGGAGGCCAGCCCCGAGCAAGTGCAGCAGGGCCAGGCGCTGACCTTGACCGCCACGGTGACTGGCAGCGCCCCTGGCGGCACCGTGACCTTCAGCGATGGCCCCACCGTCTTGTGCGGCGGCCCCGTGGCCCTGGTGACTGTGGGCGATACCGCTACCGCCAGCTGCAGCACCACAGCACTGCCCCAAGGCGAGCGCGCTATCACCGTCAGCTACAGCGGCGACAGCAACAACGCCGGCGCCGTGACCTTGACCCCTGCGCAGGTGGTGGTGACTGCGCCCCCGGGCAACGGCGGCGCCAACCCCCTTGCCGTACCAACGCTGTCTGCCTGGGCGTTGGCCTTGCTGGCGGCGCTGATGGCAGGGATGGGTCTGCTGGGGCGGCGTGCGGTGGCGCGCAAGGCAGACTGAGGGCAGGAGCGCCGGGCCATCTCGCATGGCGCGTGGCCCGGGGCCCGGGGCCAAGATTTTGAATAAGCAGAGGTGGAGGTGGTGACAAGGGGAGGGTGACCGGCCCTTGTCGCTTGGCAGGCTTGGCCGTGCATGCCAGGCCAGACGTTGGCGTTTATGGCGCTTGCAAGGCGATAGCCTGGGTTGGCTATCGCCTATGCCAATCCAGTGGGTATGAGGAGCAATGCGCTCCGCAGCCGTTTGCAAAGATCTTAGGCCGCAAGCGCTGGAGACTGTGACGGGGGGAATTCACTGCCGGATGCAAGCCGGGGCAGGTTGCGTGATGCGCTACTTCTCTGCGAGAAACACCGCAACCAGGGCGTTCGCGTGACCGTGACCGATCTGGTGCTGGGTCTTCAGGCAGTTGACAAGCTCCATGTGCTTCAGCGGACCCGCCTCTTGAAGAATATCCATCCAATGCGTGATGGGCTTGCCGTATGTCTTTTCGATGGACGGAAAGTATGAGGCAGGTCCTTTTATCTTGGATGTCTCGGCCATCGTGGGCTCCTTCAAAGGGTGAGGGCGGTGTTCGTGCAAAGCCTAAGGCCCATGCGCTGGTTCGGCATTTTGACCCAGTTGCATGCGCCTGCCTAGATGGTGCGTTCTGACTGGCTTCAGCCCCAGTGATAGCGGGCCGTTCTTGGCTGATAGTGGCTGGGGCAATTCGACCCCAAGCAGAACTGGAGTTTCTACAACGGCTGACATCAGCTGGCTGATCTAAGCCGGGGGCACACCACGATCGACATCCGGCGCATCCTGCTCGTAAATGTCGAACGACAGCATGATGCCGCGCTGCCCCAATGCAAACAGGGTCTCGGATGAAATCTGCACTCCCTCATTTGCACTGCCCATGAACCAACCGCAGAACAAATCAACGCGAAATCGGGCCGTGAGGTTGCCCCAAACCGATAGATTCGACGTGACTTGACCAAGCAGCTCAGCGACTTGCCCGTCTAAGTCTTCCGGCTGGGTCTGCTTTGCCATCAGGCGCCATATACCCGATTTCCTCGTGACAATTCGCTCTGATGCCTCCGAGCGGAACTGATGCCCTTTCGCATAAGCTGACGTCGGCACCGCACCGAGCAGCCTCGAAATCTCCTCGGGCAAAAGTTCGTCACCCATGATGCGCAACGTTGCCACAGAACGTTCAAGATGAGCCATTCGTGAAGCCTATTCAGATTGACGAAGGAGTGCCGCCGACCTCATTGCGCCAGCGAAGCGAATGCCTGCTGATGGCCGGTTGACGATGGTCGTTGCTCGAGCCCAAGAAGACTTTGGGCAGCGCATCATGCGGTTCGGCAGAGTGAAACTAGCCCGCCGATGCTCTCAAGGGAACGACACATACCACTCGCGAAGCTGTCATCGGCAAGGAACACCTCAAAGATTTCCCGAGCGGCGATCTTCTTCACTACGCTCTTCGCCTCTGCGCGGGACATGGAAGTGCTCAGTTGTAGTGACCGCATGAACCGTTTTTCCACGGAGCCTCCCCTAGATGGAAACCATGCAGTAGATTCGTCCCAGCCCATGACTTGCAAGGTACATGAGCTGGAAAGATCCCGTTTGGCAGTAGCCATTGAAGTCCTGGTTAAGGCCGGATGCTGTTAGCTTGCGGGCGGTGCTTCCATCCAGACGACCTCATCTGGGTGATGCTGCTCAATGGTATCGAGTGCACTCTCCAAAACATCAGGGTCACGGGCCCCCAGGTCATAAATGAAGTGCGATACAGCTGCGCCTTGTCTCTCAGCCAAGCTGACGCCGGACAACGCATCCGCACCACACCAGATAGCGGCTCCCGAGTTGACCGAATCGCGAAGGGCGGCCCTCAGGCCAGTGACAGTGATCGCAAGAAATACCATGCTTTTCCTTCGGTGACGCCTCTGGCTGGGTCATAGGCCGCTTCTGGCTGCAATTTCAACCGATCGACGCAACACATGCATCGAACATTTCAGCAGGGGTTCGATATCCCAGAGTTTTGCGGGGTCGTTGATGGAGCTGCCAGGCAGGTGCAGGCCTTGCGCCACGCCATTTGCCCGGGCCAGTAATACTGGCCGGTTCGACGGGCGCGGAGCCAGCCTGCCCCCGCTTTTGGGGCGCGCTGGTGGCGCGACGGGTTCCATCAGGCCGCCGGTGCGTCCGCCGCCGGCAGCGGCACTTGCAACAACACCGTCGTCCTGCCCGCTTGCGAGGCCAGCGACCACTGCGCCCCCAGCCGCTGGGCCCGCGCCTGCATGCTGCGCAGGCCTGTGCCATGGGTGGGGGTGTTGGCGTTGTTAGGAGCGGGCAGGCCTGCACCGTTGTCTTGCACCTGTAGCAACAGCTGCCGGGGCTCGCGGGCCAGTACCACGTCTACGCGCGTGGCATGGCTGTGCTTGAAGGCGTTGGTCAGCGCCTCTTGCAGGATGCGCAGCACCTCCAGGCTGGCGCTGGTGGCCAGGTGCAGTTGGTCGATATGGCTAAGCTGCCAGTGCAGCGCGATGTCATGCAGCTCAAACAGCTGGCTCATGCGGTGGCGCATGGGGGCGAGCAGCTCGGCCAGGGACAGCTCGCCATAGTGCTGGGCAGAGGCCAGGTCGATGACCAGCCGCAGGTCGTCGCGCATGCCGCGCAGCATGCCCAGCACCTGGTCGGGGGGCAGGGTGCTGCGCGTGCGCTCCAAGGTGGTGATGTTGCCGATCAGCATGCCGCCCAGGCCGTCGTGCAGATCGTGGGCGATGTTGACGCGCTCGCCCAGGCGGGCCTGCAGCAATTCCAGCTCGTGGCGGCCGGACAGCGACTCGGTCAGCTCGGCGCGGGCCTCGGCCACATGGTGCTGCATCTCGTCGTTAAAGCGCTCGATGCGGCGGGTGTTGCTCACAAAGGTCCAGGCCAGGGTCAGCGCAATGCCCACGGTGGCCAGCGGCTCGGTGTAGGTGGCCAGGTAAAAGTTGTCGTCCACGATGCGGGTGAAGACCAGCAGGTCATGCGCCATGGCCAGGGCGCTGGCCAGCGCTGTGAGCGACAGCAGGCGCTGGGCCTGGTTGCCATTGCGCCAGGCCAGGCCCACGAACACGCCGGCGGTGGTAAACAGCAGGGCCGATGAGGCCCAGGCCATCACCGTGCGCATGGCCCTGAGCTGGGCGTCGGGCACCAGCAAGGTTGCGGCAGCCAGCGCGGCAATGCTCAGCCACATGGCAGCCTCGCGCCGGGGCCAGCGGCGGCCCATGAAGCGCAGCACAAACATGGCATTGCAGCCGTGGTAGAGCACATAGGCGATCGAGACCACGGCCGAGTAGCTGTTGATGTTGTTGAACGGCCAGGGCGTGGTGCTGACAAAGTTGACGGTAAACCCCACCCAGGCGGCCTGGCGCGCGGCATACCAGCCGTAGGCAGCCTCCTGCCGGCGCATCAGCCATAGCACCAGAAAGAAGCAGCCCAGGGTGGCGCCCACGCCCAGGTGTAGCCAGTTGAGGTTTTGCCGCACCAGGTAGCTGTCCTGCTGCGCAGTGCGCATCAGCTCGGGTGGGCCGATCTCGACGGGCCCCAGCGCAGGCTGGTAGGCGTAGTAGCCACTCACGCGGATCAGCATCTCATTGCTGCCACTGTGCAGCAGGGGCGCGGGCAGCACCAAGTAGCGTGGTGTGTTCCAGGCGCGCGTCATCGGCTCGGTCAGCTGCGGGTCGCGCTGCAGCTCTACCCCGTTGACCGCGATCACGCCGGCATGCATCAGGTAGTGGATGTACAGCCCCTGGGTTTGGGGCTGGCCCACAATGTCCCAGCGCAGCCGGTACCAGACGACGCCGCTATGGCCGGGCCATTGCTGGTTCCAGTCGTTGGGCAGCTTGACCGGCAGCCAGCCGCTGTCGGGTGGCTGCTGGGCCTCCCAGTCCGCGCGCGCAGCCTCGGCCGTGCCTGGCCAGGGCGTGTTTTGCGCCTGCGCGGGCAGCGCCAGGCACAGGGTGGCCAGCCAGATCAGCGCAGCAAGCCATGCTCGCGTGCACGCCGCAAGGCCTGCGTGCGTGAGCTCACCGCCAGTTTGTCGTAGATATGCCGGATATGGGTGTCTATGGTCCATCGGGATAGGTGCAGGCTTTCGGCGATTTCGCGGTTGCTCATGCCCTCGGCCACATGGTCAAGGATCTGCCGCTCGCGCTCGGTCAGGGCTTCACGCAGTGCCGGATCGGGGGGCTGCACGGGTGTGGGTTGGCGCCCGGGTGTGCGGCCCACCAGGTCCAGAATGCGCCGGGCAATGAAGGGGTCGATGGGCGCGCCCCCTTTGAGCACATTGCGCACCGACAGCGCGATCTCCAGGTCGTCGCGCTCCTTGAGCACATAGCCATTGGCGCCGGCGCGCAGCGCGCCCAGAATCATCTCCTCGGTGCTCCAGGCGGAGACCACCAAGATCGGTAGTGCGGGGCTACGGGCCCGCAGCCAGCCGATCAGGTCGATGCCGCTGCCATCGGGCAGGCCCAGATCGACCAGGGCCATGGCCAGCGGCTGCAGACCGCCGCCGGGCGCCGCCACCAACTGCTGGCACTGCGCCAGCGAGCCGGCCTCGCGCAGCTGCCCCGGCACTATGCCCACCGAGCCCAGTACCTCGCCCAGCCGGGTCAGCATGTCAGGGTCATCATCAACCAGCAGTACAGGGAGTTGCGCAAGTGTCATTGCTACATTTTGACGCAAACAGGACCGGCTGCCATCCCGCATTTACGGGAATGCCTGCTGCCATCGTCCCGCACCACCACCTGGCCTGCGATGGCGGTGGCGACGGACGGGATGCTGCGCTGGAAGGCGCCCAGCAGCGTGTCAAACATCGCCTGGAAGACGGCGCCCCGAGCCACCCTTCCCAATAGTTGCCTGCCGCTTTGTCCGCATTCAAGCCAAGCGCTATTCCAAAATATAATAGCGGTTTACATCCATAACCAGGACAAGCCCATGCCATCTACCACCACCATCCTGCACCGTTTTTCGCTGGGTTCAGGCATGCGCCGCATGCTGCTGGCGGGCCTGGTGGGGGCGGCCGCCAGCCTGTCGGCCTGCGGCGGCAGTGGCAGCGATGTTGACCGGGGGCCCACGACCTTGTCTGTGTCGGCGGATCTGAATGGCCTGTATTGGGACAAAAGCGAGAGCCGTTTGTTTTTGAGCGATGAGAAAGCCAACACCATTCGTGTGTGGGATGGCGGTAGCCAGTTTGCGCAGTACGCAGCCCTGCCCACGGCGCCTGCCAGCGGCTCGACCCTGGGCCAGCTCACCCGCAGCAGCGATGGCAGCCTGTATGTGACGCGCTTTGGCTTTGGTCTCGACGGTGCCGTGGCAGTCGTGCCCAAGAGCGGCAACGCCTATTACCTGAACGGCACAGACAGCGTGCGCCGCCGTATCGGCATCACCCCTACGCCCGATGGCGCACTGCTGGACAGCTGGTTCATCAAGGGTGGCGTGGGGGCGGTGAGCGAGCTCAAAGTCCATGGCCGTGCCGCAACAGAGGTGGAGCTGATCACCGGCTTTGACAAGCCGGTGGGTCTGGCCGTTGTAGGCGATACCGTCTATGTGAGCGACCAGAGCAGCGGCAAGCTGCTGTCGTATTCACTGGCCAAACTGCGTGCGGCGCCCGCGACGCAGGCCGACGGCATCCCTGTTGCCTCCTTCAGCCCCGCCGATGGCATCGACCTGATGACTGCCGCCTCTGATGGCACTTTGTTCTTTGGCGGCTCGGGCGGCACGCTGTTTCGCGTCAGCCCCAAGGGGGAGAGCCGCGTGCTGGCCAGCGGCTGGCCCAAGATTCGGGGCGTGGCTTATGACGAGCGCAACCGCCGCCTGTTTGTGGCCGTGGTTGCAGCGGATGCGGGCAGTCCATCGAGCGTGCGCATTGTCCCGATTGATTGAGGTTTGGGCAGGCGATGCGAGGGCCAGCTGGGCCTGCAGACGCCAACAGCTCGCTGGAGGCGGGCTGTTGGTGGCGGTGCCTTGATTGCCAGCTAGGCTGGCAGGCAAACATAAAAAGGCCGATGCCCGTTAGAGCTGTTCATGCAGGCTTGAACCGGATGGATGGAGATGCATGAACTCGGCGAGAAACTGGCGGAGGCAAACTCTGCAAAACTCCCTGCCGGGGTCTGAGCGTGGTGTTGGGCGATTCGCTGCATTGCCTTCCTTGTCAGTAGCGCTATTGGCTGCAGAAGTGGCCTTGCGATTCATCCGGACTCGCGCCCATCCCATTTGGCGAGGGTTTTGCAGAACCTCTTTAACTGGCGATGAGTTTGGCGTTTTGAAGCGCCGCCAGACGGCGGTACTTCTCGAAGGTCTTGCTGATATCGGTGGACACCGCTGGAACATAGCGGTTTTGCTTCTCACCACGCTGCGCGACTAAGGGTCGGGTTGGCATGGTCAGCATCGGAAATGATGGCTGGTGTTGCATGACGAACTCCTTTCTTCGATAGCTCCATGATCGTCTTGAAGCGCGGGAGCGCGGTGTAGGCGATGTCTGAGGAATGTCAAAAGAATTCCGCTGACACGCTGTAGTGTTTTTTCTGACGCCATGCGGCCATGCGAGGGCCAAGCCAGGCGCAGAGGCAGGCGCCCCAGCCCCTGGGCTGCTCGGTCAGTGCATATCGGGCTGAGAGGCCCGCCGAATGGCTCCGGCAAATCCATGCTCTACGCGAGAGAAGGGCCGCCCGCTGGTCAGCACGCGCGGCAAGGCGCTCCAGGCGATCTGCGCGCCCAGGGCAGCCAGCCGGTCGACCAGCGCCTGGTCTTCGCCGCATTCCATCGCATCAAACCCGCCCGCTTGCTGGTAGCAGCGCGCGGTCAAGCCCAGGTTGGCGCCATGCACATGGCGGTGGCCATCGCGGTCCTGGTAGCTGGATTCGAACTGGCTGCGCGCCGCCTGCGCATGGCAGCCGTGGGCATCCCAGCTGTCGACCTCGACCGTGCCGCAGACCACATCGGCGCCCAGCGAAAGCTGAGCGGCCAGCCAGTCGGGCGCGACGCAGGTGTCCGCGTCGGTAAACGCCAACCAACGTGCCTGGTGCTGCAGCAAGTGGCGGGCACCGGCGGAGCGTGCCCGGCCCACGTTGTGGGCGTCAATGGCCAGGGCCACAAAGGGCCAGCGGGCAACGATGGCGGCGGTGCCGTCGCTGCAGCTGTCCAGCATGACGACGACCTGCACTTCTTCGGCGGCGAGATCAGGGTGTTGGGCGGCGACGGCGACGCTGTGGAGGCAGGCGGCAATCAGCGCTTCTTCGTTGTGGGCGGGTATACAGATGCCAATCATGGAGTGCAGCTCACAGTCTTTCCCAAACCTCTAGCAAGAAATCCGTCTCGCGGTGTTCCACCACGGTCTTGAGTGCCGGGTGGGCCCGGATTTGCGCGTGCATGGTATCGGCGCTTTGCAGCAGGTCAGGTGCGTGGTGCCGCCAATGGCACATCAGCCAATGCCCGCCGGGTGCCAGCGATGACAGGCAGCGCTCGTTGAACAGCGCCAGATCGGCATCGGCGAGGTAGTAGGCCAGCTCGGACACCACCAGCAAATCAAAGCCGCCAGCGGGCACTTGTGGCCACTCCAGCGGCAGCTGCAGTTTTTGCAGATGCAGCTGGCGACGGTCCTGGCGCTGGATGCGGGCGTTGCACAGCAGCACTGCCGATTCGCTAAAGTCTGCCGCGATCAACTGGTCGCAGCGCTCCAGCAGCGCCATGGTGGTCTCGCCATTGCCGCAGCCGGGCTCAAAGCCGTGGCGGTACTGTTCCCTCGGCAGGGCGGCCAGCAGCACCTGGCGCTTGCGCCGCTCATACCATGCGGTCTTGACGGCCCAGGGGTCGTCCAGCTTTTGGTAGAGCTGTTCGAAATGCTGGCGCTGGCTCATCGCAGCACCAGCTCAAAGTTGCGCAGCAACCGGGCCGTCGCCCAGCGGGGCAGGATCGCCGGCCGACCGGTGGACGGATCTGGCAAAAGCTGGCTGCGAAAGCAGGACAGCGCCTGGCATTTGCGGTCGAGCTGCTCAGCGCTCAGGGGGATGCGCAGGGCCTGCTGCCAAGGCACCCGGTCATCGCCGGGGCTGGCCCAGTGCCAGGCCCAGATCGGCACTTCAAACAGTCGGCAGCCCACCTCCGCCGTGCTTGCGGCGCAGGCCTCGCCAGTGGCCTCATGGTCGGGGTGGCCGTCGTAGCGCCAGGGGCAGAAGACGGCATCCGTAGGCCGCAGCAGTTGCTGCAACCGGGCTTGTAGCTGTGGCTGGTGGTCCTGCACCTGGCCGTCGGGAATTCGCAATGGGATGCTCTCGCTGCCGGGGCACAGCAGGGCCAGGGCCTGCGCACTTTCGCGCTCACGCGCCTGGGCCAGCTGCTGGGGCGACCACAGGCGTGAGCCAGGGTGGCTGGCCTCGCCGGAGGTGACCGCTACCACCGTGCAGGGCAGTGCGCTGGCCGCGCAGTGCTGCATGATGCCGGCGGTGGCCAGGATTTCATCATCCGGGTGGGGCGAGACAATCACCACCCGCTGGCAGCCTTGCAGCAGCGTCTGCGCAGGTGCAGTGCCCAAGGGCGCTTGCGCCAGCCAGGCCTGCCATTGCAATTCGGGCGTGCCTTCGCCTTCGATCTGTCTGGACATCAGAGCTTCCATGGCAGGCAGTCCTCCTGTTGGGCCATCGACTGCCCAAGGGCCGCCAGATCGCGTTCTGCATGGCTTTGGCGGATGAAGACGGGCAGGTCGGCCAGCAGCAAGGCGAGCGCCCGGTCCTTGCACAAGGGGCCAGCGCCCAGCGCGCGCGGCACATGCAGCAGCACTTGCTGCGCGGCTGCCTCTGCGGCCAGGCGTGTGCGGTTCACCGCCAGGGTCCAGGGCGCGCCCGGTTGGCTATCAATTTGGGCAGCGGTGGCGCGCAGCAGGCCGGCAGTCGTCGAGAGCGCGATATCCACGGCGCCCAAGTGCGCCAGGGCATGCGGCTCTGCCTGGCGGCGGCAGGCCTGCAGCAAGTGGTCTGCCATGCGGGTGCTTGCGCCATACCAGCAGGCAGCAATGCCAGCGCCGCCATGCTGAAAGCCCGGGCGACGCAGGTAGTCGCCGGGCTGGCCGATCAAGGTCGCGCTGGCGCCCTCCAGGTGCACATCGACACTGGCGCTGGCGGCCATGCCCACGGCCTGCCAGCCATCGCTGCTGACCTGCACGCCTGGCTGGCGCATATCGACCGCGACCAGGCAGCGCTCGGTATCAGACAGCCAGGCGGTGAGCAGCGCATGGTCCACGCGCTGGGCTCCCGAGCACCAGGCTTTGGTGCCGCTCAGCTGCACAGCGCTGCCAGATGCAAGACTGCCACTGCCGCTGACTGGCGTGGCCCGCACGCGGTGGCTGGGTGGCTCGGCGGCCCATACGGCCCAGGTCTGCGCTGCAGCGGGTGCCGCTGCACCCAGCTCGGCCAGGATTGCCAACGCATCGGTATGGCCTTCATACAGCTTGACCAGGCTCAGGTTGCAGGCGGCCACGGCCGCCAGCGCCTGCCAGCGTGCCAGTGTCTGGCCCTGGCCGGGCAGCGGAAGCTGGTCAAAGCCTTGTGCCACCAGGGCGCGCAGCATCTCGGCCGGCTCCTGGGGTGGCAGGCCGGTCAGAAAATTGTCAAGTTCAGTCGAGGTTTTCATGGTTCAGCGGAGCGGGCGTGCCGGTACAGCGCCCAGTTGGTGTGGCGGGGCACTGCGGTGCAGCACGGGCAGGTAAGGGCTTGCGCTGGCGCCGCCCAGGCGGATGGGCGCAGCAGGGCGGGTTGGCGGCTTGTCAGCACCCGTGCTTGCAACGCTGCTGTGCGTGGGCAGTGCGATGGGCCGCTGGCGATGCCGTGGTGGCTGGCACTGGCCCAGTGCGCTGAGAAAGCGCCCGCTCCACCAGTGCACATCTTGTGCCTGGATGCGTGCCAGCAGCCGCTGGTGCCGGGCGATGCGCTCGGCCAGCGGCATCTGCAGCGCTTGGTCGATGCTGTTGGCGGTGCTGTGGGCGTCATAGGGGTTCACCAGCAGGGCCTCTTGCAGTTGCTCGGCCGCGCCAGCAAAGCGCGACAGCACCAGCACGCCTGGGTCGGCCGGGTCCTGGGCGGCAATGAACTCCTTGGCAACCAGGTTCATGCCGTCGCGCAATGGCGTGACCAGGCCCACCGCTGCAGAGCGGCACAGACCTGCCAGGTGGGCGCGCGTCAGCACCTGGTGGATGTAGCGCACGGGCATCCAATCCAGCTCGCCAAAGTCGCCATTGATGGCGCCGCACAGCGATTCAAACTGCGTACGGATGTCGGTATAGGCCTGCAGGTGCTCCCGGGTGGGCGACCCAATCTGCACCAAGGTGGCACTGCGCCGGTGGGCGGGATGGCGCTCGAGCAGATCACGAAAGGCGTGGATCCGCTCGGGCAGGCCCTTGGAGTAGTCGAGCCGGTCAATGCCGATCACCAGGCGGCGTCGGCCGTATTCGCGGCGCATGGTGTCTTGCACCTGCAGCGCTTCAGGCGTGGCTGTGAGCGCGGAGAAGGCCAGGGCATCAATGCCAATTGGGAACACCTCGCAGCGCGTGTGCTGGCCATGCGCGCAGTAATGGTGGTCACGGTGGATGCGGCCATCGGCTTGCGCCAGCACATAGCTTTCAAAATGCTGCAGGTCCTGCTGGCTTTGCAGGCCCACCAGGTCATACGCCATCCAGGCGTGCATCAGCGCCTGGTGCTGGGGCACGGCACTGAGGGCGACCAGTGGCGGGAAGGGAATGTGCAGAAAAAAGCCAATGCGCTGCTTGCAGCCCAGCGCGCGCAGCTCGGCCGCCAAGGCTATCAGGTGGTAGTCATGCACCCAGATAATGTCGTCGTCTCGCAGCAAGGGCAGCAGTTGCTGGGCAAACTGCCGGTTGACCCGCTGGTAGCCTTCGTAAGAACCGGGATCGAAACGCGCCAGATCCAGGCGGTTGTGGAAAACCGGCCAGAGCAGGTTGTTGCAGTAACCGCTGTAGTAGCTGTCATGGTCGCGGCGCTCCAGCGCGGTGGTTGCAATCGTCACGGGCCCCCATTGCCGGGTCGATACCGGCGGATTGGGCTGATCGGTCAGCGTGCCGCCCCAGCCAAACCACAGCCCGCCTTGGCGTTGTAGGGCCTCTTCCAGCGCGATAGCCAGGCCACCGGGCGCGGCATCCTGGGGGTCGGCAACCCGGTTGGAGACAACGACGAGGCGGCTCATGCCTGGGCCTCGGCAGGCCGGCGCAGGCCGTCAAGGTCTTGGCGCGGCGCGCATGCCGCCTGCAGCCATTGGTGCACGGCGTCGACACCGTCCAGGCGGTGGCTGGCAGCGCTGGCGCCGGGGCCTACCTTGATGGCCACCCCGCGCTCAGCGAGCACGGCCGCAAAGCCGCTTTCATCGCTGATGTCGTCGCCCACAAAAAAGGGCGTGCGCCCGGCAAACGGCGGCTCCTGCATGAAGGCCTGGATGGCTCGACCCTTGCTCGTATCGCTGGGCAGCATCTCCAGCACCCACTTGCCGCGCAGCAGCGTCCACTGCGGCCGGTGGGCAAGCATGGCCTGCAGGCTGTGCAGGCACAGCCCTTCCAGCGATGGATCTCTGCGGTAGTGCAGCGCAACGCCGCTTTGCTTGGGCTCCACATACAACGCAGGATGGGCCTGGGCGAGTTGCTGGCAGGCCTCCACCACGGCGGAGATGTCCCCCGGGCTGGCATCGCATTGGTGGCCCGAGGCATTGCGGCGCTGGGCGCCATGCGCGCCGGCACTTGGCAGGCGCAAGGGCTGCAGATAGGCGTCCAGCACGGCTATCTCGCGGCCGGAGATGATCGCCACGGCGCCTTGCAACTGCGCATGCAACGCGTGCAGCAAAGGCAGCAGCGTGGTCGGCACCACGATGCTGTCCGGGGTGGGCGCGATAGGCACCAAGCTGCCGTCAAAGTCCAGGAAAAGCGCCGCATCATCAGGCAGAGGCGGCGGCGCTGGGGCCAGGGAGTGCATCAGGAATCCAGAGGTTCTGGGCTGACCACGCGGCCGGATTCGGGGTCTTGCGGAATATCCGGTTCGGTATCGGGCGAAAAGGGCGGATGCGGTGGGTCATCGCCCGGCTCGGGCGTCACAGGCGCCTGCTCCGGGTAGGGCTCGCCGACCGGGTCCATGTTCTCGTCTTCGGGGTAATCGGGCCTTTTGTTGGGCTGTGTGCTGTTCATCGCGTGCTCCTCAGTGGTATGTCTTCTAGGGTGGCGGCAGCGTGGCCCCAGGTCTGTAGGATGGGCGCGCCCGACGCTGGAGTCATCCAAGCGAGTTGAGGCCTAGCCAGCCCCAACGCCAGTCCACCTCGGGCAGTTGCCGACCCTTGGCGCCGCTTCTGTGGGCTCTTCAAATCTTCGGATGAACATTCATCCAATAAATAATAAGCACGCTGATTTCTTCAATCCGTGTAGGAGTTTTTAAGTTATTGCTGTAATTTTCTGCGGAGTGGCTGGTATTTCTGCCTGAATTTGTTACAGTTTCGACTACCAGAACCGTGGAGGCCAGCATGTCGGAACAGCGCAAAAAAGACCAGGAAAAGGACGCCTACTTGGAAGCCTTGAAGAACCAGGGGGCCGAGTTACTCGCCAACGCGCCCGCTGAAGGCACGATTGAACATGCCCGCCTGTCGTTGATCGATGCCAAGATTGAGCAGCTGACCAGCCCCATCACCGCTGGCGCCTGGAAGCTGCCCAAGGATTGAACCTGGCTATGTCCAGCCTCTGTGGGCAAGTTAAAAAGGGCTTTGCAAACCTATCGCCCAGCTGTAAGGTGATATTGCTTGAATCAATATATCGATGACTCAGGCAGAAAGGCGGTCCCATGCGACAAGCCGAAAAATTGCTTGTGGTGACACAAGCGCAGTACGAGCGTCTGGAGCTGGAAGTAGTGGGGTTGCGGGATTTAGAGCCCTTGTTGGGGTCTGCGCAATCTGACCGCTTGCAGGATGTGGAATTGGCACTGAAGCATTACCAGTCGCAGTTTTGCCCCCAAGGGCGCTTGGTAAAACTCCCTGCCGTGGCCTGAACGCGGGCTGCGGTGGTTTAGCGCCTTGTCTTGTCTTTATTTGCCAATAGCGCGCTATTGGGGGCGAGAGTTGCTTGGCGGGCCATCGCGATCCGCATCCACCCCCTTCGCCCAGGCTGGTGCAAACGAGCCCCAGTGAGACACCACAAAGCCCGCATCAGCGGGCTTTTTCTTGGGCAATTGCCGCCTATTTCCACGGTATTTACTGCTGTTGCGACTGTTCCTGCTGGGGCTGGTTTTGCTCGCGGCCCGGTTGCTGCTGCTGGCCAGGGCGCTGCTGGTTGCTTTGCTCTTGCTGCTTGTCTGCAGGTTGTTGGCCGTTGGGGCTTTGATGGGGTTGCTGCTGGTTGCTCATGGTGGTCTCCTGAAGGGGTTGCACAGCATCAGATTTGCTGCCATCTCAGGTTAAGGCTGCACCGGGCCACTGGCTGTAGTCTTGCCGCTTGCCTGGCCGTAGTGGGCGGCTGTGCCCACACGTCGCTCAACGGCGCAGCGCTGAAGTCTCGGGGCACGCAGAGCGCATGGCTCATCCCGGGTATTTGATCGCATCGACAAACGCCGTGAAGGCTGGCGACGCCTGACGGCGATTGGGGTAGTACAGGTGGTAGCCCTCAAACGTGGGGCACCAGTCGGCCAGGACCTCCTGCAGCCTTCCGTCCGCCAGGTAGGGCGCCAGCAAGGGCTCAGGCACGTAGGCCAGTCCGATGCCATCAACGGCGGCATTGAGCACATGCATGATGCTGTTGAACACCAACTGCCCTTCGGCCTTGACGGTAAATGCTTGGCCATCCTTCTCGAACTCCCAGGCATAGATGGGGCCGTTGGATCGGTGGCGGATATTGATGCAGGCATGCTGGGTTAGCGCATGCGGCGTGGGTGGTGGGGCATGCTGCGCAAAGTAGGTGGGCGAGCCGACAACCGCCAGTCGCCAATCTGGCCCAATGCGTACCGCAATCATGTCCTTGCTGATGGACTCCCCCATGCGTATGCCGGCATCAAAGCGCTGCTCGATCACATTGGTGAAGCCGTAGTCCACATAAAACTCCAGCGTGATGTCGGGGTAGTCCCGCAGAAAGGGGGCCAGCATCGGGCGCAGGATCAACGCGATCTGGTCATCGGTGCAGCTGAGGCGCAGGGTCCCTCTTGGGCGGTCTTGCGCGCTGCTGAGCGCTTCAACTTCGGCGCCGATCTGGTCAAACAGGGGCGCGATGGCCCGCATCAGTCGTTCACCGGCTTCGGTCGGGGCCACATTGCGGGTGGTGCGGGCGAGCAGCCGCACCCCTAGGCGCTCTTCCAGGCCACGCATCGCATGGCTGAGGGCTGAGGGCGTGACGCGCAGCTGGGCAGCGGCTTTGGTAAAGCTCTGTGCCCGGGCGACGGCCACAAAGGCTTGGAGATCATTGACTTTGCTGGATGCCATTGCTGAAATTTTCTCACAAGCACATAAAGATTGCACCCTCTAATCAAAGTCTTCGGCTTCCCGCAAGATGCGGTCACTGATCTTTCAACGGACTTTGACCATGACAACGCCTTCCCATTTCTCCCGCCAGCCACAAGCGCTGCAAGCCCCTGATGACGCTGACCGCCGTGCCTTTATCAAGACCGCTGGGGCCAGCGCCGCAGCGCTGGGCTTGCTCTCGGCCAGCAGCACGTCGGCGTTTGCATCCCCTTCGGGGCCAGCGCTTCCTGAAGGGGCAGACAACTTCTACCGCAGCGACAAAGTGAGCCTGCAAAAAGTGACCTTCCAAAACCAGTATGGGATGCAGATCGTCGGCAACCTGTTCCTGCCCAAGGCGGCCGCTGCCAGCTCACTGCCCGCGCTGGTGGTCGGCCATCCGATGGGTGCCGTCAAGGAGCAAAGTGCCAATCTGTATGCGACCAAGATGGCCGAGCAAGGTTTTGCGGCCCTGTCCATTGATTTGCCGTTTTGGGGTGAGAGTGAGGGCAAGGCCCGCAATGCCGTGGCGCCGGACTTGTATGCCGAGGCATTCAGCGCGGCGGTGGATTTTCTCTCAGCGCATGAGCGCGTGGCTGCCGAGCGCATTGGGGGTATCGGCATTTGTGGCAGCGGCGGCTTCATCATCAGTGCGGCCAAGATTGACCCGCGTTTGCGGGCCATTGCTACCGTGAGCATGTATGACATGGGTGCGGTAACGCGCAATGGCTACGGCAATTCGCAAACGCTGGCGCAGCGCAAAAGCAAGCTGGCGCAGGCGGCGCAGCTGCGCGATGCGGAGTACCGCAGCGGCCAACCGATTTTCCAGAACTACCTGCCCGTGGTCTTGCCCAAGGATGCTGATCCGGTGACCGCGATGTACCACAGCTTCTACAGAACGCCGCGTGGCATCGCCATTCCAGCGGGCTACACCTTGGAGCAGACGCAAAACCGAACATTGGCCAGCGAGATGAAGTTCATGAATTTCTACCCGTTCAACGACATCGAGTCGATCTCGCCACGCCCGCTGCTCTTCATTGCTGGTGACCAGGCGCACTCCAAAGCGTTCAGCGAGGACGCCTACCAGCGTGCGGCCGAGCCCAAGCAACTCCATTGGGTCCCTGGCGCCAACCATGTGGATCTGTACGACCGGGCGAACCTGATCCCCTGGAGCAAGCTCAGGGCGTTTTTCAACCAGCATTTGGCAGCCTAGACCCGGCTGCCAGCGTTTCAGACTTTCTGTGACTCCATGAATACCCCCGTATTTTCTCCCGCTATAGACGAGGCAAGCGGCACGTCAGAGTCGCTTGCGCTCCCCGCCCATTGGGGCGGCGTTTTCGCGATGACGCTCTGCGTCTTTGTGCTGATCGCGTCCGAGTTCATGCCCGTCAGCCTGTTGACACCGATGGCGGGCAATATGCAAGTCAGCGAGGGCTGGATCGGCTACGGCATTGCCATCTCTGGCGCTTTCGCGGTGCTGACCAGCCTGTCCATCTCGGCGCTGGCTGGCTCCATCAACCGCAAGACCTTGCTGCTGCTGCTGACTGCACTCATGGGCGGGTCGGGTCTGGTGGTGGGCATGGCGCCCAACTATGCCGTCTACCTGATCGGTCGCGCGCTCATCGGTGTGGTGGTGGGCGGCTTTTGGGCCATGTCGGCCGCGGTGGCGATGCGCTTGGTGCCTGCCCGCAGCGTGGCCAAGGCGCTGGCGATTTTCAATGGCGGCAATGCACTGGCCACGATCGTGGCTGCGCCGTTGGGCAGCTATCTGGGCGGCGTCATCGGCTGGCGAGGTGCCTTTCTGTGTCTGGTGCCGCTGGCGCTGGTAGCACTGGCCTGGCAATGGGTGGCGCTGCCATCGATGCCGGTGGAGCCGCCTTCGGCTGCGCCGGGTCAGGGGCCGTCGTCCAGGCTGCTCAGGCTCTTTCAGCGACCGGTGGTCAGGCGTGGCATGTTGGCTGCAGGCGCGTTCTTTATGGGGCAGTTCATGCTGTTCACCTATATCCGCCCCTTTTTGGAAACGGCTGCGCAGGTGAATGCCGTCCAGTTGCCGCTAGTGCTGCTGCTGATGGGAGGCACCGGTTTCATCGGCACGGCCTTGGTTGGCACGGTGTTGAAAAAAGGCCTGTACCGCTGCCTGGGCGCCATCACGCTGCTGATGGTGGGCATTGCGCTGGCCTTGGTCTGCTGGGGTACCAGCGTGACCCTGGCCAGTGTGTTGCTGGCGCTGTGGGGGCTGCTGGCCACGGCCGCCCCCGTAGGCTGGTGGCTGTGGCTGGCCCAAACGCTGCCTGAGGATACCGAAGTGGGCGGGGGCATGATGGTGGCGGTGATTCAGCTGTCCATTGCGCTGGGCTCGACCACCGGTGGCCTGCTGTATGACGCGCAGGGCTACCAGGGCAGCTTTATCGCCAGCGCTGGCGTCTTGCTGCTGGCTGCGGGCCTGATTGGGGCCACCGCAGCGGCCCGGCACGCCGCATCAACCAAGGCTTGAACGGCGGCGCTATGCCTGGGCCGGAGCCGCCTGCAGGCCGCGCAGCAGCAAATCCAGCGCGACTGCGGCTTGCGCCAGGCGTGCAGCACCGTTGGCGCCCTCGGCAATCCAGAAGGCTGCCTCGGCGAGGCTTCCGTAGATGAGCGAGGCCAGCGCCTGCGGATCGGCTGGGGTCACTGTGCCTTGCGCCATCAGCGCAGCGATCAGGCCCTGCATGGACTGTAGGCAATGGCGCTGCGAATCGGGGGAGGCGCCCCCCAAGACGGCCCGGGCATCGCGCAACACAATGCGCTGGATTTCTGGCTCCAGTGCCATCTGCAGGTAGGCGTGGCAGCGTTGGCGAAAGCCTTGCCAGGCGTCCTCGGCGCCGTCCGAGATGGCTTGTAGGCGGGCGTCCATCTCGTCATCGATCTGCGCCACCACGGCGGCCAGCAAACCCTTTTTGTCGCCAAAGTGGTGGTACAGCGCGCCTCGGGTCAGGCCGGCCTGGGCGGTCAAATCGTCCATCGAGGTATCGGCATAGCCGTGCTCGGCCAACACTTTGCGGGCAGTGGCCAGCAGGCTGGCGCGGGTGGCTTGCATCTCGGCGCGGGTGCGACGAACCATGCGGAGTCTCCTTACATACAGTGCGTATGAATATTTACAGGCCTGGCATATGGCGATAAGATTTTATTCATACGCCTTGTATGTATTGTCGTTGCCCAGGCCTGCGTTGGCAAGCCGGGCGCAGGAAGAACCCATGCTCCACACCTACCGAGAACTTTTTGCCGCGCCCGGCTCCACGGCCTTTAGCCTGGCGGGCCTGCTCGCCCGCCTTCCGTTGCCGATGATGGGGATCGGCATCATCACCATGCTGTCCCAGTTGCGCGGCAGCTATGCGCTGGCAGGGGCGGTCTCTGCTGCCTTTGTTCTGAGCTACGCGCTGCTGTCACCGCAAACTTCGAAGCTGGTGGATCGGCATGGCCAAGGCCGGGTGCTGCCCTGGGCGACGGGCCTCAGCGCCACCGGCCTGGCGGTTTTGCTGGCCGGCACCTGGTGGCAGGCGCCGGACTGGACCTTGTTTGTCGGGGCGGCGCTGGCCGGTTGCATGCCCAGCATGTCTGCGATGCTGCGGGCACGCTGGACCGCGCTCTACCGTGGACAGCCACGTTTGCAGACCGCTTATTCGCTGGAGACCGTGCTCGACGAGCTGAGCTTTATCGCCGGGCCGCCGCTGGCGATAGGCCTGTGCCTGGCGGTGTTTCCGCAGGCAGGGCCGCTGGCGGCGGGGCTGCTGCTGGCCTTGGGCGTTGTCGCCTTGGTGGCCCAGCGCAGTACCGAGCCAGCGGTGCTGGCGCGGGGCAAGCGCAGCGCAGATGCGGTGGCGGTGATCGCGCTGCCCCATGTCGCGCAGCTGGCCTGCTTGATGGCCGCCATGGGCGTCATCGTCGGCACGGTGGATATCGTCAGCCTGGCCTTTGCAGCGCAGCGGGGCGAGCCGGGCTGGGCCAGTGCGGTGCTGGCCGCCTATGCGCTGGGCTCCTGCGGCGCCGGTTTGCTGTTTGGTGCGCTCAAACTGCCCACGCCTTTGCCCCGCCTGCTGGGGCTGGGCGGCCTGGCCACTGCCCTGAGCACCTTGCCGCTGCTGCTGGTGGGCAGCATCCCCGCGCTGGCCGGTGCGGTGCTGCTGGCAGGGCTGTGTTTTGCGCCGACGATGGTCGTGGCGATGTCGCTGGTCGAACGCCTGGTGCCCGCGCACCAGGCGACCGAGGGCATGACCTGGCTGCTGGCAGGGTTGAATGTGGGCGTAGGCCTGGGCGCAGCACTGTCGGGGCGGGTGGTGCAAGAGGGCGGTGCCCGTGCTGGCATGGTGGTGGCAGCGGTGGCGGGGCTGGTGGTGCTGCTGCTGGCCTGGGGGGCGGCGCAGCGTTTGCGCGGGGTGGACGCCGCCGTATCGCAGGCCGCCCAGCAACGCTGCGCCACGCTGCCATGACCGGGAACCGAAACATGCCCCGCAACGCCACGGACAACGCGATAGGCACGGCCCCCAATCCCTGGCCTGCCGTCATCGCCGCAGGCCTGGCCACCTTTTCGGTGGTCACCACCGAAATGCTGCCGGTTGGCCTGCTGACTGCCATCGCGCATTCACTGGACATCTCCACGGGGCAAGCCGGGCTGATGCTGTCCTTGCCGGCCATGCTCGCGGCCCTGTTCGCGCCACTGGTGGTGGTGCTGGCCGGGGGCATAGACCGGCGCAGGATGCTGGCGGCACTGCTGGGCCTGTTGGTGATCGCCAATGCGGCCTCGGCGCTGGCGCCCCATTGGGGCTGGATGCTGGCAGCCCGGGTGCTGCTGGGTCTGTGCATCGGCGGCATATGGGCGATCGCTGGCGGGCTGGCGGCGCGGTTGGTGCCTGGCCAGGCTATCGGGCTGGCGACCTCGGTCATCTTTGGCGGTGTTGCCGCCGCCTCGGTGTTGGGGGTGCCGATCGGGGCGCTGATCGGGGAGGGCGCCGGTTGGCGCTGGGCCTTTGCTGCGATGGCCTTGTTCAGCGGCTTGGTGCTGCTGCTCCATCTGGCGGTGATGCCGGCGCTGCCGGTGCAGCAGGGCTTGCGCCCAGCGCAGCTTTTTGCACAGTGGCGCAACCGCAATCTGCAGGCCGGCCTGCTGCTTACCCTGTTGCTGGTGGCCGGGCACTTTATGGCGTTTACCTTTGTGCGGCCGCTGCTGGTGTCGGTGTCCGGTTTTGACGCGCAGTGGATGGCTGCCTTGCTGCTGGCCTATGGTCTGGCTGGCATGGCCGGTAATTTTCTGGCGGGCCTGGCTGCTGCGCGCCAGCCGCTGCTGACGTTGGGGGCCATTGCCTTCGGGCTGCTGCTGACCCCACTGCTGCTGGTGGCGCTGGGCCATTCGCAGCTGGGCAGCGCCGGGGTGCTGCTCTTTTGGGGGCTGGCCTATGGCGGGGTATCGGTGGGGCTGATGACTTGGATGATGAAGGCCGCGCCCCATGCCATCGAGATCGCGACGGCGCTCTACGTTGGTGTGTTCAACACCGGCATTGCCTTGGGCGCATGGGCCGGGGGCCAGGTGGTGGATGGATGGGGCCTGTATCCCAATCTATGGCTGGCCGCCAGCTTGGCTGCGATGGCCTTGTTGCTGACGCTGGGCCTGGGTGGGCGGAGCCGCAAAACATGGGTGGAGGAACCGGATGCTGGCAAGCGTTGACAGACCGGGTCTGGGCATGGCGCCAGAGGGAGCCTGGCATGGGTGCGGACGCTGCCAATGAAGCTTAATCATTAAATTTATCAATAATAAAAAACAGATAGTTTAAGGCGATGAATATTGTTTAAAGTCTGTACCTTCGGCCAGCGCAACGCCTTTGGTTTCAGGGTTTTGATAAATCCAGATTCTTCTTGAATCAATACTGGGAGGGCATGAGGCGCTATTCAATGAATAGCTTGAATGGTCTTTCCCACCGGGCGGGAATAGACCATTCAAGCAAAAAAATGCCTATTGCCTATGACGCGCCTGCTGATTGTTGAAGACAACCCGGAGTTGATGGACGGCCTGTATGGCTTCTTGGAGCCCCTGGGCTATGTATTGGACGATGCGCGCGATGGGGTGACGGGACTGAGGATGGCCTCCAGAATGATTACGATGCGGTCTTGCTGGCGGTGAGATTGCCCCGGCTCGATGGCCTGAGTGTGTGCCGCAAACTCCGGCAGGAGTTTCAAAATCCGGTGCCCGTGCTGATGCTGAGTGCGCACGATGGGGTCGAGGGCTGTGTGCAGGGTTTGGCGTATGGCGCGGATGATTACCTGGTCAAGCCCTTTGCACTGCTGGAGTTAAATGCCCGTATCCATGCTTTGGTGCGCCGCTCCCAACGCCTGCTGGTGCAGGGCACCCTGGTTTGGGAAGATCTGGAGGTCGACACCCAGGTGCCGCTTGCCTGGCGGCAGGGACAGGCCATCTGTTTGACGCCCACCACGCATAAATTGTTGCTGTGCCTGGTGCGCACTGCACCAGCGGTGGTGAAAAAGCAAGAAATGGCGTACCTGCTTTGGGGCGACGAGCCCCCACAAAGCGGCGCCCTGCGTACCCACATCCATGATTTGCGCCAGCAGATTGACAAGAACTTCCGCTCCGGGCTGATCAAAACCATGCACGGCATAGGCTGGAGCCTGGACAGGTACCAGCAAGCTGCACCTCCCTGATCCTGCGCAGCAAGAATGTGCGTTGTTTCACTGACATGGCCGTGCTGCACCACGCTGCCCTTGGTGCAGCAGGTGTTGGTGGCCTAGGCCTTGGCGGGGGGCTGCCTGGCTGCGCACGCATGCATTGAAAACCGGCGCCATCACCAAAATCTGCAGTGCCAGATGCGCCAGATGCGCCAGAGCACCGAATCCAAGCCAACAGAGGCCAAGACGGGCACTCGCGGCTGCCAGAAGCTGACATGGAAACAAGGCAAACATGCAACGGCAGCTGGGCAGCCCAGCACTTTGGCCGGGTTTGACAAACGCCTGACATCTTCCTTCCCATACTTAGCGGGATGTGAGCTCTTCTGGAGATGCAAATGCAACCCTTGGCGCCCCCCGATTCAGCCCCATACCCGGATAGAAAAACCGGGCTGGCCCGGCTCTTTCATACCTTGGTCTGCGCGCGTGACGGCTTTCTCACCGCGCTGCGCTGTGAAGCTGCCTTTCGGCAACTGCTGGCCTTGCATGGCGTGTTGGTCTTGACCGCCTTTTGCGTGAACTTGGACATGGCCGAGCGCGCTTTGCTGTTGGCGCTGAGCTTGGTCAGCCTGGTGGTGGAGCTGCTCAACGCCGCACTGGAGACGGTGGTGGACCGCATCTCGCTGGAGCTCCACCCGCTCTCCAAAAGTGCCAAGGGCATGGGCAGCGCCGCGCAAAGCATGGCGCTGCTGACGGTGGGTGCCGTGTGGACGGTGGTTCTATGGGGCTAGCGCCGCTGGCGCAAGCCGCTCAGGAAGCTTTGCTGAGCGGCGCTGGCCGCATGGGGCGGCAGGGGGCAAACAGGTCGAGCTCCGACTGGTAAACACGGGTTTGCACATTGAAAAGCCCCAGCATCGAGTGGTAGAAATGGTCGTGGCTGAAGCCCTCGCCGTCTGCACGCTTGCGAAGGCAGGAGAGGTCGAGACGCGCATTCTGTGCAAATGCCGCTGAGAACCACATCAACATCGGTACCTGCGTTTGCGCTTTGGGTGCGAGCAGGTAAGGCGTACCGTGCAGGTACAGGCCCCCCTCGCCCAGCGACTCTCCGTGATCAGAGAGGTAGACCATCGCGACATCGCGCCGGTCCGAATAGCCTTGCAGCAGCGTGATGGTTTTACTCAGCTGGCGGTCGGTGTAGACCAGGGTGTTGTCGTAGGTGTTGGTCAGTGCCTCGTTGCTGCATTTCTGGATCTGGTTGCTGTTGCAGGTGGGGCCAAAGACGCTTGCGTGTGCCGGGTAGCGCTCAAAGTACGTGGGTCCATGGCTGCCCAACTGGTGCAGCACGACCAGCGCATCGCCTTGCATGGCGTCGATGCGCGTGTCGAGTGCGTGCAGCAGTACCTCGTCGTAACAGCTTCCATCCTGGTTGGCGCAGAGTTCGGCGACTTTCAGCTGGGGCATGTCGTCGGTGGGCAGGCGGGTACACACGCCTTTGCAGCCGCCGTTGTTGTTGTTGCGCCAGAGAACGCCAACCCCCGTGCGCTGCAAGATGTCCAGCAGGTTCTCTTCGGTCGCTGCGCGCACGTTGTCGAATTGTGGGCGTGTCATGCGCGAGAACATGCAGGGCAAGGACACCGCCGTCGATGTTCCGCAGGAGGACACGTTTTTGAAGCTGATGATGTCGTCGCGCTGCGAGAGTTCGGGGTTGGTGGCACGTGGATAGCCATTGAGCTGGAAGTTCTGGGCGCGTGCAGTCTCACCGATGACGGCGATGATGAGTTTGGGGCGGGGGGTGGCGGCATCAGAAATGCGCTGGGCGTCTTCGGCCACGGCCCTGAGTGGCAGGGACTGCGCCTGGTGTTTGCGCTTGAGATAGCTTTTGGTGTTGTGCACAAAGTTGAAGAACAGCACCTGGTTTCTGATCTCCCGGTGATTGCGCAGCAGTGAGGCGTAGTCCTTGTAGAACAGCATGGCCACAGCCGCCAGCACCGCGGAGGTGACCGCGATATTGCACAGCCACCAGATCGCGGTGTGCCAAGGGCCGCGCAGCTTTTTGCTTGGCAGCAGCACCAGCAGACCGGCGGGCAACACGCCCAGCCCCAGGATGGTCAGCAGCAAAGGGGCCGAAAAGTACGATTGGAGCTCGGCCTGGTTGGTCTCGAAAAAATTCTGGACCATGTTTCGGTCAATCAGCACTTGGTAGTGGTACATGAAATAACTGCAGCTGGCGCTAACGATGAGCAGCATGGCCAGCACGGGCTTGCGCACATAGGGCAGGGCCAGCACCGGCGCGAGGAGCAGGTTCAAAAAGCAGAAAAGAAAGACGGGCAGGCTGAGGAAGAACAACAGGCTGTGCAGGCTGTTGACCTCGACCTTGGCCCATAAGCTTTGCCACAGCACCAGGTTGCCGACGGTGGTGAAGAAAAGAGCGGCAACCCAGCTGAGCTGTACCGGGTTCAACCGCAGGGATTTCAAAGGTCTCAACACGCGCAATTCCCAAGGAATGAAAGTGGCGTGCAGTATCAAAAAACCAGCGTCAAGAAGTTGTTAACCGCTGGGCAAGCAGGCGCTGTAGTGAGCGTGGCGCTGTAGTGAGCGTGGCGCGGCAGTGGGCAGCGGGCCTGCATAGTTGCCCAGAAAATAGCTGAGGTAGATTTAATTCGTTTTACGGAGTGGGCACTTGCACACCCTTGCAGCTCTCCCCCATGCTCCATCAAGGATGGGGCTGTGTCCGAAAGGTGTCGAAGACCCGTTGCTGCTGCTGATCGTCGGCGATCTGTCGGCCCAGCTGTTTGCCGCAGAAGCGGTGCTGGCCGCCCAGGCCAAGCTGATCGCTGATGATCTGGTGCTCCAGGCTGGCACGGCGGTGTTTGACCTGGGCGGCGCCTCCTCAACCCTGCGCAGCCAAAACCTGGACGGCCTCTGGCGCAATGCCCGCACCGTGGCATCGCACAATCCGGCGCTGTACAAGGCGCTGGCGCTGGGCAAGCTCGCGGTGCATGGCGAGCCGCTGCCGGACAAGGACTTTTTCTAAATCAATGCCCTTCGCTGGCCACCGCGCTGCTGCCATGCACCACTGCCGGCCTGCGATGGCTCCAGCTGCGCAGCAGCACCACCGTCAGCGCGGAGGCCAGCACCAGCACCACGGCGCTGGCCATTACCGCCATAAAGCCCTGGTCAAAGGCGCCATGGGCCAGGCCCAGTAACTGGGTCGCTGCCTCGGGCGGCAGTCGTTCTGCTGCCAGCAAAGCGGCGTCTATGCCATCGCTGGCGCCCGTGGCCTGCAAGCTGGGCGGTAGCACCAGACTGCTGGTATAGCGCCAGGACAGCACACTGCCCAGCAGCGCCACGCCCAGGACCCCGCCAAACTCGTAGGACACCTCTTCGACCGAGGCAGCCATGCCGGCATGCTCGGGCGGCGCGCTGTTCATCACCGCGTTCGATGCGGCAGTGATGGTGGCGCCTACGCCCAGGCCCAAAACGGCCAGCACGGCGATTTTCTGCAGGCCATGGGCATCGGTGTTGAGGCTCATCGCCAATGCACTCAGCGCCAGTGCGGTGACCACGAGGCCGCCCAGGATCAGCCGGTGCGTGCCGATGCGCGACAGTGCCCAGCCGGCAATGGGGCCGGCGACAAAGGCCGCCACGGGGATCGGCAAAATGGCCAGCCCTGCTTGCAGGGGGCTGAGTCCCAGCACCAGCTGCAGGCGCTGGCTGAACACCAGCTCCACCCCGACCAAGGCCACGGCTGCGACTACGGCGGCAATCACACCGCCCGAGAACGTGGGGATGCGGAACAGACGCAGCTCCACCAGCGGCTGGGGACTGCGCAACTGGCGGCGGATAAAGACCCCCAGCACCACGGCGCTCAGCACGCCCATCAGCACAGCAAAGGCCAGCGACGGCGCGGGCTTGGCCAGCTCCTTGATGCCCAGCACCAGGCTGACCATGGCGACCATGGCCTGCAGCGAGCTGGTGTAGTCCCAACCGGCCAGGTTGGCTCCTTTTTTGATGCGGTCTGCCGGAATCAGCCAGATGGTGAGCACCAAGGCCAGCGCCACGATGGGCACATTGACCAAGAAGACGGAGCCCCACCAGAAATACTCCAGCAGCACGCCGCCCACGACGGGGCCCAGCGCCGCGCCGCCCGAGGCAACCGAGGCCCAGATACCAATGGCCACCGAGCGCTCGCGCTGGTCGGGAAAGCTCATGCGGATGATGGCCAAGGTCGCGGGCATCATGATGGCCGCACCCACGCCCAGCATGGCGCGCGCGGCAATCAGCAGCCCGGCATTGGGCGCGTAGGCAGCGGCCAGCGAGGCGATGCCAAAGATCACCAGGCCCAGCATGAACATGCGCCGGTAGCCCAGGCGGTCGCCCAGCGCGCCGGTGCTCAACAGCAGGCCCGCGACCACCAGCGCATAGGCGTTGACGATCCACAGTTTCATCGAGGCGGAGGCCGCCAGGTCATGGGTGAGGGTGGGCAGGGCGGTGTAGAGCACGGTCATGTCGACGACGATCAGCAGCAGCGCCATCGACACAATGGCCAGCACCAGCCATCTTCTGGAATGCAGTGCCATGGTTAAGCTCCCAGTTCTTTGATCATGGTGACGGACACGGGCTGGCAGCCCAGGCGCTCAAACAGCCGGTGTGCGCCCTGGTTGTCGATACCGCTTTCCAGAAACAGGCGTTGCACGCCCTGGGCCTGCAGCTGGGCGCAGACCCAGCCAAACAAGGCCTCGCCCAAGCCCTGGCCGCGTACGGCGGGGCTGATCACCAGGTCGTCCAAGGTGGCGAAAGGGGTGGGCGCGCGCTGGGCCTCGTCGAGCGAGACAAAGGCGACGCCGACGAGCATATCGCCCTGTTGGGCGGTGGCGATCCGGTACGAGGCGGCTTGCGGGGGCGCGGCCAGGCAGGCCTCGATGTCGCAGGCCAGGCTGCGGGCCAGGTCGGGGCTCCATTGGCCAGGTGCGATGGCGCGCGGAGATTGCAGCTCGCCATGCGAGATGTAGTGGGGACTGAGCTGGCCCATGAACAGCGCCAGGATCGCTGGCGACTGTGCGGGGTCATGGCACCAGGCCATCGTCAGGGCGGGTGCTGAGGTGTTGATCGATTGCATGGGCTGGATATTGCGCCATAAAAATAGATTGATAAAGTTGGAATCCATCAATAAAGCAGATGGATGAGTTACAGTGCGGGGCTATGGAATGGACCGTTGAACAACTGCGGCAATTTGTCGCTACCGCCGACAGCGGCTCGTTTTCGGCCGCGGCGCGCCAGCTGGGCAAGGCCCAGTCTGCGGTGAGTACGGCCGTGGGCATGCTGGAGGTCGACCTGGGGGTGGTGCTGTTTGACCGCTCGCACCGCAATGCCCAGCTCACCGATGCCGGCCGGGTGCTGCTGCTCGAAGCGCGTGAGCTATTGCGCCAGGCCGAGCAGCTGGACCAGCGTGCGCAGGCACTCAGCGGCGGGGCGGATGCCGAGCTGTCGCTGGCGATTGACGAGGCGCTGCCCTATACGGCGGTGGCCAGCTTGTTGCGGGAGATTGCGCAACGGTACCCGGGCCTGGAGCTGTTGCTGCTCAATGGCACCGCCAGCGAGGTGGCCGACTATGTGGCCCAGGGCAGAGCGGGCATGGCCTTGCACATCGACCGGGGCCCGGTGCTGCAGCATTTTGAGCAACGCCATTTGGGGACCGTGCCCCAGGGCGTGTTTGTGGCCGTAGACCACCCGCTGGCCGATGGCCGGGTGGTGGGCCTGCAGCAACTGGCCCAGCACCGCCAGTTGCTGATGCACACCGAGGACGTGCGTGAGCGCGCCTACAGCCCGCGCGTGTGGCGCTCCGACAGCTTCTACAACATTGCAGACATGGTGGCCGACAAGCTGGGCTGGGCGGTGTTGCCAGTCAATATTGCGCACTACGAAGGCAACCGCCAGGCGCTGCGCGAGGTGCCTTGCCCCGCGCTGGCGCTGGCGCCGCTGTCAGTGCGCATGCTCTGGCGCCAGGGCGCGCCGCGCAGCCAGACGGCACAGTATGTGGAGCGGCGTTTTGGCCAGCTGCTGGCGGAGATTCAGGCGCCTGAACCATAAGGCGTGGAGCGGCTGGCGTTCTCATCGACCGCCAGGCTTTTGCCCACATAGGGAAAGGCGCGCTGCGGGCAGTGGTCGCGCTCACAGACCTTGCAGCCCATGCCGATGGGGGTGGCCAGCTCCGGGTCCTGCAGGTCGATGCCCTTGGCATAAACCAGGCGCGCTGCATGGCGCAGGTCGCAGCCCAGGCCGATGGAAAAAGTCTTGCGCGGCGCGCCATAGCCGCGCTGCCCGCCCGAGACTGAGCGCGCAACCCACAGGTAGCGGCGGCCATCGGGCATGCTCGCCACCTGGGCCAGCACCTGCTCGGGTTGGCCAAAGGCCTCATAGACATTCCACAGCGGGCAGGTGCCGCCGGTGCGGCTGAAGTGAAAGTGTGTGGCGGACTGGCGCTTGGAGATATTGCCGGCCCGGTCGACGCGCACAAAGAAAAAGGGCACACCGGGATTGCCTGGCCGCTGCAAGGTGCTGAGCCGGTGGCAGACCGTCTCAAAGCCCACGGCAAAGCGCTGGCCGAGCAGGTCGATGTCGTAGCGCAGTGCCTCTGCCGCTTGCAGAAATGGTCCGTAAGGCAGCAGCAGTGCGCCTGCGAAATAGTTGGCCAGCCCCAACCGTGCAAGGCGGCGTGCAGCGGGGTCGCTGGCCAACGATGGCACATGGATGAGGGTGTCCAGTACCGGACCGATCTCCAACAGCGCCAGCTGGGTGCCGAGCTGGAAGGCCTGCTGCGCCGGCTCCAGCGCAGACGACAGCCGCAGTACCCCGGAGCTGGGATCGAACTGGCGTTTGCTGGCAGTCGCGTCCTGCTCCCACTGCACGCGCACTTGGTGCTCGCGCTCCAGCCGCTCTACCAGCCAATCAGCCAGGCGTCCCCCGTGCGCTTGGGCAATGCCTGCCAGGCTTTCGGCTGCGCGATCCACCTCGTCAAAGTAGTTCTGGTGCGAGAAGAAGAAATCACGCACCACTTCAAATGGCATGGCTGTAGGCCGGGTGCTGCCTGCGCGGTCATCGCCCAGCTGCAGCGAAAGGGCTTCGAGCCGCTCCATGGTTTCCAGATGGCGTCGGTAGAGCGCCACCACAGCAGCGCCCAGCGCCGGCATCTGCGCGGCCACCTCTTGCAGCTCGGGCAAGGCAATGGCTTGTGGGGAATCGGCCAGGGCTTCGCGCAGACCAGCGACCAAGCGTGTCTCCTCGTCCTCCGAGAACTGCTGGATGTCGACACCCAGGGTGCGGTGGAGTTTGAGCAGCACGGACACCGTCAGGGGCCGCTGGTTTTGCTCCAGCTGGTTGAGGTAGCTGGGAGACAGCCCCAGCGTATGCGCCAATGCAATCTGGGACAGGTTGCGCTCTGCGCGGAGCTTGCGCAGCTTCACACCCATGAAGGTTTTTTTCATCGCAAAGTCTTTCTGGTCATCGGGCTGGCGGGAGAAGGATTGCTCGTGGTGCTGAAAATTCGCAATATTTGCAAACTACGCATTTTCATTCGCAAAAATTCGCCATTTCAGTGCTGGTCTTCTCATTATATTTTGCGTAAATTGCGAATTATGACAACACCCACTGGATTCGTCGAGTCGCAAGAGCTGGTACTGCCAGCGCTCAGCAACCACCACGGCACGCTGTTTGCGGGCCAGGGTTTGCAGCTGATGGCCAAGGCTGCTTTCCTCGCAGCGCGCAGCCTTGCGCAAGGCGAGGTTGTCATGGCCGCTGTCAACCGTATTGAGTTTTTGGCGCCCACGCCTGTGGGCCACTGCCTGACTTTGCGCGCCTGGGTCAGCCGAGTGGGGCGCAGCTCCATGACGGTCTGCGTCACCGGTCTGGCTGACTTGCCCGGCATTCCGCCCGAAGAGGTGCTCAAAGGCTTGTTTGAAATGGTGGCCGTCGATACCAAAGGCCGGCCCATCCCCCTCGATTGCTCCTACCTGAACCAGGAAACCCCGCTATGACCACCACGACCACGGAGGCCGCTGCGCCTTCAAGCTTTAAACCCAAAAAATCGGTGGCGCTCTCGGGCGTGACGGCGGGCAATACCGCCTTGTGCACCGTTGGGCGCAGCGGCAATGACCTGCACTACCGGGGCTATGACATTCTCGACATCGCCGAGGTTTGCGAGTTTGAGGAAATTGCCCACTTGCTGGTGCATGGCAAGCTGCCTACGCGCTCAGAGCTGCGCGCTTATAAAGACAAACTCAAGGCGCTGCGCGGCCTGCCCGCGAGCGTGAAGCAGGCGCTGGAACAACTGCCTGCCGCCAGCCACCCCATGGATGTGATGCGCACCGGCGTATCGGTGCTGGGTTGTACCTTGCCAGAGAAGGATGACCACAACCTTCCCGGCGCCCGTGATATCGCCGACCGCCTGATGGCATCGCTGGGCTCCATGCTGCTGTACTGGTACCACTTCAGCACCTCGGGCAAATGCATCGATGTGGAAACGGATGACGACTCCATTGGTGCGCATTTTCTGCACCTGCTGCATGGCAAAAAGCCCAGCGCTTTGTGGGAGCGGGCCATGCACACCTCGCTCAATCTGTATGCTGAGCACGAGTTCAATGCATCGACCTTTACTGCCCGTGTGGTGGCGGGAACGGGCAGCGATATGTACTCGGCCATTACCGGTGCGATTGGCGCGCTGCGCGGGCCCAAGCACGGTGGCGCGAACGAGGTGGCCTTCGAGATCCAGAAACGCTACGACAATGCCGACGCCGCCGAGGCCGATATCCGCCAGCGTGTAGAGAACAAGGAGGTGGTGATTGGCTTTGGCCACCCCGTCTACACCGTGAGCGACCCGCGCAATGTCGTTATCAAGGGCGTGGCGAAGGAGCTGTCGCTCGATGCCGGCTCCACAAAGATGTACGACATTGCCGAGCGGCTGGAGACTGTCATGTGGGAGGTCAAGAAGATGTTCCCCAACCTCGACTGGTTCAGCGCCGTGAGCTACCACATGATGGGCGTGCCGACGGCCATGTTTACGCCGCTGTTTGTGATGGCACGCACCAGCGGCTGGGCCGCGCATGTGATCGAGCAGCGCATAGACAACAAGATCATCCGGCCTAGCGCCCACTACACCGGGCCGGAAGACCAGGTTTTTGTGCCCATTGCGGAACGCAGTTGATCGGCAGCTTGGCCCATGACGTTGGCTTTTCTCACAACACCAGTGCGGGCAGCAAGCCCGCCGCTATGCACAGCCCCATGAACACCGATTACCGAAAACCACTGGCTGGATCCGGCCTGGACTACTTTGATGCACGCGCCGCAGTGGACGCGATGCTGCCTGGCGCCTGGGCCCAGCTGCCCTATACGGCGCGTGTGCACGCAGAGAACCTGGTGCGCCGCGCTGACCCTGCCTGCCTGCAGGACTATCTGGGCCAATTGATCGGGCGCAAACGCGAGATCGACTTTCCCTGGTTCCCTGTGCGTGTGGTCTGCCATGACATTCTGGGCCAGACGGCCTTGGTGGATCTGGCGGGCCTGCGGGATGCCATTGCCAATGCTGGAGGCGATCCGGCTGCCGTCAACCCGGTGGTGCCGGTGCAGCTGATCGTGGACCATTCGCTGGCAGTGGAGTGCGGCGGTTTTGACCCGCAGGCCTTTGAGAAGAACCGGGCGATTGAGGACCGCCGCAATGAAGACCGCTTCCATTTCATCGAGTGGACCAAGAAGGCCTTTGCTAATGTGGATGTGATCCCGGCGGGCAACGGCATCATGCACCAGATCAATCTGGAGAAGATGTCGCCGGTGGTCTATGTGCAGGATGGCGTGGCCTTTCCCGACACCTGTGTGGGCACCGACAGCCATACCCCGCATGTGGATGCGCTGGGCGTGATAGCGGTGGGCGTGGGAGGCCTGGAGGCCGAGAACGTGATGCTGGGCCGGGCCTCCTGGATGCGGCTGCCCGACATCGTCGGTGTCGCGCTGAGCGGCCGCCCGCAGCCTGGCATCACCGCCACCGATCTGGTGCTGGCGCTGACGGAATTTTTGCGCCAGCAAAAGGTGGTGGGGGCCTATGTGGAGTTCTATGGCGAGGGTGCCGAGGGCCTGTCCATTGGGGACCGGGCCACCATTGCCAACATGTGTCCGGAGTACGGTGCCACGGCTGCCTTGTTTGCGATTGACGCACAGACGCTGGCCTATCTGCGCCTGACCGGCCGTGATGAAAAACAGGTGCAGTTGGTAGAGACCTACGCCAAAGCCGCAGGCTTTTGGGCCGACAGCCTGCACGAGGTGCAGTACGAGCGGGTGCTGGCTTTTGATCTGTCCGCTGTGGTGCGCAACATGGCGGGCCCATCGAACCCGCACCGCCGCCTGCCCACCTCACAGCTGGTGGAGCGCGGCATTGCCGGGGCTGAGTCTTTGGCGCGGGCGCGTGCACAGGAGGCCGATGGACTGCTGCCTGATGGCGCGGTGATCATCGCGGCCATTACCAGCTGCACCAATACCAGCAATCCGCGCAATGTGATCGCGGCGGCCTTGCTGGCGCGCAATGCGCGGCGCCTGGGCCTTGTGCGCAAACCCTGGGTCAAAACCTCGCTGGCGCCCGGATCGAAGGCGGTGGAGCTGTACTTGAAGGAGGCGGGGCTGCTGGCCGATCTGGAGGCGCTGGGCTTTGGCATCGTCGCCTTTGCCTGCACCACCTGCAATGGCATGAGCGGTGCGCTCGATGCGCAGATTCAGCAAGAGATCATTGAGCGCGACCTGTACACCACGGCCGTGCTCTCGGGCAACCGCAATTTTGACGGCCGCATCCACCCCTATGCCAAGCAGGCGTTTTTGGCGTCGCCCCCGCTGGTGGTGGCCTATGCGATGGCAGGCACCATCCGCTTTGATATTGAAAAGGATGCGCTGGGGATCGTGGATGGCCGGGAGATTCACCTGCCAGACCTCTGGCCGAGCGACGAGGAGATTGACGCCGTGGTGGCGCAAGCGGTCAAGCCTGCGCAATACCGCGCGGTGTACGAGCCCATGTTTGCCATCCGCCAAGACGATGGCGAGCGGGCTGCGCCGCAGTATGACTGGCGCCCGCAATCGACCTATATCCGCCGGCCGCCGTACTGGGATACCGAGGGCGTGGGCGCGCTGGCCGCGCATCCGCGCACCCTCAAGGGCATGCGGCCGCTGGCATTGCTGCCTGACAACATCACCACCGACCACCTCTCACCGTCCAACGCCATCCTGGCCAGCTCGGCCGCTGGGGAGTACCTGGCCAAGATGGGCTTGCCAGAAGAAGACTTCAACTCCTACGCCACGCACCGGGGCGACCACCTGACGGCGATGCGCGCCACCTTTGCCAACCCCCAGCTGGTCAACGAGATGGCGGTGGTCGATGGCCAGGTGCAAAGAGGCTCGCTGGCCCGTATCGAGCCCGAAGGCCGGGTGCTGCGGATGTGGGAGGCGATGGAGACCTATCTGCAGCGCCGCCAGCCGCTGATCATCATTGCCGGTGCCGACTACGGCCAGGGCTCCAGCCGCGACTGGGCCGCCAAGGGCGTGCGGCTGGCGGGGGTGGAGACGGTGGTGGCCGAAGGCTTTGAGCGCATTCACCGCAGTAACCTAATTGGCATGGGCGTGCTGCCCTTGGAGTTCCAGCCGGGCACCACCCGCAAGACGCTGCAGCTCGATGGCACCGAGACCTATGATGTGGAGGGTGAGCGCAGCCCGCGTGCCGTGCTGAGCTTGGTGATCCGGCGCCGCAATGGCCAGGTTGATCGCGTGCCCGTGGTCTGCCGCCTGGATACCGGCGAGGAGCTGTCTGTTTATGAAGCAGGCGGCGTGTTGCAACGCTTTGCGCAGGATTTTTTGGCAGCCAGCGCTGTGCAGCCAGCCACCGTCTGATGGCCCAGCCTTTTTCTGAACCCGCTATGACGGCCCTGACCCATCCTCCTCAGATCAAGATTCCCGCCCTCTATATGCGTGGTGGCACGAGCAAGGGCGTGTTTTTCCATGTGCCCGATTTGCCGCTGCCCGCGCAGCAGCCCGGTGCGGCGCGCGATGCCATCTTGCTGCGCACCTTGGGCAGCCCTGACCCCTATGGCAAGCAGATCGATGGCATGGGCAATGCCTCATCGAGCACCAGCAAGGCGGTGCTGCTGGCCAGGAGCACACGTGCTGACCATGATGTGGACTACCTCTTTGGCCAGATCGCCATCGACAAGCCCTTGGTGGACTGGAGCGGCAACTGCGGCAACCTGTCGGCCGCCGTCGGCCCCTGCGCGATCGCGATGGGCCTGGTTGACCCGGCCCGCATTCCGCAGGACGGCGTTTGCACCGTGCGCATCTGGCAGGCCAATATCGGCAAAACCATCGTGGCCCAAGTGCCCATCCGCAATGGCCAGGTGCAGGAGACCGGTGACTTTGAACTCGATGGCGTGAGCTTTCCGGCAGCCGAGGTGCAGTTGGCATTTCTCGACCCCGCTGACGAGGGTGAGGACGGAGGGGCGATGTTCCCGACGGGCCAGGTGATTGACCAGTTGGATGTGCCGGGCGTGGGCAGCTTTGCCGCCACGATGATCAATGCGGGCATTCCGACGATTTTCCTCAATGCCCGGGACCTGGGCTATACCGGCTGTGAGCTGCAGGGCGATCTCAATGGCGATGCCCAGGCGCTGGCGCGTTTTGAAAGCATTCGGGCCTACGGTGCCGTCAAGATGGGTTTGATCCGGGACGTCGCCGAGGCCGCCAGCCGCCAGCACACGCCAAAAATCGCCTTTGTGGCCCCGCCCGCCAGCTACACCGCGTCCAGCGGCAAGGCCGTGGATGCGCAGGACGTGGATTTGCTGGTGCGTGCGCTGTCGATGGGCCAGCTGCACCACGCAATGATGGGCACGGCGGCAGTCGCCATTGGCACGGCAGCGGCCGTGCCAGGCAGCTTGGTCAACCTGGCAGCGGGTGGGGGCGAGCGCAGCGCCGTGCGCTTTGGCCACCCCTCGGGCAGCTTGCGGGTGGGGGCAGAGGCACGCCTGCAGGATGGCCAGTGGGTGGTGGCCAAAGCGCTGATGAGCCGCAGCGCACGCATTCTGATGGAAGGCACCGTGCGGGTGCCGGGCGATTGTTTCTGAACTGAGGGGTTGTCGGATGGATACCAAAAAACTGCTGAAATCGATGGTGCAAGCGCGCCGGGGCGTGCTGGTGCCGGGGGCCTTCAATGCGCTGTCGGCCAAGGTGATCGAGGACCTGGGCTTTGAGGCGATTTATGTGACGGGCGCGGGCGTTACCAATATGTGGTTTGGCATGCCCGACCAGGGCTTTATGGGCCTGTCGGAGATAGCAGAGCACACGGCGCGTATCCGCGAAGCGGTGAATGTGCCCTTGCTGGTGGATGCCGATACCGGCTTTGGCAATGCGCTCAACGTCTACCACACGGTGCGCACCTTGGAGCGCGCTGGCGCCGACTGCATTCAGCTGGAGGACCAGGTGGCTCCCAAGCGCTGCGGGCATTTCAACGGCAAGGAGGTGATCTCGACCGAAGAGGCGGTCAGCAAGATCAAGGCTGCGGTGGATGCCCGGCGCGACCCGAACCTGCTGATCATGGCGCGCACCGATGCGGCAGCGACCCACGGCTTTGAGGCCGCCGTGGAGCGCGCGCAGCGCTTTGCCGAAGCCGGGGCCGATATTTTGTTTGTCGAGGCCGTTACCAGCGCTGAAGAAATCCGTGCGCTACCTACCCGCTTGGCGGCGCCGCAGCTGATGAACATGGTGATTGGCGGCAAGACGCCTATTTTTGATGCCGAACAGCTGGCTGCGCTCGGTTATGGCATCGTGCTGTATGCCAATGCGGCGCTGCAGGGTGCCGTGGCAGGTATGCAGAAAACCTTGACCGTGCTGCGCGATGAAAAAGCGGTGCAGGAAGCTAGCGGCTTGGTGGCGACCTTTGCCGAGCGCCAGCGGCTGGTGGGCAAGCCCGCCTGGGATGCGTTGGAGCAGCGCTTTCGCTGAAAGGCGGCATGGCCGCTCCTGCGCTGTCATGCTTCTGAAATTCACCAATTTCAGTGACATGCAAAGCCTCTGGCTTGCGGAATAATTGCGGGACTTGGAATAGGAACAGGACCCCATGCCGACTCAAACGCTCACCGCCGATCTGGCGCTGCCGGCACCCGTACTGGTGGTAGAAGACAACCCGCTGGTGCGCAACCGCCTGCAGGGCTTGCTGCTGCAGCTGGGCTATAGCAGCGATGCGCTGGTGATGGCCGGCTCGCTGGCCGAGGCGCGCGCCTATCTGGACGATGAAGCGCATACCGTCTCGCTGGCGCTAGTGGACCTGGGCTTGCCCGATGGCAGCGGGATTGAGCTGATTGCCGAACTGCATGGCCAGGCACCCAGTTTGCCGATCATGGTGGTCTCGGCCTGGAGCACGCAAGAGATGATCTGGGCGGCCCTGCGCGCAGGCGCCGTGGGCTATGTGCTCAAGGAGCGTGACGACATGGAAATGGCCATGGCCTTGCGCAGCGTGCTGCGTGGCGGCGCGCCCATCGATCCTTTCATTGCGCGGCGCATCATTGAAGAGTTGCCGCTGCAAGCCCCGCCCACGGTCCATCGTGTGGATGACCCCAGCCTGAGTGCACGGGAGAACACCATCTTGCACCTGGTGGTCGAAGGCCTGAGCAACCGCGAGATCGCCGAGCGTCTGTTTTTGTCGCGCTACACGGTGGAGTCGCATATCAAGAATGTCTACCGCAAGCTGTCGGTGTCGTCGCGCACGCAGGCGGCGCAGGAAGCCCGCCGGCGGCGGCTGGTCGATTGAGTCGCACAGCGCTGATTCCTTTTCTCTCTTTCCCGTAATGGCCTACCCATCCGTTTTGGAGTGATTGACCGTGTCGCAAACTAATTTTGATCCGCTCTTGCTGATCGGGGAATCGGAGGGCAGCCCGGTAGACACCGTGGCGAAGCCCTATGTCTGCAACATTCGGGGCAAACCCGAGTTTGTGCATGCGTTGCCGACCGGGGTGGTGGAGCTGCAACCCGTGGCCAGCCCTTCAGGGGACTGCACCCCCGAGCCCTCTTGGGGACGTGGCTACCAGGTCAGTGGCACGCAGACGACCATCCCCGATCCCCAGTATGGCGAGCAGACCAAGATGGAGTTCGTCGCCAACGAGGTGGTGTATGAGCCCCACTGGGCCTCGCGTGAAGCCGCTGCTGCCTTTGGCATCACGCTGATGGAACCTGGCCAAGGCCTGCGCATGCAAAGCCCCATCAGAGAGCTGCACGACACGCCCTTTGAGTACGGCATGTTTGCAGGGCAGCAATGCCCTTATCTGCCCAAAGCCGAGCGCTTTCAACTGCAGCCCTCGGTGTGTACCGACCTGGAGCACCATAATTTTCCGCATGTGTTCTCCTCGGTAGATCCCCAGCTTCCGCTGGTGATTTCGGTAGGGCGTTATTGGCCGCAGCGGGCTAAAATCTTTCTCGCCGATCTTTGGGTGCCCCGGGGCATGGCCTTGTACATACCGCCTAGGCCCAAAATCCCCGATGCGGCCTATATCGATCTGCACGGCAACCGTAATTCAGCCCTGGCCTGTTGGCGGGGTGGCCCGCAAAGAAGTGTGCAAACGCTGACCTTGCTGCCCAAAGACAGCGGGTACTTCTTCTGGTTCTGGAATGCATTGCCCACGGTTCACCCTTTGTTGACGCAACCCTGACACCTCTATGCTCGATACCCAGCCCCGTTTACGCACTCTGGAGCCAGACACCGACAACGGTCTTTACCAAACGCTGCTGGAATCCACCTTGGCAATTCCGTTCCGGATTGACTGGGCGAGCAAGAAATACACCTATGTCGGCCCGCAGATCGAGGCCTTGCTGGGCTGGAGCCCGGACAGCTGGCAGACGGTGAATGACTGGGCCGAGCGTATTCACCCGGACGAGCGCGACACCACGGTCAACCGCTGCGTGGGGCTGTGCCTGGCCGGCGTGGACCACGAAGCCGAGTACCGTGCGCTGACCAGCGATGGCAGCTTTGTCTGGGTGCGCGAGGTGGTGCATGTGCTTTGCGATGCGCAGGGCGAGACCACGGGGCTGATCGGCTTTACCTTTGACATTACCGAGCAGAAAAAAGCCGAGAAGCTGCGCGCCGAGCTGGATGCGCAGAAGGTGTCGAACGCGCGTCTGCAAGAGCGCCTGAACCTGACCCATGACCTGCATGACGGTCTGGGCGGATCGTTGGTACATATGATTGCCGCCGTGGAGCAGGGCGGCGATGGCGGCCTGACGCGGCCCCAGGTGCTGTCCATGCTCAAGCACATCCGCGATGACCTGCGCCAGACCATCGACAGCAATTCCTCCGCTCAGGTGCGCGTGCCTGCCTCTCCGCAAGAGTGGCTGGCCCCGTTGCGCCACCGCTTTGCCAACCTGTTCGATGCGCTCGACATCCGCTGCGACTGGCAGTACGCGCCCGCCTGGCGCACGCCGCCTGATGCGCTGCAGTACCTGGCCATGACGCGCCTAGTCGAAGAAGCCCTCACCAATGTGATCAAGCACAGCCAGGCGCGCCATGTGCGCCTGTCCTTCCTGCAGCCCGAGGCCGATGACCTGGTGCTGGAGATCGAGGACGACGGCGTGGGCTTTGATGTGGCTGCCGTTGACGCTTCGGGTCTGGGCATTGGCATGCGCTCGATGGCCGTGCGTATTGGTCGGGTGGGCGGTGTGCTCGAGATCGACTCCGAGCCGGGGCGCACCCTGCTGACCGCGCGGCTGGCCTTGCGGCAGTCCTAAGCACCAGCACCGAAGGGCCGTACACCACGGCCCTTCTTCTTTTTAAGCGCGCGTTACGTCTGATAACCAGGGTCAACCCGAATTCGTTTATATTGTTCAGCCGTGACCGAACAATATGAATGAATGGCGGTGAATGTGACCCAGCAAGACAAGGCGAAAGCGGCATTGGAGGCCAAGCAAGCGCATGAGGGGCTTGCAGCGCTGGAGGCGCGCGAGCTGTTTATCGAGCGCAATGCAATCCAGGCGGAGACCAGTGGCTTGCCGCGCATTGCCGGCCGCCTGATCGGCATTTTTTTGCTGGATGGCGGGCCCATCAGCTTTGCGCAATTGGCCGAGCGCATGCAGGCCAGCCGGGCCAGCGTGAGCACCAACACGCGTTTGCTGGAGCGCCTGGGCATCATCGAGCGGGTGGCAATGCGGGGCGAGCGACAAGATTTTTTCAGCCTGCGGGCCAACCCGTTTTTGATTGTGCTGGAGCAGAGCATTGCGGACTGCCAGCGCTTTACCAGCTATGTGGACGAGCTGCTGGCCGCCAGCCCCTTGCCGGCCGATGCCACTGCGCGGCTGCTGCAGGCCCAGGATTTTCACCAAGTGACGGCGCAGACCTTGCAGGAGCTGGTCGCCAAGCTGGCCCAGCGCCCCAAGCCAGTGGCACTGGCGCTGTCGTCGGCCGCTGCTGTCACCAGTCGTTCCAAAGCCGCCAAACCCCAAGCCAGCAAGCCCCGCGCTGCGACAGGCCGCAAGGCGCAACCCTGATTCGACCCAACCATGAAGCAGATTTTCTGGGCGGCAGCGCCCCTGTGTTTGGCAGCCCTGTCGGGCTGCTCGTCGGTGCCCGATGCACCAGCGCCGGCGCCGGTGGTGGCGTCGCAGTACTCGGTGCCCGGTTCCAGCGCAGCACAGGATGCGGCAGTGCCCGCTCTCGATACCTGGTGGACCTTGTTCGAGCAACCCTTGCTCAACAGCCTGGTGGACCAGGCGCTGGCAAGCAGCACTGAAGCGCGTATGGCACTGGCACGGATACGCGAGGCCCGTGCCGTGCGCGAGGCCGCGCTGACCCAGTACCAACCGCAGGGCGGGCTGCGCGCCAGCGGGGACCGCCGAGGTGTGAACCAGCTGAGCGGGGCCCAGCTGGGCGCTGGCGGGGTTGGCTTGGGCCGGCAAAGCAGCGCCGGGCTGGACCTGCAAGTCTCCTGGGAGCTGGATGTTTTGGGCCGGGGCGATGCGCTGGCCCGCCAGTCCGATGGCAACTATGGCGCGGCGCTCTATGGCGCCTATGCCGAGCGGGCCAGCCTGGTGGCTGAGGTCGCACGCAGCCTGTTTGAGGCCCAGCGCCTGACGGCTGCGTTGGCCGATGCGCAGGCAACCATCACCATCCAGACCCGCCTGCAGCAGGTGCTGGCCCGCAAGCTGGAGCGGGGCCTGGTGGCACTGGCCGATGTGGCGCGGGTGGATGCCAGCTTGCTGGCAGCCCAGGCCAATGCGCTGGTGCTGCAGTCGCAGCTGGATGCCGCACGGCGCGCCTTGCTGGTGCTGGTGGGCAGGGGGGACCAGCCCCTGTCGGCCTTGGTCCTGGATGAGAGCCAGACCCAGGCACCAGCGCTGCCACGCGCTTTGCCAGCGGACTTGTTGGCACGGCGCCCCGATGTGCTGCAGGCGCGGGCACAGATGGATGCGGCCGCTGGCGGCCTGGATTTGTCGCGCCTGGCGCTGCTGCCCAGCATCACCTTGACCCCCAGCCTAGGGCTGAACTGGCAAAACCAGGGCGCGGCGCTGAGCACCAGCCTCTGGTCGCTGGCGGGCAATGTGGCCATGCCGGTGCTGGACCGCCCGCGTCTGCTGGCCAATGCCCGCGCCCAGGGTGCCCGCGCCGAGCAGGCGGTGATTGCCTATGAGCAGGTGGTGCAGCGCGCGTTTTCAGAGACGGACCAAGCGCTTCTGCGGATGGCCCCGGATGCACAGCGGCTGCAGGTGCTGGCGCAAGCCCAAGCACGAGCGCAGACCGCTTATGAAGCGGCGCGCAAGGGCTATGAGGCCGGCTTTTTTGACCTGGTGGTGGTGCTCGATGCCGAACAGGTGTACCGGGACTCCCGGGGTGGCCTGACCCAGGCGCGCGCCGAGGCACTGGCACATGCGGTGCAGGTGTTCCAGGCACTGGGGGGCGGTTGGCCGCGCGATGCGCTGGCGCTGGGCGCCGAAACACAGAAGACGAATTGAGAGGGATGCAATGCTGAAATACATGGCAAATGGATGGCGTTTGGGCCTGGGATCGGTGGCCTTGCTGGGGCTGGTGGCCTGCTCGGAAGGCAGTGCGGACAAGGCCCCCAAGCCGGTGGCCGAGGTGGTGCGCACGGTCAGCGTGGCCCAAGTAGAGCTGCGGCCCATGGGCGGGGTGCAGCAGGCATCGGGCCTGCTGGTGGCGCGCGAAGAAATTGCGATTGGCTCGGAACTGGGTGGCTATCGGGTGGCTGCGCTGCTGGCCGATGAGGGCGACAGCGTGCGCGCCGGCCAGCCGCTGGCCCGGCTCGATGATGGCTTGTTACAGGCCAAGATCGCGCAGGCACAGGCCAGCCTGGTGCAGGCCAGGGCCCAGGCCAAACAGTCCCAGGCGGAGGCGGCGCGGGTGGAAGGTTTGGACGGCCAGGGCGTGTTGTCCGACGAACAGATCCAGCAGCGCCGCACCGCAGCGGCCAGCGCCAATGCGAATGCCGATGTGGCGGCCGCCAACTTGGCGGGCTTGCGCGTGGAGGCCGAGCGCATGCTGCTGCGCGCCCCGGTAGCCGGCGTGGTGTTGCAGCGCAATGTGCGCAGGGGCGATGTGGCCAGCGCCGGGGGCGAGGCGATGTTCCGCCTGGCGCGGGACGGCATGGTGGAGCTGGCGGCCGAGGTGCCCGAGGACCAGGTTGACCGCATCCAGCCCGGGAGCAAGGTGGAGGTGACCCTGGCATCGGGCGTGGTGCTCGATGGCCAGGTGCGGCTGCTGTCGCGCCGGGTGGATGACAAGACCAAGTTGGCCCAGGTGCGGGTGGTGCTGCCGGTGCGCGCTGATCTGCGCCCAGGCGGTTTTGCGCAGGCACGGTTTGCGCAGGCCTCGGCGCCAGTGGCGGCCGTGCCCGAGAAAGCCATCCACTTCGAAGCCGGTGGCCCGCAGTTGGCGACCATCGATGCGGACAGCCGCATTCGCAAGCTGCCCGTGAGCCTGGGTGCCCGTGCCCAAGGCTGGGTGGCTTTGCGCGATGGCCCGCCGGTAGGCACCCGCCTGGCCTTGGGGGGTGGCGCCTTTGTGCTGGAGGGGGACCGGGTGCAGATCAACGCTGCAGCAGCGGAACCAGAACCGGTACCGGCGGCTGCGACAGAAAGCAAAGCCGCTGACGCGGCGCCCACGGCAGGGAGCCAGCGATGAAATTCCGGATTTCCGCCTGGTCCATCCAGAACCCGATCCCGGTGGTGGTGCTGTTCATCGCCATCCTGGTCGCGGGGCTGATGGCCTACCGGGCCATGCCAATCAAGCTCTACCCGGATGTGTCCTTCCCCATTGTGCAAGTCGCAGTGGCGCTGCCCAGCGCGGCGGCCACCGAGGTGGAGACCCAGGTCACCCGCGTGGTGGAAGACGGCGTGGCCAATGTGGCGCGGGTCAAGCATGTGATCTCGACCGTGACCCAGGGCATGTCCCTGACCTTTGTGGAGTTTGAGATTGGGCTGGACCCGCAGCGCGCGGTGGATGAGGTGCGTGCCGCGGTAGACCGGGTGCGCGCCAATTTGCCCGCTAGCATTGAGCCGCCGATTGTGGAGCGCCTGGATTTTGATGCCATGCCCTTGCTGACCTATGCGGTATCGGCGCCGGGCATGGACGATGTGGAGCTGAACTGGTTCATTGAAGATGTGGTGGCGCGCAAGCTGGTGGCGCTGACGGGGGTGGGCCAGGTGACCCAGGTGGGAGGCGTGGCCCGCGATATCACCGTGACCCTGGACCCCGCCAAGCTGCAGGCGCTGGGGCTGACGGCAGTGGCCGTCAATGATGCGCTGCGTGCGCACAACCTGGATGCATCCGGTGGCCGTACGCAGATTGGCGCGCAGGAGCAGCAGGTGCGTATCCTTGCTGCCGCCCCATCGGTGCAGGAACTGGAGCAGCTGGTGATTGCCACCCGCGACGGCCGCCATCTGCGCCTGGGCGATGTGGCCACGGTGGCCAGCGGCGCCAGCGACCGGCGCGGTTTTGCGGCCTTGAATGGCGAGGCGGTGGTGGGTTTTCAGGTGATGAAGACCAAGGCGGCATCGGATGTGAATGTGGAGACGGCGGTGGCCAAGGCGGTGGCCGCGCTGGCCAAGGACCGGCCGGGTGTGTCGTACCAGCTGGTGTCATCCGGCGCCAAAAACACCCGTGAGAGCTTTGATGCCACGGTGGCGACCTTGCTCGAAGGCATGCTGCTGGCGGCGGTGGTGGTGTTCATGTTCTTGCGCGACTGGCGTGCCACCTTGATTGCCGCCGTGGCCATGCCGATCTCGCTGATCCCCACGTTTGCGGTGATCCATTGGCTGGGCTATTCGCTCAATATGCTGTCCCTGTTGGCGCTGACCTTGGTGATTGGCGTGCTGGTCGATGACGCCATTGTCGAGGTGGAGAACATCCAAAAGCGGGTGCAAGCGGGGGCATCGCCCTGGCGCGCCTCGATGGAAGGGGCAGATGCGATTGGCCTGGCGGTGGTGGCCACCACCTTGGCGATTGCCGTGGTGTTTTTGCCGGTGGCCTTTATGGGTGGCTATGCCGGGCCGTACTTCCGCGAGTTCGGGGTGACGGTGGCCGTGTCGGTGATGTTCTCGCTGCTGGTGGCGCGCTTGCTGTCGCCGCTGATGTGCGCCTACTTGCTCAAGCCGTCCGCGCAGCCGCATCCCCATAAGCCCTTTACTGGCCGCTACCGCCGGTTGCTGGAATGGACCTTGTCGCACCGCTGGCTGTCGATTGGCGGCGGGGTGCTGATTTTTGTGGGCTCGCTGGTGCTGGCCTCGTTGCTGCCCACCGGCTTTGCGCCCAAGGGCGATGGCGGCACGGTACAGATCAGCCTGCAAGGCGCGCCAGGTGCGACCACGGAAGACATGCGGGCATCGGCTGCGACCTTGACGCGCTTGCTGCGCCAGCAGGGCGATGTGCAGGATGTGTTTGTCAGCGTGGGCAGCAGCCAGCGCGATGGTGACCCGCGCAAGGGATCGGTGATTGTGCAGCTCAAGTCAGCGCGCACAATGACGACCAAGGCCTTCCAGGACCATATGCGCCCCTTGCTGCTGCAGGTGCCCGATGTGCGGCTGAGCTACAGCGAGAGCGAGGGTGGCGGCACGCAGAACTTGCAGGTGATCTTGGGCGGCCATGATGGCGACCTGTTACGCCGCACGGCAGCGGACGCCGAGCGCGAGCTGCGCAGCCTGCCGATGCTGGCCAATGTGCACCAGGTGGCGCCCAACCCGGGCCCTGAGCTGGTGATACGCCTCAAGCCCGATGCGGCAGCGCGCCTGGGCGTCACCCCCGATGTGGTGGCCGAGGTGGCGCGCATGGCCAGCCTGGGCGACCTGGATGCGACGGCCTCCAAGTTCAACACCGGGCGCCAGCGCCTGGCTGTGCGGGTGCGGCTGCCCCAGGATGCCCTGCGCGATCTGGACGGCATTGGCGCGCTGCGGGTACCCACGGGGCAGGGCGGCACGGTGCCCTTGTCGGCGGTGGCAGACATGCAGTTCCAGGTCGGCGAGTCGCATATCGACCGCTTTGACCGCGAGCGCCGCATCACCTTGGAGGCGGAGGTCAATGGCGTATCGCTGGGCCAGGCCAATGCGGCGGTGGATGCCCTGCCGTTTTTGAAGAACCTGCCCGAAGGTGTATCACGCCCGCTGTATGGCGATGCCGAGGGCATGCAGGAGCTGTTTGCCAGCTTTGGCCTGGCCATCATGGCCGGAGTGGGGCTGATCTTTGGCGTGCTGATTCTGTTGTTCCGCAGCTTTGTCAAACCGGTGGTGATTCTGGCAGCGCTGCCGCTGTCGCTGGCGGGCGCCTTTCTGGCCTTGCTGGCAACAGGCGGGGAGTTGAACCTGCCGGTACTCATCGGCTTGCTGATGCTGATGGGCCTGGCGGCCAAAAACTCGATCTTGCTGGTGGAGCATGCGGTGGAGGCCGAGCGCATGGGCAAGAGCCAGACGGAGGCCCTGCTGGAGGCCGCCCATGAGCGCACCCGGCCGATCATCATGACCACCATCGCGATGGCCATGGGCATGCTGCCTACCGCGCTGGGCGTGAGCAGCGGCTCGGAGTTTCGCCAGCCGTTGGCGGTGGCCGTCATTGGTGGGCTGGTGTCGTCCACGGCGCTATCGCTGGTGCTGGTGCCGGTGGTCTATGCGGTGATGGATGATTTCGAGAACTGGTTGCGGCCCAAGCTGGCCCGCTGGGTGACCTTGCCCAGCGCTCAGGAGCAGCAGGAGACCCTGCAAACCCAGCCACCAGGGCCAAGCCACTGAGTGGGCGCAGGCGTGGCGCCGGCGTAGGGTGCCCGCCTCTGCCTCGGCCAGGCAAGAAAAAGCCCGCTGACAGCGGGCGGTGTTTCACAAGCCTGAGTCTCTCCAATGAGGGACGGTGATAGGGCTGGTCAGTTGGTCAATCTTGGCATCGATGAGCATCATCTTGGCGTGCTCCAGGGTGCCTTCCTGCGGGTTTTGCATGAGGAGACTCGCACCTTCTTCCTTGAGCAGATCGAGGTAATTGTCTTTGGCAGGGTCCTCTTGCTTGCGTTGCGACACGGCGTACCTTCCTGTCGAAGCCGCATGTACGGGCTCCAACCCGTCAAGCTTAGTACGAAAGCAAAATTTGTTCCATAGTCTAAATGGAATTCTTTATATTGTTACGCAATGATGAAGCTGCAATAGCGACGGTATTTGCAGGCCCTGCAGGGCCTGCGGGCGATATAGAAGGTATCAGGTGGGGGCTGCTTTGTCGGCTTTCGGCCGACCGTCCACGCCGCGCGCGTCAGTGTCTACCAGCCCGCGCTTCAGATCGGCATGGGCTTGCGCCATCTCTGGCGACGGCTGGTTGCTGACTTCTCCGACCGACTGGTCCTTCTCGTGCGGCATTTTGGCCTGTGCGCCCGAATCGCTCGGATGCTGCTTGCGGGTCGTGTCGATCTCGGTGGTTTCGTGGGACTGCGGGTCGGGCTTTTTGGGGTCGCTCATACATCCTCCAAGGTAGTGGCAAGCTTGCTGTTGCGATGGTGGTCCATCTTGCGGGCTGGGGTTGTAGGAGAACGCGGGGCAGAGGATGTGCGCCTAGCGGCCGACATGGGGCTGCGGCGACTCCCGGCACGCGCAGCTGCCCTATCCGCGCCGCATTCCTACATCGCCCTTTGGGGGATTTCTATAAGGTAGCGCCTAGAGCAGTTTTTGGCTTTGATACACGAAAGGAAGCGAGCATGTTTTTCAAACCTAAACAAGTCAGTCTGTCGGATGTGAAGGGCGATGTCGACAAGCTGGTGGGCGATGTGCGTGCATTGCTGTCGGTCAAGGAGCTGGATGCGATTCCCGAGATCAAACGCATCCGCGAACGCATGGATGAAGGCGTGGGCATGGCCAGGGATTCGGCCGCACGTGCGCTGGCCCAGACCAAGCACACGGCCGCATGCACGGACAAATATGCCCACGATGAGCCCTGGCAGATTGCAGGCGCCGCGTTGGCCATTGGCGTGGTGCTGGGTTACGCCGTCTGCCGCCGCTAGCGGCTGGTGCTGGGGGGCTGGCCATACGGCCCCTGCCAAGCGCTTTGCAGGCGGTGTCCCTGCTGCATACATCGCCCACTGGCATGTAGGCAGCAGGGCATTTTTTTGTGCGATACCGCAGTTTTTCCCAGGCGCCAAAGGGCCGGGCTGGAGCCGCAGTGCCACGTAGCGCGCGGTGGATGAATGGGATGGAATGGTAGTGATTCAAAGCTATGCCCAGAAGACATAGCTGTTAGGCCGCAGTGCCCATGGCGCATGGTATGCGCGGACTCCAGGATGGGTGCTCCACAACACCTGAGGAGACTTCCATGCCATCGGCGATGCATTGTTGGTTGATGCGAGGCGGCAAGCACAACGTGGCTGCATCCTCCCCCGGAGGGGGCCACGCGAGACAGGAGACTGCGCAGGACAACTATGGCGCGTGTATCTTGCCAGGCTTTCCCAGGTTTGCCACGCTCAAAAAAATCTGTCGCGCTGTCAGCCTTGCGGGTATTTGTGGCTATGCCCCGGGCCTGTTGGCCGCAGCCCCTTTTGAACGCTTCTACGACGAAGGGCCTGACGCAGTGCTCGCCTATTGGACTGACGAGAAGCTGCTGGCGGTCAATGACAAAGGGGATGCGCCCATCAAGCCGCCCGTGGCAGATCCGCTGAACTCGGACGGTGATGCCTGGGAAGGCAAGGGCGCCTGGCCTGCAGGCGTGGGTAGGCTGTTTTTCGTGCGTCCTGGCGGGCAGGACGCATCCTGCACCGCGACGGTGGTCGAGAGTGCTTCAAGGGATGTGTTGGTCACTGCCGCCCACTGCCTGCATGCACGCAGCGAGCAGGGCGTTGATGCATGGAGCAGCCATCTGTTGTTCTTGCCTGCTTTTCGCGACGGGACGGGGCCACAGGGTCGCTATCCGATCCGACGAATGGTGGTACCGCAAGGTGCGTTGGACGGTACGCGCGATGGCGCGTTCCTGCAGGCCCTTGCCAGCAGCGAGGGGCGTGTGGTTGGCGATGTCGCCGGACAGCAGGCCATCCGTTTCGATGCGCCGCCTACAGCGGGTCCACGCATTAGCTTTGGTTATCCGGTGTGGGCCAATGCCTATGGGATCCTGCCGCCACCGCCGCCCTACGAATTGGGCAACCCGGAGTACTCCGGCCAGCGTCTGGCGTACTGTGCGACACAGCGCACCCTATTCAATGGCTGCAAGGCCTTCGGCAGCGACGTGGATCGTGAGTGGGGAATGCCCTGCGTGCAGGGCCCCGGATCCAGCGGCGGCCCGGCGATGATCGATTTCGACTTTGATACGGGCCGAGGCACCGTGGTGGGCACCAACAACATGGGGGTCATCGTGAACGAGCGCGCCAACCTCTGTGCCAATCCACTCGATGATGCTGGGCGCGAGGCATTCGAATACATCAGCCGTACCCGCCACCCTCACTAGCCCCTGGTCTCTCACTCCTGCCATTAGCGAGGCATTTTCTGGTCCGTGGATGTGGCGGGAGGTGTCTCCACCCGTTGAACCTGGGCGTCCTGCCGGGCCTTGATGTGGGCGGCCTGGGCATCTTTTTTGCAGATGGCCACGGCATCACCGCGCATGTCGTTGCAGCGCTCGTTGGCCACGCGGTAGTCCGCATCGGCCCTGGCCACCCGCACCTGGTAGTTATGCTCGGCGTCGCCCAGCAGCTTGGCCTCGCGCTCCGCACCTGCTACACGCAGCTGGCCTTTGGCGTCCTCTTCGCAAATGTCTTTGGGGTTGCCCTGCAAGCGCTGGCAATGGGCCATGGCCGCGTTGTACTGAGCGCCCATGCGGTCGGTCTCGGCGCGGATCTCTTCGTCACTCATGGCGAAGGCGGCCGTTGCGGCGCTGCAGACTAACGCTGCAGTGCCCATCTTCAGAAAAATAGCGATGGTGGATGTCTTGCTAAGCATGCCCAACATGCTAGGCGACGGGGTGGCCTCAAGGTGCAGGCGCGCAAAGGCTGCTGCCGTAGGAGGATGCGTTCGTTTGCGCTTGGCCCGGTGTTGGCCATGGGCGGGCTGCCATGCGCGGGCCCAGCAATGCGCAGCAAAGGGCTTGCTCGGATATGCCTTGAAGTTATAGCTGCTAGGCCTCCACGCCCGTGGATCTTTGGAGTGTCTGTCTCCAGAATGGCTGCCTATAGAACACACACGGAGATCCTCATGTCTACGGCTATTCCTTGTCTGCTGGTCAGGGGCGGCACCTCCAAGGGGGCTTTCTTCAACGCGGCTGACCTGCCCCAGGATGTGCGCACCCGCGACAGAGTGCTGCTGGCTGCCATGGGCTCTCCCGACCGCCGCCAAATTGATGGCCTGGGCGGGGCGCATCCGCTGTGCAGCAAGATCGGCATTGTCAGCCGGTCCGCCCGGGAGGACGTGGATCTGGAGTTTCTGTTTGCCCAGGTGCAGCCGGACGAGGACACGGTCGATACCAGCCCCAATTGCGGCAATATGCTGGCGGGCGTGGTGCCCTTTGCGCTGGAGACGGGCCTGCTGCAGGCGCGGGGCGAGCGCGCCACGTTCCGCGTGCTGACCCGCAATACCGGCATGCTGGCTGAGATCAGCCTGCCCCTGTCGGACGGACGCCTGGCCGATGGCGGCGACGCCTGCATTGATGGTGTGCCGGGCAGCGCCGCACCGATCGAGATCCGCTTTCTGAAAACGGCGGGCTCGCTGTGCAAGGCGTTGCTGCCAACCGGGCAGCCGCAGGACAGCTTCCCGGTGAGCGGCGAAGGCTTTGTCCCCTTCCGTATTTCGGTGACTTGCATTGACAACGGCATGCCCCTGGTGATCTTTCGGGCGGCCGATGTGGGTGCGACCGGCTATGAGGCGGTGGAAACGCTCCAGGCCGACATGCAGCTTCGGCGCCGGGTGGAAGCCCTGCGTCTGCAGGCTGGGCAGGCCATGGGGCTGGGCGATGTCGCCGCCAAGAACTACCCCAAGATGACCATGGTGGCAACGCCCCAGGAGGGCGGCGTGCTGTGCACGCGCAGCTTTATTCCGCATGTCTGCCACGAGAGCATTGGCGTGTTAGCCGCTGTCACGGTGGGTACGGCCATCAGCTTGCCAGGCTCCATATGCGAAGGCCTGGCCCATCGACAGGCCTGCAGCGGTATGGAGACGCTCGCGATCGAGCACCCCTCGGGCGCCTTGCATGTCACCCTCAGCCCCGATGCTGCGCACAGGGACCAGGCACCAAAAGTGGCCTTGTTGCGCACTGCGCGCGTGCTGATGCGTGGCGAAGCGATGGTGCCTACCGCCATCTGGGCGGGGCAGGCATGAGGCAGCCTTGCGGCGCGTCTTGCCGCAGGCCCCAGCGTCACACCCCTGGCTGCGATGCCATGCCACGGAGCCATGCGCATGTCTGAGAAAAGCACAGAACCGCAGACCACTGATGTGCAGGCCTTGCTAAACGCCCGGGGTTTGTCTGGATATCAGTGGATCATCTTTTTGCTGTGCTTTTTGGTCGTCCTGTTGGATGGCTTCGACACGGCAGCCATGGGCTATATCGCCCCGTCGCTGATCAGCGACTGGGGGCTGAGCCGCGCGGCCTTGGCACCCGTGCTGGGGGCTGCACTGCTGGGCCTGGCCGTGGGTGCTTTTGGCGCCGGCCCCCTGGCGGACCACTGGGGCCGCAAGTCGGTGCTGGTGGTCGCGGTGGCCTTGTTTGCCCTGGCCAGTTTGGCCTCGGCATGCTCACCGGATGTGCAGACGCTGACCGTGCTGCGCTTTGTCACCGGCATTGGTCTGGGGGCGGCCATGCCCAGTGCGGTGACGTTGATGAGCGAGTACTGCCCCGATGCGCGGCGTGCCACCTTGACCAATGCCATGTTCTGCGGCTTCCCGCTAGGCGCCGCCATGGGGGGCTTTGTCGCCGCCTGGATGATTCCAGCCTGGGGTTGGGCCAGTGTGTTGCTGCTGGGCGGCATCGCGCCTTTGGTGTTGCTGGTCTTGCTGCTGCGGCTGCTGCCGGAATCGCTGCGCTACCTGGTGGCCCAGGGCTACCCGGCAGAGCACCTGCGGACGGTGGTGGCGCGGGTGATCGGCCGCAGCGTGGCGCAGGCGCCAGGTTTTGTGCTGCGCGAATCCCATGCTGAGGGCCAGGAGGGCAGTGCCATCGCGCTGGTGGTCTCGCCCCGCTACCGCTTGGGCTCCGTCATGCTGTGGCTGGCCTATTTCATGGGGCTGGTGATTTTCTATGCGTTGCTGAACTGGATGCCGGTCCTCTTCAGCGATGCGGGCCTGGATGCCCGCACCGGGGTCTTGGTGGCAGCGCTGTTCCCGCTGGGCGGGGTGGGGGCCGTGCTGTCGGGGTGGCTGATGGATCGCTTCAATGCGGATCGCGTTGTGGCGCTGGGCTATGGCCTGGCGGCCGTGGCGGTCGGGTGCATCGGTCTGGCTGTCGGCCAGCTCGCCTGGCTGGTGGTGGCGGTGCTGTTGGCAGGCCTGTTCATGAACACCGCGCAGGCGTCCATGCCGGCGCTGGCTGCCAGTTTTTACCCCACGCGCGGCCGTGCCACCGGTGTGGCCTGGATGCTGGCTATCGGCCGCTTCGGCGGCATCACCGGCTCATTTTTGCTGGCCGAGCTGTCGGCGCGGCAATGGGACAGCACGGCGATTTTTGCGGTGCTGGCGATTCCCGGGCTGATCGGCATGGTGGCCTTGCTCGTCAAGCAGCACGTTGGCGCCCTGCCGCAAGTGCCCCGGGCACATGCGGGGCGCTGACGCCGCTGGCGGGCACCAAGCCCTCTTTTCAACCATCCGATAGGAGCACCGCATGATCATCGACGTACACGGGCACTACACCACCGCACCCGCCGCTTTGGGCCAGTGGCGTGATCTGCAGATGGCTGGCCTCCAGGACCCGCGCCGGACGCCTCGGGCCGCAGACTTGCGCATCAGCGATGACGAGATCCGAGAGACCATCGAGAGCAACCAGCTCAAGTTGATGCGACAGCGTGGCCTGGATATGACGGTCTTCAGTCCGCGTGCCAGCTTTATGGCCCACCATATCGGCGATTTCGAGACCTCGAGCGCCTGGGCCGAAGTCTGCAATGAGATGTGCTTTCGGGTCAGCGAGCTGTTCCCCGACCACTTTGTGCCTGCCGCCATGCTGCCGCAGTCGCCGGGTGTCGACCCCCGCAGCTGCATTACCGAGCTGGTCCGCTGTGTGGAGCAGTACGGCAACGTGGCCATCAACCTCAACCCCGATCCCTCTGGCGGGCACTGGACTGCACCGCCCCTGACCGACCGTGCCTGGTACCCCATCTACGAGAAGATGGTGGAGTACGACATTCCCGCGATGGTGCATGTCTCCACCAGCTGCAACGCCTGCTTTCACACCACCGGCGCGCACTACCTCAATGCCGACACCACGGCCTTCATGCAATGCCTGGACAGCATGCTGTTTCAGGACTTTCCCACGCTGCGATTTCTGATTCCCCACGGCGGTGGGGCCGTGCCTTACCACTGGGGGCGCTTTCGCGGCCTGGCGCAGGCACTGGGCAAGCCCTTGCTGGAGGAGCACTTGCTGGAGAACCTGTTTTTTGACACCTGCGTTTACCACCAGGCAGGCATTGACCTGCTGACGCGCGTGATCCCCGCCAAGAACATTCTGTTTGCCAGCGAGATGGTGGGTGCGGTGCGCGGCATCGATCCGCAAACCGGCCACCACTACGACGACACCAAACGCTATATCGAGGCGACGCCTCATCTCAGTGACGAAGAGCGCCACCAGGTGTACGAGGGCAATGCGCGCCGCGTGTTCCCACGCCTGGATGCCGCGCTTCGCAGCAAGGGCCTGTAAGGCGCCTCCCATCCAAGAACCAAGGAAGCAGTTATTTATGTACGAACTCGGAGTGGTTTACCGCAATATCCAGCGCGCTGACGGTGTGGCTGCCAATGGCTTGGCCAGCCTGGGCTCGGCCACCGTCCACGAGGCCATGGGCCGGGTCGGCTTGCTCCAGCCCGCGCTGCGGCCCATTTATGCAGGCCAGCAGGTGTCTGGTACCGCTGTAACGGTGCTGCTGCAGCCTGGCGATAACTGGATGCTGCATGTGGCGGCCGAGCAGATCCAGCCCGGCGACATTGTGGTGGCGGCGGTCACCTCGCAATGCAGCGATGGCTATTTTGGTGATCTGCTGGCGACCAGCTTTCAGGCCAGAGGCGCACGCGGCCTGGTCATTGATGCCGGCGTGCGCGATACCAAGGCCTTGCAGGACATGGCTTTTCCGGTCTGGAGCCGGGCAGTGTCCGCCAGGGGCACCATCAAGGCGACTTTAGGCTCGGTCAACATTCCGGTCGTCTGCGCGGGCATGTGGGTCAGGCCCGGCGATGTGATCGTAGCCGATGACGATGGCGTGGTCTGTGTACCGGCGGCCATGGCGCAGACCACCTGGGAGACGGCGCTGGAGCGCGAGCGCCTGGAGCGGGCCAAGCGGTCCCTGCTGGCTGCGGGGGTGCTGGGCCTGGATCTCTACCGAATGCGCGACTCGTTGGCCAAATTTGGTCTGCGCTATATCGACTGAGGAGGGCGACACGATGTCTAGCATTGAAAAAACCCCTGGCTGGCTGGACTGGCACCCTCGGCCGAGCAAGCCATTTTTGACATTGCCCATGGGTGCGGTGGATGCCCACTGTCATGTGTTTGGCCCGGCCCAGGAGTTTCCCTTTGCGGCCGAGCGCAAGTACACCCCTTGCGATGCCGGCAAGCAGCAGCTGTTTGCCTTGCGTGATCACCTGGGCTTTTCACGCAATGTGATTGTGCAAGCCAGCTGCCATGGCACCGACAACCGCGCCATGCTCGATGCCTGCAAGGCCTCCGGGGGGCGGGCGCGCGGGGTAGCTACTGTGCGGCGCAATGTCACCGACCTGGAGCTGCAGCACATGCACGCCGCGGGTGTGAGAGGCGTGCGCTTCAATTTTGTCAAACGGTTGGTGGATTGCACGCCCGAGGACGAGCTGCTGGAGATTGCCGAGCGCATTGCCGATCTGGGTTGGCATGTGGTGGTCTATTTTGAGGCGGCGGATCTGCCGACCTTGTGGCCTTTTTTCAGCCGCTTGCCCAACACCGTGGTGGTGGATCACATGGGATGCCCCGATGTGCGTGAGCCTGCCCATGGGCCTGCATTTGGGTTGTTTCTCCAGCTCATGCACGAGCACGACAACGTCTGGTGCAAGGTCAGCTGTCCGGAGCGGCTGTCAGTGACCGGGCCGCAGGCTTTGCATGCTGAGTTGCGACCCTACCAGGATGTGGTGCCTTTTGCGCGCCGGGTGGTGGAGGCCTTTCCCCATCGTGTGCTCTGGGGCACGGACTGGCCCCATCCCAATCTGAAGGGCCATATGCCTGATGACGGAATTTTGGTGGATTTCATCGCCCAGATTGCTCCCACCCGCGCGCTACAGCACCAGCTGCTGGTGGACAACCCCTTGCGTTTGTACTGGCCCGAAGACGCATGAGTGCAGCCAGGACGCGCATCACCCCTTTTGAGCAGTTTGCCAGTCTGGCAGGCCTTTTTAAATTCATAACAAACGAGGAATGAAAATCAGCATGGCTTTGGATAAACCCTATCTCGATGTACCCGGTACCGTCGTCTTCGATGCGGACCAGTCGCGCAAGGGCTACTGGCTCAACCAGTTTTGCATGTCCTTGATGAACGGTGACAATCGCCAGCGCTTCAAAGCAGATGAACGCGCTTATCTCGACGAGTGGGCGATGAGCGAGGAGCAAAAGCAGGCGGTACTGGCCCGTGATCTGAACTGGTGCATACGCACCGGCGGCAATATCTACTTTCTGGCCAAGATCGGGGCCACCGATGGCAAGAGCTTTCAGCAGATGGCCGGCTCGATGACGGGCATGAGCGAGGACGCTTACCGCGCGATGATGGTTGCAGGTGGGCGCTCGGTCCAGGGCAATCGCTTTGTGACGGAATTGGCGGACACCTCCGTCTATGGCTCTGGCAAGGGAGTGATCTGATATGGCGCGTATTACCGCATCGGTGTTTACTTCCCATGTGCCCGCCATTGGCGTAGCCCTGGATCAGGGAAAGACCCAGGAGGCCTATTGGAAACCGCTTTTTCAGGGCTATGGGTATTCACGCCAGTGGATGCGCGACAACACGCCCGATGTCATCTTTCTGATCTATAACGACCATGCCACCGCCTTCAGCCTGGATCTGATTCCCACCTTTGCCATTGGCACCGCAGCGGAGTACCTGCCTGCCGATGAAGGCTGGGGGCCGCGCCCGGTGCCCAAGGTGGTCGGCCATCCCGAGCTGGCATCGCATATCGCCCATTCGGTGATACAGCAGGATTTTGACCTCACCATTGTCAACAAGATGGAGGTAGACCATGGCCTGACCGTGCCACTGTCGCTGATGTGCGGTGAGCAGTCGCCCAGCAGCGGGGCCTGGCCGTGTCCGGTGATTCCCTTTGCCGTGAATGTGCTGCAGTACCCGGTGCCGTCGGGCCAGCGCTGCTTCAACCTGGGCAGCGCCATCCGTCAAGCGGTGGAGAGCTTTGACCAGGACTTGAAGGTGCAGATTTGGGGCACCGGTGGCATGAGCCACCAGCTGCAAGGCGCGCGTGCAGGCTTGATCAACCAGGAGTGGGACAACTGCTTTCTTGATCAGCTCATCCATCACCCCGCGACCTTGGCCAAGGTGCCCCATATCGACTATGTACGAGAGGCGGGCTCCGAAGGCATTGAGCTGGTGATGTGGTTGATTGCCCGAGGCGCCATGGCGGATGTGGCCGATCCCGCAAGGCTGCCGACCGTCAAGCACCGCTTCTACCACGTGCCGGCCTCCAACACCGCCGTGGGCCACCTGATTCTTGAGAATGGCTAAGCCGCCCATGCTGCGCCATGGCTGTTCTTTTTGTCTTGCCTACCGCAGCGCAGGCCATGGCCTGGACGCTGGGAAACTATGGAACTTCTTATGACCCTTCCCACCATCAAAGTGGCGCTGGCCGGTGCGGGCGCCTTTGGCCTCAAACACCTGGACGGCATCCGCCACATCGCCGGCGTCCAGGTCGTGTCCCTGATCGACCCGGATCTGGCCAAGGCGCAGAAGATCGCCGCGCAATACGCCATAGCGCATGTGGCGACCGACCTGAAGGACAGCCTGGCACTGCCCGAGGTGGATGCGGTGATTTTGTGCAGCCCCACACAACTGCATGCGGCCCAGGCGAGCCAGTGCCTGCAGGCGGGCAAACATGTGCAGGTAGAGATCCCGCTGGCCGACCGCCTGGAAGATGCGCTGGCGGTGGTGGCACTGCAAAAATCGACCGGGCTGGTGGCGATGTGCGGCCATACACGCCGCTTCAACCCCAGCCACCAGTGGATTCAGCAGCGCGTAAAGATGGGGGCCTTCAAGCTCCAGCAGATGGACGTGCAGACCTATTTCTTGCGGCGCAGCAATATGAATGCCCTTGGCCAGCCGCGCAGCTGGACCGACCACCTGCTCTGGCACCATGCAGCGCATACGGTGGATCTGTTCGCCCACCAGGCGGGCAGCCCCATCGTGCAGGCCCATGCCGTGCAAGGGCCGCAGCACCCCGAGTTAGGCATTGCGATGGACATGGGCATCGTGCTCAAGGCGGCCAGCGGGGCTATCTGTACGCTGAGCCTGTCATTCAACAATGACGGTCCTCTGGGCACCTTTTTTCGTTACATCGGCGATACAGGCACTTATGTGGCGCGCTATGACGAGCTGTTCAACGGCAAGGACGAGGCCATCGATGTCTCCGGCGTCGATGTGTCGATGAATGGCATCGAGCTGCAGGACCGGGAGTTTTTCGCCGCAATCCGCGAGGGAAGGCAACCGCAGGCCGGCGTCGCACAGGTGCTGCCTTGCTACGAGGTTCTGCAGGCGCTGCAGGCGCAGCTGCAGTAATATCGCCCAGCCCCGTGCCGCTGTATGCGGCCGCCCGCAACCGCCCACACATGTCACCGGGGGCGGTTTCGGTTTTTTTGAGGAGAGAGATGATGACCGAGCGCCATATCGGCCCTTTCCAGGTAGGCCCTGTCGCCCTGGGTTGCATGAACTTGAGCCATGCCTATGGGCACCCGGCCACCGCTGCCCAGGCGCAGGCCTTGTTGTACGCAGCGCTGGATGCGGACGTTAGGCTGTTTGACACCGCTGCGCTCTATGGTTTTGGTGCCAATGAATCCCTGGTGGGGCCCGTGCTCAAGCCCCACCGCAGCCGTATCACCTTGGCGAGCAAGTGCGGCATGGCTGGGGTGCGCGGCGACGATGGCGTGCTGCGCCGCGTGATCGATGGCCATCCTAAAACCTTGCGCCGCAATTGCGAAGACAGCTTGCAGCGGCTGGGCACGGATGTGATCGATCTGTACTACCTGCACCGCTGGGACCGCCGCGTGCCGATTGAGGAATCGGTGGGCGAGATGTCGCGCCTGGTGGAAGAGGGCAAGGTGCGGGCGCTGGGCCTGTCCGAAGTGGGAGCGGATGCGCTGCGGCGCGCCCATGCGACCTACCCGATTGCGGCTTTGCAAAGCGAATATTCCTTGTGGTCACGCAATGCCGAGCTGGGCAGCTTGCAGGCCTGCCGCGAGCTGGGCATTGCCTATGTGGCTTTCAGCCCGATGGGGCGCGCCTTTCTCTCAGGCAAGCTGTCGGCAGGCACGGACTGGGTTCCTGGCGATATTCGTGCAGGCATGCCGCGCTTCCAGCCCGAAGCCTATGCCAAGAACCTGCGGCTGCTGGCGCCCATGCAGGCGATTGCTGAGCGCGCGGATTGCAGCCTGGCCGAGCTGGCCATTGCCTGGGTGCTGCACCAGGGCGAGCATGTGGTTGCGCTGCCGGGCACCACGAGTATTGACCATTTGCAGGAGAATCTGCGGGGCGGCCATGTGCGGCTGGATGCCGGCTTGCTGGCCGAGCTTGATGCCTTGTTTGCCCCCGAAGCGATCTCGGGCGACCGCTATGCACCCGCATCGCAGCGCGAGGTGGATACTGAGAAGTACGCGTTCGAGCAGAACTGATGCCGCGCTGAAGGTGCGCTGGTGCAGCGCGTTGGGCGCGGTCATGGCGGCCACCAAGTGCTGCCGCGCCAGGTTAGGGAGGCTCGGCAAAACCCTCACCAATAGGATGGAGGCGCATCGCGCCCGAGGCCGCGTTCAGACCACGGCAGGGCGTTTTGCGAAGGGCTTCTAGACCGTCAGATAGCCGCCATCGACCGGTATCACCGCGCCATTGACAAAGGAGGCTGCTGGCGAGCACAGAAAGCCTATCACCGCAGCCACTTCGGCGGCCTGGCCCCAGCGCTGCATTGGAGTGCGGGACAGAATCCCCGCAGACGCCTCGGGGTCGGCCATCAGTCCTTCGCTCAAGGGCGTGGCGATCCAGCCTGGGGCCACGGCATTGACGCGCACCCCAGCGGTCGCCCAGGTTTGGGCCAGAGAGCGCGTCAGCTGCACGATGCCGCCTTTGCTGGCACTGTAGGCGGGCCGATCCTTGCTGCCGAAATAGCTGTACATGGAAGCCACATTGACGATGCTGCCTCGGCTTTGCTGCAAATGTGGAGCGGCAGCCATCGAGGCTTGCATGACAGCCGTCAAATTGGTGTGCAGCACTTGCATGAAGGCTTCGGGCTGGTACTCCTTTTCATGGCGGCTGATACCCGCAGCGTTGATGAGCGCATCGAGCCGAGGTAGGCCTTCTATCGTTTGCGCCAGCTGCGCGCTGTCGCAGACATCCAGCTCCTGGCATTGGATACGCGGATGTCGGGGTGCATGCAGTCCCTGGGCATCCAGCCCGAGGGCCAGCACCGAAGCGCCGGTATGGGCAAAGTGCAGGGCTGTGCTCGCGCCGATACCGGAGGTACCTCCCGTCACGAGGATAAATGGGGTATTTAAGGGCTGATGCATGGGGTTCTCCTAGGCATGGGGGTGCTGTAAGGGGCGACTGCAGGGCCGCAGGGCCATCGCTGACTGCGCGCAGTGCGCCATCGAAAGGGCATGGTGCTTGGCTACTTCAAAACGGGGCGCCCACACCCGAACTTGCAGGGGCGACGGAAGTGGGGGTGTCGCAGCCTGTGTTTTTCAAAGGCAGGTCGGGGGAGCCGTGCAAGCCAGGTGCGCGCAGCTTCATGGCTGGCCTTCTGCGGCGGCACGTCTTTGCAGCACCAAAGGGGCAGTTTCCTTGAGCCCCAATGCGAGCAGGCCTGCAATGCATGCACCCCCTGCAGCGATCCACATCGCGGTGGGCAGACCGTACTGGTCGGCCGCAAAACCGGCAATGGTGGGGGCCAGGAAGCCGCCGACCAGCTCCCCCGCACCCATGATGAGGCCCAGTGCGCCGGCCAGCACCTGGGGTGGTACGGTTTCCGCCGGGATGGTGGCCATAAAGAGGGTGAAGCAGCCCAGACCGGTGTAGGTCAGAAATACGACCAGCCCCAGAGAGTTGACCGACTCTCCGTAGATCAGGGCAATCGGGCTGAGCGCAGCAATGGGGGCAAAGATGAGCAAAGCCGACTTGCGACCGATACGGTCGGAGATGGCTGGCACGGCAAAGCCCCAGAACACCCAGGCAGCACCCAGGCAACTCATCACAAAGCCCATGTCGCTGGCGGAAAACTGCCGGTATTTGACGAGGAACGTTGGTGCAAACGAGATGATGATGATGAACCAGGTCAGAAAAAAGCAGCTGATCAGCATGCACAGCAGGACATTGCGCTCGCGCAGCAAAGCCCAGCGGTTGATGGGTGCCGGCTTGGACGGCGGTGGCGGCAGGCCGTCCGGCTGCTCGTGCACCCAGCGCCAAATGCACAGCGCAAGCAAAATGCCGGGGATGACGGTGACATAGAAGGCCAGGCGCCAGCCGTAGTGGGTGGCCAGGCCGATGACCACGGGCGGGCCGATCATCGCGCCAATCAGACCTGCCGACGAGCCTTGGAGCAGCCCCATGTTCAAGCCTCTACGAGATGGCGAGGAGCTTTGGACCATCAAGGACTGCGAGATGGGCAGCACCGGGCCCTCGGCCAGGCCCATCAGTGCGCGAAACACCAGCAGGCTGATGAACCCGCCCACCAGCCCTGAGAGGGCTGAGCAGATCGAAAAGCCCAGCACGGCAACCACCAGCAGGGACTTGCGTTTGGCCCTGGAATCTGACCAGACGCCTGCCAGGGCCCCGGAGAGGGCCCAGGTCAGTGCCAAGACCGATGCGATCATGCCCAGTTGGGTCTGGCTCAGATCGAGCTCGTCTTGCATGAAGGGGAACAGGAAAGACAGGGCCAGGCGATCAAAGAAGACAAAGCCAAAGGTCAGAAAAAGAATCAGCAGCAGCCGATTCTCATAGCTCCAAATGGGGCGGCGGGTGGGGGTGTGCATCGCGTTCTCCTTGTGGTGGATCGGTCAGCGGAAGAGTTTTTCCACGGCTGCGGCGCCTAACCCCACTTTTTCGTAGTGCGCCTTGCACAAGGCGATGTAGGAGTGCACATCAAAGTAGCCGTCCGGTTGGCCTTGCTCATCGAGCCAGATCAGCGGCCCTTTGACAATGAAGAAGGCCCGCATGGGTTCGGGGTGGTCAAAGGCGACCAGGGTGTGGCCTTCGCCGGGCGTCTCATAGACAAAGTCGCCCTTGGTCGCCGTCCAGTCATGTTCAAGGTAGCCCCACTTGCCTGAGATCGTGTAGGCAAAGACTTCATGGGGGTGGTAGTGCCGGTTGACGAGACCCGCCTTCTTGGCCATCAGGATGTCGCACCATTTGTTCTGTGATGGCGAGATCCACAGCGGGCGGGAGAACACGGTCTCGGTAAAGGGGACATAGAGGCGCTCGTCTTCGCTGGCGGCATCCGGGATGTAGACCTCGGGCAAGGCGTCGGGCATGAACGGGTTGGGGATAGGGCTGAGGCTTTGCCAGAATTCGGTGTTGGCTTTGTCGACCATGGAGACGCTCCTTGAATGGATGTTGGGGTGACCTGAGAGAGAGGGTGTTGCCTTGCCCAGGATGTTTTGCGGTCCCTGAAGGGTCGGGGTGCAACTGTCCTGTGCCAAGCCGACGAGGGATCAGTCCGCGTGAAGATGCTGCTGGAAGGCGGCCGGCGCGCCGCAGGGGCGTGCAGGGATCCAGTTCTACGGCGAGCTAGCGGGCTGTGGCTGGCGTGCTGGGCGCAGGGCCTTGCGGGCATGGAGCTGCTGGTGTTGCATGCTGGGCCTCCTTGTCTTGTGTGGGCTAGAAAGAACCTGATTCTGTGGAAGATGGCCCAAAGCACCTAGGTACCCCTACAGCTAGCAGCTATAGCAAAATGGCATATTAATAGCTAAAAATTATTAAAATAACTTTTATTCCAGGAGATAGCTATGAATTTGCAGCAGATTGAGACCTTTGTGGCGGTGGCAGAAACCGGCAGCTTCAGCAAGGCAGCCATGCTGTCCGATACTGCGCAGCCCGCGCTGAGCAGGCAGGTGCGGGCTTTGGAGATGGAGCTGCGTGAGACCTTGCTGATTCGCACAGGCCGAGGGGTGACTTTGACCGAGGCGGGGCGGCGCCTGCTGGAGCACAGCCATGCCATCTTGCAGCGTGTGGCCCAGGCCAAGGAGGACCTGGGCCGCGAGCGTGATGAGCCGGTCGGCCGCATTGTGGTGGGACTTCCTCCCAGCCTCGCTCGGCGCTTGACCTTGCCCTTGATTGACGCCTTCAGCCGCAAGATGCCCAAGGCCCGCTTGGCCATAGTGGAGGGCTTCTCGGTGCAGATGGCTGAATGGCTGGCATCGGGGCGCATCGACCTGGGCCTGGTCTATTCGCCCGAGCCCCATCCCCACATCGAAGTCATCCCCGTGCTGCAGGAGCGTCTGTGCCTGGTCGGCCCCAAATGTGCGCTGGGCTGCTACCGCAGCATGGGGTTCGAAGAGCTCAGCGCGTTTCCGCTGATCATGCCGCAGTACGGCCAGATCTTTCGCAAGCTCATGGAGGCCCAGGCCCGGCTATCACAGGTTCAGCTCAATGTGGTCTGGGAGGTCTCCAGCGTCCCTGCCATTCTGGATTTGGTACGCAGCGGCTATGGCTATGCTGCCTTGACGCGCAGCGCACTCGATGGGCATGCCGCCGATGAGCATCTGGTGGTTGCGCCCATCAGTGAGCCGCAGGTGATGATCAACCTCTGCCTGGCCCAATCCGCGAAGCGAAAAGCCACGCCCTTGTTGCGCTGTACCGCCGCCGTCTTGCACGCGTTGACCACGCAGGTATGTGAACCCGCGGCTGGCAATCGCTGCGATCCGGATCCGGATGGCAACTCAGGGATGGCTGCATGAAGCCACGGCCAAGGCTCTGACCGGCCTGGCCTGGTCAGAGGCGCAGCGCAGGGCTGTCATCGTAAATTTGTGTAGCAATTGGCGAAGCTGCGCAGGGCCGAGCAGCTGGCCTCACTACAATGCGAAAGCCTTGTGCCGCGCCCCCTGTGCAGCAGCGCTGTGTTTGTAGGGGGCGGCTGCGAGGTCGCTTTGCTGCCACACTCCGCTCGGGTTCTGTGTTGGCACCTCTACAATGCAGTGCAACTGGTTCAATGACATGAAGATACTGCTTTGTAACGATGATGGTTATCAGGCGCCCGGCATCGTGGCGTTGCATGCTGCATTGCAGGCGGTGGCCGATGTCGAGGTGGTGGCACCAGAGCACAACAACAGTGCCAAATCGAACGCGCTGACCTTGCATTCGCCGCTGTACGTGCAGCGCGCTGCCAATGGCTTTCGCTATGTCAATGGCACGCCAGCAGACTGTGTACACATTGCACTGACGGGGCTGTTAGGTTACAGGCCTGACTTGGTTATCTCTGGCATCAATAATGGTGCCAATATGGGCGATGACACCATCTACTCAGGCACCGTGGGTGCTGCCATGGAGGGCTACCTGTTCGGCGTGCCCGCAATGGCCTTCTCGCAGATAGACAAGGGCTGGGGCGAGATCGACGCGGCAGCGCAAAAAGCCTGCGAGCTGGTGCAGCAGTTTGAAGCCTCCAAGCTGCTGACCCTCAAGCCCTGGCTGCTCAATATCAATATTCCCAACCTGCCGTTTGACGAGATCAAGCCGCTCAAGCTTTGCCGCCTCGGGCGCAGGCACGCGGCTGAAAAAGTCATCACCCAGACCAGCCCCCGAGGCGAGACCATGTACTGGATCGGCAATGCCGGCTCGGTGCTCGATGATGCTGAGGGCACGGATTTCCATGCCACTGCGGCAGGCCATATGGCGGTCACGCCTCTCAAAGTGGATTTGACCGACCACCAAAGCTTGGCCTATTGGGCGCAGACCGCATCGGGCCTGCGAAACAAAGACGTGGAGGTGCCAGGGTGAGCTTGCGCAAGCCAGGCTTTCCTGCTCGCGGCGCCATGCCGGTGAGCAGCAAACCACAGGCCAGCAGTGTGCACCGGCAGTGGGCCCGGCTGCCCGCTGAGCTGTCTCCCGTGCCCATGGCGGTACGCGAGTCTTTGGGGCCGGAGAGTGTAGATTTCACCTCGGCGCGCTTGCGCATGGTGCAGCGGCTGGCGGCATCGGGGGTGGAGCACACCCGGGTGCTCAAAGTGATGAATTCCGTGCTGCGCCACCAGTTTGTTGACAGTGCACTGGCGGTGCAGGCCTATGAAGACACCAGTTTGCCTATAGGATTGGGGCAGACCATCTCCAAACCCAGCGTGGTGGCACGGATGTGCGAATTGCTGCTGCAATCACCGGCTGGGAAAATGGGTCTGGGCCGTATTTTGGAGATTGGCACCGGCTGCGGCTACCAGGCGGCGGTTCTGAGCCTGATGGCCAAGGAGGTGTATACCATTGAGCGGCTGCGTGCGTTGCATGAAAAGGCCCGCGTCAATCTTCGTCCGTTGCGGCTGGCGAATGTGCACCTGATCTTGGGTGATGGCATGCTGGGTTTTGAAAAAGGTGCGCCTTACGCTGGAATCATCGCAGCGGCTGGCGGGGAGTCCGTCCCCCAGGCCTGGTGTGATCAATTGGCCGAAGGCGGCCGGCTCGTGGCACCCGTGATGGGGCCAGGTCAACAACAGGTTTTGCTCGTGGTGGACCGCAGCGCTGATGGGTTTCAGCGCACGGTTCTGGAGCATGTTCATTTCGTGCCCCTAAAATCGGGGCTTGGTTAAGAAGGATAGGTATGTTGGATTCACGTGGTGTTTTGACCTGGGGTGCCAGTGTGGTAGCGGCCATGGTGCTGGCGGGTTGCGGTAGCACATCGCTCAACCAGGCGCCCGTGGAAGATCGGGGCTCGTCGGCAGGCCGCACGCCTTCGTCAAATGCGTCTGCACCCGCGCGCATTGATCCCGCCACCTTGCCTGGCGCAGAAAACGCAGGCAAGCCTGGTTACTACACCGTCAAGCCGGGTGAGACCCTGATGCGCATTGCGGCGGACAATGGCCAGAACTGGCGCGATATCGCCCGCTGGAGCAATCTGGACAACCCCAATGTGATCGAAGTGGGCCAGGTGCTGCGCGTGGTACCGCCGGTGACGACCACCGCCAGCGCTGCCCCTGCCGCCGTCGCGCCTGCTGTGACGGGTGCGAACACGCCAGCGGCCACGCCGGCGCCCGCCCCGGCAGCTGCCGCAGCGGCTTCTGCACCGGCCGCAGCCGATGGCAATCTGGGCTTTATCTGGCCTGCATCGGGTGCGGTCATCCAAGGCTTTGACGACGCGCGCAACAAGGGCGTGGATATTGGCGGCAAAGCCGGCGATCCGGTCGTTGCGGCCGCCGACGGCCGCGTGATCTATTCGGGTGCCGGCCTGCGCGGCTACGGCAACCTGATTCTGGTCAAGCACAACAACACTTACCTGACGGCTTATGCCCACAACCAGACCTTGCTGGTCAAGGACGACCAGGTGGTCAAAAAGGGCCAGAAGATTGCCGAGATGGGCAGCTCGGACGCCGACCGCGTGAAGCTGCACTTTGAGGTGCGCCGCCAGGGCAAGCCAGTCGATCCCTCGCGCTACCTGCCTTCCCGCTGATGCCGGGCACTTCTTCGAAGTCGACATCGCCGCCCGCCGACGATGTCGGCTTTTCCCATTTGGAGGATGCCGCGCTGGCGTCGCACGAAGGGGATGAAGAGTCGGCGGAGGTCGAGTCACAGACCTGGGAGACCCGCAGCATCGTTGCCGGGATTGGCGAGCACGGTTTGCGCTTGGACAAGGCGCTGGCGCTGTGGGTGCCTGAGTTCTCCCGCAGCTACCTGCAGGCGCTGCTGTTGCAAGGTGCGGTACTGGTCAATGGCAAGGCCGGGCTCAAGCCCAGTGCCAAGGTCAAGGCCGGGGACCAGGCGGTGGTCGAGCTGCGTCCCACGCAGCAAAGCCAGGCTTTCTTGCCGCAAGATATTCCGCTGGACGTGGTCTACCAGGACGAGCACCTGCTCATCATCAACAAGCCCGCCGGCATGGTGGTGCACCCGGCGCCGGGCAATTGGAGCGGCACCTTGCTCAATGCGCTGCTGGCCTTGGACCCCAAGGCGGCTCTGTTGCCGCGCGCGGGCATTGTGCACCGGCTGGACAAGGACACCAGCGGCCTGATGGTGGTGGCGCGCGAGCGCCAGACCATGGATGCGCTGGTCAAGCTGATTGCTGCGCGCGATGTGCGCCGCAACTACCTGGCGCTGGGCCACAAGCCTTGGCAGGGCGCGGCGCAGACCTCGGTCAGCCTGCCGATTGGCCGCGATCCGCGCAACCGCCTGCGGATGGCAGCGGTGGACCTGGCCCAGCACCCCGGCAAGCCTGCGCGCACCGATATCCGCCTCCTGGTCAATGGCCAGCAGGGCTGCGCGGTGTTCTGTAGCTTGCACACTGGGCGCACGCACCAGATTCGTGTACACATGGCGTCGCTGCAACACCCGCTGCTGGCCGACACGCTCTACGGCGGCACGCCGGCTGCTGGCATGGAGCGCCAGGCCTTGCATGCGTTGCGGCTGGCCTTTGTGCATCCGGTCACCGGGCAGAGCATGTCCTGGTTCGCACTGCCGCCGGTCGATATCACCTCGGCGATGGAAAATTGGGATCTTCGGTATAATTTGGCCGAATTGGCTTAAGTGCTGCCAATGCAGGGCTGGTTTTTGACCAGGGCAAACACCAAGTTTGCATACTGCATGGGTGGCGCCCAGTGCCGACGGCTATGGGCGCTTATGCCTGCGCCGTGATCTTGGCCATGCAAACGCGGCCCTCTTGATACGCATTCCTTTGTCTCAACACGTAGCTGCGCGCTGCGTGCCAACAGGGATTTATCGCATGCATACTTTGGAAGCAAAACGGGTGCTGGAGACTGCGCTGATCTGCGCGCCCCAGCCCATCACCGTGCGTGAGCTACGGGGTCTGTTTGCGGATGATTTGGGGACGGATACGCTCAAGGTGCTGCTGCAGGAGTTGCAGCTCGATTGGTCGCATCGCGGTGTGGAGTTGGTGCAGGTGGCATCGGGCTGGCGCTTTCAGAGCCGGCCGGAGATGCGCGAGTATCTCGACCGTTTGCACCCCGAGAAGCCTCCGAAGTATTCGCGTGCCACCTTGGAAACCTTGGCCATTATTGCCTACCGGCAACCGGTCACGCGTGGAGACATTGAAGATATCCGTGGGGTGACTGTCAACAGCCTGATCATCAAGCAATTGGAGGATCGAGGCTGGGTGGAAGTGATTGGTTATCGCGAGACGATCGGGCGTCCGGCTTTGCTGGCGACCACCCGGCAGTTTCTTGATGACCTGGGCCTGCAGTCGCTGGACCAATTGCCCGAGCTTGACAGCAGCAACCCGCCGCAGACGATGTTTGACAGCCTGCCGCTGGAAGCACCGCTAGCGGATGCTGCCTTGCAGGATGCAGGGCCGGCGGATGCCGAGGTATTTGAGTTGGTCGGTGAACCCATGGCCTTGGCTGCTCCCGCTGCCGAGCCACTGCAGGCGACGCAGGATGCGGCGCTTGCGCCGGAGGCTGAGGCTGCCGGTGATGACGATGATGCCGCTGGTGTGGCGGCCGAGGCTGGTGTGCCGGGTGGCGATATGGATGCCCCTGCCGCACTGGCTACAGAAATAGATGCGGATCCCTTGGTCCGTGATGACGATGCCCATAATTCCGCGCTAGGCGGGGTAGAAAAGCAAAAAGATGATGAGTGATACCAGCGATACAAATTCGCCCCTGGACGGAGATAAGGCCTTGCAAGAAGGTGCTGCTCCGGCTGAAAAACGCCGCGCCCCGCGCAAACGTGCGGTGCCCGCGCAAGACACGGCGGGCGATTCGCTGCCCGCACAGACGGCCCAGCAAGATGGCGCCGCCGATGAAGGTGCAGAGCAGGGCTCTGCTGCCGAGTCGCGCCCACGCCGCGATGGTGAGCCCCGCGTGAGCCGCTATCCGGCACGTGCCCGCCGCTTCCGCGATCGCGAAGGACAGCCCCGAGATGCGCAGGGCGAAGATGGCGAAGCCGCCGCGCCCCGCAGCCGCGCTGCTGCGCCGCGTCCGCAGCCTGAGCCCTCGTCCGAAGGCTATGCCTTTGAAGACGTGGTGGCCGGCGCGCTGGAAGATGCCGAGGACTCGGACACACCCGCACCGGTCAAGCGCGTGCTCCAGCCGCACGTTGAAGCGCCCAAGCTGCACAAGCTGCTCGCCCAGGCGGGCATGGGCTCGCGCCTGGAGATGGAGCGCCTCATTCTGGAAGGCCGTATTTCCGTCAACAACGAACCCGCCCACGTCGGCCAGCGCATCTTGCACAGCGACAAGATCCGGGTGAACGGCAAGCTCATCACCTTCCGTATTGAGCAGCCGCCCGCGCGCGTGCTGGCCTACCACAAGCCGGTAGGTGAGGTCGTGACGCATGACGACCCCCAGAACCGCCCGACGGTGTTCCGCAAGCTGCCCCGCGTCTCGCACGGCAAGTGGCAGTCCATCGGTCGCCTGGATCTGAACACCGAAGGTCTGCTGCTGTTCACCAACTCGGGTGAATTGGCCAACAACCTGATGCACCCCCGCTTCGGCCTGGAGCGCGAGTACGCGGTGCGCGTGCTGGGCGCGCTGACGAATGAAGAAAAAGCCCTGCTGCTGGCCGGTGTGAAGCTGGAAGACGGCATGGCCAGCTTCGGCTCCATCGACGACGGCGGCGGCGAGGGCGCCAACTGCTGGTATCGGGTCACCATCTCCGAAGGTCGCAACCGCGAAGTGCGCCGCATGTTTGAGTCGGTGGGCCATGCGGTCAGCCGCCTGATCCGTATCCGTTACGGTGCCATGGTGCTGCCGCGCGGTCTGCGCCGTGGCTCCTGGGTCGAGCTGGACCAGAACGATATCCAGGCGCTGACCATTGCTGCCGGTGGGGCTGCTGAGCGCAAGCCGCGCGAGCAAAATTCCGCAGGGCGCGGTGGCCGCAGTGACAACCGTCCCCAGCACAATGGCCCGCGTCCTTCGATTGGCCCGGCCAAGAACACCCGTGGCGGAGGCCTGCGCAAGGCGCCCGAAAAGCGCAGCAGCCAGCCCGATCCGATGAAGACCTCGCAGGGCTACATCGGCCATGACAGTCTCACACGCCAACGCCAGGGTCAACGCAAGGGCGGTGGCGGCGGTGGTGGTGGATTTAACCGCGGCGGAAGGTCGTAGTCACGCCGCTGACTTTCAGGACGCCGTACAATCAAAGGTTGCTTTTACGGCAAAAAAACCATCAACAGGAAATTTATTATGGCAATCGAACGCACCCTCTCGATCATCAAGCCCGACGCAGTGGCTAAGAATGTTATCGGTCAAATCTACGCCCGCTTTGAAGCTGCTGGCCTGAAGATCGTCGCCGCCAAGCTGGTGCAACTGTCGCGTCAAGACGCTGAGCAGTTCTACGCTGTGCACGCTGCCCGTCCTTTCTTCAAGGACCTGGTGGACTTCA
>JAVWTB010000015.1:0-107096 GCA_036667955.1 Comamonas sp.
TACCTACCGTGAAAGGGTAGTGTCCTAGGCCTCTAGACGATAGGGTCATAACCTAAGAACCGATTTCTCGCTTCTGATAAATCTTGGTGGAGGTAAACGGGATCGAACCGATGACCTCTTGCATGCCATGCAAGCGCTCTCCCAGCTGAGCTATACCCCCCAATCAGCAAGCTTTACAATTACTTGTTGCCGCTCACCGAAGACTCGAATTATAGGGCGTATTTCAGCGCTTTTGCAGTCTTTCGATAATTTTTTCACGACCGAGTAATGCCAGCACTGCATCTACCGACGGTGTGTGGGCCGTGCCAACGGCCAAAACACGCACCGGCATGGCCAGTTGCGGCATCTTGATGCCGTGTTCCTTGAGCACCTGCTTGAAGCCGGCAGCAATCGCCTCCTTGCTCCAATCGCTCTCCTGCAGCACCTGCAGCAAGGCATCGATCACCGGAACGATCTCAGGCGTCACATGGGTGGCCAGGTCTTCAGCGCTGGGCTTCGCATCTTCGTAGAACACGCGGGCCCATTGCGCCAGGTCCACCAAGGTGTCGCAGCGGTCCTTGAACAGCGCACAGATGCGCGGCAGGCGGCCGTCGCTCACGGTGATGCTGTCCAGACCCAGGTTCTTCAGAAACGGGGTCAGCATGGCAGCCAGCTCGTCATCGGGTGTCAGCTTCATGTGCTGGGCATTGACCCAGCGCAGCTTGGCATCGTCAAACTGGCCCGCGCTGCGGCCCAGGTGGTCCAGGTTGAACCACTCCAAAAATTGCTGGCGCGAGAAAATCTCGTCATCCCCATGGCTCCAACCCAGGCGCGCCAGGTAGTTCACCATGGCATCGGGCAGATAGCCTTCGTCACGGTACTGCGTCACCGGCTTGGCGCCATTGCGCTTGCTCATCTTCTCGCCCTGCTCGTTGAGCACGGTGGGCAAATGGGCAAACACGGGCACATCGGCACCCAGTGCTTCAAAGATGTGGATCTGGCGCGGCGTGTTGTTGACATGGTCGTCACCCCGGATCACGTGGGTGATGGCCATGTCCATGTCATCGACGCAGACGCAGAAGTTGTAGGTGGGCGTGCCATCGGGGCGGGCGATCACCAGGTCATCCAGCTCGGTGTTCTGGAACTCGATGCGCCCCTTGCACTTGTCTTCCCAGGCCACCACACCAGTCAGCGGCGTCTTGAAGCGCAGCACGGGATTGACGCCTTCGGGCACCGGCGGCAGCACCTTGCCCTCTTCCGGGCGCCAGGTGCCGTCATAGCGCGGCTTTTCCTTGTTGGCCATCTGCTTTTCACGCAGCGCGTCCAACTCTTCCATGCTCATGTAGCAGGGGTAGACATAGCCTTTTTCCAGCAAGGTGGCCAGCACCTCTTTGTAGCGGTCCATGCGCTGCATCTGGTAGAACGGGCCCTCATTGGGATCCAGCTGCAACCAGGCCATGCCTTCCAGGATCACATCGACTGACGCCTGGTTGGAACGCTCCAGATCGGTGTCCTCAATGCGCAGGATGAAATCGCCTTGGCTGGCACGCGCAAAAGCCCAGGGGTAGAGCGCAGAGCGGATATTGCCCAGGTGGATGAAACCGGTAGGCGATGGGGCAAAACGGGTACGTACTTTGGTGCTCATGTCAGGGTGTCCAGGCCGCGCAGCAGGTCGGCTTTCAAATCATCCAGGTGTTCCAGGCCGACGGAGATGCGGATCAGGCCCTGGCCCACGCCAGCGGACTGGCGCTGCTCTTCGGTCAGCCGGCCATGCGAGGTGCTGGCAGGGTGGGTGATGGTGGTCTTCACATCACCGAGGTTGGCGGTGATCGAGCACAGCAAGGTGCTGTCGACCACGTGGAAAGCATTGGCACGGAGCTGCTCTGCGCCCTGGCCCACCACATCGAAGGCCAGCACAGCGCCGCCCATGCCATTTTGCTGGCGCATCGCCAGCGCATGCTGGGGATGGCTCTCCAAGCCAGGGTAGTACACCCGCGCCACCTTGGGATGGCCTTCCAGCCAACGGGCCAGCTCCAGCGCCGAGGCGCTTTCGGCCTTCACCCGCAGCGACAAGGTTTCCATGCCCTTCATCACCACCCAGGCGTTGAAGGGCGAGAGGTTCAGGCCGCCGCTGCGCAAAAAGGTGCCCATGACCTTGTCGACCAGCGCGACGGTGCCGCAGACGGCGCCTGCCATGACACGGCCTTGGCCATCGAGGAACTTGGTGCCCGAATGCACCACCAGATCCGCACCGAGCTTGACGGGCTGCTGCAGCACGGGCGTCGCAAAGCTGTTGTCCACAGCCAGCAAGGCGCCATGCGCATGCGCCAGCTCGGCCAACGCGGCGATGTCGCAGAGGTCGGTGAGCGGGTTGGTCGGCGTTTCGGCAAACAGCAAACGGGTGTTGGGGCGGATGGCCGCCTTCCAGGCATCCACATCGGTCTGCGACACAAAGCTGGTCTCCACGCCAAAGCGTGCCATCTCGGTGCCCAGCAGCTTGATGGTGGAACCGAACATGGACTGCGAGCAGACCACATGGTCACCGGTCTTCAGCACGGTCAAGGCGACCAGCAAGATGGCGGACATACCCGTGGACGTGGCAATGGCGCACTCGGTGCCCTCCATCGCGGCCAGGCGGCGCTCAAAGCTGGTCACCGTAGGGTTGCCCGTGCGGGTGTAGGTGTAGCCTTCTTCCTGCGCGGCAAAGCGGCGTGCCGCCGTCTCGGCATTGGGCTGCACAAAGCTGCTGGCCAGGTACAGCGCTTCGCTGTGTTCGCCCCATTGGCTGCGCTCCACCGCCTCACGGACCGCCAAGGTATCGGGATGCAGGCCAGGCGGCAATTTCTTATCAGTCATTCTTATTCCCAAGCAGCAACGCTGCCATCAAGCCGCATCCGTCACATCGGCATTGCGCAGCGACAGACGCGAAGTATCGAGATCGTCCTCTTCGATCGCCACACGGCCTTCATTGACCTGCGAGATGCCCTCGGGCGTGATGCCGGTGACATAAACGCCATCGAAGCACGAGGCCTCAAAGCCATGCACGCCCGTATTGAGCTTGCCTACCGCGTTCTTCATGCCATCGACATCCTGGTAAATCAGCGCGTCGCAGCCGATGTACTGGCGAATCTCTTCCAGGCTGCGGTCATGGGCCACCAGCTCCTTGGCCGTCGGCATGTCGATGCCGTAGACATTGGGGAAACGCACCGGGGGCGCGGCGCTGGCCAGGTAAACCTTGTTGGCGCCGGCGTCGCGCGCCATCTGCACGATTTCCTTGGAGGTCGTACCGCGCACGATGGAGTCATCGACCAGCAGCACATTGCGGCCTTTGAACTCGCTGCCGATGGCGTTGAGCTTCTGGCGCACCGACTTTTTGCGCGCGCCCTGGCCCGGCATGATGAAGGTACGGCCCACATAGCGGTTCTTCACAAACCCTTCGCGGTAGGGCTTGCCCAGCAGCTGGGCCAGCTGCATGGCGCTGGGGCGGCTCGATTCAGGGATGGGGATGACCGCATCGATCTCGTTGGGCGGCACCATCGAGATGACCCGCTTGGCCAGCGTTTCGCCCAGGTTCAGACGGGCCTGGTAGACCGACATGCCATCGAGCACCGAATCCGGACGCGCCAAATAGACAAACTCGAAAATGCAGGGGTGCAGGCTTGGGGCTTCTGCGCACTGCGCAAAGGTCAGCGAACCATCGTCGCTGATGAAGACCGCCTCACCCGGCGCAACATCGCGCTCCAGCTGCTGCATCGTGCCTTCGAGCGCCACCGATTCACTGGCCACCATCACCGTGCCATCAGCGCCACGGCCAATGCACAGCGGGCGAATGCCATTGGGGTCGCGGAAAGCGACCACGCCGTGGCCGGCGATCAGCGCAATCACGGCGTAGGAGCCCTGCACGCGCTTGTGCACCGCGCGGATGGCATTGAACACATCCTCTTTTTGCAGCGGCACGCCGTGGGTGGCGCGCTCCAGCTCATGGGCGAACACGTTGAGCAGCACTTCCGAATCGCTGTCGGTATTGGTGTGGCGGTGGTCGGTGGAGAACAGCTCCTTGCGCAGCTCGACCGCATTGGTCAGGTTGCCGTTGTGCACCAACACAATGCCAAAAGGCGCATTCACGTAGAACGGCTGGGCTTCCTCTTCGCTGTAGGCATTGCCTGCCGTGGGGTAGCGCACCTGGCCCAGACCCACATTGCCGGGCAAGGCCCGCATATTGCGGGTACGGAACACATCCTTGACCATGCCCTTGGCCTTGTGCATGAAGAACTTGCGTCCCTGCTGCGTTGCAATGCCTGCCGCATCCTGTCCACGGTGTTGCAGCAGCAACAGCGCGTCATAGATCAATTGATTGACCGGCGTGCTACTGACGACTCCGACGATTCCACACATATTGAGCGTTCCAAAAACGTTAACGCGGCTCTGCCGCGATGCGTGAACCAGCCTCGGTGAGCTGGTCCACCAGCGAAGACCAATGTCTTCCCATTTCTTGCGGCATCCATGGCCGCAACACTGACACTGCCGACACCAGATAAGGCGCAAAGACTGAAGTGTTCCAGATTTGCGATTCCCGCATCGGCGTCAGCATAAAAACCAGAGCGATAAGTACAAGTAGTAACAGGCCGCGCAGCGCGCCAAACATTCCGCCCAGCGCGCGGTCAAAGGGGCGCAAACCCACCATCTTGACCAGCTTGCCAATCATCCAGATCACCATGCCCAAGGCAAAGATGGCGGCAATGAAGACGATCACAAGGCCTGCGCCGCTGCGCACGCCCTCGTCGACATCCTGCATTGGCAACCACATGCCCACCTGGGCGCCCCACAGGCGTGCCGCAAAAAACGCCAGCACCCAGCTGATCAGCGACAGCACCTCGAACACCAGACCACGCCAGGCACCAATCAGCACCGAGCCCAGCAGGATCACGACAAACACCCAATCCAGTGCCGCCACCTCAACACCCCGCCCGCAGTCCACCGGGCATGTCGGTCAGGCCCAGTCGCTGCCCGGGGCGGGTTCGGAGCGGCACTAAGGCGCTGGGAGAGGAAGACACGGCGTGAGGGGACGGACGAGTTTTAGGCTTTACAGCGGCAGCAGGGCAGCGGGCAGGCCTTGCGCCCTCACCTTGGCTGCGGCGCTATCGGCCTCTTCCTTGCTGTTAAAGGGTCCAACCCGCACCCGAATGCGGGTGCCGGACGCCGTCTTGATCGACTGCGTATAGGCTGCCACCCCGGCCATCTGCAGCTTGGCACGCACCTCGGCAGCCTTGCTCTCTTCGGCAAAGGCCCCCACTTGCAGGGCATAGCGGCCGGCGGCCGCCGCTGGCTTGGCGGCAGGCGCAGCAGCAGCTGCAGGGGCCGCAGCGGCTGCCGCAGAGGCACGCCCCTCCATCATGGCGCGCACGCGGTCGGCTTCGTCATCGCGCTTGGGCTTGGCGGGCTCCACCGGCTTGGGCTTGGGCTCCTCTTTGGGCTTGGCTTCCGGCTTGGGCTCAGGTTTGGTCTCAGGCTTGGATTCAGGTTTAGCCGCCGGCTTGGGCTCGGGCTTGGCAGCGGGCTCGGGCTTGGCAGCGGGCTCGGGCTTGGCAGCGGGTTCGGGCTTGGCCGGCGTGGTGGCAGGCTTGGCTGGCGTCACCGCTGGTTTGGCTGCAGCTGCAGCGGCAGCAGCCGAGGCGGCAGTCGCTGCAGCCGCGGCCACCGGGGCCGAAGCGGCTGGGCTGGATGCGTTGCTTCGCGCACCCACAATCTCTTCACCCGCATCCAGGCCATTGTCATTGCCCGCATGGCTGTTGTGCGAGGCCCCTGCATTGGCCGCTGGCGGCACGGCCAAGGCAGCCACCCGCTCGCGGTCAGGAATCTCGATCGACGCATTGACGGGCACCGGGCGTGGCTGGGTGTCGAACAGCATCGGAAAACCGATGATGGCCGCCAACACCAGCACCGTGGCACCAATCAGGCGGTGGCGCGCACGCCGGCGCATGGCATCCACACTTTCGGCAGGATTGCTGCGCGGCGCACGAATCACGCGCTGACTCTCAGCGTCTTGCTGTTTTTTGCCGGGCCATCGAAGATTGAAAATTGCCATGGACGATTGGAGGTGGAGCTTGAAAACAGGTCGCTGGGAGCGGCCCCGTTGAAGGGCCGCTGTTAGGTCAGGTGCTTGGCATCGAGCCGTGGCACCCCATTCTTCAAGACCCCGCCCACCGTGTAGAACGAGCCGAAAACGACGATTCTATCAGCGGGCCCTGCCGCTTCGACGGCCGCCTGGAATGCGGCCATGGGGTTGGGGTAACAAGCTGTAGCCACATCGCGGCTTTGGTTGGACAGCAGGTGCACGGCATTCCATTTGGACTGCAGGTCCACCGCCTTCTCTGCCCGGTCCGTGGGCAGATCGCAGAAGTACCAGCGGTCCACCAGAGGAGCGAGCTTGCGCAGCATCGGCGTCAGGTCCTTGTCGTGCATGGCGCCGAAGACCGCATGGGTGACGGGGAAGTAGCCCATCGCATCCAGGTTGGCCGTCAGCGCGGCAATCGCATGGGGGTTGTGCGCGACATCCAGCACCAGCGCAGGCTGGCCGGGCACGATCTGGAAACGGCCGGGCAGCTCCACCATGGCCAGCCCATTGCGCACCGCCTGGGCCGTGACCGGCAGCACCTGGCGCAAAGCCTCATAGGCCGCCAGCACCCCGGAGGCATTGACCAACTGGTTGGCCCCGCGCAGCGCGGGATAGGCCATGCCAGCATAGCGCCGGCCGCGCCCCGCCCAGCTCCACTGCTGCTTGTCGCCTTCGTAGTTGAAATCGCGGCCAAAGCGCCACAGGTCGGCGCCAATGCTCTGGGCGTAGTCGATCACGCTTTGCGGAGGCACCGGATCGCTGACCACCGCAGGCTTGCCCGGCCGCATGATGCCGGCCTTCTCGCGGCCAATCGATTCGCGGTCGGGGCCCAGCAGCTCCATATGGTCCAGGTCAATGCTGGTGATGACGGCGCAGTCCGTGTCGATGATATTGGTGGCATCCAGCCGCCCGCCCAGGCCCACTTCCAGAATGGCCACATCCAGTCTGGCCAGGCTTAAGAGGCGCAGGATCGCCAAAGTAGTGAACTCAAAATAGCTCAGAGAAATCTCGGGCGCCTGCAAGCGGGCTTGTTCAACGGCTTCGAAATGCGCCAGCAGATCGGCGGCAGCGACAATCTCCCCGTGCACGCGGCAGCGCTCTTCAAAATGCACCAGGTGGGGCGAGGTGAACACGCCGGGCCGGTAGCCCGACTCCAGGGCCACGGCCTCCAGCATGGCGCAGGTCGATCCCTTGCCATTGGTGCCGGCTACGGTGATCACCGGGCAGGCAAAGCGCAACGCCAGGCGCTCTGCAACGGCCTTGACGCGGGTGAGCCCCATGTCAATGGTTTTGGGATGTAGCTGCTCGCAGTGGGCCAGCCACTGATCCAAGGTGTCGAAACGGGTTTGCATGGGGCCAGATTGTCGCGTAAATGCGGCTGTGTCATCATTGCGACCCATGAGTAACCACACCATTGCCGTCTACGGCATCCCCAACTGCAGCACGGTCAAAAAAGCCCGCACCTGGCTGGATGCGCAAGGCCTGAGCCACCAGTTCCACGATTTCAAGAAAGCCGGCGTGCCCACCAGCCATTTGCCCGACTGGATTGCCCAGGCCAGCTGGGAAAAGCTGGTTAACCGCCAAGGCACGACCTGGCGCAAGCTGGACCCTGCCGTGCAGCAGGCGGTGGCCGACGCAGAAAGCGCCAGCGCGCTGATGATTGCCAACCCCAGCGTGATCAAGCGCCCGGTGGTGGAATGGGCCGATGGCTCGGTCACCGTGGGCTTTGACGAGGCGCTGTGGCACAGCAAGATCGCTTGAGCCAACGGGACGCAGACGGCATTCACCTGGGCTTTACCGACGCACATGCTCCCGATACAAGACAGGGCCAGCATGCGGCCATGCTGAACTTTATGCGGGCCGCCAAGTCTTAGATATTTGTGCTGGGCTGTGTAAAGCGTGTCGCCCAGTCGCACCACTGGCGCGTTGAACACCCAGCCGCTTTTATGCTTTTTTGGAGGCATGTATGCCACAACTGCTCTCGGCCCGCCTGATCGTGCTGGCCGCCCTGTCCACCTTGGCCGCTGCCAGCCCCTCGGTCTGGGCCCAAAGTTATTCCCCGTCGTCTGATCCCTTTTTGCCGCAGCAAGCTCCCGGCGCGCAGCCGCCGCTGCCTGCAGGTGAGCAGCCTTACGGCAAGGTGCTGTCAGTCACGCCAGCCTACCGCCAGGTCAGCACGCCCCAAGCCGTCTGCAATGACCAGCAGGTCTACACCGGCCAACGCAACTCCGGTGTGGGAGCGCTTACCGGGGCCGTCGTCGGTGGCCTGCTGGGCAATGGCGTGGGTCACGGTTTTGGCCGTGCTGCTGCCACCGGTGCCGGCCTGATCGCCGGTTCGGCCATCGGCAACCAGCTCGAAGGCAGCACCCCCAGCTACCAGACGGTGCGCCAATGCGCCAACCAATACACCACGCAAAACGAGCCCGATGGCTACCACGTGGAGTATGAATACGCCGGCCGCCGCTATAGCACACGCACGGCCACGGCACCGGGTGAATGGCTGCCACTGAACGTGCAGCCCGCCGCCCCGGCCTATGACAGCCCGCCACCGCAGGACTATGCCAGCGCCACGCCCGAGCCGGGCGTCGTCGTCAGCCGCCAGCCCGTGTACCAGCAGCCGGTTTATATGGCACCGCCTCCCGTCTATGTCGCGCCTGCGCCGGTCTACTACGCACCGCCGCCCGTCATGCTGCAGCCTTCGGTGCAGATTGGCGTGGGCGGTTACTGGGGCGGCCATCGCGGCTACTGGCGCTAAGCTCAAGCAGATTGCCAGCGCGCCTCCAGGCGACTCGCCCAGACCTAGCCAAAGCAGCATTGCCACCGCACTGCTGCTTTTTTATGCCCGCTGCGCCGCTCAACTGCCCCACCATGTTTCAGAGGCGGGCAAAGGCCTGACCTACAATGGCGGTTTTCCTCATTTACCTGTTGTCTTCCATGATCACTGAGAGCATCGACGGCGTACGCCTCACCACCAAGGCCAATGTTTATTTTGATGGCAAGTGCGTCAGCCACAGCTACCAGCTGGCCGACGGCACCAAGCAATCGGTCGGTGTGGTGCTTGCTGCCAGCTTGACCTTTGGCACGGCCGCCGCCGAGATCATGGAGTGCGTTGCCGGCGCCTGCGAGTACAAGCTCGACGGCAGCGACGAGTGGCAAAAGTCCGGCCCTGGCGACAAGTTCAGCGTTCCGGCCAACAGCAAGTTCGACATCCGCGTGGCCGAGGCCTACCACTACATCTGCCACTACGCCTGATTCCGGAGCTTGCGCCAGGCCAGCCCCACTGTGGCACGGCTCTGCGCAAGTCCCCCAACGCTGCAGACGTTTTATCTGTCAGGCCGGTCGCCGCTACCCAGGCCCTCCCGATAAAACCCAGCATTGCCTGTTTTTAGAGAAAAGCCACACCATGGAAACCATCCTGCAACACGTTCCCGTCGGCCAGAAGGTCGGCATCGCCTTCTCTGGCGGCCTTGACACCAGCGCTGCCCTGCGTTGGATGAAGAACAAGGGCGCCCTGCCCTATGCCTATACGGCCAACCTGGGCCAACCCGATGAGTCCGATTACGACGAGATCCCGCGCAAGGCCATGGAATACGGTGCCGAGAAGGCCCGCCTGATCGACTGCCGCAGCCAGCTGGCCAACGAAGGTATTGCCGCCATCCAGGCCGGCGCCTTCCACATCTCCACCGGCGGTATCACCTACTTCAATACCACGCCGCTGGGCCGCGCCGTAACCGGCACCATGCTGGTGGCCGCAATGAAGGAAGACGATGTCAACATCTGGGGCGATGGCTCGACCTTCAAGGGCAATGACATCGAGCGTTTCTACCGCTACGGTCTCTTGACCAACCCCGCGCTGAAGATCTACAAGCCCTGGCTGGACCAGACCTTTATCGACGAGTTGGGCGGCCGCGCCGAGATGTCGGCCTTCATGACCCAGGAAGGTTTCGGCTACAAGATGAGCGCGGAGAAGGCCTACTCGACCGACTCCAACATGCTGGGTGCTACCCACGAAGCCAAGGACCTGGAGTTCCTGAACAGCGGCATCCGCATCGTCAACCCCATCATGGGCGTGGCGTTCTGGAAGCCCGAGGTCGACGTCAAGGCCGAGGAAGTCTCCATCACCTTCGAAGAAGGCCGCCCTGTGGCCTTGAACGGCCAGCGCATCGAAGACCCGGTCGCCTTCTTCCTGGAAGCCAACCGCATCGGCGGCCGCCACGGCCTGGGCATGAGCGACCAGATCGAGAACCGCATCATCGAGGCCAAGAGCCGCGGTATCTATGAAGCCCCCGGCATGGCCCTGCTGCACATCGCCTACGAGCGCCTGGTGACCGGCATCCACAACGAAGACACCATTGAGCAGTACCGCATCAACGGTCTGCGCCTGGGCCGTCTGCTGTACCAAGGACGCTGGTTTGACCCGCAAGCCATCATGCTGCGCGAAACCGCCCAGCGCTGGGTGGCACGCGCCATCACCGGCACCGTGACCCTGGAGCTGCGTCGTGGCAATGACTACTCGCTGCTGAACACCGAATCGGCCAACCTGACCTACAAGCCCGAGCGCCTGTCGATGGAAAAGGTCGAGGACGCGCCATTCAGCCCCGCCGACCGCATTGGCCAGCTGACCATGCGCAACCTGGACCTGATGGACACCCGCGACAAGCTGGCCATCTACACCCAGACCGGCCTGCTGACCGCCAGCGGCAACCATGCGCTGCCCCAGCTGGGCAACGACAAGAAGTAATTCCCGAGCGGAATCCTTCCAGCAACGCAAAACCGCTGTGCGCCTGCCAAGGCCACAGCGGTTTTTTTATGGTCTAAATACGGCGGGAAAAGACTGCGCTCAGGCTTCTGCCACCAGGTAGACCTTCTTCACAAAGCTGTCCACCTCCCAGTGACCGGTCCAGCCCTCGGGCATGATGAAATGGTCGCCCACGCCGAAGCTGTGTACCGTGCCATCGGGGTCCACCAGGCGGCAGTCGCCTTCGACGATAACGCAGAACTCGATATAGCCCTGCACATTGGAGCTGAAGCGGCCGGCAGTGGACTGCCAGGTGCCCGAACTCACCTTGCCGCCCAGGCCCTCGAACACATTCATGGTCTGGTACTCGGTCTCGCCGCTGATCGGACGGCTGGGTTTGCCGATGACGGGGTTGACCAGCGTCTTGGCAGGCCAATGGATGATGGAGATCTTGGGGGCGGCGGGGGCAACGGAGTTGGACATGGCGGTGATCGAGGAACTGCGCAAATGCGCAAGCAGGCATTATCTGGCGGGGGCCAGCGCAGCGCCGGGGCCCCGCAGAAAAACCAGCAAAAAGGCGGCCCGCAGGCCGCCTTGGCTGGTATGCCAGTTGCCGATCAGTGGAACTGCTCTTCCTCGGTCGAACCCGTCAGCGCCTTGACGCTGGACGAGCCGCCCTGGATGACGGTGGTCACATCGTCGAAGTAGCCTGCGCCCACTTCTTGCTGGTGCGACACAAAGGTGTAGCCTTGCTCGCGGGCGGCGAATTCGGGCTCCTGGATCATCTCCACATAGTGCTTCATGCCTTCGCCACGGGCGTAGGCGTGGGCAAACTTGAAGGTGTTGTACCAGTTGCTGTGGATACCGGCCAGTGTGATGAACTGGTACTTGTAGCCCAGCGCAGCCAGTTCGTCCTGGAACTTGGCAATCGTCGCATCGTCCAGGTTCTTCTTCCAGTTGAAGGACGGCGAGCAGTTGTAGCTCAGCAGCTTGCCAGGGCTCGACGCATGCACGGCCTGGGCAAACTCACGGGCAAAGCCCAGATCCGGCGTGCCGGTTTCGCACCACACCAGATCGGCATAAGGTGCGTAGGCCACGCCACGGCTGATAGCCTGCTCCAGCCCGTTCTTGACCCGGTAGAAACCTTCTGGCGTGCGATCACCTACCAGGAAAGGCTTGTCATTGGCATCGTGGTCGCTGGTGATCAGATTGGCCGCTTCGGCATCGGTACGGGCCAGCACGATGGTGGGCACGCCCATCACATCGGCTGCAAAACGCGCAGCGATCAGCTTCTCGCAGGCTTCATGCGTGGGCACCAGCACCTTGCCGCCCATGTGGCCGCATTTCTTCACAGCAGCCAGCTGGTCTTCAAAGTGCACGCCAGCAGCGCCCGAGGCAATCATGTTCTTCATCAGCTCGAAGGCGTTGAGCACGCCGCCAAAGCCGGCTTCTGCATCGGCCACGATGGGCAGGAAGTAGTCGATGAATTCCTTGTCGCCCGGGTTCACGCCCTTGGCCCACTGGATCTCGTCGGCACGCTTGAAGGTGTTGTTGATGCGGCGCACCATGGTGGGCACCGAGTCATAGGCATACAGCGACTGGTCAGGGTACATGGTCTCCGAGGTGTTGCCATCGGCCGCCACCTGCCAGCCCGAGAGGTAGACCGCCTCCAGACCCGCCTTGGCCTGCTGCATGGCCTGGCCGGCGGTGATGGCGCCGAAGGCATTCACATAGCCCTTCTTGGCGCCGCCATTGATCTTGTCCCACAGCACCTGCGCACCGCGCTGGGCCAAGCTGTACTCGGGCTGCACGCTGCCGCGCAGACGCACCACATCGGCGGCAGAGTAACCACGCTTCACGCCTTTCCAACGCGGGTTCTGCGCCCAATCGAGTTCGAGGGCGGCAATTTGCTGGTCACGGCTGAGTTGCTGGTTCAGTTTCTGAGTCATGGGAGCTCCTGGGGATCAAAGTGGATGAACAAAGGAATCGAAAAACGGAGGACAGATACCGTCTGTCCATGGCACTAACTGTACGCCTACCCTGCCCAACTATTTTGTCTTATGTCTTATATAAGAGTAATTTAAATGTCTTAAAAATCAATCATATACCTATACAAGTTCATATTGCGAAATACAATTTCTCATATTGAGAAATATTGATGCAGTGCAATATTGTGATATTTCACAATATGAGAACTCATTTTCACCGCCGCAACCTCCAGCCGCCATCGCGCTTCTGCACCCGTGGCGCTGGCACGACCGCGACGCCCGCTTGGCCGCGTGGCGCGCCAAGCCGGGCCGAATGCGGCATGATGCGGCTGGGCCCATTGTGCAAAGCGGATGTGACAGGTTTCTTGCGCTTGCTCGGCCTGCCGGCAACCTTTTTCTTGCCCATTCATCCATGCGCATTCACAGCAAACCCCTGGCCTACTTCTACCTGGCGCTCAGCATGTCCTTGGTCGGCGCCTATGTGGCACTGTCCAAACCCCTGGCCGCCACCTTTCCGGTGCTGCTACTGGCGTGGCTGCGCTTTGGCATCGGTGGGGTCGCCATGATCGGCTGGCTCAAGCGCCCCGCCCAAGAGGCCGCCTTACCCGCCAGAGCTAAGTGGCTGCTGTTTCTGGAATCGTTTTTTGGCAATTTCCTGTTTACCCTGTGCATGATCACCGGCGTCTCCATGACCAGCGCCGTGACCGCCAGCGTCACCCTGGCCACCATCCCTGCGGCCATTGCATTGCTCAGTTGGCTGGTGCTCAAGGAGCGCATCAGCCTGCGCGTCATGGTGGCCATCAGCCTGGCAGTGCTGGGTATTGCGCTGATGGCCTTTGCCAAGCCCAGCGCTGATGCACACCCTGGCGCGGTTGCCACGCCTGGCCAGGGCAACCAAGGCCTCGGACAGCTCCTGCTGGTAGGCGCCGTGTTCTGCGAGGCCATCTATGCCGTGATCGGCAAGAAACTTACCAACAGCTTGAGCCCCAAGCGCATTGCCGCACTGATCAACCTCTGGGGCTTTGTGCTAACTCTGCCGTTTGGTGTGTACCTGGCCTGGCACTTCGACTTTGGCCAGGTGGGCATTGCCACCTGGTTGCTGCTGCTGGGCTATGCCTTGGCGGCCTGTATGGTCACCGTATGGCTGTGGATGACCGGGCTGCAAGTCGTGCCAGCCTCGCAAAGCGCCGTTTTCACGGTGATGCTGCCGCTGTCCACCGCGCTGGTCGGCGTCGCCTTTTTGGGAGAATCGCTCAATGGGCTGCAAATGCTGGCTTTCGCCATCGCCGTTTGCAGCCTGGCCTTGACCACCCTTCCCCTGCCCCGCCGTGGCAGACCGCCGACAGTTTTGCAGCGCGACCCCGATTGACACCGTAGCAGGACGCAGTACGATGCAGCCAGTGGGGCCACCTACAAAAACAACAAGAATCAACACCCTACCCAGCTGCTTGATAGCTTTGATGTATGAACAAAGGTTAGCAAAGCTAAAACAAGCAACATTTCGAGGCAAAAAAATGCTGCGCTCCCTAGGAAAGCGGTTTTTTTGCCGTTAGCATGGCTGTAACCAGCGCAGGGACACTCTGGCTGGCATAGAGATATTGACACAAGGAAACCAAAACATGGCAACCGCATCCAAGACCGCAGCGCCTGCAAAGAAGCGCACCCCGAACGCAGCTTTCATGAAGCCGTTGACCCCTAGCCCCGAACTGGGCGCTGTGGTGGGCACCGCTCCACTGCCACGCACGGAAATCATCAGCAAGCTGTGGGTCTACATCAAGGCCCACAACCTGCAAGACGCCGCCAACAAGCGCATGATCAACGCCGATGACAAGCTCAAGAAGGTGTTTGGCAAGCCCCAGGTGTCGATGTTCGAGATGGCCGGCCTGATCGGCAAGCACGTCAAGTAAGTCACACAGACGTTCAGCAGCCCAGCCCTTGGCGCTGCCACAAAAAACCAGCATAGACCATGCTGGTTTTTTTTACGCCCATTCTCTTTCGCTAGCCCGTTCCCACCCATGTTGAACCCCAGCGGTGGTCCTGCATTGCCCCCTGCACCTGGTTGCCCTTGGCTGCAGCTGGCCCCGTGTTGCACCAGCCCCCATGCCTTTGCTGGGCCCTCGCCGTTCGCTCAGCATGGCAGCTGCCGCTATATACACACAATTTTTCGTTTTCAAAAGCTATCTGGATTATTCTTAAAGACTATTGATTCATAACAATAAAAATGAAGCAACCGGCCAATGCGTCTGGAGGAAAGAAGCGATATGTCCGATAGCAGCCCCTGTTGTAGTCAGGAGATTATTGCGAATGCGACAAATTCTTATTTATAATTCGCTTCAGTTATTCACTAGCCAGCCACCACGCTGTTCATCTGACTATGATCGTTTGTGTTTGCCGCAGAGTCTCGGACAAAGAGATCGCTCGCCACGCGCATGCGGGGATGTCGTTCGATGAAATCCAGTTCGAACTGGGTGTTGGACTGCAATGCGGCTGCTGCGAAGGCTGCGCCCGCGATGTGGTCGAACAATGCAGCGCGTCCCGTCCGGTTGCAGCCTTGCGCAATGAGGCAGCAGTCCACCCGGTCCAGCTTGCCACCGCCATCATGGAAAGCAAAGCATGGAACTCTTCGCCGCTGTCCTCGGTAGCCTGATTCTGGTCGCTGCCTCTCTCTGGTGGATCTTTCAAAAGTAAGCCACCAACGCATTGATTTGCCGTGCTGCGGCTTCGGGCTGCAGCATTTTTTATTGCCCTTATGCTTCCACCAGACCCTTACAGCCCCTCCAAAAACCTGGGGCGCAATATCGTGGTTACGGGTTCGGTGCTGGCAGCGCACGTCGCAGGCCTTTGGGCCTTGCAGGCGGGCCTGCTCAAAAGCGCGGCGCTAGAGCTGCCAAAACCAGAACCAGTGATGGTGCAATTGATTGCGCCTGAGGTCATGCCTGTGGTTGCGCCGCCTCCGCCGCCCACCCCCAAGCCACCGCCACCTGCGCCAGCCCCCCAACCCAAACCCAAGCCAGCGCCTAAACCCGCGCCCAAGCCACAAGCCATCAAGGATCCGACGCCTGCGCCCAATGCGGTAACAGGCACAACGGAGGCCCAGCCGCCGGCACCGCCTATCGAGGCACCGCCGCCAGCGCCTCCTTCGCCACCACCGGCTCCGCCCGCACCACCAGCGCCGCCACCGCCCCCGGTGATCCAGCTGCCGTCGAGCAATGCGGCCTACCTGAACAACCCGGCACCCCAGTACCCGGCCATCAGCCGCCGCATGGGTGAGACGGGCACCACGATCGTGCGCGCCTTCATCGATGAAGAAGGCAAGCCCCAGGAGCTGCAGCTGAAAAAATCCAGCGGTTACGACCGCCTGGACCAGTCTGCGCTCGACACGGTGCGCAAGTGGCGCTTCAAGGCAGGCACCTCCAACGGAACTCCCCGGCCCATGTGGGTCAACGTGCCCATCAAGTGGGAACTCAATTAAATCGTACGGAAATAGGATCAGTTATGGACTCGCAATTCGGCATCGCCCACGTCTGGGCTCAGGGAGATTTCGTGACCAAGACGGTCGCGATTATTCTCGTAGCCATGTCACTCGCCTCATGGATCGTGATCGTCATCAAGGCCATCGATATCATGCGTTTCAAGAAATACGCCCGCAATGCCCAGGATTTCTGGCACAGCGCTGATTTCGCCGCCGGCCTGAGCAAGCTGGGCGACCAGGGTGACAACCCCTTCCGCCAATTGGCCATCGAGGGCCGCGAAGCCACCGCCCACCACCGCAAGACCGCCGAGCACCTGCATGACTCGCTGGACGTCAGCGACTGGATCACGCGCTGCCTGCGCAATGGCATTGACGAATTCACCGCCCGCGCCCAGTCCGGCCTGGCCGTGCTGGCATCGGTGGGTTCCACCGCGCCGTTCATCGGCCTGTTTGGTACCGTCTGGGGCATCTACCACGCGTTGGTGGCCATCGGCATGTCGGGCCAGTCCTCCATCGACAAGGTCGCAGGCCCCATCGGTGAAGCGCTGATCATGACCGCCTTGGGTCTGGCCGTGGCCATTCCTGCGGTGCTGGGCTACAACGCCCTGGTGCGTGGCAACAAGTCGGTGCTCAACCGCCTCAACAGCTTCGCCCATGACCTGCACGCCTTCTTCGTGACCGGCACCCGCCTGAATGTTGATTCGAGCAAGCCTGGCGCGGTGGTCACGCCGCTGAAGAAAGGTGCCTGATCATGGCTTTTGGAACGCAAGACGATGCCGATGAGGTCATGAACGAGATCAACATGACGCCGCTGGTAGACGTCATGTTGGTGCTGCTCATCATCTTCATCATCACCGTGCCGGTGATGAAGCACTCGGTGAACATCGACCTGCCTCGCGCCGTCAACACGCCGGAAGACGCTAAGCCCGACACCATCCAGCTGGCCATCCTGACCGATGGCACTTACAACTGGAACGGCAAGGCCGTGAGCGATGCGGAGCTGGAGTCCAACATGCAGGCCGAAGCCAGCAAGGAGCCCCAGCCCGAGCTGCACATCCGTGGCGCCCGCGATGTGAAGTACGAAAAAGTGGCCCAGGCCATGGCCGCTGCCCAGCGCAGCAACCTCAAAAAGATCGGCTTCATCACCGACCAGGTGGGCGAGTAAACCGCCACCAACCACCCAAGGGCTCCAGCAGGAGCCCTTTTTTCATGCGCACGCAGCCCGCCAAGGCAGGGCTCCCGATTTACCCGCAGTGACGCCCAAGCGACGCCGCACGTTCGCCCGCACTGCCTAAACTGGTTAGCAGGACAAGCGCCATGGCGACCTGTACTGGCCGAAGCAACGGCGGGCAAACCGACCATCACCAGCGCCTCCCCCAACTATTACTAGTGAGAGGAGACAACGATTGATGCAGAAGTTCGGCACCCCACCATCCCCATCCCACCCGCCCTTGCGCCGGCGCCAGATGCTGCGCCTGGCCGTTGCCAGTGCCGCCGCCGCCAGCGGCCTGCCGCTGGTACCCATCGCCCACGCGGCCGGTGACAAGGCCAGCTTCCCGACCAAGCCCCTGCGCGTGATCGTGCCCTTTGCCCCAGGCGGCGCCACCGATGTGCTGGCCCGCAGTGTCAGCGATCGGCTGGGCCAGCAGATGGGCCAGCCCGCCATCGTTGACAACCGCCCGGGTGCGGCGGGCTTGTTGGCCTGCGATGCAGTCGCCAAGGCGGCGGCCGATGGCCACACACTCACTCTGGGGACGACCAGCACCATGCTGTCCAACCAGTTCATGTTCAAAAAGATCTCCTACGACCCGCAAAAGGACATGGTGCCTGTGGTGCGCATCTGCTGGGCACCCATCGTGCTGGTAACCAATGGCCAGCTCCCGGCGCGCAATCTGCAGGAGTTGATTGCCTACATCGGCGCCAACAAGGGCAAGCTCTCGTATGGCAGCTATGGCATCGGCTCACAAGGCCATCTGGTGCTCGCCAGCCTGAGCAACATGACAGGCGCAGACATGAGCCACATCGCCTACAAGGGCGAGGCACCGATGGTGCAAGATCTCGTGGGCGGGCAGCTGATGATGGGCATCGGCAGCATCCTCTCGCTCAAGCAGCATATCGACAGCGGCAAGCTGCGCGCGATCAGCTTTACCGGCCCCAGCCGCGTGCCCGCCCTGCCCGATGTGCCCACCTTTGCCGAGCAAGGCCACAAGCAAGAGGCCTTCACCATCTCCGGCTGGCTGGGGATAGCGGCTACCGGCGGCACCCCGGCGCCGGTGGTGGAGCAGCTGGGGGCCGAAGTGCGCAAGGCCCTGCAGACGCGTGACGTAAACGCCCGGGTGCTGGTGGCCGGCTTTGTGCCTTTTACCGACGACAGCCCAGCGCGCTTTCAGGACGACTGGCGCCGCGAATTACCGATCTGGAAAAAACTGCTGCAGGATGCCGGCGTGCAGCCTACCTGAGCCATCTCCAGCCCTTGTCGGCGTGCAAAGCGCCCCACTAGCCACGGCGCAAGTCCCAGCGCCGTGGTTTTTTACCCTTTAGCCCGGGAGATTTCAAATAAACACTGGACTCATGGAATGCGAATAGTTATCATTTGCTTCAGTTTTATCCCAGTGAGTACTGCCATGCAAACCATCGCCCAACCCGCCACCCCGCTCGCCGCCGCCAGCAAGAGTGCCAGCGTGTCCCAAGGCCATGCCACGCATTCGGCCGCCTTGGAGAGCAGCGAGCTGCTCCAAGGCGCCAAAGCGGTGTCCATTGTCCACAACGGCGCCATCTACCGCCTGCAAACCACCAAGTTGGGCAAGTTGATTCTGACCAAGTAAGCAAGAAGCTCCCGCACCAGTTTGCCGCCCTTCCCGATCTAAGCCGGGGCACGCGCCAAGCGACCTGCCAGCAAAAAAGCCAACTCCTTGAAGTTGGCTTTTTGATGTGCGCGGGGCATGCGAAGGGGCAGGCTTGCTACACCCCCAGCGGCAAATCCGCATGCTTGAGCGTGCGCAGCACAAAGCTCGACTGGCTGTGGCGTATGCCCTTGATCTTGTAGAGCTTCTCGCGCAGCAGCCGCTCATAGTCTCGCGTGTCCTTGACGACCACCCGCAGCAGGTAGTCGTACTCACCCGATACCAGGTGTGCCTCCACCACCTCGGGAATGGTGGCGAGCAGCTCGCCAAACTTCTCCAGCGTGTTGTCGCTGTGGCTGTCCAAGGTCACCATCACCAGCACCGTGTCGCCCAAGCCCAACGCCTGCGGTGACAGCCGCACGGAGTACCCCTGGATCACGCCAGCCTCTTCCATCTTTTTGATGCGGCCCCAGCAGGGCGATGCGCTCAAGCCCACGGCCTGGCCAATCTCCTGCAGGCTGGCGCGGCTGTTGTGTTGCAGCTGGCGGAGAATTTTGCGGTCCAAGGTATCAAGAAGCATGATTTTCTGCACCATTCATAAATTTAGAATATTTTTCTATATTAAGACGCAATGGTCAGCAAAACAAAATATTTTTTGCAGGATAAGTCTGCATACTTTCTGCATCGAAACACTTTTACCGAAGCCTCTTTCTGGCAGAGCCTGCTTACCGGCAGCCCCTCTCTCCATCAGCCCCCAGGCGGTTACCGCTGCCATGGGGGCTGTTGCATTGCGCACCGGGCTTCTATGTAACAAAACTATTGCATTTGCAAGTCCATTCCCTGCCCGCCTTGCGCTCGGCCCATGGCATAGTGGCGCCCAGGAACCACAACAACAGACCGCTTCCGAGTGCTGAGGAGTTGGAGATCAGCGCATACGACCGGTCAACAAACAGCTATGTTTAAGCGACTCAATGAACTGTCAGAAAGCCATGGCGCGCTGCGCTCGGGCAAGGGCATGGTGGCCGGGGTGATTGCCCTGATCTTGGCGGCCATGTGCTTTTTAGGGGTACTGGCTTTCCACTTTCCACAGTACCTCACCACGCCAGAGCTGCGCCGCAGCTACAACGTCGATCTGATGCGCCAGCTGCTGTTTTGGAGCATGGTGATCGCCGGCGGCCTGTCAGTGGCCTTGATCGTGCTGGGCCGGGTGCGCTGGCTGGCAGCCTCGGCCTTTGGCCTGGTGGCGCTGTCGGCGCTGTTGGGCGGCAACAAGGTGCCCGTGGGCACGTTTGCCACCGATACGCCCTACATCGGGCTGGACTGGTTCATCCTGGATCTGCTGGGCAGCTCGCTGATTTTCATCTTCATTGAAAAGCTGTTTGCGCTGCGCAAGGACCAGCCGGTCTTCCGCCCCGAGTGGCAGACCGACTTTCACCATTTTCTGGTCAACCACATGGTGGTGGGCTTTGTGCTGCTGGCCACCAACCTGATGGTGCACCAGTTTTTTGGCTGGGCTGCGCATGACGGCATCCGGGGCTGGGTCGCCAACCTGAACTTCTGGGTCGCGCTGTTCCTGATCATCCTGGTCGCCGATCTGGTGCAGTACTGGACGCACCGCGCCTACCACGAGGTCCCCCTGCTCTGGCGCATCCACGCGGTGCACCACAGCGTCAAAAGCATGGACTGGCTGGCCGGCTCGCGCCAGCACATTCTGGAGCTGCTGATCACCCGCACCCTGGTGCTGGCCCCCATCTATGTATTGGGCTTCAGCAAGGAGGTGATCGATGCCTACATCATCATCGTCGGCTTCCAGGCGGTCTTCAACCACGCCAATGTCAGCGTGCGCCTGGGCCCGCTGCGCTATATCATCGTCACGCCCAACTTCCACCACTGGCACCACAGCCAGGACGTCGAAGCGCTGGACAAGAACTACGCCGCCCACTTCGCCTTTCTGGACTACCTGTTTGGCACCGCCGTCAAAAGCGATAAAGTCTGGCCCACCGATTACGGCGTGCTGGGCGACTATGTGCCCAATGGCTTTTTCAAGCAGCTGAAGTTTCCCTTCACCTGGAAAGGCTGAGCGCATTGCTTTCTGCTTGGGCGCCCGACCTCTTTGCTTCCATCACCCATGTCATTCCCTCTTGATTTTCGCGCCCAGGCCATGGTGCTGGCCGCCGGCCGCGGCGAGCGCATGCGCCCGCTGACCGACCACACCCCCAAGCCCCTGCTGCCCGTGCAGGGCAAGCCGCTGATGCAGCACAGCATGGAGCAGCTGGCCCATGCCGGCGTGCAGCGCCTGGTCATCAACACCGGCTGGCTGGGCCAGCAGGTGGCCGATACCTGGCCCTCAGCACCCGCTGTGGCCCAGATCGGTGCAGAACGGCTGCAGATTTGCTACTCGCGAGAAGACCTGGACTTTGGCGGCGGCATTGAGACCAGCGGCGGCATCAGCCGCGCCTTGCCTGCACTGGACGATACCTTCTGGCTGGTCTCGGGCGATGTGTTCATCCCCGACTTTCCGTTTGACGAGGCCCTGCGCCAGCGCTTTGCGCACAGCGATGACCTGGCGCATCTGTGGCTGGTGCCCAATGCGCCCCACCATCCCCAGGGTGATTTTGTGCTGACGGCCGAGGGCCGGGCCGAGAACCCCGCCGCTGACGACCCGCGCCCGCGCCTGACCTACTGCTCGGTCGCGCTGCTGAAAAAAGCCTTGTTCAGCGCGCCTTACTGCGACATCCCCGCTGGCAACCCCCAGGGCACCAAGATGCCGCTGGTGCAGCAGCTACGCGCGGCCATGCAGGCAGGCCGCTGCAGCGCCAGCCGCTATGACGGCCGCTGGGTGGATGTCGGCACGGTGGAGCGGCTACAAGCCCTCAATCCCTGAGGCCTTTCCCCCGGGAAGGTTTTAGGCAGCCACTCTGTCTACACGGTGACAGGGCCGGCGACATTGGCAAGCGTGATTATTCATAAACAGTAATTATTTATCAATCACTTAGATCAATATCTGCTAACAACGCAAGTAGCCCTCGGCGAAACAGCATAAAAACCCCAATACCGAATGGCCCAGCCTTGCCCACAATGCAAAGCGCATGCGGGCATCCGCAGGCGCCTATAAAACCATTCGGCACAGCCGGGGAGACAAGTCATGCAGATGAAGAAATTGGCCTGGGGTATCGGGGTAGCGATGGGCTTGATGGCCGCAGGGCCCGCATTGGCGCAGACGACGATGCGCATCAGCATCTCCGTCGCTCAGAACTCGCACCAGGGCGTAGCGATCGACACCTTTGCCAAAGAGGTGGAGCAGCGCACGGGCGGGCGCTACAAGGTCCAAACGTTCTACAACGGCTCACTGGGCGGCGAGCGCGAGTCGATCGAAGCGGTGCAGTTGGGCACGCAGGAGCTGGCCTTCAGCTCCAGCGGCCCGGTGCCCAACTTTGTGCCCGAGACCAAGATCCTCGATGTGCCCTTCCTGTTCCGCGACAAGGCCCATGCCCGCGCCGTGCTCGATGGCCCCATCGGCAATGAGCTGCTGGCCAAGTTCGACAGCAAGGGCTTCAAGGCCCTGGCCTGGGCCGAGAACGGCTTTCGCCACATGACCAACTCCAAGCGCGCGATCAACAGCCCCGATGACACCAAGGGCCTGAAGATCCGCACCATGGAGAACCCGGTCCACATCCAGGCCTACAAGGCCCTGGGCATCATCACCACGCCGATGGCCTTCCCCGAGGTGTTCACCGCCTTGCAGCAAGGCACGGTCGATGGCCAGGAGAACCCGCTGCCCGTCATCACCTCGGCCAAGTTTGACCAGGTGCAAAAGCACCTGAGCTTGACCGGCCACGTCTACTCGCCCTGCATCCTGGTGATGAACAAGGCGACCTACGACAAGCTGAGCGCCGCAGACAAGACCGCCTTTGTGCAAGCCGCCCAGGCTGCCACCAAGGCCAACCGTGCCCGTGTAGACCAAGACGACGCCAATGGCGTGGCCGAGCTGCGTGCCAAGGGCATGCAGGTGGTAGAGAACGTCGACAAGGCCAAGTTTGTCGCCACCTTGACGAAGACCAATGCCGACTTCGAAAAGCAGTTTGGCAAGGCCAACCTCGACCGCATCCGCAACTTCCAGTAAGCCCTGTGCGTCAAGCGGCGCCAGCGCCCATCAGGCGCGGTTCTGCTTGATCACAGTTCCTCCTTTGGTACCCAACCGCTGCTGACGCCCCACCAGGCGCCAGCCGCTGTTGTGTCAACACGCGCAAGGAGGGTGGAGCCAGGCGGCACTGCAGCCGCCTGTCCACCCGGTCACCATGAAAAACGCTTTTCTCAATTTTGAGCGCTGGACATCGGGCATCGCCATGGCCGGCGCCTGCCTGATGCTGGCCATCGCATCCGTGCTGGGCATGTTCCAGATACTCACCCGCTTCGTGCTGGAGCAGCCCGCTGAATGGACCGAAGTGCTGATCCGCTTCAGCCTCATCTGGATGGTCTTCCTCGCCATTCCGATGGCCTTCCGCCAAGGCGCCATGGTCAGCGTCGATGTCTTGAAGCGCTGGGCACCGCCTGCCATGCGCCGCCTGCTCAGCGGCTTTGTCTGCATCGCCACCCTGGCGCTGCTGGCCGTGCTGATCTGGTGGGGCTGGGACTATGCGCGCCGGGGCGGCGTGCAGACCATGGCTGGGCTCGAATCGCTGTCCATGTTCTGGGCCTACCTGGCCGTGCCAGTCGGCGCCCTGTTTGCCGTCTTCGGCGTCATCGGCAACCTGCTGGAACCCCAAAATACTGAACTGGAGAACGCGCAATGACCGCCGTGATGCTTTCCACGATGGTGCTGTGCTTTGCGCTCACCGTCTCCGTTGCCGTCTCCATCGGCCTGGCCTCCATCCTAGGTATCCAGGCCAGCAATGCCAATATGCTCATCTCCGTCAAAGAGATGTTTGGCGCCATCAACAAATTCCCGCTGGCTGCCATTCCGTTTTTCATTCTGGCGGGCAACCTGATGGAGACCGGCGGCATCTCGCGCCGCCTGGTGGAGTTTGCCAAAAGCATTGTTGGCGGCATCCAGGGCGGTCTGCCGATGACCTGCGTGCTCACCTGCATGATCTTTGCCGCCGTCTCCGGCTCCTCGGTCGCCACCACCTTTGCGATTGGCGCCATCCTGATCCCGGCGCTCATCAAGCATGGCTACCCCAAGAGCTATGCCGCCGCACTGCAGGCCACCAGCGCCGAGCTGGGCGTGATCATTCCGCCGTCCATCCCGATGATTCTCTATGGCGTAAGCGCCGAGGTGTCGATTGGCGAGTTGTTCATCGCCGGCGTTGGCCCGGGCCTGCTGATCAGCGCGGTGTTGATGTTCTTTGTCTGGGCCTACTGCAAGTACAAAGGCTGGGGCAAGAACGATGGCGAGGGCCGCTTGGGCTTTGGCAAGGCCTCGCTGCAGGCAGGCTGGGCGCTCTTGATGCCGGTCATCATCCTGGGCGGCATCTATGGCGGTGTCTTCACCCCCACCGAGGCCTCGGCCGTGGCCGTGTTCTACGCGCTGGTGGTAGGCACACTGATCTACCGCGAGATCAAGATCCGCGACCTGTATGCGATCTTCCGCAAATCGGCGATCTCCTCGTCGATCATCATGTTCATCATTGCCAATGCCGGGCTGTTTGCGTTCCTGATCACCCGCGCCGGCGTGCCCGATGCGATTGGCCGCTGGCTCGAAGAAGTGCTGCAAAGCCCGGCCATGTTCCTGCTGGGCGTCAATGCAGCGTTGTTCATCATCGGCATGTTCATCGAGACCAGTGCGGCCATCATTGTGTTGGCGCCGATCCTGGCACCGGTGGCCATGCACTTTGGCATCGACCCAGTGCATTTCGGCCTGATCATGGTGGTGAACCTGGCGCTGGGCATGATCACGCCGCCTTTTGGCGTCAACCTGTTTGCCGCCTGTACGGTGGCCCGAATATCGCTGGACCAGATCATGAAACACCTGCTGCCCTTTGTCGGGGTGATCTTGCTGTGCCTGATGGTGATTACCTATGTGCCGGGCATATCACTGGCGCTGCGCGATCTGGTCTACCGCTGATCCGGCCCACTGGCATCGCTGAGCCACCGCCCGCCGGTGGCTTTTTTGCATGTGGGCCAACCCTTTTGCAGGCGCAAGCGGCCAGTTGCCGCTAAAATCGCCGCAGTCAGGAGAGAGTCGCCCCCGTTGTCAACCAACGCGCAGCGCGGCCGCCGAAGGCGCAGGCTACTGCCATATGCAGCTGCCGAACGCTCAGGCAAAAGGACTGGCCCCGCCGCGCAGCATGTGACTGCCGGCGTTCCCAGCTGGAGAGAGGTGGCGCCTGGACGCCATCCACCGAAGGAGCAAGCCCCCTGGCCTCAAAGCGGCGGGTGAATCTCTCAGGTAAAGCGGACAGCAGGGCAAACAGCATGCAACCGGCAACGGCTGCATGCCTTGTTATTTGCCCTGGAGAATCCATGTCCGCCACCGCATCCGCCCTGCTGTCCACCCCTTTGAACGCCCTGCATATCGAGCTGGGCGCACGCATGGTGCCCTTTGCCGGCTATTCCATGCCCGTGCAATACCCCCAAGGGCTGATCGCCGAGCACAAGCACACCCGCACGGCAGCGGGCCTGTTTGATGTCTCGCACATGGGCCAACTGCGCCTGGTCGGCCCCGACGCCGCTGCCGCCTTTGAAACCCTGGTGCCCGTCGATGTCATCGACCTGGCCATTGGCAAGCAGCGCTACGGCCTGCTGCTCAATGACGAGGGCGGCATTGTCGATGACCTGATGTTCTTCCGCGTCTCCGAGCAGGAGCTGTTCGTCATCGTCAATGGCGCCTGCAAATTGGCAGATATTGCGCTGATCACTGAACGCATCGGCCAGCGCTGCCAGGTATTGCCCCTGCCCGACCGGGGCCTGCTGGCGCTGCAAGGCCCCCAGGCCGCCACCGCGCTGGCCCGCCTGGCCCCCGGTGTGGAGCAACTGGTGTTCATGACTGGTGGCGACTTTGATGTGGACGGCATCGCCTGCTTTATCACCCGCAGCGGCTACACCGGAGAAGACGGATTCGAGATTTCAGTGGCCAGCCATGAGGCCGAGGCCTTGGCACGCAAGCTGCTGGCCCAGCCCGAGGTGCAGCCGATTGGGCTGGGCGCCCGCAACTCGCTGCGCCTGGAAGCCGGTCTCTGCCTCTACGGCAGCGACCTCGATGCCACCACCACCCCACCCGAAGCCGGCCTGAACTGGGCGATCCAGAAAGTGCGCCGCACTGGCGGTGCACGCGCAGGCGGCTTCCCCGGTGCCGACAAGGTGCTTGCCCAGATCGACAACCCTGCCAGCCTCGCCCGTAAGCGCGTGGGCCTGGTCGCGAAAGAGCGCATTCCCGTGCGCGAGCAAGTCGAGATCCGCAACCTCGATGGCCAGGTCGTTGGCGTGACCACCAGCGGCTTGCTCGCCCCCACGATCGACCAACCCATTGCCATGGCCTATGTGGAGCCGGCCCTCGCGGCGATCGGCACGCAGTTGCATGCCATGGTGCGCGGCAAAGCGGTGCCGGTCGAGGTGGCGGCCATGCCTTTTGTTCCTCCCCGCTATTTCCGCGGCTAAAGTAGCTGCTGGGTGGTGCCTGAGCACCCTCCTGGACACAATTCACGCCTACAAACTGGAGTATTCCTATGACGATCAAGTTCTCCCGCGACCACGAATGGATCAACATCACCGACACCAATGCCGCCGTGGTCGGCATCACCGTCCACGCGCAAGACGCGCTAGGCGATGTGGTGTTTGTCGATCTGCCGGAAGTCGGCGCCTCGTTCAACCAAGGCGACGTGGCCGGTGTGGTGGAGTCGGTCAAGGCCGCTGCTGACGTCTTCATGCCGGTGACCGGCGAGATCGTCGAAATCAACGAAGCGCTGCGCAATGACCCGTCGCTCGCCAACTCCGACCCGCTCAACAGCGGCTGGTTCTTCAAGGTCAAGCTGAGCGATGTGGCCCAGCTCGACGCGCTGCTGGACGAGACCGCCTACAACGACTTCGCCGCCAACGCCTGACGCCCTGGCCCTGCTGCTGGCCTGCCACTGAACATTTTGCGGGCCACCAGCAGGCCAGCCCTCGGGCTGACCCACTTTTTTCCTCGCTGCCAGCGCTCTTTGATACCGCGCCAGCCCCAACCCCTCCATTTACACCGCCTCGGACCATGCTGATGCCCTCCAAAGAGCCCCTCGCCGCGCTGGAAAACGCCAGTGAATTTATCGCCCGCCACATTGGCCCCGGCAGCGCCGACGAGGCCAGCATGCTGGCGGCCCTGGGCCTGCCCTCGCTCGATGCGTTGATCGACAAGGTGCTGCCCGCCTCCATCGTGCGCAGCAAGCCGATGGACCTGCCCGAGCCCGTGACCGAAGCGGCCGCGCTGGCCGAGCTCAAGGCCCTGGCCAGCAAGAACCAGGTGCTCAAGAGCTTTATCGGCCAGGGCTACTACGGCACCTTCACGCCCGGCGTGATTTTGCGCAACATCCTGGAGAACCCCGCCTGGTACACCGCCTACACGCCTTACCAGGCCGAAATCTCGCAAGGCCGCATGGAAGCGCTGGTCAACTTCCAGACCATGGTCTGCGACCTGACCGGCATGCCCATCGCCAATGCCTCGATGCTGGATGAAGCCACGGCCGCTGCCGAGGCCATGACCCTGGCCAAGCGCTCGGTCAAGTCCAAGAGCAACCGCATTGTGCTGGCCGGTGACCTGCACCCCCAGACCATCGAAGTCATCCAGACCCGTGCCGCGCCGCTGGGCCTGGACGTGCTGGTGGCCAACAGCAAGGACGAATGGGAGTCTGCGCTGGCCGGCGAGCTGTTTGCCGCCGTCATCCAGTACCCGGCCTCGAGCGGCTGGATCGTCGACTGGAAGGCCGACGTCGATGCCATCCATGCCAAGCAGGCCGCCGCGATTGTGGCCACCGACCTGCTGGCGCTGACCGTGCTCACGCCACCCGGCGAATGGGGTGCCGACATCGTCGTGGGCAACAGCCAGCGCTTTGGCATGCCCATGGGCGCCGGCGGCCCGCACGCCGCCTTTATGGCCTGCCGCGATGACTACAAGCGCTCGCTGCCAGGCCGCCTGGTAGGGGTCAGCGTCGATGTGCATGGCAACCCGGCCTACCGCCTGGCGCTGCAGACGCGCGAGCAACATATCCGCCGCGAAAAAGCCACCTCCAATATCTGTACCGCCCAGGTGCTGCCGGCGGTGATCGCCAGCATGTACGCGGTCTACCACGGCCCGGCCGGCCTCAAGCGCATTGCCCAGCGCGTGGCACGCCTGACCGCTATCCTCAGCCGTGGCCTGGCGGCGCTGGGCTTTAGCGCCCGCCACCATGACAGCGCCTTCGACACCTTGTCGCTGCACACCAAGGACTCCACGGACGCCATCCTCGCCCGCGCACTGGCCCAGGGCGCCAACCTGCGCAAGGCCTGGGGCGAGTACCTGTGCATCAGCCTGGACGAAACCTCCAGCCGCACCGATGTGGAACTGCTGTGGAGCATCTTCGCCCAGCCCGGCCAGGCCCTGCCCAACATCGAGGCCATGGACGAAGGCAGCACCTCGCTGATCCCCGAAGCGCTGCAGCGCACCAGCGCCTACCTGACCCACCCGGTCTTCAACACCCACCATTCCGAGACCGCGATGCTGCGCTACATCCGCAGCCTGTCGGACAAGGACCTGGCGCTCGACCGCAGCATGATCCCGCTGGGCAGCTGCACGATGAAGCTCAACGCGACCAGCGAGATGATCCCCATCACCTGGCCCGAGTTTGCCAACATGCACCCCTTTGCCCCGGCCGACCAGCTGCAAGGCTATGCGCTGCTCGATGCCCAGCTGCGCGAATGGCTGTGCCAGGCCACCGGCTACGCCGGCATCAGCCTGCAGCCCAATGCCGGCTCGCAAGGCGAGTACGCCGGCCTGCTGGCCATCAAGGCCTACCACGCCTCCAAGGGCGAGGCGCACCGCAATATCTGCCTGATCCCCAGCAGCGCCCACGGCACCAATCCGGCCAGCGCGCAGATGGTGGGTCTGCAGGTGGTGGTCACCAAGTGCGATGAGAACGGCAATGTCGACATGGCAGACCTGCAACTGGCCTGCGAAAAGCACAGCGCCAACCTGGCCTGCATCATGATCACCTACCCCAGCACGCACGGCGTGTTCGAGACCCAGGTGAAGGAGCTGTGCCAGCTGGTGCACAGCCATGGCGGCCGCGTCTATGTGGACGGCGCGAACATGAACGCCCAGGTCGGCCTGGCCGCACCGGGTGAGTTCGGCGGCGATGTCAGCCACCTGAACCTGCACAAGACCTTCTGCATCCCCCACGGCGGTGGCGGCCCGGGCGTCGGTCCCGTCTGCGTGGTCGAAGACCTGGTGCCCTTCCTGCCTGGCCATGCCACCGCTGGCGTGCCCGGCAAGGTGGGCGCCGTCAGCGCCGCACCGCTGGGCAATGCCGCCGTGCTGCCCATCAGCTGGATGTACATCCGCATGATGGGTGAGCCCGGCCTCAAGCGCGCCACCGAGACCGCGATCCTGAACGCCAACTACATCAGCAAGCGCCTGGAAGAACACTTCCCGACTCTGTACGCCGGTGAGCACGGCCACGTCGCGCACGAGTGCATTCTGGACCTGCGCCACTTCAAGGACAGCTGCGGCGTGATGGCCGAGGACGTTGCCAAGCGCCTGATCGACTACGGCTTCCACGCGCCGACCTTGTCCTTCCCGGTGCCCAACACCTTGATGGTCGAGCCCACCGAAAGTGAGAGCCTCTACGAGCTGGACCGCTTTATCGCAGCGATGATCGCCATCCGTGGCGAGATCGCCGAGATCGAAGCGGGCCACGCCGCGCAGGATGACAACCTGCTCAAGAACGCACCCCACACCGCTGAGACCCTGCTGGCCAGCGAGTGGAGCCATGGCTACAGCCGCGAGGCTGCCGCCTACCCGGTGCCCGCCCTGCGCCGCGCCAAGTACTGGAGCCCGGTGGGCCGGGTCGACAATGTCTATGGCGACCGCAACCTGTTTTGCAGCTGCGTGCCGCTGGACAGCTACGAGGCTTAAACCCAGGCCAAGCGACCCGCCGGGTCGCTTTTTTGTGGCAAGCCCACCGGCAACCCAGCCGGTCGTGGCCCAGGAAAACGCTCCGCCATGGACACCCTCCTCCTCATCGTCATCGGCGCAGCCCTTGCGGGTTTTGTGCAAGGGCTCTCGGGCTTTGGCTACAGCATGACAGCCATGGCGCTGTGGGCCTGGGCCTTGGAGCCCTCGCTGGCTGCAGTGCTGGCGGTGTTTGGTGGCTTGTGCGGGCAAATCATCCAGGCGTTGAAGGTGCGGCGCGGCTTTGACTGGCGCATGCTCTGGCCATTTTTGCTGGGCGGGCTCTGTGGCCTGCCCCTGGGTTTGCGGCTGCTGCCCCTTCTGGATGCGCAGCTGTTCAAGACCGTGCTGGGTGCCTTGCTGGTCATCTTCTGCCCGCTGATGGCCGTCTCGCACCGGCTGGGGCGTATCGCCTCGGGGCCGCTGAGCCAAGGGCCTGGCCGCTCGCTCGCCAATGGGCTGGCGGGGCTGGCCGGCGGGGCCATGGCGGCGCTGGGCGGCTTTTCAGGTGTGGTGCCGACCTTGTGGTGCCAGATCACCGGCATGGCCAGAGACACCCAGCGCCAGGTGATCCAGAACTTCAACCTCACGATGCTGTCCGTCACCTTTGCCAGCTATGTCGCCACCGGCCTCGTCAGCCAACGCATGCTGCCCATGCTGGCCATTGCGCTGCCAGCCATGGTATTGCCATCCATCTGGGGCGCGCGGCTGTACGAACGCATCAGCGATGTGGCCTTCAAACGCGTGGTGCTGGGCCTGCTGACCTTGGCGGGCCTGGCCATGCTGGCCTCCAACTGGGCTTGAGCTGTTGCGCATTGCACACAGACCAGGCAGCTTTGAACGCCCACCGCCAGGCGCCGCAGACCCAGTCCTATAACAATTGTCATGCACCGGCTAGTTCGTTGAAATATATAAAAAGGCACCCGATAATCATGTCGGCCTTATTCCGCCGACACCCTCCCAACCCCACACGCATCTGGCCCTAAGCCAAGGGATCTGTCCCGCCGTCGCCAATGCCCGCCTCCCATTCCCCCACCCTGTCGCCCTCTGAAGCAACGCTCTCCAACGGCCCTGCCTTGGAGCCGGTGGCTGCGCGCGCGCGCAGCCTGAGCACCTACCTGGTGCTGCTGATGCTGGCGGCAGCCTTGCCGATTCTGGCCGCCGGTATCTACACCGTGCAGCATGTCGCGCAGTCCTACCGGGACAGCAGCCTCAACCGCATGCTGGATATCACCAGCAACCTCGGCCATGCCGCCGAATCCGACCTGCTCGGCAGAGCCGCCATGCTGCAGTCCTTAGCAGCCGACGGCAACTTTCTCAGCGCCAGCGCGTTGGACCGGTGGATGCGCCTGACCGGCCTGGACGAGCGCAGCAGCCTGATGCTGCTGAGCCCTGACCAGGTGCAACCGGACATGGCCTCTTCCAGCGCGGCGCAGCTGCTGCCTGGCCACCGCTCGCTGGCCGCGCAAGCCTTGCGCAGCAGCACACCGGCCTTTTCACAGCTTTTTTTCCAGAACGGCATACCCGTCGTGGCCATGGCCGTGCGCGTAGGCCCCGCATCGCAGCAGGTGCTGGTGCTCACCACGCCCCCGGCCGAGCTGGTCAGCACGGCCCCCAGCCAGACCAGCGATGGCGTGCTGATCGCCATCACCGATGGCGAGGGCCGCATTCTGGCGCGTTCGGCCCATGCCGAGCGCTTCATTGGCACCACGGTTCCAGACTGGGAGCGGCTGCAGGCCGTGGCGGCCCACCGGGGCAGTTTCGAGGCGCAACGGGCCGATGGCGGCCGGGTGATATTCAGTTTCTACCAACTGCCCAAGACGCCTGGCTGGGTGGTGGTCGCTGGCGAGCCGCTGGAAGCCTTCAACGCCCGCTGGCAAAGACCGGTGATCGACATCGTGCTGGCCAGCCTGTTGGCCCTGGCCATTGCCGGCCTGCTCTGCGCCTGGCTGTCGCGCCAGCTGCTGCGCCCCATCCGCCAGCTGACCATCAGCACACGCACCGGCGCCTCCTACACCGCTGGCCCCAGCGCAGGCGATGGCCCGGTGGTGATGGTGCGGGAGTTCGAAATGCTGCGCCAAAGCCTGAGCCAGGCGCGCGCGCAGCTGGATGTCACCCTGGCCGCACAGCACCAGGCCGCCGCCGCCTTGGCTGCCAGCGAGCAACGCGCCCGCACCTTGGCGCATGCTGGCGCCTCGGTCCAGTGGAGCCTGGACGCCAAGGGCCGGGTGCTGTCCATCGTGGGCTGGCAAGCCCTGGGCGGCACGCCCGATGCCCAGGCGCTGCAGCTGGGCTGGCTGCGCCATGTGCACCCCGAAGATGCTGCGCAGCTGAAAGGCCAGGCCGAAGCGCTTTTGCTGGACGCCAGCCGCAGCCTGGATGTGGAGCTGCGGCTGCGCACCCAGGATGGGCAGTGGCGCTGGATGCGGGCACGGGGCGCGGCCATCCTGGACGCGCAGCAATGCATCGCCGAATGGCTGGGCGTGCTCGAAGACGTGGACGACCGCAAGCGTGCACAGGCCGAAGTGGCCTACCTGGCGCTGCACGACCCCTTGACCGGCCTGCCCAACCGCAGCCTGCTGCAAAAGCCCATTTGCACCCCCGGCGGCACCGCAGGGGCCTTGCTGTACCTGGATCTGGACCGTTTCAAGCAGGTCAATGACACACTGGGCCATGCCAGCGGGGACGCCCTGCTGTGCGCCGTGGCTGAGCGCCTTCGTGAGCTGCTGCGCGACACCGATCTGGTGGTGCGCATGGGCGGTGACGAGTTCTGCATTGTGCAAAACGCCTCCTCGGCGCAAGCCGCTGCCAGCCTGGCGCAGCGCGTGATCGACAGGCTCAGCGCCGACTATGAGATCGAGGGCCAACGGGTCAGCATTGGCGTGTCAGTCGGCATCGCCCTGCTCAGCCAGGCTGCCGATACGCAGGACCCCGACAGCCTGCTGCGCAAGGCCGATATGGCGCTCTACCAGGCCAAACAGCAGGGCCGGGGACGCTATGCCTTCTACGCCGAGACGGACAGCAGCGCCAGCAGGTAAAGGCCCGACGCCAGCGGCATGCACTGGCGTCCGCGACTGGCCGTCCGCGACTAGCCGTTCGCAACTGGCCATCCGCAACTACCGTCCCCGAATATAGGTATTGACCGCGCGGTTGTGCTCGTCCAGGCTCTGGCTGAAATGGCTGCTGCCATCGCCCTTGGCCACAAAGTACAGGGCCTTGGTGTTCTCGGGCTGGACGGCTGCCATCAGCGAGGCCTTGCCCGGCATCGCAATCGGGGTGGGCGGCAGGCCGGCGCGGGTATAGGTGTTCCACGGCGTATCAGTCTGCAGATCCCGCTTGCGCAGATTGCCATCAAACTTCTCGCCCAGACCATAAATCACGGTCGGGTCCGTCTGCAACAGCATACCGATGCGCAGGCGATTGACGAACACCCCCGCCACCATCGCCCGGTCCTCGGCCTTGCCGGTTTCCTTCTCGACAATGCTGGCCAGGGTCAGCAATTCCTGGGGCGTCTTGAGCGGGCTGTCCGACGGGTTCAATGACCAGACGGCTTCAAGACGCTTGTCCATGGCCAGCATCGCGCGGCGCATCAAGGCCAGATCGCTGCTCCTCTTGGCGAAGGCATAGGTATCGGGGAAAAACCGCCCCTCTGCCGCTACCTCGGGCCGGCCCAGCGCCGCCATGATCTCTTGTGGAGTCATCGCCGCGCTGTCGTGGCGCAGGTGCTCTTCCTTGGCCATGGCCGCGCGCATCTGGCGCAGGTTCCAGCCTTCGACAATCGTCAGCACGCGCTGGCTGTCTTCACCGCGTACCAGGCGGGCCAACAGGCTGCGCGGCGTCGTGCCTGCGGGGATCTCGTAGTTGCCCGCACGTATCTTGCGGTCCTGGCCCGAGAGGCGGAACCACCAGTACAGCAGGTCTGGGTTCACCTCGATACCCACGGCTTGTGCGGCCTGGGCCACCGCACGCGGCGACGTGCCCGGCTCAATCTCCAGCTCCAGCGCCTGCGCGCCGTTGCCCAGCACCAGGGCCTGGTTCAACCAAACGTAGCCAGCACCCGCTGCGGCCAGCATCAGTACAACAATCAATATGAATAAACGCTTCACAACCCTACCGCCTCAGTGCAATGGAGCGAGCATCATAATTCAGCCCATGACTCAAGCATTACAAGGGCAGCTTTCGCTCCAGCACCTGGGCGTGATCCGGGCCGAGGGCGAAGACGCCGCCAATTTCCTGCAAGGCCAGCTCAGCCATGATGTGCTGCTGCTGCCCGCAGGCCAGGCACGCCTGGCCGCTTTTCTGTCGGCCAAGGGCCGCATGCAGGCCAGCTTTATCGTGGTCAAGCGCAGCGCAGCGGAGTTCTGGCTCATCACCAGCCGCGATGTGCTGCCCAGCACGCTCAAACGCCTGTCGATGTTTGTGCTGCGCGCCAAGTGCAAGCTGAGCGATGCCACCGAGGCCGTGCAACTGCTGGGCCTGGCCGGTGATGCCGTCCCCGCCGAGGCCCGTGCCTTGGCCCCCTGGCAGGTGCTGGCCGTTGACGATGCCTCCATCGTGCGCCTCTATGCCGCCGAGGGCGAGAGCCGCGCCTTGCTCGCCGCGCCTGCAGCCAGCGTGCTGCCCGCGCAGATCAGCGCCAGCCCCGCGATAACGCCTGAGGCCTGGCAGCTGTCCATGGTGCAAGCGGGCGTGCCGCTGATCACCACGCCAGTCGTGGATGCCTTTGTGCCGCAGATGCTGAATTTTGAATCGGTTGACGGCGTGAGCTTCAAAAAAGGCTGTTACCCCGGCCAGGAGGTGGTGGCACGCAGCCAGTTCCGCGGCACCCTCAAGCGCCGCATGTACCGGCTCGCCTCTGCGGCGCAACCCCAGGCGGGCCAGGAAGTCTTTGCCCAAAGCGATGCCAGCCAGCCTGTAGGCACCGTGGTGCAAGCGGCAGCGGCCGCCTCGGGCTTTGAGGCCCTGGTTTCCATGCAGATTTCCGCCGCAGGCGAGCCCCTGCACCTGGGCAGCAGCACGGGCGCCACCTTGCAGATGCTCAGCCTGCCCTATGTGCTGAAAGAAGATATTTGACGCAAAAGTAACTGTCTGCTTCATCACAAATACGACAATTTCTCAGGCAGAAAGGTCGCAGCGGCAGCCGTTACAGAATTTTTATGGCATTTGCGCGGTAATTTGCTAAAATTGCAGGACTTTGCGAGCAGGAGCCAACACAGGCTTGTGCAAGCAATATGCAACAACTACTCAAGCGCATCTTGACCATCACACTTGCCGGGTCTGGGAAACCAGACCCGGCTTTTTATTGGCCAAATTATCGAATCGCTGCATAGGGCCATTGGCAAGACCAGGGGGCCCGCCCTCGGTCAGCGCAGCGTTTTTTGCATCGAGATATGGGCAATGCCCGCTTCCTCGTAGGGCTCACCGACCACGCTAAAGCCTGCACGGCGGTAGAAGTTCTCGGCCGTGCGCTGGGCGTGCAACTCCACCTGGCGTTTGCCCTGGCGCGTGGCAGCATCCACCAACGCATCGAGCACCTGGCGGCCCAGGCTGCCACCGCGCAGCGGCTTGGCCACGGCCATGCGGCCAATGCGCATCACATCAGCACGGTGTTCTTCCTGAGCGCTTGGCAGCATGCGGCCGGTGGCCACGCACATGCCCAGGCCATTGATCGCCACTGCATGCAGCGAGCTGACATCAAAAGCATCCGCCTCAATCTCGGCCGGAATACCCTGCTCGCGCACAAAGACCTGCATGCGCAGCCGCATCGCCTCCTGGCCCAGCACGTTCCAGCTACCGGTCTTCAAGTCCACTACGTCCTCGCCTGCCTCATAGCGCTGCACCATGCGGCGGTAGGCCTCAGGCAACGGCGCGGGCTGCTGCGCGCTGTCAGCAAACACATAGACCATGGTGGCACTGGCCAGCAGCTTGCCCGCGCAGTAAATCGCCGCTTCGTACTGCACTGAGGTATTGCCCAGCTTGACCACCCGCAGGCCGATGTCGATCACATCATCCAGGCGTGCCGAGGCATGGAACTCCAGCTGCGAGGCGCGCAAGAACAGCTCACCGCCCAGGCGTTGCATGCCCTCCTCATAGGGCACGGCCAGCTGCCGCCAGTACTCGGACATCGCAATGTCCACATAGCTCAGGTAGTGGGCATTGAAGACCACCTTTTGGAGATCGACCTCGGACCAGCGTACACGCTGACGGCTGCGGCAGCGAAAGTCGGCGAGGCTGGTGGCGGGTGTATCGAACAGGATCTGGGAAGCGGTGGTCATGGTCTTTTCTGTACTCGAAAAATGTGCAATCAAGAGGCAGTCTGACAGCGGCCCGGCGGGGAGCCGTCCGGGCTACGCTCAGTCAAAGGCCGCCCGCAGCGCCTGGGCCATCTGCGCATGGCAGGCCCGCGCTTCCTTCAGGGCCCGGCCCATCTTCACAAACTCATGGGCGACTCCGGCATAGGTGTGGAGGTCCACCTCCACACCTGCAGCGCGCAGCCGCTCGGCATACATCACACCTTCATCCACCAGCGAGTCGCATTGCGCCAGATGGATGCTGGCAGGGGCCAGGCCGCGCAGGTCCGGCGCCAGCAGCGGCGCAAATCGCCAGTCATCGCGGTCGGCCAGCGAGCGCAGGTAGTTGCTGAACATCCAGCTGATCATCGGTTTGGTGAGGATCGGGCCCTGGCTGTAGCGGGCGTGCGAGGGCGTGTCCTGGTGCGCCGCGCAGCCTGGGTAAATCAGCAGCTGCAAGGCCAGGTCAATACCGGCATCGCGCGCCAAAATGGCATTGACCGCTGCCAAGGTGCCGCCTGCGCTGTCGCCACCCACGGCCAGGCGACCGGTATCGGCGCCCAGCGCCATGCCCTCGGCCACCAGCCACTGCAAGGCATCCCAGGCATCGTTGCTGGCGGTGGGAAAGCGGTGCTCGGGCGCCAGGCGGTAGTCCACCGAGATGACCATGCAGCCGGCCAGATGGGCCAGCTCGCGGCACAAGATGTCATGCGTGTCCACGCTGCCAATGGTGAAACCGCCGCCGTGGGTAAAGAGCAGGGCCGGCTGCAGCGGGTCCCAGCTGCTGGCATACAGGCGCGCCGGTATTTGAAAACCATCGCGGGCAGGGATATGCAAATTTTCCACCCGTGCCAGCTCGGGCTTGGCAATCTCCAGCACACCCGCGCCGATGCCATAGGCCTGGCGCGCCTGTTCCACGGTCATCTCCCACATGGGGGTGTGCTGGGCGCGGGCCATGCGCTCGACCACGCTGCGCATGGTGGGCGTCAGCTCGGCGATCACATCGGCGGGCATGGGCAGGTCGGCAGGGAGATGGGCTTTGGAGCGGGGTGAGGCGTCAGACATACATCGGAGCCCAGCAGGCATGCATGGGCTGCAGTTCAGGGACAGAGCCGGCTGATTATCGGCCAATCGCCATTCACAGCGAGGCTCGTCGGTCACCCATGTAAAAAGCCCTGCGGTTGCGCAGGGCCTGGCCCAAGGCGCTGGCGCGCCAGGGGGCCGTTACTCGAAGCGCAACTCTACCGGCTGCGCCCCCTCCAAGCCCTTGTAGTCCACCCGAATCTGCTGCCCGGGCTGCGGTGGCATCAACGCCGAGTAGGAGCCCAGGCTGATCCAGTCACCCACCTTGAGCCGCTGGCCTTCGGCCTTGAGGGCCTGCGCCAGCCAGACCACGGCATTGAGCGGCTGGCCCATCAGGTCGCCGCCGCGCCCGCCACCCAGCCGCGTGCCCGTCTGGTCGGTCACATCGACCTGCATGCTCTGCAGCGCATTCAGCAGCGCATAGCGCTCGGCCCGGAACTGCGGCACCACAAGCGCATTGCCCATCACCCCCATGCGGGCACCCACGTTCATCGCCTCCACGGCCGCACCATCGAGCTGCGCAGGGTTTTCGACCACCAAGTCGGGCAGCTCGATAAAGGGCACGATGCGGTCGATGTTGTTGAGCACCTGCAGCGGCGTGGTGGCGCGGTTGATGGCGCTGCTGGAGACGCGCACCAGCATGTCGGCCTCAAACATGGGGCGCGCGCCAAATGCGGCAGGCACCACGCTGCGGTTGGGCAGCAGCGCGCCTTCGTACAGCACGCCCCACACGGGTTTGTCGGTCTGAAAGCGCTTTTGCATGGCCGCACTGGTCAGCCCCGCCTTGTAGCCAATGGGTTTTTTGCCTTGGGCCTGCCAGGCCGCATTGAGTTTGTTGCGGCTGCATTTGCCCTCCGCTTCAGTCATGGGTGCCGCATTGGGCACCGGCAGCTTGGCCTCGTAGGCCTGCAGCCAGGGCGCAATCTGGCCATCGTCGAGGCAAGCGGACTGGGCCGCAGTGCTGGCGGCTGCCAGGCATGCCGCCATCCACAGCGGGGAGAGACGAAAACGCAAAGCGGAGTGCATCATCCAAAGTCTCCTGTTCCAAGAACCTGTTGTGCTGGGGGTGTTGGGCCTCGCCCTGCGCCACCCTGGGCACCAACATACCACCCGCACCGCAGCGGCAGACTAGGGAAAGCGCGCAGCCCGCCATCGCTGGCAGCAAACAGGCTGGATTCGCTTGACCTATGTCATGCCCGCCATAGCCACAAAGCAACAGGCGCTATAGTATTTGCATAACTACCCTGCGACAGGAGACCAACAATGCGCAGCGTTTATGAGCCGGCCAGTGCCGTACAAGCCCATGTTCTGCAGGACGTGCTGCGCCAGCACGGCATCCGCAGCTTTGTCAGTGGCGAACACCTGCAAGGCGCCATCGGCGAGTTGCCTGCCGGCAGCCTGCTGCGGCTGCTGGTGGATGACGCGGACTGGAGCGCCGCACGCCGCGCCCTGGTCGAATGGGAGCGCGCGCCACTGATGGACGACGCCGAACTGGCCCGCGCCGACCCCAGCCTGGCCGAGCAGCCACCGCCCGAGCCCGCACAGGACTCGCGCTTTGACCTGGCCTGCGATCCCCGTGAGGGCCTCACCCAGCATCGCGATGCCCGGCGCTGGTACCCCTGCTGGTGGGCCGCAGGGGCCGCCTTGCTGGCGCTGTGCCTGCACTATGCATTAAGCGCCGCACCCTGGCTGCAGGAGCCCGGCAGCAACGGCGATGCCGGCGCCCCCATGCCAAGCGCCCCCGATGGCGCGCCCGCTGGCCAGGGCCGCAGCCCTGCATCCCCTCCAGCAGCCCGCTGAACGCTGCGCCAACGCCAGCCGCCCAGCCCCACCATGGGCAGCGCAGAAAAGTATCAAAAATTGATACCCAAGTAATACAAACACCACACAAGCATGAAAATGCAGGATTGTGGACGGGGCTCTGCCTACCATCGCAAGCTTGCAAATCGCAGCAATCCAGACCCAGGTTGGCCCCCAAATGGCCAAGACTGTGGTGCGCCAATGCGATGATGACACCCAGGAGAATTTGAGAATATGACCGCCCAACTTTCAGTGCCCCTGCCCGCCGATCTGCGCGCCTTGACCACCCTGCCCGAGCTTTTCGATTACCGCTGCCGCACCAGCCCGCAGCGCGAGGCCTACCGCTGGTTCGACACGGCATCAAACGCCTGGCAATCCTTCAGCTGGGGCGACATGCAGGCCAAGGTGGCGCTGTGGGGCCAAGCGGTGCAGGCACTGCAGCTGGCGCGCGGCGCGCGCATTGCCACCTTGCTGACCAACAGCGTCCACGCCATCTGCATCGACCAGGCCGGCCTGGCCACCGCTTGCGCCACCGTGCCGCTGCACGCCAATGACAACCCAGGCAACATCGCCTTTATCCTAGCCGATGCCGGCGCGTCGCTGCTGCTCATCAACCGGCTGGAAACCTGGCAACAGATAGTGGCCACTGGCACAGCCCTGCCCGCCTTGCGCTGCGTGGTGATCGATGACCCGCAGCAGCCCGCCCTGCCCGAGCCGCCTACCAGCGATGGCCAGCCACGCCTGGTACGCCTGCAGGACTGGCTGGTACAGGCACAGGACAGTGCCCGACCACCCCAAGCGGTCCAGGCGCCCCAGGCCCAGGACATGGCCGCCATCGTCTACACCAGCGGCACCACCGGCAAGCCCAAGGGCGTGATGCTCAGCCACCACAATGTGCTCAGCGACGTCAAGGCCGTGCTGGGCCGCGTGGTGCCCACACAGGACGATGTCTTCCTGTCCTTCCTGCCGGTCTCGCACACCTTTGAGCGCAGCTGCGGCTACTACCTGCCGATGGCGGTGGCGAGCACGGTGGTCTATGCCCGCTCGGTAGCCTTGCTGGCCGAGGACATGCTCAGCATCCGGCCCACCATCCTGGTGTCTGTGCCTCGCATCTATGAACGCATCTACGCCAAGATTCAGGAGAAGCTGTCGCATTCGGCCTTCAAGCGCGCCTTGTTTGCCGCCGCGGTCTCCAAGGGCTGGGCGCGCCACTGCCAGGCCCATGGCCTGAGCAATACCGATGCGCCCCAAGGCGGCTGGGCCCGCTGGCTGCCCTGGTCCCTGCTGCAAAAGAAGGTGGCCCAGCCCATCCTGGACCTGTTTGGCGGCCGCCTGCGCATTGCGGTGACCGGCGGCGCGGCCATCCCCTCGGTGGTGTCCCACAGTTTTCTGGGCCTGGGCCTGAACGTGCTGCAAGGCTTTGGCATGACCGAGACATCGCCGGTGCTCACCGCCAACTCGCTGCAGCGCAACGACCCCTCTACCGTGGGCAAGCCCCTCGATGGCATGGAAGTGCGCATTGGCGAGAACAAGGAGTTGCAGGCGCGCGGCCCCAACATCATGATGGGCTACTGGGGCCGCCCAGAAGACACGCGCCAGGCCTTTACCGAGGACGGCTGGCTGCGCACCGGCGACCAGGCCGAGTTGGTGAATGGTGAGGTGCGCATTGTCGGCCGCATCAAGGAGATCATCGTCACCGCCACGGGTGAGAAGGTGCCGCCCTCGGACATCGAGCAGGCGCTGTGCGCCGATCCGCTCTTCGAGCAGAGCTTTGTGGTGGGCGAGCAGCAGCCCTTTATCGCCTGCATTGCCGTCGTCAACCGGGAGGAATGGAAGCAGCTGGCCGAGCGTCTGGGCCTGGACCCCGAGAACTCCGTGAGCCTGCAGGCCAGTGCGGTGCGCCAGGCCGCCTTGGCCCGTATCGCCCAGCAGTGCCAGGGTCTGGCCAAATATGCGGTGCCGCGTGCGGTCTACCTGGTCACCGAACCCTGGAGCGTTGACAACGGCCTGATGACACCGACGCTGAAGCTGCGCCGCCCGCAACTGATGCAGAAGTTTGCCGACCAGATCACCCAGATCTACGCCAAGTAAGGCCGGCCGCGCCAAAACAAAACCGCCGATGCCCCAGGAGGGCTTCGGCGGTTTCTTGCCCGCTTTGCGCCAGCGCGGTTGAAGCACCCGCTGGCGTGCGGCTTACTTCTTGGGGAAGTAGTAGTTCAGCAGCGCTGCAGCCCCATCCATGCCGGCTTTGGACGACCATTCCCGGGCAAACTTCTCGCCCATCAAATCCAGCGCGCGGCGCAGTTCATAAGAGGGCTGGCTGATCTTGGTGCCATGCTCGACCAGCACTTTCTGCGCGGCATCATCGGCATCCTTGGCCAGTTGCCAGCCGCGCGATTCAGCCTGCTTGGCAGCGGTATCCAGCGCCGTCTTGGCCGCATCGGACAGGCCCGACCAGCTCTTCTCGCTCATCAAGATCAGGTTCTTCGGAATCCAGGCGCGCATGTCGATAAAGATGCCCATGGCGTTCCAGGATTGGCTGTCCACACCCGTGGTGCTCGAGGTCAGCATCACATCGACCTTGCCCGCCTGAATGGCCTTGGCCAGGTCGTTGGCCGGGGTGTCGACCGGGGTGGCACCCGCCACCTCGGCAATGTACTTGGAGGCCACGTTGTTAACGCGGAATTTCTGGCCCTTGACGTCATCGAGCTTGTTGACCGGCGTGCGCGAGAACAGGCCCTGGCCTGGCCATGGCGCGGTGTAGAGCAAGCGGATGCCCTGCTTTTTCAGCAAGGCCTCAATCGGCTCGCGCGTGGCTGCCCACAGGCGCTTGGCATCGTCAAAGCTGCGCACGATAAAGGGCAGCGAGTCGATGGCAAAGGCCGGGTACTGGTCGCTGAAGTTCGACATGAAGATCTCGCCAATCGCCAAATCGCCCTTGCTGAGCGCCGGCATGACCTGGTTCATGGGCATCAGCTTGGCATTGGTGACCACCTCGATCTGCAGGCCGCCTTGGCTGAGGCTGCCAGCCTCACGCGCAAACTGCGTCAGGTTGCGGGTGTGGAACAGTGTATCGGTATAGGCGCCGGCGCACTTGAGCGGGGTCGCAGCCGCGCTCGCCATAGTGGGCAGCGACCAGACCAGACCAGAGCCTGCTGCCAAGCCCATGCTGGCCAGCGCTTTGCGTCGAGAAGGACTGGCCAGCATTTTGTCGGTATTGTGATCTGCCATATGACGATTCCTTGGTATCTGAGCCCGCTGCGCCCCACTCCCGAGGTTGCTGCAGCAGGCCGCATGTGTACTGAAAAGCCCCACAAAGAGGAAAACGATGCCCGCAACCCCATGGCGAACCATGCACTGCGGGCATCCACCGTGCCATCTGATTTATTTGGTCACTATCGTCACAACTTGTGTGAGGAGCCGACGCAATCTATCGTGGCTTTCGCAACAATGCAATCGCTATCGATCACCGGAGGGACATTGCTTGATGCAAGTCATCTGTTGCGAAGCACAGAAGTGGGTGGAGACTAGCAATTAGTCACAGCACATACTTTCTGAAACTTCAAAAATAATAGCTGCTTTCCTCCCCCATCAGGGACGAAAGCAGCATTTTTTAAAGGGATAGATGTGTAGGCCCCACAGCGGGGGGGGGGCTGTTGGCAGCAGCCCCTGCCCGCATGGCGCAAGGGAGTTGGCGACCACTCGCTGGCCAGCCAGCGAAGGGCGCTGCCTGCGCCCTCAGGCCGCCAAGGCGGCGTTCAGGTCTTGCTGCCGGTAGTACTGGCCAAAACGGTTGGCCATGAAATCTGCCAGCCCGATGGACTCTTGCGCGATAAAGCCCTTTTGCGGCAGCACACCGCTGGCCACCAGATCCAGTGCGCAGCAAATACCTGCCGCTGTCGTCAATTGGATGGCAGTGAGCGCATGGCCCGCAACCGTTGTGCCCACAATGCGGGCTGAGTAGGACTCCTGCATCAGACGCTCGCCCTTGTAGCCGCTGGCACTGGCAAAGATCACGATCACGTCCTGGCGCGTGGCGGCAATGGCGTTGTCAAAAATCTCGTTGAGCAGCTCGCGCTTGTCGCGCAGCTTGAGCTCATTGAGCAAGATTTTCAGGATGGCGCAGTGGCCCGGATAGCGGATGGACTTGTAGTCCACATTGCGCGCCTTGCCGGCCCAGGTCTCGGTCAAGGTGCCCAGCCCGCCGCTGGTGTTGAAGGCTTCGTACTCGATGCCGTCCAAAGCAAAGGTCTCCAGGCCTTCGAGCGCATGCACCGCCAGCGGCTGGCCATCCACCAGGGCCTCGCAGGGGTTGATGTATTCGTTGATCAGCCCCTCAGTGCTCCAGGTCAGGTTGTAGCGCAGGCTGCCCTGCGGGTAGCGGGGCAATGCGCCCACACGCATCTTCAGGTCGTGCAAGGTGTCGAAGTGCTTGGCCACATCATTGCCCACAATGCCGATAAAGCCCGGGGCCAGACCGCACTGGGGCATCAGAACGCTGCCAGCTTTGGCGGCCAGCTTGCGGATGGCATGGGTGGACTGCACATCCTCAGTCAAATCAAAGTAGTGCACCCCATGCGCAGCTGCAACCCCGGCCACCTCGATAGCCATGTGAAAAGGCAGCGCGTTGAGCACCGCAAACTGGCCTTGCACCGCGGGCATCAAATCGCCGCCCTTGCCGATGTGCACTGTCTCCAGACCCAGCGCCGCAGCGGCCTTGAGCTGGGACTTGGACTGGTCGGCAATGCGCAGCTGGTAGCCGCCAGCGGCTTGCAGCAGCACCGCCATCGCAAAGCCAATTTTCCCGGCGCCCAGGATGGTGACTTTCTTGTCCGCAGCGCTCAGCTTGCCAGCGGTATCAGCGGATGGATGACGGGATTTTTTGCTGGTTTTCTCGCTCATTTTTCGCTCTCGATCAGGGTGAATGATGGAGAAATGTTACAAGGATACGATGTCAGTATGAACATATTAAAACGTCATATTATTTTATATATCTAGTCATTTAGTCAAAAAATAACTACTTAATGTCATAACCCATGGTTAACCCTAGTGTCAATGCGTCGGTATTGAAGGGGTTTGTGACAGGCAGGCACAATGGGCGGCGCGCTGCGCTTGCGCTGTTATCCACCCTCCCCCTGTTACTCTTTTGACGCCATGGCCGATTCCGCATCCAATAAAGTTCTGCGTTTCCTGATTGCGCGCGACATCCTCAAAGGCAAGTCGCGCGAGGATTTGTTGGCCAAGCTGGAAGCAGCGGGCTTCAACAGCGAGCATGCCGAGCTGTTCATCGCGCAAGCGGAGCATAGGGCGCGGGCGCGCAACCGGCGCTGCGCAGTCATCTCGGCGATCGTCGTACTGGTGCTGCTGGGCCGCGTGGTCTGGGGGCCTTACGGAGACAACCCCGATGTGCAACTGCTGCTGGGCGTGATGGCCGCCATCTTTGCCGCAGCCGGTTTTTACTTCTGGTTTGTGGCGCGCTGGCAGGCGCCCCTGCCCAAGGCCAGTGCCACGTAGCATGGATGGGCGGTGATGGATAAGCGGAGACGGTCGCTGCGCGGCCAGAACCATCCATCATGCATGGGCACATGGCAATAGCGGATGTTTTCCAGACAACAACCGCCTTGGGTCTGTCGTCTCCATCTATTCAGTATTCAGATACGAGGATCATTTTTATGGCAAATGCAGTCTCAGGCGGTGTTCGGGTTCTGCTTCGACTCGAAGGACTTTGCATTCTCGTGGCTGCCTTTCTGGCCTACGCAAAATTCGGCGGTGGCTGGGGCAGCTTCGCTTTGTTCTTTTTTGCCCCCGACCTGTCCTTTGCTGGCTATCTTGCGGGCTCCAGACTGGGGGCCATTGCGTACAACCTTGCACACTCCCTTGTCGGCGCGTTGGCGGTGCTGACGGCGGGCGTTCTTTTGTCTGCGCCTGTCGCAGTCAGCGCCGGTATTATTTGGCTGGCCCATATCGGCTTTGACCGCGCACTGGGTTATGGCCTCAAGTACGCCGCAGGTTTCACATTCACCCATTTGGGCGTTATCGGCCATGAGCGTAAGGATGCATAACCCTGCATCTAAACCAAGGCCATTTCGCGGCGCACTCCTTCATCCTTTGCGGCGATGTCAGCCTTCCACCATGCACCGCATCCAAGTGGGCAGATCCACCGCCTTTTGGCGCGCAAAATCCACCCACACTACAGTGGCACCGCCAGTGGCATAAATCTGGCCAGGCTCATCGGCTTTTTCCAGGTGGTACCAGGTCTCGAAGGCCGTGCGCGCAGCATCGCTGACGAACATCTTGACCACCAGCTGGGCCGGGTACTCGATCTGCCGCAAGTAATTGCAAAAGCAGTTGACGACCACCGGGCCCTGTCCCTCGCCGTGGGGCGTGTCGCGTTTGGAGCGCAGCCACTCCACCCTTGCGCTTTCCATGTAGCGAAAATACACCGTATTGTTGACATGGCCCAGGCTGTCCATATCCCCCCAGCGAACATCCATGGCCGAGTCATGAACCCAGCGTTTGTGGTCAGGAAGCAAGATTTTCATAGACTGGCATATTACGGCCAGGCGGCAAAGGCCAGCGACCTGGCCTTGTCGCCGACTTTCACATCCACAAAGCCCCTGTCTCAGAAATCAGAGCGGAGAAGGCAGCGAATCTAGGGCTAACCCTAGGATCAAGGCGGTTGCCGCACTGCAACATCCCCCTAAAATCCATGGCACTGCATGCAACCCAGGGCAGCCCTCCCCAATTGCCGCATGCCTGCTAGATCAGTTTCAAAAGAATTTGTACGGAGCCCCGATGACCAACGAAGAAATACTGGCCCAATATGGCCCCCGCGAGTCGATGGAATACGACGTTGTCATCGTCGGTGGCGGCCCAGGGGGTTTGGCTACCGCCATTCGGCTCAAGCAACTGGCGGCTGAAAAGGGCAGCGATGTCTCGGTGGTCGTGCTGGAAAAAGGCTCGGAGCCTGGTGCACACACCTTGTCGGGCGCCATCATGGACCCACGCGCACTGACCGAGCTGATCCCGGACTGGAAAGCCAAGGGCGCCCCGCTCAACCAGCTGGTGACCGAAGATGCGATGCTTTTCCTGAGCGAAAAGTCGGGTCTGCGTACGCCCAACTGGCTGCTGCCCCCTTGCTTTCACAACGAAGGCAACTACATCGTCCAGCTGGGCTTTGTCGTCAAATGGCTGGCCGAGCAGGCCGAGGGCCTGGGCGTCGAGATTTTCCCTGGCTTTGCTGCCGCCGAAGTGCTCTACAACGAAGACGGCTCGGTCAAGGGCGTGGCCACTGGCAACATGGGCGTGGGCAAGAACGGTGAGCCTACCGGCGAGTTCCAGCTGGGCATGGAGCTGCATGGCAAATACACCATCTTTGCAGAAGGCTCGCGCGGCAACCTGGGCAAGCAGCTGATCGCCAAGTTCAAGCTCGACGAGGGCAAAGACCCGCAGACCTATGGCCTGGGGGTCAAGGAGCTGTGGGAGATCGACCCCCAGCGCCACCAGCCCGGCTTTGTGATGCACACCGCCGGCTGGCCGATGAACAACGACACCTATGGTGGCGCTTTCCTGTACCACCTGGACGACAACAAGGTCACCCTGGGCTTCATCACCGGTCTGGATTACGCCAACCCCTACCTGTCTCCGTTCGAGGAGATGCAGCGTTGGAAAACCCATCCCAACATCCGCTACTACCTGGAAGGCGATGAGTCCAAGGGCATCAAGCCGGCCAAGCGCATTGGCTATGGTGCTCGTGCCATCACCGCCGGTGGCCTGATGAGCCTGCCCAAGACCGTGTTCCCCGGTGGCGCGCTGGTGGGCTGCGATGCCGGTTTCCTGAACGTGAGCCGCATCAAGGGCAGCCACGCTGCCATCAAGACCGGCATGCTGGCGGCCGAAGCCGCCTTCGAGGCCATCGCCGCTGGCCGCCAGGGCGATGAACTGAGCGCTTACCCGGCAGCCTTTGAAAAGAGCTGGCTGCATGAAGAGCTCAACAAGAGCCGCAACTTCAAGAGCTGGTTCAAGAAGGGCCTGGTCACAGCCTCCATCATGAACGGGCTGGAGCAGTTCGTGCTGCGCGGCAACATGCCCTGGACCCTGCACCGCAACAAGCCCGACCATGCCTACCTGAAGCCCGCGGCAGAGTGCAAGCCCATCGTCTACCCCAAGCCCGATGGCAAGCTGACGTTCGACCGGCTCTCCAGCGTCTTCATCAGCAGCACCAACCACGCTGAAGACCAGCCCGCCCATCTGACCTTGAAGGATGCCAGCGTACCGGTGCAGATCAACCTGGCCAAGTACGCTGGCCCCGAGCAGCGCTACTGCCCGGCAGGCGTGTACGAGTTTGTGCCCGACGAGAGCCAGGGAGGCGACGCCCAGCGCCTGCAGATCAATGCACAGAACTGCGTGCACTGCAAGACCTGCGATATCAAGGACCCCACCCAGAACATTGTCTGGGTCACCCCAGAAGGCGGTGGCGGACCCAACTACGCTGGCATGTAAGCCCCCCCGGGTTTTCATGGCAGGGCAAATACCGGCCGAACTGCCCTGCATTGCCGGATTTGGACGACAAGCAGGCCTTGCGGCGCAGGCTGACAATGGGCCATGCTTGTCTGGTCTCGCCTCCCCCGCCGCTCTGCCCGACATATGCCCCACCCAGCATCCGGCTCAGCCAGCGCTGCCCAAGGCAGTGGCTGGCTGAAGGCCTGTTGCGGCCTGCTCGCCGGCCTGGTCTTTGCCAGCAGCGCCATGGCTGCCCCCTCGGCCCACGCCAAACGCCCCAAAAAAACCAACCCACCCGCTGCGACCACCTCAGCAGCGCCTGCGGCCGCGCCCCTGCCCGCTCGCACCCCTCCCCCAGCGCCCGCGCCCCTCAGCTCCGCCGCCGACTTGGATCTGGAGCGCTTCATGGGCCTGTGGTACAAGGTCGCCAAAGTCGACGAGCCCCAAGACGCCCTGCGCACCCGCGAGCGCTATGAGTTCTTGCAGCGCTACGACGGCGGGGTGCGGGTGATTGCCACCTCCTACGACCCGCTCTCCAATCGCTGGGATCGCCGGCAAGACTATATGGCCCCGGTCGATACCAAGGGAGCGGCCCTGAGCAGCCATTACCAGCTGCGCATGCCCGTGCATTTCAGCATCAGCCGTTTCGGGCCCTTTGGTGTCAGCTACCACGTGGTGGCCCTGGATCCCCGCTACCAATGGGCGATGGTCAGCGGGCCAGGCCCCCAGTCGTTTTCCATCCTGAGCCGCCGCAGCGACCTGGAGCCTGAGCTGCGCACCGCACTGGAGCAGCTTGCCAACCGCATGCAGCTGCTCAAAGCGCCGTTGCGCTGGCCCGGCCCAGACCAAGAAACGGCACCCCGGTGAATACCCTGGGTGCTCAAAATACCCTATTCAGTGCCTAGCAAAGGGCAGAAAAGGCGGCACAGTTTTATTGCCAGCCCGCTGCATATTTCAGGCCACTGCACATTTTTATTGATGCATAAGACCAATAAATGAAATATTACTGCAAGACCAGCGCAACCCGCGCAATGCAGCACAGCTTTTCTAGCGCCCTTGCAACTAGGGCAATCCCATAGATCACAAATGTGTCATCCCCCCGGTAGCGGGGTGTAGACTGCTGCTACCCGTTTGCCACCTGTCATGACAGGGGCGGATAAAGCGGCAGCTTGGCTCAGCCACTGCCGTGCGCTATTCAACAAACCTGGCGGAGATATACGCATGAAGAAATTGGCTTGGGCCCCTCTGGGCGCTGTGGCGTTGGCAATCACGGCCATCGCTCCTGCGCAGGCTGCAGATCAGAAATCTGTGGCGGTGACAGCGATTGTGGAACACCCAGCGCTGGATGCAGTGCGCGACGGCGTCAAGGCGGCACTCAAGGCCGAGGGCTTCGAAGAAGGCAAGAACCTCAAGTGGCAGTACCAAAGCGCCCAGGGCAACCCAGGCACGGCCGCACAAATCGCCCGCAAGTTTGTCGGTGACAAGCCCGATGCCATCGTCGCCATTGCCACGCCATCCGCACAAGCCGTCGTCGCCTCTACCAAGACCGTGCCGGTCGTCTTCTCCGCCATCACGGATCCCGTCGCCGCCAAGTTGATCCCCAGCTGGGAGCCATCCAAAACCAATGTGACCGGCGTGTCCGATCTGTTGGCGCTGGACAAGCAGATGGAGCTGCTCAAAAAAGTGGTGCCCAATGCCAAGCGCGTCGGCATGGTCTACAACCCGGGTGAGGCCAACTCTGCCGTGGTCGTGAAAGAGCTGAAGGAATTGCTGCCCAAGCTGGGCATGACCCTGGTTGAAGCGGCCGCTCCCCGCTCGGTTGACGTCTCCAGCGCAGCGCGCTCGCTGGTGGGCAAGGCCGATGTGATCTACACCAACACTGACAACAACGTGGTGTCCTCCTATGAAGCCCTGGTCAAGGTGGGCCAGGATTCCAAGCTGCCTTTGGTGGCATCGGACACCGACTCCGTGGCCCGTGGCGCTGTGGCAGCGCTGGGTATCAACTACCGCGATCTGGGCGAGCAGACCGGCCGCATGGTGGCACGCATCCTCAAGGGTGAAAAGCCAGGTGACATCAAGACCGAAGTCTCGACCAAGATGGAGCTGTATGTGAACCCCGGTGCCGCCGAAAAGCAAGGCATCAAGCTGTCCGACGAGCTGGTCAAGTCGGCTGCCAAAGTCATTCAGTGATGGATGCCGCCTCGCCTGCTGCTGTGCAACCCGCACAGTGCAGGGGGTGACAAGACGCAGCCCCGCCAGAAGCGGGGCTTGTTTGTTATCCGGACTACCTCTGACAAGAAAACTCCATGACCTTATTTTCATTTTTGGGAGCCATCGAGATCGGCCTGATCTTTGCGCTGGTGGCGCTCGGTGTGTTCATCTCCTTTCGCCTGCTGCGCTTTCCTGACCTGACGGTCGATGGCAGCTTCCCCCTGGGTGCCGCCGTCTGCGCGGTGATGATCACCGGTGGCTACAGCCCCTTTCTGGCCACCATCGGTGCCACGTTGGCAGGCGCGGTGGCAGGCCTGATTACCGGCTGGCTGAACGTCAAGCTCAAGATCATGGACCTGCTGGCCTCGATCCTGATGATGATCGCGCTGTACTCCATCAATCTGCGCATCATGGGCGGCCCCAATATTCCGCTGATCAACGACCCCACGCTCTTCAACCAGCTGCAACCGGCCGGCATCGAAGACTATGTGTTCCGCCCCCTGCTGATGTGTGTGATCGTGGTCCTGGCCAAGCTAGCGATGGACTGGTTCTTTTTGACCGAACGGGGCCTGGCCATCCGCGCCACCGGCACCAATGCCCGCATGGCCCGTGCCCAAGGCGTCAACACCGGCGGCATGATCTTGCTGGGCATGGCGGTATCCAACGGCCTGGTCGGCTTGGCCGGCGCGCTGTTTGCGCAAACCCAGGGCGGCGCCGACAGCTCCATGGGCATCGGCACCATCGTCATCGGCCTGGCTGCGGTGATCGTCGGCGAGTCCATCCTGCCGTCGCGCAAGCTGATCTTGGCCACCTTGGCCGTGGTGATTGGCGCCATCGTCTACCGCTTCTTCATCGCGCTAGCACTGAATGTGGATTTCATCGGCCTCAAGGCCCAGGATCTGAACCTGGTCACCGCCTTGCTGGTCACGGTCGCGCTGGTCATCCCCCAGCTCAAACGTCGTTTTGCGAAAAAGCACTGACAAGGAGAGAGACATGCTGAGCGCAAAAGACCTCAAAATCACCTTCAACCCCGGCACCCCGATTGAAACCCGCGCGCTGCGCGGCATGGCGCTGGAGATCCCGGCGGGCGAGTTCGTCACCGTCATCGGCTCCAATGGCGCCGGCAAATCCACCTTTTTGAACGCCATCTCTGGCGACCTGATGGTGGACTCGGGCAGCATCATCATCGATGGCGAAGACATGACCCGCAAGCCCGTCTGGGACCGCGCCCACAAAGTGGCCCGTGTGTTCCAGGACCCGATGGCTGGCACCTGCGAGGACCTGTCGATCGAAGAAAACATGGCCCTGGCGCATGAGCGTGGCAACTTTCGCGGCCTGTCCAAGGCCGTCAAAAGCGCCAACCGTGCGCTGTACCGCGAGAAACTCGCCACCCTGGGCTTGGGTCTGGAAAACCGCCTGAGCGACCGCATCGGCCTGCTCTCGGGCGGCCAACGCCAGGCCGTGAGCCTGCTGATGGCCGCGCTGCAGCCCTCGCGCATTTTGCTGCTCGACGAGCACACCGCCGCGCTCGATCCGCGCACCGCCGACTTTGTGCTCAAGCTCACCGCCCGCATCGTCGAGGAAGGCAAGCTGACCACGATGATGGTGACCCACAGCATGCGCCAGGCGCTGGATGTGGGCGACCGCACGGTCATGCTGCACCAGGGCCAAGTGGTCCTCGATGTCAGCGGCCAGGAGCGCGCCAACATGGACGTGCCTGACCTGCTGCAGATGTTTGAGAAGGTGCGCGGCGAAAAGCTGGCCGATGATGCGCTGCTGCTGAGCTGAGCCGCACCGCCCAAAAAACAGAGGACGCCACGCCAGTGGCTCCGCTGTTTTTTTATGCCCTCAGGCCATCTGCTGGCTGCGCAAAAAGCGCCGCAGCGACCAGGCCCCCAGCGCGGGAAAGACGGCAAACACCGCAAACAGCCACACGGCAGAGCGCCCCAGCGCAGCGGCGTCTGCCTGTGCAGTCAGCCCCAAGGCATTGGCGACCAGACCCACCAGCGCAGCGCCCACCGCCATGCCGTACAGCTGCACCGTGGTGATGGCAGATGCGGCGCTGTCGGCCTCCTCCGGGCTGGCGCTGTGCATGATGGCGTTGAGCACATGGGGCCAGGCCATGCCCACCCCCAGGCCCAGCACCGCCAGCGCCAGGCCACAGGCCACCAGTGCCGCCGTGCCCTGCCAGGGCATAGCCATCGCCAGCAGCACCAAGGCCAGCGTGCACAGCACCGGGCCCGCAACCATCAAGCGCCGCCCTGCCGCACCACTCTTGCCCGAAAACAGCACGGATGCCGCCGACCAGCCCCCGGCGAGCAAGGCCGTCACATAGCCCGCCGTCAAAGGCTGCAAACCATGCAGGTGCTGCAGCAGATAGGGCACAAACACCTCCGTCATCGTACCCATCAGCAGCAAGGCCACGGCGGCATACAGCATGCCCAGCGGCTGGCCCAGCACGGTGCCGCCCTGGGGCAGCAGCCGGCGGTTGGCGCGGCGCTCATGGCGTATGGCAGCGGCACCCACCAGCAAACCGGCAGCGGCCAGCAGCCATTGCCACAGGCCCTGCGTTGCTACGCTGGCAGCGGCCACCAGCAGCACCGACAGCGCCAGCGCTCCAATCTGCAGCCCGGCAATGCCGCCATCTTTGGGCAGCGTGCTGCGCAGCAAGCGCTGCGGTGCCAGTTGCCGCTGCACCAGCAGCATTTGCAGCACCAGCAAGGGCAGCAAGGCACCAAAAGCCAGCCGCCAATGGCCCGCCTGGGCAAACAGGCCGCCTACGGCAGGGCCACTGAGCGTGGCCACACCCCACATCGCCGAGATCAGCGCGATGGCACGCGGCCACAGCGCGGGCGGGAACACCAGGCGAATCAAGGTGTAGCACAACGCCCCCACCGCGCCACCACCCAGCCCCTGCACGGCTCGGCCCAGCAGCAGCACGGGCATGCTGGGCGCGCTAGCGCACAACAAGGTGCCCAGCGCAAACACCAGCAAGCCTGCCAGCATGGCACCTCTTGCGCCCCGGCGGGCCAGCAAGCGCACGGCCAAGGCCGCGCCAATGATCGAGGCCACCACAAACAAGGTGGTGCTCCAGGCATACCAGGCCAGGCCACCAATCTCCTGCACCACCGACGGCAGGATGGTGGTGACGATATGCACATTGATCGCATGCATGGCGACGGCACCGGTCAGGGCCAACGCGGTCAGGCCGTGGGGGCGACCCAGCAGCTGGCCCCAGCCGGCGGGCGGCTCGGGCGCTTGCGCGGCGGCTGTGTTTGCTGATGTTGAGGGAGACAATGCCATGCCAATCCTTGTTGTGAAATAATGCAAGCATTGTCTTTGATAATTCCCCTGCCATCACAATAAAACAAGCTATCGCTTGCATAAATAAATGCCATCCAGCCCCATCGATCCCTCATCCACCATGCGCATGCTGGAGGCGCTCAAGCGGCATGCCCCCGCCAGCACGGCCGACTTGGCGCGTGCGCTGAACATGACGCCCGAGGCCGCGCGCCAGCAGATCAACAAGCTGGCCGACCAAGGCCTGGTGCAGGCCGATCTGCAAAAGGCCGCAGGCGCCGGCAGGCCGCGCCAGCTCTGGACGTTGGCCGCTGCCGGGCAGCGCTATTTCCCCGACGCACATGCCCTGCTCACGGTGCAGCTGATCGGCGCCATAGAAAAGCTGTTTGGCCAGCAGGGCATGGATGGCCTGATCAGTGAGCGAGAGGCCCAATCCCGCAGCCGCTACCGCCAGGCCTGCACGGCCCCCGGCCTGGCCGAGCGCCTGGCCCAGCTGGCCCAGGTCCGCACTGAGGAAGGCTATATGGCCCATGTCGAGCCCCACCCCCAAGGCTGGCTGCTGGTGGAGCACCACTGCCCCATCTGCGCCGCTGCGCAAAGCTGCCGGGGGTTTTGCCGCTCCGAGCAGGCGCTGTTCCAGGAGGTGGTCCAAGGCCTGGCCACTCTGGAGCGCAGCGAGTACCTGCTCGACGGCGGCCAGCGCTGCGTCTACCTGGTGCAGGCCTTGTAAGGCCTAGGCGCAAGCCGCGCTGGCTTTGCAGGCCATCTGGGGTTTAGCCATGGCCGCACAGACCAGCCAAGCGAGCAGTGCCAGCCCGGCTGCGCCCCATTGCGCGTGCTGCAGGCCCAGGGCATTGGCTTGGCGAATGGTCTCGGTGCCAGCCCCCTCCAGCCCCGCCAGCGGTGCGGCCGCCAGCATCACCAGCAAGGCCAGCCCCAAGGCTGCCCCGACCTGCTGCGCCGTCGCTGCCACACCCGCTGCCACACCTTGCCGCGCGGGCGCAATGCCTTGGCCGACCAGCACCCACATGCCCGTCCAGCTGGCGCCCTGGCCCAGGCTCATCACCACAAAGCCCGGCACCAGCCAGGCATAGTTGCCGGCCAGCGGCAGCACGGCCGCGATCCAGACCATACCCAGCACACCGGCCGCCCAGCCCCGCAGCAGCACCGTGCGCGTGCCCTGCTTTGCCAGGCCGCGCTCAGCCAGGCGGATGCCCCAGGTGCACACCGCCGTCGGCAGCACAAAGGCCAGGCCCGCCTGCAGTGGGCTCCAGCCCAGCACCTGCTGAAAATACAGGCCCAGAAAGTAGTACTGCACGCCATAGCTGCTCATGAACAGCATCGCCAGCAGCATGCTCGTTTGCAAGCTGCGCACCCGCAGCATGGACAGCGGCATCAGCGGCGCGGTTACCCGCGCCTCGGTGCGCCAAAACAAGCCCAGGGCAGCCAGAGCCAGCAGCAGCAGACCCGCCGTGCGCCAGTCGCTCCAACCCCACTGCGGCCCCTGCACCAGCACGGCCACCAAGGCACTTGCGCCCACCGTCACGCTGATGCATCCCCTCAGATCAAAGCGGCGCTGCACAGCGGGCACCGCTGGCATGGCAGGCAGGTAGCGGCCTGCGGCCAGCGCGCAAGGCCAGGCAATCGGCACCAGCACCCACAGCACCCAGTGCCAGCCCAGGGTTTGGGTCAGCACCCCACCCAGCAAGGCGCCGGCCGCGAGCCCGCCGGCACTGGCCATGCTCCACACGGCCAGCGCGCGGTTGCGCTCCGCACCGGCTGCGTACAAGGTGTTGATCATCGACAAGGTGGCCGGGAACAGCAGGGCCGCTGCCACCCCTTGCCCAGCGCGGGCAGCCACCAGCTGCCAGGGCAGCTGCGCAAACCCACCGGCCAACGAGGCCAGGCCAAACAGCGCCATCGCCGCCACATACAGGCGGCGCTGGCCCAGCAGATCGGCGCAGCGCCCGCCCAGCAGTAAAAAGCCGCCAAAGGCAACGCTGTAGCCGCTGATCACCCATTGCAGGTGGCGGGCATCGAGCTGCAAGTGCTGGCCGATCGCATCCAGCGCAACAAAGACGATGGTCGCATCGAGCGCAATCAGCAATTGCGCCAGCGACAACAAAGCCAGCGCTGCGCGCGGATAGCGCAGCGCAATGGGTTGGCGCAAGGGTTCTTCAGGGGTCACTTCATCACTCCGACAAGGGAAAAGCAGGCGGCGCAGAGCGCTCGCAAAAAACCTGCGGTGCAAAGCAAGCAGGCGGGTGATGACCGGTCATGCAGGCATGGTATTTAAATCAATAACAAAGATAAACAGAATAAATATCTTTTACTTATGCAAAAATGAATCAATTCTTTTGCAAGGTGGGCCATGGATTTAAACGCGGTACACATGCTCATCAAGGTGGCTGAGCACAAGAGCTTTACCCAGGCTGCGCATAGCCTGGGCACCACGCAGTCGCGCATCTCCCGGGCCATTGCGCAATTAGAGGCCGACCTGGGCACCCGCCTGCTGCACCGCAACACCCGCAATGTGTCTTTGACGGCCGATGGCTGCCTGCTGGTGGACCGCAGTGCCGAGCTGATCGCCGGGCTGGACGATGCCCGGCAACAACTGCTGGACCGGCGCTGTGAGCCCTCAGGCGTGCTGCGCATGACTGCGCCCTCAGTGCTGGGCCGGGTGGTGCTGACCCCCCTGCTGGGCCAGTTGCTGGAGCAGCACCCGGGCCTGCAGATCGAGGCCAGCTTTACCGACCGCATGGTCGACATGGTGGATGAGGGCTTTGACGCGGCCGTGCGCATCGGCCCACTGCTGGACAGCCGCATGATCGCCCGGCCCCTGCCGCCCTTGCACTGGGTGACGGTGGCATCTCCCGCCTATACCGCCCGCCACGGCCGACCGCAGAACCTGCAAGAGCTGACCGCGCACCGCTGCCTGTCGGTCTACAACCACTACCGGGGCTTTGCCGTGCCTTGGCAGTTTCGCCTGGCAGACGGCAGCACCACCGACTGGCCCGCGCCCCATGCTATCCGCTTTGACAGCGGCGACCCCTTGATAGAAGCCGCCATCGCCGGCTTGGGCGTGGCCCAGGTGATGGGCTTTACCGCACGCGAGGCCCTAGCCGATGGCCGGCTCGAGCGCCTGCTGCCTGCGCTGGAAGGCCGCAGCCGCGCGCTGTCCCTGGTCTACCCGCGCACACGCCATGCCTCGCCCAAGGTGCAGGCGCTGTGCAAGCTGCTGCTGGGGCGCAGCGAGTGGTGAGGCCCAGGGCGCAGAGCCGGTGATTGTTCAAATCCATGCAACGCTGCGTTCAAACCATGGACACCTCAACAGCCCGCCCAGGCCCTACAGTAGACCAAGACGTCAAGACGTTCTGATCTCCGCCTCTGCAGCGGTCCGCATTTATCGACAAAGGAAACATTCACCATGGCTAAAGTTCTGGTTCTCTACCATTCCATGTACGGTCACATCGAGACCATGGCCGACAAGATTGCCGAAGGCGCAGCCAGCATTGCGGGCACCGAGGTGGTCATCAAGCGCGTGCCTGAGACCATGCCGCAAGAGGCTTTCCAGGCCGCTGGCGGCAAAGCCGAGCAGGCAGCAGCCGTTGCCACGCCTGCCGAGCTGGCAGAGTACGACGCCATCATCTTTGGCACCCCTACCCGTTTTGGCAACATGAGCGGCCAGATGCGCAGCTTCCTCGACCAGACCGGAGGCCTCTGGGCCAAGGGCGCACTGTCGGGCAAGCTGGGCAGTGTGTTCACCTCCACCGGCACGCTGGGCGGCCAGGAGACCACCATCACCTCGTTCTGGAACACGCTGGCCCACCATGGCATGGTGATCGTGCCTGCCGGTTTTGGCCTGCCATCGCAGTTTGACCTGTCCCAGGCCAAGGGCGGCTCGCCCTACGGCGCAGCGACCCTGGCCGGCGCCGACGGCTCGCGCCAGCCTTCTGCCCCTGAGCTGGAACTGGCTTTTGCCCAAGGCGCCAAGGTCGCCGCACTGGCTGCCAAGCTGAGCGCCTGAGCCTGAGCCGGCCCTGCCGGCTGCAGCTGCTAGCCACGTAAAAAAGCCAGTCAGATATCTGACTGGCTTTTGGGTTTTCAGCCTTGTTGGCTGCCCGCCACCGTGGTGGCGGCCAGGCCGTGCCGCTTACTTGGCGGCCAGGCGCTGCCAGGTGTCGATGACGCTGTCGGGGTTGAGCGAGATCGAGGCAATGCCCTGGTCTGCCAGCCACAGGGCAAAGTCAGGATGGTCCGAAGGGCCCTGGCCGCAGATGCCCACATACTTGTTCTTGGCCAGGCAGGCGCTGATGGCGCGCTCAAGCAATTTCTTGACAGCGGGGTCGCGCTCGTCAAAATCCGCAGCCAGCAGCTCCAGGCCAGAATCCCGGTCCAGGCCCAAGGTGAGCTGGGTCAGGTCGTTCGAGCCAATCGAGAAGCCGTCGAAGTACTCCAGGAACTCATCGGCCAGGATGGCGTTCGATGGCACTTCGCACATCATGATGACTTCCAGCCCGTTCTCGCCACGCTTCAAGCCGTTGGCCGCCAGCAGCTCGGTCACACGCTTGGCTTGGTCCAGGGTCCGCACAAACGGGATCATGATCTTGACATTAGTCAGGCCCATGTCGTTGCGCACGCGCTTGAGCGCTTCGCATTCCATCTTGAAGGCTTCGCCAAAATCCTTGGAGATGTAGCGCGCCGCACCCCGGAAGCCCAGCATTGGGTTTTCTTCATCGGGCTCGTAGCGGCTGCCGCCGATCAGCTTGCGGTACTCGTTGGACTTGAAGTCCGACATGCGCACGATCACGGGCTTGGGCCAGAAAGCGGCGGCAATGGTAGCCACGCCTTCGGCGACCTTGTCCACGTAGAACGCGCGGGGCGATGCATGGCCACGGGCCACGGATTCCACGGCCTTCTTCAGGTCGGCATCCACAGCGGGGTAGTCCAGGATGGCCTTGGGGTGCACGCCGATGTTGTTGTTGATGATGAATTCCAGACGTGCCAGACCCACGCCATCGTTGGGCAGCTGGGCAAAGTCAAAGGCCAGCTGGGGGTTGCCCACGTTCATCATGATCTTGGTCTTGATGGGCGGCATCTCACCGCGCTTGACCTCGGTCACTTCGGTTTCCAGCAGACCGTCATAGATGCGACCGGTATCGCCTTCGGCGCAGCTGACCGTTACCAGGGTGCCGTTCTTGAGCAGCTCGGTGGCATTGCCGCAGCCCACGACCGCTGGGATACCCAGCTCGCGCGCAATGATGGCAGCGTGGCAGGTGCGGCCGCCCCGGTTGGTGACAATGGCCGCGGCCTTCTTCATCACCGGCTCCCAGTTCGGGTCGGTCATGTCGGTCACCAGCACATCGCCAGCTTCGACCTGGTCCATCTGCGAGATGTCCGACACCAGACGCACGCGGCCGGTACCGATCTTCTGGCCAATGGCGCGGCCTTCGGCCAGCACCGTGCCGCTGCCCTTGAGCTTGTAGCGCTGCTCGGCCTGGCCCTTGGACTGGCTCTTCACCGTCTCAGGGCGTGCCTGCAGGATGTAGATCTTGCCGTCGGTGCCGTCCTTGCCCCACTCGATATCCATCGGGCGGGCATAGTGCTTCTCGATCACGATGGCGTACTGTGCCAGCTCATGCACTTCGGCATCGGTCAGCGAATAGCGGTTGCGCAGCTCGGGGCTGACATCGGTGGTGCTGACCAGCTTGCCGGAAGCCGCTTTTTCTTCGGGCGTCGCAAATACCATCTGCAGCAGCTTGGAGCCCAGGTTGCGGCGAATCAGCGCCTGCTTGCCCGCTTCGAGCATGGGCTTGTGCACATAGAACTCGTCCGGGTTCACGGCGCCCTGCACCACCGTCTCACCCAGGCCATAGCTGGAGGTGATGAACACCACCTGGTCAAAGCCCGATTCAGTGTCGATGGTGAACATCACGCCTGCGGCGCCCTTGTCCGAGCGCACCATGCGCTGCACGCCGGCCGACAGGGCCACCACATCGTGCTCAAAGCCCTTATGGACGCGGTAGGAGATGGCGCGGTCGTTGTAGAGCGAGGCAAACACTTCCTTCATCTTGTGCAGCACATCGTCGATGCCCACCACGTTGAGGAAGGTTTCTTGCTGGCCAGCGAACGAAGCGTCTGGCAGGTCTTCTGCGGTGGCCGACGAGCGCACCGCAAAGGAGGCCTCGGTGTTGCCCGCTTGCAAGGTCACAAAGGCCTCGCCAATGGCTTTTTGCAGATCGAGCGGGAAAGGCTGGCTCTCGACCATGGCGCGGATCTCGGCGCCGACCTGGGCCAGCGCGCGCACATCGTCCACATCCAGCGCCGCAAGCTTGGCGCTGATCTTGCCGGCCAGGCCTTCGTGGGCCAGAAACTCGCGGAACGCATGGGCCGTGGTGGCAAAGCCCGTGGGCACGCGCACGCCTTGCGGCAGTTGCGAGATCATTTCGCCGAGCGAGGCGTTCTTGCCGCCTACGACCTCGACGTCGGTCATTCTCAGGTTCTCAAACGGTACGACCAAGGCGGTCGCGCTGTAGAGGTTGGACATGGTGAAGCTCCGGAAGTAAAAAACTGGCTCGGTCGCCCATGGCCGCTAAGGGGGCCATGGCACGCAGGCATAGACTCCTGCCCGGCCACTGTGGGCTCGGGCATCTGGCTTTGTATTTGTACTGGTAGGCCGGAGTACATGCGGGAAATGTGAATAATGGGCGTCATTGTAGGCGTGCTACTGCCGTTTTGCTTGCGACTTGCTGAACACCGTGGTCAACAATGACAAAGCCCCCACCGGCTGTGCACTGCCCGCGACAGAATTTGTTTGTTACCGCCGATGACTACCATGCACCAACGCACCATTTTCTTTATCTCTGATGGCACCGGCGTGACAGCCGAGACCTTTGGCCGCGCCATCATGAAGCAGTTCGACATCACTACCCGCGCGGTACGGCTGCCTTTTGTGGATACCGTTGACAAGGCCCACCAGGCCGTGCACCAGATCAACCACACGGCCGAGAAAGAGGGCAAAAAGCCCATTGTTTTCACCACCTTGGTCGAACCGGAGACCGTCAAAGTAGTGCATGAGCACTGCAAGGGCCTGGTGATGGACATGTTCGCCACCTTTGTGCAACCGCTGGAAGACGAGCTGGGCGCCAAATCGCACCACCGTATTGGCCGCTTTACCGACATCAGCGAGAGCAAGGAATACTTTGACCGCATGGAGGCCATCAACTTCAGCCTGGCGCACGACGATGGCCAAACCAACCATGACCTGGCCGGTGCCGATGTGATTTTGGTGGGGGTGAGCCGCAGCGGCAAGACCCCAACCAGCCTGTACTTGGCGATGCAGTTTGGCCTCAAGGTCGCCAATTACCCGCTGATCCCCGAGGATTTCGACCGCCAGCAACTGCCGCCGGCGCTGATTCCGTTCAAGAAGAAGATCTTTGGCCTGACCATTGCACCCGATCGCCTGTCCCAGATCCGCAACGAGCGCCGGCCCGACTCGCGCTATGCCAGTTTGCAGAACTGCCGCATGGAAGTGGCCGAGGCCGAGTCGATGATGCGCCGCGCGGGCATCCAGTGGCTGTCCACCACGCACAAGTCCATTGAAGAGATTGCCGCCGTGGTGATGCAGGGGCTGAAGCAGGACGAGTGAGCGCGCCGCTGACCTGAGCAGCACTGCCGGATGCGCAGCGTTACCGTTGCTTCGCACAGCTTTACAGCAGGGCCGGGAGGCGCCTGCTATAACCAAGGGCTTGCGGCCCGGTTGATGGGCCGCCGCCGAGGAGTTCAACCATGAACACAAAATTGTCTATCTTTGCCAGCGCCTGCCTGTTTGCCACGCTGCTGGCCGCCCTGCCCGCCCAGGCCGCCAAGCCGGGCGCTTTTTCCGTGACCGAGACCAAGTCCGCCATTGGCAATAAACCCGCCAAGCCGCCCCGCACCAAGGACCGATGCATTGGCCCCGAGCTGGTCGACAAGGAAGGGTTCCTCTACCCCGATCTGATCCTGTCCAAACACTTCAGCCAATGCCGCATCAAGGACAGCAAGCTGCTGGACAAGAACACCAAGACCTGGACAGTCGCCTGCGGCAAGATGCTTACCGCCCAGGCCAAGCAGGTCAACACCGGCGAGGATTTTCACCTGCATATCGATGCCGCTTTGCTGGGCGGCGCGATGAAGCAGACGCTGGACTACGAGGCCCAGAGCTTGAAGCGCCAGTGCACCCCTGAGGACGAGCCGCTGGAATAAACGCCTTGGCCGCTGCGCGGCTGGGCCCCCGCTCAGTTTTGCGCGAAGAGATACTGGGCCGTGCCATCCGGCGCCTGGGTGGCATAGCAGCCCACGCCCCAGACCTGGGCAATGGTCTCGGGTGTCAGCACGTCATGCACGGGCCCATGCAGGCAGCCACCGCCATGCACCAGCAGCACATCGTCGGCATAGCGCAATGCCAGGTTCATGTCGTGCACCACGGCAATCACCCCCAGCCCCGCACCACCCGCTTGCTCGCCATGCGCCCGGTCCCGCAGCAAGGCCATGGTCTGGTGCTGCCAGGCCAGGTCCATGGCAGCAGTCGGCTCATCGAGCAGCAGCCAGCGCGCGCCGCCGCAAGCGGCTGGCTCCCACAGCTGCGCCAGCACCCGCGCCAGATGGGTGCGGGCCCGCTCCCCACCTGACAGGGTGCGTACGCTGCGTTCGGCAAAATGGTCGACTTCCGTCAACGCCATGGCGCGCGCCACAATGCCCGCCTCGTCCTTGCTGGGCTGGAGCCGGTGCGTGTAGCGCCCCAGCTCCACCACCTCTTGCACCGTAAAGTCAAAGGCCACGCCGCCATCCTGCATCATCATCGCGCGGCGCTGGGCGAGCTGCTCGGATGCCCAGCGCGAGAGCGGCAGGCCATCAAAAAACAGCTGGCCGCCATGGGGCTGCCACTGGCCCGTCATCGTGCTGAGCAGGCTGGACTTGCCCGCACCATTGGGCCCGACGATGGCCGTGACCCGGCCCGCCTCGATGCGGGTGTCCAAGCTGACCAAGGTATCGCCACCGGGCACACCAATGGCCAGGTGGTCCAGGTGCCAGCTGCTGCTGGGCGCCTGCCCCTCAGATACGGCACGGCGCTGGGGGCCGGCACCAAAAGCTTTAAAGGGATTGAACATCTGCAGCATCGCTTACAACTGGCGCCGGAACTGGCGCAGCATGGCCAAAAACAGCGGCACCCCCACCAGCGCGGTGAGCACGCCCAGCGGTAGCTCCGCCGGTGCGACGACGGTGCGCGCAAAGGCGTCGGCAAACACCACCATCGCCGCACCCAGCAAGGCCGATGCCGGCAGCACCACGCGGTGGTCTGGCCCGGCCAGCATGCGCACCCAGTGCGGGGCCACCAGGCCGATAAACCCCACCATGCCGCAAGCAGCGGTGATGCAGCCCACCACCAAGGCCGCCACAACGACGGCCAGGCGCTTGGTGCGCTCCACCCCCACGCCCATCAGGCTGGCCTGCGCCTCGCCCAAAGCAATCGCATTGAGCGGCTGGGCCAGGCGCTGGGCCATCGCCATGGCCACGGCCACCACCCCGCAAGCGGTGATGGCCACCGGCCAGCGGGTGCTGCCCAGGCTGCCCATCAGCCACAGCTGCAAATTACGAAGCTGCTCGTCGGTGGACAGAAAACTCAGCAGCCCCAGGCCCGCCATGGCCAGCGCATTGATGGCCACGCCCGCCAGCAGCATGACGCCGATACGCGTGCCGCCACCAGTCTGCGCCAGGCCATAGATCATGAAGGTGGTGACCAAGCCGCCGCCAAACGCTGTCAGCATCAGCGGCCAGCTGCCCAGGCTGCGCGGCACGCTGGGAAACCACAGCGCACCCATCACAATCAGCGCCGCCGCTGCCAGGGCCGCGCCGCTGCTCACCCCTATCAGCCCCGGGTCGGCCAGCGGATTGCGAAACAGGCCCTGCATCAGCGCCCCCGCCAGACCCAGGCCCGCCCCAGCAGCCAGGCCCATGATGAGGCGAGGCAGGCGGATGGTGGCAAACACCAGTTGCTCAGTGCTGGCCCCCGGGTTGGCGGCACCCGCCCCCTGCCACCAGTGCAACCAGGCGTTCCAGGTGATGCCCGGCAGGCGCGCCGCATCAATCGCAAAGGCGCCCTGCCCGGCCGCAAACACAAAGGCGGCCAGCACCAACAAGGCCATCAGGCCCAAGGTGGCGGATTTTGTCAGACGCCAGTGCGCTCGGCCCTGGCTGGGCCGCCGCACAGCGGTGGTGGCAGACCCGGAGGACGGCGCTGCCGATGGAGGCACGGCATGCAGGCCGCTGGCCGCCTTGGTGCTGTGATGGCCGGCAGGGCCAGCCACCACCACAGAGGCGCGCACACGCGCCGCCTCGCTCATGGCTTGATAGCCAGCAAGCCCTGGTGCAAGGCTTGCACCGCCTGCGGCAAGCGCGGGCCATAGCCCAGCAGCTGGCTCGCTTCCAGCGCAACCATGGCCTTGTTCTTGAACGCAGGGGTCAGTGCCAGCTCGGGCCGGGCCCAGAACTTCTGCTCACCGCCCACCGCCTCCAGCCCCTGCGTTGTGGTCACAATCACCTGTGGTGCCGCCTGCGCCATGGCCTCTGCCGTCAAGGGTCGGTAACCGTTAAAGCCCTGCATCACATTGCTGGCGCCGCCCATGCGCAGCAGCGCATCGGCAGCCGTGGCCTGGCCCGCCACCTGGGGCGAGCCGCTGTGCGACAGCACAAACAGCGCACGCGGTGCGCGACCTGCGGCCACGCTGGCACGCACCTGCGCCTGGGTCTGGTCCCACTGGGTTTGCAAGCGTTGCGCCAGCTGCTCGGCCTGCGCCTGCTTGCCGGTCGCCTGGCCTACCAGGCGGATCTTGCGCAGCACCTCGTCCCAGCTGTGGTCAGACTGCACCAGCGCTACCGTCACCCCCGCTTGCGCAATCTGCTGCAACACCACCGGCGGGCCCGCCTCGGTCGTGCCAATGACGGTATCCGGCTTGAGCGAGAGCACCCCCTCAGCGGCGAGCTGGCGCACATAGCCCACCTTGGGCGTTTTGTCCGCCGCTTCCGGGTAGTTGCTGGTGGTATCGCTGCCCACCAGCAGCTGTTCGGCCCCCAGCAGGTAAATGATTTCGGTCAGCGCGCCACTCAGACTGATCAGGCGCTTGGCAGCCGCCTTGGGCTGCACGCCCACAAAGGCCTGCAGCACCGACTTGGCACCGGCATCGGCCACCGGCCGGGCGGCCTGCGCCCACAGCGGGCCGGCCATGGCCGCAGCGGCAGCGCCACCGGCCCAAGCCAGGCAATCACGTCGATTCAATGATGGCATCTGGCACTCCTCAGGCGCTCACCGGCTCGGCATTCAGGCGCGGCAGGCCGGTGGCCAGCGCACGCCACGAGGCCAGCTCGGGCTTGCCGGGCTTGCGGGCACCAAAGAACATGGCCATCAGGTCGCCATAGGCGTCAAACACTTCCACCGAGGTGACGGTGCCGTCGCTGGTGGGCTTTTCCACTAGCCAGACATGGGCAATCAGATCGCTGCGCAGATGCAGGTTGAAGCCCTGGTCCAGCACATTGATCCATTCGGCGTTCGGGCTCGTCATCGGCTCGATGCGCTGCACCGGGCCGGTGTGGATCTGGATGCAGCCACCGCTGCTGACAAACACCATGATGGGGGTGGAGGAAAAGCTCGCCTCGTTGAGCAAAGCGGCCACACTGTCCTTGGCCAGCGGCCAGGCAAACTGGCCCTGCACCAGGCGGAAGGACTGCTGGCGCTCGGCACCCGCTTTTTTGATGATGCTGAAAAACTCGTGCGTGTCCTTCATACCGGCCCAGGCGGTCTGCAGCGCAGGCACATCCACGCTGCTGTCGGCCGACACGCTGACCGGCTTGCGCGGGGCGGGGGCTTCAAAGCCCGGCAGACTGCCGGCATCCGCGCCTGCGGGCAGCGCAAAGCGCTCCACCAGTGCCTGCCAGGCCTGCAAGTCGCTGGCGTCGCGCGCATAGACCTTGTGCACCGCCCGGCCTGCGCGGTTGTAAAACTGCAGGCTGCGCAGCACCGTGCTGCCGCCATGGGCGGAGGTCTCGGTCACCGCAAAGCCGGCATGCCAGCTGGCAAAAAACAGGCGCAGGTCGATGTCCTCGTTCAGCGCGATGCCCACCTGGGCACCCAACTCACCGCCAGCGCTCAGATTGGCATAAACGCCGGTTTTCTCATGCACGGTGCTGGCATTGCGCGTCAAGGCCATCACCGGGCCGCAGGCTTCCAGCGCCTTGAGCACCTCCACCCATGCGCCCTCGGGCGCTGCCAGCGGCTGCACTTGCAGGCTGCCGGCCTCTGCCTGCCACTGCTGGGCATGGGCGGCGATCGCCTCACCTTCGCTGCTGCCTGCGGCTTCTGCCGCTTCCTTGGCGCGCAGGCCCTTGGCACGTTCGGCTGCAAAAGCACTGCGGATCTGCGCTGCACGCGCAGCGGTCAAAGCTGCCGGCGCAGCGCTGGGGGACAGAGATGGGTTCATGGGGTACTCCTTATTAAAAACAGGCAGCGCGCAGTTGGGGCGCGCTGCTCCATACACGCACAGTTAGAACTCTGCGACCAGGCTGACCTTGACCGAGCGGCCGGGCTGGGTGTAGCCATCGACAAAGGCCGCATTGGATGCCAGACCGCGCACATCGGCCCAGCGCCAGTACTTCTTGTCGGTGAGGTTGTAGAGGCCGACGTTCAGGCGCAGGTCCTTGCGAATGCGCCATTGCGTCGTCAAGTCCACCACGGTGGCCGAGGGGCTGAGAAACTGGGTGCCCGTGCTCGGGTTGGTGGTGTCCTTGGCCTTTTTGCCCTGGGTGTAGTTCAGGCCCAGCTGCGCGGTCCACACGGCGGCGTCGGCGCGCAGGCCCACGGTCAGGCGCTGCGGGTCGATGGACGACAGCGGCTCGGCGCTGGTACGGTCGTGCCCCTGGGTACGGCCCCAGGAGAACGGTGTGCTCCAGCCGATGCCGGCGTAACGCCCCCAGTCCGCGCGGCCCTTGACTTCAAAGCCACTGATGTTGACCCGGCCCCGGTTGACCGACTGGAACACCAGCGGATTGGAGGGCGAGCCCACACCACCAACTTGCACCAGATCGTCGATGAAATCCTTGTAGCGACCGGTGAAGGCCGCCACATCCAGCGAGACATTGCCCAGGCGACCCCGCACGCCCAGCTCCAGGTTCTGGCTGGTCTCTGGCTTCAGGTCAGGGTTGGGAATGGTCTTGTAGTTGGCCACCGGGTTTTCAAAGAAGGCATTGACCTGCCCGGCGTTCGGTGCGCGAAAGCCCTTGGCGTAGTTACCGAAGACGCTCCACTCGGGATTGACGCGGTACATCACACCCAGCTTGGGCGAGGTGGCATTGCCTGACAGCGACACGGCATTGGCACCAAAGCCCGCCTGGTCAGCCTTGATGCTGAAGTGGTCGTAGCGCAGGCCGGGGGTGAAGGTCCAGTTGCCCAGCACCAGCTCATCTTGGGCATACAGCGCCCAGCTTGATTCGGTGGTATCAGGAAAGCGCTTGAGCGGGAAGGTCTCGCCCACTGGCGGTGTGATGCCGGTCTGCAGGTTCTCGACATCGCTGCGCACATAGTCGATACCGTAGGTGATCTTTTGCGCCAGGCCCGCATCGCTGCGCAGCAGCTTGCTGGCCTGCACATTGCCCTGCCAGGTCTTTTCCTGGTAGGTCACATCGCGGGTGCGGTCGGCGGCCGTCAAGCGGTCTTCGTAGATGAACTCGCGCGAATCGGCGTTCTGGTAGCTGAGGCTGGCCTTGATGTCATCGAACACCGGCGCGCTCAGATTGCGCCACTCACCCGCCCAGCTGCCGCGCGTGCGCTTCATGTCCGTCGTTGCGCCGGAATCAATCACGGCGGCGGCTGCGGTGACGGGCGGCGCGGTGCGTGCGGTGTAGAGCTGGTAGTCGGCCTTTTTGTCGACATGCTCCACCGTGAACGTGTGCTTCTGGTCGGCATTGGGGCGCACGACGACCTTGCCCAGCACCGAGGCGTCCTTGTCGCGCTGCGGGTTGGGCGTTGTGCGGCGCGCATCCTGCGTGTCGATATCCCCCATGTTCTTGAGTTCATGGCTGCGGCCCAGGTTCACGCCCAGCAGCCATTCGACCGTTTCATTGGGTTTGCCCGCCAAGGTCAGGCCCAGGTTCTTGCCAGTGCTTTCGCTGTCATAACCCACGCTGGCGCGGCCGCCAAAGGTCTGGCCATCTTTGAGCAAATTGCTAGGCTCGTTGGTAATGAAGTTGACCAGACCCGCCATGCCGTCCGATCCGTACAGCGCCGAGGTGGCGCCACGCACCACTTCCACACGCTGGATCATGCCGACATCCAGGTAGTCGCGGCCAAAGGCATTGGCGCTGAACACATAGCTGCGTGGCAGGCGGATACCATCGACCAGCATCAGCACCCGGTTGCCATCCAGGCCCCGGATATTGAAGCCCGCATTCTGGTCACGGCCGGTAGAGCCAGAGGCCAAGGCGAAGCGCGACGGCGCACGCTTGACCGAGACATTGGGCATGTCGCGGGCGATATCACGGATATCGCGCATCTGCTGCTCTTCCATCTGCCGGGCATTGATGACATCAATGCTCATCGGTAACTCGTCGGGATCTTGCTCGTAGCGCGAGCCGCTGACGACCATTTCCTTGAGCAAAGGCGCATCGGCCGCAGCCACCCGCACGGCGTTGGGGGCCTGGGCAGCACCGGCTGCAGCCGGCGTCTGGGACTGGGCTTGTGCCGCCTGGGCCATGCACAGCAGCGCAGCCAAGGCCAGCGGTTGCAGGGCCAAAGGCTGGCGGGCAGCGCCAGATCGGCGTGAAGCAGGGAGGGACGAAGACACGCCATGCGTGTCACAAAGGTGATGAGCAGCCACGGGCCGAGCTTTCAGACAACGAGGGTTGAACAAATAAGCTGGCGATGACGCCCCCATGCAGGGCATGGGTACAGGGCGGTCCATCCGCACCGGTCAAGGGCTGGCGATGGGCAATTATATGAGAATAGTTCTTATTTAATAATCAAGAAACCCTAGCAAATCCAGGTTCTGCCGTGAAATAGCGACAGTTGCCACAGTACGGTGACAATCTTCCCAGCGACCTGCGCATTGAAGCCCTTAGTTCAGCACCCGGGCAAAAGCCCGGGTCTGGGTGGCAAACCAGGCTTTGCCCAGCCTTTCAGACCAGACAGGTTTGCTGGCCGAACAGCAGCCTTATTTCAGCCACTTCTGCGCTTCTTGCTGCAGCACGCCGCGCAACGCCAGCACATCCCAGGTGAACTGCATCACGCGCTGGTAGTCGGCATCATCGACCGGCAGCATAAAGCCCAGCTGGTTGACAGGGGTCAGCGGCTTGTCCAGATAAGCGGCAAACAGGCGCGGATCGGCCTTGCTGTAATGCAGCGCTTCGTAGGTTTCGGTGATCATCGCGTCGCCCTTGCCTTCGGCAATCAGGCCAGGAATCTCGGCATTCTTGTCATGCGTGCTGACCTGGGCATTCTTCAGGTTCTGCAGCACATAGGCCTCGTTGGTGCCGCCGGGGTTCTTGATCACGCGCACGCTGGCCTGGTTCAGGCTGTCGGGCGTTGTGAACTTGTCCTTGTCGGCGGCGCGCACCAAAGCCACCTTGCCAAAGGGTGCATAGCCGGGAAGCATCTGCACCTTGCTCAGCCGTGCCACATTGCGGGTGATGCCGCCCACCGCCACATCGAACTTGTTGTCCTGCAAGTCCTGCATCAGCTTGGGCCAGGTGGTATCCACATACTCCACCTTGACACCCATCTCCTTGGCCATCGCCTCCACCACCTCAATATCGTGGCCCACATACTTGCCATCGGCCTTCATCGCAAAGGGGCGGTAATCGCCCGGGGTACCCACGCGCAGCACCTTGGCCTGCATGATGGCATCGAGCCGGGGGCCGGCATGGGCGGGCAAGGAAGACAGGCCTGCGAGCGCCGTGGCACTGACGGCCATTGCGGCAAGGACTTTTGCTTGTTTTTGGAACATGGTGGCACCTTGGTGTGGTCAAGAATCAGAAGGAACAGAACGCAAAAAAAGCGTGCACACCGTTGCGGTGTACACGCTTTTCTGAGACACGCGGCGCCATTGTGGCCCAGCGCCTGCGGCTTGCCCATCGGGGTTCACCCAAGCGCAGCCGGCGCTGCGGCGATCAATAACGCGAAATCTGGCCTTGGTTGATCTGCACGCGGTCGCCCGGGCGCAGATCGCCTGGATGGGGCACATCAAAAATGCGCTGGCCGCCGTTTTGCAGGTTGATATGGATGCGGTAACCGCTGACGGTGCTGCGGCCGCCACTCGACGACTGCTCCAGCGCATTGCCAGCAGCGGCGCCGCCCGCCACACCAGCAGCGGTAGCCGCCATGCGGCCAAAGCCGCCGCCGACCTGGTTGCCCAGCACGCCACCGACCACAGCACCCAAGATGGCGCCGACACCCGAGGTGCTGCGCGACTGCGAGCGCAGCTCTTCGATGTTGCCCACGGTGCCGTATTCCATGCCATAAGGCGCTTGCTGCTGCGGGTAGCCGCCCTGCGGGTAGTTGCCCTGCTGCTGCGGCGCCGGGCCTTGTGGGTAGCGGTTGTCATAACGGGGCGGTGCCTGCACACAGGCGGCGAGCACCGAAGTGGCCACCAAGGCCAGACCCAGCTTGCCTGCGCGTTGCAGCAGGCCGGTACGCCCATTGGATTTCGATTGAGACATTGCGCTCTCCTTTCAGATCACAAGATTGACAGGGGGCCAGGCCAAACGGCCAGGCTTTCTTTATTTGGTGCCCGTGGAGCCATAGCCGCCGGCGCCACGCTCGGAGACATCGCCAAACTCCTGCACCACCTGGAAGCTGGCCTGCACCACCGGCACGATGACCATCTGCGCCAGGCGCTCCATCGGCTGCAGTACAAAAGGCTGGGTGCTGCGGTTCCAGGCGCTGACCATCAGTTGGCCCTGGTAGTCGCTGTCGATCAGGCCCACGAGGTTGCCCAGCACAATGCCATGCTTGTGGCCCAGGCCCGAGCGGGGCAGGATCATCGCGGCATAACCGGGGTCACGCAGATGGATGGCCAGGCCCGTGGGCACCAGCTGCCAGGCATTGGGCTCCAAGGTCAACGGTGCGTCCAGGCAGGCGCGCAGATCCAGGCCAGCACTGCCGGGGGTGGCGTACTGCGGCAGCTGGTCTTGCATGCGGGGGTCGAGAATCTTCAGGTCAACAATCATGGTGGTGGTTCAGGTATCAATGCAGGCGAGGCTAGCATATACACAACGCCTGCCAGCCCAGTTGGTGTACCGGCATTGCGGCATTTACCTTACCCATACAAATTGGCAGCCTGCAGCCCAGCACCCTCCCCCACCTGCACCGAGAGGCGCGCCGCGCAGGCATCAGCCCTTTTTGGACATGGCCTTTTTCACGGCGGCGATCAGCATCACAATGCCCAGCGGCGGAAAAATAATGCCCAGGATCGCTGCAATGGCGATACCCACAAACTTGAGGCCGCTGGCAGGTGGGTGGCGCGAGGCCTCAGCGCCTGCAGGCGCGAAAATCGATCCCGCAGGACTGTGCGCTGTGCCCGCCGATGGGGGCGCTGAGCCCTGGCGCGTCGTCTTGCGCGTCTGGTCCATCTGGCGGATGCGGTCGAGCAACTCCTGGGCCTGGTCGGCTATGGGGTGGGTGGCCGCAGAGGACGAGGGCTGCACAGACACGCGGTGGGCACGCCCCTGCTGCTGCGGGCTGACCGCCATGCGCGCTGCCGACGGATTCTGCCGGGCCATCAGCTGGTCCACATAGCGCACAAAATCACCATGGGGCGGTGTGTCATAGACCGAAGCCGTATCCCTGTTCAGCAGTGCCAATTGCGTCTCCCCTTGCACAGCGGCCTGCAAGCCGCTGCTGTGATTGATAGTTTCAAACTCCGGCATAGCACTTTTGCATGCCCATGCCCCTACGCCCTCTGAGAGCGCATTGTGCTTGACATCCTGCGCCCCTACAACGCCCCAGATGCGGACCGGGCTGCCTGCAGCTGGGCTTGCTTTCTGTCACAATGGCCTCAACTTTTACCCATGGCGCATCTCCTGCTGCCAAGAAACCTGAAATTTAACGAGGAACCTGCCATGTCGGAATCCCTGATCAAGCACACCAACGAAGCCAGCTTTGAAGCCGATGTCCTGCAACCTGATACCAACGTCCTGGTCGACTTCTGGGCTGAATGGTGCGGCCCTTGCAAGCAGATCGCTCCGGTGCTGGAAGAAGTGTCGCTGAGCTACAAGGACAAGCTGCAGGTGGCCAAGGTGAATGTGGACGAAAACCGCGCCATCTCGGCCAAGTTCGGCATCCGTGGCATTCCTACCCTGATGCTGTTCAAGAATGGCCAACTGGCCGCCACCAAGGTGGGCGCGCTGAACAAGGCGCAACTGACCGCGTTCCTGGACGAACAACTGGCCTGATTGACCTGCCGCATCGGCTGGGCACCCCACGATAGGGGCGCTTGAGCCAGATGCCCAACGGCCATAGCCATCCAAAAGCACGGATTTCCCCGTGCTTTTTCATTTCTCAAGCATTTGATTTATCTGTATTTTTATAACAAATACGGTTGCTCTAGCCGATATCGACCGGGCATGGATACATATAGTTGATAATTCACGCGGGATGTTCTTGCAACAACCTGTCTATAATCCACATTCAGATCACCGATCTTATTTCCCCAAAAATAGATCACGCATGGTCTCCGGCTTCGCGGTCTCCCGCTTACTACACCGGCTCTGCATTCCCCCTACCTCTAACAGTTACTCCGTTCTGGAGTCTATCCATGCACTTAAATGAGCTCAAGGCACTGCATGTGTCTGAAGTCCTCAAGCTGGCAGAAGAGCTTGAAATTGAAAATACCGGCCGCATGCGCAAACAGGAGTTGATGTTTGCGATCATCAAAAAGCGAGCCAAGGCCGGCGAACAAGTTTTTGCCGACGGCGTTCTGGAAATCCTGCCCGACGGATTTGGCTTTCTGCGCAGCCTCGACACGAGCTTCACGGCCAGCACCGACGATATCTACATCTCCCCCAGCCAGGTGCGCCGCTTCAACCTGCACACCGGTGACATGATTGAAGGCGAAGTGCGCACGCCCAAGGATGGCGAGCGCTACTTTGCCTTGACCAAGCTCGACCAGGTCAACGGCCTGCCGCCCGAGCAAAACAAGCACAAGATGATGTTCGAGAACCTGACGCCGCTGTTCCCCAAGGAACAGATGCGTCTGGAGCGTGACATCAAGGCCGAGGAAAACATCACTGGCCGCCTGATTGACATCATCGCCCCCATTGGTCGCGGTCAGCGTGCGTTGATCGTCGCAGCCCCCAAGAGCGGCAAGACGATGATGATGCAGAGCATTGCGCATGCCATCACCGCCAACTACCCTGATGTGCACATGATGGTGCTGCTGATCGACGAGCGCCCCGAAGAAGTGACGGAAATGCAGCGCTCGGTCAAGGGCGAAGTCATTGCATCGACCTTTGACGAGCCCGCCGCCCGCCACGTACACGTGGCCGAAATGGTCATCGAGCGCGCCAAGCGCCTGGTGGAAATGGGCCAGGACGTCGTCATCATGCTCGACTCCATCACCCGTCTGGCCCGCGCCTACAACAACGTCGTGCCTTCGTCAGGCAAGGTGCTGTCCGGTGGTGTGGATGCCAATGCACTGCAGCGCCCCAAGCGCTTCTTTGGCGCGGCCCGCAATGTCGAAGAAGGTGGCTCGCTCACCATCATCGCCACGGCGCTGGTCGATACCGGCAGCCGCATGGACGAAGTGATCTTTGAAGAATTCAAGGGCACGGGTAACAGCGAACTGCACCTGAACCGCCGCCTGTACGAAAAGCGCGTGTTCCCTGCCATCGAACTCAACAAGAGCGGCACGCGCCGCGAAGAGCTGCTGCTGGCGCCCGAGATCCTGCAAAAGACCCGCATCCTGCGCCAGTTCATGTACAACATGGACGAGATCGAGTCCATGGAATTGATGATCAAGAACATGAAGCAGACCAAGAGCAATGTCGAGTTCTTTGACATGATGCGCCGCGGCGGTTAAACCCGCTCAGCGCCAACCGGCCTGCCAACCCTCCGCTCAACACGGAGGGTTTTTTCATGGCGAAGCGCTCAGGCCCTCGGCCATACCCGCCACACCACCGCCCAAGGCTTGCTGCAAGGCCAGATGGCTTTGCAGCAGCGCCAGGCGGGCCGATGCATAGGCCAACTCGCTGCTGCGCAGGCGCTCCTGGGCATCAAGCCAGTCACGCAGCGGCAGCTGCCCGACCCGGTAGCGCAGAGCGTAGAGGCGCTCGATCTGTTGGCTCTCATCAAGCGCCAGCTGCAACCAGTCCAGTTGCTGCAACAGCTGTGCGCGTGCCGACAGGGCCTTGTCGACTTCGGCCAGCGCGCCATACAGGGTCTTGCCAAAATTCAGCACCGCCTCCTCATGGCGCGTGCGGGCGATGTCGGCGGCCAGGCCAAGCTCGCGCGCATTGAGAAAGGGCAAGCTCAGGTTTGCGCCCAAGCTGGCCACCGGGTTGGCCAGCAGCTGCAACAGTGCCTGGCTGGAGGTGCCCAGCGCCCCTGTCAACGACAGCGTCGGATAGAGACGCGCTGCAGCGGCATCGCTGGACGCCAGCGAGGCCCGCAGCCGCAGCTCGGCCGCGCGCAGGTCCGGCCGGCGACCGAGCAGCTCGGCAGGCAGGCCTGCACTGACAGGCGGCAGGGCTGTGGCCGGCAAGCGCTGGGGCTCCGTCTCAACATCTGGCTGCGCGCCATTGAAGAGCGCCATCAGTGTTTGGCGCAGCTCTGCCCTGGTCTGCAGCAGCTGGCTCAGTGCCACCTGCTGCTGCGCTACCGCCTGCTCCGCCTCGCGCAAGGCCAGACGTGAATCCGCGCCATTGCGGTAACGCAAAGCCACCACGGCTTGTACCCGCTGGGCATAGGCCAGGCTGTCTTGCGCATGGGCTATGCGTTCATTCGCCAATGCCATCTGCCAGTATAGATTGGCCACAGAACCGACCATGGACAGGGCTACCCCATCCAGGTCCTCACGGCTGGCCTGCGCCTCCCATGCGGCAGCATCGCGCTGCGCGCCCAGGCGGTCGAAGAGATCGAGCTCCCAGCTCAGCCCCAGTTGCGCATTGAAGTTTTTGACCAGCCCTCGGGCACCCCCTGACAAGGGCTGCGTGGCATTGCCAGCCAGCGATAGCGACGGGGTAGGCGCAAGCGCACGCCCTGCCAGCTGCGCCTCCAGCGCCGCACGGCGCACGCGGATGGCTGCTGCAGCCAGGTCGCTATTGCGGATCAGCGCAAGATCGACCCAGGCATCCAGCTGGGGGTCAGCAAATGCGCGCCACCAGGCCGACTCCTGCGGCGCGCTCGCCTCTGGGCCCACATGCGCAAACTGCGCGGGCAAGGTCACCGCTGGCGGCACATAGGGAGTGCGAGTGAGCGATCCACAGCCCGCCAGCGCACCGCCTGCCAACATGGTGATCAACAACGTAGTAAGCCGCATAGGTCAGTCCCTCGCCAGTGCCTGGACAGGATCGAGCCGCGCCGCCGCACGCGCGGGCAAAAAGCCAAAGCCGATGCCAATCAGTGATGCGCTGGCCACCGCCCCGGTGAAGGAAGTGGTGCTGAACGACAGCTGCCACTGCGCACTCAGCAAGCTGACCAGCGCACCCAAACCCAGCGCCAACCCGATACCCAGCAGACCGCCCACCAGGCACACCAGCACAGCCTCGATCAGAAACTGCTGGAGAATGTCCGACTGGCGTGCACCGATGGCCATGCGCACGCCGATCTCGCGCGTGCGCTCCGTCACCGATACCAGCATGATGTTCATCACCCCCACACCGCCAACCAGTAGCGCAATCGCCGCGATGGACGAAATCAGCAAGGTCAGCACCTGGCCGGTGCGACTCACCGCCTGGCGGATCTGGTCGGCGTTGAAAATAAAGAAGTCTTTGCTGCCATGGCGCTCGGTCAGCACGGCCGTCACCGCCTGTTGGGCCGCCTGGATGGGGACCTTATCGGCAATGCGCAAGCGGATGCTGTCGAGGTGGTGCTTTCCGCCCAGGCGCGCATACACGGCGGTATAGGGCACCAAAAAGTTCGGCGTGGGGCCCGCAAAGCTGTTGGTCTCGGGTGCCAGCACGCCAATGACCTCCGCCGGCATACTGCCCAGCAATACTGTCTCGCCCAACGGCGACGGCTGGTACGGAAACAGCGCGCGCGCAGCCCGCTGGTCGATGACCGTGACCTGCGCATTGCGCTCAACCTCGCCCTCGTTGAAGAAGCGCCCGGCGGCCAGCCGAAGCCCGAGCACACGCAAGTGCCCCGCCCCCACTCCGTTGATCTGCGCCGATGCGGAAAGCTCCCTGTAGAGCGCGCTGACTGGCACCGACAGGCTGGGAGAGGCACTGTCGACATAGGTTTGCGCAGCCAGCGCCTGCACATCGCCAGCGACGAGCGTGTTGACCGATGCAGCTTTGGGGTCGCCAAAATCCCGGCCGGGGTAGATATCCAGCGTGCTCGTGCCCAGGCTGTCGATTTGTGCCAGCACCTGGTCCTGCGCGCCTCGCCCCAGCGCCACCACAAAGACGACCGCCGCAATACCGATGATGATGCCCAGCATCGTCAGAAAGCTGCGCAGGCGATGGGCGGCCAGCGCACGCATCGCCATATGCATCGCCTCAAACAGGCGATGGCGCCAGGCTTGCAGCGCTGAGCTGCCTGGCCGGGCAGCGATAGCCTTTGCAGACCGCCCAGGCTGCGCTGGGCGCAGTTGCCGGTCGGCCACCACTTCACCGTCACTGAGCTCGATGATGCGCTCCGCATGTGCGGCCACGCCCATGTCATGGGTGACCAGGATCACCGTGTGGCCGTCGGCATGCAGCTCCTGCAGAATGCGCATGACCTCCTGGCCGCTGGCCTTGTCCAACGCGCCGGTGGGCTCGTCCGCCAATATCACCGTGCCGCCATTCATCAGCGCCCGGGCAATCGATACCCGCTGCTGCTGGCCTCCGGAAAGCTGCGCTGGCCGATGCTGCATGCGGTCCGCCAGACCCAGGCGCTTGAGCAGTGCCTGCGCCCGCGCTTGGCGGTCCGCCGTGGCCAGGCCTGCATAAACGGCTGGGAGTGCGACATTGCCCTGGGCCGATAGATCGGCCAGCAGGTGGTAGCGCTGAAAGATGAAGCCAAAGCTCTCACGGCGCAGCGCCGCCAGCTCGTCGGGCGCCAGTGCCGATACATCGCGCCCGGCAATGCAATAACTGCCGCTGGTAGCCCGGTCCAGACAGCCCAGGATATTCATCAGGCTCGACTTGCCCGAACCCGAGGCGCCGACGATGGCCACCATCTCTCCGGCATCAATGCGCAGGTCGATGTCCTTGAGCACCGCCACCGCGCCATCGCCTGCCGGGTACTCGCGCCGCAGGCAGCGCATCTCCAGAAGTGCTGCGCTCATATCAGAACCCCAGCAGTCCGCCGGCCGGCACATCGCTGGGCGAGGCCTCGCCCAGCACCACCTCTTCGCCTTGTGCCAACCCCTCCAGCACCTGCGTCTGGGAATGGGTTTGCAAGCCGATGCGGACCTGGCGGCTTGCAACACCGCCTGCCGCATCGCGTACACGCACGCTGTACCAACCATCGGCATCACGTGCCCCCAAGGCTGCATTGGGCACCTGCAGCGCCTGCAGCGCTTCATCCACCAGAATGCTCAGCTGCACCGTCATCGATGGTCGCAATTGGCCATCCGGATTGGCCACATCGAACAGCGCGTTGTAGTAAATCGCCCGGGTCGCGGCAGCCTCGTTGCCGCTGGGGCTGGCGCCTGCCCCCACATCATTGACGATGGATTCTGGCGCGGGTTCGACCAGTTCAACAGTTGCCTGGTGCGCCACCCGGGGCTGGCCCAAGGTGGTGAAGGTCACCGCTTGGCCAGGCGCAATCTTGTGCACATCGGCTTCCGATATCTCCGCCCTTACCGTCATCACATCGAGCTTGGCCAGCATCACGATGTTGGGGGTGGTCTGGAAGGCGTTCAGAGTCTGGCCCTGTTTGGTGACCACCGCCACCACCATGCCGTCCATTGGCGCAACGATGCGGGTGTAACCCAGGTTGATGCGTGCCGTCTCTACCTGCAGCCGCGCCTGCTCGATCTGCGCGCCCAGCGAGCGCACCTCCGCCTGCGCAGTCACCAAGGCGGCCTTGGCCGCTTCATAGGTCGCCTGGGCCGTCGCCTCGCCTTGCAGCAGCGTTTGCTCGCGCTGGTAGCCCAGTTGCGCCTGCAGCCTGGCCGCTTCGCGGGCCGCCAACTGGGCCTGCAACGAAGCCAGCGCAGCCCGGGCATTGCTGAGCGCCACCTGCTGGGGCTGGGCATCCACCTCGGCAATCAAGTCTCCCGCCTTGACCTGCTGGCCCAGCACCACATGCAGATGCTGAACCTGGCCAGAGACCTGCGCACCCACCGCTACCAGCTCCTTGGCACGCAAACGGCCCACAGCCAACACGGTCTGGCGCAGGTCGCCGGTGGTCACCTGGGCCGTGGCGTACTGCGGCGCAACTGCCGATCTGGCCGACGGCCAGAAGTAGCCCGCGACCAGCACAGCTGCGGCAACCAGCGCTACCAATAACAGCCCTTTGCGTTTGGACATCCCTGCTCCCTCCTTGCATCTGGACCCCGCTGGCGCAGCCATGGCTACGGCGGCCTGGGTCTCAAGACAAAACCTGGAGTCTGGTGGCAAAGATTGGGATTAGTTTGTAATTTCTATGGACGTTCGATGACCACAACAAAACGCCTGCCTATAAGGCGATAAGTGCAAGTTACTGGTCGCCACACTGGGCGGCATCGCTTCGCCCCACCCAACGGCCGCCGGCCACCGTTTTAGGCGTCCGGCCAAAGTGGCGCTCAAAAGCGTTGCTGAAGCTGGAGACATGCTGGTAGCCCACCTGGTAGGCCACTGTCGATACCCGTTGGCCGCTGTCCAGCAGCTCCCAGGCGCGCTCCATGCGGATGCGAGTCAACAGGCGGTGCGGGCTCGTGCCCAACTGCAGGCGAAAGCCGGTTTTCAGCGCGAAGGCATTGGTCCCCACGGCTGCGCAGAGGTAGGCCACCGTCAAGGGCTGGGCATAGTCGCGCAGCAGGATGTCGCGCGCCTGGAGAATCTTGTCCAGCTCTGCTGGGCGCAACGGCCCCGCTGTATTGGGCGCTGGGCGCAGCTGGCGGGTCTGTTCGGATAGCAGGCTGAGTGCGGCTATCTGGATGCCCAGCAGAGCACCTCGCTCATCCTGCCCTTCTTGCGTATGCCTGGGCAGCAAGGCCGCAGCCCATTGCGCCGTGCTCGCACCATAGGCGCCAAAATGCAGCGCGCGCGCCGATTGGTCAAAGCGCACACCCTCCAGCAGATCGGCCAGTCCATAGCGCTGCAGCAAGGCCTCATCGGCCACCAGCCGCAGCTGACGCAGGGCAAGCCCGGCCGGAAAGCAGCGCTCGCCCCGCACCGAGGCAAAGGCCGCCAAGGTGCTGTGGCCAGCGACAAAATCAAAACGCTGCCCATCCACACCGGTGGTGCTGGACTGCCCTTGCAGCGCCACCGTCAAGGTCAGGCAGCGGTTCTCGCGCTCCAGCAGGCTGGCTTCCAGCAAGGGCCGGTTGGGCTGGTAATCCATATGGACCAGCGCCAGGCCGGGCTCGATCTGCAGCCGGTCGGTGACGCAATGGCCCAGCTGCGCGGGCAGGCTGGAGCGCCACCAGGCTGATGGCCCCAGGCGCTGGGGGGCGCTGGCATCTGCGCTGCTGATTCGGTAGACCAAGTTTGCCTTTCTGGCCGCAGCACGCGGCAGCATCGCGAATGACTCCGCCCTGCCAAAGCAATGCTCCGTTTTGCCTAATTTTCAAATGATACCCATTTGCATTAGAGCTTTACAGTGAAAGCTCTGTATCCACTTCCGAGCACAGCACCACCATGGCACACCTTCCTCCATCCATCGACATCGCCCTGGCTCTCCCATCCAACGCGGAGGCCTGAGCATGCGCATGGATTTCCAGACCGAACACCCGCTGCAACCGCTCTGGCGTCTGACCGCCATCCCGCTGCAAAGCCAGGCACTGGAGCAAGCGCTGGCGCAGCAGCTCTTTGCGCACTTGCGCCAGCCTGCCAGCGCAAGCACCGTCGCAGAACGCCTGGGCTTGCACGCGGGCGCCTGTGCCATCTGGCTGGAGCTGCTGTGGAGCATGGACTTGCTCAACCGCCAGCAAGCTTCTGATGCGACTGACGGCACCGCCGGCGAGGCACTGTTTTGCAGCTCCGCGCTGGCCCAGCGCTATTTTCTGGAAGCTGCGCCCGACTACTGCGGCCAGGCCTGGCAGTACCGCCAACAGACCTTGTCCGGCCTGGCTGCGCAGTGGCCGCAGTGGCTGGAACATGGCCAGGTCGCAATGACGGCGCCACCCGGCAGCTGGGCCCAGGCAGCCAGGGTGCAGATTGCGCAGGAGCAGCGCGCGATAACGGTGCCAGCCATTGAGCATCTGCTGGCGCAGCTCGGCCCTTTGCCGGCCACCGGGCGTTTGCTGGATCTGGGCGGTGGCCCTGGCCATATCGGCATGGCGCTGGCCCAGCAGTTGCCCCAGTGGCAGGGCATGGTCTGCGATGAGCCCGCCACGGCAGCGGTGGCAGCCGAGAACATTTCCCGGGCCGGCTTGGCGGCGCGCATGGGCGCACAGGGCTGCGATGTGCAGCAGCAGGACTACGGCCAGGGCTATGACCTGATCTGGTGTTCTTCCGTGCTGCACTTTCTGCCAGACCCGGCCCAGGCCGTGCGCGGCATGTGGGAGGCCTTGAACCCCGGCGGTCTGCTGCTGCTGGCCCATGCCGAGCGGCCTGATGACCCGGCGATGGCCGCCTGCGTCTGGCCGTTTTACGCCGGCCTGGTGCTGCGCGGCCATTACCTGCCGCGCCCGGGCGATATCGCCCAGCACATGGCAGCAGCTGGCTTTAGCCAGATCCGCGCGCTGGGGCGGCTGGATTTTCCAATGGCGCCCGTCTGGCTGCATCTGGGGCGCAAGCCGGCTTAAAGCTTGTCAAATCAACGCATGGCAATGCTTCAGGCGCAGGCTACCGAAGCCATCAGCCGACTGAAACCCGAGGTTTTGCTGAAAACAAACCCATCCTATGCAATAATGGAGGGCTTTTATTGCGGAAAGTACGCCCAGTTTACTGGGATGCAAAGGTTGCATCCGGCTTGGCACGGCTACCGCACTTGACCAAAGGAAGAATCATGAAAGAAGGCATTCACCCAGACTACCGCGAAGTGTTGTTCGTGGACCTGTCCAACGGTTTCAAGTTTGTGACCCGCTCTTGCGTGAACACCAAAGAAAACGAAACCTTCGAAGGCAAGGAATACCCGCTGTTCAAGCTGGATACCTCGTCTGAGTCGCACCCTTTCTACACCGGCACCCAAAAGTCGGTGGACAACATGGGCGGCCGTGTGGAGCGTTTCCGCAACCGTTTCGGCAAGAAGTAATTTGCTCGACACAACGGGGCACAGGCTGCAAGCCTGGTGCCCAGTTTGTTTTTGCAAGACAGAAGGCAGTGCGAAACCGTACTGCCTTTTTTTATTGACCCGCAGCGGATGCGCGGTTCTCCTACATTTGTAGCGGCGGGCCTGCTAAGCTGCTGAGCCCCGCCCCTTCTGGTTTTTCGGTGTGAATTTTCCAACCCCTGCCATTGTCTCCCAAGCCGCTGTACGGCCCCTGCCGCGTGCACTTTTGCTGCTGCTGTGCCTGGCCTATGTGGTGCCCGGCTTTGTGGCGCGCGCGCCCTGGAAAACACTGGACATCACCAGCTTTGGCTATGCCATGGCGCTGGCAGAAGGCAAGACACCCTGGCTCGCGCCTGAGATCCTGGGCCTGAGCCCCGATACCGAGGGCTTGATCCCTTACTGGCTGGGCGCCTGGGCCATCCAGGCTTTTGGCGACTTCATGTCGCCCGAGCTGGCCAGCCGCCTGCCCTTTGCTGCCCTGCTGTGGCTGGCCTTGATGGCCACCTGGTATGCCGTTTACTACCTCGCGCGCAGCCCTGGCGCCGGCCCCGTGGCCTTTGCCTTCGGCGGCGAAGCCTCCCATATTGACTATGCGCGCGCGATGGCCGATGGAGGCCTGCTGGCGCTGATCGCCTGCCTGGGCTTGGCCCAGCCCTCACACGAAGCGAGCAGCTATGTGGTGCAGCTGTCGGGCGTGTGTTTTGTGTTCTATGCCGCCGCCTGTATTCCCATCCGTTTTGGCACGCCGCTGTGCGTGGGTGCCATCGGCCTGGTGATGCTGGCGCTCAGCGGTGCCCCCACCTACGCGGTCTGCCTGGGCCTGGGCGTGGCCTTGATTCTGGCTTTGACGCCTGTCGATGCCAAGCTGCGCGCACGCAGCCTGCAGGCTGCAGGTGCCTTTGCTATTTTGGGCGTGGCAGCTTTGCTGCTGGCGGTCTACCTGCACCAGTGGCAATGGCGTATCCTGCCGGCCGAGAATTTCCGCCAACTGCGCCCTCTGTTTGAGCTGGTGGTCTGGTATGTCTGGCCCGCTTGGCCGCTAGCGCTGTGGTCGCTGTGGATCTGGCGCCGCCAGGTGGCCGACTGGCGCTTTGTACATCGCCATCTGTGGCTACCCATCCTGCTGGTAACGCTTGCGCTGGTCAACACCGTGATCACCACCCCTTCGGACCGGGCCTTGCTGCTGGGCCTGCCCGCCTTTGCGGCGCTGGCGGCCTTTGCGCTGCCTACGTTTCGCCGTGCCATGGCCGCCCTGATCGACTGGTTCACCTTGCTGTTCTTCAGTGCAGCGGCCATCACCATCTGGGTGATCTGGCTGGCGGTGTACACGGGCACGCCGGCCAAGCCTGCGGCCAATGTGGCACGTATCGCCCCCGATTTTGTCGCCCATTTCTCGCTGCCCCAGTTTGTCATTGCCGCGCTGGCCACCCTGGCCTGGTGCGCGCTGGTGTTCTGGCGTGCCCGCCGCAACCGGCCCGAGATCTGGCGCAGCCTGGTGCTGCCCGCAGGCGGCACCGTGCTCAGCTGGATTTTGCTGATGAGCATCTGGATGCCCATGCTTGACTATGGCCGCAGCTACACCGCGCAGGTACAAGCACTGGCCAAGGTGCTGCCGCCGCCTTCGGCCGGCTGCATTGCTACCGCCGGCTTGAGCCGCTCCCAGATTGTGGCTATGCAGGCCCAGGGCGGCTGGCATCTGGTGCCGCTCAACGACGAGGCCAGCCAGGCATGCCAATGGCTGGCCATGCCACTGGAATCCCTGCGTAGCCCCAGCAATGAGATCCTGGGCGCCGAATGGCTGCGCCTGGCCGCGGTGCCCCGCCCGACCGACAAGAACGCGGAGATCGTGGTCTACCGGCGTCAGCAGAATTGACGGCGCGCATGGGAGGTAAGTTAGCGCGTCTGCTGGCCGGCCGCGATATGCAGGTGCTGGCCAAGCATGCCAGCACCGTGTTTGTGGGCCAGATCGCGGTCATGGGCTTTGGCGTGGTCGACACCATCGTGGCGGGCCGCCATGCCGAGGCCTCCTTGGCCGCCTTGTCGGTGGGCTCGGCCATCTTTGTGACGGTCTATGTTTCGCTGATGGGCTTGCTGCAGGCCTTGATGCCGATCTGGTCAGAGATGCACGGTGCCCGCCGCCATGCCGATATCGGCGCGTCCTTGCGCCAGTCGCTCTATATTTGCCTGGCCGCCACCTTGCTGGGCTGGGCTGTGCTGTTCAATCCCGCCCCCATCCTGCGCTGGACCGAGGTACCCGAGCAGCTGCAACCGCTGGTCAAAAGCTATCTGGCCATCATCGGCTGGAGTTTGCCAGCCGCCTTGCTGTTTCGCATTTTCAGCACCCTGAGCCAGTCGCTGGGCAAACCCAAGATGGTCACTGCGCTGCAGGCGCTGTCGCTGCTCATCAAGCTGCCGCTGTCCATCTGGCTGACCTTTGGTGGCCTGGGGCTGGCGCCCATGGGTGTGGTGGGCTGTGCCTGGGCGACCTTCTGTGTGAACTTTCTGCTCTGTGGCCTGGGCTGGTGGCTGCTGCGCAGCCAGCCGGTGTATGCGCCTGCTGCCATCTGGCGCCCGCTGGAGCGGCCGCACTGGCCGACCCTGGCACAGTTCTCACTGCTGGGCGTGCCAGCCAGCCTGTCGATCCTGGTGGAGATCACCTCGTTCACCTTGATGGCGCTGTATGTGGCACGCATGGGTACGGCTTCATCGGCAGCGCACCAGATTGCCGCCAATGTCACGGCGCTGATGTACATGGTGCCGCTGTCACTGGCCATTGCCACCAGCGCGCGCGCCAGCTACTGGCGCGGCGCAGGCGATGAGGCGCGGGCGCGCAGTGTCGCTTTTCTGGGCCTGTTCAGTGCCATGGGGCTGGCCGCCCTACTGGCAGCGCTGGTGTGGCTGACCAAATCCTGGATTGTGCCGGTCTACACCCAGACGCCCGAGGTGGCCGCCATTGCCTTGGCCCTGCTGGCCTGGGTGAGCCTCTACCACCTGGCGGATGCCAGCCAGACGGTCTCGATCTTTGTATTGCGCAGCTACCGCATCACGGTGGCGCCCTTGCTGGTGTACTGCAGCCTGTTGTGGGGCGTGGGGCTGTGGGGCGGTTTTCAGCTGGCCTACCACGGCCTGGCAGGCCGGCCAGCGATGGGCTCACCCATCGCTTTTTGGATGTGCGCGGCCTACGCGCTGGTGCTGGCGGCCGCCTGCTTTGTGCTCTTGCTGCACCGCGTGACCCGCAATGCAGTGCGACAAAGTATTTTGAGCCGCCAACACTACCCTTGATACGTCGTTGCCCAGCCTTGTCGTACCTCTGTACTGTCTGCGGCTTGACGCCTAGTCGGGGACACCTAGTCGGGGACACCTAGTCGGGGACGCCTAGTCGGGGACGCCTAGTCGGGGACGCCTAGTCGGGGACGCCTAGTCTCAACCGCAAACCTTCGGTGTGCTGGGTCGTGTTGGCAGCTCTTAAACCAATTCTTCGCTCAGCTGCTTGCGCACCCGCGATGGCGGAAACACGACGCTGAACTCCGAGCCCTTGCCCATGGTGCTGCGTATCTGCAGCTGCGCGCCGTGGCGCTGCAGCACGTGCTTGACGATGGCCAGGCCCAGGCCAGTGCCGCCCGTGTCGCGCGAGCGGCTGCGGTCCAGGCGGTAAAAGCGCTCAGTCAGGCGGGGGATGTGTTCGGGCGCAATACCCGGGCCGGTGTCGGTGACGCTGATTTTTCCTGAGCCATCGGGCTGGCGCAGGAACTGCACACGAATCTCGCCGCCTCCCGGGGTGTAGCGCACGGCATTGTTGACCAGGTTGGACAGCGCGCTTTGCAGCTCGTTGCCGGCGCCTGCGAGTTCGTAGCTGCCCTCTTCCGCATCGACCGCCGGGAAGTACAGCTGCAACGGCTTGTCGCCGTCCTTGGCAATCAGGCGCGCCAGACCGTGGGCATCCTCCTCGCAGCGCCTGAGCAAGCTGCCCACACTGACCCATTCGTTGAGGCTGGGCGGCGGGTTGCCTTCCAGGCGCGACAAGGTCAGCAGATCGACCACCAGACCCTGCATGCGGTGGGCCTGGTTGGACATCAGCGCCAGGTACTGGGTCTGCTCCTGGGCGCTCAGCGGCAGAGTTTGCAAGGTCTCGATAAAGCCGGTCAGCACGGTCAGTGGTGTGCGGATCTCGTGCGAGACGTTGGCCACAAAGTCGCGCCGCATCGCATCGGCCAACTCCAGCGAGGTGACATCGCGCGAGAGCAGCAGCTTGCGGTTACCGCCATAGGGAAACATCTGCACGGACATGCGCATCGGGCTGGCCGCGCGCACCACCGGGCTGACCATCACCACATCCTTGCTGAAGTTGTTGGCGTTGAAGTAGCTGATGAACTCGGGCGCGCGCACCAGGTTGGTGACCACCTGCATGTGGTCGCGCTCCAGGTTGAAACCAAAGTGGTCACAGGCGGTCTGGTTGCACCATTCGATATGGCTGTGTTCGTCGAGCAGCACCACCCCATTGGGTGATGCCTGGATGGCCGTCAGCACCTGGTGGAGCCGATCCTCGGCCTGTGTCTCATTTCTTTGGAGCTGGCGCACCAGGCGCCGCGCCCGGTCCGTGGCCTCGCCCCACAGGCCCAGCAATTGCGGGGCCGTATCTACGTCGCCATGCCGCAACCAGGCCACCACTTTGTTGCCCCGCCAGAGATCAGTGACAAACCAGCACCAGGCACCGATGATGGCAGCGACCAAAGCACCGGGCAGCTCAGCCAACCACCAGCCCAGGGCAGCACCCAGGGCCTGAAAAACCAAAAAACTGACAATGCGAAACAGCATGCAAGCCTAACGCTCAAATACAAAAAAAAGCTGCAACCAGTGCAGCCTACAAAACCGAAGGTGCCCGGATGCGGCAGTATCTCCGCATCCGGGGCACGGTGCAAGGCTAAGCGCGCTGCAACGCCTGGGGCTGGCCGGTGATTCGGTAGCCGGCACCGCGCACGGTCTCCACCATCACATTGGCGCCGCCCAGGGCCTCGCGCAGGCGCTTGACATGGACATCCACGGTGCGCTCCTCGATGAACACATGGTCGCCCCAGACCTTGTCCAGCAGCTGTGAGCGCGAGTGCACGCGCTCGGCATGCTTCATCAAAAAGTGCAACAGCTTGAACTCGGTCGGGCCCAGCTTGAGCAGCTCGCCCTGGTAGGTGACGCGGTGCGTGGCCGCGTCCAGCACCAGCTCGCCAATCGTCACACTGTCGTTGACTTGCTCAGGAATGCGCCGGCGCAGCACCGCACGGATGCGGGCCAGCAGCTCTTGGGTCGAGAAGGGCTTGGTGATGTAGTCATCGGCACCGGCGTCGAGCCCGGCGATCTTGTCGGGCTCGTCACCACGGGCGGTCAGCATGATGATGGGAATGCCCTTGACCCGGGCATCCGCACGCCATTTGCGCGCCAGCGACAGGCCGCTTTGGCCTGGCAGCATCCAGTCGAGCAAGATCACATCGGGCAGCACCGCATCCAATTCGCGCTGTGCAGCATCACCATCTTCTGCCCAGATGGGCAGGCAGCCGTTGTGTCGCAGGTTCACCGCGATCAGCTCGGCAATCGCGGGCTCGTCTTCGACAATGAGTACGCGTGGCAGTTTTTTCATAACTCAGGCTCTACAAAACACTCGATTCAATTTCATCCATGGTGGTGTGGCGCACATCAATGCCCTTGACCAGGTAGATGATGAGCTCGGCGACATTCTTGGAGTGGTCACCGATGCGCTCGATCGCCTTGGCCAGGAACAGCAGGTCCAGGCTCGGGGAGATCTTGCGGGGATCTTCCATCATGTAGGTGATCAGCTTGCGCACAAAACCGTCGAACTCGGCATCGATCAGGTCGTCTTCCTTGAGGATCGACACAGCGGCCGTGGTGTCCAACCGGGCAAAGGCATCCAAGGTCTTGCGCAGCAGGCCCGAGGCCAGCTCGGCGGCCACGCGCAGGTCCGTCGTCGGCAACGAGCGGGCTGCGCCGCTGTCGATGATGGAGCCGACCATGCGCGCCATCTTGTGGGCCTCGTCACCCATGCGCTCCAGGTTGGCCGTGGCCTTGGAGAACGCGATCAGCAAGCGCAGATCACGGGCCGTGGGCTGGCGACGGGCGATGATGGTCGACAGTTCGTAGTCGATGTCAACTTCCAGCTGGTTGACGCGCTTTTCTTGCTCTTCGACACGTTGCACCGCTTCCATGCTGAAGTGAGACAGCGCGTAGATGGCCTGCTGGATCTGGGATTCGACCAGACCGCCCAATTCCATCACCCGCGAGGAGATGCTGTTGAGCTCGCTGTCAAACTGCGATGAGAGATGTTTTTCTGTCATTTCAGGCTCTTTTCGTTGTAGTGGTTGGCGGGATCGGGCCGGCTTAGCCGAAACGACCGGTGATGTAGTCTTCGGTCTCTTTGCGCTGGGGCTTGAAGAACATCTGCTCGGTGGCACCGAACTCCATCAGGCTGCCCAGGTACATGTAGGCGGTGAAATCGCTGCAGCGGGCGGCCTGCTGCATGTTGTGGGTCACGATCACCACGGTGTAGTCGTCCTTCAGTTCGGCGATCAGCTCTTCAATCTTGGCCGTAGAGATCGGGTCGAGCGCCGAGCAGGGCTCGTCGAGCAACAGCACTTCAGGCTTGATCGCAATGCCGCGGGCAATGCACAGGCGCTGCTGCTGGCCACCGGACAGACCCGAGCCGCTTTGGCTCAGCTTGTCTTTGACTTCGGTCCACAGCGCTGCCTTGCGCAGTGCCCATTCCACGCGCTCTTCCATGTCGCTCTTGCCCAGGTCTTCGAACAGCTTGACGCCAAAGGCGATGTTGTCGTAGATGGACATGGGGAACGGCGTGGGCTTTTGGAAGACCATGCCTACCTTGGCACGGATCAGCGCCACGTCCTGCTTGCTGGTCAGCAGGTTCTCGCCATCAAGCCCAATGTGCCCTTCAGCGCGCTGCTCGGGGTAGAGCTCATACATGCGGTTGAAGGTGCGCAGCAGGGTCGACTTGCCGCAGCCCGAGGGACCGATGAAGGCCGTCACCTTGTTCTCCGGGATTTCCAGGTTGATGTTCTTGAGCGCGTGGAACTTGCCGTAGTAGAAGTTCAGGTCACGCACCGAGATCTTGGAGTTCAGGGCACTGGCGTTAGCCGCATTGGTTTTCGTCAACATAGAGTTCACCTGTGAATACTTATTTTTGGCGCGCCAAGCTGCGCGCAAGAATGTTCAGACCCAGCACCGCCATCGTGATCAGGAAGACCCCTGCCCAGGCCAGTTGCTGCCAGTTTTCATATGGGCTCATCGCAAACTTGAAGATGGTGACCGGCAGGCTCGCCATCGGCTTGGACAAGTCGGTGTTCCAGAACTGGTTGTTCAGCGCCGTGAACAGCAGCGGCGCGGTTTCGCCAGCGATACGGGCCACGGCCAGCAGCACACCGGTGATCACGCCAGCACGGGCGGCACGCAGGGTCACCATGCTGATGACCTTCCACTTGGGCGTACCCAGGGCGTAGGCGGCTTCACGCAGGCTCGATGGCACCAGGATCAGCATGTTCTCGGTGGTACGGATCACCACCGGAATCACGATCAAGGCCAGCGCAACCACACCGGCATAGCCCGAGAAGCTCTTGAAGCGGATCACGATCATCGTGTAGACAAACAGACCGATGACGATCGACGGAGCCGACAGCAGAATGTCGTTAACGAAGCGGGTCACCGAGGCGAGCCAGCCGGTCTTGTTGTACTCGGCCAGGTAGATACCGGCCATCACGCCGATAGGGGTGCCGACAAAGGTGGCCATGGTGACCATCACCATCGAGCCCCAGATGGCATTGGCGATACCGCCGATTTCATTGGGTGCCGGGGTCATCTGCGTGAGCAGGGCCACACTCAGACCACCCACGCCCAGCCTCAGGGTTTCCCACAGAATCCAGACCAGCCAGAAGACACCAAAGGCCATGGCACAGAGGGACAGGGCAATCGCGACTTGGTTGACGCGGTTGCGTACACGGTACTTGGCAGCGCGCTGGCTGGCCAGATCGGATGCTTGAATCAAGCGTTCTCCGGTGGTCATGAACGTGCTCCTTCATTCTTTTGCAGGCGGCTCAGCAGCAGCTTGGAGCAGGCCAGGACGATAAACGTGATGAAAAACAGCGCCAGACCCAGGTAGATCAGCGATGCCTGGTGCAGGCCTTCGCCGGCTTCGGCGAACTCGTTGGCCAGCGCCGAGGTGATGCTGTTGGCGGCTTCGAAAATCGACAGCGAGTTGAGCTGGTTCATATTACCAATCACGAAGGTGACGGCCATGGTCTCGCCCAGCGCACGGCCCAGGCCCAGCATCACACCGCCAAACACGCCAGTCTTGGTGTAAGGCAGCACCACTTTCCACATCACTTCCCAGGTGGTCGAACCCAGGCCATAAGCCGATTCCTTGAGCAAGGCGGGGGTGACTTCGAACACATCCCGCATCACCGATGCGATGAAGGGAATGACCATGATGGCCAGGATCACACCGGCCGAAAAAATACCGATACCGACCGGTGGGCCGGAGAAAAAGGCTTCCATGTAAGGAACGCCCTGAAACAGCTTCTGAAGCGGCTGCTGCACATAGGTGGCCAGCAAGGGGCCAAACACCATCAGACCCCACATACCGTAGACGATGGACGGCACGGCGGCCAGCAGCTCAACGGCGGTACCCAGCGGGCGCTTGAGCCAGACCGGCGAGAGCTCGGTCAAAAACAGCGCGATGCCAAAACTCACTGGCACGGCAATCAGCATGGCGATGAAGGAGGTGGCCAAGGTGCCGTAGATCATCACCAGACCGCCATAGCGGTTCTGCACAGGATCCCATTCGCTGTTGAAGAAAAATCCGATACCGTATTCCCGGATGGCAGGCCATGCGCCCACGATCAGCGAGACCATGATGGCCATCAGCAAGGCCAAGGTCAACACCGCCGCGCCGCGCGCCAGCAGGGCAAAAATACCATCGGCGAAGGAGTTGGAAAGCCAAGGCTTGCGCGTTGGTGGTTGGCTGGATTGCATCTGCGCTTTGCCGGCGGCAACCGTTTTGTTTTGAACAGGAAAGGATGTCGACACTTTTGATTCCATTCAGTGTGGAAAAGGGCCGCTACCCGAGCGGCCCATCATTTTCGACTTACTTGGCGAACACAGCCTTGCCGCTGCCGTCCTTGATCTCGCCCCAGGACTTGTAGATGATGTCCTTGACGCTGGCGGGCATTGGCACGTAGTCCAGGCCATCTGCCGTGCCATCACCAGAGGTGTAGGCCCACTCGAAGAACTTCAGCGAGGTGGTGCCCTGGGCTGGCTTTTCCTGCAGCTTGCGCATCAGGATGAAGGTGGCCGAGGTGATAGGCCATGCATCCTTGCCAGGCTGGTTGTTCAGGATCTGGTAGAAGCTCTTGTTCCAGTCGGCACCGGCAGCGGCTGCCTTGAAGTTGGCGCTTTCTGGGCTGACAAAATGGCCGTCGGCGTTTTGCAGCTGAGCGAAGGTCATCTTGTTTTGCTTGACGTAAGCGTACTCGACGTAGCCGATGGAGTTCGGCAGGCGACCCACATAAGCGGCCACGCCCTCGTTGCCCTTGCCGCCGGCACCGGTAGGCCAGTTCACGGCAGCGCCCTCACCCACTTTTTCCTTCCACTCGGTGTTGACCTTGGAGAGGTAGTTGGTGAAGCCAAACGTCGTGCCCGAGCCGTCAGCGCGGCGCACGGGAGCGATGGTGGCATCAGGCAGCGCCACGCCGGGGTTCAGCTTGGTGATCGCGGCGTCATTCCACTTGGTGATCTTGCCCAGGTAGATGTCGCCCAGCACCTGGCCGTTGAGCTTGAGCTGGCCGGCAGCGATACCCTTGATGTTGACCACGGGCACAATGCCGCCGATCACGGTGGGGAACTGCACCAGGCCCTTTTGCGCCAGCTCTTCATCCTTCAAAGGCATGTCGGAGGCACCGAAGTCCACCGTCTTGGCATCGATTTGCTTGATGCCGGCGCTCGAACCCACCGATTGGTAGTTGATCTTGACGCCCGTGGCCTTGTTGTAATCAGCAGCCCACTTGGAATACAGTGGAGCGGGGAAGCTGGCGCCTGCGCCGGTGGCCTCTTGTGCTTGAACCTGGGCAAACGCACCTGCAGCAACCAAACCGGCAACCAGCACTCGAATCGCGGACACTTTCATGAAAACTCCTGTTGGTGATGAAACGCAATGGAGTGAACTGTAAAAAATGTATATGACATTGCTATGACACTTCTGGTCATATTGCCTTGGAAATCCATCGATGTCACACAACAACACCGCACAGGACTGTCATATTAAATTCATGGAAAAGACTTACTTTAGAAGTTTTGTCAGCATGGCACTCCAGCGCCAAATAGCCATGGGCCCGGGTGCTATGCTGCCTGCCTCGTTTGCAGAACTGATTGATGACGACACTTATGCTTGATGGCACCTTGCTCGCCGCCGTGGATCTGGGATCCAATAGTTTTAGGCTGGAAATCGGCCGCTACGCCGCTGGCCATATTGAACGCGTGCAATATTTCAAGGAAATGGTGCGCCAGGGTGCCGGGCTCGATGAGCAAGGCCTGCTGACCGCCGAGGCCATGCAGCGCGGCTGGGACTGCCTGGCCCGTTTTGCCGAGCGGCTGGAGGGCTTCCCGGCCGCGCAGGTACGCGCCGTGGCCACCCAGACCTTGCGCGAGGCCCGCAACAGCGATGTCTTCATCCAGCGCGCCAACCAGATCCTGGGCTACCCGATCAGCATCATCTCCGGCCCCGAAGAAGCGCGCCTGATCTACCAAGGCGCCGCCCACTCGCTGCCGCCGTCCGACGAACGCCGCCTGGTGGTCGATATTGGTGGCCGCTCCACCGAGCTGATTTTGGGCCAGCGCTATACCTCGCAGCGCGTCGCGTCTTTCCCCGTGGGCAGCGTGGCCTGGTCGATGCGCTACTTTCCGCAAGGCGAGTTCAGCAAGTCGGCCCTGAAGACCGCGCAGATCGCCGCCCAGGCCGTCATGGAAGAAGCGACCCAGCACTTTGTGCCCAGCAGCTGGGACAGCGCCTATGGCACCTCGGGCACGGCCAATGCCATTGCCGATGTGCTGGCCCTGCACGGCGGCCAGCCCGATGTGGTCACCCGTGAGCAACTCCACTGGCTGTGCGAGCAATTGCAGGCCGCAGGCAATGCCAGCCAGTTGCGGCTTGATGGCCTCAAAGAAGAGCGCCGCGCGGTGATTGGCGGTGGTGTCACCGTGCTCTGCGCGGTGTTTGACCTGCTGCAGATCAAGGAACTGCGCATCGCCAGTGGCGCGCTGCGCCAAGGCCTGCTGCGCGACATGGTGCAACACGAGGAATACAGCGATATCCGCCACCGCACGATTGCCGCGCTCAAGGATCGCTACCAGGTGGACCGCACGCAAGCGGGCCGCGTGCAGCGCACTGCGGCCACGCTTTACGAGCAGGCGCGCCGCTATGCCGGTGTTACCGCACCTGCACAGCTCCAGTCGTCCATGTTGGACTGGGCCAGCCAGCTCCATGAGATCGGCTGCCTCATCTCCCATACCGACCACCACCACCACGGGGCCTATGTGCTGGGCCACAGCGATGTGCCCGGCTTCACACAGACCGAGCTGGCCCATCTGGCGGCGCTGGTGCTGGCGCAGCAGGGCAAGCTGCGCAAGGTCGAGGCCTTCTTGCAGGACCCTGACTTTGCGCTGGAATTGCTGTGCCTGCGCCTGGCTACCCTGCTGTGCCATGCGCGCCGCGACCCGGCACTGGAGCAGCTGTGCCTGCGCGACAAGACCGAGAAGTGGTCGCTCAAGGTTTCGCCCGGCTGGATCGAACAGTTTCCCCAATCAGCCTATCTGCTGGAAGAGGAAGTGCTGGCCTGGCAGAAAACGCCCTACACCTTCCAGTTCAAGCAGGCCCTGAGCATCGCGGCCAAGTAAGCCACAGCAGCACCTGGGGCCGGCGCGGCCCAGGTGGCTGCAGGGCCTTTAGGCGCCCAGATCGACAGGCGCTACCGCACCCCGGCCGGAGAACACGCCCGTCAGATTGCCAATGAACTGCGCCAGGCTGGCTTGGGTGGCCTCTGGCGACCAGCCCGCCACATGGGGGGTGATGAGGATATTGGACAGGTCGATCAGCAGCTCGGGGCGGTGCGGCTCGCTCTCATACACATCGATGCCGGCACCGGCAATGGTTCCGTCCCTCAAGGCGGCGGCCAGTGCCACGGTATCCACCACCGAACCCCGAGCGATATTGATGAGGTAACCCTGTGGACCCAGCGCCTGCAGGATCTCCGCATTCACCAAGTGCTTGGTCGCCGCACCCCCTGGCGTTGCGCAGACCAAGATATCCGCCCAGCTGGCCAGGGCCTTGAGCGAATCAAAATAGCGAGGCACCACGCCGGCCTTGGGCTGGCGGTTGTGGTAGCCCACGGGCATGTCAAAGCCCTCGGCGCGCCGGGCAATCTTCAGGCCGATGTTGCCCAGACCCAGAATGCCCAGCTTCTTGCCCGACACACTGGGCGGATGGGGCAGGCTGTAGCGGTCTACTCCCGCTCTCGCTTGCTGGTCCAAAGTGCGGAAATTGCGCATCGACGCCAGAATCAGGCCAAAGCTGTGGTCGGCCACGCTGGTGTCATTGGTGCCTGCTCCCGTCGCCAGCACAATGCCACGCGCGCGCAGCGCATCCAGCGCCAGGCCTTCATAACCTGCGCCCAGGGTACAGGCCAGGCGCAACTGCGGCATCTGGGCAATTTCTTCGGCCGTCAGCCCAATCGAGCCAATGGTCAGCACAGCCTGCGCTTGGGCTCCATGGCTGGCCACCGCGCTGGCACGCAGCTCCGGCGTGGGTGCATACACCAGGTCGGCATGCGCACGGATCTGTTCGAGCAGCGGCTCGGCCATGGGATTGAACACCAGCAAGGTAATCGGCGATTGTGGGGATTGCGAGAGAGAGCTCACCATAGGTCCTTTGGATAACAAAAAACACTGCCTGTACCACAAGCAGTGTTTTGATTATGAGGACTTTCCACTAGGCTTATACAAGCCCATTCAGTAGGCCTACGTTGCCACCTTGGTATGGCGCAGGAAGCTGAACTCTCGCTTGCCCGGTACCCCTTTTTGCGCAGCGCCACTGGCCGCCGCAAGCGGCCCAGGCCATCAACCCAGGAAGTGCTTGCGGTAGCGCGCAGGCAGGCGGTCAAGCTGCATCAACATGGGCAGATCGGCGGTGTTGAAATCCGGGTCCCAGGCCGGTGCGCCAATCACTTCGGTGCCGACCCGCAGATAGCCCTTGATCAACGCTGGCGGCTCCACATCGACCTGGTCGTTGAGCTGCTCCAGCGGCAGCGGCAGGTGCGGCACAACGCTGTAGTCCTGCGAGATCTGGCCCTTGGCCAGCAGCTGGCGCCAGATGCTGGCAGCCGCATCGCCGCTGACGATGCCGTTGTGCCACATGGGGATGCTGGCGCAGCCCATCATCACATCGAGCTTGTTGCGCAGCATGAAGCTGGCCAGCGCGCCCCACAAGGCCATGATCACCCCGCCCTGGCGGTAGTCCGGGTGCACGCAGCTGCGGCCGAGCTCAACCATGCGCGGGCGCAATGCATCAATGGCGCTCAGGTCAAACTCTCCGTCAGAATAAGTGCGCCCGGCGCGCAGCGCCTGGGCGGGTGTCAGCAGGCGGTAGGTGCCGATCACCTGCTTGCTCTGGCCTTGGCGCACCAGCAGATGCTCGCAGTAGTCATCAAAGCCATCAACGTCATGGCCTTCCAGGCTGGTCTGCAGCTGTGCGCCCATCTCACCGGCAAAAATCTGGTGGCGCAGGCGCTGGGCTTCGCGCACCTCATCGAGGTGGCAGGCCCAGGAGACCTCAATATCCAGCGGATTGGCCGCCGTGGATGCCGGCATCGGAGCCTGCTGCCTGGCCGCCGAGGGCGTGGCAATGGCGGTCTCGGATGCGCTGAAATAACTGTGTTTGTTGTGCATGGCAGAGCTCCTGAAACGCCCTGCCGCCCTTGCATGGTGCCAGACCGCTGCGCGGCCCCGGCTGCTCGACGGGCTGATACAGAGCGCTTTCAGTGTCCTGCCGCCTTATGACAAAGCCATGTGCAACACATGACAGTTCCATGATGGGGCGCAGCAGCAACAGCGCCCTGGGTACCACGACCCAAAGCGATTGCCGCGCTCAGGACTGGCGAGCGACTTCCGCCAACTGCTCCGCGCAGCGGCTGGCCTGGGCCGCATCGAAGGCCTCGACCATCACCCGCAGCAGCGGCTCGGTACCACTGGCGCGGATCAGCACCCGACCCTGGCCGGCAAAATCCTCGGTGATGCTGCGCTGGAGATCGGCCAACCTGGTGTTGCGGCTCCAATCCTGCCCAGGCTGCAGCCGCACATTGAGCAGCACCTGCGGGCACAGATCCACCCCAGCGAGCTGCTCGGCCACGCTCTGGTTGCGGCTCACGCAGGCTTGCAGCACCTGCAGCGCGCTCACCAGGCCATCACCCGTGGTGTGCTTGTCCAGCGCCAGCAAGTGGCCTGAGCTCTCCCCGCCCAGCACCCAGTTGCGGCGTTTCAGCTCTTCGAGCACATAGCGGTCGCCCACCTTGGCGCGCACCAGCTCCACACCCTGCTTTTGCAGGGCCGCTTCCACGGCAAGATTGGTCATCAAGGTGCCCACAACGCCCGGCAGCTTCTTGCCCCGGCGCAAACGGTCCATGGCCATCAGGTACAGCAGCTCATCGCCGTTGTAAAGCCGGCCTTTGGCGTCAACCAGCTGCAGTCGGTCTGCATCGCCATCAAGGGCCACACCCAGGTCCGCACCATTGGAGCGCACCGATCGCACCAGGGCATCGGGGTGGGTGGCACCCACATCCTGGTTGATGTTGAGGCCATCAGGGCTGCAGCCAATGGTGATGACCTCGGCCCCCAGCTCATGGAACACTTTGGGGGCAATGTGGTAGGCCGCACCATGCGCCGCATCCACCACAATCTTGAGCCCACGCAGGGTCAGGCGATGGTCAAAGGTGCTTTTGCAAAATTCAATATAGCGGCCCGGGGCATCATCGAGCCGGCGGGCCTTGCCCAGCATGCTGGACGCCACCCAATCCGGGCTCTCCTGCAGTGCCGCTTCGACCGATTCTTCCCAGCTGTCGGGCAGCTTGGTGCCTTCGGCACTGAAGAACTTGATGCCGTTGTCATCAAAGGGATTGTGGCTGGCGCTGATGACCACACCCAGGCTGGCGCGCTGGGCACGGGTGAGGTAGGCCACGCCGGGTGTCGGCAAGGGCCCCAGCAGCACCACATCGACGCCTGCCGAGTTCAGGCCCGACTCCAGCGCGCTCTCCAGCATATAGCCCGAGATGCGGGTGTCCTTGCCGATCAGCACCGTCGGGCGCTCCTGCTCACGGCGCAGCACCCGGCCCACCGCATGGCCCAGGCGCAGCACAAAATCAGGGGTGATCGGTGGCTTGCCTACCGTGCCACGGATGCCGTCGGTTCCAAAATACTGTCGTGCCATAGTGTTCGTTGTTGTCGGGAGCCAGAGAGAAAGGCCAAAGGCGGCATGCGCCGGCGCTGCACATCTGCCCGGAAAGGGGCTCAGAGAGTGTAGCGCTTGGGCGGATGGCGCCGCGCCGGGCGGTGTCAGTCCTGCGTATCCAAAGATGACGGCGCGCGCATGGCTTGCAGCACGGCCAGTGCATCGCAGGTCTCGCGCACATCATGCACACGCACAATGGCCGCGCCATGCTCGACCGACAGCAGGGCCGCAGCAATGCTGGCGGGCATGCGCTCGCCCACCAACCTGCCGGTGACCTTGCCCAGCGAGCCCTTGCGCGACCAACCTGCCAACCAGGGGTAGCCGGCGGCGGCCAGCCGGGGCTGCTGCTGCAGCAGCGCAAAGTTCTGGCCCAGGCTTTTGCCAAAGCCGGTGCCGGCGTCCCAGACGATGCGGCTCTTGTCCACGCCCAGCGCCTCTAGGCGGTGGGTATGGTCCTGCAAAAAATCCAGCACCTGGGCGGCCACATCACTGTGCGCGTCCATGTGCTGCTGGTGCATGGTCTGGGGGCTGGCATGCATGTGCATCAGGCAGACACCGCATTGCCCATGCGCCGCCACCACCGCCTGGGCGCCGGGCTGGCGCAAGGCCCAGATGTCGTTGATGATGTCGGCGCCCAGATCGAGCACCGCCTGCATCACCTGGGGCTTGTAGGTATCCACCGAGATGGGCACCCGCAAGGCCACCGCCGCCTGGACCACGGGCAGCACCCGGCGCAGCTCTTCGTCCAGCGGCACCGCAGGGCTGCCGGGCCGGGTCGATTCGCCACCGATATCCAAGATATGCGCCCCATCGGCCAACAGCTGCTCGGCATGCGCCATGGCTGCAGACACCCCTTCATGGCTGCCACCATCCGAGAAGGAGTCTGGGGTGACATTGACAATGCCCATCACCTGCGGCTGGGCGAGGTCAATACGAAAGCGGGAGGTTTGCCAATAGCGCATCAAAATCCTTGTCCAAAAAGAAGAAAAGCGCTCCAGGAGCGCTTTTCAGTACGGTCTGCCAATGTCAGTATCAGATGGCGGTTGGCGCAGGCTCTGTCACCACCGTAGGGCTGCCACCGGAGCCGCCATCATTGTTGCTCGATGGCGGGTTGCGCGGCGTCCAATCCTTGGGAGGACGCGGCACCTTGCCAGCCATGATGTCGTCCAGCTGCTCGGAATCGATGGTTTCCCACTCCAGCATGGCTTTGGCCATCGCATGCATCTTGTCGCTGTGCTCTTCGATCAGTTTACGCGCCAGGCTGTATTGCTGGTCGATGATGCGCCGCACCTCGGCGTCCACCTTCTGCATGGTCTCTTCACTGATGTTGCTGGGCTTGCTCATCGAGCGGCCCAGGAAAGGCTCCCCTTCTTGCTCGGCGTAGACCATCGGGCCCAATGCATCGGTCATGCCGTAGCGGGTGACCATGTCACGCGCCAATTGGGTCGCCTTGTTGAAGTCGTCCGATGCGCCCGTGGTCATCTGGTTCATGAAGACCTCTTCAGCAATCCGGCCGCCAAACAGCATGGCGATACGGCTCAGCGCCCATTCCTTGTCGTAACCATAGCGGTCCTTCTCGGGCAGGGTAAAGGTCACGCCCAGCGCACGGCCGCGCGGCACGATGGTGACCTTGTGCACCGGGTCGCACTTGGGCAGCAGTTTGCCCAGCAGCGCATGGCCGGCTTCGTGGTAGGCAGTGTTCTTCAGCTCTTCAGGGTCCATCACCGCAGACTTGCGCTCCGGGCCCATGAAGATCTTGTCCTTGGCTTTTTCGAAATCCTGCATCTCCACGGTGCGGGCATTGCGGCGTGCCGCCATCAGTGCTGCTTCGTTGCAGAGGTTGGCCAGGTCAGCACCGGACATGCCGGGCGTGCCACGGGCGATGATGTTGGGGTTCACATCCTGGCCCACGGGGATCTTGCGCATGTGCACATTCAGGATCTGCTCGCGGCCACGCACATCGGGCAAGGTCACGTAGACCTGGCGGTCAAAGCGGCCGGGGCGCAGCAAGGCGGCATCGAGAATGTCGGGGCGGTTGGTGGCAGCCACCACGATCACGCCCATATTGGTCTCGAAACCATCCATCTCGACCAGCATCTGGTTCAAGGTCTGCTCGCGCTCGTCATTGCCGCCACCCATGCCGGCGCCACGCTGGCGGCCCACGGCATCGATTTCATCGATAAAGATGATGCAAGGGGCATTCTTCTTGGCGTTCTCGAACATGTCGCGCACACGCGCTGCACCCACACCGACGAACATTTCGACGAAGTCAGAGCCGGAGATCGAGAAGAAAGGCACCTTGGCTTCGCCCGCGATGGACTTGGCCAGCAGCGTCTTACCGGTACCGGGAGGGCCGACCAGCAGCAGACCACGGGGGATGCGACCACCGAGCTTTTGGAACTTGTTGGGGTCTTTCAGGAAGTCGACGACTTCCTTGACTTCTTCCTTGGCCTCATCGCAACCGGCCACATCGGCAAACGTGACCGTGTTGTTGTTTTCGTCGAGCATGCGCGCCTTGGACTTGCCAAAGCTGAAAGCACCGCCCTTGCCACCGCCTTGCATCTGGCGCATGAAGTAGACCCAGACCCCGATCAGCAGCAGCATGGGGCCCCAGCTGATCAGCAGGCTCATCAACAGCGAGCCCTCTTCGCGCTCCTTGACGTCAAACTTGACGTTGTTGTTGATCAGGTCACCCACCAGACCACGGTCCATGTACGTGGCCGTCGTCTGGAGCTTGCGGTCATCGCTCATGGTCGCCGTGATCACCGTACCCGCAGGGCTTTCCTGCAAGGTGGCGGCCTTGATACGGCCATTGCGGACATCTTGCAAAAACTCGGAATACGGGACCTTGTTCGCGCTGGCGCCTGCACGGTTGTCCAATTGCTTGAACACGGTGAACAGCACCATGGCAATGACAAGCCATACGGCGATCTTAGAAAACCACTGATTGTTCAAGGGGGCTCCAGTAGTAGGAAATCAGAAAAGACACAGAATCTGTTATGTCAGATATGCGCTATTTTAGGACTTTCAAGGGCAAATGCTTGCGCTTTCCCCTTGGTGGCACGCAGGATTGCATTGAGAGCCTGTTAACGCCTATTGTCTCAGTGTTTAGACAGCCTCTCCAGAACCCCGGCATCGCACAGCAGGTTCTGCAGAGAATCTTCAACGTTGGGCTTCAGGCTTGAGGCGCATGCCCAGCAAATAGGTCTCGGACGATTTGTCGCGCGAGGCCTTGGGCTTGTAGGGCTTGACCACCTGGAAGGTCTGTTTGAACAAATCGACCAATTGCGAGTAGCCACTGCCATGGAACAGCTTGACCACCAAGGTGCCTTCAGGCTTCATGTGCTGGCAGGTGAAATCAACGGCCAGCTCGATCAGGTGCGAGATACGCGCAGAATCCACGGTCTCCACCCCCGACAGATTGGGGGCCATGTCCGAGATCACCAGATCGACGCGGCGATGGGCCAGCGTTGCTTCCAACTGCGCCAACACCTCCTGCTCACGGAAATCGCCCAGGATGAAGTCCACGCCCTCAATGGGTTCCATGGGCAGCATGTCCAGCCCGATGATGGCGCCATTGAGCGCGCCCACGGCGGCGCCGTCCGGCGACAGGCGGCGGCGCACGTACTGGCTCCAGGCACCGGGCGTAGAGCCCAGATCCACCACCACATCGCCCGGCCGGATCAGCTTGAAGTGCTCATCGATTTCCTTGAGTTTGTAGACTGCACGGGCACGGTAGCCGTCTTTTTGCGCAGCGCGTACATAGGGATCGTTGATATGCTGATTGATCCAAGTCTTGTTGACTTTCTTGGTTTTAGTACTTACTTTCATGTTTTCTCCCGGGAGCCCCGATAATACGGGCTATGCCCCAAATACAACTCACCCCCGCCCAACGTCGCGAGCACCGCGCCGAAGCCCACCACCTCGACCCCGTGGTTCTGATTGGCGGTGACGGCTTGACCGAAGCCGTCGAAAAAGAGGTCGATCTGGCCTTGAACTCTCATGGCCTGATCAAAATCCGTGTTTTCTCTGATGACCGCGCCAACCGCGAAGCCATCTTCCTGAAGCTGACCGACTCGCTCAATGCAGCGCCCATCCAGCACATCGGCAAGCTGCTGGTGCTGTGGCGCCCGATGCCCGAAAAGGAAAAGCAGATTGACGAAGACCGCAAAGCCGGTCCACGCGACGTCAAGGTGCTCAAGTTCAGCAAGAACGTCTGGCAAAAGCCCGAAATCAAGCAGATCCGCATCCTGGGCAACCAGCGCCTGACGGCCGGCGGCCAAGTCAAGCGCGCCAAGAAGCCCAAGCTAAAGTCCATCAAAAAGCAGCAGGGCAGCTAGTGTGACCGATCGCCACATCCTTTGCATGAAATGGGGTACCAAATATGGCCCCGACTATGTAAACAGGCTTTACGCCATGGTGCGCCGCCATCTGAGTGGCGATTTTCGCTTTGTCTGTCTGACCGATGACACGCAAGGGATTCGCAGCGAGGTGGAGTGCTTTCCGATTCCGGACCTGAACATCCAACTGGCCCCGGGCCAGCGCGATGGCGCCTGGAAAAAGCTCACCACCTTTGAGCAAGACCTCCACGGCCTCAAGGGCCAGGCCTTGTTCCTGGATCTGGATGTGGTGATTGTCGGGAGCATGGACGCGTTTTTCAGCCTGCCGGGCGAATTTCGCATCATCCATGACTACCCGCGCTTTTGGCGCTTTGGCAAGCGCATCGTCGGCAACTCCTCGGTCTACCGCTTTACCTTGGGCGCCCACGCCGATGTGCTGGCCAACTTTCGAGCCAACACGGACCAGCTGCGCGCCCAGTACCGCAATGAGCAAGAGTACCTGTCGCACTTTCTGCATGCGCAAGGCAAGCTCGATTACTGGCCTGCCGCCTGGTGCCCGAGCTTCAAGTACTACTGCATCCCTGCCTGGCCCAGCAACTACTGGAAAGAGCCGGTACCGCCGGCCGATGCACGCATCGTCATCTTCCACGGTGAGGTGAACCCTCCTGACGCCTTGCAAGGCCTGCGCAACAAGCGCTTTCACCATATCCAGCCCGCGCGCTGGATTGAGAAGGCCTGGGGCTAAGCGGCCCTGCCCTGAAAAGCCAAAGGCGTTGATCCCTGTGCGATCAACGCCTTTTTCCATGGCCACAACGAGGCTGTACTTGGCAAGCTAAGGCAGGGCCTCGTATGGTTTGCGGCCAGATGCCAGCAACAAACAGACAGCCCTGCCCATGGTGGACGCTCGCGACAGCGTGTGTTTGCCCAGACGGGACGGCTAGCGGATAGGCCGGCTGCCCGATGTGCATACGAGGTTAGGATGAAGGCCTACGGCCAGATGCGATCATGCGCCTCTGCCGCCGAATCAAAATGTCCAGCTTTTGCTCAGCGTCAATCAGGACAGCGGAGTACCACGCAGATAAGGAGAAGTGAGATGCGCTATTTGGTGGTCGGCACGAGCGGGGCGGGAAAATCGACCTTTGCCGAAAAACTGGCCACTGCAAGGCAGTGCCCTTATATCGAATTGGATGCGCACTACTGGGGGCCGGACTGGCAAGCCGTGCCAGCCGAGCAGTTCAAGCGTTTGGTGCTTGACGCTACTGAGGGGCCGTGCTGGGTAGCAGATGGCAACTACAGCGCTGTACGGGATGTACTCTGGTCGCGAGCCACCCATGTGGTGTGGCTCAATTACGGGCGCTTGACCGTATTCTCCCGCTTGCTATGGCGCACTCTCAGCCGCGGTATCACGCGTACGCGCCTGTCCCACGGCAACAGGGAGTCGCTAAGAATGGCGTTCTTCTCAAAAGACTCGATACTGCTCTGGTCTCTATCCACGTATCCAAAAAACCAGTCAAAGTTCGCAGCCCTGCGCCAACACAGCGACTTTGCACATCTCCAATGGACAGAACTGACCGAGCCGTCTCAAGTCTCGACGTTTCTCACTGCAGTCGCGACCTCCTCAGACCTCTGAACATCGAGTACGCGGACCACCCACAGCCCACGTCTCAATACCTGAACGGCTACATCAGAGTTGCGCGAAGCTCGGCTTCAGGCCGTTCCGAGACGACATCACATTTGTCGCATAAACACTGTCACTTTGCAGGCCCGCCGCTGCAACTCTGGCGGCTGGGGGGATTGTGCCCTGGCGCAGACAGCCTTCACCGCCGAGGTCTCAGCCTCCCTCTTTGTGGCCACCTTCAGCTTATCGCTGCCCGCCTGCCACCAGTGCATGGCCCTGCATGCGCGTCAAGATCGCCAATGGACTGGCCTCGGGGTTGTATTCCTTGCCGGGCGGCAAGAAGAAGGTCTGCTCCAGCATGTACTGGCCTGACATGACTGCATGCACCGCCTGGTCGGAAAAGCACACCCAACTGGAACCAGCGGCGAAGGGCATGGTCTCTTGCGGCGCATTGCGCTGGTAGTCCATATCGCCCTTCATGCCGTCGTGCAACTGCAGCATCAGGTGGTCGTATTCGCTGCGCAGCGACTTGGTCACATGCAGCAGGGCCAAGGCCTTGGCCTGCCATGCCACATAGGGCTTGGCACGCGGCAGAAATTTGCGCGCCACGTCCTCAAAGGGCTCACCCACCCGCCACACCCGGGGCTGGCCGTCGGGGTTGACATTGCTGAACACCCGCAAGATGCGCTCGCCATAGTTGGGCCGCGACGGAAAGGCATCGACATGCATGCGCTTGTCATCGGCCCGCCAGGACTGGGCGCGGGTCTCCACTTGGGACGGGCGGTAGCTGGTGGGCGCCATGCGCACCACCGGCATGTAATCGGGGAACAAGCCGGCAATCAAGGCGGTGGCCTGCGCGCGAAAGCGCGTGACCATGGCCGCCACGGCGGCCTGCGTCGCCGCATCACCGGCCACGCCCTTGATAGCGCCATCCACGTTCAAGCTGATGTTGCGCGATTTCGGATCGCGCACATCGGGCCGCAGCAGCGCTTTCTCCTGCTCGGACAGCGTGAAAGCCAGTTGGGGAAAGTACAGCACCTTGCCCGATTCAACGGCGGCCGTCCATTCGGTACGGCCGGGTGTGTTGCGCCAATCATTGGCGTCGATGGAAACGATGGGAGATTGCATGGCCCGCCCAGTGTAGCGCGGCTGGATGCCGTCGCCTTGGGCCAGATCAAGCCCGCGACGGCGGTGCGGACGTCCGCCAGAGCACGACGGCTGCGCACAGCCATTGCAGCGCATACAAAAGCGTGCCCAAGCCATGCCAGAACTTGAGGTTCTCCCGCTGCACGATCTTGGGCGATACGCCGTACTGCACCACCAGCGCCATCAGCATGCCCGCCAGCACAAAGCCCAGCGCCGCGCGCGCCCAGGGCTGGATGGTGTTGGAGGCCTTGTCCTTGGCCACCACCAGCAATGCCAGGCCGCAAGCCAAGGACACCCAGGTCTGCGCGGCAAACAGCTTGGCGGCCATAAAGCCGGCCATGGATGCCTGGGGCAGGTTGGCGAACAGCATGGGCACCGCCATGAAGCCGATGGCCGACAGGCTGCCCCACCACAGGGCTGCGGCAAATACGGGCAGGCGGTGGTTCATCGCTGGCTCCTGGGCAGTCAAACGATCAGAGGTAGCGCACGCCAACCACTTCGTAGCGGCGCTCGCCACCAGGGGCCTGCACAACGGCCGTGTCGCCCTCTTCCTTGCCGATCAAGGCACGGGCAATCGGGCTGGACACGTTGATCAAGCCTTGCTTGAGGTCAGCCTCGTCTTCGCCCACGATTTGGTAGGTCACAGACTCACCACTGTCTTCGTCAGCCAGATCCACCGTGGCGCCAAACACCACCTTGCCACCGGCATCGAGCTGGGAAGGGTCAATGATCTGCGCGGCAGACAGCTTGGATTCCACCTCCTGGATACGGCCTTCGATAAAGCCCTGGCGGTCCTTGGCGGCATCGTATTCGGCGTTTTCGCTCAGATCGCCATGCGAGCGGGCTTCGGCAATGGCTGCAATGACGCCAGGGCGCTCTATGGTCTTGAGGCGTTGCAGCTCTTCTTTGAGCTTTTCTGCACCGCGCTTGGTAATTGGGATAGTGGCCATCTCGGTCTCCACAAACAGTCGCGATGCCAGCGATGGCGCTGGCACCTGGTAGACATCCGCCTGCTATGCGGCGGGGATTCAAAAGCAAACCGCCGCGCTGGGGAGCGCGGCGGTTGCGAGGCAGTCTCTATTATGCCGATTTTTGAGCCTTGGAACAAAAATCGGCAAGGAGCTTAGAAGATCACTGGCTGAGGCTGGCGTGCAGCTCCTGCACGGAGTACACATCGAGGTCATCCATGTTGCGCAAGCCTTCCACGGCCGCCTCGGCACCAAAGATGGTGGTGAAGGTGGTCACGCGGGCCAGCAAGGCACTGGTACGGATGGCACGCGAGTCGGCAATGGCGTTGCGGCGCTCTTCAACGGTGTTGATGACCATCGCAATTTCATTGTTCTTGATCATGTCCACAATGTGCGGGCGGCCTTCGGTCACCTTGTTGACCGTTTGCACCTCGATGCCAGCATCGGCAATCGCAGCAGCCGTGCCCCGGGTGGCGCAGAGCTGGAAGCCCATGCCCGCCAGCTCCTTGGCAATCTGCACGGCACGTGGCTTGTCCGCGTTCTTCACGGTCAGGAACACCTTGCCAGAGCGCGGCAGCTTGGTGCCTGCACCGATTTGGCTTTTGACATAGGCCTCGCCGAAGGTCTTGCCCACGCCCATCACCTCGCCGGTGGATTTCATCTCAGGGCCAAGAATGGTGTCCACACCAGGGAACTTGACGAAGGGGAACACGGCCTCCTTGACGCTGAAGTACGGCGGGGTCACTTCCTTGGTGATGCCCTGCGCTTCGAGCGTATCGCCCACCATGCAACGCGCTGCCACCTTGGCCAGCTGGATGCCGGTAGCCTTGGAGACAAAAGGCACGGTACGGGAGGCGCGTGGGTTCACTTCCAGCACGTAGATGATGTCCTTGCCATCGCGCTCCTGGATGGCGAACTGCACATTCATCAGGCCCACCACGTTCAGGCCTTCGGCCATGGCGGCGGTCTGGCGCTTGATCTCATCGACCGTGGCCTTGCTCAGGTAGTAAGGCGGCAGCGAGCAGGCCGAGTCACCGGAGTGCACGCCCGCTTGCTCGATGTGTTCCATCACACCGCCGATGAACACCTTGCCGGTGCGGTCACGCACACAATCCACATCGCATTCGATGGCGTTGGACAGGAAGTGGTCCAGCAGCACGGGAGAATCGTGCGAGACCTTCACCGCTTCACGCATGTAGCGCTCCAGGTCGCGCTCTTCGTGCACGATCTCCATCGCGCGGCCGCCCAGCACATAGCTGGGGCGCACCACCAGCGGGTAGCCCAGAGCGCGGGCGTGTTCCATGGCCTGTGCCTCGGTACGTGCCGTGGCATTGGGGGGTTGGCGCAGGTTCAAGGTCTGCAGCATCTTCTGGAAACGCTCGCGGTCTTCGGCTGCATCAATCATGTCAGGCGTGGTACCCACAATCGGCACACCGGCCTCTTCCAGCGCCAGGGCCAGCTTCAAGGGGGTCTGGCCACCGTACTGCACGATCACGCCCACTGGCTTTTCAACGGCCACGATTTCCAGCACGTCTTCCAAGGTGACGGGCTCGAAGTACAGGCGGTCCGAGGTGTCGTAGTCGGTCGACACGGTTTCGGGGTTGCAGTTGACCATGATGGTTTCGTAACCATCTTCGCGCATGGCCATGGCGGCGTGCACGCAGCAATAGTCAAACTCGATACCCTGGCCGATACGGTTCGGGCCACCGCCCAGCACCATGATCTTTTTCTTGTCGGTCGGAGCTGCTTCGCACTCGTCGTCGTACGTGGAGTACATGTACGCCGTGTTGGAAGCGAACTCGGCAGCGCAAGTGTCCACGCGCTTGAACACGGGGCGCACCTTCAGGGCCTTGCGTGCTTCACGCACGGCCTTGTCGGTGGTGTGCAGCAGCTTGGCCAGACGGCGGTCCGAGAAGCCCTTTTGCTTCAAGGCGCGCAGGGTGCCTGCATCCAGCGATGCCAGAGCGCCTTCGCCCTTGGCGGCAGCCACTTGGTCCAGTTCGAGTTCGATCTTGATGATCTCTTCGATCTGCACCAGGAACCACTTGTCGATCTTGGTGATGTTGTGCACTTCGTCCAGCGTCCAGCCAGCCGCGAAGGCGTCACCCACATACCAGATGCGGTCGGGACCGGGCACGCCCAGTTCCTTTTCCAGAATCTCGCGATCCTGGGTCTTTTCGTTCATGCCGTCCACGCCCACTTCCAGACCACGCAGGGCCTTCTGGAAGGATTCCTGGAAGGTACGGCCAATGGCCATCACTTCGCCCACAGACTTCATCTGTGTGGTCAGGCGGTCGTCGGCAGCAGGGAACTTTTCGAACGCGAAACGCGGGATCTTGGTGACCACATAGTCGATCGAAGGCTCGAACGACGCGGGGGTTGCACCACCGGTGATTTCGTTCTTCAGCTCATCCAGCGTGAAGCCCACAGCCAGCTTGG
>JAVWTB010000016.1:0-101648 GCA_036667955.1 Comamonas sp.
TTGACGATATCGAGATGAACCGCACGTTCAACAACGGTATCGGCATGGTGGTGGTTGTGCCCGCAGAAAGTGCGCAAGCCGTGCAGGACGCCTTCACCGCGCTTGGTGAACAAGTGTGGGCTATTGGCAGCATTGGCCCACGCGGTGCCGATGCGGCAGTCACGGTGCGCTAAGCTTCCTCAATAGGGCAGGCGCAGTTCAGTCGCCTGCCCAGCGCGCAGCAGGGGCCAGACCCTGGCCCACCGACTCGCTCAGATGGATGGCCTACCATGCAACCGGATTCTGCAACGCCTTCGTCCCACAGCCCCAGCCTGCCGGCCAGTGGCGCCAAGGACCTGCCCCACCAGTGGCGCCCGCCCCCTGCGCACTGGGGCGTGCGGGTGGCCTCCTATGTGCTGATGGGCGCGGGGCTGCTGCTCATCATGCTCAACGGCTTGCTGGTGGGTCTGCTGGCTGCCTGCGCGGGTTACACCTTCACCCTGTTTTTGGTGCACAAGATTCGGGAGCTCAGCCGCGTTCCCACTGCGCTGAACACGCCCCCGCCACTGTGGATCGAATACCTGGCCGTCACCATCGTGCTGGTCGTGCCCGTGGTGCTGGTCACCCTGGGTCTGATCCACTCCCAGGGCTATTTGCTCAATGCCCCGCAGCAGTACCGCGAGATGCTGGTGTCGATGGCCAAGACCTTGCTCGACCTGCGCAGCAAGCTGCCGCCCGAGCTGGCCAATGTATTGCCCGATGGCGTGCAGGACCTGCAGCAGCGGGCGGCCGAATACCTGGGCACCAAGGCTGGCGCCATCGCCAACATGGGCCGGCTCTGGCTCACCGGCCTGCTCTATGTGTTTGTCGGCCTCTTGATTGGCTCGCTGGCCGCCGTGCGCCACAGCCGCCACTCCCACGCACCGCTGGCCTACCAGCTGCAGCTGCGCGTGCAGCGCTTTGGCGATGCCTTCCGCCAGATTGTTGCGGCCCAGTTCTGGATCGCCCTGTTCAATACCGTGCTGACCGCCATCTTCTTGCTGGGCATTCTGCCGCTGATCAATATGCGCCTGCCCTACAGCGGCGCGCTGATCATGCTGACCTTCTTTGGCGGCCTGATTCCCATCGTCGGCAACCTGGTGTGCAATGCGGTGATCACCACCGTGGGCCTGTCGGTGTCGCCCCTGACTGCCGTGGCCTGCCTGGCCTTTCTGGTGCTGATCCACAAGGCCGAATACCTGATCAACGCCAAGGTGGTGGGCGCCAAGACGCATATGGGCGTCTGGGAGCTGCTCTCCGTCATGTTTGTCGCCGAGGCCATTTTTGGCCCTTCCGGGCTGGTGGCAGCGCCGCTCTTCTACGCCTATCTGAAAAAAGAGCTGTTTGCAGCGCGGCTGATCTAGCCTCTAGCCTCTTTGGCGCTGCACCAGGTGGAGGTGCAGCCACCCTGCTCCTTGCCCACCGCTGCCCCACGTAGCTGCAGGTACTGCGCCCCAGCACAAGCGGTTGGCTTTTAGCCCTCGCCTTGGCGCTCTGCCGTCCACATCCCTGCGCCTGGTCAGTGCTGCTTGCACTGCCCCATAGACCGTCTAGGTTCACAGCGCCGCGCCCTGCCCCAATCCCGCACACCCCATCTGCATCTACCGAGAATCCGGGCATAAAAAAACCTCGGTGGTTAAACCGAGGTAATTCGTATTGAATGATCGAGAATCTGGATTAATAGACTTCCGGAACGTACATAGAAGCAGGCACGGGAACCCGGCTGTAATCCGGGTGGCGGATCCGGTCCGGCAGCACCACATTCTCATGGTCCACATCGGTATAGGGCACCTGGGCCAGAAAATGCGCGATGCAGTTCAAACGTGCTTTTTTCTTGTCATCGGCATGCACCAGCCACCAGGGCGCTTCGGGGATGTGGGTGCGCTCCAGCATTACTTCCTTGGCCTTGGTGTACTCTTCCCAGCGCACGCGGCTTTGCAGGTCCATCGGAGAGAGCTTCCACTGCTTGAGGGGGTCATGGATACGGCCCAGGAAGCGCAGATGCTGCTCTTCGTCGCTGATCGAGAACCAGTACTTGACCAGCAGAATCCCCGAGCGCACCAGCATTCTCTCGAAGTCCGGCACGGTGCGGAAAAACTCTTCGTACTGGTCATTGGTGCAAAAGCCCATGACCTTCTCGACACCAGCGCGGTTGTACCAGCTGCGGTCAAAAAGCACGATCTCGCCGGCGGCGGGCAAGTGCGCCACATAGCGCTGGAAGTACCACTGCGTGCGCTCCCGGTCATTGGGAGCAGGCAGGGCCGCAACCCGCACGACGCGGGGGTTCAGGCGCTGGGTGATGCGCTTGATCACCCCACCCTTGCCAGCGGCATCGCGGCCTTCGAACAGCACAACGACCTTCTGGCCCGTGTGCTGTACCCAGTCCTGCAGCTTGACCAACTCACCCTGGAGCCTCAAGAGCTCACGGAAGTACTGGTAGTCGTGCTCCGTCATGCCAGCGGCAAACGGCGTGCCGAGCATGCCATCCTCCATCTCGAGCTCCAGAGACTCGTCGTAGCCATCCATCACATCACGCGCAATCTTGTGCATGACGTCTTCTGGAGAAATTCCTAATCGATCTTTCATAGTGGCGCATCCCTAGTGCCGCTATCTTGCCGAAGTTGTGTGACGACAGAATGACAAGAAAATGTCAAAACATCGTCAAGTGTTACATCCGTTGCAAATCTAACAAGGCAGCACGTATATGGGCAGCATCGGAGGGGCTGCCGGTCTGGTTCAGGTATTGCTGCAGGTCTTCGCGGGCGCGGTCATGTACACCCAGCTCGGCGTAGGCCAGGCCGCGGTCCCGCAGCTCGGTCCATTCGCTGGGCAGCAGCAGCAGCAGGCGGTTTTGTACCTCGATCAACTTGGCCCAGCTCTTGTCGCTGCGGTAGACCTCCTTGAGGTTGGAGAGCATGCGCACAATGATGTCGCGTGGCGTCGCGGCCTGCAAATACAAGCCCAGCGGCACATCGTCCTCATCAACGCGGTGAAAGGCTTTTTGCATGGGTTCAAGCATCTCGGCCAGCATGCCACTGGAAAAAGACTGGCCCGAGAGCGGATCGAGCACGATCTGCCCTTCCGCGACGCTGACCTTGAGCAAAAAATGACCGGGAAAGCAGATGCCGTGCGCCGGCAGCTGCAAGGCCGAGGCCAGCTCCAGCCAGATGACGGCCAGCGATACGGGGATGCCGCGCCTGCGATGCAGCACGGCGTTGAGGCAGCTGTTGTCGAGCGCGTAGAAATCATTGGGGTTGCCTTGAAAACCCCAATCGGCATAGAAGCGGTGGTTGAGCGCCTTGAGGCGGGTCAGCGCGCTGCGGCTGCTGGCATCGCGGCTTTCCATCAACTGGCCCAGCAGCTTGTCCACCTCGTGCAGCACCTGCTGGGTGTCAAGCTGGGGATACTCGATACAGGCCACGGCTGCGGCCGCTTCGAGCAGCGGAAAGCCGTCGTCACTGCTGACCAGTGACGCAAAATGCTCCAACGGTGTGGGGATAGAAAAGCGGAAGTCCATACACATCCCAACTGCAGCGCATTCGCATACATGGCTGGCACCCTAGTGCGCTGCCAGTGCCATGGTTTCTATGTATACCACCAGACAGGCCGCGATGCAGGCCCTGGGCGATGGAAATCGCGCAAAAACCGCACAATCCCTAACCTATTGCCGCCTAAAGGCCACGGCCCGCTCAGCGGCGCAGCAAGCTGCGCAGCTTCATGCCCGAGAGCGCCAGCACGCCAAAGTACAACAGTACCGAGCCAGCCATCCACAGCGCCAGCAGGCCCACGCGCTCCAGCCGCTTGGAGCCCATCGCAACCCAGTCCGTCATCTGCGCGCCCCAGGCCAAAAAGATGGTCAGCAGCGCCACCGCCAACGCCACCCGCGCCAGAAAAATCCACCAGCCTGGCAAAGGCTTGAAGCTGCCGCGCCGGATCAAACCGACCAAGAGCCACAGCGCATTGATCACCGCGCCCAGACCAATCGACAAAGCCAGACCGGTATGCGCCAGCGATGGCACCAGCACCACATTGAGCAACTGGGTGAGCACCAGCACACAGATGGCAATCTTCACCGGCGTGCGGATGTCCTGGCTGGCATAAAAGCCTGGCGCCAGTACCTTGATGGCCACCATGGCCAGCAGCCCCACCCCATAGCCTTGCAAGGCCAGCGCAATCTGGTTCACGTCCGAGCCTTTGAGCGCGCCGTAATGGAACAGCACGGCCACCAAGGGCTTGGCAAAGACCAGCAGGCCTGCCGCACAAGGCGCTGCCAGCAGCACCACAATGCGCAGACCCCAATCCAGCATGGCGCCATAGCGCTCATCGTCACCTGCGGCCTTGGCCGATGACAGCTGCGGCGTCAGCACCACGCCCAGCGCCACGCCCAGCAAAGCGGTGGGGAACTCCATCAGGCGGTCGGCATAGAACAGCCAGGTCACGCTGCCCGGTGCCAGGTAAGAGGCAATCTGGGTGTTGATCATCAGCGAGATCTGGGCCACACCCACGCCCAGCAGGGCGGGCGCCATCAGCGACAGGATGCGGCGCACCCCGGCATCGGCCCAGGCCGCCTTGATCACCGAAGGCCGGCAGGAGATGCGCGGCAGCATGCCGATGCGGCGCAGCGCCGGAAACTGCACCAGCAGCTGCAGCACGCCCCCCGCCATCACGCCGACGGCCATGCCATAAATAGGCTCCAGCCCATGGCGGCGCAGCCAAGGCGTCAGCGCCAAAGCGGCCACGATCATGCTGACATTGAGCAGCACCGGCGTGAAAGCCGGCACGATAAAACGCTTCCAGGTATTGAGTACGCCGGCAGCCAATGCCACCAGGGACATGAAGCCGATATAGGGAAACATCCAGCGCGTCATCAGCACGGCAGCGTCATAGCTTTCCGGGTTTTGGCGCAGGCCGCTGGCCAGCAACCAGACCAGCGCGGGCGCTGCAACCACGCCTACCACGCAGGTGACGGCCAGAATCCAGAACAGCACGGTGGCCACGCTGTGCACCAAGTCACGTGTGCGCTCCTCGCCCTCTTTGGTCAAGGTGGCGGCCAGCACCGGCACAAAGGCCTGGCTGAAGGCCCCTTCTGCAAACAAGCGCCGGAACAGGTTGGGAATGCGAAACGCCACATTGAACGCATCGGTCAATGCGCTGGCACCAAACATGGTGGCCATCAAAAGATCGCGGGCAAGCCCCGTAATACGCGAGAGCAGCGTAAACAGGGAGACGGTGGAGGCGGCTTTGAACAGTGACACACCGGGCAGTGTAGCCGTGCCACTGGCGGGAAATTGCCGGATATCTGGATTTCTGTGTAAACAGCAGCTATAATGCCCGATTCACTGAAAACATCCGCAGACTCAAAGGACACTCATCATGGCATCTAAGCCAGTCAAGAAAAACCCCCGTTTGGCATCCGGCCGCAAGCGCGCCCGCCAAACCATCAAGCTGAACGCCGCTAACACCTCGCTGCGTTCCAAGTACCGTACCGCTATCAAGAACGTGGAAAAGGCTGTTGCCGCTGGCGACAAGACCAAGGCCACCGAACTGTTCGCCAAGGCTCAATCCGTGCTGGACACGATTGCCGACAAGGGCATCTTCCACAAGAACAAAGCTGCTCGCGATAAGAGCCGCATTGCTGCCAAGGTCAAAGCCCTGGCACTGGCCGCCTAAGCCCATTAGGCAATCGCACGGGCAGAATCCTCTGCCCGCCGTTTGTAACGGGTGCGCTCTCAGTGAACTAAAAAGCCGTCGCAAGACGGCTTTTTTCGTTGTATCTATTGACTCTGCACTGCGCAGCTCGCATCACCCAACGGCGTAGCTGCTGCCCTTGGCGGCAACGGCAGCAGTCGCATCCAGGCCCGCACCCGAACAGGTCGCAAAAAAGGCCTGAAAACTCAGGCCTTGGTGGTATCGCTGGGGCTGCTGGCCGGTTTGCCAGGATCGATCGGCACCTCGGGAATCAGGCAAGCATCAGTGGTCTGCAGATCGTTGTCCCGCGCAAAGTTCATCACAAAATCCCAGGCCATGGGCTCATGCACCTGCAGATCGCGCTTGACGATCACGCACTTGGCGCCATTCATGGTGGTGGGAACGCACCAGGGCGAATAACCCAAATGGCTGCCACGGCGCGCGCCGCCCGGACGAAACTGGCTCATCACCCCCGCAAGACGTTCCGCCCAGTCGCTGGGGCGAAAGGTCTTTCCATTCTGGGTCAGGCCCAGGATGAAGACTTCTTGAGATGTTGGAGAAACCATGGGGTGGAAGCCTCTGATAGACGCCCGTTGAGCAGGATCACTGCCTCAGGCCAAACCCGTATTTTAACTCTTATATAAGAGATCGGTGTGCGCAAGGCATAAGTTCAAAACATCGAAAAATGCAAAAAACACATAACCTACCCCAGCAGGCTATGGCGGATCTGCACGGCATGGCTGGGCGATTTGCGCTGTCTCCAGTCTAGACACTTGCTGTTGACAGCCGAGTGACGCTTTCTGCCTGCGATTCTGTGATGCGCATTCTTCACTAGTCTGTCGCTGCCCAGCCCCTAGAATGGGTATTCCGCTCGGTGCTGTGCCATAGGGGTACAGGCTTAGGCGGATTTTTGATTCTGATCCTTTTTTCCGGAGATTTTCCATGCAAGACCTCGTCAAGCCTTCTGAGCCCCACGTGATGACTACCTATGGCCGCGTGCCAGTCGCACTGGAACGAGGCCAAGGCGTGCGAGTCTGGGATGTCAACGGCAAGGAATACCTGGACGCACTGGGCGGCATCGCCGTCAACACCCTGGGCCACAACCACAGCAAGCTGGTGGCCGCCCTGCACGACCAGATGACCAAGCTGATCCACACCAGCAACTACTACTATGTGCCCGGCCAGGAAAAGCTGGCGGCCTTGCTGGTCGAGCGTTCGCAGATGAGCAATGTCTTCTTCTGCTCCACCGGCCTCGAAGCCAATGAAGCGGCGATCAAGATCTCGCGCAAGTACGGCGTGGACAAGGGCATTGAAAAGCCCGTGATCGTCGTGTTTGACCATGCCTTCCATGGCCGCTCGATCGCCACGATGAGCGCCACCGCCAACCCCAAGGTACGCAACGGCTTTGGCCCCCTGCTGGATGGCTTTTTGCGCGTACCCGCCAACGACTTTGTGGCGCTGCAAGAAGCCACCGAAGGCAACCCCAATATCGTCGCCGTGATGATGGAGCCCATCCAGGGCGAAGGCGGCCTGCACCCGATGCGCGCCGACTTTATGAAGCAGGTACGTGCGCTGTGCGACGCCAAGGACTGGCTGTTTGTCGTTGACGAAATCCAGGCCGGCATGGGCCGCACCGGCAAGTGGTTTGCCCACCAGTGGGCGGGCATCGTGCCCGATGTGATGTCTTTGGCCAAGGGCCTGGGCTCGGGCGTGCCGGTAGGCGCTGTCGTCGCCGGCCCCAAGGCGGCCAAGGTGCTGCAGCCTGGCAACCACGGAACCACCTTTGGCGGTAACCCGCTGGCCATGCGCGCCGGTGTGGAAACCATCGCCATCATGGAAGAAGAAGGCTTGCTGGCCAATGCCACCAAGGTGGGCGATTACCTGCAGGCAGCGCTGAACCAGGCACTGGCCGGAACCCCCGGCTTTGTTGAAGTGCGCGGCCAGGGCCTGATGATCGGTGTGGAGCTGAACAAGCCCTGCGGCGAGCTGATCACGCGTGGTGTGCAAGAGGCCGGCCTGCTGTTCAGCGTCACCGCCGACACGGTGATCCGCATCGTGCCGCCGCTGATCCTGACCGAAGCCGAGGCCGATGAAATCGTCGCCAAGCTGGTGCCACTGGTCAAATCCTTCCTGGCAGGCCAATAAGGCCAGAAAAGAACGCAATGAAACACTATCTGCAATTCCAGGATTTCACGGCTGACGAATACGAGTACCTGCTCAAGCGCGCCACGCTGATCAAGCAGAAGTTCAAGGGCTATGTCACCCACCACACCTTGGCTGACCGCACCTTGGCCATGATCTTCGAGAAAGCCAGCACCCGCACGCGCGTGAGCTTTGAAGCTGGCATGTACCAGTTGGGCGGCTCGGTGGTCCACCTGACCACCGGCGACAGCCAGCTCGGCCGCGCCGAGCCCATCGAGGACAGCGCCCGGGTGATCAGCCGCATGACCGATCTGGTGATGATCCGCACCTTCGGGCAGGACAAGATCGAGCGCTTTGCCGAACATTCACGCGTGCCGGTCATCAATGGCTTGACCAACGAGTTCCATCCCTGCCAGATCCTCGCCGACATCTTCACCTACATCGAGCACCGTGGCTCCATCCAGGGCAAGACGGTCGCCTGGGTGGGCGATGGCAACAACATGGCCAACACCTGGCTGCAGGCGGCCAACCTGCTGGGTTTCAAGGTGCACGTCAGCACGCCCAGCGGCTACGGCATTGACGAGAAACTGGCCTTCAGCGGCCGCGCCTATGACAAGGGCTGCTACCAGCTGTTCAGCGACCCGCAAGAGGCCTGCAAGGATGCCGACCTGGTCACCACCGATGTGTGGACCAGCATGGGCTATGAAGAGGAAAACGAAAAGCGCAAGAAGGCTTTTGCCGACTGGTGCGTGGACCTCGACATGATGGCCGTCGCCAAGAAGGACGCCCTCTTCATGCACTGCCTGCCCGCCCACCGCGGTGAAGAGGTGCAGGCCGAGGTGATCGATGGGCCGCAGTCCGTCGTCTGGGACGAGGCTGAGAACCGCATGCATGTGCAGAAGGCCTTGATGGAGTACCTGCTGATTGGCAAACAGGGGTAAGTCGCCGCCAGCCAGCTAACCGTCGTTCAGCTGGCTCAGCTACCCAAGTCGGTCCAGATGTAGCAATGCCCCGAACCTTGCGGTACCGGGGCATTGTCATGTCAGCGCAGATCGGGCAGATCAGGCGGCCGGCGCCGTCGTGCGGATCAGGTGGTCAAAGGCGCTCAGTGCGGCAGTGGCACCTGCACCTGCGGCAATCACGATCTGCTTGTAAGGCACATTGGTGCAGTCGCCTGCGCCAAACACGCCGGGCAGGTTGGTGTGGCCCTTGGCATCGATCTCGATCTCGCCAAACGGGGTCAACTGCACAGTGCCCTTGAGCCAGCCGGTGTTGGGCAGCAGGCCGATCTGCACAAAGATACCTTCCAGCGCGACGGTCTTGATCTCGTCGTTCGTGCGGTCCTTGTACGTCAGACCAGTTACCTTCTTGCCGTCACCGTTCACTTCGGTGGTCTGCGCATTCAGGATGATGTTGACATTGGGCAAGCTGCGCAGCTTGCGCTGCAGCACCGCGTCGGCCTTCAGCTCCGATGCGAACTCCAGCAAGGTCACATGCTTGACCACACCGGCTAGGTCAATGGCGGCCTCGACACCCGAGTTGCCACCACCAATCACCGCCACGGCCTTGCCCTTGAAGAGCGGGCCATCGCAATGCGGGCAGTAGGTCACGCCCTTGGTGCGGTAGGTGTCCTCACCGGGCACATTCATGTTGCGCCAGCGCGCACCGGTCGACAGGATCACCGTGCGGGCTTTGAGCTTGGCACCCGACTCGGTTTCAATCTCAATCAGGCCGCCCTCTTGCGCTGCAGGCGTCAAGGACTTGGCGGTCTGCAGGTTCATGATGTCGACCTCGTAGTCACGGATATGGCTTTCCATCGCGGCCGCAAACTTGGGGCCGTCGGTTTTGCTGACCGAGACAAAGTTCTCGATGTCCACGGTATCGAGCACTTGGCCACCCAGTCGCTCGGCCGCAATGCCGGTGCGGATGCCCTTGCGTGCCGCGTAGATCGCAGCGGCTGCGCCAGCGGGGCCGCCGCCCACAATCAGCACATCAAAGGCGTCCTTGGCCGAAATCTTTTGCGCTTCGCGGGCTGCGGCGCCGGTATCCACCTTGGCCACAATCTCGGCCAGCTCCATGCGGCCCTGGCCAAAACGCTGGCCGTTCACGAACACGGTAGGCACGCCCATGATTTCGCGGTCTTGCACTTCCTTTTGGAACAGGCCGCCATCAATCGCGGTGTGCGTGATCTTGGGGTTGAGCACGGACATCAGGTTCAGCGCCTGCACCACGTCCGGGCAGTTGTGGCAGGACAGCGAGTAGAAGGTCTCGAAGTGCAAGGGGGTGTCGATATTGCGCACCTGGTCGAGCAGCTCGGCCGATTCCTTAGAGGGATGGCCGCCCACTTGCAGCAGCGCCAGCACCAGCGAGGTGAATTCATGGCCCAGCGGCACACCGGCAAAACGCACGCCGACATTGGTGCCCGGGTTGGTGATCAGAAAAGAAGGCTTGCGCACATCAGCTGCGTTGTCTTCGACCACCGAAATCTTGTCGTTCAGTTCTTTGATATCGGCCAGCAGCTGGCGCACTTCCTTCGACTTCTCACCGTCATCCAGGGTCGCCACCAGCTCGACAGGCTTGGTCAAGCGCTCCAGGTAGGCTTTCAGTTGGGCTTTCATGGTGTTGTCGAGCATGGGACTTCCTTCAAACTTCTCGTGCCCCGCCTTGGGGCGTTGTAGCACTTTTAAAAAAAACAAAGCCCGGGCGCCAGGCACCCGGGCGTCTACTACGTTGGAATTGCAGCAGTAAGTAAAGGCTTAGGCTTAGATCTTGCCAACCAGGTCCAGCGAAGGAGCCAGGGTCTTTTCGCCTTCTTGCCACTTGGCAGGGCAGACTTCACCGGGGTGCGATGCCACGTACTGGGCAGCCTTGATCTTGCGCAGCAGGTCTTCTGCATTGCGGCCGATGCCTTCAGCGGTGATTTCCATGGCTTGGATCACGCCTTCGGGATCGACGATGAAGGTGGCACGGTCGGCCAGGCCTTGGCCTTCGCGCAGGCAGTCAAAGTTCTGGCTGATTTGCCAGGTGGGGTCACCCAGCATGGTGTACTTGATCTTGGCGATGGTGTCCGAGGTGTCGTGCCATGCCTTGTGCACGAAGTGGGTGTCGGTCGAGACGGAATAGACTTCCACGCCCAGCTTTTGCAGTTCAGCGTAGTGGTCAGCCACGTCGCCCAGTTCGGTGGGGCAGACAAAGGTGAAGTCAGCAGGGTAGAAGAAGAACACCGCCCACTTGCCCAGGACGTCTTTTTCGGTCACTTCGATGAACTTGCCATCCTTGAAAGCTTGCGTCGTGAAAGGCTTGATCTTGCTATTGAGTACGGACATGGATGTTTCCTTCTGTTGAGTAAAAACGATTGACAGGGGTTAGTGTAGAAAGACTTTTATAATTGATCAATTCAATTAATATAATCATTTCAATTTAAACAAACTATTATTTAAATACTGACCCAAGGCAGATTGCTATATGCGGGCCACTGCGAGATTTGCAAGCCTGCACAGTGCGCTGCTGACTACCGCGGCAAGTTAGCACAGTGGCATGTCGGCGCGGTTGCGCTACAGCAAGGGGCATCATGCAAGCAGGGGCTCTGCGCGTCAAATGAGAACACGACTCAGCCTTACACGCAGCCAGAGCGAAAGCGCGGGGGATAAGCGCCGCCGGGTTTGGTTGCTTGACCTTTCGCAAGGACAATAGCCCCAATACCCGTCATCCACACAAGAGAAGGAGCCCACCATGAAAGGCGATCCCAAAGCCATCGGTTTTCTGCAAGCGCAGCTGAAAAACGAACTCACCGCCATCAACCAGTACTTCTTGCACTACCGCATGTACAAGCACTGGGGTCTGGACAAGCTGGCCAAGAAGGAATACGAGGAATCCATTGGTGAGATGAAGCATGCCGACTGGTTGATGGACCGCATCTTCATGCTGGACGGCCTGCCCAACCTGCAAGACCTGGGCAAGCTGCAAATCGGTGAAGATGTACCGGAAGCGCTAGCCTGCGACCTGCGCCTGGAACAAGCCGCGCAAGTCACCATCAAGGACGGCATTGCCCACTGCGAGACCGTGCGTGACTATGTCTCGCGCGACCTGCTGCAAAAGATTCTGGACGACACCGAAGAGCACATCGATTTTCTCGAAACCCAGCTGGATCTGATCGACAAGGTCGGCATTCAGAACTACCTGCAGTCCATCATGGGCGAGGTCGAGTAACGCTCCCGCGCAGCAACGCACTACAAAAAGGACCTTCAGGTCCTTTTTTGTTGTATCTGTCGCACAAACCTGCTTGCATTGATGGTTAAACAATAATCATTCGCGACTTCTATTACACTGCGCCTTCATCTTTCTTCGCACGCCAGCATCGTTTGTTTACCGATGCCAGCCAGCACACCGGGTCCGCCCCTACTGCCATGCTGCGTGCACGCCAATCCCTTCGCCTCGCGGTCCACCAGGCCGCTGCTGGGCGCCTTGGATGCCAGCAGCTGCATCCACAGCGCAGCCTCGCATGGCAGTGGTCAGGCCCGGTAAAGCCCTAGCGTTGACCCCTTCAGCGCGCCGTTTTTCCGCGTTCAACATCCGATCACCATGTCTGACACTCTGATCCCTGCAGCCGCGCCGCGTGCGCTGCATACCGCATTGCACACGGCCTTATGGGCCGCCCTGGCCTGCTGGGGCGGCAACGCGCTGGCGCAAAGCGCGGAGCCCGCCCCAGCAGAGACCACGCTCGCGCCCATCACCGTGCAGGGCGAGACGGACGCCGAGACGGCCACCGGCCCAGTCAAAGGCTTTGTCGCCAAGCGCGCCATCTCGGCCACCAAGACCGATACCCCGTTGATCGAAACCCCGCAAGCGATCAGCGTGGTGACCCGCGACCAGATTGAAGCCCAGGGCGTGACGACCCTGCGCGAAACCACGCGCTATGCGGCTGGCATCAACTCCAGCTATTTCGACAACCGGGTCGACAGCTTCAAGGCGCGTGGCGGCGATGTCAGCCAGTACCAGGATGGCCTGCTGCGCACCTATGGCACCTACAACAACATCAAGGTCGAGCCCTATACCCTGGAGCGGGTCGAGTTTCTGCGCGGCCCCTCGTCGGTGCTCTACGGCCAGGGCAGCGTGGGCGGCGTGCTCAACCTGACCAGCAAACGCCCGCTGGACCAGCCCCAGCGCGAGGTGCAGCTGCAGCTGGGCAGCCATAGCCGCAAGCAGATTGCCAGCGACATCACCGGCCCCATCGACGAAGACGGCCGCTGGCTGTACCGCCTAGTGGCGGTGGGCCGCGACAGCAACACCCAGGTCGACCACGTCAAGGACGACCGCCTGGTCATTGCGCCGTCGCTCACCTTCAAGCCCTTTGCTGGCACCTCGCTCACCTTGCAGGCCATGTACCACAAGGACAAGAGTGGCTCGATCACCCAGTTCTTCCCCTGGCAGGGCACGCGCCTGCCCAGCGCCTATGGCCAGATTCCCACCAACACCTTCATCAGCGAGCCAAACTTTGACAAGTACGACTCCGAGAACAAGTCCTTTGGCTACCTGTTCAGCCACCAGCTGAACGACAGCTGGACCCTGCGCCAAAACCTGCGCCGCACCACCAGCGAGGTGGACTACCGCACGCTCTACACCAGCTTTGCCGCCAATGCCGCCGCCGGCCGCCCTGCCCGGCCGGTGTTTGATGCCGATGGCCGCACCGTGCAGCGCGACGCCGTCTGGCAGGTCAACGGCGGCCGCATGCTGCTGGTCGACACCCAGCTCGAAGGCAAGCTGCAGACCGGCGATGTGCAGCACACCGTGCTGGCCGGCATGGACTGGCAGCGCAACACCACCAGCCAGGCCAGCTGGCGCGCGCTGGGCACGCCGCTCGATGTCTACAACCCCGTCTACGGCTCGTTTACGCCGCCCACCGCCTCGCAATTGGTACAGGCACCCAATGTGTCGCAGCGCCAGCTGGGCTTTTACCTGCAGGACCAGCTGCGCTGGGGCGACTGGAGCGCCACGGCCGGCCTGCGCCGCGACCATGCCAAGACAGAGACTGAAGGCCGGCCTGCGGCCGCTGCCGACGATTCGGCCTGGACCAAGCGCCTGGGCGTCACCTACCAGGCCGGTGGCGGCTGGGCGCCCTACATCAGCTACACCGAATCCTTCCAGCCGCTGGGTGGCGTGGACTTTTACGGTACGCCCTACAAACCGCAGCGCGGCAAACAGGTCGAAGCCGGTGTGAAGTGGATCCCCGAAGGCCGGGGCATCTCCGGCTATGCCGCCGTCTACAGCCTGCGTGAGGAAAACCGCAAGACCAATGACCCCGCCAACCCGCTCAACAGCCTGCAGCTGGGCGAGGTCAAAACCCAGGGCTTTGAAGCCGAGATGACCGCCAGCCTGGCCAAAAGCTGGGACTGGACGCTGGCCTATGCCTACACCGATGCCAAGATCAGCCGCAGCAATGCGGGCGACCAGGGCCAGCGCGTGGCCGCCGTCTCGCGCCACATGGCATCGGGCTGGCTGATGCACCGCTTTGCCAACCAAGGGCGCGGCGGCTGGAGCGTGGGCGCCGGCATGCGCTACACCGGCTCGCAATGGTCGGGCACCAGCGCCATCGACACCCCCTCATCGCTGCTGACCGATGCCATGGTGGCCTATGACAGCGGTGACTGGCGCCTGGCCTTCCATGCCAACAACCTCACGGACAAGGTCGTGATCACCCAGTGCCTGTCACGCGGGGATTGCTTCTATGGCGAGCGCCGCAACTTCTTGCTGACTGCCACCTACCGCTATTGATCGCTGAACGCAGAGCACTGCCCGCCCGCAAGCCGGGCGCAAAAAAGGGTGCCAGGCACCCTTTTGCGACTGCAAGCCGCAGCGCTGGGATCAGCGGGCAGATCAGGCCACCGCCATCTCGTCCGAAGTCGCCAGGAAATCCTGGCCGATGCGGCCACCCAGCGCATGCACCCGCTCCAAAAAGCGCACCAAAAAGGCATGCAGGCCGGTGGCCAGCAGCTCGTCGATGCGGCCATACTGCAGCTCGGCCAGCAGCAAGCCGGCCTGGCGCTGGGTCTCGGATGAATGGTCGTTGGCGACGGCCTCCAGAATCTGCACCACCTCGTACATGCTGGCGTGCAGGGAGCGCGGCATGTCGCGCCGCAGAATCAGCATCTCCGCAACCCGCTCGGGCGTGATCACATTGCGGTAGACCTTGCGGTACACCTCAAAGGCCGAGACGCTGCGCAAGATGGAGCTCCAGTGGTAGAAGTCCGAAGGCGCCGGCCCCTTGCCCGGCTGAAAAGAGCCGTGGTAATCGTTCTTGACGGCATGGAAGCGCACATCCAGCAGGCGGGCGGTGTTGTCTGCCCGCTCGATGAAGGTGCCCAGGCGCAAAAACAGAAAGGCATCGTCTTGCAGCATGGTGCCTGAGACAACCCCCCGCGACAGGTGCGAACGCAGCTTGACCCACTCGAAGAACTTGGCCGGGTCGGTCTCGAACTTCTTGGCCTTGAACCAGCGGCTCATGTCCAGCCAGGTCATGTTCAAGGTCTCCCAGGCCTCGGTGGTCAAGGCGCCGCGCACGGCACGCGCGTTCTCCCGGGCCGCCAGCAGGCAGCTGTAGATCGACGAGGTATTGGTCTCATCGCGCACCATGAAATGCAGCACCCCATCGAGGGTGATCTCATCATGGCGCTCGTAGTAGGCAGGCAGCAGCTCGCTGATGGACAGCACGCTTTGCCAGGCCTTGGTGGCCGCAGATGCGGACTGCGGCAGCATCGAGGTCTCGTAGCTCACATTGAGCATGCGGGCAGTGTTTTCCGCACGCTCGGTGTAGCGGGACATCCAGTAGAGGTGGTCGGCGGTTCGGCTCAACATAGTCACATTCTTTCGCTTGGCAGGTAGATGGCGTTAACTTGAGAACCCTGAGGTTCACTGCTGCATGCCATCCCATTCGCTGTAGTCATCTTCCGGCCCGCGCAGCACCCAGGTGTCCTTGGTGCCCCCGCCTTGCGAAGAGTTGACCACCAGCGATCCATCCTTGAGGGCCACCCGGGTCAGCCCGCCTGGCACCATCTGCACCTCCTTGCCACTGAGCACAAAGGGCCGCAGATCGATATGGCGCGGCGCGATACCGCTTTCCACATAGGTGGGGCTGCTCGACAGGCTGAGCGTTGGCTGGGCGATATAGCCGTTGGGCTTGGCCTTGAGCGCGGCGCGGAAGGCCTCAATCTCGGCGCGCGTGGACGCCGGGCCGATCAGCATGCCGTAGCCGCCAGCGCCATGCACTTCCTTGACCACCAGCTCATCGAGATGGTCCAGCACGTAGGCCAGGTCATCGGGCTTGCGGCACATCCAGGTCGGCACATTTTTCAAGATGGCTTCTTCGCCCAGGTAGAAGCGGATCATCGCCGGCACATAGGGGTAGACCGATTTGTCGTCCGCCACCCCCGTGCCCACGGCATTGCAGATGGCCACATTGCCCTTGCGGTAGGCGCGCATCAGACCAGCGCAGCCCAAGGTGGAGCTGGAGCGGAAAACGGTGGGGTCGAGAAAGTCGTCATCGACCCGGCGATAGATCACATCCACACGCTGCAAGCCCTGGGTGGTGCGCATGTACAGCACATCGTCACGCACCAGCAGATCCTGGCCTTCGACCAGCTCCACGCCCATCTGCTGGGCCAAAAATGCATGCTCAAAATAGGCGCTGTTGTACATGCCCGGGGTCAGCACCACCACGGTCGGGTTGTTGGCCGCGTGGCTGGGCGCGCTGGCGCGCAAGGTATCCAGCAGCAAATCGGGGTAATGCGCCACCGGGGCAACGGCATGGCTGCTGAACAGCCCCGGGAACAAGCGCATCATCATGCGCCGGTTCTCCAGCATGTAGGACACGCCGGAGGGCACGCGCAGATTGTCTTCCAGCACATAGTAGGTGCCGCTGCCGTCTACCTCGGCGGCGCGCACGATGTCGATGCCAGCGATGTGCGCATAGATGTCCATGGGCACATGCACGCCTCGCATCTCGGGCCGGTACTGGCTGTTGTCCAGCACCAGGTCGCGCGGCACGATGCCGGCTTTCAGGATTTCCTGGTCGTGGTAGACATCGTGGATAAAGCGGTTGAGTGCCGTCACGCGCTGCACCAGGCCTTTTTGCATCTGGGCCCACTCTTGCGAGGGGATGATGCGCGGAATCAGATCAAAGGGAATCAAGCGCTCGGTGCCCGAGCCGTCTTGGTCCTTTTCGCCATACACCGCGAAGGTGATGCCCACGCGCCGAAAAATCAGCTCCGCCTCCTCACGCAAAGCCTGCATTTTCTCGAAGGGCTGCTGCAGCAGCCATTTGGCATAGCTTTGGTAGTGCGCTCGTTCTGCGCCGTTGGCATAGGGCAGGCCCTGGTACATCTCATCGAACTTTTGCATCGCAAAATCCTTTCTGGCTCCAGCAGCTTAGCAAGTTTCGCGCCACCAAAATCTAAGTACTAACCTTCATCAGGAATTAGGAGCTGATTTGTTTTATTAATACCCGACCCTCCCACTGGGCCGTTGGCGCTGGCAACCCCATGGTGCCAATAGCGCGGCCGCTGCTGCCGCTCACATGCCAGGGCCTGGGGCTGGTCGGAGCGCCAATGCGCTGCACCACAATCGACCGTATTACGCAGCGCAATCTGCATCTCTTGGTAACGCCGCTGCACCGGCAAGGCCGGGTGGCCAAAGCGGTTGCGGTAGCCCGTTTGCGCAACCGCCCAGCGCGGGCCTACCGCCTCCAGCAGCAGCCGTGTGGACGAGGTATTGCTGCCGTGGTGCGGAGCCAGCATCAGATCGGCTTTCAAGACCCCCGGGGATGCGGCATGGTGCCAAACCATGTCCCGCTCCTGGGCGCGCTCAATATCGCCAGGCAGCAAAGCCACCGCCGCATGGCCGCCCCGTGCAGCCGCTTCGATGCGCAGCACGCAGCTGTATGCATTGCCTGAATCGGTGCGCGGGCTAGAGCCGCTGCCGGTCGCTGGCGTTGCGCCCTCTGCCAGCGGGTACAGCACGCTGAAGCGCACGCCATCCCAGGTCCAGGCCTGCCCTGCTTGGCAGTCGCGCCAAGGGGCCGATGCCAATCCCAGGCGGCGGCGCTCATGGGGCAGCAGCGAGCCCAGCAGGCCCAGCGGCCGCAGCTGCTCCAGCACCGCCTGGGCGCCTCCGCTGTGGTCCACATGGGCATGGCTCAGCACCAGCAGATCGAGCCGGCCACTGTCCAGCCCGCGCGCACCCAAGGCCTGCAGCGTGGGCACCACCACCCGGTCGCCCGCATTGCTGCCCGGCCCATACAGCGGGCCCGCGTCATACAGCAGGGTATGCCGGGCCGTCTGCACCAGCACCGCCTGGCCCTGGCCCACATCCAGCGCCCACAGCGCAAACTGGCCAGGCGGGGGCCGCAGCGGCTGCCACCACAGCGCCGGCAGCAAACAGGGCAAGCCCAGCAGTCGCAGCCGCCAAGGCCAGGGCAGCACCAACCAGACGCCACCCACGATGGCCGCAAGCCCCGCCCAAGCTGGGGCAGCGGCCAGCCACAGCGCCGCGTGGGGCCAATGGGCCAGCCACTGCAACACGGCCATCAAAGGCTGCAGCGCCCAAGCCGCCGCCTCCCACAGCGCCGGCACCAGCACACCCAACAAGGCCAGGGGCGTGACCACCCAGGTCACCCAGGGAATGGCCAGCAGATTGGCCAAAAAGCCCACCACCGACACCTGGCCAAACAGCAAGAGGGACAGGGGTGTGATCGCCAGGGTCACCACCCATTGCTCACGCAATAGCTGGACGACAGCCATCCGCAAGCGCCGCAGCCCACCTACCCCAGGCCCCTGCTCGGGTGCTGCGGGGCTGCGCCTGTCTATGCCCCTGTCCGAGGCGAACAAAATACCCACGGCCAAGAAGCTGAGCCAGAACCCGGCCTGCAGCAAAGCCATGGGCTGGGCCAGCACCACGCAGACACAGGCCAACAGCCAGCGCATATACCAGGGCCACTGCCGGCCGCTGGAGGCCAGCGCTGCCACAACGACCAGCATCAGCACCGTGCGCTGCGCAGGAATGCCCCAGCCGCTGAACACCGCATACAAGCCTGCACACAGGACTCCGCCCCACAAGGCTACGCGGGTGGCGGGTAGCCACAGGCACAGCCCGGAGCTGCGCCGCCAGCCAAAGCCGATCATGGCCGCAGCCACACAGGCAAACAAGGTTGTGTGCGCTACTCCATGTAACGCGAAAGAACAGGCATAGGCTTGCGTGAAGATCTACCTGTAATGAGGCGCTTTGCAGTTGAAGGATGAACTCCAAACTTACGCGCCACGTCCGGATAAGTATGCTCACCAGTAGCGTAGAAAGCACGCATTTCCGCTACTACCTCAGGAGGCGTCGACCCCTTTCGCCGACCGAGCGCAACACCCCTCGCGTGAGCAGCAAGAAGGCCAGCAATTGAGCGCTCACGAATCATCGACCGCTCAAGCTGAGCAACTGACCCAAGCACCTGAATCATGAAAACACCCATAGGGTTTGTAGTATCCAGCGGCTCAGTGATGCTCTTAATCATCGCCCCGACATCCTCAAGATGGCGTAGCACGTCAAGAAGGTCAAAGAGGCTACGAGCAACACGATCGATCTTGTAAAAAACCAAAGTATCGCCAGATCGCAACGAAGCTAAGCAACGGGCAAGCTCAGGGCGACCACGACGCGAGGAACCGCTAGCCTTTTCTTGGAATACAACAACGCACCCCTCACGCGCCAGTGCATCTAACTGCAGAGCCGTATCCTGATCTTGCGTACTCACACGCGCATATCCAATCTTCGCCATAAATACTCCTGTAGATGACAGGAGGCGCCTCCATAGATTTAGCCCGGGTCTGGCTCAGTGTAGAGCACCCAGAACTTACCAAACTGGCCGACAGAATGGCGCGCAATGCGATGCCCGTCAGGCAGGTGGAACGTTAGAGAAATGAGGTCTTGGAGAGGCATTTCTGCCATATCGAAGACCACTGCTTTGCTGACCTCAAAACCTTGCGTAGAGCCCCAGCGATTACGACCTTCGACACCTTCCGCGTAGTCCTTGGTGAGGTACTTTGAGACGTAGCCGGCGAGCTTGGCCAAGCTCTCTGCAGAGCGGTATTTGCCGGGCAGGCCATGACGCGTTTTCCGATGGCCATCAACGTCAATATTGCCGTTGTCTTTACCCACGATGGAGCGCCACAAGCGGCGCAAATAGTCCCAGGAACGTACACGGCCCTCAGCAAGATCAAAGTGCGCAGGCAGCTTGTCAATGGCCGCATGAACATGCCAAGCACCGCGATCCTGCTTTTCGAATGAGTACACAGTACGGAACCCAGGTATAGCCTTGCGGAGCTTGCGCAGCATTGCGGCCCAGTCTTTGCGGATGCGATCAAAGTCTGTCATGTTCTCCCGATAGGTGCAGGTGAGCAGAGAGCCCACAGCAGCCGATTTGATGCGCATGCGGCAGTTACGCTTGGCACGCGCTGCAGACGCTTCCAGGGCCCTTTGGCGGGCTTTGGCGGCCATTTCTTCGCCAAGCAATGTGCCGGACTGGTCAACAGGCGGGTCAGCCTGAATAGAGGGGTCATCCCAATCGCCCATCGGCACATAAACCCGACGCTTCCAGGCCATCAGCTCTTGCTGCCCCGTGGTCTTGCTTTTCCATTCTTTTACACGCCATCCATCTTCAAACACTTGACAGTAGACGCCATTACGAATTACATATTGCTCCATTGCAGGTCCTCTTCAGTTGCTGCGATCACCGCCCCGGATGCTTCCAACATCGCGGGGCATTTCTTTTGCCCTTTTCAGTGCGCAAGGCTTAGGGCTATCAGCCTTGGTCGAGATATGTTCTATGGATAAATCTAGGGCGGCTTCGCCGCCCTGCGTGCTCCGCATCGCCGGGCAGCGAATCCCCCTTCGACCTATCCCCTGACCACATCGACCGGTACGAGATAGAACTAGCCTCTACATGGGGTTTGTCACCCCATACCCCGACCCCACCACTACGACACAAGGTCTTCGTTCTCGGGGCCCCTGTTTGTCCCCAGAATGCAGCGTCCACTTCAGCGCTTGAGGCTTGAGACCACCGATGCATTGCGCGCGGCCATGCGCTCCTCAAAACCCACCAGCTCGGGGCTCTTTTGGTAGCTCTGCTGGGGGCGGTAATCGGTCTGCTGCTGTTGCGTCTTCTGCTGCACGGGCCGTGCGTCTTCACGCTTGCTTCGACCGTCATCCCAATCCATGAAGTAGCCGTATTTCACAATCTGCGAACACACCGCTGCAGAGGTGCGCAAGAGCGTTCCTTGCTGGGTGTAGCACTCACAGCGCTTAGCGTCTTGCAGGCATGCCGCAGGGTAGGGAGCGGTCACCGGCTTGGTTACTTCGTCGTAGGCCGGTGCGGTATGCGGCAGATCCGGAATGCGTGCGGTACGTGATTCCAGGTACTCAGAAAGAGTCATGTGCCTGCTCACAGGGGCTGACTGCCCAGCGTACCCAGGTGCACCAGGTGCGCCCGCAGCAGTGGCCGTTGCAGCTGGTTGCCCGATCTTGGTGACCCGGTTCAGCCCGAAATAAAACAGCGCAGGCACAACGGCCAAGCACCCCAACAGCATCCACACCTGTCTAGGAATCTTCTTCTTGCCAGTGTGGAGGGATGCGGACTCATACCAGTCGTAGACCTCTTTCGGATAGAGGCGCGTTGTTACTTGGCCGTTCTTACCGGCACCAGGCTGCTCACACTTAATCTCAGCAAAGTTAAAGCGCAGCTCAGAGACCATATCAGTCCCAAACGTGCGCTTCATATGCCGGTGCCAGCTGGGCGATTCAATGAGCCTGCGAATGTTCAAATTGATCATGCTCGGGTGAGGCGTGATCATCCAGAAATCAAAGCCGCGCTTGCGACGGAACTGCGCTACCGCATTGATGTAATCAGGCAGCTCGCCTTGGATCTTGGCAGGGAACTCGTTCTGGCATTCGTCAAAGATGCAGATAGAGCCATCGGGCAGGTCTTGCCACTTCTTAGGGTCAAACTCTTGCCAGCCCCAATCCAGCAGGATTTGCTTTGCGGTGAAGCCGTGGAAATAGACAGGCCGGTTTTCTTTTAACTGCTGCTCACGCACATCTTTCAAGGTGAACAGCGTCTTACCCGCGCCGTTGCCGCCAGTCGTTAGGTAGATCATTTGGCACCCAGTCTCTTGACTGCGCCGTTCTTCATGCCGTTGTAGGCCATACGAGCCAGCATGGCGCTAAAAACAATGTTGATAGCCCGACCTACCTTCATGTAGGCAACCATGCCCAGAACCTCAGGAGGCAGACCACCCAGCGCAGCAAGCGCATCAGCCTTGAAGTGGTCAATGGCCATATCGACACCCGTATAAGTCAACGCCGTGATGCCCAACGTGACGAGCACCTGCATGACAAAGCCAGGGAGAGCACGCAACAGCATGCCGCCCAACGACGCGATAAAAGTAGCGATTAAAGGCATGGTTACCCCCGAGTAATGATGCGTGCAGCAAGCAGCATGGACACTGCAACTAGGATGTTTCCGAGCATGCCCATATACGGACAGACCCGCGACATCGGCAGCGATATCGTCGACTTCATGACGGTGACGTTGATGTCGGAAATGCAACTACCACCGCCCAGTGCGTCACTAGTGTTTATGAGGCTGCCGATATCGATGGTTTGAGCGCCATCAAGGTTGCCGGTCTGGTCACCCTTGAGGTCTTTGATAGAGTCGTAAAGCTGACTTTCCTGCGTGGCGGTCTCAAACAATTGGCAGTTGCGTATGTGCTGCTCACGGGCCATGGCGCATTGCACAGCGTCACCCTCGCACTTGAAGTTAGCCGTGCAGGAGCCCACGAAAGAGCCGGTCTTACACGAATCCAAAGTGGGGTTTTCTTTGCAGAAATCCTTGCCTTTGTCGCTATCGGGCAGAGGCTTATTGCCGATGCAGGCATCGCCTTTTTTGGTGTAGCCAGTAGGGCAGTTGCCAGCGCTATCTGTGGGCTTCTTTACTTCCTCATTGGGGTAGCACTTGCCGCCTGATTTGTAGGTGCCGGTGGGGCACTTGTCATCAGCGTCAGGGTCAGTGCCTGGCATCGACGGTTTGGTGCCGCCAGTGCCGCTACCACCAGGACCAGTGCCAGGGCCAGTCCCAGGGCCAGTGCCGGGACCAGTTCCAGGGCCGGTGCCAGGGCCAGTACCGGGACCTGTCCCAGGGTCTGTACCGGGCTTGGTGGGCGGGGTATCAGAGCCGTTGCAGATTTGGCCAAGACTCTCATACTGAATAGTGCAGTACCCGGAGCCAGCACTTGTGCCAGGAACACACACAGTGGCATATGGGGGCGGCCCGATGGAGTACAGGCACTGGTTGTGACAAAGCGCAGTAGGCATGTTCGCGGACGTGGTGACACCCATGGTGTCGCCGCGCTTGCACTTGGGCTCGGGGCATTTGCCCTCTACCTTTTTCTGACCATCGGGGCAGATATCGGGGTCTGGGATGCAGATGCCAGAGCTTAGGATTTGTCCCTCAGGGCACTTGTCAGGAACGCACACAGCGCCGTCCAAATGCTGACCCTCAGGGCACTTGATAGGTGCCTTTACACACTGACCGTCTTTTTCCTCAAAGGTCGCGTAGCAGACGCACGCACCTGCACCGTTCGACGCGCTGTTAGCCGGGCACTCAAGCTTTTTGTTGATTGCCGTAGCAAATATCGACGAACCAGTTGCGTTCTTGACAAAGCAGGTTCCAGCAGCAGCAGGAGCCTGAAAACTTGTGAGATTGTGCTGCCCTGCATAGTACGCTTTAGTAGCATTAAAAAATGCTTCACAGGCAGCACTGGGACTAGTGAAAGGCCCAAAACTAGGCTGATTGGCAGAAGCTGCTGAATACCATTGATCCACAGTGGGAATGGCAGCATTGGCAATGCAAGAGAGGCAGAGGAAGAACGCAAGAACTAGGCGGTGAAGATGAGCCATGCCGCCCCCAGTACTGCAATGATGACGAACAAGCCCATATGAACCCCTTTGAAGAAACGCACCTTGCATGCGCTTTTGCAAAGGCCCCAGCCGGCCGGTCTGGGGATTGCGTGGAGCTTGTTAGGCCAGGGCCGCACGCACCCACTTGAAGGCCTTGACAGCCAGATAGATCAGCAGCACAGCGCCACCGATCAAACCGACAGGCACAGCCTGCGCACCGATGTCAGTCACGACAGCGGCTACGTCGATTGCAGCAGCGCTGGCAGGCAGCGAAGCGGTCATTCCCAGACCAATAACGGCCAGGGCGGCAAGCTTGGACTTTTGGCCCATACGGACGATTGCGAACTTATTCATTTCAATCCCTTTCAGTTTCGTTTCCATCGGAAGTTTTGAGCGTCTTGATGAGGGCCCGAAAGCCAAACCCAACTGCCCACACCACGAGGATGGCACCCGTGATTTCTGCCCCGGCTGCTGTGTCTAAGTCCAGCAGTGGAGTCGTAATTTCGTGCTGCACGGTGATCGTGCAGGCTTGGTCGCAAACGATTACTTGTTCAGCCATGGTTAGACGACGAACATCGCTCCCCGCAACGCGGGCACCGGCAAGCCGAACATGAGTTCTCGCAATTCGAAGAAGCCCCAGCAGGCCACACCCAGCGCACAAGCCAGAGTGAAAAGGACAGAAAAGCCCACGAGCCAATCAACCAGCAAGCTTCTCTCCGCACGCCGTTCCACCACTCGGGTCCAAGCTGGTGGGGGGTAACGTAGAACCTTATCGCCATGCTCACAATGAAGGTCCACGCGAGCACGAGCAGCAAAGAACCGCTCGGAGACTTCAAGGCGGCACGGACCAATTTCAGAAGGCCAGACGAGGACATGCTTCATGGCCCAGCTCAGGACTTAGCAGCAGCCGCTGCAGGCTGTTGACGAGTAGGCATGGGCGTCAGCGATACCAGCTGCGCACCGATCTTTCGAGACTGGTAGTGCGCGCTGAGCGTGAAAGATGCCGTGTAGACACCAGGACGGAGGTTGTCAATCAATTCACGAGGGACGTCCAGCACACCCACCTGAACAACCTGACCCTCTTGGTCGCGAAGGACGCATTCAGCCTCTTGCATCGACCAAGCCTTACCGGTTTTTTGGGAGACGCCGGTACGAGGTTCGTTGACTTTGAGAATTTCGATGATGGAAGAGAAGGCCATTGCAGTTACTCCAGGTAAAACCCATGGGGGCTATGGGCTAAGGAATCCCCCCGAGAACTCACACCCAGCCCTGCTTCTGGCTGTAGGCCGGGCTGTTGATCACCGCACGCTGGCCGAACTGGAGTGTGAGAAAATACTTAATCACGTTAAGTACTCAGGACTGTACAGTACTTAACAACCGTAAGCAACAAATACTTATCATGTTTAAGTATTTACCACAGGAGCTGACATGCAATCGACAATGAATCTGCTTGATGAAGCACTAAAAGTAGCGCCAATCCCAGAGTGGACAAAGAAGCTGCATCTGTCGCGGGATGCAATCGCAGGCGCGAAAAGCAAGGGACGCCTAACGCCAGTGATAGCAGGTGGGCTAGCCATCGAGCTGAACCAAGACCCAGCCCGATGGATAGCGCTTGCAACTCTTGAAAGTGCGCCTGACAGTCCGGCAAAAGAGGCGCTACTTAGGAAGCTGCAAAAGACGCGCACATGGTGATGTGCAGGCCTGATATGGCCATCAAATGGGCCACCCCGGTGATGCGGAATACCCGCCAGTCTTCGCGGTCAATCGCGCGTTGCTCACCGGTGACCAGCGCCACCAGCACGCCTGCAATGCGGGCCTGCTGCGCCCCCTGCAGCTGGCCTGGTGGGGCGAGCTGCTGCACCATGGCGTCGCGGACATGCTGGCGCAGGCGCTCCACCCCATGGCCTTGCTGCGATGCCAGCAGTACGGGCTCCTGCGGCTGGCCATGGCGCACATAACCAGTTGCCTGCACGCCCTGCTCCCACATCCACATCTCATAGTCAAAGCCATGCGGGTTCAAGCTGCCATGGGGAGCGCGCAAGCGCAGCGGCAGCCGCCAGCGCTGGCCCGCCTGCAGCAAGGGCAAGGCATGCTCGGCCAATGCGGGCTGCTCAGGCGCTACGCGCGCAAAGGCACGGTGGTCTGCGCGGTACCAGGACAGGTCCATCAGCGGTGGCACCACCACCGGCGCACCCTCGCGCCAGGCGCGCTCGGTCTTCAGGCGAAAGCGCAGGCCGCCCGTCACCGGCAATGGCATCGCTACCACCACGCCCTCCACCTGCAAGTCCACCCCTTCCAATGCCGGGCTCAATGTGGTCTGCGCCTGGTTGGCAGCGCGCAGGCCCGCCAGGCCAAAGGCCAGCGCGGCAGCGGCCAGGCAGCAGAATGCACGGTCAGGCCAAAGTGCAGGTTTGCGCCAACACGCCAGCAACAAGCTAGCCACCGCGCCCAGCAGCGCGCAGGCGGTGTAGTACGGGCCGGGCCAAAGGCTGGCTTGGTGCAGCTGCAGCGCCGTGCCAGCCAAGATGCCCCACAACCATGCGCCAGGGCGCCAGCCGGAGGAAGAGGTCTCCTTCATCCAAGCATGCTATGCAGCACCGCACCCCAGCCCGACCCGGGCTTGCCCTAGCCTGCGCCGCATGCCCTCTGAGCCGACCCGGCCCAAGCCGCCAAAGCAAGGCATTTGTGCCACACTTGGCGCTTTGTGCCCGTCTCCCACTTCTGAAAGGACTCCATGAGCGTTTACGACAAACTCCAGGCCCTTGGCATCAGCCTGCCGCCACTGGCCGTGCCCGCTGCCGCCTATCTGCCCTATGTGCAAACCGGCAACATGGTGTTTTTGAGCGGCCATATCGCCCGCAAGGACGGCAAGCCCTGGGTGGCGCAGTTTGGCCGCAGCATCAACACCGAAGAAGGCAAGCTCGCAGCCCGCGCGGTGGCCATCGACCTGCTGGGCACCCTGCAGCACGCAGCTGGCGGCGACCTGAACCGGGTCAAGCGCGTGGTCAAGCTGATGAGCCTGGTCAACAGCACCGGCGATTTCACCGAGCAGCACCTGGTCACCAACGGTGCCAGCGAGCTGTTCGCCGAGGTGTTTGGCCCAGAAAAAGGCGCGCATGCCCGCAGCGCCTTTGGCGTCGCCCAGATCCCCATGGGCGCTTGCGTCGAGATCGAGCTGATCGCTGAGCTGGCCTGATCACTCACCACGCCATGCGGTGCCCATGCCCTGCGGGTATGGCGCCGCATTGTTTTTGCATGCGACTACGGTCGTACCTGCCTCTAAGATGCCCCTCTTCTACCCAGCAAGGACAAGACCAGCATGTGCGTCTACGACCAACTCAAAGCCCTGAACATTGAACTGCCACCTGTGCGCACACCCGCTGCAGCCTATGCGCCGTTCGCACAAACCGGCAAGCTGGTCTTCATCAGCGGCCACACTGCCAGCAAGAACGGCCAGCCCTGGACCGGCAAGCTGGGCAAGAGCATGGACACCGCTGAAGGCCAACAGGCGGCACGCTCAGTCGCGATCGACCTGATGGGCACCCTGCAGGCAGCGGTGGGCGGCGATCTGAACAAGGTCAAGCGCATTGTCAAACTGATGAGCCTGGTCAACAGCACAGAGGACTTCACGGAGCAACACCTGGTTACCAACGGTGCCAGCGAACTGCTGGCCCAGGTCTTTGGCGCGGACAAGGGCGCTCATGCGCGCAGCGCCTTTGGTGTGGCCCAGATTCCGCGTGGTGCCTGTGTGGAGATCGAACTCATTGCTGAAGTGGAATAAATCTGTAGATTAATCAATAGATTTTTCCCCTAAATCCCTACAGAAGCCGCAGCCATGCGGCTTTCTTGTTGCCGCCGTATCATGGCAGTCGCTTACCGAACCACCCTGCCCGATTGATATTAGCCATGCAAGAGCCTCGCCCTGCTTCTACCTCCAGCTCCACCACCCGTGGCAATGGCAGCTTTAAGCGCCTGCGCAGTGGTTGGCTGGTCGCAACCGCCTGTTCACTGGTGGCCTGTGCCTCCACCCCCGATGAAGACAGCCTGCGACGCTACCAGGCATCGCCCCAGTACTCGCCGGCGGACAAGCGTTTTCAAAATCCGCCCAATCCTGAGGCCAAGCCCCATGCGGGCGGCTTTCAGATCTGGTCGCGCTTTTTGTTTGGCGACAAAACAGGCACGGTGCCGCAGGACAGCATTCCGGTGAACACCGTCACCCCGGCGCAGCTGCAAGCGCTGCCGGCCGATGGCAACCATCTCATCCGCCTGGGCCACTCCTCGCACCTGCTCAAGCTTCAGGGCCAGTACTGGCTGATCGACCCGGTCTTTGGTGAGCGCGTGTCGCCCTTCAGCTTCATCGGCCCCAAGCGCTTCCATCCCACACCGCTGCCGCTGCAAGATCTGCCGCCGATTGCCGGCCTGATCCTGTCGCACGACCATTACGACCACCTCGATGAGCCCACGATCAAGTTCCTGCTCGGCAAGGTCGAGCGCTACTTTGTGCCGCTGGCCGTGGGTGCACGCCTGCGCGACATGGGCGTAGAGCCCGATCGCATTGTGGAGCTGGACTGGTGGCAGCAGGCGCAGCATGCCGGTGTGGAAGTGACCGCTACCCCGAGCCAGCACTTCTCGGGCCGCACGCTCAGCGACCGCAACAGCACGCTGTGGGCCTCCTGGGTGCTGCAAGCGGGTGGCCAGCGCATCTACTACAGCGGCGACACCGGCTACTTTCCCGGCTTCAAGGCCATTGGCGACAAGTTCGGCCCCATGGACATTGCACTGATGGAAAACGGTGCCTACGACGCTTACTGGCCCTCTGTACATATGACGCCAGAAGAGACCGTGCAGGCCTTTACCGATGTGCGCGGCCAGGTGCTCTACAGCGTGCACAACAGCACCTTCTCCCTCGCCATGCATGGCTGGCGCGAACCGCTCGACCGACTCGCAGCACTGGCCCAACAGCAAGGTATCCGCCTGGCCACGCCGGAGATCGGCGAGGTGCTGACCGTGGGCCAGCCGCGCAACAACACGCAGTGGTGGGAAGCGCTGCGTTAAGCGCCTGCTGGGGAGCCCGAGGCTGCACTCCGTGCAGCCGCTGAGCTCACCTCGCTCACTCCACCTCAATCTGGGCGCGCTGCGCCACCTCACGCATCAGCGGCAGCTCGCGCTCCACCCGGGCCTGCAGCGCACGGCCATTGCCCCATGCAGGGGTCAGGCCAATGCTTTCGAGCTTTTGCTGCATCTGCGGCTGCGCCATCACATCGGCCAAGGCCGCCTCCAGCTTGGCGCGTACCGGCTCGGGCAAGCCTGCGGGCGCCAAAAAGGCGAACCAGGTGCTCATGTCAAAACCGGGATAGCCGCTTTCCGCCACGGTGGGCACATCGGGCAGCAAGGCCAGGCGCTTGGCCCCCAGCGCGGCGATGGGTTTGATCTTGCCGGCCTGGATCAGCGGCGTCGTCGCCACCACGGTATCCACGGCCAGCTGAACCTGGCCTCCCATCAAGGCCGTCAAACTCGGCGTGCTGCCATTGAAGGGCACATGCAGCATGCGCATACCCGTCGCGCTCTTGAGCATTTCGCCACCGAAATGTACCGACGATGCAGGCCCAAACGATCCGTAGGAAAAGCGGTCGGGAGCCGCCTTGGATTGGGCCACCAGCTCCTGCAGCGATGTGGCCTTGACGGCATTGTTGGCCACCAGCACCAAGCCCATGTCGGCCACCAGCCCCAGCATGCTGAAGCTGCGCATGGGGTCATAGGGCAAGGCCTTGCGCACCACAGGGTTCATCGCCAAGGTAGAGCTCGCCCCCAGGAACAAGGTGTAGCCATCGGCTGCGGCCTTGGCCACCTGCCCGCCGGCCACGGCCGTGCCGGCACCGGGTCGGTTTTCCACAAAGACGGATTGGCCGAGCTTTTCACTGAGTTGCGCGGCCAGCAGCCGGCCCAAGATGTCGGTCGCTCCGCCAGGCGCAAACGGCACCACCAGTTTGATCGCGCGCTCTGGGTAGCCCTGCGCCAATGCGGGGCGCCAGGCCAGGCCGGCAGCGCCAGCGGCCAGGTAAGTCAAAAAGCGGTGACGGGATATCGGCATGGACATGGGATCTACCTTTTTTGCTGAAGAAACGGGTGCCAGGGAGGAACCAGACAGCTGTTGCAGCAACGCCTGTCTGGATCGGAGCGCAGCCTCAGAAGACGTGCTGATGGAGGGTCTACCGCGCGCGCTGTTAGCCGAGCAAAGGGCTGCGCACCCGCGCATGGCCGCTGGCCTGGTCATAGGCATGGCCGATTTGCAGCAAGGCCTTGTCAGCCTGCACCGGCCCGATAATTTGCAGGCCCGCAGGCAGGCCATGGGCGCCAAAGCCTGCCGGCACCGACAAGGCAGGCAAGCCGGCCATCGTGGCCCCCACCACCGTCTGCATCCATCGGTGGTAGGTATCCATGCTGCGGCCGCCCACGGCATGGGGCCAGTCCAGCTCGGCGTCGAACGGAAACACCTGCGCAGCAGGCAGCACGACAAAGTCATAGCGCTCAAACAGGCGGCGGAGCACCTCGTACCAGGCACTGCGCACCTTGGCGGCGGCATAGATATCCATGCCCGACAGCGCGCGGCCGCGCTCCATCTCCCACAGCGCCTCAGGCTTGAGTAATGCACGTTTTTGCGGGTCGTCATACAGCGCCGCATTGGCACCCGCCACACTGAAGCTGCGCAGGTCGATCCAGGCGCGCCACAGCTGCTCCAGGTCAAAGTCGGGCAGCACCTCATCCACTGTGCAGCCAATGTCGACAAAGGCACCCAGCGCCGCGCGGCAGGTGTCGAGCAGGCCCGGCTCGGTGGGCAGGTGCCCGCCCAGGTCGCCCAACCAGGCGATCTTGCGGCCCTTGAAATCGCGCTCCAGCCCCTGGCCCCAGTCCTGCGCGCCGTCGCTGCGGTGCGTGAGCGGCAGGCGGGCATCAAAGCCCGCTTGCACCGACAGCAGCAAGGCCAGATCGGGAATATCGCGCGCCATGGGCCCGGCCACGCTGAACTGCTGGAAGAACACCTCATCCCCTGGCCCGTGCGGCACACAGCCCACCGAAGTACGCAGGCCGTAGACATTGTTAAAAGCGGCCGGCGTGCGCAGCGAGCCCATCATGTCCGAGCCATCCGCCACTGGCAGCATGCGCAGCGCCACGGCCACCGCTGCGCCACCGCTGCTGCCGCCAGCCGAGCGGCTTTGGTCAAACGCATTGCGTGTGGTGCCGTAGACCGGGTTGTAGGTATGGCCACCCAGGCCAAACTCCGGCGAATTGCTGCGCGCCACAAACAGCGCGCCGCCCGCGCGCATGCGCTCAAACACCACCGCATCGCTGCTGCTGACCTGGCCTTGGAAGATGGGTGAGCCCTTGGTGGTGACCATGCCGGCTGCTGGCGAAATATCTTTGGGCGCCTGCGGAAAGCCGTGCAGCGGGCCCCGGCTATGGCCCTTGGCCAACTCGGCATCCAACTGCGCCGCCTGGGCCAGCAGGGGCTCGCGCGGCATGGGCGCGACCAGCGCATTCACCTGTGGGTTGAGCCTGTCGATCTGGGCCCAGAAGGCCTGCAGCACCTCGGTGCAGGACAGCGCACGCTGCTGGATAGCGGCGGACAGCGCCACGGCACTCATCTCGACGATGCGGTTGTCGGCAGGAACTGGCTGGGATGGCATGGCTTGTATGTCTCTTGGATGTCAGAAAAATCCAGCATAGGCAATGCCGCCCATTTCGACAATCACAATTTTTTGCGGTTATCGTTGCGTTTTTTGCAAAGCAGACTATGACACCTTCGCAGCACCTCCAGGACACCGCCATGCGCTACTTTCTGGAAGTCGTGCGCAGCGGCTCGGTGAGCGAGGCCGCACTGCGCCTCAATGTCTCGGCCTCGGCCGTCAGCCGACAGATCGCGTCGCTGGAGGAAGCGCTGCAGGTGCCGCTGTTCGAGCGCCGCCCGCGCGGCATGGTGGCCAGTGCGGCCGGCGAGCTGCTCGCCACCCATGCCAAGCGCCATGCACTGGATGCCGAGCGCGTGGTCGCCGATATCGAGGCACTGCAAGGCCTGCGCCGGGGCCAGGTGCGGGTCTGCGCATCGGCCGGTTTTGCGTTTGAGTTCCTGCCCCTCGCCATGGCCACGTTTCGCGAGCAGCACCCGGGCATGCAGTTCCAGCTGGTATCGGCCTCACCGGCCCACGTCACCCAGGCAGTCAGAAATGGCGACGCCGACATTGGCCTCACCTACAGCCGCGCTGCTGTGCGCGACATTGATGTGCAACACCGCCAGAATTCGCCCGTCATCCTGATCATGCCGCCCGGCCACCCGCTGGCCAGGTTTGCCAGCGTCAGCCTGGCGCAAATGCAGCCCTACCCACTTGCGCTGCTGGACGATGGCAACACCGCGCGCCAGCTGTTCGACATCGCCAGCGGCCAGCGCGGCCTGGTGTTTGAGCCGGTGCTGGAGAGCGGGCAGTTTGATGCGCTGGTGCGCTTTGTGCTGCATGGCGGTGGGCTCACCTTGGGCGGCGAGGTGACGGTGCGCGAGTATGTGCGCCGGGGCCTGCTGCACACCGCCACCATCCGCGAGCCCGGCATGCATGCGCGCTCCATTGAGCTGCAAACCCTCACCGGCCGCAACCTGCCCCGGGGCGTACGGGCCTTTGTCGAGCATCTGCGCGCCCTGTTGCCAGCTCAGCGATAAAAAAGCCCTGCCCGGATGGCACCGGGCAGGGCTTGGGACAGCTGGGCAGCGAGGCCTATTCGACGCGGAACACGGCGTTGGGCTTGAAGCCCAGGTCGGCGAGCTTGCCCTTTTTGGCGCGCCCGGCCTTGGCGTTGTTCAGGCTGCGGATTTCCAGGGTTTCCTCACGGGCCTTGCCGCCGCGCCCGATGCCTTCAATGCGGATGCTGCGCGTGTAAACGGCCACGCCAGCCAAACGGTCCTTGTCTTCCAGATCAATCAGCTTGAGCCCCTTGCCGCCCTTGGCCATATGGTTGAGCTCGGAGATATCGAAGGTGAGGATACGGCCACCCGCCGAGGCGCAGGCCACATGGCTGGCATCGGCGATCGGCTGGCTGCCACTGCTGCCCGAGATGTGCGAGGGCGGGCACAAGGTATCGCCATCGTCCAGGCTGACAAAGGCCTTGCCACCCTTTTGGCGCGAGACCATGTTCTCCACCAAGGCCGTGAAGCCATAACCGGCGCTGCTGGCCAGCAGCAAGCGGGCGGGCAGCGGGCCAGCAAAGTAGTACTGGATTTGCGTACCGGCTTCCAGCTCCATCAAGGTGGTCACCGGCTGGCCATCGCCCCGGCCGCCCGGCAGGCTGGCCACCGCGACCGAGTACACGCGGCCGTTGCTGCCAAAGACCAGCAGCTGGTCGACAGTGCGGCATTCAAAGGTGCCATACAGGCTGTCACCCGATTTGAAGCTGAAGCTGTCGGCCGCATGGCCGTGGCCGGTGCGGGCGCGTACCCAGCCTTTTTCGGACACCACGACGGTGACGGGCTCATCGACCACCTTGACTTCGGCAACCGCCTTTTTCTCTTCCTGGATCAACGTACGGCGTGCGTCGGCAAACTGCTTGGCGTCGGCCTCGATCTCCTTGACCATCAGGCGCTTGAGCGAGGCGGGGTTGGCCAAAATGTCTTCCAGCTTGCCTTGCTCTTCGCGCAGCTCGCTCAGCTCCTGCTCGATCTTGATCGCTTCCAAGCGGGCCAGCTGGCGCAGGCGGATTTCCAGAATATCGTCGGCCTGGCGCTCGCTCAGATCAAAGCGCGCCATCAGCGCGGCCTTGGGCTCGTCGCTGGCGCGGATGATGGCGATCACCTCGTCGATATTGAGCAGAATGGTCTGCCGGCCTTCCAGGATATGGATGCGGTCCTTGACCTTGTCCAGCCGGTGCTGCGAGCGGCGGGTGATCGTGATCTGGCGGAACTGGATCCACTCTTCGAGCATCAGGCGCAGCGACTTTTGCGTGGGCTTGCCGTCGATGCCGATCATCGTCAGGTTCACTGACGAGGAACTCTCCAGGCTGGTATGCGCCAGCAGGCAGGTGATCAGCTCGGACTGCGCTGTCTTGCCGGTCTTGGGCTCGAACACCAGGCGCACGGCGGCATCCTTGCTCGATTCATCGCGCACCACATCCAACAAGGACAGCACCGTGGCCTTGAGCTGGCTTTGCTCCTGGGTCAAGGTCTTCTTGCCGGTCTTGATCTTGGGGTTGGTGAGGTCCTCGATCTCTTCGAGCACCTTTTGCGAGGACACGCCGGGCGGCAGCTCGTTGACGACCAGCTGCCACTGGCCGCGGGCCAGTTCTTCAATCGTCCAGCGCGCGCGTACCTTGATGGAGCCACGGCCCGTGCGGTAAGCGTCGGCAATGTCCTTGCTGCTGCTGATGATCTGGCCGCCACCGGGAAAGTCCGGGCCGGGGATGATCTCCTGCAGGTCGAAGTCGGTCATCGCCGGCTTCTTGATCAGGGCCACACAGGCATCGGCCACTTCGCGCAGGTTGTGGCTGGGGATCTCGGTGGCCAGGCCCACTGCAATGCCGCTGGCGCCATTGAGCAGCGAGAACGGCAGGCGCGCGGGCAGCTGGCTGGGCTCCTGGGTGGAGCCGTCGTAGTTGGGCACAAAATCCACCGTGCCCATGTCGATCTCGTCGAGCAGCAGGCTGGTGATCTTGGACAGGCGTGCCTCGGTGTAGCGCATCGCTGCAGCGCCATCGCCATCGCGGCTGCCAAAGTTGCCCTGGCCGTCGATCAGCGGGTAGCGCTGGGCAAAATCCTGGGCCATGCGCACCAGCGCGTCATAGGCCGACTGGTCGCCATGCGGGTGAAAGCGGCCCAGCACATCGCCCACCACGCGGGCGCTTTTGACGGGTTTGGCCGCCGTGCCGCGGTTGGGGCCGCTGTAGCTCAGGCCCATGCGCTCCATCGCAAACAGGATGCGGCGCTGCACCGGCTTCAAGCCATCGCAGACATCGGGCAATGCGCGGCCCTTGACCACGGACAGCGCATATTCCAAATAAGCGCGCTGCGCGTAATTGCCCAGATCCAGGCTGTCGCCGTCGTCTGGCACGGGGTTGGTCAGCAGATCCAAACCGTTTTCTTCACTCATATTCGTTCAGCTTTCTTCGCTTGTTGCACGGCTGCGCGCGGCTGGATTTGGTTCTTGTGTTTATTCAGCGGCGTGGGCAGCGAAACATCAAATATCAATTTCTACTTCGTGGCCGTGGAGTTCCATCAGGTCGCGGCGGGCCGCAGCCTCGCCCTTGCCCATCAGCTGGGTCATCACCTGGCGGGTTTGCAGCACATCGGTTTGGCTCAGCCGTACCGGCAGCAGGCGGCGGGTGTCCGGGTTCAGGGTGGTTTCCCAGAGCTGCTCGGCATTCATCTCGCCCAGGCCCTTGAAGCGGCTGATCTGGCACTTTTCGCGCGGCACACCATCCTTGGCCGCCTTGTCGAAAATCGCATGCATCTCGGCCTCATCCAGCGCATAGACCTTGGCAGCCGGCTTTTTGCCCCGGGCGGGAATATCGACGCGGAACAGCGGGGGCCGCGCCACGCAGACATGGCCCTTGTCGATCAGCTGCGGGAAATGCTTGAAGAACAGGGTCAGCAGCAGCACCTGGATGTGTGAGCCGTCCACATCCGCATCACTGAGGATGCAGATCTTGCCGTAGCGCAGGCCGCTCAAATCGACCTCGTCATCGGGGCCATGCGGGTCCACGCCGATGGCCACCGAGATATCGTGGATTTCGGTATTGGCAAATAAACGGTCGCGGTCCACTTCCCAGGTGTTGAGCACCTTGCCGCGCAAGGGCAGAATGGCCTGGGTTTCCTTGTCGCGGCCCATCTTGGCACTGCCGCCGGCCGAATCGCCCTCGACCAGAAACACCTCGTTGTAGGCCAGGTCCTTGCTTTCGCAGTCGGTCAGCTTGCCGGGCAACACGGCCACGCCGCTGCCCTTGCGCTTCTCCACCTTCTGGCCAGCGCGCTGGCGCGTTTGCGCCGCCTTGATGGCGATCTCGGCAAGCTTTTTGCCGTACTCGACATTCTGGTTCAGCCACAGCTCCAGCGCCGGCCGCACCATGCCCGAGACCAGGCGCACCGCATCGCGGGAGTTGAGGCGCTCCTTGATCTGGCCCTGGAACTGGGGATCGAGCACCTTGGCCGACAGCACATAGCTGGCACGCGCGAACACGTCCTCGGGCATCAGCTTGACACCTTTGGGCAGCAGCGAATGCAGCTCGATAAAGCTCTTCACGGCCTGGAACAGGCCATCGCGCAGGCCACTTTCATGCGTGCCGCCCGCCGTGGTGGGGATCAGGTTGACATAGCTCTCGCGCACCGGCTGGCCTTCGTCGGTGAAGGCCACGCACCAGGATGCGCCCTCGCCTTCGGCAAAATGGTCATCGTTGCGGCCGGCAAAACCTTCGCCCTCGAACACGGGGATGACGGGATCGACCGGCAAGGTCTGCAGCAGGTAGTCCTTGAGGCCGCCCTTGTACAGCCAGCTCTGGGTTTCGCGGTTCTTGTCCTGCGTCAGCTGCACGCTCACACCCGGCATCAGCACGGCCTTGCTGCGCAGCAGGTGCACCAGCTCGCCCATCGGCAAGTGGCTGGATTCGAAATACTTGGCATCGGGCCAGACGCGCACCGTCGTGCCCTGCTTGCGCTCACCGCTGGCAATCGCCCGCACCTGCAGCGGTTCGACCACATCACCGCCGGCAAAAGCCATGCTGGCCACCGAGCCATCGCGGTGTACGGTCACCTCCATGCGGGTGGACAAGGCATTGGTCACCGAGACCCCCACGCCATGCAGGCCGCCGGAGAAGCTGTAGGCGCCGCCCTGCCCCTTGTCGAACTTGCCACCCGCGTGCAGGCGGGTGAACACCAGCTCCACCACGGGCGCATGCTCTTCGGGGTGCATGCCAAACGGAATGCCCCGTCCGTCGTCCTCCACACTGATGGAGCCATCGGTGTGCAGGAAGACGCGGATCTTTTTGCCAAAACCGGCCAGAGCCTCGTCCGCCGCGTTGTCGATCACCTCCTGGATGATGTGCAAAGGATTATCGGTACGGGTGTACATGCCCGGGCGCTGCTTGACCGGCTCAAGCCCCTTGAGAACCCGTATCGAGCTCTCTGCGTATTCACTGGTAGACGTGTTTTTGCTTGCCATAACTTTCCATTCTAGCGGCTGCCATTGTAAATAGCTGTATAGATAAACAGGTGGAAGTTGTTGACGTTTTGCGACGCCTGCCACCAAAACTCTGCAATGGGCTTGGCCGGCCTCTGGGCAATATGCGGGCGACAGCCAGTTTCGGGCATTCAAGTAACAATTCCGGCATAACGAGACAAACCCCCTGACTATGCAAAACAACGCACAACGATTGTCCATGGCCCGCGTACTGCTGTGCGGCGGCGCGGTAGTGACCCTTTCCATGGGCATCCGCCACGGTTTTGGCCTCTGGCTGCAACCCATCACCCAGGAGATGGGCTGGACACGCGAGTCCTTCGCCTTGGCGCTGGCGGTACAAAACCTCAGCTGGGGCTTGGTTGGCATCTTCACCGGCATGCTGGCCGACCGTTTTGGCGCCAGCAAGGTGCTGGTCTGCGGCGCGCTACTGTACGCGCTCGGCCTGGCCGGCATGGCCTGGGCCCCCAATACCCTCATGTTTGCGCTCACCGCCGGGCTCTTGATCGGTATCGCACAAACGGGTACCACCTATGCGGTGATCTATGGCGTGATCGGGCGCCAACTGCCGGCCGAGAAACGCTCCTGGGCCATGGGGGTGGCCGCTGCGGCAGGCTCCTTTGGCCAGTTCTTCATGGTGCCGGTCGAGGGCCAGCTGATCGCCAGCCTGGGCTGGCAGAACGCCTTGCTGGTCTGCGCCATCTTGGTGCTCACCATCGTTCCCCTGGCGATGGCGCTGCGCGAGCCCAATTTCCACGCGCTCAAGCGCAGTGCGGCAGGTGGCCAGCAGCAAACCATCGCCCAGGCCGTGGCCGAAGCCTTTCGCAACCCCAGCTTTCTGCTGCTCACCGCAGGCTATTTTGTCTGCGGGTTTCAGGTGATGTTCATTGGCGTACACATGCCCAGCTACCTCAAGGATTTTGGCCTGCCGCCCCATGTGGCCAGTTACTCGCTGGCGCTGATCGGTCTGTTCAACATCTTTGGCACCTACCTGGCCGGCTCCCTGGGCCAGCGCATGGCCAAGCGCTACCTGCTCTCGGGCATCTATTTCATCCGCGCCATCGCGATTGTGGTGTTCCTGCTGGTGCCCCTGTCGCCCTGGTCGGTCTATGTCTTTGCCGCCGTGATGGGCTTTTTGTGGCTGTCCACCGTGCCGCTGACCAATGGCGCCGTCGCACAAATTTTTGGCGTGCAGCACCTGTCCATGCTCAGCGGCTTTGTGTTCTTCAGCCACCAGATCGGCAGCTTCCTGGGCATCTGGCTGGGCGGCTACCTGTATGACCACACCGGCAGCTATGATGTCGTCTGGTATGTGGCCATTGCGCTGGGCGTGTTCGCCGGCCTGGTCAATTTGCCGGTGAAGGAAGAGCCCGTGCAACGCCTGCCACTGACCGCTTGAAGACGGACCCTTGATGCCACACCCTGCCCCTCAGCCCCCCAGCCCTGCGCGCCTGCGCGGCTGGCAGCGCGCGGCCCTGTGGGTGCTGGGGCTGGGCCTGCTGGGCCTGGTGTTTATGCTCTATACCCAGCCCGCCTTCATGGTCCAGATGGCGGACCATGTCTGGGGCTGTTTCTGATCCTGGCGTGCTGCCGCTCGGTGCTGGCAGGCCTTCTACTTTTCCATGTCTTCTAGCCCCGCCCCTTCTGCCTGGATTACCCGCTTTTCCCCGCTGATCCCTGCAGGCGCGCAGGTGCTGGACCTGGCCTGTGGCCAGGGCCGACATGCCCGTTACCTCCAAGCCCAAGGCCAGCGTGTGACAGGCGTGGACCGCGATGGCGCCGCACTGCAAGCTTTGCAGGCAGACACCGCAGGCGAATGGCTGCTGGCCGACATCGAAAACGGGCCCTGGCCGCTGGACGGCCGGGCGTTTGATGCGGTGGTGGTCACGAACTATCTCTGGCGCCCGCTGTGGCCGCACATTCTGGGCAGTGTGGCCCCTGGTGGCCTGCTGCTGTACGAAACCTTTGCCCAGGGCAACGAGGCCTATGGCAAGCCTTCCCGGCCCGCCTTTTTGCTGCGGCCAGGCGAGCTGCTGCAGGTCTGTGCGGGCTGGTCGGTGATCGCCTACGAAGAAGGTTGGCTCCAGGCGCCCGATCGGGTGATGCAGCGCATTGCAGTGCGCCGCCCATTGTCCGGCGAGACCAGGCCTTCGGCGCTGATGCCCTGAGATGCGTACAGCGCATCCAACGCCTGCACTTTGCATAAATTTGCGGCCTGGCCCAGCCTCTGAACCCGCGCAAACCCAATGGGCATGCGGCTTTCGCTTTGTCACACCTGCTTAAAAGCCAGCCCAACTTCCTCCACATTTGGCTTTTATAGTTCAGTCATGGGCTCTGCGGAGAGGCGTAAACACACTCCAGTTTCTCTGTTTCATCCGCTTGTTTCTGTCACACACCAGATCGCGGCCTGGCCGCAGAGCCTCTTTTTACACAAGGAATGCCATGAGAACTCAAACACTTCGCCACCGTCTGCTGTGCAGCACCGCCGTGACTGCAGCGCTCTGGATGGCCGCCGCCCAAGCCTATGCGGCCAGCCCCGCCCAGCCCGCGCCCGACAAGCAAGCCATTGAGGCCTGCCAAGGCAAGAAGGCTGGCGATGCCGTGCAACTGACACTGGACAACGGCAAAACCGCCAAGGCGACCTGCCGCCTGGTGGGCAAGCAGCTGGTCGCCAAGCGCGGCGCTTCCATCGGACCCTGAACAACCCTGGCCACGCCACGATCAAGCAACACTTTTACACACCCACGCACTGTGTAAGAGAATAGCCGGGCAGGCATTGCGTCTGCCCGTTTTGCCGTTTCCGCCCCAACCCAGCCCCCGCCCTCTGTGACCCCATCCCGCCCCCCGCTGTTTCGCTTCACCCGCTTGCAAACCCGGGTGCTGCTGGCCATGGTGCTGCTGCTGCTGGGCTTGCTGCTGGGCTTTTCCGGCTTTTCCTACTGGAGCCTGCAGCGCGGCCTGGGGGGCTATGTGGCGCAAATCGAGCTGGGGCGGCTGGAATACCTGGAGAGCCAGCTGCGCCGTGAATATGCCAAAGACCCGCAGTGGAGCACCCTGACCCCAGAGCGCTGGAATGCCCTGACCCGCTTTGGCAGCCAGGCGGCCGTGCCCGTCTCCCCGCCGGCAGAGGCAGAAGCGCCGCGCCGCGCCACCTTGGGCCCCGCACTGACGCAGCAGTTGCGCCCCATAGAGCGCCACCCTTTGCACCAGCGCCTGGGCCTGCTCGACAGCAAGGGGCGGCTGCTTGCCGGCGTACCGCCTGTGCCAGGCAGCGCCCACAACCCCTTGTTCGACAGCCAACACCAGATGATTGGCACCCTGACCCTCAACCAGCCCGAGGACCTGAAAAACCAGATCGACAACGCCTTTTTGAAGGAGCACCTGGTGTTCCTGGGCGCGACCAGCCTGCTGGGGCTGTTGCTGGCCGCTGCCCTGTCCTGGTGGCTGAGCCGGCGCTGGATTCGCCCCATCGAGGCGCTCAGCCAAGGCGCCAAGGCCTTCGCCAGCGGGCAGCTCGATTACCGCATTGCGATTGCCGGCCATGACGAGCTGGGACAACTGGCCGATCGCTACAACCACATGGCCGGGCAGCTCGCGCAGGCCCAGGCCCAGCAACACGAATGGCTGACCCAGGTGGCGCATGAGCTGCGCACACCACTGGCCGCAGTGCGGGCCGAGATTGAAGCCGTGCAAGATGGCATTCGCAGCTTTGACGCGCAGACCGCCGCGCGCCTGCACCGCCAGATTCTGCGCCTGACCCAGCTGGTCGGCGACATGCGCGCCACCATTCCCACGGCCCTGGTGGTGCATGCCCCAGAAGCAGCGCCCGCGCTGCAGCTGACCGCCCACCTGCCCGCGGCCGCCCGCGCGCTGGACATGCGGGCCCTGACCATCGAGGCCGTCGAAGCCGTGCAGATCCGCTTCAGCCAGGCCGGCATGGGCCTGCCCACGGCGCAAGAGCTGCACACCGCGCTGCCGCCCGCCTGGGTGCAGGGCAATGCCCAGCAACTGCACCAGGTGCTGAGCAATATTCTGGAAAACAGCCTGCGCTACACCGACGCACCGGGTCGGCTCACCATCAGCGCCAGCCTGCATGGGCAGGCGGCACAACCCGGCCAGCGCTGGCTGGAGCTGCATCTCGACGACAGCGCCCCCTCCGTGCCCCCTGCGGAGCTGCCCCGTATTTTTGAACGTTTTTACCGCGTAGAGACCTCGCGCAGCCGCGCCAGCGGCGGCTCCGGCCTGGGGCTTGCCATTTGCAAAAGCATTGTGCAAGCCCATGGCGGACAATTGCAGGCCTCCATCTCGTCCTTGGGCGGGCTGCGCATCACCTTGATACTGCCCTTGATAGACCCTGTTGCATGAACACCGCCAAACCCCGCATCCTCTATGCCGAAGACGAGGCCGATATCGCCTCGGTCGTGATCGATTACCTGCACCACGCTGGCTTCGAGGTCGAGCATTTCTCCGATGGCAGCCTGGCCATGGCGGCGCTGCGCAACCGCCCGCCACAGCTGGCCATTCTGGATCTGATGCTGCCCGGCACCGATGGCCTGAGCATTCTGCGCGAATGCCGCGCCCGCCAGCTCTGCCCCGTTATCTGCCTGACGGCCAAGGTTGAGGAAGTGGACCGCCTGGTGGGCCTGGAGATGGGTGCCGACGACTACATCTGCAAGCCCTTCTCGCCGCGCGAGCTGATTGCCCGCGTCAAGGTCATCTTGCGCCGCCATGCCCAGCCTGCCCCTGGCACCACGGATCACCCCGCACTCAGCGACTGGCATGTGGACGAGACCACCAGCCAGGCGAGCTGGCGCGGCCAGGACCTGGGCCTGACACGGCGCGAGTTTGCGCTGCTGCACATCCTGCAGCGCCACCCCGGCAAGATTTACCCCCGCAGCCAACTGCTGGACCTGGCCTATGCCGATGCACTGGAGGTGAGCGACCGCGCCATCGACAGCCATATCAAGAACCTGCGCAAAAAACTGCGCACTGTGATGGGCGAGGATGCAGACTGCATACGCTCTATCTATGGCGTCGGCTTTGCCTTTGAAGGCTGATCAGGGGGCACTCAATCCCGCGTGCTGGGGCTCCAGAAAGCCTGACGCACGCCCGGCTTGACCGCCAGCTGCTGCACCAGCGCATCGAGCTCATCCCCCTCCACCGATTGGGCAGCCAGGGTTGCCTCGATCACGACCTCCGCCTCGCCAAAGGGCTGGATGTCGATGTCGCCGGGCGGGTAGCCGCCGCGCTCCAGCACATCCTGCAGCATCGCCAGCGCCAAGCGCTGGTGCAGGCGTTCGGCCACCACAAACACCGCATTGGTCATCTCGGCGGAGGACACATCCAGCGGCTTGCGGTTGATGGCATTGACCAGCGGACGCAGCAAGGTATTGGCCGCCAGCACCAGCACGGTGCCCATGACGGCCTGCACGATCAAATCGGCACCCGCAGCAGCGCCCACGGCGGCCGAGCCCCAGAGGGTCGCGGCCGTGTTCAGACCGCGCACATTGCCCTCTTCGCGCATGATGACACCGGCGCCCAAAAAGCCGATACCCGAGACCACATAGGCCATGACCCGCACGGCACCGTCCGGCCCGGCGATGGTATTGGCACTGTCGACAAAGATGGCGGCCCCGACCGCCACCAGCACATTGGTGCGCAGCCCCGCCGTGCGCTGGCGGTACTGCCGCTCCAGGCCGATCACCGCCCCCAGGACAAAGGCTGTCACCAGGCTGATGGCCGTGTTGATCAGCGAGTTCAGCTGTGTGTAGTTCAGCGCTTCGAGCATAGCGCCCTCCTCTGTATATGCGTGTTGATTGCGGTGCTGGTTATTGCCAGCCGTAGCGACGGATGTACCACTTTTTCATGACCTGCGTAAGACCCATATAGGCCAGCAACACCGCCACCAGGAACACAAAGTACAGCCCTGGCAAAGGCTCTAGCTTGAAATATGGCGCCAGCACACCCATGGGCAGGTAAATGCCCACGGCCACCACTACCAAGGTCATCAGGCTCACTGGCCAGGCGGCCCGGCTTTGGATAAATGGAATTCGCATGGTGCGGATCATGTGCACGATCAGCGACTGGGTGAGCAGCCCCACCACAAACCAGCCCGACTGGAACAGCGCCTGGCGCTCTGGCGTGTTGGCGCCAAATACCTTCCACATCACGACAAAGGTGGTGATGTCGAAAATCGAGCTGATGGGGCCGAAGAACACCATGAAGCGACCCACATCGGCGGGGTTCCAGCGCTGGGGCTGGGTCAGCAGTTCGGGGTCCACATGGTCAAACGGAATCGCCGACTGCGAGAAGTCATACACCAGGTTCTGCACCAGCAATTGCATGGGCAGCATGGGCAGAAAGGGAATGAAGGCGCTGGCGATCAGCACGGAAAACACGTTGCCAAAGTTCGAGCTCGCCGTCATCTTGATGTACTTGAGCATGTTGGCAAAGGTGCGCCGCCCTTCTTGCACGCCCTGGTCAAGCACCATCAGGCTCTTGTCCAGCAAGATGATGTCGGCCGCTTCCTTGGCCACATCCACCGCCGTGTCCACCGAGATACCGATATCCGCAGTGCGCAGGGCCGCTGCATCATTGATGCCATCGCCCATGAAGCCCACCACATGCCCATTGGCCTGGAGCATGCGCACAATGCGCTCCTTGTGCGCAGGGCTCAGTTTGGCAAAAATATTGCCTTCCTCGACCACCTGGGCCAGGCGCTGGTCATCCATCTGCTCGATCTCGCCACCCAGCACGATGTGCTGCTCGGTAATGCCCACTTGCGCGCAGACCTTGGCAGTCACTGCAGCGTTATCTCCGGTCAGCACCTTGGTCTGCACGCCATGGCGCGCCAACGCCTGCAGGGCCGGTGCAGCGCTGCTTTTGGGCGGATCCATGAAAGCCAGAAAACCGCACAAGCTCATGCCTGCCTCGTCGGCAACACCGTAGGCATTCTGGCCCGCTGGCGTGTCGCGGACGGCAACGGCCACCACCCGCAGCCCCTCTGCATTGAGTGCCTCGGCCCTGGCCACGATCCGCGCACGCAGGCCCGCATCCAGCGCCAACACCCCAGCTGCGGCCTGCACCGACACACACACCTGCATGATCTCCTCGACCGCACCCTTGGTGATGACCCTGTCGGTCACTTGGCCATCGCTGACCACCACCGACATGCGCCGGCGCACAAAATCAAACGGCACCTCGTCCACCTTGGCATAGGCCGCCACCAGCTGGGCACGCTCGGCATGCGCGAGCACGGCCACATCGAGCAGGCTCTTGAGGCCCGTCTGGTAGTAGCTGTTCAGGTAGGCCATGTCCAGCACATGCTCAGAGGCATCACCCCAAGCGTCCAGATGGCGCTCCACCAGGATGCGGTCCTCCGTCAAGGTGCCCGTCTTGTCGGTGCACAGCACATCCATGGCGCCAAAGTTCTGGATCGCATCCAGGTGCTTGACGATCACCTGCTTGCGCGACAGAAACACCGCGCCCTTGGCCAAGGTAGCCGTCACAATCATCGGCAGCATCTCGGGGGTCAGCCCAACGGCGACCGACAGCGCAAACAGCAAAGCCTCGCTCCAGTCGCCCTTGGTCCAGCCATTGATCACCAGCACCAGCGGCACCATCACCAGCATGAAACGGATAAGCACCCAGCTGACCTTGTTGACACCCTGCTGAAACGCGGTGGGTCCCCGGTCCGTGGCCGAGACCTTGCCGGCCAAGGCGCCCAGGTAGCTGTGCTTGCCGGTGGCCAGTACCACGGCCAGACCGGCACCGGAGACCACATTGGTGCCCATGAATACCAGGTTGGACAGCTCGATGGGGTTGTGCAGTTCCTCGCCTTGGAGCTGGGCAAACTTCTCGACCGGCATCGATTCACCGGTCATTGCCGACTGGGCCAAAAACAGGTCCTTGGCCGTCAGCAAACGGCAGTCGGCGGGCACCATGTCGCCCGCGGCCAGTTGGATGACGTCGCCCGGCACCAACTCGCGCACCGGCAGCTCTTGCAGGGCCTGCAGCGCAGACAGGCGCGAGGGCTGCAGCCCGCCTGCACCGCCCCCGGCTGTGGCAGGGCTTGCACGGCGCAAGACGGATGCCGTATTGGAGACCATCGCCTGCAAGCCTGCGGCCGCCTGGTTGGCGCGCCCCTCTTGCCAAAAGCGCAGCAGCGTGGCCAGCGCCACCATGCTGCCAATCACCACCGTGGCTTTGGCGTCTCCGGTCATCCAGGAGACGATAGCGAGCACCGTCAGCAAAAGGTTGAAGGGCGTGCGAAAGCACAGCCACAGGTGCTCGATGCCCGCCAGCGGCTTGTCCTGGGTCACCGCGTTCCAGCCCGCTTGTGCGCGGGCTGCCTGCACTTGCGCCTCGTCCAGCCCTTGGCGGCTGGTGTTCAGGCGCTGCAGCAGCGCTTGCTCTGGGGCGCTGGCGGCCTCGCGCAGCCGCTCGCCCATGGCTTTGGAAATGCCCGTATCGGCAGGGGCCTTGGCCAGCTGCTCCAGCATGGGCAGGCGGCGAAAATGCACGCCCCAATGGCGCGAGCGCAGAAAGTTGACGAATCCATTCTTCAGCAGGTTCAACATGAACAATCTCCCGGCCACGGGCACGGCCCAGCCGCGCCCCATGGCGTCTTCAATCAAGACAGGCGTGCAGGCCCGCGCCGCAGTGATGCGGCCATGGCCTTACACATCGGACAGAAGAAAGCTCAGCGACTGAAGGGGTCCAACGCAGCCGATGCCGAGCAGGACTGCGCTGCAGCTTTTACGATGGGCGCGCGGCGGCGCAGCATCGGCGCTAGCCGCTGCGGCATGCGGCAGGGCAAACCCAGGCCGCAGCAGGGCGTGATGGCCCATGGCACGGCCTTGCGTCGCGCTGCACGCAAGGGGGCCAACGATGGCAGACGCAATGGCATGAAGGACTCCCATACCCGGCAGGCCAGCGCGCAAAAAAGGCGCTCGCCGCATGGCAAGACTGGAAGAAGAAATGGGATGCTGGGGCTGCGCAGCGTCTGCACGACAGAAACTACGGCACCTGACAGCTGCCCGCCTGGTTTGGCAAGGCAGCACGCAAAGCTGAGGCGTTTGCGATTACCTTGCCTGTGGTCGTTTGGCCGCTGGCCAACAACTCGGTAAGTCCACAGGGTTACTCCTGATAAAAAGTTGGCTGGATTGTAGATCAACGACCTCAAAACTGCCAGTGCTTTAGAAAGAATATGCCAGGCTTTACGCCAACTTTTCAGTCGCTCAGTCCAGCACCATCTTGCGCTGCTTTACCAGTTGCTGGATCTGCGCACGCGTATCGCTGATCAGGGCCGCAAACTGCTGCGGGCTGCCGCCCATGGCCACCACTCCTAACTGGGCCAGGCGCTCTTGCACCTCAGGCTGGCGCATCGCCTCGCGCGCTGCGTGGTTGAGGGCATCGACCACCGCCTGGGGGGTGCCTGCCGGCACCACCAGTCCAAACCAGGTGATGGCCAGGCGGTTGAGCGCTGGGTAACCCGCCTCGGCCAAGGTAGGCACGCCCGGCAGTGCCGGCAGCCGCTGGGGCGCGGCAACGGCAAAAGGCAGCAGCCGGCCCGATTGCACCAGGCTGCTGGACGAAGGGTACTGGTCGCTCAGCACCTGGGTTTCGCCAGACAGCGCGCTGTTGACCACCGGCCCCTGGCCTTTGTAGGGAATGTGGCGCAGGCGCACGCCCAGGTTTTCGTTCAGGGCTTCGGCAATCAGATGCCCAATGGAGCCCACGCCTGCTGAACCAATCGTGTAGTGGTCCGGCTTGGCGCGCAAGGTGGTGATGAGGCCCTGCAAATCGGTCACGCCCAGGCTGGGATGGGTAGAAAACACCGAGGGTATCTGCGCCAGCGCGATGACCGGCACCAGCTCCGGCAGCGGATCACGGCGCAGGGCCTTGAGCATCACCGGGTTGACCGCCAAGGTGCTGATGGTGCCCACCCCGATCGTGTAGCCATCGGGCTGCGCCCGCGCCACGGCCTCGGCCCCAATCAGGCCGGCAGCACCTGCGCGGTTCTCGACCACCACCGGCTGGCCCAAGGGGCCCCGCATCGCATCGGCGATCACGCGGGCCACGATATCGGTCGAGCCGCCGGGCGCAAAGGGCACCAGCAGCTTGATGGGCTGGATCGGGTAGGTACCCCGCTCTTGGGCATGGCTGGCCTGCCCCCCGCCCAAGCAGGCCAGAACAGTCAGCAACGCGCCACAGCCCAGAAGCTGGCGCAGGGAGGGGTTGCGGGACATCATGTCGGGTGGTTTCTAAAAAGAAGGAGGGAGGCTGGAATTATCCTCCTGCTGCTTAACAGCCGTCTGCTAAGCCGCGCAGCTGGCCTGCAGCTGGGGCACCTCGTCCTGCAGACCTTGGCTGTGGGCATAGCCCAGGCCCCAGTCACGCATCGCGATCAGCACCGGCTCCAGACTGCGGCCCAGGTCGGTCAGCGCATAGTCCACGCGCGGGGGCACCTCGGCATAGACGGTGCGCGCAACGATGCCTGCCTCTTCAAGCTCGCGCAGCTGCAAGGTCAGCATGCGCTGGGTGATGTTGGGGATGGCACGCGCCAGCGCGCTAAAGCGCTTGGTGCCATGCAGCAGATGAAAAAGCACAATCGGCTTCCAGGTGCCGCCCATGACGGACAAGGTCACCTCCACTGCGCAACCGCTTTTGCTGTTTAGCCGTTTCATGCACCCCTCCTTTGGCCAGACGACGACGCGCTGATCCTAGCCGCAAGCCAATGCCCATGCATGGCTTACATTTTTAATACTAGGCCACAAATATGTCGGTTCTGGCTTTCTGGGGCAATGGCTTGCATGATGGCCTGGCGGCTGCGCGGTGCAGCCTCTGTGATGTCAACCAAGGAAAGAGCCCTCCCATGAAAGCCATACAAGTTGCCGCCCCCGGCGGTCTGGACCGTCTGCAACTCGTCGATCTGCCAGCAGCTGCGGCACCCCGTGCCGGAGAGATCCAGGTGCGCCTGCACGCCAGCTCGCTCAACTACCACGACCTGGCCATTGCCGCCGGGCGCTCGGCCACCGCTGATGGCCGCATCCCCATGGCCGATGGCGCCGGTGTTGTCACCGCTGTAGGCGATGGCGTGACCGAGTTCGCCGTGGGCGATGCCGTGGTGTCCTGCTTTTTCCCGCTGTGGCAATCGGGCAAGCAAGTGCCCTCCACCTTTGCCACCGTGCCGGGCGACGGCGTGGACGGCTTTGCGCGCGAGCAGGTCACCATGGCCGCCACGGCCTTTACCCATGCCCCCAAAGGCTATACGCATGAAGAGGCCGCCACCTTGACCACCGCAGGCCTCACCGCCTGGCGCGCCCTGGTGGTCGATGGCCGCATCGAAGCCGGGCAAACCGTGCTCGTGCTGGGCACCGGCGGGGTGTCGATTTTCGCACTGCAGCTGGCCCATACGATGGGCGCCAAAGTGATCGCCACCACTTCCAGCGCCGCCAAGGCCGAGCGCCTGCGCGCCCTGGGTGCCGACACCGTCATCAACTACCGCGACCAGCCCAACTGGGGTGATGCCGTGTTGGAAGCCACTGGCGGGCGCGGCGCCGACATCGTCGTGGAAGTGGGTGGCCCCGCCACCTTGCCGCAGTCCATCCGCGCCTGTGCCCCCGGCGGCCATATCGCGTTGATCGGCGTGCTAACCGGCTTTGCTGGCGATGTGCCCACCGTCGAGCTGATGCGCAAGCAGCAGACCCTGCAAGGCCTGATCGTCGGCAGCCGCGAGCAGCAGCAAGACCTGGTGCGCGCGCTGGACCATTTGCCGCTGCGCCCAGTGATCGACAGCCGCTACCCGCTGGAGAAGATGGCCGATGCCTTTGCACACCAGATCAGCGCGCAGCACTTTGGCAAGATCTGCCTGCATTGGTAAATTGCGGCGACAAAAAACCGCCCCGGGCCTGCGCCTGGGGCGGTTGTTCTTAGGGCGAAAGAAGATCAGTCCAGCAGCGAGATATCGCGCACCGCACCCTTGTCGGCCGATGTCACCAGCTTGGCATAGGCCTTCAGCGCGGTAGACACCTTGCGGGGACGGGGCTTGGCAGGCTTCCAGCCCAGCGCATTTTGCGCTTCGCGGCGCTTGGCAAATTCCTCGTCGCTCACCAGCGCATTGATAGTGCGGTTGGGGATGTCGATCAGGATACGGTCGCCGTTTTGCACCAAACCAATGGCACCGCCAGCGGCAGCTTCTGGCGAGCAGTGGCCAATCGACAGGCCCGAGGTACCGCCGGAGAAGCGGCCATCGGTCAGCAGCGCGCAGGACTTGCCCAGGCCCTTGGACTTGATGTAGCTGGTGGGGTAGAGCATCTCTTGCATGCCGGGGCCGCCCTTGGGGCCTTCGTAGCGCACGATCACGACATCACCGGCCTTGACCTTGTCGCTCAGGATGTTTTCCACCGCCTCGTCCTGCGACTCGACCACATGGGCCGAGCCTTCGAACACCAGGATCGAGTCATCGACGCCGGCGGTCTTGACCACGCAGCCATCCAGCGCGATATTGCCGCGCAACACCGCCAGACCGCCCTCTTTGGAGAAGGCGTGTTCGTACGAGCGGATGCAGCCTTCGGCGCGGTCCAGATCCAGGCTGGGCCAGCGCGTGCTTTGGCTGAAGGCCACCTGGGTGGAAATGCCGGCAGGGCCTGCCATGTAGAAGGTGCGCACGGCCTCGTCTTCGGTACGCACGATGTCCCACTGGTCCAGCGCGTCCTTCATGGTCTTGGCATGCACGGTGGGCGCATCGGTGTGCAGCTTGCCGGCGCGGTCCAGCTCACCCAGGATGGCCATGATGCCGCCAGCGCGGTGCACATCTTCGATGTGGTACTTGTTGGTATTGGGGGCCACCTTGCACAGCTGCGGCACGGTGCGCGACATGCGGTCGATGTCGGTCATCGTGAAGTCGATCTCCGCCTCTTGCGCAATCGCCAGCAGGTGCAGGATGGTGTTGGTGGAGCCGCCCATCGCAATGTCCAGCGTCATCGCGTTCTCGAAGGCCTTGAAGCCCACGGCGCGTGGCAGCAAGGTGGCTTCGTCTTGCTCGTAGTAACGCTTGGCCAGGTCCACGATCAAACGGCCTGCGCGCTTGAACAGCTGCTCACGGTCCGAGTGTGTCGCCACCACGGTGCCATTGCCTGGCAGGGCCAGGCCCAGTGCTTCAGCCAGGCAGTTCATCGAATTGGCGGTGAACATGCCCGAGCAAGAGCCGCAGGTGGGGCAGGCCGAGCGCTCGACTTCGGCTACATCGGCATCGCTCACACTGCTGTCAGCGGCCATCACCATGGCATCAACCAGGTCCAGCTTCTTGATCTGGATCGTCTTCGTGCCGTCTGAGTTAGGCACGGCCAGGCGCACCTTGCCAGCCTCCATCGGGCCACCCGAGACAAAGACCACGGGGATATTCAGGCGCATCGCGGCCATCAGCATGCCAGGGGTGATCTTGTCGCAATTGGAGATGCAGACCATGGCATCAGCGCAATGCGCATTCACCATGTATTCCACCGAATCGGCAATCACCTCGCGGCTGGGCAGCGAATACAGCATGCCGTCGTGGCCCATGGCAATACCGTCATCAACCGCAATGGTGTTGAACTCCTTGGCAACGCCGCCTGCAGCCTCGATCTCGCGGGCGACCAGCTGGCCCAGGTCCTTCAAGTGCACATGGCCTGGAACGAACTGGGTAAAGGAGTTGACCACCGCAATGATGGGCTTGGAGAAGTCGTCGTCTTTCATGCCGGTGGCACGCCACAAAGAGCGGGCACCAGCCATGTTGCGACCAGCGGTAGAGGTTTTGGAACGGTATGCGGGCATCGTGGTGTACGAATCAGTAAACAATAAGAATGCGGCCTGTCTTGCAGGGTGCGGGCCAGGGCGAATAAACCAGGGCCAGCGGGCAAGTTGGCGAGAACCTCTTGAGTGCACGCCGATGTGAGCGCTGATTATGGCGCAGCCAGGCAAAAGACGGAGACACTCGGGTTCCAGCCAGACAAGCGGGTAGGGGCAGAAAAAAACCGCCTGGCAGGCGGTTTACCTGGAGGAGCGGCGGTGCCCGGCTCGCCCATCAGCCCGCAGAGCAACGGCTTGTCAACGGCGGCGGCGGGGCGATTGGCCCATCGCGTCTCGGGCCTTTTGCAGGCGCTGGGCTTTTTTGCGGTCTTCCTGCTCCATGGCTTTGCGCTTGGTATAACCCGACCAGTCGGCCCAGGCCCACCACAAAACGGCCAGGCCAAAAGGCGCCAACACCAGGGTCCAGGACCAGGACGTCACCGGGCCGATCTCCAGGTATTTCAGCAATAACAGAATGATCCCCAGGATCAGAAAATACATGGTCTCTCCATCCGCTTTGGCCCGCTAGTATGTCGGTGGCGTAAAGCCCGTAAAGAATGCAAACTTGTGGAACATCCTGGCGTCCCCGCAGTCCTATGCAGCGAGCCATTAGAATTAATGTACCTCATGCGCTAAGGAGATAACACGATGAACCGTATTCTGATTGCCACGGCACTGGCCTTGTCGGCCAGCGCACCTGCGTGGGCTGATCAGGCATTGGCCCAATCCAAGAACTGCATGGCTTGCCATTCGGTGGATAAAAAAGTGGTGGGCCCCGCATTCAAAGATATTGGCGCCAAATTTGCCGGCCAGCCCGGCGCGGCCAATGTGCTGGCCCAAAAGATCATCAAGGGCAGTGCTGGCGTCTGGGGCCCCGTGCCCATGCCTGCCAATACCCAGGTCAGCGAAGCCGATGCCAAGAAACTCGCCGACTGGGTGCTGACCCTCAAGTAAGCAAGGTATCGCATGCAGGTCGGGCCCCAAGCTGCCCACGCTAACAAAAAGCCACCTTGCAAGGTGGCTTTTTGTTGGAGAGTAGCGCAAGGAGTTTAGAAGGTATTGCGCGGAGGCTCGACAAGGCGCATGCGGTCTTCTATCTGCCCCAGGTAGGCCGCATTGCTGTTGTCCGATTCCTGGGCACGGGCCACCAGATGCGCCTCCAGCTCAGTCAGGCGGGCCAGCAGCACCGATTGGCCAGCGGCATGCTGACTCTCCAGCACCTGGCGCAACTCGGTAAAGCGCGAGGCCTCGGCCTTGTCCGCCAGCTCACGCTGGGCAGTCATCTCTTTGTTGTGGCGGCGTGCCTCCAACATGACCGAGCCTTGCAAAGACAGCACATAGGCGATAAAGATCACGCAGAGCAAGACGGTCAGTGCCAGCATCAACACGCCCAGCGGGGCGTGGATGGTGGTCAGACCAAGATTGACCTCGGAGGGCGTGGACAGCACCTCCCAATTGAGGGCCGCCAAGCCGCCGATGAGCACGGCGATGATGAGTAGAAAAATGCTGCGCATAGGACAATTGGATGGCAAAAGTGGAATGCATAGACCTTAGCACGATCCATGCCCTGCCGCTTGTCAGCCAAAGCTGGCATTGTTTCGCCCAGCTTTCTCAGGAGTTACAAGAACTTGGCGCGCCGGAATGCACCAGCGCGCCCCTTGTTGCCTGGTAACGATCAGTGCGTATCGGACAGCTGATCGAGAATGGCCGGATTCTCCAGGGTGGAGGTGTCCTGCGTGATCGCCTCGCCCTTGGCAATCGAGCGCAGCAGGCGGCGCATGATCTTGCCCGAGCGGGTCTTGGGCAGGTTGTCGCCAAAGCGGATGTCCTTGGGCTTGGCAATCGGGCCAATCTCCTTGGCCACCCAGTCGCGCAGCTCCTTGGCAATCTGCTTGGCTTCCTCACCGGTGGGGCGCGAGCGTTTGAGCACCACAAAGGCGCAGATGGCCTCGCCCGTCATGTCATCCGGGCGGCCCACCACGGCGGCTTCGGCCACCAGGTCGGTCTTGGACACCAAGGCCGACTCGATCTCCATCGTGCCCATGCGGTGGCCCGAGACATTCAGCACATCATCAATGCGACCGGTGATGCGGAAATAGCCGGTCTTGGCATCGCGCACGGCGCCATCGCCGGCCAGGTAGATGCTGCCACCCATCTCTTCGGGGAAATAGGCCTTTTTGAAGCGCTCTGGGTCGTTCCAGATGGTGCGGATCATCGAGGGCCAGGGCTTGCTGATCACCAGGATGCCGCCGGTGCCGTTGGGCAGTTCCTTGCCGGTTTCATCCACGATCTGGGCAATGATGCCGGGCAACGGCAAGGTGCAAGACCCCGGCACCAGCGGCGTTGCGCCCGGCAAGGGGGTGATCACATGGCCGCCGTTTTCTGTCTGCCAGAAGGTGTCGACAATCGGGCAGCGCTCACCACCAATGTTCCGGTAGTACCACATCCAGGCTTCCGGGTTGATGGGCTCGCCCACCGATCCCAGAATGCGCAGGCTGCTCAGGTCCCAGTTGCGCGGGTGCACTTTGTCGTCCGAATCGGCGGCCTTGATCAGCGAGCGAATCGCCGTGGGGGCCGTGTAGAAGATGGAGACACCATGGCGCTCGATCATTTGCCAGAAGCGCCCGGCATCAGGGAACGTCGGCACGCCCTCAAACACCACCTGGGTGGCGCCAGCGGCCAGCGGGCCGTAGGCAATATAAGTGTGGCCGGTGATCCAGCCAATGTCGGCCGTGCACCAGAACACATCGCTGGGCTGAAGGTCAAAGGTCCACTCCATCGTCATCTTGGCCCACAGGATGTAGCCACCGCTGGCGTGCTGCACGCCCTTGGGTTTGCCGGTGGAGCCGCTGGTGTACAGAATGAAGAGCGGGTGCTCGGCATTCACCGGCACCGGTGCGCAATCCTTGCTCTGGCCGGCCAGTGCCTCGCCAAAGCTCAGGTCCCGGCCTTCCACCTTGTTCCAGGCGGTCTTGGTGCGCTCAAACACCAGCACCTTCTTGACCGTGTCGCAGCCGCCCATGGCCAGCGCGTCATCCACAATCGATTTGAGTGGCAGCTCCTTGCCGCCGCGCATCTGGTAGTTGGCAGTGATGATCAGCACCGCGCCGGCGTCAATCACACGCTCATTGACGGCCTTGGCCGAGAAACCGCCAAACACCACCGAATGGGTCGCGCCGATGCGCGCGCAGGCCTGCATGGCCACAATGCCCTCGACGGTCATCGGCATGTAGATCAGCACCCGGTCGCCCTTTTGCACGCCCTGGGCCTTGAGCGCATTGGCAAAGGCGCCCGCGCGGTCCAGCAGCTCCCGGTAAGTGATCTTGCTGACTTGGCCATCGTCGGCTTCGAAGATGATGGCGTTCTTGTTTTCTACCGGCGTGCCGATGTGCTTGTCCAGGCAGTTGGCACTGACATTGAGCTCGCCATCCTGGAACCACTTGAAAAACGGTGGGGTGCTCTGGTCTAGCACTTCGGTGAAGGGCTTGGTCCACTGCACGTGCTCGCGCGCACGCTCGGCCCAAAAGCCTTCAAAGTCAGACTCTGCCTGGGCGCACAGCGCCTGGTAGGCCTCCATGCTGCCCACGCGTGCGGTGGCGGACAGGCTGGCGGGTGGGGGGAAAACGCGGTTTTCGACCAGAACGGATTCAATCGTTCCTTGGGCTGGGGCTGTCATGGGTTGTCTCCTTTGCAAACATTGTAGGTATGAAAATCGCTGCTACTGTGGACCGGCGCACTTACAAGCGTCTGACAAGACGCCAGCCGCCGCCACCCGTTTCGATAGGCAAAACTAACCACTAAAGCCGGGCGAGGAATTTTGCCAATCACTCCCCTGCAGACGCAGGGCGCTGGCTACAATGCGCGACGCTCTTTTTGCTGCATTTCCGCACGCGCTGAGCCAGCATCCGGACAGGCTGGCGCAGACCTCAGCGATGGACGGCCAAACGACAGATTCCAAACCTGCTGCAGGGCGCTCTCTCCACTACCCCCTTCACCATGTCTCTCCCTCAAAACGCCCCTCTGCGCCCCTTGCCGGCGCTGATTTTTGCCAGCCGCTGGCTGCAGTTGCCACTCTACCTTGGCTTGATCGTCGCCCAGCTGGTGTATGTCTGGCATTTCCTGGTCGAGCTGCTGCACCTGGTAGAAGCCGCCTTTGGCAGCGAGAAGGCCTTGCGCATTCTCGTCACCTCCGTGGGCTACTCGCCCGATGTCCAGATCACCGCACTCAACGAGACCATCATCATGCTGGTGGTGCTCGGCCTCATTGATGTGGTCATGATCTCCAACCTGCTGATCATGGTGATCGTGGGCGGCTACGAGACCTTTGTCAGCCGCATGCACCTCAACCGCCACCCAGACCAGCCCGAATGGCTGGGGCATGTCAACGCCTCGGTGCTCAAGGTCAAGCTCGGTCTGTCCATCATTGGCATCAGCTCCATTCACCTGCTCAAGACCTTTATCAATGCGCCCAACTACAGCGAGAAAGTGCTGATGTGGCAGACCATCATCCACGTGGTGTTCCTGCTTTCGGCCCTGGCCATTGCCTGGACGGACCGCATTCTGCACCCCATAGGCGCGCCTCATAAAGACACACACTGAAACCGCTACGCCGCTGTAACCTCCCAGCCCCGCCCCTGTGCGGGGCTTTTTCATAGCTGCGGCACTGATAGCAATGGGCGAAAAACTCCTACACCTGCCGGCATATTTTTCACTTAATAGCAGCTATTTGCCTTCAAAAAGCAATATCGCCTCAACAAGCAACACCATCGGTCGACAAAATGGAAACCAGGCCCTTCGCAGTGCAAAATTTGCCTCAAATTGTAACTATGTGTGTTTTTATTGGAAAATCTCTGCACCGCCGGATCTGACCATATTTGGTTTTTTGACGCTACAAAAAATATAGCAAATCAGAAAAATGGGTGGGCGAGATGGCCGCTTCCAAGCCTTAATTAGCCCGGATGAAACCCTGTTTCTTTGACTTCTATATTTCCAATAAGTATACTTATCGAATGTTTTACAACCTGCAACGCAGGTAATCCGTGCCTTTCTGACAGGCGCGGATCGTCTCCGTCGGGTCTTTGGCAGCACGCCAGAGTCCGTCAACAGGCCGGATTGCCCCGGCCCTGATGCCCCGGCGTGGTGGCCTTCTTACAGTGCCCGCCCCGCTCGCGTGATTGGAACCACCAGGTTGCAATGCGCACGAGAGACCCTGTCCCTGGCTCGACCCTGAGGCCCCGCGCTTCTGGCATGCACGCCCGGTTCAGGCAGAAATTGTTGGTCACATTGTGTGTCCCGCCCACGAGGGCTTGCCATGGTTGTCGCTTTTGCACAGCCAGGCGCAGCTATCGGCATCAGGGTTGAGAAATGACGGTCCCGTGCTGGACGACGCCCTTTGAGGGCGTCTTCAGCGTTGTAGCCACTACAACCCAGGGAGGAGCCAAGCATGGCCAAACAAATCCGTATCGAGCACGTCTTCAAGGTGTTCGGAGATTCCCCCAAAGCCGCGCTGGACTTGGTACGCCAAGGCGCCAGCAAACAAGAAATCATGGAGAAAACCGGCAACTCCATCGGCGTGTTTGACGCCAACTTCACCATCGAAGCCGGTGAAATCTTTGTCGTCATGGGCCTGTCGGGCTCGGGCAAGTCCACCTTGGTGCGCATGCTCAACCGCTTGATCGAGCCCACCAGCGGCGCCATCGTTGTCGATGGCCAGGACATCAACCAACTGTCCGACAGCAAGCTGCGCGCGCTGCGCCGCAAAGACATCTCGATGGTGTTCCAGTCGTTTGCACTGATGCCCCACCTCACCGTGGTGGAGAACACTGCTTTCGGTCTGGAACTGGCAGGCGTAGCCCGCCAGGAGCGGTTGACCGCTGCCGAGCAGGCGCTGGAGCAGGTCGGCCTGGCCGGCTGGGGCGCGAGCTACCCCGATGAGCTGTCCGGCGGCATGCAGCAGCGGGTGGGCCTGGCCCGTGCGTTGGCGTCGGACCCCTCCATCTTGCTGATGGACGAGGCCTTCTCGGCGCTCGACCCCATCATCCGCACGGAGATGCAATCTGAGCTGATGCGCCTGCAGGAAATCAAGCGCCGCACCATCGTCTTTATCTCGCACGATCTGGACGAGGCCATGCGCATCGGCGACCGTATCGCCATTATGAAGGACGGCATGGTCCAGCAAGTCGGCACGCCCGATGACATCCTGCGCAACCCCGCCAACGACTATGTGCGCGCCTTTATCCAGGGCGTGGACGCTGCAGCGGTGTTCAAGGCCGCCGATATCGCGCGCCGGGGCATCACCATCGTCAAGGAAAGCGACCAGCGCGGTGCCCGTGCCGCCATGCAGCTGCTGCAGGACGAGGACCGCGACTTTGCCTACATCGTCTCGCCCCGCAAGCAGTACCTGGGCACGGTCTCGATCGAATCCCTGCGGAACGCTTTGAAAGGCCATGTCGGCCCCCTGGGTCTGCAGCATGCCTACCTGGACAAGGTCGAACCGATTGCAGAAGACGCCCTTGTCGCCGACCTGTTTGGCCAGGTCGCACAAGCGCCCTGCCCGCTGCCGGTGTTGCGCGCCGATGGCCGCTTTGTCGGCGCGATCAGCAAGAACACCTTGCTGCGCTTCCTGGACCGCGACACCCCGCCGGTGCCGCCCACCGACCCTGCCGTGATTGCCATGCAAGCAGCCACCGAGGCCGCTGCCGCAGACGCCGCCAACACTGACAACAACGACAACAGGAGTGCCGCATGAGTACCGACAACACGATAACCATCGCGCAGAACACTGCCGCTGCCGACCCCTGGGCAGATACCGCCTCAACCTCTTCGAGCGCGGCTACCGCATGGACCAGCACCGATGCAGCCAGCGCCCCGGCCCAAGCTGCCGTGAGCGATGACCCCTGGCAGGCCGTTGGCAATGTCTCGGGCAATACCGACTGGCTGGGCGGACCTGACGCTGTCGGCCAGACCGCCGATGCGGCCCAAGCCGCCGCCCAGCATGCACAAGCAGCCCATGACAGCGGCTTTCAGCTCAACCAGCTATGGGACGGTAGCCTGCCCGTGCAGGACTGGATCAACAGCGGCCTGACCTGGGTGGTGGCCAATTTCCGCCCCTTCTTCCAAACCGTGCGCGCGCCGATTGACGCCACGCTCACAGGGGTGGAGCATTTTCTGACCGCCATTCCGATGGTGGCCATGGTGGCCATCCTCGCACTAATCGCCTGGCAATTTGCCGGCGGCGCCTTGGCCATTGGGGCCATCGTGTCCCTGCTCATCATCGGCATGCTGGGCATCTGGCACGAAGCCATGGTCACCCTGTCGCTGGTGCTGACCTCGCTCGCCTTCTGCATCATCATCGGGCTGCCGCTGGGCATCTTGCTGGCCAGCAGCGACCGTGCGCAGAAGTTCTTCCGCCCGGTGCTGGACGCCATGCAAACCACCCCGGCCTTTGTCTATTTGGTGCCGGTGGTGATGCTGTTCGGCATTGGCAATGTGCCGGGCGTGGTGGTGACCATCGTCTTTGCCTTGCCACCGCTGGTGCGCCTGACCAACCTGGGCATCCGCCAGGTGCGGCCTGACCTGATTGAAGCCAGCCGCGCCTATGGCGCCTCGCCGATGCAATTGCTGTGGAAGGTGCAGTTGCCCCTGTCCATGCCGTCGATCATGGCCGGCATCAACCAGTCGCTGATGCTGTCGCTGTCGATGGTGGTGATCGCCTCGATGATCGCGGTGGGCGGCTTGGGCCAGATGGTGCTGCGCGGTATTGGCCGCCTGGACATGGGCCTGGCAACGGTGGGCGGCCTGGGCATTGTGCTGCTGGCCATCCTGCTGGACCGCATCACCCAAGCCATGGGCCAACCAAGCCGTGGTGCGCGCCACTGGTGGCAAACGGGCCCGGCCGGCATCATTGCCCGCAGCCTGAACAAGCCCCAGGCCAGCCCCGCGGCACAGCCCCAGGCTCAGCCCCAGCAAGCGGCAGCCACGCAAACAGGCCAGAACGCAGTTCCTGCCGCCTGATGCACCAGCCAAGCACCGCCCCTGGCAAAGGGGCTGCGGTGCTTGGCGCACCCCCTTCTTGGCGGCGCGCGCTGCGCCCCCGTCGAAACCCTGAACAAGGAGCATGCATGACATTCACCACCCATTCCTGGCACGCCTTGGCAATGCCTACCCGCATGGTCAAAAGCCTGCTGGCCACCAGCTTGCTGGTTGCAGGCCTGGCCGCTGCCGGCCACGCCCTGGCCCAGGACCTGCCTGGCAAGGGCATTAAGGTCCAGCCGCTGCAAAGCTCGATCGCCGAAGAAACCTTCCAGACCCTGCTGGTCAACAAAGCCATGCAAAAGCTGGGCTACGAGGTGTTGCCTATCCGTGAAGTCGAATACGCCACGGCGCACGTAGCAATTGGCAATGGCGACGCCACCTATATGGCCGACCACTGGGATCCGCTCCAGGCCGACTTCTACAAAAACGCCGGCGGCGCCGACAAGCTCTACCGCGAAGGCGAGTACTCGACCAGCGCCGTGCAAGGCTATCTGATCGACAAGAAAACCGCCGACGCGCACAAGATCACCAATATCGAGCAGCTCAAGGACCCCAAGATCGCCAAGCTGTTTGACACCGACGGCGATGGCAAGGCCGACCTGACCGGCTGCACCCCCGGCTGGGGCTGCGAAGGTGCCATCGAGCACCAGCTGACCGCCTACCAGCTGCGCGATACCGTCACCCATGTGCAAGGCACCTATGCCGCGCTGATGGCCGACACCATCTCCCGCTTCAAGGCCGGCAAGCCCATCCTGTACTACACCTGGACACCCTACTGGGTCAGCGCCGAGCTGCGCCCGGGCCGCGATGTCGTGTGGCTGCAGGTACCGTTCACTGCCTTGCCCGGCAACCAGGCAGATCTGAAGACTGCCTTGCCCAATGGCAAGAACTACGGCTTCCCGCTGAACACCCAAAAGATTGTCGCCAACAAAAAGTTTGCCGAAGCCAACCCCGCTGCCGCCAAGCTGTTTGCGACCATGAAGCTGCCGGTCTCCGACATCAACGCGCAGAACCTAGCCATGAAGGACGGCCAGAACAAGCCTGCCGATATCGAGCGCCACGCCGACGGCTGGATCAAGGCCCACCAGGCGGAGTTTGACGGCTGGATCAAGACCGCACTGGACGCCGCCAAGGCGCAGTAAGCCTGCCTGCAGCACCGAGCGCCCGGCAGGTTCTTGCCGGGCCGGTGCTGCCCACCAGGGCATGCCGCCATGCCCACCTCCAAGCCCCCCGCAAGCTGCAAACAGTCCCCCGGCATGACAGGCCGGGCCTGGGTTCAGTCTTGCCTTGAGGGCTCCCATGTTCCCTCTCGGTGCGCGACTTGCGCATCGCCGTTTCAATCCAAGGAGAAGACCATGACAGATAAAAACTACCTCAAGCACCCGGTTCACCTGGCCTGCACTGCCGCCATCGCCCTGATGGCATGGGGCCCCGTCGCCCAGGCACAAGACCTGCCCGGCAAAGGCAAGGATGTGCTACCCCTGCTGGGCACCGTGGACGAGGAGATGTTCCAGACCCTGATCGTCTCGCGCGCGCTGGAAAAGCTGGGCTACAACGTCAAGGAACCCAAAGGGCTGGAGAATGGCACCGAGCACGTCGTGGTCGGCCAGGGCGATGCCACCTTCATGGCCAACCACTGGATTCCGCTGCACCAGGAGTTCTATGAGCGCAATGGGGGCGCCAAGGTCTTCTACCGCGAAGGCATGTTCTCTACCAATGCCGCCCAGGGCTACCTGATCGACAAGGCCACGGCCGAGAAGTACAAGATCACCGACATCATGCAGCTCAAGGACCCCAAGATCGCCAAGCTGTTTGACACCGACGGCGACGGCAAGGCCGACCTGACCGGCTGCAACCCGGGCTGGGGCTGCGAGCTGGCGATCAACAAGCACCTCAAAGGCCTGGGCCTGGAAGGCAGTGTGACCCACCGCCAGGGCAACTATGCGGCGCTGATTGCCGACACCATCGCCCGCTACCAATCGGGCAAGCCGGTGCTCTACTATGTCTGGACCCCCTACTGGGTCAACGGTGTGCTCAAGCCCGGCACAGATGTTGTCTGGCTGCAGGTGCCCAATGTGCCCAATGCCAAGGGCGATGAGGACACCCGCCTGCCCAATGGCAAGAACTACGGCTTCAAGGTGAACAACCAGTACATCCTGGCGAACAAGAAATGGACCGACGCCAACCCGGCCGCCGCCAAGCTGTTTGCCACCATGCAAGTGCCCATTGAAGACATCACCGCCCAGAACCTGCTGATGCGCAATGGCGAAAACAAGACCGCCGATATCCAGCGCCATGTGGACAGCTGGATCAAGAACCACCAGGCCAAGTTTGACGGCTGGGTCAAGGACGCGCTGGCCGCCAAGTAAGCCTAGCGCCTGCAGTCCCAACCCCCGAGCCCGCTAGCCCAGCGGGCTTTTTTATGGCCATCGCCAGGGCAAAACTACAATACGGGCCAAACAAAGCCCACGCCCCATGCCCCACCCCTGCCTCAGTTGCGGCGCTTGCTGCGCCAGCTTTCGCGTTGATTTTTCAGTCCATGAATGCGACAGCAATGGCGGCCGCGTGCCTTCGGGCTTGGCCGAAGAGGTGAACGACTTTACCTGCCGCATGCGCGGCACCGACTATGCCCGGCCACGCTGCGCCGCGCTGACTGGCACCATTGGCCAACAAGCCGCCTGCGGCATCTATGAATGGCGCCCCTCCCCCTGCCGGGAGTTTGCCGCCGGCAGCGAGGCCTGCAACAGGGCACGCCTGCGCCATGGCATGCAGGCGCTGGAGGGCGGGCTGTACTAGCCAGCCCTCTCTCCGCCGCCCCATGCGCTGCGCTACAGCGGCGCGATGCGCACCACCGGCGCACTGGCTGTTTCAATAGACATGCGCAGCGGCAAAAACTGCGCAATCACCGCCATATTGCTGTGCAGGTGCTCCGTGGCCTCGCTGCAGCTAAAGGCTGCGGGCTGGCCGCTTTGCCACACGGCCAGCGCTTGCAGCAGCAAGAGCTGATCGGCCAGGTGGGCACACACGGCGGCATCGGGCTTTTTCTGGTAATCGCGCAGGTCCTGGCAGAGCTTGCGCGCCACCGCTTCGGACGAGACACCATGCGCCCCCAGGCACCAGAACAGCTCGGTCACATGCGCGTAGCGCAAGGTCGCCTGCAGCAGGTTGCCCGGGCCCTCTTCCTGGCTCACTGGTAGCAACTCCATCGCGCGCCGGTCCCAGCCGGTCAGCCGCGCCAGCTCATCAAACTCACGCATCGCAACGCCCCGGGGAACGGCCGCGCAAACGGCCTCCACCGCCACATCCTCCAGCATGCCCCGCGCCAGCAAGTCAAAGGGCTGCAACCCTTGGGCAGCGGGCGTTATGCAGGCCAACGCCTCGCCCCCACCCGCAGGGTAAAAGCCAAAACGGCGCAGCCGCATATCCAGCCCCGCGCCCATGCGCGCTACTAAGGGCGCATAAGCACGCTCGATAAAGTGAAAATTGGGCGCCAGCGGGTTGTGTGTGCCTCCGCTCACCAGCACCGAGCTGGGTGCATCCGCCATCAGCAAAGCCGGTAACACCGTCTGCAACACCAGCATCGCGCTGCCCGCGCCCGAGATCGGGAACTGGTAGTCCCCCGCCTTGAGGGTGGCAGGCGCAAACTGCAGCGCCGTCACGCCCGCGCCGACCGGCGATACCTTGGCGTCGCTGATCGTCTGCGCCGCTTGCACACAGGCCAAGTGCTGGCGCATCAGGCCCGGCTTGGACCGTTTGGCCCGGATGCTGTGCATCGCCAGCGGCCGTTGCGTGATGACCGACAGTGCCAGCGCCGTGCGCAGCATCTGGCCGCCGCCTTCGCCTTGCGAGCCGTCGATCTCGACCCAGCCCTTTTCTTCTAATAGGGTTGCAACTTGCATTGGAATGGTTTCCCTCTCTGTTTCTCTTATGGCGCGGATCCGCGCTCGAAAGGCCCAGCGTCCGCCCAGGGTTGCGGCCCCTCGGCCGCCCCCTTTCCTACCCCTTCACACACACCACCTGCTTGAGCGTGTACACCACCTCCACCAGGTCGCTCTGCGCCGCCATCACCGCATCGATGTCCTTGTAGGCCATGGGGATCTCGTCGATCACGTCAGCATCCTTGCGGCATTCGACGCCTTCGGTGGCCCGCACCTGGTCCTCGATCGTGAACAGCTTCTTGGCCTTGGTGCGGCTCATCGTGCGACCGGCACCGTGGCTGCAGCTGTTGAAGCTCTCGGGATTGCCTTTTCCGCGCACGATAAAGCTCTTGGCCCCCATGCTCCCCGGGATGATGCCCAGCTCACCTTGGCGTGCGCTCACAGCGCCTTTGCGGGTCACAAACACCTCCTGGCCAAAGTGCGTCTCGCGTTGCACATAGTTGTGGTGGCAGTTCACGGCCTCCAGGTGCGTCTCGAAGGGCTTGGTGATCACTTTCTTGAGCGCGTGGATCACACGGATCATCATCACCTCGCGGTTGGCACGCGCAAACTTTTGCGCCCATCCCACCGCTTTGACATAGTCCCCAAAGTAGGCAGCACCTTCTTCAAAGTAGGCCAGGTCCTTATCGGGCAGATTGCGCTGGTGCAGCTCGGCATCCTTCTTGGCCAGCTCGATAAAGTGGGTGCCAATGGCGTTACCCACACCGCGCGAGCCCGAGTGCAGCATGATCCACACGGCCTGGTTCTCGTCCAGGCACACCTCGATAAAGTGGTTACCAGACCCCAAGGTTCCCAGGTGCTTGTAGTTGTTGGTGTTCTTGATGCGCGGGTGCGCCTCGCAGATCTCCTCGAACTCTTTCACCAGCACCGTCCAGGCGGCATCGGTTTCCTCAGGCGGCGTCTCCCAGCTGCCCTTGTCACGGCCATAGCGCTTGGGTGTCATACCTACGGGCACCGCGCGCTCAATGGCGGCGCGGATCGGCGCCAGGTTGTCGGGCAGGTCGCTGGCCGTCAACGTGGTTTTGCAGGCCATCATTCCGCAACCCAGGTCCACCCCCACTGCTGCCGGGATGATGGCCTTGAGCGTGGGCACCACCGAGCCAATCGTGGCACCAATCCCCAAGTGCACATCGGGCATCACCGCCACGTGTTTGAATACCACTGGCAGACGCGAGATATTGGCCAGCTGGTTCTGCGCTTCGGCCTCGACCGGCACGCCATGGGTCCACATCTTCACGGGGACGCCGTTGGGCACTTGCATTTCGTTGTATTGCGACATTTCTTAGCTCTCTTCTTTATCTTCACACCGCTGCATGACAGCGATGACTTTGTAGGGTAGGACACGGTGAGCATCTCTGGCTGCGACCAGGGTTTGGTGAAACACTTTCGGAGCTCTGGCACTGAGCTACAGGTCCGAAAAACCTGGCAGGATTCCAACCCGCACCGCCGAATTCAAATGTAGTTCCACCGGCATTCGCAGCCAGCGATGCAAACCCTCCCAAAAACACTATCCAAACAAAAGCGCGACTAGGGTCAACAAGACAACTGCCACACCGGTTTCCCGGCTGAGGATTCGAACCCCCGGCGTTCCGGATGTAGTCTTGCAAGCATTCGCGCAAACCAAAAATCTCATACAGATGGGTACCCTGCAGCGACTAAAAAGGTGAAATATTTTTCGCGCTCTACCCATGAGCTACGACTTACGTCGGCAGGACTCGAACCTGCTACCTCGAGCGTTAAAGGCTGTAATTTCACCGGCATTCGCCGCAAGCCACCCAAACCTTTCAAACCTGATTCATTGTCGATATCCACCGTTGGCAACTAGAAGGTGGTGTGACGCAACAGTTTTGGAATGTAGTCACACCGGCATTCGCCAACAGCAGATAAACCTCAGCTCACTGGGCAGACAGCACGATCTGCTCGATCTCGCCTACCCAATGTTCGGCACCCAGCTTGCCTTCGGCAAAACGGGCCACCACATCAAATACCGCGTCGCTGAACCCACCGATATTCAAGATATCGGCGCGCTCCTGCGCCTGCGTCGTCGCATAGGGCTGGATGTCGATACACACCAGCTTGGCAGCAGGGTTGCGTTGCTTGATGCGCGCCCACTGCTGCATCGTCGCCGTCGCACCCACGCGCTTGCCATCCACCCAGGACTCGTTGTCCGAGACCAAGATCACCAGGTCCACCGCTGCCTTCTCGTCGGCCAGCAGCTTGAGGGGCGCACTGCAGTTCGTACCGCCTCCGCCCACATCCGCCAAACGACTGGCATTGGTCATCACCGAGTCACGGCCGTTGAGCGACAGCGACACCACCTTGCACTCAAAGGGCAGCACACGCGCCTCGCGGTTCTTGCGCAGCACGGCAGCAGCCATCAGGCCAGCCACATCAATGCAGCGCACATTGCTGGTGGCCCCTGCCCGGTAGCCCGTCACTGACGCGCTCATGGAGCCGGAGACATCAGGGCAGACGGCGACCCGGCCCGCAAATTGCGGTACGTTGGCCGTTGCCAGCTCCATCGCATCCTGCAGCGCCTCTGCCACCGCAGCCGGCACCTGTTGGCCCGCAGCCTTGTAGGCCGACAGCAGCTGGTAAGGCATCGCACGGGCCTTGGCCACGGCTGCCACATCCTGCAGCTTGCTGGCCACACGCTCGGCCATACCGGGCAGCTCAAACACACCATGGCGTGCCAAGGTGTTCAGGTTCTGCCGCAGCATCTGCCACGAACCCTGGCTCGCCATCTGCGCCCACTGCTGCGCACCCAGGCCCAGCGCGGTCAGCATCTGGAACGGCACCTCTGGCACCTGCTCGGGCATCTGACCCTGGGCCACCGCACGCTTGAAGCGCTCAAACGCCAAGGTGATGGGTGGCAGGTCGGCTTCGTCATACGGCTTGCCAATCAGCCAGGCAAACCAGGCGGCGCGCCAGGCCTCTTGGGGCTTGGGGTGCACCATCTTCAGCACATCGGCAAGCGATGGCTGGCTACCGACTGCGGCGTTGAGCAACTGCTTTTCCGTCGCCGTCAGCAACCACTGCTGCACCAGCTTCTTGGGCCGGGTACCGAGCGACTTGCGCCCCAGCACTCCGCTGCGCAGGACCTGCACAAAGTTGCGCAGCATCTTGCCGTTGTCCACCACGCGGGGAAAGATCTGCGCCAGCAGCTCCACATCACGCACGGCCAGCACTGCCGCCAAGGTGGCAGGCATGTCCTTCATATAGCCACGCTCACGGGCATAGATGGCCGTCTTGGCAATAAAGGGCGCTTCCACCTTGGCCAGCACCTCCATCAATTGCGAGAACTGGTCTTGCGGACTGGCATAAAAAGTCTGGCTCAGGCAACCGGTCAGCGCCATTTGCGCCAGCTGGTGCTGCGGACCAAATGCATAGGCTGCCACACCCGATTGGTTGGTGGCATCCGCCGTTGCCAGCTGGGCGCCCTTGTAGGTTTGAAACAGTTGCAGGTTGACCATGGTGTTCTTCTTTCTTGTTCATTCAACGCCTCGGGAAAGCAGAGACCCTGCTCTGCTTTCCCCAACACACGCCACATGGCGCTTGCATGGTTAATTGCCAAAAGCGTGCCAACTTTTATATCAAGCACTTCTAAGAAATTAACTTATTGATTTAAATATAAATTTTCATACCACTGCAAATTCCCACTTCATCATCGTCTCGCTATTTTTATCTTTTTATCTAATCTATTTAGAATATAGAATCGTCTTAAAGATCGCGCTCGCATGAAACCCATCACCGTCATCGGCTTTCTCGGCACCCAGCTCGACAGCGGGCGCGGCGCGGGTCGCTGGAGCAAATGGAGGCCTTCGGTCGCAGTCACCCAGCATGAGGACATGGTGGTGGCCCGCATGGAGCTGCTCTACACCCGCTCGCATGTGGACCTGGCCCGGCTGGTGCAAAAGGACATTGCCACCGTGAGCCCCGAGACCGAAGTCCACCTGGTAGAGCTGCCGATCCGCGACCCCTGGGATTTTGAAGAGGTGTATGGCGCGCTCTACGACTGGACCAGCAGCTACCACTTTGACAGCGACAGCGCCCAGTACTGGCTCAACATCACCACGGGCACCCATGTGGCGCAGATCTGCCTGTTTTTGCTGGCGGAATCGCGCACGATCCCCGGTGTGATCCTGCAAGCCTCACCGCCCAAGCGGCAGGTTGATGGGGCGGCGGGCAACTATGCGCTGATTGACCTGGATCTGTCGCGCTACGACGCACTGGCCACCCGCCATGCACAGGCCCAGCAGGATGCGGTGGCTTTTCTCAAAAGCCATATCCCCACGCGTAACCCGCGCTTCAACCAGCTGATCGCCGAGATCGAGCAGGTGGCAGGCCGCTCGCATGCGCCGATGCTGCTGGTGGGCCCAACCGGCGCCGGCAAATCGTTTTTGGCGCGCCGCATGTATGAGCTGAAAAAGGCCCGCCACCAGATCAGCGGCGCCTTTGTTGAAGTGAACTGCGCCACCCTGCGCGGCGACAGCGCCGCCAGCACCTTGTTCGGCCACAAAAAAGGGGCCTTCACCGGCGCCGCCACCGAGCGCGCGGGCCTGCTGCGCACCGCCGACCAGGGCCTGCTGTTTCTCGACGAAATCGGCGAGCTGGGCGCCGACGAGCAGGCCATGCTGCTGATGGCGATCGAGGAAAAGCGTTTCTACCCCATGGGCGCTGACAAGGAGGTGAGCAGCGACTTTCAGCTGATCGCAGGCACCAACCGCGATTTGCGTCTGGAGGTCAGTGCCGGCCGCTTTCGCGAAGACCTGTTTGCCCGTATCAACCTCTGGACCTACAACCTGCCAGGCCTGGCCCAGCGCATTGAAGATATCGAGCCCAATATCGACCATCTGCTGGTGCAGCACGCCCAGCAAACCCACCGCACCGAGCGCTTCAACGCCGAGGCGCGCAAGCGCTATCTGCAGTTCGCCCAGAGCCCACAAGCCCTGTGGAGCGGCAATTTCCGCGATCTGCACGCCAGCGTGACGCGGCTGGCTACTTTGTCGACCAGTGGTCGTATCACCGAAGACCAGGTGGAGGCGGAGATTGGGCGTTTGCAGTGGCTGTGGCAGCGGCCGGAGGCTGTGGCTGCTTCTTCTGACGTTTCTGCAGATGTGGCGCTGGAAGCTTTATTGCCTGGTGATGCCATAGAGGCGATGGATTTGTTTGATCGGATGCAGTTGGCGGCGGTGGTGGGGGTGTGTCGTGCTTCTAGCAGTTTGTCGGAGGCGGGGAGGCAGTTGTTTCAGGCTTCGCGGGCGCAGCGGGCGGTGGTGAATGATGCGGATCGGTTGCGCAAGTATTTGCAGAAGTTTGGGTTGAGCTGGGATTTGGTTTGTTCTGCTCGTTGAGCAGGCAGCTCTGCTTTATTGATACTTCTTAGCGACTGCTGTTTGGCTAAATTTTGCTGGCCGGATTTCGCCCGGCGGGCGAGGTACTTTTCTTGGCGACCAAGAAAAGTACCCAAAAGAAGGTCGCCCCTGCTGCTTGCGACCCTTCGCTTTGCGAAGGGCAACCTGTGTCGTGGCGTTTGTGGGGTGTGCCGCGAAACTCTCTACGCGCTGAAAGCGCTCCGTTCGGACAGACGCGGCAAGCTAGTTCACGATGCACTGGCACTCTTCGGTGCCAGTGCCACCCCACAAACACCACGCCCCAGGCGCATGCAAAAGGGGAATGCGAACACCCCAACAGCCAAATTTCAATAGGCCATCGCTACGCTCGGCCCGTTGGGGGGCCGAGCGTAGCGATGGCCTGCGTCTGCTCGGGCCCCTTCTGAATGCGCCGAGGAGCACAGGGTATGGGCTGGGCAGTTGCACCGCAGAGTGCAACTGCTTCGTGAACTGACTCACCGCGTCTGTTTGAACGGAGCGCCCTGGCGCGTAGTGAGTTTCGCGGTGCAGCCCATGCCCGAGCACCACAGGTTGCCCGCAGCGAAGCGAAGGGACGCAGTCAGCAGGGGCGGCCTTCTTTTGGGTACTTTTCTTGGCCGCGCAAGAAAAGTACCTCGCCCGCCGGGGCGAGACCCGGCCAGCAAAAGCTCGCAAAGTTAAAAGCAAGCAAAAAGCACACAACATGGATTTCCCACAAAACCTAAAATCCTCACCTTCCCCGCGCACCAGCAGCCAACAAAGCCGCCAAAGCGCCACCACAGGCATAACAGGCAAACACCCGTGTCCCCTTTTGAATCCATTACCCGCCGCGAAACCGGGCTGCTGCAGCAACTCACTGCAGCCCAAATGACGATGATCGCCATTGGCGGCGCAATAGGCACTGGCCTCTTCATGGGCAGCGCCTTTGCCATCGGCTTTGCCGGGCCCAGCGTGCTCATCAGCTACGCCATCGGCGCGCTCATCGGCCTTCTGCTGATGGGCTGCCTGGCCGAGATGACCGTCGCACACCCGACCAGCGGATCGTTTGGCGCCTATGCCGAGCACTACCTCAGCCCGCTGGCCGGCTTTGTGGTGCGCTATGCCTATTGGGCGGCTGTGGTGCTGGCGGTGGGGATGGAAGTCACCGCCGTGGGCAAGTACATGAAGTACTGGTTCCCCGAAGTGGAGCAGTGGGTCTGGGTGGCGCTGTTCTCGGTGATGCTGGCTGCCGTCAATGCCACCAGCGTCAAGGCCTTCGGGCAGATGGAGTATGTGTTCTCCATGGTCAAGGTCGTGGCCATCGTGGCTTTTATCCTGATCGGCGCCTATGTGGTGTTCGGCTCGCGGCCCGAAGGTGTGGGGTTTTCCAACTACACCGCCGACCGCGGCTTCTTCCCCAATGGCTGGTGGGGCACCTGGGTGGGGGTCATTATTGCCATCTTCAGCTACCTCAGCCTGGAGTCGATTGCCATTGCCGCCGGTGAGGCGCAGAACCCCCGCCAGGCGGTGACCTCGGCCTTCAAGACCACGGTGCTGCGCCTGGTGCTGTTCTACCTGCTGTCGCTGGCTTTGATGCTGGCGATCGTGCCCTGGAGCCATGCCAGCACCGACAAAAGCCCCTTCGTCAAGGTGATGGAGATCATCGGGATTCCCGGCGCGGCCAGCGTGCTCAATTTTGTGGTGCTGGTCGCCAGCCTCTCGGCGATGAATGCGCAGCTCTATGTCACCTCACGCATGATGTTCAGCCTCTCGCGCGGCGGCTATGCGCCGGCAGCGCTGGGCAAGGTCAACAGCCGGGGCGTGCCGATGGGCGCGATTGCCATCTCCTGCCTGGGCATGGCTGTGGCCATGGTGCTCAACGTGCTCAAGCCCGAGGAGTCGCTCACCTTGATGATGTCGATCTCGATGTTCGGCGCGATGTTTGCCTGGTTCATGGTGTTTGTCACGCATTTGTTCTTCCGGGGCCGCTGGCAGCGCGAGCACCCGGGCGAGCGCCTGCAGTTTCGCATGTGGGGCTTTCCGGTGTTCAGCCTGCTGGGCGCGGTGCTGATGCTGGCCGTCATCATCACCACCTATTTCACCGATGTGTTCCACATGACCACCCTGATCGGCGTGCCCATGCTGCTGGTGCTCACCGCTATCTACCTGATCTGGTACCGCAAGCGCTGATACATTGCACAGCTATGCCAAACACGCCTCACTCTGCGCCAAGCCTTTGGGACATCTCACCCCCCGTCTACGTGGGCATGCCGGTGTTCCCCGGCGACACGCCCTACCAGCAGCAATGGGTAGCCAGCATTGGGCCGGGCTGCCCGGTCAATGTGGCCAGCATCACCAGCACCCCGCATGCAGGTGCCCATGCCGATGCACCGCTGCACTACGCCCCCGATGGCGCCACCATCGGCCAGGTGGATTTGGCGCCCTACCTGGGCCGCTGCCGCGTGATCCATGCCATCGGCTGCGGGCCGCTGATCGAGTGGCAACACATCGCGCATGCCATCGGCGATGACCTGCCCGCGCGCGTGCTGGTGCGCACCTACCAGCAGATGCCCCAAACCCAGTGGGATGCCGGTCTGACCGGCTACGCGGCCGAGACGGTGGAGCGCCTGGCGGCGCTGGGCGTGCGGCTGATCGGTATCGACACCGCCAGCATCGACCCGGCCGACAGCAAGGCCCTGCCCAGCCACCAGACGATTCGCCACCACGACATGCGCGTGCTGGAGAACCTGGTGCTCGATGCCGTGCCCGAAGGCGATTACGAGCTGATCGCGCTGCCCCTGAAGCTGGTGCAGGCCGATGCCTCGCCGGTACGCGCCGTGCTGCGCGCCCTGCCCGGCACCTACAATCAGCCATCCGCCTGAACTACCAATTCAATAGCTGCAGATGCTTGATGGGCAAGCACCTGCAGCCTTCTATATCAAAGAGACATTGCCATGACCACCTTGGAAGCCTGCCGCGACGTTGACCTGCAAGAGCCCTTGGCACCGCTGCGCCAACGGTTCGACCTGCCCGAAGGCGTGATCTACCTGGACGGCAACTCGCTAGGCCCCCTGCCCAAGGCCACGGCCGCACGCGTCGCCGATGTGGTGCAGCGTGAATGGGGCCAGGGCCTCATCCGCAGCTGGAACGATGCCGGCTGGATCGACCTGCCCCAGCGCCTGGGCGACCAGTTTGCGCCCTGGATAGGGGCCAAGCCCGGCGAGGTCGTGTTCACCGACACCACCTCGGTCAACCTCTACAAGGTGCTGAGCGCGGCCATCCGCCTGTCGCAGCAAGAGTTCTCCGACCCGGCGCCGCGCACCAAGGTCATCAGCGAACGCAGCAACTTCCCCACCGATCTGTACATTGCCGAGTCGCTGTGCAAGCAGCACAAGCTGGAGCTGGTACTGATCGAGCCCGAGGAGCTGCCCGCCTGCCTGACAACCGAAGTCGCCGTGCTGCTGCTCAGCCATGTGAACTACCGCACCGGCCATATGCACGACATGGCCCAGGTTACGCGCGATGCGCATGCCCAGGGCGTGCTGACCGTCTGGGACCTGGCCCATGCGGCCGGCGCCGTGCCGGTGGACCTGAACGCCGCCAACGCCGACTACGCCGTGGGCTGCAGCTACAAATACCTCAATGGCGGCCCGGGCGCCCCGGCGTTTGTCTGGGTGCATGCGCGCCATACCGACAAGTTCTGGCAGCCGCTGTCGGGCTGGTTTGGCCATGCCGAGCAGTTTGCGTTTACCAGCGACTACCAGCCAGCCGCCGGCATCCGCCGCTACATGTGCGGCACCCAGCCGATGATTGCGCTGTCGGCCCTGCAGTGCGGCCTGGACATCTTTACCGAGGCTGAAAAATACGGCGGCATGGTGGCGCTGCGCCGCAAGTCCGTGGCGCTGACCGACCTGTTCATCGAGCTGGTCGAAACCCGCTGCGCCGGCTACGGGCTGGGCCTGGCCACCCCGCGCGATATCTTTGCGCGCGGCTCGCAGGTCTGCCTGACCCGCGACGATGGCGCTGGCGTGGGCGGCCAGGGCAGCGGCGCCTACGCCATCATGCAGGCGCTGATTGCCCGGGGTGTGATCGGTGATTTCCGCAAGGGCGACGGCGGCAACGGCCCGCACAAGGACATCCTGCGCTTTGGCTTCACCCCCCTTTACACCCGCTTTGAAGACGTGTGGAACGCGGTCGAGCACCTGCGCCAGGTGCTGGAATCGGGCGAATGGCAAAAGCCCGAGTTCAACCGCATCAACGCGGTGACCTGATTGCCCAGCCAACACCCGCCTATGTCCGAACGCATCGCCATTCTCGACTTTGAAACCACCGGCATGAGCCCGGCGCATGGCGCGCGTGCGGCCGAAGTCGGCATCGTCCTGATTGAAAACGGCCGCATTGTCGACCGCTACCAAAACCTGATGAATGCTGGCCAGCGCATGCCCAGCTTTATCACGCAGCTGACCGGTATCACCACCGCCATGCTGCAGGCAGCGGCGCCGGCCGAGCAGGTCATGCGCGAGGCGGCAGATTTTGTCGGCAACGCGCCGCTGGTGGCGCACAACGCATCGTTTGACAGCAAGTTCTGGCGTGATGAACTGGAGCGCGCAGGCTGCATCGCTTCAGCCGCAGCCGCGCCTGTCGGCAGCCTGTTTGCCTGCACGGTCTTGCTGTCGCGCCGCCTCTACCCCGAGGCGCCCAGCCACTCGCTGGGCAAGATCGTGCGCCACCTGCAACTGCCGCCAGCCGACAAGGCCCACCGGGCGCTGGCCGATGCCGAGATGACCGCCCATTTGCTGCTGCGCATGCAGGCCGATCTGCGCAGCCGCTGGCACATACCCGAACCTAGCCACGCACTGCTGAGCGAACTCCAGGTCTGCCAGCGCAAGCACCTGGGCCGCTGGTTCAGCAGCACGTCTGCCCGGCAAACCCAGCCGCAGCTGCCCGAGCTGGCAGACACACTGGCGGCTAAGGCTGCACCAGCACTGCGCTGAGCACCACGTTCAGCGCAGCCATCAGCAGCACCGCCAGCCCGGTGATCTGCAGCACGCGGGCTTGCACCCAAGCGCGCTCGGCCTGCGCGGTGCCAGGCACCTCCCCGGGCACCAGCTGGCAGGCCATCTCCACCTTGCCGGGCGATGCCATCAGCAGCAGCGCCGCGCTGACATTGTGGACCGCCATGAACGGCAGCACCGCCACCCCCAGCGCCTGCGCAATCTCGGCTTGCGTCGCGGCAAACATCGCATTGGCGCCCGTGTTGGAGCCCGTCACAAAGCCCCCCAAGGCCCCCACAAACGGCGCCGCAAACACATAGGCGCTGCCGCCCTGCGCCAAGGCATGCGCCAGCTGCGCGGCCATGCCTGATACGGCCATCACCACACCCAGCACGATGAACAGCCCCGTGACTGGCGCCACCTGGCGCCAGGATTGCCACACCCGCTGCAGGCTGCTGCCCGCTGGCAGGCCCCGCGCAAACCAGGCCGCTGCCACAAACAGCCACACCGCCGGTGATGCCAGCAAATGCCAGGCACCCGCCCCTTGCAGCGCCCGCACCACAGCGCCTGCCACCAGCACGCCCAGCAGCAGCAAGCCATAGGCAGCCAGCGCGCGCCAGCCCAGGGGGCCGAGCGGCGCAGCGGCTTTGTCAGCTGAAGCTGCCGCGCCCCGCCGGCCCAGCCACAGCCATAAAACGGTCATCAACAAAGCACCCAAGGCCCCTGCAGCCGATGTACCGGCCAGCACATTGCTCACACCAATGGCCGCCGCCAGCAGCAGGCCTGACAACGCACCCTGGAGCATCGCCGCCCCACGCTGGCCCGGCGCGCTGGCCAGCCAGGCAGCGGCCACACCCACCACCACCATGGGGATCACGCTCACTGCCGCTGAGGCCACACCCAGCGCATCAAATGTCAGCCCCGACATGGTGGCGGCAATCAAGGTGCCCGGTCCCATCGAGCCCCAAGGCACGGCGCACAGGCCCAGCAGACCGATCAGCGCGACCTTGCGGGCGGGCAAACCGCTGTGCGCCAGCAGCGGAATGCCGATGGTGATGCCAATGCCAAAGCCGGTCAGCGATTCTGCAAAGGGGGTCACCCCATGCACCACCAGCAGCACCGCGCCCACCCCTTTGCCGGTGCGGCCCATCACCCATTGGGCCAAGGCCTTTTGCGCACCGGCGGCGCGCAGCACTTCGGACAGCAGCAGGCCGCCGCCGACGATCATCAGCACCTCGACCAGCACCGGCATCCAGCCAGCCACGGCCTGCAGCGCCGCTTGCGCTGTCATCGGAAAAGCCAGCAGGCAAGCAGCCAGCGCCAGCAGCACACCCAACAGCGCTGCATACAGCGAGCGCAGCCCCAGCAACAGCCCTCCGATGACGGCGAGGACCGGCGAAGCACTCAATAACAGGTACATTGGAAGAGCTCTTGTTAAAATTGCGTATAGGTAAATAATATTTCCTACAGGAAATTTGTCAATCCATGTCGACTGAAAATCTCTCTCCCAGCGCCGAATCCGATCTGCAGTTCGGCCTCGCCGTACGCGCCCGCCGCGCGCAGTTGGCCATCACCCTGGACCAGCTGGCCCAGGCCAGTGGTGTCACATCGGGCGCGCTGTCGCGGGTGGAACGGGGCCTGCTCAGCGTGAGCCTGCGCAACGCCATGGCCATTGCACGCGGCCTGGGCTGCGAGCTGAGTGATCTGGTGCAAAGCCCCGCTGCCGCCCAGATCAGCCGCAAGGGTGAGCACCCGCGCTTTGTGCATGAGGAAACCGGCATCGTGCGCCTGGCGCTGGCCCGCCCTTTGCCGGGCTTGGAGTTGCTGCACTACGAGGTGCCGCCCGGCCAGACATCGAGCCACTTCGCCCCCCACCGCCCGGGCACGCGCGAGGTGTTTTATGTTGAAAGCGGTAGCTTGCGCGTCTGGACCGGGGCCGATTCAGTGCTGCTGCAGGCGGGCGACAGCGCGCAGTTGGCGATGGACACCGAGCACCACTTTGCCAATGAAGGCCGCGGCGTGGCCCGCTTTATCCTGCTGGTGGCCGCGCCTGCCCACCGCGCTTGACGCCCACCGGGCACCGCGCCTTCACTGCGGCGCTGGCTGGAACAGGCGCTCCGCCACAAAATCCACAAACACGCGCAGGCGCGGCGACATCAGCCGGCCCGAGGGCCAAAGAATGCTGAACTGGCCCGTATGGGTCAGAAACGTATCGAGCACCGTCTGCAGGCTGCCATCTGCCAGCGCTTCGCGGGCCAGAAAATCGGGCATATAGGCAATGCCCAGGCCCCCGATCGCCGCGCCGCGCAAGGCCTCCATGTTGTTGCAGGTCAGCGCCGGCGGGTGGGCGGCGGCATCCTGCGCGGCCTCGGCCGTATCGCCGCCCATCTGCCAGGGCTGCAGCTTGCCCGAGGTGGGAAAGCGAAAGCGCAGGCAGTCATGCGCCGCCAAATCCTCAGGCTTCAGAGGCCGACCGCGCTGCGCAAGATAAGCCGGTGAGGCACACAGCACAAAGCGGAACAGGCCCAGGCGCCGGGCGCTAAGGCTGGAGTCGGCCAGCACCCCGCTGCGGATCACCGCATCCAGCCGCGCCTCAACCACGTCCACCAGCCGGTCGTTGAAGTCCAGATCCAGCTCAATGTCCGGGTAGCGCGCGCGGAAGTCTGGAATCACCGGCAGCAAAAAACGGTAGCCAATGGTGGGCAGCCCAATGCGCAGCAAGCCCCGGGGGCTGCTCTGGGTGCTCGACAGCAGCGCCTGCGCATCCTGCAGGTCATCAAGGATGCGGCGCCAGTGCGTGTACATCAGCTCGCCCTCGTGCGACAGCGACACCCGCCGTGTGGTGCGCACCAGCAGCTGCGTGCCCAGTTGCGCCTCCAGCTTGGCCACGCTTTTTCCCACGGCCGATGCCGAAATGCCCAGTGCCCGGGCAGCAGCGACAAAGCTGCGACGCTCAGCCGCCTGCACAAAAGCGGCAATGTGGTTCAGGTTGTCCATGCCGGCATATTACGGAGTTTTGATTGTTAATCAAACAACGTATCGCCTGTTTATTGCTTTTCTATTCCTCATTAAGCTCCACCGCATGTTCTCGCAGGAGTTTTTTATGCAACGCGTTTCGCCCGCCGCCTGGCCTGGGCCCTGGATGGTTTTGGCCTCCGTCTGCCTGGCAGCGCTGGTGCTGCCGCTGAGTTTTTCGGGCGGTGCCATCGCCACGCCCGCAATTGGCCGCGCCTTGGGCGGCAATGCCACCAGCCTGGGCTGGATCACCAACGCCTTCATGCTCGGCTTTGGCAGCTGCCTGATGGCGGCCGGCGCACTGGCGGACCAGTGGGGGCGCAAGCGGCTGTTTTTGCTGGGCCTGTCTACGTTCTGCGGGGCCGGTGTGGCGCTCAGCCTGGCGCAGACGGTGTGGCAGATTGACCTGCTGCGCGCACTGCAGGGCGTGGCCGCGGCCGCTACCTTGGCCGGCGGCACCGCCGCGCTGGCACAAGAGTTCACACCTTCTGCACGCGCCAAGGCCTTCAGCCTGCTGGGCACCACCTTTGGCACTGGCCTGGCCTTTGGCCCCTTGCTGACTGGCTGGCTGATCGAGCAAGCGGGCTGGCGTGCAGGTTTTGCGCTGTGCACCGCCCTGGGCCTGCTGGCCTTGCTGGTGGGCATCTGGGCCATGCGTGAATCCCGTGACCCGCAAGCCCAGGGCCTGGACTGGCCGGGTGCGCTGCTGTTCACCAGCATGCTGGCCTTGCTGACCCTGGGCATGGTGCAGGCAGCGGCGCTGGGCTGGCACAGCCCGCTGGTCATCGTGCTGCTGCTGGCGTCTGTGTTTGCCTTACTCATCTTCATCGCCGTGGAGCGGCGGGTGGCGCGGCCCATGTTGGACCTGAGCCTGTTCCGCTACCCGCGCTTTATCGGCGTGCAGGTGCTGCCTATCGCCACCTGCTACTGCTATGTGGTGCTGCTGGTGCTGCTGCCACTGCAGCTGATCGGTATTGGCGGCTACAGCGAGGTGGCTGCGGGCTGGTGGATGCTGGCGCTGTCCGCACCCATGCTGGTAGTGCCGCTGGCTGCAGCCTGGCTAACGCGCTGGTTCCACGCCAGCCATATCTCTGCCGCTGGCTTGCTGCTGGCCGCCGGGGGCCTGGTGTGGCTGGCGCAGATACCTGTGGAGGCCGATGGCATGGCGCGTGTGCTGCCGCTCTTGCTGATTGGCAGCGGCACGGGCCTGCCCTGGGGCTTGATGGATGGGTTGTCGGTCAGCCTGGTTCCCAAGGAGCGTGCGGGCATGGCCACCGGCATCTTCAGCACGGTGCGGGTGGCCGGTGAAGGCATTGCGCTGGCGATGGTGACGGCCTTGCTGGCCGGCTTTATCAGCCCGCATCTGCCGGCAGCACTGGATATGGCCAGCCTGCAAACCGCTGCCCAGCAATTGGCGATGGGCGAGCTGCGCCAGGCGCTGGCCTTGCTGCCCGCCCAGCCGGATGCGGCAGCAGATTTGCAAAAGGCCTATGGCCAGGCCTTTGCACAGCTGCTGCATGTGCTGGCGGCGATAGCCACGGTCTCTGCCCTGGTGGTGCTAGGCCTCCTGCGCCCGGCCAGTGGCGATGCGCTGCAGGTCGCGGAGGTCAGCCCTCAATAGCTTTTGGCCGACAAGCTGGCCCAGAGATGGGCCGCCACCAGCGCCCGCCAGGGCGCAAACGCGCCCAGCCACTGCTCAGCCTCGCGCTGCGAGACGCTGGGGACATCCAGCAAACGGGCCAGCGCATTGCGTACCGCCACATCGCCGTGCAGGCTGCCATCCAGCCAGCCAAAGCCGCGCAGCAAGGCGTAATGCACGGTCCAGGGGCCAATGCCCTTGATGGCCAGCAGCGCATCCTCAATCGCTTGGGCATCTTGCGCTTGCAAGGGCTGTGCAGCCCAGGTGTTCAACGGCAAGCTGCCGTCCAGCACCGCCGCGCAAACCCGCTCCAAGCTGGCAATCTTGCTGACCGAGAAGCCCGCCGCACGCAGCTGCTCGGGCGCCAGCGCCGCCAGCGCGGCGGCATCGGGGTGGCAGAGCATGCCGCTGCTGTGTTGCACAGCAGCGGTCGCGATCAAACGCCGGCGCAGCGCAATGGCCGCAGCCACGCTGATCTGCTGGCCGGTAATGGCCCAAACCAGCGCCTCAAAAGGGCTGCTGCTGGCGGGCACACGCAGACCCGCCTGGCTGCGCAGCAAGGGGCCCAGCACCGGGTGCTTGGCGTGCTGCAGCTCCAGTTGGTCGGCTCCGTCACCCAGGCCCAGCATGCGCGCCACCATCGCATGCAGATCGGGCTGGTCGGCGTTGGTCGCGGGCTGGCCATCCACGTTCAAGCTGGCGACAGCCTGGGCGGCGCCCTCCACCATCTCCAGATGCAGCAGCAGCAGCGCAGGCTGGCCCTGCCAGGTCAGGCCCTTGCTGACACGCAGACCTTCGACCTTTTCGGAGGCCTGCAGGGCATCGCGGGCATGCAGGGCCAGCATGTCCTGCGGGCGGTAGTTGGCAGGCAGGGCAACTTGGGTGGTCAAAACCAGGGGCATGGCGTGGTCGGTGGAAAGCGGCGGCTGCCGTGGCTCCCCACTATAGGGGATGGACTGCGGACCATAAAGTCAGGGCTGTTGCATCCGCAGTGCCTATTCCGCGTCGTGAAACACAATCCCCAGCGTATGGCGATGGCCCCGCAGCACGGTGTACACCCCATGCCGGTGCTGCACCCGGTAGCTGCCGCGTGTGCCCTGCACCGGCCGCTCGCGCACCGCAATGATGGCGGCATCGCCGCGCTGCAGCGGCAGTACCTGCACGCGCGACTGCATGCGGGGCCGCTGCTCGGTCAGCACCAGCTCACCGCCGTCAAAATCCTCCCCCGGCTGCGACAGCAGCACGATCACCTGCAGCGGAAACACCAGCGCGCCATACAGGTCCTGGTGCAGGCAGTTGTAATCCTGAGCGCCATAGCGCAGCAGCAGCGGCGTGGGCCGCCGTTGGCCAGCGGCATGGCACTGGGCCAGCAAGGCAGCATGGCTGGCAGGCCAAGGCGAGGCAGGCGCTTGCAGCAGCCCGCGCCAGTGCTCGGCCAGCGGTTGCAGGCGGGCATAGAGCCCCGCGCGCAGCGCCTGCAGCAGCGCTGGCAGCGGATAGGCAAAGTACTGGTACTCGCCCCGGCCAAAGGCATGGCGCTGCATCAGGATGCGGCTGCGAAAATGCGCCGCCTCGTCATACATGGCGGCCATCTGCTGGCATTGCGCCGCATCCAGCAAACCGGGCAGCAGGCCCCAGCCTTGGCCGTCCACCTGCTGGTTGACGGCAGCCCAGTCATAACGCTGCAGGGTTTCATGGCCAGCGGCCTCCAGGCCCGCAAGGTTGCCAGGCACATCGTCCAGCGGCAAGGCGGCCTGCCCTGCGCTGGCCACCTGCTTAAGCATGCCGGGCCACCCGCTGGGCCGTTGGCGCCAGCTCGGCCTCGTGCTGCAGCAGCGCACGCTTGCGGTCCACACCCCAGCGGTAGCCGGAGATGCCGCCGTCATTGCGCACCACCCGGTGGCAGGGAATGGCCACCGCAATGGCATTGGCCGCGCAGGCGCCCGCCACAGCCCGGCTGGCCTGGGGCATGCCCAGCTTGCGCGCCAGTTCGCTGTAGCTGACGGTGCTGCCGACCGGAATCATCCGCAGCGCCTGCCACACCTGCTGCTGAAAAGCGGTACCCCGCACATCCAGCGGCAACGCCAAGCCGCGCGTGGGCTCATCGACAAAGCCGATGACCTGGGCCATCCAGCGCTCAAAGTCGGCATCGCCACCGGCCAATTGCGCTTGGGGAAAGCGCTGCTGCAGGTCTTGCACCAGGGCATCGGCATCGTCGCCCAGCAAGATGGCGCAAATACCCTGCGCGGTGGCGGCCACCAGGATGGGCCCCAGGCTGCATTCGGCCACGCCAAAACGGATCTGTTGCGCCGCGCCTCCCTTGCGGTACTGGCGCGGGGTCATGCCCAGCACGGACTGGCTGTCGCGGTAGAGCTGCGCGGTGCTGGCAAAGCCGGCGTCGAAGATGGCATCGATCACGCGTGGCGCCTCTTGCGCATCGCCCAGTGCGGCTTGCAGGCGCTGGCGGCGCTGGGCCTTGGCATAGGCCTTGGGCGATACGCCGACTGCAGCCTTGAAGACCCGCTGCAGATGGAAGGGGCTCATGCCCGCGCGCTCGGCCAGGTCGGCCAGGCTGGGCTCTTCTTCGGCCGTGGCGATCCATTCACAGAGCTGGGCCATCAACGCCGCATGGCCAGGCTTGGCTGCTGCATCGGGCTGGCAGCGCTTGCAGGCACGGTAGCCAGCGGCCTGGGCTTGCGCCGCCGTATCGAAAAAGCTGACGTTTTCAGGTTTTGCCAGGCGTGAGCTGCAGGAGGGCCGGCAGAACACGCCGGTGCTGCGCACCGCATACACATAGCGGCCATCTGCTGCCGCGTTGCGGGCCTGCACATCGGCCCAGCGCGGATCGGCCAGAGTTAGCAGCGCACGGGAAGCGGCCAAGGCGGCAGTGCTGGCAGTGGCAACACCAGCAGTGGAGTGGGGTGTGGTGGGGGCAGGCTGTTTCATGCAAATCACCTCAGTACAATCGATGCAGCCACTTTAGGCCTTGCGGCCCGGTTGCGCAGTGCCATTCTTGCGCTGTAATTCAAGCCGCTTCTACTGCCCCACACACCATGCGAGACACCAACAGCAAGCCCGAATCCATTGTGCATGAAGAGCGCGCCCAGCTCGACTTCAGCAAAGACATGAGCTATGGCGACTACCTGCACCTGGATGAGATCCTGAACGCCCAGCACCCGCTGTCGCCCGCGCACGACGAGATGCTGTTCATCGTGCAGCACCAGACCAGTGAGCTGTGGATGAAGCTGATGCTGCACGAGCTGCGCGCCGCCATGCAGGCCATGGCCAACTCTGCAGACAACACCAAGCCCGAGGCCTTCAAGATGCTCGCGCGCGTCTCCCGCATCATGGAGCAGCTGGTCAATGCCTGGACGGTGCTGTCGACGATGACGCCGCCCGAGTACTCGGCGATGCGCCCCTACCTGGCCAACTCCAGCGGTTTTCAGAGCGCGCAGTACCGCTGCATCGAGTTCTCGCTGGGCAACAAGAACGCCGCCATGCTGAAGCCCCATGCGCACCGGCCTGATTTGCTGGCCCAGGTGCAGGCGGCCTACGAGTCGCCCTCGCTGTACGACATTGCGCTGCAGTTGCTCGCCCGCGAAGGCATTGCCGTGCCGGCCGAAGCGTTGCAGCGTGACTGGACCCAGCCGTACGCCGAGAACGAAGGCGTCAAGCAGGCCTGGATCACCGTCTACCGCGACCCGCACCAGTACTGGGACCTGTACCAGCTGGGCGAAAAGCTGGCCGATATCGAGGATGCCTTCCGGCTCTGGCGCTTTCGCCACCTGACCACCGTCGAGCGCGTGATTGGCTTCAAGCGCGGCACCGGCGGTACCGGCGGCGTGAGCTACCTCAAGAAAATGCTCGATGTGGTGCTCTTCCCCGAGATCTGGACCCTGCGCACCAACCTCTGAGGCCGGGTGGCCGGTCAGCCTGCGCGGGGTTGCCCCAAGTGACACGGTGCCGTGCAAACCCGGCCATAGTCCTCTATAGTGGCAATCGCACATAACAAGCCGCGCCAGCCCCTGCTGGCCGATGGCGCATACAAAAAGGAACTGCACCACCTGGCCCTGGCTTGTTGCCCGCACTCCCTGCCATGCCGGTCCCACCTACACCCTCCCCCACCGGGCGCCCTGCGGCGCCTCCGTACACCCTGCTCTGGGCCATGCTGCTGACCTTGCTGTCGGCGTTCTCGCTGAGCCAGGCCTTTCGCACCGTGACCTCCATCATTGCCGATGGCCTGCGCACTGATTTTGGGCTGTCCGCCGAGTCGCTGGGCGCCTTTGCCGGTTTGTTTGGCCTGTCTTTCGGCGTCACCCAGCTGTTCATGGGGGTGGGCATGGACCTGTATGGCCTGCGCAAAACCGTACTCACCGCCTTTCCGCTGGCGATTGCCGGCTCCCTCATCTCTGCGCTGGCGCCCAGTTACCACGGGCTGATGCTGGGCCAGCTGTTGATCGGCATTGGCTGCTCACCCGCGTTCCTGGCCTGCACCATGTTCATTGCGCGCCATTTCCCCAGCGACCGCTTTGCCTTCATGTCCGGCGTCGGCATGGGCGTGGGCGGCCTGGGCCTGCTGTTTACCGGTACACCGTTGGCTTGGCTGGTGCAACACCATGGCTGGCGCTGGGGTTTTGGCGTGTTGGCGGTGCTCTGCGCGCTGTCTTGGCTGGCCATCTTCTTGCGCGTGCATGAGCCGCACCTGCCCAGCGATGACCTGCCCAAGCCCAGTTGGCTCACCGCCGTCAAGGGTTTTGGCGGTCTGCTGCTGGTACCCCATACCTGGGCGATTGCCATCATGGGCATGGTGGGCTATGCCTCGTTTCTGACGGTGCGGGGGCTGTGGCTCAGCCCCATGCTGATCGACCGCTACGGCTTCTCGCTGGTGGCGACCGGCAATGTGGCCTTGGTGGTGTCGATGATCTCGCTGTTTACACCCTCGGTGTTCGGGCGGTTGGACCCGGGCCCGGCACTGCGGCGGCGCCGCATCATCGCCGGCGCGGCGGTGATGGCCACCATCTTCTGCGCCTTGGCCTTTGTCCACCACCCTGCCGCCACCGTTGCGCTGATCATGCTGATGGGCCTGGCTTCGGGCTACTCGGTGCTGCAGTACGCCGATGTGCGCTCCTCCTACCCCAAGGAGACCACAGGCCGCGCACTGTCGGTCTACACCATGGCCATGTTCCTGGGCGTGGCGCTGATGCAGTGGCTCTCGGGCATCGTCGCGTCTTATGCGCAGCAGCATGGCGGCGAGATCTACCAGTATGTGATGCTGTTTGTCGCCGGCATGCTGCTGATTGGCTGCCTGGCCTTCCGCTTTCTGCCGCAGTCGCCACTGCTGGCGCCAAAAAGCCAAGCCAGCCCTTGACCAGAAGATGGCTACAGCACCGAGGCCGATGAACCATCGCCCCGGTACAGCCAGGGCACATCCATCAGCTTGGCGCCCAGCGCGCGCAGCGCCGTATCGCGCCCCAAGGCCACCAGGCCGCGCGCATGGAAAATCTCGCCATTGCGAATGGCGCGGGCCTGCACCCGGGCATTGCGCTGCCAACGGTTGAGGGCATAGCGGCGCAGTCGCAGTGGCAGCTCCAGGTCGTGCATGGTCAGGGCCCGCTGCAGCTCGGCTGCGTCTTCGATCGCCATGCCGGCTCCCTGGGCCAGGTAAGGCCGCATCGGGTGGGCGGCATCGCCCAGCAAGGCCACCAGGCCTTGCGCCATCTCATGGGGGCCGGTCATCGGCGCGCGGTCGGCCAGGGGCCACAAGCGCCAGCCAGCGCCAGCAGCATTGACCGCCTCCACCAGGCCCAGCAACTGGCGGTGCGCGCCGGCCAGACAGCGCTGCAGATCTGCGCCATTGGCCGCATGGTCCCAGTGCTCCAAGTCATCGGGCGCCTGGCCTTCCACAATCACCACCAGGTTCTGCATCTCGCCACCCCGCAGGGGGTACTGCACCGCATGAAAGCGCGGCCCCATCCAGGCAGTGACCACATCCGTACGCAGGGCCGCAGGCAAATCGGCTTGCCGCACCAGCGCCCGGTAGGCCAGGTGGCTGGTGACGCGCGGTGGCGCATCATGGAGCAAGCGCAGCCGGGTGCGGCTCCAGATGCCGTCGGCACCAATCAGCGCATCGCCTTCAATCGTCTTGCCTTGTTTGGTGGTGATGGTAACGACGCGACCGTTGTCCTCGTGGTAGTCCACGGGGTGGTCCAGGTTGAGGTGCAGGTCTGCACTGGGGCGCACGGCATCGAGCAGCAGCTGGTGCAGATCGGCGCGGTGGATGGTGACGTAGGCCGCGCCGTAGCGGGCCACGGCATGCGCGCCGAGATCCAAGCGGGCAAGCACTTGCCCCGTCATCGCATTGCGCGAGACGAGCGCCTGGGGAAAGGCCGCCACCGCCTGCAGCGGCTTTTGCAAGCCCCAGGCCTGCAGGCGCCGCACCACGTTGGGGCCCAGCTGCACGCCGGCGCCGACTTCGCTGAACTGGGCGGATCGCTCAAAAACCCGCACCTCGGTCCCCGCGCGAATGGCGGCCAGCGCAGCGGCCATGCCGCCAATGCCCGCCCCCGCAATCAAAATCTGTTCTTGCATGGCGCCATTGTGCCCAGAATGCGCAAGCGGCTGCCTGCGCTAGCGCAACAGCCCAGCGCGCAGCGTGCCCACCTGCGCCAAGCCTTTTTTAGCCCGGCCGGCAGTTGACCAATGCGTGCTGCCGTTCAAACTCGCCAATCGGCACCGGGCGGCCAAAGTGAAAACCTTGGAAGCGCTTGCAGCCGTTGCTGACCAGGAAATCGACCTGCGCGGCGTTCTCCACGCCTTCCGCCACCACCTCCAGCTCCAGGCTCTGGGCCAGTGCCAAGATCGTGCGCACAATCACGGCGTCGCTGACATCGCTGAGCACATCGCTGACGAAACTGCGGTCGATTTTCAGCTGGTCCAGCGGCAGGCGCTTGAGGTAGGACAAGGACGAGTAGCCGACGCCAAAGTCGTCCAGCGAGAAGCCCAGGCCCCGCTCCTTGAGCTGGCGCATGCGGCTGACCGTCTCATCGACATCGCCCAGCAGCAGGTTCTCGGTCAGCTCCAGCTTCAGGCGCGCGGGGTTGGCACCCGTCTGCGCCACAATGCCCAGCACCTCATCGACAAAGCCCTGGTTGTGAAACTGCCGGGGGCTGACATTGACCGCCATGGTCAAGGCCTCGGTGGACGGGTCAGACGCCCACAAGGCCAGCTGCTGGCAAGCGGTGCGCATGACAAAGCTGCCCAGCTCCACAATCAGCCCCGTCTGCTCGGCCAGATCAATGAACTCGATGGGCATGACCAGGCCGCGCGCCGGGTGGCGCCAGCGCACCAGGGCTTCAGCGCCCATCAGGGTGCCGCTGCCATTCATCACCGGCTGGTAGTACACCTGCAGCTCACCGTCATGGATGGCCTGGCGCAGGTCGTTTTCCAGATTTGCACGCGCATCGACCATGGCCTGCATCTGCGGATCGAAGAAACGCTGGGTGTTGCGGCCAGCGGACTTGGCCTCGTACATGGCCAGGTCGGCACGCTTGAGCAGCTCTTGCACGCTGAGCGACTCCTGGTCGCCAAACACGGTCACACCAATGCTCGGCGTACTGTGGTGGGCCTGGCCGTCCAGCACAAAGGGCTGCTTGAAGCGGGTGATCACATGCTCGACCACGGCACGCACATGGCTTTCAGCCTGCTCGCGCACCGCACCCAGGTTCTCCACCAGCACGACAAATTCGTCTCCGCCAAAGCGCGCCACCACATCGCCGCTGCGCACGCTGGCCATCAAGCGCTTGCCCACCTCGCACAGCAGGCGGTCGCCCTTTTGGTGGCCCAGCGAATCGTTGAGGTCCTTGAAGTTGTCCAGATCGATGAACAGCAAGGCGGCATAGGTGCCCCGTTGTTGGCAGGCAATGATGGACCATTCCAGCCGGTCCATCAACATGCGGCGGTTGGGCAGGCCGGTGAGCACATCGAAAAACTCCAGGCGCTCGATCTCCCTGCGCGCCCGGCTGCGCTCGGCCAGGTCGCGGCAGATGCACAGCAGGCCGGTGACTTCGCCATTGGCTGCACGAATGGCAGACTTGGTGACCTCAAACCGGCCCTGGTAGCCGTTGTCGGCAAACTGCAGCGTCTCTTCATAGACCACCGGCGTGGCCGAGCTGCGTGCGCGCAGGTCCGTCTCCCAGTCCGAGGGCATGCACCCTTGCAAGCTGAGGTCCGAGGTGGTGCGACCAATAATCTGAGCATGGGTCAGCCCCACCAGCCGCTCAAAGGCCTGGTTGCAATGCAAAAACCGCCCATCGGCACTTTTGAGCACCACCAGATCAGGGATCGCGCTCACCAGGGTCACCAGTTGCGACTGCTGCTCCTGCACCCGCCCGACCATCAGCTTTTGCATGGACACATCGTGCGACAGCAGCATGAAGGCATGGGCATCACTGCCTTGGGGAGCTACCAGAATATCGGTCTGAAAATGGCGCAGGCCCTGCGGCGTTTCCATGCTCTGCTCAAACGCCAGCGACTGGCCGGCGCGCAAGCGCTGCAGCCAATCAGGGGCCTGGTTACGCAGATTGGGCGCAAGCGCCTGGGTCCAGGGCTGGTCCACCAGGCTGGCCACACCCAGCCAATCGAGCTGGGTCTGGTTGGCGTGCACAATCGAGCCCGAGCCATCGACCCGCACTACACCGATGGGGGCTTGCTCCAGCCACTGATCGCCTTGCAGGCGCTCAGGATGGGCCGACGCCCAGTCCACCAAGGTATGGCGCAGCGAGGCCATGGCCAGCACCAGCGCCACCACGGACAGCGCATAGCACCAGGCTGCCTGCTCCAACAGCATGGCCCAGTGGCTGCCTGCACCGGCCAGAACGGCAAGCGCCGCCACCGCCAGGGCGGCAGCAATACTCAGCACCGGCCAGCGGCAGGAATGCCTCGCCAAATGGCGGCTTTGCAGGCTGACCCAGGCGCAGCAGGCAAGCATGCCCAGCGGCAAACCATAGCGGCGCAGCCCATCCCAGCCGGCCAGCAGCTGCGCTGCCAGTGCGGTGGCAAGCAGCAGGCCCAGCGATGCAGCCAGCATGGCGCCATTGCTTTGCAGATGTAACAAACGGCGAGGAGCCTCTTGCAGCCCCTGGCGATTGCACGGCGCTGAGTACTTAAGGTCTATGGAGACTATCAATAAGGTTATTGACAGCAAAAGACTGACCGCCAGTTCCAACCAGACCGCAGGCCTGCTGCCGGGTTCGGACAGCCGCAGCGGCAGGGCCAGCACTACCGCAAAGCCGCCCAGCACCATGGCACTGCACACCCACAGCGGGCGGCCCATAAAGGCCGCGCCTGACGAGCTCTGCAGCAACAAACGCCCACCCCAGCCCAGGGTGGCAAGCGCCGCCAGCAGCAGCAGCATCTGTATCCAGGTCTGCAGGGCCCGGGCAAAGCCGGCCCCATCGGAATCGGTGGCCACCAAACCGGCCAGAACCACCCCTCCAGCCAGCAAGCACCACATGACCCGGGTATGGATCTCGTGGATGCGCCGGCTGAGCGACAACGGGGTGTAAGGCTGTGCCATGTCAGGCTAAAAGTAATTAAAAGTAAACCAACGTGCATCTATTTGACCAGTAATGGTCAACAAATGCAAACGGGCCTCGTTAGACAAGGCCCGTTGTGGCGTTGCGTTGCTTTACAGCAATTGACGCAAAACGAAGGGCAGTATACCGCCATCCTTGTAATATTCGACCTCGATAGGCGTGTCAATACGCAACACAAGTTCGGACTCGGTCACACTGCCGTCGGCCCGCTGGATCACCAGTTTTGCCTTGCTGCGCGGCGCCAAGGACGGATCGGGCACGATGTCGATCAACTCGTCACCGCGCAGGCCCAAGCTCTCCCAGCTCTCGCCCTGTTTGAACTGCAGTGGCAACACGCCCATACCGACCAGATTGGAGCGGTGAATGCGCTCAAAACTGCGCGCGACCACGGCTTTGATACCCAGCAACTGGGTGCCTTTAGCCGCCCAGTCGCGGCTGGATCCGGTGCCGTACTCTTCGCCAGCAAACACCACCGTACCCGTGCCCGCTGCCATATAGCGCATAGCGGCATCGTAAATAGAGAGCTGGCTGCCTTGCTCGTCGCCCGGATTTTGGTACAGGGTCAGACCACCCTCTTCACGCGATCCATCGGCCTTGGCTGCCAGCATCAGGTTCTTGATGCGCACATTGGCGAAGGTGCCACGCATCATCACCTCGTGGTTGCCGCGGCGTGAGCCATAGCTGTTGAAGTCGCTCTTCTTGACCCCGTTGGCCAACAGCCATTGCCCAGCGGGCGATGTGTCCTTGATCGAGCCTGCAGGCGATATATGGTCGGTGGTAATTGAATCACCAAATAATGCCATCACCCTTGCCTTGCGCACGGTGAAATCACGGCTACCGGCAGCTTGCTCGGGCGCCACCAAGGAGAAGTCCTTGAAGAAGGGCGGCTCAGCGATATAAGTGCTTTCCGGCCAGGTGTAGGTGGCCCCGGTCACGCCCTTGATCTTCTCCCACAGCTTGCCCGGCTCGCTGCTGACCTTTTCATAGTTCGCGCGGAAGGCCTTGCCGTTCATCGCAAATTTCATCAGCTTTTGCACTTCATCGGTGGTCGGCCAGATGTCGCCCAAGTAGATGTCGCGGCCGTTCTTGCCCTTACCTACCGGCTCGGTCATCAAATCCTTGCGCACATTGCCGGCAATCGCGTAGGCGACCACCAGCGGCGGGCTGGCCAGGAAATTGGCCCGGATATTGGGATGGATGCGCGCCTCGAAGTTGCGGTTGCCCGAGAGCACCGCCGCGCAGACCAGGTCATGGTGCTGGATGGCGCTGTTGAACTCGGGCAGCAGATCGCCGGCATTGCCGATGCAGGTGGTGCAGCCATAGCCGGCAATGTTGAAGCCCAGCTGCTCCAGATAAGGCAGCAAGCCCGATTCGGTCAAATACAAGGTCACCAGGCGCGAGCCCGGTGCCAGTGATGTCTTGATATGGGATTGCACACGCAGCCCGGCCTTGACCGCCTTCTTGGCCAGCAAGCCCGCCGCCAGCATGACACTGGGGTTGGAGGTGTTGGTGCAACTGGTGATGGCAGCAATCAGCACATCGCCGTTGTGCAGATCCACATCACGGCCCTCGATGCGCTCGGCATGGGCATCTGCCGCTTGCAAGCTGGCCGCTTCATCGATCACCGCTGGCTTGTTGGCCACCATCTCCACCGCGTTGCGCGGCGAGCCTGCGGGCAAGGGCTTGGTGGAGGGCTCGGCGGTCTCGCCAGCGCCATTGATGTGCACCTTGACGGGCCGAGCCAGCTGCTCTGCCGGCAGGTTGAAACCGTTTTGCGACACCGGCGCGCTGAACAACACATCGAACTTGGCAGCCACTTGGCCGATCTCGATGCGGTCCTGGGGCCGCTTGGGCCCCGCCAGGCTGGGCGCCACACTGCCCAGATCGAGCCGCACCACTTGGGAATAGTCGATATCGCCGGCCTTGGGCACGCCAAACAGCTCCTGCGCCTTGAAGTAGGCTTCAAAGGCGGCAATCTCGGTCTTGCTGCGGCCGGTGCCCTGGAAATAATCCATGGTCTTGTCATCCACCGGGAAAAAGCCCATCGTGGCGCCGTACTCGGGGGCCATATTGCCGATAGTGGCGCGGTCGGGTACCGAGAGGCTGCGCGTGCCTTCGCCAAAAAACTCGACAAACTTGCCCACTACCTTTTCACGGCGCAGCATCTCGGTCACGGTCAGCACCAGGTCAGTGGCGGTCACGCCTTCGCGCAGGCTGCCGGAGAGTTCGAACCCGACCACATCGGGTGTCAGGAAGTAGACCGGCTGCCCCAGCATGGCCGCCTCCGCCTCGATACCGCCTACCCCCCATGCGACCACACCCACGCCGTTGATCATGGTTGTATGGCTGTCCGTCCCGACCAGCGAATCGGGGTAGTACACATCGCTTTTATCCTTGTGCACGCCGCGCGCCAAATACTCCAAGTTCACCTGGTGCACAATGCCAAAGCCCGGTGGCACCACGCCAAAAGTGTCAAAGGCCTGCATGCCCCATTTCATGAACTGGTAGCGCTCATTGTTGCGCTCGAACTCCAGCTTCATGTTCAGGTCCAGCGCATTTTTGCTGCCGTAGTAATCGACCATGATCGAGTGGTCTACCACCAGATCGACCGGCACCAGCGGCTCAATGGCGCTGGCGTTCTTGCCCATGCGCTCGGCCGTGCTGCGCATCGCTGCCAGGTCGGCCAGCAAGGGAACGCCGGTGAAATCCTGCAGCACCACGCGTGCTACGACAAAGGGAATCTCTTCGGTACGCTCGGCCTGCGGCTTCCAGTTCGCTAGCTGCTCCACATGCTCGGGCAGCACCCGCTGGCCATCGCAATTGCGCAGAACCGACTCCAACACAATGCGCAAGGACATCGGCAGGCGCCGGATATTGGGAAATTGCTTGGCCAGCTCTGGCAGCGAATAAAACTTCGCCTTGCTGCTTTTGCCAGACTTCTTGGAGGGGCTGACTGTGAGAGATTTGAAGGTTGCGGCAAACGCGTGTGGCGCGGGCGCATGAACACCTGATTTCATCGTGACTCCTGTTTTGCGGGGCAATGCTGCGCAAACAGTCTACTCCCGGGTCATGGCTTGCCTATGTCATCCAAAGGCTAAGCCCTGCGGAGTGAAGTCCCATCTCCATTGCGGCACGCAGACCCTGCTGCACTTACAGCCAGCGGGTGCATACCCGGCATGGAAATGCCCGACCACCGCAATACGTCCCACAGGCTGGGCCCGACTGCCAGCGGACCCTTAAAAATCGTACAAAAAATCAATAAGCCTATAAATTAATAATTGTAATTATAGCAAGGCGCTATGGGAATTTGATTACATGTAGTAGCGCTCAGAACTGATCACAGATTTATACACTGACCTGCGACAATCCGGCCACATCAAAATAGGAGAAATGAAGAAGATTTCAATCTATTTTTAAATAGACTCCGCGTATACGTTGATGCCGCAACGAAAAAAAACCTGCCGAAGCAGGTTCTCTTTGAAGGAAGTCCAACTCAAATCGCAAACTTGTTGCGATCTTGGCCTTCGATCCACTTAGGTGCCTTGCCACGGCCGGTCCAGGTAGCGCCGGTCGCTGGGTCACGGTACTTTGGTGCCACCTTGGAGCCTGCCGAGGCAGAGCGTCCACGTGCAGGAGGAAACACGTCCTGTTCGGTCAGACCGTAATCGGTCACCAGCTTGCGCACCTGATCCACAGCAGACTTCAGTTCGTTTCTACGAACCTCTTCACGCTGCAGTTGCAGAGCCGCCAGTTGGGCGTCGAGTTCCTTCAAAGTAGGCATGTTTAATATCCATTCAATTCGGTTAACGTCTGCAGTATACCTAAAAATGCAATAACCGAGTGAGCCCACACATCTTTGTATTTAAAGACACTGTAAATTTTCGCCAATACTATGTAACCTTTAGTAATCAAGCGCCATGGCATCCAGCCTTGCGATTACTTTGTCCACCCGCTTGCCCTCCAGCGCCAACACCTCAAATACCCAGCCGGCACAATAAATCTTTTCACCCAAGGGCGGCAGATGGCCGGACTCCGCCATCAACATACCAGCCAGCGTGTTATAGCGCCCCTTGTCCTCATCGGGCAGCTCTTTGATTTCCAGGCGTGCTTTCAACTCGGACACCGGCATCAAACCGTCCAGATACCAGGATCCATCTTCGTTCTGAACCGCCCAGGCTTCGCTGGCCGCACCGGGCTTGAGCTCGCCGGTAATCGCTTCGAGCACGTCACGCGGCGTGATGATGCCCTGGACCACGCCATACTCATCGACCACAAATATCATGCGGCCGGCACGGGCGCGGAATTGCTCCAGCAATTCAAAGCCGCTCAAGGTCTCGGGCACATAGTTGGCGGCGATCACCACCCGCGAGATCGGGGTATGCTGGGTATCGACCACATCGAGCAGCTGGGCCACACCGACGAGGCCCACCACGTTGTCCAGCGAATCACGGCAGACGGGGTACCAGGAATGCGCTCCCTTGCCGCTGGAGGCACGAACCTCATGCAAAGCCTGCGCCACTGTCAGATTGGCATCGAGCCACTCCACATCACCGCGCGGCACCATCATCGAGATAAGGGGGCGGTCATCGAGGTGGAACACGTTCTGCACCATCTGGTGTTCGTGGTGCTCAATGACTCCGGCATCCCGGCCTTCGTCAAGGCTGGCCACAATCTCTTCTTCGGTCATCGCCCGGTCTGATTCATCCTTGATGCGCAGCAGATTGAGAACGCCTTGGGCGGAGATCGCCAGCAGCCAGACAAAGGGCTTGGCAATTCTCGACACCCAGGTCAAAGGCAGCGCGATGATGCGCGAGGAGGCTTCCGGGTACATCTGGCCAATGCGCTTGGGCACCAGCTCGCCAAACACAATGGTCATGAAGGTGATGACAATAATCACCGCCGTGGTAGCAACAATGGGCGCTGCTGACACGGGCATACCCCAGCCCATCAGCCACTGCGCCACGCCATCACTGAAAGCCGCTTCGCCAAAAATACCGTTGAGCATGCCAATCGAGGTGATACCGACCTGAATCGACGACAGAAATTGGGTAGGATTGCTGAGCAGATCCAGCGCCGCTTTGGCGCCCTTGTCGCCACTTTCGGCCATGGCCAGCAAACGGGATTTGCGGCTGCTGGCCAATGCCAGCTCGGACATGGCAAAGACCCCATTAAGCAAGGTCAATAGGGCGATCAAAAGTACGTCTAACAAAATAGTTCACAGGTAGTTCTACAAGCATGTCACTTTACTGTATCGGCGATATCCAAGGATGCGATGGCGCTTTGGAGCGCTTGCTGGCCAAGATTGACTTCTCGCCCAGCCGCGACACCGTCTATCTTTTGGGCGATCTGGTCAACCGGGGCCCCGACTCCGCCCAGACGTTGCGGCGCTGCATGGCGGCCGATGGCGGTATCCAGGTCATCCTGGGCAACCACGACCTGCACCTGCTGGCTGCCGCACATGGCCGGCGCAAGTTCTCCCGGCGCGATACCTTGCTCGAAGTGCTGCAAGCCCCTGATGCCGCGCAGCTTTTGGAATGGGTACGCCAGCAGCCTCTGGCACGCAGCCATGCGCTGGGTGGTGAGCAGCTGCTGATGGTGCATGCCGGCGTCCACCAAAGCTGGGACATGGCCGCCACCCTGCGCTATGCCGCCGAAGTGCAGGATGTGCTGCGCAGCAGCGAGCTGGGCGCATTCTTGCAGGCTATGTATGGCAACACCCCGGCCCAGTGGGATGCGCAGCTGGTGGGCATGGAGCGGCTGCGGATGATTACCAATGTGCTCACCCGCATGCGCTTTTGCCAGGCCGATGGCAGCCTGGACTTTGACAGCACCGAAAGCCTGGCTGATGCCCCCGAAGGCCTGACCGCCTGGTTTGACCTGCCGGGACGCGCAACGGCGAACACCACCATCGCCTTTGGCCACTGGTCCACCCTGGGTGATCTCAACCGCCCGCATTTGCTTGCGCTGGATACCGGCTGCGTCTGGGGCGGCTGCCTAACGGCCGTGCGCTTTGGCAGCAGCCTCACTGAGCGCGAACTGATCCATGTCGACTGCGAGCAAGCCCAGCAACCCGGCTAGCCCACTCAACGATGGGCTTGCGCAGCCAGGGGGCCTCTTCTGCGCATCGCCCATGAAAAAGGCCCCAGCCCAAAGGGCTGAGGCCTGGTCGGCCACCGCTGGCGCGGTTACTCGGAGGCTGGCGAGGGCTTGAACAGCGCTGCCACTTTGCGGCGCGTCTTGGTGCTTGCCGCGCCCCGTGTGGGCGCCGGCTTGGCACTGGCATCCCAGGCTGCAGGCTCGGCGGCCTTGGGCTCATAGGGCTTGTCAAAGAACGGATCGCGGGAGACGGGTGCCGGGCGGTAGCGCTCGCGGCGGTCCTGCGGCTCCTCGTCACGGGCGCGGCGGTCACGGCCACGCGGCTCACGGCTGCTGCTGCTTTCGCGCTCGCGGCCTGCTTCGCGCTCGCGGCGCTCACGGTTGCCATCGTTGAGGCGCTCGCGCTGGTGTTCTTCCAGCGCAAAAGGCTCTACCTCGATTTTTTTCTTGATCAGCTTTTCGATGTCCGACACATGGCGGGCATCGGCGTGCGAGACCAAGGTGACAGCCAGACCCGATGCGCCCGCGCGGCCGGTACGGCCAATGCGGTGCACATAGTCTTCCGCATTGAAGGGCACATCGAAGTTGAAGACCGCCGGCACATCCTTGATGTCCAGACCACGGGCGGCCACATCGGTGCAGACCAGCAGGTCGACTTCGCCTTGCTTGAAGGCTTCGAGCGCCTTGAGGCGCTCATCCTGGCTCTTGTCACCGTGCAGCGCAGCGGCACGCAGGCCTTCGCGCTCCAGGGTGCGGGCCAGGCGCGAGCAGCCGAGCTTGCTGTTGACAAACACAAAGGCCTGGCGGATCTGGCGATCGCGCAGCACCTTGGTCAACACGCGGCGCTTGTCATCGTCAGAGGCGCTGTAAAAACGCTGCTCCACCGTGGAAGCCGTCTCGTTGGGGCGCGCCACTTCGATCGTGATCGGGTCTTGCAGGTAACTGCCGGCCAGGCGTTTGATCTCCGGAGAGAACGTGGCCGAGAACAGCAAGGTCGTACGCTTCTTGGGCAGGTAGGACAGGATGCGCTGCAGATCCGGCAGGAAGCCGATATCGAGCATGCGGTCCGCCTCGTCGAGCACCACGTACTCCACCTGGTTGAGCACCGCAGTCTTGGCCTCGATGTGGTCCAAAAGGCGGCCGGGGGTGGCCACCAGAATTTCCACGCCCTTTTTCAGCGCCAGGGTCTGGGGCTTCATGTCCATGCCACCAAACACCACCGTGCTGCGCAGCTTGGTGTGTTTGGCAAACTGGGCAATCTGCTGAGCGACCTGATCGGCCAGCTCCCGGGTAGGCAACAACACCAGCGCGCGCACCGGGTGGCGTGCAGGTGAGGCAGAGCTGTTTTCGTGCACCATCATCCGCTGGAGCAGCGGCAATGAGAAAGCAGCTGTCTTGCCGGTTCCCGTTTGTGCGGCACCCATGACGTCTTTGCCAGTCAGAACCACAGGAATGGCCTGTGCCTGAATTGGCGTCATGGATGCGTAGCCCATCTCGGAGATGGCTTTGGCCAAGGGCTCGGCCAGATGAAGGTTGGAAAAGGAATTTGTCATGTAAGCCCCCTATTGTCGCACTGCCAACAAATCGGTGCTTGGTTTAACCCTGTCTTGCCTTACGGATTCGCCCCGCGCGACTGCAATTGCTGGCAGAGCAGCGTAAACACCGGCGCCAGTGTCAGCACAATGGGGTGTTGCAGCAACGGGGCCCAACCCGGTTTTTGCGGGCTGGGCCCAGTGCATTACAGGCTGCCCGCCTGGAAGGTATCGCAAGACTGCACACTGCCAGTCTTGTAGCCCTGCGTGAACCAGCGCACACGCTGGGCACTGGAGCCATGGGTAAAGCTGTCAGGGCGCACCGTGCCCGTGGATTCGCGCTGGAGCTTGTCGTCACCAATTTGCTGGGCAGCATTCACCGCCGATTCGATATCGCCCTGCTCCAGCCAGCTCTTGGCTTGCTGCGAATGGTTGGCCCAGATGCCGGCATAGCAGTCGGCCTGCAGCTCCAGCCGCACCGACAACGCGTTTTGCTCGCGCTCACTGATGCGGCCGCGCATGCCGTCCACCTTGCCCGAGATGCCCAGCAGATTCTGCACGTGGTGGCCCACCTCGTGTGCCACCACATAGGCCCGTGCAAACTCGCCTGGCGCACCCAACTGGCGGCTCATGGTGTTGAAGAAATCCATGTCCAGGTAGACCTTCTGGTCACCTGGGCAGTAGAACGGCCCCATCGCCGACTGCCCCGTGCCGCAGGCCGTGCGCGTCACCCCGGTGAACAACACCAGGCGCGGCGCACGGTACTGGGCACCCCCCTTGGTGAAAATATCTGTCCACACATCTTCAGTCGATGCCAACACCGTGGAGACAAACTTGGCGCCCGCATCATTGGCGGGCGGCGCCTTGGCCGGGCCTTGTTGCGTAGGCGCTGGCGAGCCACTGCCCGACAGCACACCAATGGTCGTCAGCGGGTTGATGCCGAACACGCCCCAGCCAATCAGCGCCAGCACCACCGTGCCAATGCCGATGCTGCGCCCGCCCAGGCCAAAGCCCCCTCCGCCGCCTCCACCGCTGCCGCGGCGGTCTTCCACATTGCTCGATTCGCGGTTGCCTTCCCATTTCATGGTCGCTCTCCTTGCAGTGCGCTGGCACCACCTCTGTTATTGATCCGCCTACAGTAGCGCATTTAGGGTGGTCCAGTCAGTAAGACCGGCTCCCAAGCTGGCAGAAAATCTGCCCGCAGCGCCTCCATTGAAGAAAATTTGCAAAACCCTGGCCCAACCTGCGCAGACCCTGTAAAAAAGCCACTCCAAAAAGGGAGTGGCTGGATAGCGTGGCACAGCGTGTTCAGGCCCTTGGCAAGGTCACACCGTGCTGGCCTTGGTACTTGCCATTGCGGTCCTTGTAGCTCACCTCACAGGGCTCATCGCCGCGCAGGAACAGCACCTGCGCGCAGCCTTCTCCCGCGTAGATCTTGGCGGGCAGCGGCGTGGTGTTGGAGAACTCCAAGGTCACATAGCCTTCCCACTCGGGCTCGAAGGGCGTCACATTGACGATGATGCCGCAGCGCGCATAGGTGCTCTTGCCCAAGCAGACGGTCAGCACATCACGCGGAATGCGGAAATACTCCATGGTGCGAGCCAGCGCAAAGCTGTTGGGCGGAATGATGCAGTAATCGCCTTCGAAGTCGACAAAGCTTTTCTCGTCGAAATTCTTGGGGTCCACCACGGTGCTGTGGATGTTGGTGAAGACCTTGAACTCCCGGGCGCAACGGATGTCGTAGCCATAGCTGGAGGTGCCGTAGCTGATGATCTTCTTGCCATCGACCTGGCGCACCTGGCCGGGCTCGAACGGCTCGATCATGCCGTGCTGTTCCGCCATGCGGCGAATCCACTTGTCGCTTTGAATGCTCATGTCTGAAAAACTCCTAGGCGGCATTGTAGCCAATGGCATGCCGTTGGACAGCAGCATCCCTGCTCGCCCCGGGCCCGCCGTTGCGCGCCCGTCTCAGCCCGCCGTCTGCGCGATATGGCTGCGCTCGATCAAGCGGTCATCACCCAACACAATCAGGCTGAACAGCAACTCGTCGAGGTTGCGCGCCTGGGCCGTCTTGCGGGCGATCAAGGGCGTCGCTTGCGGGTTGATGACGACAAAATCCGCCTCGCAGCCAGGCTGCAGATTGCCCACCACACCCGCCAAGCCCAAGGCCTGCGCTGCCCCGGCCGTGTGCTGCCACCACAGATGGCTGGGCGCCAACGACAACCCCTCCTTGTCCCGCCCCTCTCGCCCCACAAAATAGGCGGCCAGCATGGTGCGAAACGGGCTGAAGCTCGTGCCACCGCCCACATCGCTGGCCAGGCCGTACAGCATCTGCGCGGCGTCCGCCCCGGCGTAGTCAAAAAAGCCACTGGCCAAAAACAGATTGCTGGTCGGGCTGATGGCCGCGGCCGTGCCGGTCTCGTGCATCAGCGCACGGTCACGGTCATCCAGGTGGATGCAGTGGGCGTAGACGGCGCGCTCGCGCATCAGCCCCCGGTCGGCATAGACCTGCAGGTAGCTGCGGCTGTCAGGGAACAGTTCGCGCACCCAGGCAATCTCGTCCAGGTTCTCCGCCACATGCGACTGGATCCATACATCGCTGTAGCGCGCGGCCAGCTCGCCCGCACCGCGCAACTGCGCCTCGGTGCTGGTGGGTGCAAAACGTGGCGTGATCGCATAACCCAGGCGGTCCACGCCATGCCAGCCGCGGATCAGCGCCTCGGTGTCGATGAGGCTTTGCTCGGTCTCGTCGCGCACGCCATCGGGCGAATGGCGGTCCTGCAGCACCTTGCCGGTAATCAGCCGCATTTGGCGCTTTTGCGCCTCGGCAAACAGCGCATCGGCCGATGCCGGGTGCGAGGTCGCAAATGTCAGCGCCGTGGTCACGCCATTGCGCAGCAGCTCATCGACAAAGAACTGCGCCACCCCAGCGGCATAGCCGGCATCGACAAAGCGCGACTCATGGGGAAAGGTGTAGTCATTGAGCCAGGGCAGCAGGCCGCTGGCGGGCGAGCCGATCACATCGGTCTGCGGGTAGTGAATATGCATGTCCACAAAACCCGGCGCGATGATGCGGCCGCGCAAGTGCTGCACCACGGCATCCGCGCCCGCCTGGGCCAGGACCTGCGCAGACAGCGCCTGCCAGCTGCCAGCTGCCAGCACGCGCTCGCGGCCATCGGCATCCGGGGCGGTGGCCAGCAGGCCATCTTCGTCGTACAGGGCGCTGCCATCATCGGCAAAACGCAACAGAGCGGATCGGTATATATGCATGGCGCCAAGCTTAGCGCCTGCCCAGGGCTCAGCTATATGGGTGCAGCAATAGTTTCTATGCGGCAGCGCCCATCGCAGGCGACGCCATGGCCCTGTGGCCACGTTTGGCCGGCGGAAAAAGCGCAAAGGTTAACCAGGGAAAACCCCAGCGCCAGATGCAGGATGCCGTCATCTCTGCGGTCTATAGTGTTTGTTTTACCTGTTGGTGAAACCCATTTACACCCACTGGCAGCGGCACTGCACATGCAATGACCGCTGCGATTGCTAAGGAGGAGGCTTGGCCCATGCCGCATTTTGTTGATCCATCGCCCGCAGGTGTCTGCATTTTCTGCCGATTGGTGCAAGGCGATATCCCGTCAGCCAAGGTGTATGAAGACGCACTGACTATCGCCTTCATGGACCTGGGCCAGGTCAACCCCGGCCATGTTTTGGTGGCAACCAAGCGCCATGCAGCCAATATTTTCGAGATCACCGACGAAGAATCGGCCGCCGTGATGCAGACCGCGCGCAAGGTGGCGCTGGCAGCCAAGATCGCGTTTGAGCCCGCAGGCCTGACCCTGTTGCAGGCCAATGGTGTGGAAGGTGGCCAGACCGTGGCGCACTTCCATCTGCATGTGGTGCCGCGCCATGCCGACGATGGCGTCACCTTCAGCTGGCCGCGCAAGGAGCCCGGTGGTGCCGTGCTGGAAGGCTATGCGCTGCAGCTGCGCAATGCGATGCTGTCAGGATCGGTGCCTGCCGCGGCTTGAGACCCCCTCTACCTGCCAACAACAAGGGCGCCTTTTGGCGCCCTTGTTGCTTCAGCGTTTCGGTCTAACGTGACGCTTCAGCAAACGCCATCTGCAGCTGCCCCAGCCAGGCCTGCTTGCGGCTTTGCGGCACAAAACTGGCTTCAAAACTGTTGGCAGCCAGCTGGTAGGCCTGGTCCGAGCCCATGCCCGTAGCGGCAAACAGCTGCACAAAGTTCTCGTTGATGTAGCCGCCAAAATAGGCCGGGTCATCGGAGTTGACTGTGGCCACCAAACCGGCGGCCAGCAGCTGCGGCATATTGTGGTCGGCCAGGTCGGGGAAGACCTGCAGCTTCTGGTTGGACAGTGGGCAGACCGTAAGCGGAATGCGCTCGTCCTTGAGGCGCTGCATCAGCGCCACATCATGCACCGCTTGCACGCCATGGTCCACGCGCTCGGCGTGCAGCAAGTCCAGCGCGCCCCAGATATAGGCGGGTGGCCCTTCTTCACCGGCATGGGCCACGCGGCGCAGGCCCAGGTCCTTGCAGCGCGCAAAAACGCGCGCAAATTTCTCTGGCGGGTTGCCGACTTCGCTGCTGTCCAGGCCCACGCCACTGAAGTGGGCGCGGTAAGGCAGGGCCTCTTCCAAGGTCTGCAGTGCCTCTTCTTCGCTCAGGTGGCGCAGAAAATTCAGGATCAGCTGCGCGCTGATGCCCCAGCGCTTTTCTGCCGCCACGCAGGCCTTGTGCAAACCGAGGATGACATGCGCCATGGCCACGCCACGGGCAGTGTGGGTCTGCGGGTCAAAGAAGATCTCGGTGTGCACGACATTGTCGGCCACGGCGCGTTCCAGGTAGGCCATGGCCATGTCGTAGAAGTCCTGCTCGGTCAGCAAGACACTGGCGCCCGCGTAGTAAATATCGAGAAAGCTCTGCAGATTGGTAAACGCATACGCAGCGCGCAGGCTCTCGACATCGGCATAGGGCAAGGCCAAGCCATTGCGCTGGGCCAGCGCAAAAATCAGCTCGGGCTCCAGCGAGCCTTCGATATGCATATGCAGCTCAGCCTTGGGCATGGCGCGCAGCAAGCCCGGCAGGCGGGCCGCATCAATTTGTGGGACGGTGTACATCTCAACACACTCCAAAAGTAACGCCACTGGCCTTGAGGTAGCGGCGGTAAGCCACCGACATGCGGTCGGCTGGCGAATTCAGTTCTGCCTTGGCATCGAGCGGCAGCGGCTTGGGCATCTGGGACTCCAGCACGGGCTGATCCTGGGTGAAGATCGTATGCTGAAACTGCTGCAGTTGCGCATCCGTGCTGTCGAAATCCGCCACCGCCAGGCGGAACCAGACGCGGCTGCGCCCCGGGCTGACCGGGCAGACAAACAGGCCAATCGACTCGCGCCAGCCTTGCTTGCTGCTGCCACTCTCAGGCACCTTGGTCAGCAAGGCGGTATACGGGGCCGTGACCTCATAGCTATAGTCCACTTCGGCGGGCTTGGTCGAGTGCAGATTGGACTGGGGCTGGATCGCCTTGCAGCCGGTGGCCTTCACGCCTGTTGCCGTGGTCTCCACCTCGTAGTGGGACATCTCGGTCGCATCGCGGCTGCCCAGCCAGCCCTCGTGCACAAAGCCAAAATGCGACATGTCGAGAAAATTCTCGATGATGCGGGGCGCGCTGGCCTCCACATCGTAGGGGCCGCAGTTGAGCTTGCGCAGGCGCGCGTCGGCTTCGGCCTCGAACACCGGCAGCGGTGTGGCGGGCTGGCCTTCGGCATCGGGCGCCAGCTGCACCCACACTAGGCCATAGGCCTCTTGCACGCCATAGGAGGCCACACAGTGCTTGGCGGGTGGCACAAAGGCGGGCACGGCCGGCACCTTCACACACTGGCCGCCGCTGGCAAACTGCCAGCCGTGGTAGGGGCACTCCAGCTGGCTATCCTGCACGCGGCCCAGCGACAGGCGGGCACCGCGGTGCGGGCAGCGGTCGACAAAGGCCTGCACCTGGCCTAGCGCATCGCGCCACACTACCAGCTCCTGGTCCAGCAGGCGCACCGGCAGCGGGGCATCCACCACCACATCAGACAAGGCAACCGGGTGCCATTGTTGGGCTTCGATCATCGGGGGAAATCTCTTTGTATAAATGACAAGGCTGCCCTGGGGCAGCCTTGAAGCGAGATGTTAGCACCGGAGCCAAAAGCACCGCTGCCACTCGCGTTTAGATGGGGCGTCAAACGTCGGGCGTCGAACCTCGAGCGCTACGCCCGCACATCACTTGCCAGGGACATTGCCTTCCACGCCCTTAACGTAGAAGCTCACGCCCTTGAGGAATTCGTCATCGGCGACCTTGTCGGCAGCCAGAATTTCCTTGCCATCCTGGCCCAGGATGGGGCCCTTCCAGATGCTGAACGTGCCGTCCTTGAGGCCCTTCTTGACCTCTTCAACCTTGGCCTTGGTCTCGGCGGGCACATCGTCAGCCATGGACACCAGGTCGATCGTGCCTTCCTTCACACCCCACCAGGTCTGGCGGCTGCTCCACTTGCCTTCCAGCGCGCTGCGGGTGGTGTCGATGTAGTACGGCGCCCAGTTGATGAT
>JAVWTB010000017.1:0-100521 GCA_036667955.1 Comamonas sp.
GCGTGGCCGACTATGGCCTGGTGGCCGATCTGTTTGAGGCCGTGCCTGAGATGGCCAGCAAGCTGTAAAAACGTGCCAGCAACCACCCCACGCCGCAACAGCATCCCGCTGACGTTGGATGTGATGGCTAGCGTGGTGGTCGTCAAACGCATCTAAAAGGCATCCCTTGGGGGATGCCTTTTTTGTATGCGCAGCGCACCCCAAACCACAAGCAACGATAAGACGAGGAGACAACGATGAGCTACAAGGCACCTGTCAAGGACATGCTGTTTGCGATGGAGCACCTGGCCCGCATCGACCAGGTGGCACAGATCCCCGGGTTTGAAGAATCCGGGCTGGACACCGCCCAGGCCGTTTTGGAAGAGTGCGCGCGCTTTAACGAAGAGGTGGTGGCGCCGCTGAATGTTGTGGGCGATCTGCAGCCCTCTAGCTGGAAGGACGGCCAGGTCCGCACGACGGCCGGATTCAAAGAAGCCTTTGCGCAGTACGTGCAAGGCGGCTGGCAGGGCCTGCAGCACCCGGTGGATGCCGGTGGCCAGGGGCTGCCCAAGACCATTGGTGCGGCTTGCGTGGAGATGCTCAACAGCGCCAACATGAGCTTTGCGCTCTGCCCCTTGCTGACCGATGGCGCCATTGAGGCCTTGCTCACCGCTGGCAGCGATGACCTGAAGAATATCTACCTGGACAAACTGGTCTCCGGCCAGTGGACTGGCACCATGAACCTGACCGAGCCGCAGGCCGGCTCAGATCTGGCGCTGGTGCGCACACGGGCCGAGAGGCAGGGCGATGGCAGCTACCAAGTCTTTGGCACCAAGATCTTCATCACCTATGGTGAGCACGACATGGCCGAGAACATCGTGCACCTGGTGCTGGCCCGGGTGGCGGGTGCGCCCGAAGGTGTCAAGGGCATCAGCCTGTTTGTGGTGCCCAAGTTCCTCGTCCAGGCTGATGGCGCGCTGGGCGCACGCAATGATGTGCACTGCGTGAGCATCGAGCACAAGCTGGGCATCAAAGCATCGCCCACCTGCGTGTTGCAGTTTGGCGACCACGGTGGCGCCACTGGCTTTCTGGTGGGCGAAGAGAACCGCGGTTTGGAGTACATGTTCATCATGATGAACGCCGCCCGCTATGCCGTGGGCGTACAAGGGGTGGCCATTGCCGAGCGGGCCTACCAGCAGGCCGCCGCCTTTGCCAAGGAGCGGGTGCAAAGCCGCCCGGTCGATGGCAGCGTGGCGGGCAGTGCCACCATCATCCACCACCCGGATGTGCGCCGCATGCTGATGACCATGCGCGCCTACACCCAAGGTTGCCGCGCGATGGCCTTGACGGCAGCAGCGGCCTTTGATGCCGCCCATGCCCATCCGGATGCGCAGGTGCGCCAGGACAACCAGGCGTTTTACGAATTCATGGTGCCACTCATCAAGGGCTACAGCACCGAGATGAGCCAGGAGGTCACCAGCCTGGGTGTGCAGGTGCACGGCGGCATGGGATTTATCGAAGAAACCGGCGCGGCCCAGCATTACCGCGATGCCAAGATCTTGACGATCTACGAAGGCACCACGGCCATCCAGGCCAATGACCTGGTAGGGCGCAAAACGGCGCGTGATGGCGGCCAGGCCGCGCGCGGCATTGCCAGCCAGATCGAGCTGACCGAGCAGGCCTTGAAGGCCAGTGGCTCAGACGCTGCCCAGGCTTTTGCGCAGCGTTTGCAGGCGGCGCGCGAGGACTTTCTGGCCGTGGTCGCCTTTGTGGCGGCCAGCAGCAAGACCGCGCCGAACGAGGTGTTTGCAGGCAGCGTGCCTTATTTGATGCTGGCCGGCAATTTGGTGGCCGGCTGGCAAATGGGCCGGGCCTTGCTGGCGGCCGAGCAGCTGCTGGCCCAAAGCGCGGGCGACCGGGCTTTTCTCGAAGCCAAGGTGACAACCGCGCATTTCTATGCCACGCATATTTTGGTAAAAACCTCGGCATTGCGCGAAGAAATCCTGCATGGCGCCAGCGCGGTGATGGCGCTGCCCCAAGACAGCTTCTAAGCGCCGAGCCCAGCCCTGGGCTTTTGCCTCTGCACAGGCTGGCCTGTGCAGAAGCTACCACCCCTTTGAAGGAGACCTGTATGTCCAAGCTTCCCGGTGCGTTGCAGAACGTGCCTTTTCCGGTCATCGGCTCGCCGTTGTTTATCGTCAGCAACCCGCAACTGCTGATTGCGCAGTGCAAGGCCGGCATCGTCGGCTCCATGCCGGCACTCAATGCCCGGCCGGCCGAGCAGCTCGATGACTGGCTGGCTGAAATCACCGAAACCTTGGCGGCGCACAACCGGGCCCACCCTGACCAGCCCGCCGCGCCGTTTGCGATCAACCAGATCGTGCACCGCACCAATGAGCGCCTGGAGCATGACATGGCGCTGTGCGAGAAGTACAAGGTGCCGATTTTGATCACCTCGCTGGGTGCGCGCGAAGATGTGTTCCAGGCCGCCCATGGCTGGGGTGGCGTGGTGATGCATGACATCATCAACAACAGCTTTGCGCACAAGGCCATCGACAAAGGCGCCGATGGCCTGATCGCGGTGGCTGCTGGAGCCGGTGGCCATGCAGGCATCAAGAGCCCGTTTGCGCTGGTGCAGGAAATCCGCGAATGGTTTGACGGCCCGCTGGCCTTGTCCGGCAGCATTGCGCATGGCCGCGCCGTGCTGGCTGCGCAGGCTATGGGCGCCGATTTTGCCTATATCGGTTCGGCCTTTATCGCCACCGACGAGGCTCGCGCGGTGGAGGAGTACAAGCAGATGATTGTCAGCTCCAACTCGGACGACATCATCTATAGCAACCTGTTCACCGGTGTGCATGGCAACTACCTCAGCCCCTCGATCCGCGCGGCGGGCATGGACCCGGACAACCTGCCCGTCTCCGACCCCAGCTCGATGAGCTTTGGCAAGGAGCGCAAGGCCTGGAAAGACATCTGGGGCAGTGGCCAAGGCATTGGCGCCATCAAGCAGGTGGTGCCCGCTGCCGAGCTGGTGGCCCGGCTCAAGCGCGAGTACTTTGAGGCCCGTGATGCGCTGCTGGCTGGCGGGCCCAGCCGTGACACGGTGGCCGCGCAGGCGGCGTAACGCGCAGATACCAACACCATCGGACAGGGCTGAACTTTGCCCTCCCGGCGCTGTCCAACCGCGCTTAACGATGATGGTGTGATGCGATGGACAATCTGATTTTTGCCGATAGAGCCGCCCCGCCGGCGCAGCGCCGCCGCTGCCTGGCCTGGGCCGCAGCAGCGCTGGCCTGTGGCGCCGGCGTGGCAAACCTGGCCCAGGCGGCGGATGCCAGTTTGCCGGCCGGTGCGCGCAGCATCAGCATCAGCCAGGCGCAGTTGCAGCAGGCGGTGGCGGCCAAATTTCCGCTGGCCCGCTCCTGGCAGGGCATGGTGGTGATCCAGCTGCAAAAGCCCAGCGTGCAGTTGCTGGCGCAAAGCAACAGCCTGCGCGCTGCCTTCGATATCTGGGTGACTGAGAAGCTGATGGGCAACGAATACCCAGGCCAGATGAGCCTGGACTTTGGCCTGGCCTTCCATGATGCGGACGCCAGCATCCGGCTGCACAACGTGCGGGTGCAGCAGCTGCAGATGCAAGGCGTGCCAACGGCCTACCAACCTGTGTTCCAAACCTATGCGCCACGTTTGGCCGAGCAGGTATTGCAGGGTCTGTTGGTATATGAGCTCCCCGCCAGCCAGCGCATGCTGCTGCAGGGCTTGGGCTACACGGTGGAGCGCATGGAGGTGCAGGAGCAAGGCCTGCGCATCGTGCTGGCGCCGAAAAGCGCGGCCAAGTCAGTAGCCCCTTGATACCCAAGGTTGGCGGCCGGTAACACCAAGCTGGTCCCGGGGCTCAGTCGTTGTTTTCTTTTTTGGCGGGCATCTTGCCGGTTAGCCGGTCCTTGAGTGTCAGCACCCGGGTGACGGCGCTGCCCATGCCCATCAGCTGCATGGCGGTATCAGGGTTGAGGCGCTGCACATCGTCAAACCAGGTCATCAGCTTGTCGATCAGGTCGTACATCTCTTGCATGCGTTGCTGGGCGTACTGCTCGTCGGGCGAATGGGTTTCCTGCAGCAGGGCAGAACGCAGCATCGACTGCGTGGGCTCGATCTCGCGGCGGCGGCGCTCTTCGGCCAGGGTGCGGAAGATCTCCCAGACATCGGCGGGTGCCTCGAAGTATTCGCGCCGGTCGCCGGGCTGGTGGCGCATATGCACCAGCCGCCAGGATTGCAGCTCCTTCAAACCCATGCTGACATTGGAGCGCGAGAACGACAGGCCCTCGGCAATCTCATCGGCATTGATCGGCTGGGGCGAGAGAAAGATCAGCGCGTAAATCTGGCCCACGGTGCGGTTGATGCCCCAACGGCTGCCCATTTCGCCAAAATGCGACACGAATTGGCGGGTAAGTTCGGGCAGCGGCGTTTGGGCTTGTTTCATGGGTGCAATTATCGGTTTTTTCTGGAAAAGCTGAAATGCAGGGCCGCGATGGCCCGGACTGCTGCCCAGCGCTCTGTAAAGACGCTGCATTTCGGTGGGTCTGGTGGGCAACCCCGTCAACCTCTACAGATACCAAGGCGTTACACAGAGATTGGCTCCGCCTGCGGTGCCAATCCCTTGTCAGAACATTGCGGGTTTGTGCCGCCCGGGCTTGTGCCAGGGCTCGAGCGCATGCCAGCCAGGGACTATCTTGCCTACCACAACAACCCATAACAATCGAAATCTGTGGCTGGACATGAGCAAAGGGGCTTGCTGTGCTGCCATCGTCTGGCACCACCTGGCTTTCTACGGCCCGATGTCAGATGTCGCAGCGCAAGTCACCCCCGGCATCATTGCCTGGTTGACGGAATATGCGCGCATTGCCGTGCAGATCTTCCTGGTCATGGGTGGCTTTCTGTCGGCCGCCAGTCTGGCGCCGCAAGGCGTGGCCCGCTTTGGCAGCCCCCTGTCCAAGATCGGCCAGCGCGCGCTGCGCCTGTTGGCACCGTATTCAGTCGCGCTGCTGCTGGCCGTGCTCATCGCCGCGCTGGTGCGGCCCTGGTTTGCCCATGATTCCGTTCCAGCCGAGCCCACCTGGCAGCAATTGATTGCCAATGCATTGATGCTGCAGGACATCAGCGGGGAAGATGCGCTCTCGGCAGGTGTCTGGTACGTCGCCATTGATTTTCAGCTGTTTGCTGCCGTCACCCTGTTGTTCGCGCTCAGCCGCCGCTGGGCCCGCCCGTGGCTGGGTTTGCAGCTGGGTCAGCATGTGGTGATTGCGCTCACCGCCTTGTCGCTGTTGGTGTTCAACCGCCATAGCGAACTGGACATGTGGTTCATCTACTTTGTGGGCGCCTATGGCATGGGCATGCTGGCCTATTGGGGCAGCCAAAGCACCAAGCCCTGGTCCTGGACGGCCTTGTTGCTGGCCCTGGGTCTCGTATCGCTGGAGCTGGATTTCCGCCTGCGCATTGCGGTGGCTTTGTGCGGGGCGCTAGGTTTGCTGTGGCTGATGCGTATGCCGTCCGACAGCCGCCTGGTGGTCTGGCTTGGCCGCCAAGCGCCTGCGCGCTGGCTGCAGTCGCTTGGCCAAATGGCTTACTCGGTGTTTCTGGTGCACTTCTCCATCGTGGTGCTGTGCAACGCGGTGGTCTCGCACCTCTGGCCCACCCAGCCTTGGCTCAACTGGCTGGGCATGTGCATGGCCTTTGTGCTGTCGCTGCTGGCGGGCCGCGCGCTCTATCGTGGCGTCGAGGCCCGCACCCCCAGCATTCGCTCCGTGGCCCGCTGGGAGCTGGGCCTGGTGGGCGCGGGCTTGCTGGTGAGCCTGCTGGGCGCCCGTTTTGCGATGTAAGCAAGCGCTGTCGTTAGGCCCTTCGCTGTTCAGCGGTGCAGATCGCCGGCCCGCTCGGGCTGGTAGCTGATGCCGGTGACTTTCACGGTCATCGTTTTGCCGCCCACCGATGGCCAGGCCAGCGCATCGCCAATCGACAGGCCGAGCAGCGCGCTGCCCACCGGTGCAAACACCGAAATCTTGTTGCTGCTGTCGTCCAGGTCCTTGGGGTAGACCAAGGTCAGTTGGAACTGCTTGCCAGACTCGGCAATGTCGAAGTTGACGGTGGAGTTCATCGTCACTACATCGGGCGGAATATCCGTCGGCTCCACGATATCGGCACGGGCAATCTCGGCCTCCAGATCCGCCTTGCCGGGGAAGGCGCTGGCAGGCATGGCCTCCAGCAGTGCCTCCAGGCGGTCCACATCCAGGGACGACAGGATGAGTTGGGGTTTGCGAGACATGAGAATTCCCTTCGGAGTATGTAATCCCTGAATGTAGGCCAAGCCCCATGTCGCACCAAAACGGTGCGAATAGCCCTGGTTTTGAGGACGCTTGCAGCGGCCTTTGGGAAGGCGCACAATGCATAGAATTACTGTATATAAAAACAGTTAGTATGTCTGCCCGCCAAGCCCCTCTAAACACCTTGCCCACCGCACCGCCACCCACCTCGGTTGAAGACCCGCAGGCCTCGCGGCGCTGTGCCGACGAGGTCGATGGACCGGTCGAAGTGCGGGTGCCGCTGCCGGTGGCGCGCAAGGGGCGCGGTGCGATAGGTGCACCCCGCCACCGTTTTGCCAGCGATGTGCGGGAGTGGGCGGACGACGGCTGGACGCCCGCAACTGCCGAGGCTTGCAACGGCGCTGATGCACATCTGGGCGCAGACCTGGGTGCCGACGAGGGTGCCTGGTGGCAACACACCGCAGAGAGCTTGCCGACCCAGGTACATGAAGAGCAGGCCCGCAGCGCGATCCAGAAAAATGACTCGCCCGATATCTTTTTTGATCACTCAGTCAATCCCTACCGGGGTTGCGAGCATGGCTGCATCTACTGCTATGCCCGGCCGTACCACAGCTACCTGAACCTCTCGCCAGGCCTCGATTTTGAAACCCAGCTGTTCGCCAAGACCAATATTGCCCAGGTGCTGAAGGCCGAAATCAGTCGCCCGCGCTACCAGCGGGCCTCCCTCAATATTGGCTCGGCCACCGATTGTTACCAACCCATTGAGCGCGAGCTGGGCCTGACGCGGCAGCTGATCGAGGTGCTTTGCGAGGCTGAGCATCCTTTTTCGCTGATCACCAAGAGCAGCGCGGTGGAGCGCGATATAGACCTGCTGGCCGCTGCGGCGCGCAAGAATGCGGCGGCCGTCTACATCACCATCACCAGTCTCGATCCGCAGCTGACCCGCCTGCTCGAACCCCGGGCGGCCGCGCCGCACCGGCGCCTGCGCACCATACGCCGGCTGGCCGAGGCGGGCATTCCGGTGGGGGTGAGCGTGGCGCCGCATATTCCGTTTTTGACCGAAGACATGGAGGAGGTGCTGGCCGCCGCACGCGAGGCCGGTGCCACCACTGCCTTTTACACCGTCCTGCGCCTGCCCTGGGAGCTGAACGGGGTGTTCCAGCAGTGGTTGCAAGCCCACTACCCGCAACGTGCAGACCGGGTGATGGAGCGGGTGCGGGACCTGCACCAAATCAGCGAAGCCGACCGGCTGCGCGGCAAAAGCTATGACAGCCAGTCCTTTGCGCGGATGAAGGGCCAGGGCCTGTGGGCCGACCTGGTGCGCCAGCGTTTTAGGCGGGCCTGCGCACAGCTGGGCTATGGCCGTGAGCGCATTGAGATGGACTGGCGTGGCTTTGCGCTCTGGCAGGCCCAGCAGGTGCAGGCAGCGCGCCAGGGCACTGCCAGCGCAGCACCGCAGCCTGGTCAGGGCAGCCTGTTTTAGCCGCGCTTGCGGCCGTTGCTGGCGGGTGCCGCCAAAGGTGAGGGCGTCGGCGCGGCGATGGAGGCCGCTGCCACATGTGCCATCGGGGTCGCCGGGGCAAGCGCAACCGGTGGCGCAGCACGGCCCTTGCAGCTGGCAAAGATGTCCAGCTCCGGCTGGTGCAGCGCGGTCTGCACATCGGTCAGGCCCAGCATCGAGTGGAACAGGTTGTCGTGGCTGATGCGGGCGGTGCCCACGGCTTGCTGCAGGCAGCTGGTGCTCAGGCCCATGCGCTGCTGCATGGCGGGCGACAGCCAGGTGATCCAGGGCACATGCTTTTGCACATCAGGCGCCACGGAGTAGGGCAGGCCGTGCAGATAGATGTTGTTCTCGCCCAGGGATTCGCCATGGTCGGCCACATACATCATCGCGGTGGGTTGGCGCTGGCCTTTGCGGGCCAGCCAGTCGATCAGGCCGCCGAGCATGCGGTCGGTGGCGACCACGCTGTTGTCATAGGCGTTGACCAAGGATGCGCGATCGCAGGACTGCAGATTGACACTGTTGCACTCGGGGCTGAAGGCTTTGTCCTGGCTGAGTGAGCGTTTGAAATAAGCGGGGCCATGGCTGCCCATCTGGTGCAGCACCAGCACCACACCCTTGGCTCGCTGCTCGGCGGGCAGCGCGTTGATGCGCTCGTCCAGACCTTCGAGCAAGGCCATGTCCACACACTCGCCATCCTGGCACAGGGCTTGGCGCGCGGCGGCAGGCAGGTCGTTCTTGGTGTTGGCGTTGTTTACCCGGGTGCACACGCCTTTGCAGCCCGATTGGTTCTCTACCCACAGAACGGCCAGGCCTGCGCGTTGCAAGACATCGAGCAGGTTTTCATAGGACTTGCTGCTGTCCTGGCTGCTGCGCCCCAGGTGGGAGAACATGCAGGGCAGCGACACGGCGGTGCTGGTGCCACAGGACCAGGCATTGGTGGCGACGGCCAGATCCTGGCGCGCAGACAGCAACGGCGTGGTGGCGCGCTCATAGCCATTGGTGGCAAAGTTGCCGGCCCGGCCGGTCTCGCCCACTACCAGCGCATAGATGGGGAAGCTGGCCTGGGCCGCGTAGCTGGCGCCCAGCTTGGCGTCTTCGCCAATCGGGTACAGGGTGGTGTCCCGGTGGTGGATTTGCTGGGCCACCAGGTTGCCGGCGGCATAGACGGTCGACAGCGGGTTCATCATGTAGCGCAGCGAGGTGTGGTTGCGCATGGCCGATGAAATGGGCCGAAACCCGGCCATCACCACCAGTACCAGGGCCAGCACGGCGATGAGCACCATGGCCAGCTGCCGCAGCACCGGGCGCCAGCCTTTGTGCTGGGGCAGGGTCTGGCGGTAGAGCCACCAGGTGGGTGGAATGGCGATGGCGCCTACGGTGACCACCAGGCTCCAGTGCAGCAGGTCGGCCGCTTCTTTGGCATCGGTCTGCAGCACATTGACCAGCATGGATGCATCGATGGCAATGCCGTAGTTCAGCATGAAGCAGGCCGCAAAGGCGGCGATCCAGCACATGGCGACCAGCACTGGCTTGGCCGCGCGGCCCCAGCTGATCAGGGTCAACAATGCCCAACAGGCGCAGGCAATGGCCAAGCCCAGGCTCAGGCCCAAGGTCCACTGCTGTGTGGTGCTGAAGCCCTCGGTTTGGGCAATGGTCTTCCACAAGGCCAGGTTGCCGACGCTGGCCAGCCACAGGCTGATGAACAGGCTCCATTGCCACACAGGCCGCGCTGCTTTGGAGGCGGTGGTGGCCAGGTCGGCACTGAAGGGCAGGCCATCCGAGTGGGGAGGGAATGCCGCCGTGTCTGCGGGTGCGATGGCTGCGTCGCGCTGTGCTGCGGCCTTGCCAGAGGGGGTGATAAACCGGGCAAAGAATGTCATCCCGCCATGGTCGGCGGGGCAGCTTAACAAGCGATTAATGCGCCAGCGGGCATGAAAAAACCCGCCGAAGCGGGTTGCGAAGCGGTCGCTATTGCAGTGCCAGGCAGCGCAGGCGCTGCCTGAACGGCGCTATCAGCGCTTGCCGATAGGCTGCACTTCGCGGGCCACCGAGCCGGTGTACAGCTGGCGTGGACGGCCAATCTTGTACTCGGGATCGGCCATTTGCTCGTTGAGCTGGGCGATCCAGCCGACGGTGCGGGCTAGTGCGAAGACACCGGTGAACAGCTTGACGGGGATGCCGATGGCGCGTTGCACGATGCCAGAGTAGAAGTCGACGTTCGGGTACAGCTTGCGCGACACGAAGTAGTCGTCTTCCAGCGCAATCTTCTCGACTTGCTTGGCCAGGGCGAACAGCGGATCGTTTTCCAGGCCCAGCTCGGCCAGGATCTCGTTGCAGGTTTCCTGCATCAGCTTGGCGCGGGGGTCGTAGTTCTTGTAGACGCGGTGGCCAAAGCCCATCAGCTTGACGCCGCTGGACTTGTCCTTGACCTGCTCCATGAACTCACCGACCTTGGCGATGCCGCCATTGGCCTGGATGTGTTCCAGCATGTTCAGACAGGCTTCGTTGGCGCCGCCGTGGGCAGGGCCCCACAGGCAAGCAACGCCAGCGGAGATGGCTGCGAACGGGTTGGTGCCCGAGGAGCCGCACAGGCGCACGGTCGAGGTCGACGCGTTTTGCTCGTGGTCTGCGTGCAGGATGAAGATGCGGTCCAGAGCACGTTCAATCACGGGATTGACCTTGTACTCTTCGCAAGGGTTGCCGAACATCATGCGCATGAAGTTGCCTGCATAGGACAGGTCATTCTTCGGGTACATGTAGGGCTGGCCCACGCCGTACTTGTATGCCATGGACACCAGAGTAGGCATCTTGGCAATCAGACGGATCGCAGCAATGTTGCGGTGCTCAGGGTTCGTGATGTCGGTGCTGTCGTGATAGAAAGCCGACATGCCGCCCACCAGACCGGTCAGCACAGCCATGGGGTGTGCATCACGGCGGAAGCCACGCAGGAAGAACTGCATTTGCTCGTTGACCATGGTGTGCTGGGTCACGCGGTTTTCAAAGTCAGCCTTCTGGGTTTCGTTGGGCAGCTCGCCGTACAGCAGCAGGTAGCAGGTTTCCAGGAAGTTGCAGTTCTTGGCCAGCTGTTCGATGGGGTAGCCGCGGTACAGCAGCTCACCCTTGTCACCATCGATATAGGTGATGGCCGACTGGCAAGCAGCCGTCGAGAGGAAACCGGGATCGTAGGTGAACATGCCGGTCTGCGCGTACAGCTTGCGGATGTCGATGACATCCGGGCCGATCGAGCCCTGGTAGACGGGAAGGTCTACACTTGCTGCGCCGTTGCTAAACGATAGCGTGGCTTTGTTGTCTGCTAGTTTCATAAAACTGGTTCCTTCTCGAGTTAGTCCGCAAGAGATGCGCGTTGTTTTCGGCTGCGCAGCATCTCCAGCACTTCGTGAACATCTGGCGTGTCGAGGTCGCCTGTCAGTTCCTTGCGCTTGAGCAGCAAGTCCAGCAGGTCGTTGTCGGCCAGGTTCATCAAAGTGGTCAGCCCATGCGCCTGGCGGACATTCAGGCTTGCTCCGTAAGTCCGGAAGAACTGCTCGACGAAGATATCGTTCTCCACCAAGCCTCGGCGACTACGCCAGCGCAGCAGATCGCGCGCACGTTCATCCAGCAGTTCGTTTTCCATCATTGCTCTATCTGGTGTTTACACCGCACGGCGAACCATCAGTTCCTTGATCTTGCCAATCGCCTTGGTGGGGTTCAGGTGCTTGGGGCACACGTCCACGCAATTCATGATGGTGTGGCAACGGAACAGACGGTAGGGGTCTTCCAGGTTGTCCAGGCGCTCGCTGGTGTGGTCGTCACGGCTGTCCGCAATAAAGCGGTAGGCCTGCAGCAGACCAGCAGGGCCCACGAACTTGTCGGGGTTCCACCAGAACGAGGGGCAGCTGGTCGAGCAGCTCGCGCACAGAATGCACTCGTACAGGCCGTTGAGCTCTTCGCGCTCTTCGGGCGACTGCAGGCGCTCCTTCTCGTTGGCGACAAAGCTGTCAGCCATCAGGTAGGGCTTGATCGAGTGGTACTGCTTGAAGAACTGGGTCATGTCCACGATCAGATCGCGAACCACGGGCAGGCCGGGCAGGGGCTTCAACACGATGTCACCCTTGAGGGTGTTCATGTTGGTCAAGCAGGCCAGACCGTTTTTGCCGTTGATGTTCATGGCGTCCGAGCCGCACACGCCTTCACGGCAGGAGCGACGGAACGAGATCGATGGATCCATTTCCTTGAGCTTGACCAGGGCGTCCAGCAGCATGCGTTCGTGACCGTCGAGTTCGACTTGCACGGTTTGCATGTAAGGCTTGGCGTCCCGATCAGGATCGTAGCGGTAGATTTTGAATGTGCGCTTCATTTTGATCTTCTCTCGTGGGCTACTGGATTAGAACGTACGAACCTTGGGAGGTACGCTTGCAACGGTCAGGGGCTTGAGGTTCACAGGCTTGTAAGACAGGCCGTTCGTGGCGCTATCCCACAGTGTGTGCTTGAGCCATTCCTTGTCGTTGCGGCCCAGCGGGAATTCGGCGTGGTCGGCAGGGTGCTCGTAGTCGTACACGGTGTGTGCTCCACGGCATTCCTTGCGGGCAGCAGCCGATGTCATGGTGGCTTGTGCCACTTCGATCAGGTTGTCCACTTCCAGGGCTTCCATGCGTGCGGTATTCCACACCATGGACTTGTCCTTCAGCGTCACGGAGCCCACGCGTTCGCGCAGGGCGTTGATCTTGGTCACGCCTTCGTCCATGCTCTTCTGGGTGCGGAACACGCCAGCGTGTGTCTGCATGGAAGTGCGGATTTCGCCTGCCAGATCCTGGGCGTAAGTGCCTTCCTTGGAGTCTTGCAGCTGGTTCAGACGAGCCAGGGTACGGTCAGCGCCGTCGGCGGGCACTTCGCGGTGCGAGCCAAAGCCGTTGACGAATTCCACAATGTGCTTGCCGGCAGCCTTGCCGAAGACCAGCAGGTCCAGCAGCGAGTTGGTGCCCAGGCGGTTGGCGCCGTGCACCGACACGCAGGAGCATTCGCCCACAGCGTAGAGGCCGTTGACAACCTTGTTCTCTTCACCATCCCAAACAACGACTTGGCCGTTGATGTTGGTGGGAATGCCGCCCATCTGATAGTGGATGGTGGGCACCACGGGAATTGGTTCCTTGGTGATGTCCACGTTGGCGAAGTTGTGGCCGATTTCTTCCACCGAAGGCAGGCGCTTGCGGATGGTTTCTGCACCCAGGTGGGTCATGTCCAGCAGGATGTAGTCCTTGTTGGGACCGCAGCCACGGCCTTCCTTGATTTCCTGGTCCATCGAGCGCGAGACGAAGTCGCGTGGTGCCAGGTCCTTCAGGGTAGGCGCATAGCGTTCCATGAAACGCTCGCCATCGCTGTTGCGCAGGATAGCGCCTTCACCGCGGCAGCCTTCGGTCAGCAGCACGCCCGCGCCGGCCACGCCGGTGGGGTGGAACTGCCAGAACTCCATGTCCTGCAGCGGGATGCCAGCGCGCGCTGCCATACCCAGGCCGTCGCCGGTGTTGATGAAGGCATTGGTCGATGCCTGGAAGATACGGCCCGCGCCGCCGGTGGCCAGCAGCACGGCCTTGGCGTGCAGCTCGTACAGGTCGCCGGTTTCCAGCTCGATGGCGGTCACGCCGATCACATCGCCGGATTCGTCACGGATCAGGTCGAGCGCCATCCACTCCACGAAGAAGTTGGTCTTGGACTTGACGTTTTGCTGGTACAGCGTGTGCAGCATCGCGTGACCGGTACGGTCAGCGGCTGCGCAAGCGCGTTGCACGGGCTTTTCGCCGTGGTTGGCGGTGTGGCCGCCAAAGGGGCGCTGGTAAATGGTGCCGTCCGGGTTGCGGTCGAAAGGCATGCCGAAGTGTTCCAGCTCATACACCACCTTGGGTGCTTCGCGGCACATGAACTCGATGGCGTCCTGGTCACCGAGCCAGTCCGAGCCCTTGATGGTGTCGTAGAAGTGCCATTCCCAGTTGTCGGGCGACATATTGCCCAGCGATGCGGACACGCCCCCTTGCGCTGCCACGGTGTGCGAGCGGGTGGGGAAAACCTTGGACAGAGCGGCCACGGACAGGCCAGCCTTGGACAGTTCCAGCGCAGCGCGCAGGCCGGATCCGCCAGCGCCGATGATGATTACATCAAACTTGCGCTTTGTGATGTTCTCTTTTGTATAGCTCATTGTTCTCTTTCAATCGCGGGGATCACAGACGCCACAGAACCTGGAGGCCCCAGCCGAGGCAGCCGACCAACCAGACCAGCACAAAAATCTGCAGCACCAGGCGCAGGCCGACGGGCTGGATGTAGTCCATGAAGATTTCACGCATGCCCACCCAGGCGTGGTAGGCCAGTGCCACCAGGGTGCCGACGGTGATGAACTTCATCCATTGCTGGGCGAAGATGCCTGCCCACTGCTCGTAGCCGATAGGGCCTTTGATGAGCAGCACCTGGGCCAGCAGAGCCACGGTGAACAGGGCCATCAGCAGGCCGGTTACACGCTGGGCCAGCCAGTCGCGCAAGCCGTAGTGGGCACCGGTCACGACGCGTTTGGAGCCGTAATTGACGGACATGGGGAATCCTTTCTTATTGATCAGTGAATGCAGTCGCGGGCGATCAGTACAGACCGAACAGCTTGGCGCCCAGGATGGCGGTCAGCAGCAGGCTGATGGCAAAGCAGGCCAGGGCCGAGTTCTTGCCAAACTCTTTGTTGACCGACTTGTGCGACACGTCCATCCAGATGTGGCGCAGGCCAGCGCAGAAGTGGTGCAGGTAGGACCAGATCAGGGCCAGCACGGCCAATTTGATGAACCAGCCCGGGAAGATGCCGGCGCCGGTGTTGAAGGCGGCGGTGAAACGGGCGTAGGAGAATTCGGAGGAGATTGAGGTATCGAGCAACCAGATCACAAAAGGCAGCAGGAAGAACATGACCAGGCCGCTGGCGCGGTGCAGGATCGACAGCTTGGCTGCTACCGGCAAGCGGTAGGTGGTGAGGTCCGAAATGGGGTTGATATTGCGAAACTCGGGCCGCTTCTTCGTGGTATCTGTCATGGTGTGAAATCTTTCGTGGATGTAACTGCTATGTAATCGCTTGCCTCAAACCTGCAAAATTTTATTGCAATGCAGCGCGCAGGTCTAAGGGTTTCTCTTTAACCCCGTGGTGACTACTCTGACTTGACCGCTGCACTAGCTCAGGGTATTGCTGTAGTGGTGGGTGTCTGTGCGGTAAAGGCCTCGTCGTAATTCCATGGGAACATCGTTGTAGGTGTAAGCCACACGCTCGACGCTGAGCAGCGGGGTGTGGCCGTCGATGTGTAACAAATCGGCCTGGGCGGGGTCGGGTAAAACGGCACGCAATTTCTCTTGCGCGCGCACCATGCGCACGCCGTATTCCACCTCGAACATCGCGTAAGTGGCGCCGGGGTAGTCGCGCATTTGCTCGGCCGACAGGCCTTTGAAGCTGCTGCTGGGCAGCCAGATGTCTTCCAAAATGGTAGGGATGCCGGCAAACACTAGCACGCGGCGCACATGGATCAGCGATTCGCCCGTCGGCACCTGCAGCAGTTTGCAGATTTCGCTCTGGCCCTTGATGCTGCGGCAGGAGATGATGTTGCGCTGCGCCGGACCCTCTTCGTTGAGGTCGCCACTGTCGGGCAGCAGGCGCAAGAAGCGGTACTGCACATTGCGCTCGGCATGGGTGGCCACAAAGGTGCCCTTGCCCTGGCGGCGCAGCAGCAGGTTTTCGGCAGCCAGTTCGTCGATGGCCTTGCGCACGGTGCCTTGGCTCACGCGGTAGCGCGCGGCCAGCTCCATCTCGCTGGGGATCATCTCGCCCGGTTTCCAGGCGCCTGCTTGCAGGCTTTGCAGGATCAAGCCCTTGATTTGTTGGTAGAGGGGGCTGAAAGCAGGGGTCGCGCCACCCACGCTGTCGCCAGCGGACGTGATTCCGGTGTCGTTTGCATTCGGGGTGGAAGATGTCATGCGCTTGTCTTGGGAGAGATTCAATCTCTCGGGTGCCACAGTGAGCGTGGCAGCCATCGGTTCAAATTCTCAGCGCGCATTGTATAGCGCAACCGGGGTCAATCATATCTTATATAAGACATAAGACAAATTGACTGAGTGAACTGTTCAAGAGTACACTTACGCGCTGTTTACAGACCTGCCGTCGGGGGATCCCGGTCGCTGATTCCAGTCGTTTTGACGCACTCTCCGATGCTGGCCTGCTTGGACGCCTCTTTTCTATTTTCTGGAGTTTTCCCATGAGCAAGAAGCCCGTACGTGTCGCCGTTACCGGTGCCGCTGGTCAAATCGGTTATGCCCTGTTGTTCCGCATCGCTTCGGGCGAAATGCTGGGCAAGGATCAGCCTGTCATCCTGCAACTGCTGGAAATTCCTGACGAGAAGGCACAAAACGCGCTCAAGGGCGTGATCATGGAGCTGGAAGACTGCGCATTCCCGCTGGTTGCCGGCATCGAAGCCCACAGCGATCCGCTGCAAGCCTTCAAGGACACCGACTACGCACTGCTGGTGGGCGCCCGTCCTCGCGGCCCAGGCATGGAACGTGCTGACCTGCTGGCTGCCAATGCCCAGATCTTCACCGCCCAAGGCAAGGCCCTGAACGCTGTCGCTTCGCGCAACGTGAAGGTGCTGGTGGTCGGCAACCCTGCCAACACCAACGCCTACATCGCGATGAAGTCGGCTCCCGACCTGCCAGCGAAGAACTTCACCGCCATGCTGCGCCTGGACCACAACCGCGCTGCTTCCCAACTGGCTGCCAAGGGCGGCTTCAAGGTCGGCGACATCCGCAAGCTGACCGTGTGGGGCAACCACTCGCCAACCATGTACGCTGACTACCGTTTCGCCACGGTGGACGGCAAGTCCATCAAGGAAGCGATCAACGACCAAGCCTGGAACAAGGACGTGTTCCTGCCTACCGTTGGCAAGCGTGGCGCCGCCATCATTGCAGCGCGCGGCCTGTCGTCGGCCGCATCGGCTGCCAACGCTGCCATCGACCACATGCGTGACTGGGCCCTGGGCTCGGCTGGCGAATGGGTGACCATGGGCGTGCCTTCGAACGGTGAATACGGCATCCCAGCTGGCATCATCTTCGGCTTCCCAGTGACCACCGACAACGGCGAATACAAGATCGTCCAAGGTCTGGAAATCGACGCGTTCTCGCAAGAATGCATCGACAAGACCCTGGCTGAGCTGCAAGGCGAGCAAGACGGCGTCAAGCACCTGCTGTAGTAATAAGGCGCCCACCAGCATGCTTGCATGGAATGCCCAGCTCTACAGCCGGTTCGAGGACGAGCGCACGCGCCCGGCCGCTGACCTGCTGGCGCGCGTGGCCCTGCCCAGCGATACCGCCTATGTGGTGGATCTGGGTTGCGGGCCGGGCAATTCCACCGAGCTGCTGGCCCAGCGCTTTGTGCATGCACGGGTGCTGGGTGTCGACCAGTCGCAAGACATGCTGGCCGCTGCGCGCCAGCGTCTTGCGCAAGTGCATTTTGAGCAGGGCGATATCGCCCAATGGCAGGCTCCCTTGCACAACGGGCGTTTGCCCGATCTGATTTTTGCCAATGCGGCCCTGCAATGGGTGCCAGACCACGAGCAGCTCTTGCCCCGTTTGATGGGCATGTTGGCCCCTGGTGGTGTGCTGGCCGTGCAGATGCCGGACAACCGCGATGAGCCCAGCCACCGCCTGATGCGCGAAGTGGCCGCGCTGCAGCCCTGGGCTGCAGAGATCGGCGATCCGCATGCCTTGCGCACGGATTTGCTGGCCCTGAATGATTATTACGATGTGCTGGCCCGTGATGCCCAGGTGGATGCCTGGCGTACGGCCTACCAGCACCCGATGGACAGTGCGGAGGCGATTGTCCAGTGGGTAAGCGGCACGGGTCTGCGGCCGTTTCTCCAACCGCTGTCCGCCGACTTGCAAACCAGCTTTGTGGCCGAGTACACCCGCCGCATTGATGCTGCCTACAGCCCGCGCAGCGATGGCCGGCGCCTGCTGGCCTTTCCCCGCTTGTTTTTGGTGGCCTGCCGCCCCATCTAAGCCTTGACCATGAGTATTTCCGCCATCCATCCCGCACAGGTTCTGCTCGGCGCCCAGTCTGGGGCGCTGGCCTTGCCGGTCTGCGACCATTACAGCGGTGTCGAAGACCGCATGCGCAAGAGCTTGGCTTTGCAGGCGCAGATGACGCAAGAGTTTGGCCGCTGCGTGTTCGATGTGACCTTGGACTGCGAAGACGGCGCGGCCGTTGGCCAGGAAAAGGCCCATGCCCAGCTGGTGGCCTCGCTTGCCAAGAACGCCGCACCCGGCGCCCGGGTAGCGGCCCGTGTGCATGCGGCAGACCACGCAGCGCTGGCCGAAGACATCGCCACCATTGCGGGCGAGGCGGGCGACAGGCTCTGCCACATCATGGTGCCCAAGGTGGAATCGGTGGACGATATTGACCAGGTCGACCGGCTGCTGCAGCGTGCCACCGGTGTCCAAATTCCTTTGCATGCACTGATTGAATCACCTCAGTCAGTTCATCGCGCTTTTGAGATCGCGGCCCACCCCCGGGTGCAAAGCATCAGCTTTGGTTTGATGGATTTTGTATCAGCTCATGGTGGCGCGATTCCGTCCAGTGCAATGGGCGTGCAAGGCCAGTTTACGCATCCGCTGGTGCTGCGCGCCAAGCTGGAGATCGCTGCGGCCTGCCATGCCTATGGCAAGGTGCCATCGCACTGCGTGGTAACCGAGTTCAAGAACCCCGATGCGATGGAGCAGGCCGCACGCCGTGCCTATGGCGAGCTGGGCTATACCCGCATGTGGAGCATCCACCCCGCGCAGATCCGTCCCATCCTGCAGGCTTTTGCGCCCACGCAGAGCCAGGTCGATGAAGCGGCCCGTATCGTGCGGGCGGCGGCAGACGCGCAATGGGCCCCTATCAGCGTCGATGGGGTCTTGCATGACCGTGCAAGTTATCGTTACTTTTGGCAAATTTTGGAGCGTGCTGCGCAGACGGGTTGTCCGTTGCCGGGTACAGTTCGGGAGTGGCTGTAACCATTCCGGGCAGCCCTTTTCCTGTTTCTTGCGTTGTATCGCGGGAGTTGTTATGAAAAATCGCGTGATTTCTTTGTTGGTCTTGGTTCCTGCGCTGACTCTGGCTATGGGCAGTGTGCAGGCGCAAGACAAGAAGGCGGCCAAGCCAGCGGCCGCCAAGACCACCGCTGCCAAGAAGGCACCGGCCAAAAAAGCCCCCGCCAAGCGTGCCTCCACCGCCAAAAAGGGCGCAGCGGTTGCCGCGGGTGCCGGTGCGGCCGCCGCTGTTGCAGCCATCCCTGCCCAGCAGACCTTGACCCCCGCCGAATTGGCCATTGCCGAGCAGGTCTACCAAGGCCGCATCAGCTGCGAATTGGGCGCATCGGTCAATATCGCCAAGGATTCGGTCAACCCTGGCTACTTCTTCGTTGAAGGCAAGGGCTTCAAGTACCACATGTCTCCGGTGTCAACCTCCACCGGCACCGTCCGCCTGGAAGACCAGCACGCTGGCGCCATGTGGCTGCAAGTTGCCAACAAATCCATGCTGATCAATCGCAAGCTGGGCCAACGCCTGGCCGATGAATGCATGAGCCCCGAGCAAAACCAGGTAGCCGAAGCTATCAAGAAAAACCCACCTGCCGCACTGTTTGAAGGCAACGGCCGCTGATAAGAACAGCGGCGCGGAAGCCCGACGCCTTGCGAGCGCCCCACCATTGAAATAGAGAACCGGAGAACGTATGTTGAAAGCCTACCGCGACCATGTGAGTGAGCGTGCCGCTCTGGGCATCCCCCCACTGCCGCTGGATGCCAAGCAGGTCGCTGACTTGATCGAATTGATCAAGAACCCGCCTGCCGGTGAAGATGCATTTCTGCTTGATCTGCTGACCCACCGCGTGCCTCCAGGCGTGGACGATGCCGCCAAGGTCAAGGCTTCCTTCCTGGCTGCCGTGGCACACGGCGACCTGAAAGTGGCGCTGATCTCCAAGGCCAAGGCCACCGAGCTGCTGGGCACCATGGTGGGTGGTTACAACGTTCACCCTCTTATCGAGCTGCTGGATGACGCTGAAGTAGCCGCTGTGGCTGCCGAGGCGCTCAAGAAGACGCTCTTGATGTTCGACTTCTTCAACGACGTGGCCGACAAGGCCAAGGCCGGCAATGCCAAGGCCAAGGAAGTGATGCAAAGCTGGGCGGACGCCGAGTGGTTCACATCGCGCCCTGAAGTCGAGAAGAAGATCACCGTCACCGTCTTCAAGGTGCCTGGCGAGACCAACACCGACGACCTGTCGCCCGCACCAGACGCCTGGAGCCGCCCCGACATTCCTCTGCACTACCTGGCCATGCTGAAGAACACGCGTCCTGACGCGGCCTTCAAGCCCGAAGAAGACGGCAAGCGCGGTCCGATGCAGTTCATCGACGACCTGAAGAAAAAGGGCCACCTGGTGGCCTATGTGGGCGACGTGGTCGGCACCGGTTCTTCGCGCAAGTCCGCTACCAACTCCATCGTCTGGGCCACCGGCCAGGACATTCCCTTTGTGCCCAACAAGCGCTTTGGTGGCGTGACTCTGGGTGGCAAGATCGCCCCCATCTTCTTCAACACGCAAGAAGACTCCGGCTCGCTGCCGATTGAAGTGGACGTCTCCAAGCTGGAGATGGGCGATGTCATCGACGTGCTGCCCTACGACGGCAAGATCCTCAAGAACGGCGAAACGGTTACTGAGTTCCAACTCAAGAGCGATGTGCTGTTTGACGAAGTGCGCGCCGGCGGCCGTATCAACCTGATCATTGGCCGTTCGCTGACCGCCAAGGCCCGCGAAGCGCTGGGCCTGCCTGCATCCACCGTGTTCCGTCTGCCCCAGGCACCTGCCGAATCCAAGGCTGGCTTCACCCTGGCGCAAAAGATGGTCGGCCGTGCCGTCGGTCTGGCAGAAGGCCAGGGCGTGCGCCCCGGTACCTACTGCGAACCGCGCATGACCACCGTGGGCTCGCAAGACACCACCGGCCCGATGACCCGTGACGAGCTGAAGGACCTGGCTTGCCTGGGCTTCTCGGCCGACATGGTGATGCAGTCCTTCTGCCACACCGCTGCGTACCCCAAGTCGGTGGACGTGAAGACCCACCGCGAACTGCCCCAGTTCATCAGCAACCGTGGCGGCGTGGCCCTGCGTCCTGGTGACGGCGTGATCCACAGCTGGCTCAACCGCCTGCTGCTGCCCGACACCGTGGGCACCGGTGGCGATTCGCACACCCGTTTCCCTATTGGTATCTCCTTCCCCGCAGGCTCGGGCCTGGTGGCCTTTGGTGCTGCGACCGGCGTGATGCCGCTGGACATGCCTGAATCGGTGCTGGTGCGCTTCAAGGGCGAAATGCAGCCTGGCGTGACCCTGCGCGATCTCGTGCATGCCATCCCGCTGTACGCGATCAAGGCCGGTCTGCTGACCGTTGCCAAGGCTGGCAAGATCAACGAGTTCTCCGGCCGTATCCTGGAAATCGAAGGCCTGCCAGACCTGAAGGTCGAGCAAGCGTTTGAGTTGTCCGATGCCTCCGCCGAGCGCTCTGCCGCTGGCTGCACGATCAAGCTCAACCCTGAGCCCGTGCGTGAATACCTGACCTCGAACATCGTTCTGATGAAGAACATGATCGCCGACGGTTACGCCGATGCCAAGACCCTGCAACGCCGCATCGAGAAGGTGGAAGCCTGGCTGGCCAAGCCCGATCTGCTCGAAGCCGACAAGGACGCCGAATACGCGCACGTCATCGAGATCGATCTGGCCGACATCAAGGAACCTATCGTCTGCTGCCCGAACGACCCGGACGACGCCAAGTTCCTGTCGGCAGTGTCCGGCACCAAGATCGATGAAGCCTTCATCGGTTCGTGCATGACCAATATCGGCCATTTCCGCGCTGCAGCCAAGCTGCTGGGCGGCCAGCGTGACATCCCCGTCAAGCTGTGGGTGGCACCTCCTACCAAGATGGACCAGAGCGAGCTGATCAAGGAAGGCCATTACGCCGCCTTTGGTACCGCCGGTGCGCGTACCGAAATGCCCGGCTGCTCGCTGTGCATGGGCAACCAGGCTCAGGTGCGCGAAGGCGCGACGGTGATCTCGACCTCGACCCGTAACTTCCCCAACCGTCTGGGCAAGAACACCAATGTGTACCTGGGCTCGGCCGAGCTGGCTGCGATTGCCTCGCGCCTGGGTTACTTGCCCAGCAAGGAAGAGTACCTGAAGGAAATGGGCGTGATCGATGCTGACAAGGCCTCGGTGTACCGCTACATGAACTTCAACGAAATTGCGGAATACGCCGAAGTGGCAGAGAAGATCTAAGCATCACAACTGCTGTGCAGGGGCCTTGGCGCTCCTGTCACCCACAACCCGCTGCGGCGGGTTTTTTCATGCCCGTACCCAGGGGTTTAATGCGGCTAGTGTGCAAGAAGCATGGGTGTATGCACAATGTTCGCTGGTCTTTGGGCCGGCAGCGATGGCTGTCCCGCCCCATCCCATGCCGCGAAAGTTTTGAAATAGTCGATCGGAGAAATGCGTCAGATGAAGATGTGGAACTATGTGCTGGCCCTGTTGGTGCCGGGAGTGATGGCCAGCGCCAGCTGGGCACAGACGCAAAACAGCGCACAAGACAATGCCCAGGCGACGGCCGAGGCCCCTGAAGCCCAGCCCTGCGACGGCGCCGTGATGTATGCGCTGGACAATTGGTACCAGGTGCAGCGCTGCGAGCAATCGGGCTTTTTACTGCCCGGTGAGATGACCCAGAGCAGCGCCGACTTTTTGGCCGCCCACCCAGGCATTGCGCAAGATGTGCGCAGCCAGAGCCCACGTGCGCTGCAGGCGCTGACCCTGGCGGGCAGCAGCCCCTGGGATTGGAATGACCCGGGCAACCGCAGCACCCTGGAGAACCTCTGCCGCGACACCTTGCAGTCGCAAAAGCGCATGGTCAGCGAGCCCAGCTGGCGCGAATCGCTGAGCTGCGCGCGCTGATACAAGCAGGCGGCCAGGGCACTCCAGACTAGCCCAGCCGCACGTCGAAGTAGGCCTCTTCAACACCAATTCCCTGAAAGCCCGCCTGCCGCGCCTTGTCAAAGGCCTTGAGCCAGGCGCGGGCCAGCACCTCTTGCTGGGCAGAGATCTCACCACCTTCGGCTGCATCGGTATAAGCGCTCAAGGATTCCAGCATGTTCTGCTCGTCGGGGAAAAACTTGCCGATCTCTCTGGCAAAGCGCATTTCTGCGCGCTGTTTGAGGGCAGGATCAATGCCGTGGCAATCCTGCAGGCTGATGGCGATCGGGGTAGAGACTTCCATAGATTGAATGACTGTTTAAATAAACAGTGGCAAGTATCCTTGCTAACTGTTTATTTGTACAGCTTTTTATAGTGACTCAATGCTGAGTCTGTGGTTTGTGGCGGACGCAGCCCGCAGCGGTGGCCGGTGAGATGGGCGCTGGGCGGTGCTGGTTTTAGGCAGCGCGTATACAATACGGCCCCTTATGCCCCAGAACAAACCTGTTCTTGGGGCTCTTTCGTAGCCATGGGTTCCCTCGCCCCCATTGACCAAAAAGGAATGTCATGAACTCCGCTCATGCCGTGCAGACCCCTGTGTCGCGCGTGCCTCTCTATCTCTCCTTGCTGGTGGCCTTTCACGTCGCCATCGTCATTGCCAGCAACTACCTGGTGCAGCTGCCCATCTCGTTGTTTGGCTTTCACAGCACCTGGGGGGCCTTCAGCTTTCCGTTTATCTTTTTGGCCACTGATCTGACCGTGCGTCTGATCGGCAAGGTCGAGGCGCGCCGCGTCATCACCCGGGCCATGCTGCCGGCGCTGCTGGTGTCCTATGTCGTGGGCGTCATCTTCCATGAAGGGCGCTTCAACGGCTGGGAGGCCTTGCAGAGCTTCAACAGCTTTGTGTTCCGCATTGCGCTGGCCAGCTTTGCCGCCTATGTGCTGGGCCAGCTGCTCGACATCCAGGTGTTTGACCGCATCCGCCAAAAGAGCCATGCCTGGTGGATGGCGCCCGCTGCCGCCTCGGTGTTTGGCCAGGCGCTCGATACCGCCGCCTTTTTCTCCATCGCCTTCTGGCGCAGCGCGGACCCCTTCATGGCCGCCAACTGGGTGGAGATCGCGCTGGTGGACTATGTCATCAAACTGGCCGTGAGCCTGCTGCTGTTTGTGCCCGCCTATGGCGTGGTGCTGGCGGCGCTGGTGCGCTCGATGCGCATGCCAACGGCAGCCACCGCTGCACCCTGACCGGGTTCAACACTGCCAGGCCCGAGGGGGCTGCAGCAGTCTTCGCCATGCAAAAGGCCGCCAAATATGGCGGCCTTTTGCATGGGCGAGCGCAGCTCAGGTCTGGCTTTGCAGGTAGTTGGGCAGGCCCATCATGTTGATCAGGCCCAGCTGCTTTTCCAGCCAGTAGGCATGGTCTTCTTCGGTGTCGCGCAGCTGTGCCAGCAGAATATCGCGGCTCACATAGTCGCTGTGCTTTTCGCACAGCTCCATGCCCTGGCGCAGGCCGGCACGCACTTCGTATTCGGTATCCAGGTCCTTTTGCAGCATCTCGGGCACGGTGGCGCCGGGCGTGAACTCCTTGGGGCGCATATCGGGGCGGCCGCCCAGCATCAGAATGCGGCGCAGCAGCGCGTCGGCATGCTGGGTTTCTTCCTGCATCTCATGGTCCAGGCGGGTGAACAGCTTGCTGAAGCCCTGGTCTTCGTAAATGCGCGAATGGGCAAAATACTGGTCGCGAGCCGCCAGCTCGCCACGCAGCAGGTCCTTGAGGTAGTCGACGACGTCGGGATGGCCTTGCATGTTCTTGTTTTCGGTAAAGTTTGCGAAGCCTGCAGTATCGCGTGTCTGCACGCTGCTGGTTGCCAAGGCAGCCCAATGCCCACGTACCACCGCTCTGGATGCGGGCTGTAAGCAGATGCATTCGCATTGCCTGTAGGGCGCAGGGCAGGGGAGGCGCCTGCGGTTCTGGCAAGATCAGGGGTTTTGAAGGGAGCGAGCGTGAACCATTCTGAAGCCTGGCAAGAGCAGGTGCACCCCATCGACCCCGCCGTGCGCGCCGACATCGAAGCCAAGCTGGCACAGATCGAGATCGAGCACCAGGTGCGCATCCTGTTCGCCTGCGAGTCCGGCAGCCGGGGCTGGGGTTTTGCATCGCCCGACAGTGACTACGATGTGCGCTTTGTCTATGTGCCGCGCCTGCCTTGGTACCTGAGCGTGAGCGAGCAGCGTGATGTGATCGAGCTGCCTATCTCGGATGTGTTCGATGTCAACGGCTGGGAGCTGCGCAAGGCGCTGGGCCTGCTCAAAAAAGGCAATGCCACCTTGATCGAATGGTTTGACTCGCCAGTCGTCTATCAGGCCGATCCGCTGTTTGTGGCCGACATGCGCGCCGCCATTGAGCGCGTACACCTGCCCGAGCGCACCCATTACCACTACCTGCACATGGCGCGCAAAAACTACCGCGAGTACCTGCAGGGCGAGATGGTACGACTCAAAAAATACCTCTACGTGCTGCGCCCGCTGCTGGCCTGCCTGTGGGTGTCGGAGGGCAAGGGCGTGGCGCCCATGCGCTTTCAGGATCTGGTCGATGGCACCGTCAGTGACCCGGCCGTGCTCGACGCGATTGCGGCGCTGCTGGTGGTCAAGCGTGCGGCCAAGGAGTCTGAGCATGGCCAGGCCATGCCGGTGCTCAATGCCTTTATCGAGACCACGTTGGCGCAGCTCGATGCCGCGCCGCCGCCCCAGACACCGAGCGTGGATTTTGCACCGCTCGATGACTTGCTGCTGCGCACGGTGCTGAGCGGCCACACGGGTTGATCAGGTGCCTGGGTCAGGGGCTTGCACGGCCTGCACGGCGGATTGCAGGCTGAGCAGCAGCTTGTGCACCAGCGGGTTGTCCGGCTGGCTGCGCCAGACGGCCAGCAGCTCGGATTGCGGCTGCTCACCCAACAGCGGAATAAACACCACATCGGGCATGCCCACACGCTGCAGCGCGGCGGGCACAATGGCCGCGCCCTGGCCCAGCGATACGAGCGACAGCACCGACAGCCAGTGCCGCACCTCATGCCGCACTTCGGGCGCAAAGCCGTGGGCCATGCACATCTGGTAGATACGCTGGTGGTAGAGGGGTGAGACGGCGCTGGAGAACAGCACCAGGCGCTCGTGCTTGAGCTGCGCCAGATCCAGCGCGGTATGCCCGGCCAGCGCATGCTGGCGCGGCAGGCAGGCCACAAAGGGCTCTTGCATCAGCAGCTGGCTGTGCAGGCCTTCGGGCAGCATCACCGAATGCACCAGGCCCATGTCCAGCTCGGCCTGCTGCAGGCCCAGCAATTGCTCGGCGCTGTTGAGCTCGCGCATATCGATGCGCACCTGCGGGTGCGCGCTTTGAAAATGGGCCAGCGCCTGGGGCACCCCCCGGTACAGCGCCGAGCCGACAAAGCCCAGCCGCAGATGGCCGCGCACGCCCTGGCCCACATCCCGCGTCTCCTGCACCGCCTGCCCGGCCAGCGCCAGCAGCTGGCGTGCGCGCGGCAGCAGGTGGGCGCCGGCAGGGGTGAGCCGCACGCCCTTGCTGCTTCGCTCAAACAGCGCCGCGCCGATTTCTTCCTCCAGCTGGCGGATGGCGACCGACAGCGGAGGCTGGGAGATGGACAGGCGCTGGGCCGCACGGCTGAAGTGCAGCTCCTCAGCCAAGGTCGCAAAGTAGTTCAGCAGTCGCAGCTCCATGGGCACTCCTATCTATATCGAATAAGTATCGATAAAGAGTTTAATAATATTTGACGCGAATAGCACCGGCTGCTGAAATGGCGCAAAACAACGCGATCCTGCCGTGCCCTCCATCCAGGAGGCCGCACTGCAGGCCCCGCCATTGAGGAGACCCGCATGTCCGCTCAGGAACCATCCCAGCGCAGCGCCATGGCGCAAGTGGCACAGGCCCACGACCACCCCGTGCCCGATCGCCACGGCAGCAATTTTTACAGCACCGACCCGGCTTTGCAGCAGCTCTTGCAGCTCTACCTGCCCGCCGATCTGCTGGCCCATCTGCAGCCCTATCTGCAGCGCATGGGTGAGCTGGCCGGCGGCCGCATCGACGAGCTGGCCAGCATTGCCGACAAGAACCCGCCCACCCTGGAGCACCGCAGCCGCGCCGGTGAAGACCGCCAGCGCATCATCAAGCACCCGGCTTATGAAGAGCTGGAGCGTATTGCCTATGGCGAATTCGGTCTGCAAGCGATCTCACACCGCGACGACATGCTGGGCTGGCAGGGCAAGATGCCGCCCACCGTCAAATATGCGCTGACCTATTTGTTCGTGCAGTCCGAGTTTGGCCTGTGCTGCCCCTTGTCGATGACCGACTCGCTCACGCGCACCTTGAAGAAATTTGGTGCGTTGGAGCTGGTCGCCAAGTACCTGCCGCAGCTGCTGTCGCTGGACTGGGACAGCCAGGCCCAGGGCGCCATGTTCATGACCGAGCAGGCCGCCGGCTCCGACATCTCCAACACCCAGACCCTGGCCCAGCCGCAGGCCGATGGCAGCTGGCGCGTGACGGGCGACAAATGGTTCTGCTCCAACCCCGATGCCGAGTTTGCGATGGTGCTGGCCCGCGTTGAAGGCGCAGCGGCGGGCATGAAGGGCATCTCGCTGTTCCTGCTGCCGCGCACGCTCGATGACGGCAGCCAGAACCATTACCGCATCATCCGCCTCAAAGACAAGCTGGGTACCAAGTCCATGGCCAGCGGCGAGATCCGCATGGAAGGCGCCACCGCCTACCTGATCGGCGAGCAGGGCCGGGGCTTTGTGCAGATGGCCGACATGGTCAACAACTCGCGCCTGTCCAACGGCGTGCGTTCGGCCGGCATGATGCGCCGCGCAGTAGCCGAGGCCGAGTTTGTGGCCAGCGAGCGCGTGGCCTTTGGCAAGCGCCTGCAAGATATGCCGCTGATGCAGCGCCAGCTGGACAAGCTGCGCGTGCCCTCCGAGCAGGCGCGGTCCATGCTGTTCCAGACCGCGCAGACCTTGATGCGGTCTGACGCGGGGGACAAAGAGGCCTATGCGCTGCTGCGCATCCTGACGCCGATGATCAAGTTCCGCGCCTGCCGCGATGCCCGCAAGGTCACCGGCGACGCGATGGAAGTGCGCGGCGGCTGCGGCTATATCGAAGAGTGGACGGACCCCCGCCTGGTGCGCGATGCCCACCTGGGCTCCATCTGGGAGGGCACCAGCAATATCGTCGCGCTCGATGTCGTGCGCGCTATCCAGCGGGAAGGCTCGCTGCCGGTGCTGCAGGCCTACCTGCAAGGCCTGCTGGCGCATTGCAGCATCAGCGCAGGCTACCGCCAGGCGCTGGATGCCGCACTGGCCCGCGCCAGTGCGCTGGCCGAGCGTGCCGCGCAAGACGGCGGCGCGGTGCTGGCCCGCCAGGCTGCTACCGGTCTGTACAACTGCACCACCGCCATTGCGATGGCCTGGGAGGCGGGCCAGATTGATTCACCCGAGCGCCTGCGCTTGTCGCAGCTGGTGCTGCTGCACCGCGTGCTGCCGCGCGACCCGCTGGCCAGCGAGTCCATTCCGCAAGATTGGTTGCTCTGAGCCACAGACCGGCAGCCGCAGCCACATCAACACGCAGGCACCAGACCTGTACATCTTTTAAAAAATGGAGACATACATGCAAAAATTTTCGATGCGTTGGGCGCTGGCCGCCCTGGGTTGCCTGGGCGCGCTGGGTATGGCATCGGCCCAGGCCGCTGACAAATTTCCCGACCGTCCAATCATGTTCACCGTGCCTTTCCCACCCGGTGGCCCCACCGATGCCATGGCGCGCATTTTGGCGACTGAGCTGACGCGCGAGCTGGGCCAGAGCGTGGTGGTGGAGAACCGCGCAGGCGCGGGCGGCAATATCGGTGCCGAATACCTGGCGCGAGCCAAGCCCGATGGCTACACCATCATGTTTGGCACCTCGGGCCCGCTGGCCATCAACAAGAGCCTGTACAAGTCGATCAGCTACGACCCGCGCACGAGCTATGCGCCCATCATCTATGTGGGCTACCTGCCCAATATCCTGGTCGTCAAGGCGAGCCTGCCGGTCGACAATGTGCAGGGCCTGATCGCGCTGGACAAGGCCCAGCCCGGCAAGCTCAATTTCGCGTCATCGGGCAATGGCGCTTCCTCGCACCTGGCCGGGGTCATGTTCAACAACCTGGCGGGCACCAAGCTGCAGCACATTCCCTACAAGGGCACGGGCCCGGCGCTCAATGATTTGCTGGCGGGACAGGTCGACATGAGCTTTACCGATATCCTGACGGCCATGCCCTATATCAAGGCGGGCAAGGTCAAGCCCCTGGGCGTGGCCACCGCACGCCGCTCCAGCGCCATGCCCGACATCCCCACCGTGGCCGAGCAGGGCATGGCCGGGTATGACGTGAGTGTCTTCTTTGGTGTGGTGGCCCCCAAGGGCACACCGCCCGAGCGGGCGCAGGTGCTGAACCAGGCTTTCTCCAAGGCCTTGGATTCGGACAGTGTGAAAAAGGCCTTTGCCGCGCAGGGCCTGGAGGCATCGCCGGATCGCTCGCCCGCCTACCTGGCGCGCTTAATCGCCACCGAAGTGGACAAATGGCAGGCAGTGGTTCAGCAGTCCGGTGTGACGCTGGACTGATACAACGGAAAACGGAAGATGACAACAACACAGGCGGCCAATGGTGGCGCTTTGCAGGGCATCAAGGTGCTCGATCTCTCGCGCATTCTGGGCGGGCCGCTGTGCGGCCAGATCCTGGGCGACCATGGCGCCGATGTGCTCAAGGTCGAGCCGCCGCAAGGCGACGACACGCGCAGCTGGGGCCCGCCGTTCCGCGATGGTGTGGCCTCGTACTACCTGGGTCTGAACCGCAACAAGCGTGTGCAGTTCCTCGATCTGGCCAGCGCCGAAGGCCAGGCCCAGGTGCGCGACTTGATGGCGCAGGCCGATGTGGTGGTCGAGAACTTCAAGACCGGTACGATGGAGAAATGGGGCATTGGCTACGAGCAGATGCAGCACGTGTTTCCGCACCTGGTCTGGTGCCGGGTCACCGGCTTTGGCGCCGATGGCCCGTTGGGTGGTCTGCCAGGTTATGACGCGGCTATCCAGGCCATGGCCGGGCTGATGAGCATCAATGGCGAGGCCAATCGCGACCCGCTGCGTGTGGGCCTGCCGGTGGTGGACATGGTCACAGGGCTCAACGCCGTGATCGGTGTGCTGCTGGCGCTGCATGAGCGCAGTCGCAGTGGCCTGGGCCAGCTGGTCGATGCCTCGCTGTACGACGCTGGCATCTCGCTCTTGCACCCGCATGCGGCCAACTGGTTTATGAGCGGCAAGATCCCTGGCCGCTCCGGCAATGCCCATCCCAATATCTACCCCTACGATGTCGTGAACACCGGCAGCGCGCCGATTTTTCTGGCCGTGGGCAATGACCGCCAGTTCCGCCTGATGTGCCAGCACCTGGGGCAAACGGAGTTGGCCGATGACACGCGCTTTGCCACCGCAGGCCAGCGCTCGGTCAACCGCGATGTGCTCAAGCCGCTGCTCGAACAAGCCTTTGCCGTGCATGATGGTGTGCAGCTGGCTGAGGACCTGATGGCCATCGGCGTGCCCGCCGCGCCGGTGCTGAATGTGGAACAAGCCTTGCAAGCGCCGCATACCGCGCACCGCGAGATGGTGGTGAAGATGGGTGATTACACGGGCCTGGGCGCCCCGGTCAAGCTCAGCCGCACCCCCGCGTCCTACCGTTTTGCGCCACTGACCGAAGGCACAGCGTTTTTGGATGCGGCCAACGACCACTGATCTGCACCGTTAACAAGCAAAAAAGGCCCATGTCTGCGCATTGCAGCATGGGCCTTTTTTGTGGGCGGGGAGACTGTGCTCAGTCCAGCAGACGAATGCCCGTGCGCTGCACAAACTCCGCATAGCTGATCGGAGGGCCCGCCTTGGTGCTTGCCTGGTTGTCCTGCAGATGCACCCAGCGCTGGCCGGTGGACGGGTCATAGACCATTTTGAACACAGCATCGGGCACCCAGACCTGGCCGTCGCCGATGGTGCGACGATCAGGGCTATTGACCTGGCTGTCGCCTACCGTCCGGAGGACAGGGCGAAAGACCGGACCGGTGATCACAAAGACATCACCTTTGGCACGGCGAATATAGCTGCGAGTGTCCTGCTCGATTTGCGACCAAGGCTTGCCGTTTTGGGTCGGGTCCTGCGGCACCATGTTGGCCAGTGAATAGCTCTGGGCCTTGCCGTACTTGGTGCTCATATCCCCCGCCGCGGCCATATGGCCACGGCTGAGTCCCGAGTTCTTGTAGTCAGATAGCTGGGCTCGGTCTGCCGAAGGAAGGCGTGTCTCTGCATAGAACTTGTCGCGGCGCTTCAAATCCTTAGCTTTGTCCAGCATCTGGGCATTGAGGCGCTGGGCTACAAAGATTGGTGTCTTGGTCTGGCCCGAATGCAGTACGGCAAATTCATCCAGGCAGATCTGCCGTATTTGTCCGTAAGCGCTGGTGCTCGGCGGCTTGCCCGAGAAGAACTGCGGGCAGTCATCAAACCCTGCAGCCAGGGCAGGGGCGGCGGCGCACAGCAGCACTGGCGCCAGAAAAACAGAGAGGCGAGAAAACATAAGCGCGCAAGTGTTGCACAAGATCGGCCCGCCTGGGGCAAAGGCCGGGCGTGCCGTCGGCTATGTGAGCGGTGACTTGGTTGATCGCGGGTGGCTAGTGGGCGGATTCTTGCAAAAACGTCCACAGCTGCAGCGCCTGGGGCGGCAGCTGCGCCGGGTCGCGGCAGGCCAGCACCAGCTGGCGCGCGGCCCAGTCAGCGCTCAGTGGCCGCAGGCGCAGTCGGGCCTGGGGCCAGCGCAGGGTGGCGCATTCGGCGGCGGTGCGCGGCACCACGGCAGCGCCCAGGCCCATGGCGACCCAGTCGCACAGAGCTTCGAGGTGCGGTGCCAGCGCGCGGTAGCGCAGGGCCACACCCGCTTGCAGCGCCTGCGCGGCCATCAGCTGGTGCAACGCATGCTGGGGCAGCAGGCCGAGCAGGGCAATGTCCTTGAGGTGGTTCAGCTGCACATCCTCGGGCAGGCTGCCCAACAGGCGCGCGGGGCCCAGCAGTACCAGCGGGTCATCGCGCCAGGCCTGGGTATGCAGGCTGCCGGCGGGCACGGCGTTGGAGAGCACGCCCATATCCGCCTCACCGGCCATCAGCGCGCGGGCAATCGCATCGCTGGTGCATTCGCGCAGCTCCAGGCGCAGCTGCGGGTTGGCTTGCATAAAAGCGCCCAGCGGTGCAATCAGGTGTTCGCTGATGGCCGAGGTGTTGGCCAGCAGCTCAATGCGGGTGCCCAGGCCCTGGCCAAAGGCCTGCATGTCGCCAGCGAGCTGCTCCATCTGCAGCAGCATGCGGCGGGCATGGGGCAGCAGCACAGCGCCCGCTTCGGTAGCGCTTACGCCCTTTTTGCTGCGGTGGAGCAAGGGCGCGCCCAGCACCGCTTCCATGCCGCGGATACGTTCGCTGGCCGATGCCAGGGTGATGTGGCAGCGCTCGGCCCCTTGGGTGATGGTGCCGGACTCCAGGGTATGGACGAAAAGGCGCAGGTCTTGCAGGTCAAAGCGCATGGCAAATACAGGCTGGCAGGTGCGTGGGGAGATGCGCCATGGTAGCGATACGGCATGGTCTTGGCTATGGATTTTCCATAGTAATGATTCGGAAAGCCAAAGCAACTCAATAGCTGCTCGCCCATCGCGGTTTCTTGCTAAGGCAAAAACGGAGGTTTTCAGCGGAACTCGGATAGCGAGGCCAAGCGCGCTGACCGTGCTGGGCACGATGCGCTGCGTGTGGCCGCTGGCGCTGGCGGGCGCTGCACTGGGGTATGCTACTGCGCAGTATGGGATCCAAACATGGCTACTTCGTCTTCTGAAAGCAGCGTTGCCGGCACGGCAGCGTTCTCCAAGTTCATGCGCGTGCTGCAGCTGGTAGCAGATGGCAGCGAGCCCCTGGGCATTGCCGAGATAGCCAAGGCGACGGGTTTTCCGCGCCCGACGGTGCACCGCATTGTGGCGGCCTTGCAGGCCGAGCGCATGCTGGTGGAAGTAGGCGCTACCCGCTGCTGGACCTTGGGCCCGCGCCTGGTGCAGCTGGCCAGCCGCAGCTGGAGCCGCTCGGGCCTGCGCATGGCCGCTACGCAGGCGCTGCGTGATTTGCGCGATGCCACGCAGGAGACCATCCATTTCGCCGTGCCCTCGGGCCACAGCATGGTCTATATCGAAAAGCTGGAGAGCGACAGCGCCGTGCAGATGTCATCGCGCATTGGCACCAGCGTGAACCTGTACTCCACCGCCGTGGGCAAGGCCTACCTGGCCGCGCTGCCTCAGGCGGATGCCAGCGCCTTGATGGCGGCGCTGAGCTATGCGCCGCTGACGCCCCAGACCGTGGGCAATGCGCTGGCGCTGCAAAAGCAGGTGGACGAGGTGCGCCAACGCGGCTGGTCCACCGATGCGCAAGAGAATGAAGAGGGTATTTACTGCTTTGGTGCGGCGGTGCTGGGCCCCGACGGCAGCCCCGTAGCCGCCATCAGCGTCAGCACCTTGCTGTTTCGCCAGCGCGAGGATGTGCAAGCCGCCTACATCCAGCCCTTGCTGCGCACCTGCCGGGCCATTGCGCAGCAGCTGGCGCAAAACCCCAACCTGGTGCATGGCTGACCGGTAGCGCTGAATGTCTGCCCGGGCATCCAGCGCATGGCTTTAGAGCATCTCGTCCGAATGGGTGATCTTCTTGACCGGCCGAATGGCACTGCCGTCCGGCTGGATGGACGCTGCCGTGTCACCGCTGTTCCAGTGCGGGTCTTCGATGCTGTCAAAGGCCTGGCGCAGCTTGTCGCCCCAGGTATTGCGCACCATGCGGAAGTACTGGTTGAACTCGTCGATGCAGGCGATGTTGTCGCAGGCGAGCTGGTCGGTTTCATACACCACCAGGTCCAGCGGCAGGCCCACTGAGAGGTTGGATTTGAGCGTACTGTCCATGGAGACCAGTGCGCACTTGGCCGCCTCGTTGAGGGGGGTGTGGGGCGTGAGCACGCGATCGAGCACGGGCTTGCCGTACTTGGCCTCACCAATCTGGAAGTAGGGCGTCTCAGCCGTGGCTTCGATAAAGTTGCCGGCCGAGTACACCTGAAACAGGCGCGGGCTCTCGCCAGCGATCTGGCCGCCAAACACCAGGCTGCAGTTGAAATCTACACCCGCGCGTTCCAGCGCCTTGCCATCGCGCTCCTGGATATGGCGCACGGCAGCACCCAGCACGCGGGTGGCATCGAACATGCTCTTGGCGTTCCAGATGGTGATGGGCGGGCCGCCGTTCTCGTCTTCGAGCTGCTGGGTCTGCAAAATCTCGCGCACCGATTGCGAGATCGACAGGTTGCCGGCAGACAGCAGCACCATGAAGCGCTCGCCGCGCTTCTCATACACCATCATCTTGCGGAAGGTGCTGATATGGTCCAGGCCCGCATTGGTGCGGGAGTCGGAGAGGAACACCAGGCCGGCGTTCAGCTTGATGGCTACACAATAGGTCATGACTTGTCAGCGAGTCGCTTGAGTGAATACAGTAGATCGAGGGCGTCGCGCGGTGTCAATGTGTCCGGCTGCAGCTCGCGCAATTGCGCCTCGACGGCGCTGGGGGTTGGGGTTTCGGCCGAGGCCGGTTGGGCAAACAGATCCACCTGGGAGTCACCCGCCTGTTGGCGTGCCTCCAGCGCGGCCAGCGCATGGCGGGCATGGCTTAGCACTGGCGCGGGCATGCCGGCGAGCTTGGCTACCTGCACGCCGTAGCTGCGGCTGGCTGGGCCCGGTTGGAGTTCGTGCAAAAACACAATGTCGCTGCCCGCTTCGGTTGCGGCCACATGCATGTTGATCGCATGCCTGGCCTTGGCCGGCAGCTCGGTCAGCTCAAAATAATGGGTGGCGAACAAGGCCAGGGCCTTGGTCTTGTCATGCAGGTGCGTGGCAATGCCGCTGGCCAGCGCCAGGCCGTCAAAGGTGCTGGTGCCCCGGCCAATCTCGTCCATCAGCACCAGGCTGTAGGGTGTGGCGCTGTGCAGGATCTGCGCGGCCTCGGTCATCTCCAGCATGAAGGTGGACTGGGCATTGGCTAGGTCATCGGCCGCGCCGATGCGGGTATGGATGGCATCAATGGGCCCCAGCAGGCAGCGGGTGGCGGGCACATAGCTGCCCATGCTGGCGAGCAGCGCAATCAGCGCCACCTGGCGCATATAGGTCGATTTACCGCCCATGTTGGGGCCGGTGATGATCTGCAGGCGCTGCAAGCTGGACAAGCGCGTGTTGTTGGCGATGAAGGACGCGTTGGAGGTCTCGGCCAAGCGCGCCTCGACGACCGGGTGGCGGCCGGCATCGATGTCGATGCAGGGCTCGGGCACAAACTGCGGTGCGCACCAATTCAGGGTCAGCGATCGCTCGGCCAGCGCGCACAGCGCATCCAGCGATGCAATCGCCTGGCCCACGCGGGTGAGGGCGCTGACATGCGGCTGCAGCTGGTCGAGCACCTGCTCGTACAGCCACTTCTCGCGCTGTAGGGCGCGCTCCTGGGCCGACAGGGCCTTGTCCTCAAAGGTCTTGAGCTCGGGCGTGATAAAGCGCTCGGCGTTCTTCAAGGTCTGGCGGCGGCGGTAATCGTCGGGCACCTTGTCCTTGTGGCTGCTGGTGACCTCGATATAGAAACCATGCACCTTGTTGAACTGCACGCGCAGGTTGCTGATGCCGGTGCGGGCTTTTTCGCGCGTTTCCAGGTCCAGCAAAAAGGCATCGCAATTGGTCTGTATCGCACGCAGCTCGTCCAGATCGCTGTCAAAACCGTTGGCAATCACGCCGCCATCGCGCACCAGCGCAGCGGGCTCGGGGTCGATGGCGCGGATCAGCAGCTCCATTGCATCCAGGGGCGGCTGCAGCGCTTCAAAAATCTCGCCGAGCAGCGGCGCTGGCGCCGCGGCGTTGCCCGCCAGCTGCTGGGCTTTTTGCAAGGTCAAACCCAGCGCCACCAGCTCGCGCGGGCGCACCTGGCGCAGCGCAATGCGGGCGGTGATGCGTTCCACATCGGAGACACCTTTGAGCTCGGTGCGCAGAATCTGCCAAGGCGCTGCAGACAGCGTGTCGCTGTCGCCGCGCAGCACGCCGATGGCGCCCAGGCGCGCACGCGCGTCGCTGCGGTCGCGGCTGGGTTCGAGCAACCAGCTCTTGAGCAAGCGGCTGCCCATGCCCGTCTGGCAGGTGTCGATCAGCGAGAACAAGGTCGGGCCGTCTTCACCGCGCAAGGTCTTGACCAGCTCCAGGTTGCGGCGCGTGGTCGCCGGCAGGTCGATCAGCGCATCATCACGCACCACATGGATGCTCTGCACATGGGGCAGGTTGCGGCCCTGGGTGTGCTCAGCATAGGTGAGCAGCGCGCCAGCGGCCGCATGGGCGGCATACAGGGTCTGCGCATTCCAGGCCTGCAGGCTGGCAGCGCCCAGCTGCTCCAGCAGCTTGCGCTCGCCCAGCTTTTCATCAAACTGCCAGTCGGGGCGCAGCGCCAGCGGGCAGGTCAGCACGCCGCTGCTGCGCAGCTGGTACAGCGATTGCTCAAAGCGCTGCGAGGCACCCGCGCTGTAGGCCACCTCGCTGGGCGCAATGCGGGCGATCCAGCCGGGTAGGTCTTCATGCGTGCACTCAGCCAGAAAAATCTTGCCCTGGGTCACGCTCAGCCAGGCCAGGCCACAGCGGGCGCGTTGGGCCTGGTGCACCACCAGCAGCATGGCCTCGGCCTTGTCGCTCATCAGCTCGCTGTCGGTCACCGTGCCGGGGGTGACCACGCGCACCACCTTGCGCTCGACGGGCCCTTTGCTGGCCCCCACTTCGCCCACCTGCTCGCAAATCGCCACCGACTCGCCGAGCTTGAGCAGGCGACCCAGGTAGTTCTCCAGCGCATGGAAGGGCACGCCCGCCATCGGAATGGGCTGGCCGGCCGATTGGCCGCGCTGGGTCAGGGTGATATTGAGCAGCTGCGCGGCCTTCTCGGCATCGCCATAGAACAGCTCGTAAAAATCCCCCATGCGGTAGAACAACAGCGTGTTGGGGTGCTCCACTTTTGCAGCGTGGTACTGCTGCATCATGGGCGTGTGCGATGAAAAATCGGCTTTTGCGAGCGTTGGATTTTCCATTTTTTTTGAACTCATCTATCTGTTTTTATTGGATTAAATCCAAAAATCTGTCGGGTGTCTAAGGAGTGTGGATCCGGTCGGCAAGGGCTTCCCTCATCAGCGCGGCGTAGGAAAAAATTGGATCCCGGAATTTTTGTTACGCCACGAGCACACGGTGCTCAAAAATGTTACGCCGGAAAGCGTTCAGCGTCGGCAAAGCTGCGCGAGCCGGGTGAGCATATTACCGCACCTGATGGGCAGATCGCTGGGGGGAGGGCGGGTGTCGCCCTTCTGTGTCTTGGCCAAGACGCCGTGAATCTAAGGCGTCTATCAGACGCCCAGCTAGAGCCAAAGCATCGCTAACGCAAAGCTGTGATAGCTTGCTTAACTGCGAAATCTAAAAGAAAAAGAATGCTCTTTTATCTGCAAAAATTTTGCTTTGCTCTACTTGATGAGCGAAAAGCCGATCAAGCTTTGCGGTAGATACGGAAAAAGGCTAGGCCAGCAAAGACGGACAGCAGTACCAGCATGGGAATGCTGAGCGTTGGTACGGGTGATGCGGATGGCAAGATCGGGGGTGTCACTTGGTTCGTGCGAGTAAGAACGCCGACGGGGCGTGCGTGGCCGCGGCTTACCAAAACAGTGGTGCAATCGGCGTTCTCGCATATTCCATCTATCAGGCCTGATGCAACGGCTACAGGGCTAGTCGGGTCAGCAGGGTTGATTGATTTGCTGAAACCAAAAACGTAATTACCAGTCAAGTCCGGAGTGGCTGGAGATTCAAGCACTGCGTAGAGGGAGTTGCAGCGTCCTTCACAAGAAAACCTCAAGTTTCTTTCTACGGCTCCTGACGCATTAGACATGTCGATGTTGATAGAGGACATGACGTTAGTCGCTGTATCAAACTGAAAAGTACCTGATGCTGTACCTCCATCCCTGAATGAGACATCGGAAAGCGTCCACTCCTCCAAGGCAGCGTGAGTCGCGGACCCAATCATGAGTCCGATAGAGAGGACTAGGAAATTGAAAAGTTTTTTCATGTTAAAAATATATAAAAACTATCAATTTTTATTTAATAATTCATTTTAAGCAAGATGAAAAGTTGGAAGTGTGAGCAAATCACCACTTCCTCACCTATCTTTCAACCGTTTGCGCAATCGGATTTTTTTGATACTGGGTCTGCCTACCTTTAGTCGAACTCAGCGACCACACTATGTTTTTGGATGCGTTTGTGGTCGATGCTTTAGAAGTTTTGCTTCAGCTACATTGCCATGAGAGGTTCCTAGGCTTGCTGATCTGGGTATGAGGCTGCTACACCCCGTCGCGAATGTAAAGCCCAGCGCACGGCCTCGAAAATTCCGGTAAAGCTCGGGCCATCCAACGCGTCAGACCTTTTGACTGCTCCATCATGGCCCATAAGCAAGGCGGTTGTGCCTTGTGGCGATTCAAGGATAGGAGGTCCTCAATGACACCATGGATGAACCGTATGGCAGTCGCTGCGCTGGTGGCCACCTTGGGTGCAGGCGCGGTCAGCGTGCAAGCCCAACCCCGTCCCCCACAAGATGCGCAGCGCCATGATGACCGCCGCCATGACGATGGTCGCCACGACGATGGCCGCCACGACGATGGCCGCCACGACGATCGCCGGCCGGTACAGCAAAGCCAGCACCATGATTCGCACCGGCCCGATGCGCGCAACCACCGGGGTGCCGGGCCGGACCACCGCTGGGTCAAGGGATCGCGGGTGCCGCCGCAATACCGGGCGCATGGCTATGTGGTGAATGACTGGCGTGGCCACCGCCTCAGCGCTCCGCCGCGCGGCTACCGCTGGATCCAGAATGGCGGCGACTACCTGCTGGTGGCCATTGCCTCCGGGGTGATTGCGCAGATCGTGTTCGGCAACTGATCGCCCGTTTCTACCCATGAACGACAAAGCCCGCAGGCGTTGCCTGCGGGCTTTGTGCTTTGTCGTTGGGACAGGGCTAAAGAGCTTACTCGGCCTTGTCAGCGTCCAGGTCTGCGGCGTTGTCTGCGGTTTCCTCGGTGGCTTCTTCGTTCAAGGCCTGGCGTACAGCAGCCTTGTCACCAGCGCTGGCAAACTTGCTGTACTTGGCAAGGATGGGCACCAGCTGGCCATAGATGCGGGGCGTGCCAGCCAGCACTTCGCGCTGTTCCAGAAAATCTGCTTCGCCAGTGAAGTTACCTACCAGGCCACCGGCCTCGGTTACCAGCAGTGAGCCGGCAGCCACATCCCAGATGCTCAGGCCGGTTTCGAAGAAGCCATCGCTGAAACCGGCGGCCACATAGGCCAGGTCCAGTGCGGCGGCGCCAGGGCGACGCACACCGCTGGTGCGCTGCATCACATCGCCGAGCATGGCCATGTACTGCTTGAAGTTGTCGCCCGGACGGAAGGGGAAGCCGGTGGTGATCAAGGTGTCGCGCAGCTGGGTGCGCTTGGACACGCGGATGCGGCGCTCGTTCAGGAAGGCGCCACGGCCCCGGGTGGAGGTGAACAGGTCGTTGCGGGTCGGGTCATACACGACGGCCTGCTCAATGCGACCGTTCACGGCCAGTGCAATGCTGACGCAGTACACAGGGAAGCCGTGGATGAAGTTGGTGGTGCCGTCCAGTGGATCAATGATCCAGATGTGGTTGGAGTGGGGGTTGCCGTATTCGTTGCCCGATTCTTCGGCCAGGATGCCGTGGTCGGGGTAGGCCGTCAGCAGGGTCTCGATGATGGCTTTCTCGGAAGCCTGGTCCACCTCGGTCACAAAGTCGTTCACCTGTTTGGTCGAAACCCGCACCGATTCCACGTCAAGCGCGGCACGGTTGATGATGGCGCCAGCAGCGCGAGCGGCCTTGATGGCCATGTTGAGCATGGGGTGCAGGGAGGAGGACGACATAAATTGTGTTGGCGTAAGGTGGGCAGCAAAAACGCTGCGAAACGCTGGGGCAAGAGCGGCTGGTAGCTCGCGGCCGGCGATGCGGCAGCGACAATAGGGGCTAGATTGTACCTGCGCTCGATTTTTTTCGCAGGGACATGTCCATTTTTGCACGAGCTGTTTATGAAAACCCGTTTTGTTCTGATCGAAACCAGCCATGCCGGCAACGTGGGCGCTGCTGCCCGCGCCATCAAGACCATGGGGTTCGATGACCTGGTGCTGGTGCGCCCGCGCTGGAGCAATGTACTGCGCAAGGAAGAGACCATCCAGCGTGCCAGCGGCGCGCTGGATGTGCTGGCCAACTGCCGTGTTGTGGAGACGGTAGAGGAGGCCCTGGATGGCATGAGCCACCTGTGTGCCACGGCGATGACCCCGCGTGATTTTGGCCCCCCGGCGCGTACGCCACGCGAGCATTTTGCGCTGCTGCTGCAAGGCGCGCTGGCGGCACAGCCAGGGCCTCATCCGCTTGATGAAGACACCACACCCGCAGCCTCCGAAGCCGCAGCCGCCAACCCCAGCGGCGAGACGGGCGTGGCCTTTTTGTTTGGTTGCGAGCGCTATGGCATGGCCAATGAGGATGTGTACCGCTGCAATGTGGCGCTGTCGATTCCGACCAATCCGGATTTTGGCTCGCTCAACCTGGCTTCGGCCGTGCAGGTGGTGGCCTATGACTGGCGCCAGGCCTTGGGCGGCTATGGCGTGAGCGATGTGGCGACGCGGGGCGAGCGGGCCGACGCCCAGCAGGTGGCGGGCATGCTGGCGCACTGGCAAGAGGCGCTGGCGGAGATCGGTTTTTTGGATCTGGATGCCCCCAAGAAGCTGATGCCCAGGCTCAACCAGATGTTCAACCGCGCGCAACTGAGCCAAGAGGAAATCCACATACTGAGAGGTGTTGCCAAGGCTATGCTGCGCACGGCCGAGGCCGCAAAACGCTAGACTGGCAGCCCCCGAATACTTATATAACCATTGTTTCCATGCTTGACCGCCTGCGCTCCGACATTCAGTGCATCCTGGACCGCGACCCCGCCGCCCGCAGCCGCTGGGAGGTGATCACCTGTTACCCCGGTCTGCATGCGATCTGGCTGCAGCGGCCCGCGCACTGGTGCTGGAGCCATGGCTTCAAATGGACGGGCCGTTTCATCTCGCACATGGCCCGCTGGTTGACCGGCATCGAGATCCATCCGGGCGCGCAGATTGGCCGCAATGTTTTCATCGACCATGGCATGGGCGTCGTGATTGGCGAGACCGCTGTCGTTGGCGATGGCTGCACCATCTACCACGGCGTTACCTTGGGCGGCACCACGCTCTACAAGGGGGCGAAACGCCATCCCACCCTGGGCAAGAACGTGGTGGTGGCTGCGGGTGCCAAGGTGCTGGGTGGTTTTGAGGTGGGCGATGGCGCCAAGATTGGCAGCAATGCCGTGGTCATCAAGCCTGTGCCTGCGGGCGCCACGGCCGTGGGGATCCCCGCGCGCATCATTGCCTCGCGCCAAGGCGCCAGTGCCGATGTGACCGAGGCCCAACCCGAGGAGAAGTTTGCGGCCTATGGCGTGACGCAAGAGGACGACCCTCTCTCCAAGGCCATGCGCGGCATCATCGACAGCGCCGCCGGCCATGAGCAGCAGATCACCATGCTCTGGGCCGCTATCGAGAAGCTGTCCGTGCAAAGCAAGCTGGGCGATTGTGTGCCCTGCGATGCGCAGCGCGAGTCGGAATTTGAAGCGCAGAAGCTGAGCGACCTGGTCGGCAAGTAAGTCGTTCTACAGCCCTGGCGCTCTATGCCGTTGGCGATTAGCGCTTAAGCCAGCTTGCGCACCACCGCGTCATCGGGCACCAGCAGGTGGCCATCGGCGGTCTGCGGCTGCATGCGGGCCACGGGCTGGCCACTGGCTTTTTCTACCAAGGTCGAATGCGCTTCGCCCGGCGCAAAGAGCTGGTCCTCGCCCCATTGCCGTAGCGCCACCACCACTGGGAACAGGCTCAGCCCTTTGGCCGTCAACGCATATTCCTGGTAGGCGCTGCCGTCGGATGCGGGCTGCGTCTGCAGCACCCCAGCATCCACCAGTTTGCGCAGCCGGTCGCTCAAGATATTGCGTGCCATGCCCAGGTTGCGCTGCAAATCCCCAAAGCGCTGCACCCCATCAAAAGCATCCCGCACGATCAACAGCGACCAGCGGTCGCCAATGGCATCCAAGGCGCGTGCCACGGGGCAGGGCTGGGGCTGGGTCATGCGGTGTTCTCCAAGTTTCGATCAATCAAGTTGCATTTTAAAACTAGAATGCCTAGAATCCAGCTGGTTTTAAATTAAAACTGGATTGCCATGTCGTCTTCTCCCTGTGTTGATACCCCCGCGCAGCCGGCCCAGCGGCCTGCCGTGCCCACTGGCCTGGTCGGGCTGTTTGCCGTGGCCGCTGGCGCCAGTGTGGCCAATGTCTACTACGCCCAGCCGCTGCTCGATGCGGTGGCGCTGGACCTGGGCATACCGCTGGCAGCCGTCGGCGGTGTCATCACGGCCACGCAGCTCGGCTCTGCCCTCGCCTTGCTGCTGCTGGTGCCGCTGGGTGATCGGATCAACCGGCGGCCTTTGATGGCCTGGCAGTTGCTGGCCCTGGTGCTGGCGCTGCTGGCCGTGGCGATTGCGCCAACCGCGCCGCTGCTGATGGCGGCGATGCTGGCCGTGGGCTTGCTCGGCACGGCGATGACCCAGGGCCTGATCGCCTACGCCGCCAGTGCGGCGCCGCCCGATGCGCAGGGCCGGGTGGTGGGCGGCGCGCAAAGCGGGGTGTTTATCGGCCTGCTGCTGGCGCGGGTACTGGCGGGAGCCGTGGGCGATGCCTGGGGTTGGCGCAGCGTTTATATGGCCTCGGCAGCAGTGATGCTGGCCATGGCCTTGCCGTTGTGGTGCTGGCTTCCGGTGCTGGCGCATCGGCCATCCAGCCTGGCCTATGGCCAGCTGGTGGCGTCGATGGGCAGCTTGCTGCGGCGGGATCGGGTTTTGCTGGTGCGCGGGGTGCTGGCCTTGCTGATGTTTGCCGCGTTCAGCATTTTCTGGAGCAGCCTGGTGCTGCCGCTGCGCGCCGCGCCCTTTGGTTTTTCGCACAGCGCCATTGGCCTGTTTGGCTTGGTGGGCGCAGCCGGGGCACTGGCCGCCACGGTGGCGGGGCGCTGGGTGGACAGGGGCCAGGCGCAGCGCGCATCGCTATGGGCCTTGCTGGCGCTGCTGCTGGCCTGGCTGCCGTTGGCGGGATTGGGTTGCTTGCCCGATCCGCGCTGGGCCATCGCGGCCCTGGTGTTGGGCATTGTGCTGCTGGATTTGGGTGGCCAGGCTTTGCATGTCAGCAACCAGGGACTGATCTTTGCGCGCAGCAGCGATGCGCACAGCAGGGTGGTGGCCGTCTACATGCTGTTCTATGCGCTGGGCAGTGGCTTGGGTGCGATCGGTGCCACCAGCATCTATGCCCATGCCGGCTGGTGGGGCGTGTGTGCGCTGGGGGCGGCGGTCAGCGGTCTGGCGCTGCTGTTTTGGTGGGCCACCCGCGACTGGATGCAAGCGGCGCACTGATGGGCTTAGCCCTGGCCGTGCAGCAAGGCCTGCAGCGCCTGCTGCGTGGCTTGGCAGTCGCCAAAATGGGTGCTCACCCATTCACTGTGGTAGTAGGTGGGCAGGTAGCGTTCGCCGGCATCGCACAGCAGGCTCAGCAGCGAGCCGCTTTCGCCCCGCTGGCGCATGCCGTCGGCCAGGCGCAGCATGGCCACCATATTGGTGCCGGTCGAGGGGCCGACCTTGCGGCCCAGCACATCGCCCAACAGCTGCATGGCGGCGACCGATTCGCGGTTGCTGATGACCTCCATATGGTCCACCACGCCACGGATAAAGCTGGGCTCCACGCGGGGGCGGCCAATGCCCTCGATGCGTGAGCCGGGCGCCGTGAGGCTGGCGTCGCCACTGTGCCAGTAGTCATGGAAGACGCTGCCTTCCGGGTCTGCCACGCAGACCTGGCTGTCGTAGCGCATATAGCGTACAAAGCGGCCAATGGTGGCGCTGGTGCCGCCGGTGCCCGCGCCCACCACGATCCAGCGCGGGACCGGGTGGCGCTCCATGCGCATCTGCTGGAACATGCTCTGCGCAATATTGTTGTTGCCGCGCCAGTCGGTGGCGCGCTCGGCATAGGTGAACTGGTCCATGTAGTGGCCGCCCGTGCTATGGGCCAGCGCACGGGCAGCGTCATACACCTCAGCGGCATGGCCGACAAAGTGGCAGCGCCCGCCCAAAAACTCAATCTGCGCAATCTTCTCGGGCGAGGTGGACTGCGGCATCACCGCGACAAAGGGCAGGCCCAGCAGCTGCGCGAAATAGGCCTCGCTCACCGCCGTCGAGCCGCTGGAGGCCTCGACAACCGTCGTGCCCTCTTTCACCCAGCCATTGCACAGCGCATATAAAAACAGCGAACGCGCCAGCCGGTGCTTGAGGCTGCCTGTTGGGTGGGTGGATTCGTCCTTGAGGTAGAGGTCAACCCCTGCCTGCGCATAGCAAGGCAGGTTCAAGGGGATCAGGTGGGTGTCAGCGCTGCGCTGGTAATTCGATTCGATCTGGGCGATGGCCTGATCGCGCCAGCTGTTGGCGCTGGTTGCCTGGAGGGAGGCGGGTAGTAAACGTGTCATGGTGCATGGGTTATGAGTTATCGACCATGGCATTTTAATAAAAAATAACTATTAAATGGCAAACGCCGCGCTGGCACACACTGTGATACAGCCATGGCAGCTTACCGCTTTGCGGGTTGCGCGTCGCTCAGGCCGGCCAGCACTGCAGGCGCAATGCGCCGGTGCATAGGCGCCACTGGCAGCATGTACAAATGGCCGAGCAGGTTGCGGACATGCACCACCGTCGTGATGGTGATGGCGACCTGGTCTTGGCGGCCAGCCACAGGCGCGCGGTGGATACTGAGCACCACGTTCAAATGCTTGTCGCTGTCACCGATCAGCGCTTCATCGGCGTTGTTCTCCACCACCGTAAATACGCCCACGCGCTCGCCAGGCTGGTAGGCACTGGCGGGGCGCTGCGGATCTATCTGGGAGAGGGTGCCCAGGTTCTTGAGCCCCACCAGTTGGCCGGCCCGGTTGCGGGCCTGCATGCACCACTCAATCCAGCGCGGCGTGCGCGCCACGGCGGCCAGAAAATAGGCCAGCGCCGGCTCGCCGGTCTCTGCGGTGTGGATGCACCAGGCATCTTTAAAATGCGCGCCAGCCAGGCGCAGCGCGATGCGGCTGCCCGCAGGTGGGCGGCATTCTTGCGGTTGGGATGGCATGGTGTAGATCTGCGCTTATTGGATGGCAGCGGCCAGCCGTGCGCTGGCTGCCTGCAGCCATTGGCCCAGCGCATCGGGCGCATCGCAGGCAATGGCCTGGCGGGCGGGCATGCTGCGCAGCCAGGTGATTTGGCGCTTGGCCAACTGGCGGGTGGCGGCAATGCCCTTGTCGCGCATATCGGCCCATAGCGCGGGCGGCACATCGCTCTCGCTGTGGACGCGGATGCCTTGCTGGGCGCAAGCATCCAACATCTCCCACATCTGGCGGTAGCCCACGCAGCGCATCGATGGCAGGTTCAGCTGCAGATCGCCGCGCGCGCGCAGCTGCAGCACCTCGGCCAAAAATCCCTGTGCCAGCATCTGGTCGTAGCGCAGCGCAATGCGCGCATGCAGCCAGGCGCGGTCGCTGGGCTCCAGGCTGAAGAGTTGAAAACCGGGCGCCAGCTGTAGCAGCGGCGAAGGCCGTTTTTGCTGGGCATGGAAGTGCGACAGCGGCTGGCCGCTGATACGCCAAACCTCCAGCGCGCGCTGCACACGCTGGCTGTCCCCCGGCGCCAGGCGCTGCGCGGTGACCGGGTCCACCTGGGCCAGCAGCCCATGCATATAAGGCCAGCCATGTTCAGCCGCTTCGGCATCGAGCTGGGCACGTACCGCCGGGTCGGCAGCGGGCATATCGTCGATGCCATCCATCAGCGCCTTGAAGTACAGCATGGTGCCGCCCACCAGCAAGCTGATGCCGCCCCGCGCATGGATTTGCGCGACCAGCGCCAGCGCATCGCGCACAAACTCGGCCGCGCTGTAGGCGTCCAAGGGATCGCGGATATCGAGCAGGTGGTGGGGAATGCCGGCTTGCTCCTGCAAGCTGGGCTTGGCCGAGCCAATGTCCATGCCCCGGTAGATCAGGGCGGAATCCACGCTGATGATCTCGACGGGCCGCGCCGCGCCCAGTTGCTGCGCCAGCGCAATGGCAGCGCCGGTCTTACCGGAGGCGGTGGGGCCTGCCAGGCCCAGGCAGAGGGGAGAGGTTGCAGCGGATGGCACGGTAAACAGGCGGTGAGCTTGCCACGCAGAGCCACCATGCAGGCATGGGGCTGGCGCAGACAGCTATCAATACAGGAGTGATGACTGCCCGCCAGTGTATGGCCAAAGCGAAGCCAACTGGCTTAGCGGGAGTTTTCGATACAGGCCTGACGCTGGTTCTACAGGTGGGCGACGTAAATGGGCTGGCGCGCGTGGCGCCGTGCTTCTTCTTCGCTGGCCGGCTCGCCTGGGCCCACGCACACCACCAGCAGCATGCCGGGCAGGTCGATATCGGCATACAGTGCGCGGCGCAGTTGGCTGCGATCTTCTTCATCCAGGCGGGGGGCTTGCACCAACAGCAGGTGGATGCGCAGCTCGGGCATGGTCGATGCATGCTTGCTCAGCAGCCAGGCCTGGCTGATGGGCTTGAACAGGGCCAGCTCGCCGCGCAGGTCCGCCAGCTCGAATTCGCTCAGGTCGTTCACGCGCGTGCTCTGGAACACCGGTGCCTGCTGCAAGGAGTCGAAAAAGTCTTGTTGCTGCTGCTCGGCCTCGCGGGCGCGGTCGCGCCACAGGCGCATGGCCGCAGCGTCGTAGCCGCGTTGCTTGGCCTGGGTTTCCAACATGTTGACCATGGCCCGCGTCGCGTAGGGCCGGTAACTGGGCCAGGTCTGCCACAGGGTCTCCAGGCATTTTTTCTGCAAGGCCGCATCGCTGGGTGGCAGGCAGGCGGCCAACCCGGCCAGCGCGCGCGGCTGCTGCGCATCGCGGGCCAGCACTTGCTCGTAGAGAGGGCGCACCGGTGCGTTGCGGTCGATCTTGTGCTCAATCCGCGCAAGCTCGAGCAGCTCCGCATTGCTGGGATGGGCCGCGTTGGCTCGCAAGCGCTGGGCATGCTGCTGCCAGCGTGCCATGCGTGCATGGTGTTGCTTCCAGGTGCTGGCGTTGTCCTTGCACCAGCGGGCGTCAAACTGCTGCATCCACTGCTCGGCTTTGGGGCCTAGCAGACTGAGGGCGCCTTTGGTGGACCAGCTGGGCAGGCCGGGGCGCTCGCCGCTGATGGCCTCCACGCGGTCGCGCAAGGCTGGGTGGGTGTCGTCCACATCGCTAATCCGGGCGAGCGCCTGGCGCAGGGCCTCTTGCGCAAACGCCGGCTCGGGTTTGAGGCGCAGCATGGCCTGCATGGCAACGAACGGGCCCTGGGGCAGCGGGTGCTGGGCGGCGCTGCGCCAGTGCTGGCCCCAGAAGGCATCGCTCAGCCAGGCGGCCTTGATCTCCAGCTCGGTCAGCGTGGCTGCGGCAACGTCGGCACCCAGCAGCTGCGCGGCGATGCGGTCGGCCTCGTACTCGTCCTGCCGAGCCATCGCAAAGCTCTTGGCGGCAAAGCGTGGAAAGTACCAGTTCAGGAACGAGCGTGTGGCCGCAGCCATGGGGCTGTCATCCTCGCGCATGCTGTAGTAGAGCTTGAGCCAGGCGCGCCGCGAGCGGTATACCCAGGCGCTCAGGCGATTGTGGTTCTCGCGCAGATGGCCGTATTCATGGGCCAGCACGGCCATCACCCTGGCCTTGTCCAGCGCCATCAGCAGCGGCAGGCCAATCATCAGGTAGTTGACCGAGCCGCCCAGCATGCCAAAGCGGGGCCGCTGCCAGATGGCGGCATTGCAGTCATCTTGCAGGTAGACGGCATCGATGGCCGGGCCTTTGACCTTGCGACGAATGCGATCGAGCGCCTTGAACAGCTCGGGGGCTTCGGCTGCGGTGATGGCAATGCCTTCGGGCTCGTCGGCCGGGCCACTCCACAGGGCCTTGAAGCTGGTCCACAGCAGGCCCAGCGCAAACACCAGCGCCAGCACATAGCTGCCGCGAAACTGGCCGCGCAGCGCCTGGGTCACCACAAAAGCGACGACGCCCAGGCTGAGAACCAGGCAGCCCACTACCCAAAGGTAGCCCAGCAGCGCAAACCGGATGACGCTGCGCCGGTAGGCGGCGCTGTCGTTGGCGCTTTCGATCTCGCTCTCGCGCACTAAGTGGATAAAGTCCGCTTGTTCCATGGCCCGCCCCTCATACCTTGTCGTTGTGGTTGTCGTTGTGATGATTTAACGCGCAGCAAAAAGCCCCCAGCGCGCTGAACGCTGGGGGCATTGTGCAGTGGGTGCTGACCGGGCGATATGCCCGGGCGTTTTTACAGCACACCTTGGGCCAGCATGGCGTCGGCCACCTTCACAAAGCCGGCGATGTTGGCGCCGTCGATGTAGCTGATCGTGCCGTCATCGCGCTGGCCGTATTTGACGCAGGCTGAGTGGATGCCTTCCATGATCTCGAAGAGGCGCTGGTCCACTTCCGCCGCAGGCCAGCTCAGGCGCAGCGCGTTCTGGCTCATCTCCAGGCCCGAGGTGGCCACGCCACCGGCGTTGGATGCCTTGCCCGGTGCGTAGAGCACGCCGGCCTTTTCGAAGGCCTTGGCCGCTTCGATGGTGCATGGCATGTTGGCGCCTTCGGCCACGCAGAGCACGCCGTTCTTGATCAAGGTCTGGGCGTCGGCCAGCTCCAGCTCGTTCTGGGTGGCGCAGGGCAGGGCCACATCGGCCTTGATGAACCAGGGGGTCTTGCCTTCGTAGTACTCCACGCCGGGCACTTGCTTGGCGTAGTCGCTCACGCGGCCGTACTGCTTGTTCTTGATGTCCATCAGCTTGAGCAGCTTGTCACCGTCAAAACCGGCCGCGTCGTAGACGGTGCCCGAAGAATCGGAGGCCGACACCACCTTGGCGCCCAGCGCCATGGCCTTGTCGATGGCGTACTGCGCCACATTGCCCGAGCCCGACACCGAGACGGTGAGGCCGTCAAAGCTCTTGCCACGGCTTTTGAGCATTTCCTGCGCAAAGTAGACGGTGCCAAAACCGGTGGCTTCGGGGCGGATCAGCGAGCCGCCAAAGGCCAGGCCCTTGCCGGTGAACACGCAGTCGGCGCGGTTGGCCAACTTCTTGTACATGCCGGCCATAAAGGCCACCTCGCGGCCGCCCACGCCGATATCGCCAGCGGGCACATCGGTGTCCGAGCCCACATGGCGGAACAGCTCGCTGATGAAGGATTGGCAAAAACGCATGACTTCGCCGTCGCTCTTGCCCTTGGGGTCGAAGTCCGAGCCGCCTTTGCCGCCGCCCATGGGCAGGGTGGTCAGCGCGTTCTTGAAGGTTTGCTCAAACGCCAGGAACTTGAGCACCGACAGGTTGACCGAGGGATGGAAGCGCAGGCCGCCCTTGTAGGGGCCGATAGCCATGCTGTGCTGGATGCGGTAGCCGCGGTTGACCTGCACCACGCCCTTGTCGTCCACCCAGCTGACGCGAAAGCTCAGCACGCGCTCGGGCTCCACCAAACGTTCGAGCAGGCTGTGTTGGGCGTAGCGGGGGTGCTTCTCGATGAAGGGCCACAGGCTTTCCATGACTTCGGTCACGGCCTGCAAAAACTCGGGCTGGCCAGGGTTGCGCTGTTCGACGTAGGCGAGAAACTGGGCCAGGGATTGGTGTTGCATGGACAAACTTTCAAGGTCTAGAACCGGCTTGCACTGAAGTTGTGCGAAGGCCGAGGTGTGCACAGCGATGGTGCGCCATCGCGCCGAAAACCGACATTATGCCGAATCTGCATGTGTTAATGCATAAAACCCGCATGGTATGACCCCGTAGATGCCCGGGTATCGCACTGCTTTGGTGCTTTTTATCGCCCCCAGCCGCAGACAAGGGCCCTGCGCGCCCTGAAATGGGGCTGATTGCCGGTGTCACCCAGGGCTCCTGCAGCGCTGAAATCTGAGAGCGCATTGTGGTCTTTGCCTTCCATACAATTTCCTAGGCAATGAATGATTGGATAATCATTGCCTTGTAAACCATTTCAGCAAAGGGCTAGCCGCATGACCGATTCGCACCAGGAAAACCCCGCGTCTGCTGGCGAGGACCAAGTGGCGCTGGCAGGCGGATGTCCTGAGATTGAAGCCATTCAGCCAGTGGACTTCCCCTGCTGGTTGATGCGCATCATCTCCACGGTGGTCCGTGCCGAGGTGGACCGGCGCATGGAACCGCTGGGCCTGACGCAGGCGCAGTGGATTCCCGTCTTGCACCTGGCCAGCGGCAAGGCCCACACGGCGGCCGATTTGGCGCGCCGCACCTTGCAGACCCCGGGCGCGATGACGCGGCTCATCGACCGTCTGGTCGACAAGGGAATCATCGAGCGCGAGCGCTCCACCGACGACCGCCGCGTGGTCAGCCTGTGTTTGACCGAAGAGGGCCTGGCCGCTGCAAGGCAGGTGCCCGATATCGTCAAAGGGGTCAACAGCGCCGCGCTCAGCCCCTTGTCGCCCGATGAATTGACCCAGTTCCATGGTTACCTGCGCCGTATCTATGAGGCCATGCCCAACACCTTGTCGGTGGACATGTGCCTGCCCCAGGATGGCTGCGCCGGTGACGCTACAGACAACTCCGACAACACAGCACAACAGCCCGGCAAGGAGAGGGCACTATGACCAGCAGTTTTTCTTTTGTGGGCGCCGACCGTCGGCTGGCCCTGTCAGCCATTGCGCTGGCGGCCAGCACGTTTATCGCCGGCTGCGCCGATATGCGCGGCATCGACACCCATGCCCAGCTGCGCTCGCCGCAGTCACTGGGTTTGCTGACCGAGCCTACCGAGGCAGACCAGGCCGCGACCGTGGCACCGGTCGATGCCCAGTGGTGGAAGGCCCTGGGCGATGCGCAGCTCAATGCCCTGATCGACACGGCCCTGGCCGACAGCCCCAACCTGCAATCGGCGCAGGCACGCATCCGCAAGGCCTGGGCACAGGCGCAGGTCAGTGAGTCAGCAATGGGCCCGCAGGTCAACGGCCAGGCCAGTGCCAGCCGCAACCACGCGCCGGCCAATGGCATGGTGCCGCCGCCGCTGGCGGGCAACAACTACAGCAGCGCAGAAGCCCGTATCAACGGCAGCTGGTCGCTGGACTTGTTTGGCAAGCACCGTGCCGCGCTCGATGCCGCCGTGGGTTCCGCCCGCGCCGCGCAGGCCGACATGGATGCCGCCCGCGTGCTGCTGACCAGCTCCATGGTGCAGGCCTATGTGCAGCTCTCGCGCCTGCAGGCGCAAGAGGTGGTGGCCCAGCGCGCCATTGAGCAGCGCGCCCACACCTTGCAGCTGGTGCGCGACCGCTATGACGCCGGCCTGGACACCACCTTGGAAGTGCGCCAAAGCGAAAGCGGCGTGCCCCAGGCCAAGGTGCAGTTGCTGCAAGTGCGCGAGCAAAAGCAGCAGGCCCAAAATGCGCTGGCCGCGCTGATGGGCCAGCCCGCAGGTGCGCAGGAACTGGTGGCATCGCCCATCACCCAGCTGAGCCTGCCACGTTTTCCGTCGCAGCTCTCGTCCAACCTGCTGGGGCGCCGCGCCGATATTGTGGCGGCCCGTTGGCGGGTCGAAGCGGCCGAGCAGGGCATTCGCCAGGCCAAGGCCGAGTTCTATCCGGATATCAATCTGACCGCTTTCCTGGGCCTGTCGAGCATTGGCTTCAACAACTTTGCCAAGGGCAGTGCGCGTGAATGGGGTGTGGGCCCGGCGCTCAGCCTGCCTATTTTTGACTCGGGCCGGCTGCGTGCCAACCTGAGCGGCGTATCGGCCGACTATGAACTGGCGGTGCAGGGCTACAACCAGGCGGTGATCACGGCGGTGCGCGATGTCGCCGACCAGGTGGCCAGCGTGCGTGCTGCTCATGCCCAGCTGCCCGAACAGCGCAAGGCCGCGGATGCCGCGCAGAGCGCGCTGGATATTGCTAACCAGCGGTACTCCGCCGGCTTGGGTACCTACCTGAATGTGCTGTCGGCCGAGACCAATGTGCTGGCCCAGCGCCAGCAGATGGTGGACATCGAGGCCCGTATTCTGTCGAGCAATGCTGCTTTGGCCCAGGCGCTGGGTGGTGGCTACCAAGATCAATCTCACAGCAACGCACAACCTGACAACAACGCACAGACGGACAGCAGCGCCAAGAGCTGATCTGCCCACCTCGCGCGTGCAACACACATAAGCAAGACCTTGAAGGCCCAGCCTCTCGTCACATAACTCGCTACGCAAGACCATGTCGAACAACAACACTTCCGCCTCTCCCTCCAACGCGGCCGCTGCCCCTGAGGCACCCGCTGCCCAACCGCGCAAAAAATGGCTGCTGCGCCTAACCGGCATCGTTATCGTGCTGGGCGCCGCCTACGGCATCTACGACTGGATGGTCAACAGCCACTTCGAAGAAACCGACAACGCCTATGTGCAGGGCAATCTGGTGCAGATCGCGCCGCAGACCGCCGGCACCGTGCAGTCCATCCTGGCCGATGACACCGACTATGTGAAGGAAGGCCAGGCGCTGGTGCGCCTGGACCCGGCCGATGCCAAGGTGGCGTTTGAGCAGGCCAAGGCCAACCTGGCCCAGGCCGTGCGCCAGGTGCGCACCTTGTATGTCAACAACGGCTCCTACACCGCGCAGATTGCACAGCGCCAGGCCGAAGTGAGCAAGGCCAAGAACGACCTGCTGCGCGCGCAAAGCGACCTCAAGCGCCGCCAGGCCTTGACTGGCAATGGGGCAGTATCCAAGGAAGAGCTGAGCCATGCGCAAAGCCAGGTGGACGCCGCCCAGGCAGCAGTGAGTGCCTCGCAAGCAGCGGTCAACACCGCGCGTGAGCAGCTGGCCAGCAACCAGTCGCTGACCGAAGGCATCAGCGTGGCTGACCACCCCAATGTGCTGACTGCTGCAGCCAAGCTGCGCGAGGCCTACCTGGCCATGCAGCGCAATGAGCTGGTCTCGCCCGTCTCTGGCGTAGTGGGCAAGCGTTCGGTGCAGGTGGGCCAGCGCGTGGCGCCAGGCACGCCGCTGATGACCGTGGTGCCGATGAACCAGCTCTGGGTCGAGGCCAACTTCAAGGAAAACCAGCTGCGCAATCTGCGCCTGGGCCAGCCCGTCAAGATGACCGCCGACCTCTATGGCAAGAAGGTCGAATACAACGGCACGGTCGAAGGGCTGGGTGTCGGCACGGGCTCGGCTTTCTCGCTGCTGCCCGCACAAAACGCCACCGGCAACTGGATCAAGGTGGTGCAGCGCGTGCCGGTGCGCATTGCGCTCGATGCCCAGCAGGTGCAGGCGCATCCGCTGCGCGTGGGCCTGTCGATGCTGGTGGATGTCGATATCCAGAACCAGGACGGCAAGCTGCTGGCCGATGTGCCGCGCAAGGAGCCGCTGGTGCAGACCAATGTCTATGACGTGCAGGACGAGGGCGCCGATGCGGTGATTGCGCAAGTGATCGCCAGCAATGCTGGCAAGAAGCTGTAATTTTTGACCAGGGGCTGCCCAGCGGGTGGCCCAAGGATGCGTTATGGCAACTTCCAATCCCTCACTACCTCACCCGCCGCTCGACGGATCGGCGCGCCTCATCGGCACCTTGGCGCTCTCGGCTGCGGTGTTCATGAATGTGCTGGACACGTCGATCGCGAACGTGTCGCTGCCGGCCATTGCCGGAGATCTGGGCGTCAGCGCCAACCAGGGCACCTGGGTGATCACCAGCTTTGCGGTGGCCAATGCGATCTCGGTGCCGCTGACCGGCTGGCTGTCGATGCGCTTTGGCCAGGTACGGCTTTTCATGCTCAGCGTGACCTTGTTCGTGATCTCGTCCTGGCTCTGCGGCCTGGCGCCCAACATGACGACCTTGATTGCGTTCCGCATCTTGCAGGGCTTTGTCGCCGGGCCGATGATTCCGCTGTCGCAGTCGCTGCTGCTGGCCAGCTACCCGCGCGCGATGGCGGGCACGGCCATGGCCTTCTGGTCGATGACGACCTTGATCGCGCCGGTGATGGGCCCCTTGCTCGGCGGCTGGATCACCGACAACATGTCCTGGCCCTGGATTTTCTACATCAATGTGCCTGTCGGCATGCTGTCCGTGGGCGCTACCTGGGCGATCTTCCGGCACCGGGATTCGGCCCGCAAGGCCTTGCCGATCGATGCGATTGGTCTGGGGCTGCTGGTGGTCTGGGTCTCGGCGATGCAGATCATGCTGGACATCGGCAAGGAGCATGACTGGTTCCAGTCGCCCATGGTGGTCGCCTGTGCGGTGATTGCGGTTGTCGGCTTGCTCTACTTCCTGATCTGGGAGCTGGGCGACAAGCACCCGGTGGTGGACCTGCGCCTCTTCAAGAACCGCAATTTCTGGGCCGGTACCTTGGCCATCTCGGTGGGCTATGGCCTGTTCTTTGGCAATGTGGTGCTGCTGCCTTTGTGGCTGCAGCAGTTCATGGGCTATACCGCAACGGATGCGGGCATGGTGTTGGCGCCGGTGGGTTTGCTGGCGCTGGTGCTCTCGCCTGTGGTGGGTAAGACCATCCACAAGGTCGATCCCCGGCGCTATGCGACGGCCTCGTTCGTCGTGTTTGGCCTGGTGATGTGGATGCGCTCGCATTTCAACACCCAGGTGGATCTGATGACCATCATGATCCCGACCATCGTGCAGGGGGTGGCCATGGCGGGCTTCTTCATCCCGCTGATGACCATCACCTTGAGCGATATCCCGCCCGAGAAAATGCCCAGTGCCTCAGGCCTGTCCAACTTTGTGCGGATCACCGCCGGTGCGGTGGGCACCTCGGTCGCCACCACTTTGTGGGAGCGCCGCGCGGTCTTGCACCATGCGCAGCTGGTGGAGCACATCACCCTGGGCGATGGCCCGACCGCGCAGGCGGTGCAAGGCCTGCAGGCCAGCGGATTGACTTTGCAGCAGGCCTTGGCCCGGGTCGACCAGATGGTCAATCAGCAGGCCTTCATGCTGGCGGCCAATGATATTTTCTGGGCCTCGTCCATGCTGTTTCTGTTGCTGATCCCGCTGGTCTGGCTGGCCAAGGGCCCCAAACAAGGCCAGGGCGGTGGTGGATCGGAGGCGGCATCGGCTGCGCATTGAGCCCCGCTGCACATCGCTGTATGAACCAAAAAGGAAGCCTCGGCTTCCTTTTTTCTGTCTGGGCGCTGGGGCGCGGTTTAGCGGCCGCGCAAGAACAGCGCGTCCAGCTCCTTCATGCTCAGCTGGCGCCAGGTCGGGCGGCCATGGTTGCACTGGTCGGAGCGTTCGGTGTGCTCCATATCGCGCAGCAGCGCATTCATCTCGTCGATGGTGAGCTGGCGGTTGGCGCGCACGGCGCCGTGGCAGGCCATGGTCCCCAGGATCTCGTTGCGGGCACGCTGCACCACGGTGCTGGCATCGTGCTGGGCCAGTTCGGCCAGCACGCTGCGCGCCAGCTCCACGGGGTTGCCCTGGGCCAAGGTGGTGGGCGTGGCGCGCACGGCCAGGGTCTTGGGCGAGAAGGGCACCACCTCCAGCCCGAGCTGGGCCAGGGTTTCGCTGTGGTCCTCGGCGGTCGCCACTTCTTCGGGTGTGGCCGAGAAGGTGGCGGGGATCAGCAGTGGCTGGCTGGCAATCGAACTGCTGGCATCGCCATCGTCCAGCTGACTTTTGAGCCGCTCGTAGACGATGCGCTCATGGGCGGCATGCATATCGACAATGACGAGGCCCTGGGCGTTCTCCGCCAGGATATAGACGCCATGGATTTGGGCTACGGCGCGGCCCAGTGGCCAGGGGTTCTCGGCAGACTCGGGCGGCAGCGTAGGCACCCGCGGGGCGCCGGCACCGCCTGCTATCGCGCTGGCGGAGGGCTGCGGGTTCCAGCCTGGGCTGGTTTCCTGCACTTGCCAGGGCGCGAGCGTGCCCGCTGCTTGGCCTGGCTGCACGGCAGCGGGTGCAGCAGTGCCAGCGCCCTGACCCCAGAGTGCGGCTGTTTGCTGCAGCGCTTGCAGGCCATTGACGCGGGGCGGGGCATCAAAACGCATGGCGGACTGGGCTTGGGGTGCGGGCGCATAGGCCTGGTTGGTAACGTCGGTGGGCTGGCCAGCAGCAGGAGAGGTTTGCGCGGCTGCCGCTGCATCCAGCAACTGCTGCGCGCGCGGGGCGGCCAGCGCGTTCTCCACGCCATGCAGCACCGCCTGGTGCACCTCGCGGCTATCCCTAAAGCGCACCTCGATCTTGGTGGGGTGTACGTTCACATCGACCCGCATCGGGTCCAGACTGATGTAGAGCGCATAGACGGGCTGGCGGTGGCCGTGCAGCACATCTTCATAAGCGGCGCGGGCCGCATGGGTGAGCACCTTGTCGCGTACAAAGCGGCCGTTGACGTAGCAGAACTGCTGGTCGGCGCGGGAGCGCGCGGCATCGGGCAGGCCGGCGCGGCCGCGCACTTGCACATGGCCCGCCTGGTAGTTCACCACAATCGATTGTTCGAGAAAATCCGGGCCCAGCACATCGGCCAGGCGCTTGTCCATCGCGCGCTGCTCCAGCTGCTGCCAGGCGGCATCGTCGGGCAGGCCATCATCGCTGCGCGGTGGCAAGGTCGCGCGCCATTGCTCCACCAGCTTGCCTTCGTGCCAAATCGCAAAGCCCACGCCCGGGCGGGTGAGGGCATGGCGGCGCACGGCTTCTACGCAGTGGGCCAGCTCGGTCGCATCGGTCTTCAGGAACTTGCGCCGCGCGGGCGTGCTGAAGAACAGCTCCTTGACCTCCATCGTCGTGCCGGGATTGCGGGCTGCCGGGCGCAGCTCGCCACTGCGGGCATCGAGCAGGTAGGCGCTGTCTTGCTGGGCGGGGCGCGAGAGCACACTCATCTCCGAGACCGAGGCAATTGCGGCCAGCGCCTCACCCCGGAATCCCATGGTCGCCACCGATTCCAGGTCATGCAGATTGCGGATCTTGCTGGTCGCGTGGCGGCGCAGCGCAATCGCCAGCTCTTCGCGCGGAATGCCGCAGCCATCGTCTTCCACGGTGATCAGCCGCACGCCACCGGCGAGCAGGCGCACGGTGATGCTGCTGGCCCCCGCATCGAGCGCGTTGTCGACCAGCTCGCGCACGACCGAAGCGGGGCGTTCCACCACCTCGCCGGCTGCGATCTGGCTGACCAACTCATCGGGCAGATCCTGGATAGGGCGGCGCGCTGGCGCAGCGCTGCTGCCACTGTGGGCTGCAGGCGTCAGGGCGTCGTTGGGGGCGTCTGCCGGGTCAAGCGTGGCGGGTGCGGTATCTGCGGTCATGGAGGGATTTTAGGCAAAGCCGCACGGCATTCGCGGTAAAGTGTGCAATCGCCACTTCAGCCCCCATGGCTGCTGGCGGGCAGGCTGCCCGCTGTGGGCACAAGATGGTTTGCCGCAGAGCCTCAGGGCTGCTGCGGTTTTTGTATAGAGAGGTTGTGTTTTGGAATTCTTCAGCTGGTTCGTGGATGCAGGCATGCATTTGATCGACTTCATCTTGCATGTCGACAAGTACCTGGAAGCTTTTGTAACGACCTATGGCATGTGGGTCTACGCGCTGCTGTTTCTGATCGTGTTTGTCGAGACCGGTGTCGTGGTGATGCCTTTCTTGCCCGGCGATTCGCTGCTGTTCATCGTAGGCGCCATGTGCGGCGCAGGGCTGATGAGCTTTCCGCTGGCTACCGGCTTGCTGTTTATCGCGGCTTTCCTGGGCGACCAGTGCAACTACCAAATCGGCCACCACTTGGGGCCCAAGGTGTTCAAGTGGGAGAACTCGCGCTGGTTCAACCGCAAGGCTTTTGACAAGGCCCATGCCTTCTATGAGCGCTATGGCGGCATCACCATCATCCTCGCGCGCTTTATGCCCTTTGTGCGCACCTTTGCGCCCTTTGTGGCGGGCGTCGCCAATATGAACCGCGCCAAGTTTGTGGCCTTCAACCTGATTGGCGCGGCCATCTGGGTGTTTGGCATCTGCGCGGCCGGCTACTTCTTTGGCAACCTGCCCTGGGTCAAGGCCAATCTGGAGAAGATCATCTGGGGCCTGATCCTGGTGCCCGGCCTCTTGGCCATCTTTGGCGCCTGGCGTGCCGGCAAGAACGAGAAGGCCGCTGGCACTGCCTGACCAGCGATTGCACGATGACGAAGGGACCGCCGAGGCGGTCCCTTTTTTGCGTCTGGAAGGCCGCGTAACGGCTTATACCGAGCGGTTGCGCGCCAGTGGCGGGTTCTTGGCGAAATACGCCTGGATGCCACGCATGATGGCGTCGGCCAGCTGGGTTTGGTAGGCGGTGCTGCGCAGCTTGGCTTCTTCCTCGGGGTTGCTGATGAAGGCGGTCTCAATCAGCACGCTGGGGATGTCCGGCGCCTTGAGCACCGCAAAACCGGCTTGCTCTACCCGGGGCTTGTGCAGGCGGGCGAACTGGCCCAGCTGCCCCAGCACATGGGTGCCGAGCTTGAGACTGTCATTGATCTGGGCGGTGGTGCTCATGTCCAGCAGCGCGCGCTGCACATGGGCATCCGTGCTGCCGACGCCGGCGACGTTCAAGCCGCCGACCATGTCGGCCTGGTTTTCCTTGTTCGCCAGCCAGCGTGCGGCTGAGCTGGTGGCACCGCGCTCGCTCAGCGCAAACACGCTGGCGCCGTTGGCCGATGGCTTGGTGAAGGCATCGGCATGGATGCTGATAAACAGGTCAGCCTGCACACGGCGGGCTTTTTCGACCCGGGTGTTGAGGGGAACGAAGAAGTCGGCATCGCGCGTCATGAACGCGCGCATGGGGTTGCCGCCCACGCTGCTGTTGTTGATGCGCTCGCGCAGCATGTGGCCGATCTTAAGGACGATGTCTTTCTCGCGGGTGCCGTTCGGGCCGGTGGCGCCGGGGTCTTCGCCGCCGTGGCCCGGGTCGAGCGCCACGATGATGAGCCGGTCGGTGCGCGATGCCGGACGGCCGCGTGCGGGCGGTGGGCTCGGGGGCGGCGGGGGGGGCGGTGGAGGAGGGGCAACAGCCACCACGGTGGGTGGCGGTGCGACTGGCGCGGGCGCAGGTACGCCAGGGCGGTTGCCGCTCTTGGCGATCAGCTCGGCCAGCGGATCAGCGGCCTGGGCGGTGGCGGCCGCCGAGGGGGCTGCTGCCGTGACGACGGTGCCCAGCGCAGCCGGCGCAGGGGGGTCTCCGGCCATGGCAGCGGCCACCGATGGCGCTACGCTGGGGCTGGGGCCGGGGGCCGGTTTGGGGGCTGCTGCCACGGTGCTGTGGCTGCTTTCCACCATGCGCTCGGTGATCAGGCTCTCCAGCGGATCGCTGGGTTTGGCGGGGTACAGGTCCAGCACCAGGCGGTGCTGGTAGGGGGCGACCGGCTTCAAGGTAAAGACCTGGGGCTTGGCCTCTTGCTTGAGGTCGATCACCAGGCGCACGACGTTGGGCGAGTTCTGGCCCACGCGGATGCCGGCAATATTGGGGTCGTCCGAGCGGACCTTGGCGACCAGCTCGCGCAGCGCAGGGTTGAGGTCGATGCCTTCGATATCCACGGCCAGACGGGGGGGCTCGGGCACAAAGCGCTGCTCGGTCTTCAGCGGGGTATCGGACTCAATCGTGACCCGGGTGTAGTCCTTGGAAGGCCACAGCCGCACGGCCACAATGCTGGCGCCAAAAGCCAGATGGCTGCTGCCCAGCAGCAGCACCAGGCTGCCACCGCGCAGCACATCGCGGCGCGACAGGCCGTGGTGGCTGGCAGCCATGCCTTCAGTGGAAGAGGAAAGAGCGGATGCTGGAAGATATTTCGGGGTGTCGCTCACGCTGAAAACCCTTGGACGATGGAGGCACCTGCCGGGGTGTAGGCCTGCAGATGCACCTGGCGTTCTGATTCGTTGATTGCTTCAATACTGATAGCTACATCGGCAATGGGTGTTACCGCTGCAGCCTTCTGCGGCCATTCTGCCACTTTCAGGCCAGGGCTGGCAAAAATATCCCGGAAGCCAGCGTCTTCCCACTCGCGCGGATCGTCGAAACGGTAGAAGTCAAAGTGCCAGATAGGGAAGTCGCGCCCCTCATGGGGCTCGACCACCGCATAGGTGGGGCTTTTGATGCGGCCTTGCACGCCCAGCGCGCGCAGCAGGTGGCGCACCAAGGTGGTTTTGCCCGCGCCCAGATCACCATGCAAAGTTAGGTAAATATTGGACAGCGCTGCCTGCGCGGCCAGGCGTGTGGCGAAAGCTTCCGTATCGCGCTCGTCTTTCCAGACGCAGTGGAGCGCGGGGTAGGAGGGGCTGGCAGTAGCGTTCAAAATGTCGTTCCCGGGCCGCGCGGGCCCTCAGGTTTTTTACAATGGCAGCACATGGACGCCGCTGATCCCACTTTCATTCAACAGATCAACGACTGGGCGCTGGAGCTGGGATTTTCCCAAATCGGCGTGGCAGGCGTGGATTTGTCGACGGCGGAAACTGGGTTGATGCAGTGGTTGGAAAAAGGTTTCCATGGCGAGATGCAGTACATGCAGGCCCATGGCCTCAAGCGTGCCCGGCCGGCCGAGCTGGTGCCCGGCACCCTGAGCGTGATTACAGCACGCATGGATTATCTGTCGCAAAACACCCCTGCCGACTGGCAGCGGCTGGAGTGGGAGCGCCATGCACGGCCCGGCGAGGGCGTGGTCAGCGTCTATGCCCGGGGGCGTGACTACCACAAGGTGCTGCGCAACCGCTTGCAAAAGCTGGCCGAACGCATCGATGCAGCGCTCGGCGAACATAACCTGGCGCACCGCGCGTTCACCGATTCTGCCCCGGTGCTGGAGGCGGAATTGGCCAGCCGCAGCGGCCAGGGCTGGCGGGGCAAGCACACGCTGGTGCTGAGCCGCGATGCCGGGTCGATGTTTTTTCTGGGCGAGATCTTTGTCAACATCGCCTTGCCTGCGACCGCGCCGGTGACGGCGCATTGCGGCCAGTGCACGGCTTGCATCGATGCCTGCCCCACGGCGGCCATCGTGGCGCCGCAGTCGGTGGATGCGCGGCGCTGTATCTCTTACCTGACGATTGAGCTCGATGGCCCCATCCCCGAGGAGTTCCGCGCGCCGATGGGCAACCGCATTTACGGCTGCGACGACTGCCAGCTGGCCTGCCCCTGGAACAAGTTTGCCCAGCGTGCGAGCTTGCCCGATTTTGATGCCCGGGGCGCGCTGATGGACCAGCAGCTGCCCCATCTGTTTGCCTGGGACGAGGCCACGTTTTTGCGCATCACCGAGGGCAGTCCCATACGCCGCATCGGCCATGAGCGCTGGCTGCGCAACATTGCCATCGCCCTGGGCAATGCCTGGCGCCAGACCGGCGATGCGCGCTATGCCCAGGCGCTGCACAGCCGCGCGGGCCATGACAGCGCTGTGGTGCGCGAGCATGTGGCCTGGGGGCTGGGCCAGCGCAGCGCCTGATGGCACTGCGATCGGCGCTCAGGCGCTGAGAAAGCCCGAGGCCTTCAGCTGCGCGACCAGCAATTCGGTAAAGCGTGCGTAGCCTGCGGCATTGGCGTGTACCTGGTCGGCGCGCATGGCATCGTTGGCCAGCACCTCGCTCCAGGCCCCCGCGAGCAAGGGCACCTGCTCGTCTTTGGCCAGGGCCGCGTAGATGGGGTGGTCTTGCACGCGGCCGGTCAGTGCTGCTGCCATGCTGAATTCGGGCACGGCAACCAGCAAGACGGGAATGCCCTGTGTCTTGCAGCGCTGCAGCATGCCGGCGATTTCAGCCTGGGCCGCTTGTGCGCTTTGGCGGCGCAGCCAGTCGTTGCCACCAGCGCAAACAATCACCAGGGATGGCTGCTGTGCCTCCAGCAGCTGCGGCAGGCGCTGCGCAATCTGGCTGCAGGTCTCGCCCGAGATGCCGGCATTGATGACGTTCCAGCCTGTTCGCTCGGCCAGCAGCTGGGGGTAGGACTGCGCTGTGCTGGCGCCTACGCCTTGGGTGAGCGAGTCGCCCAGTGCGAGCACGGTGGCGCCGCTGGGCAGGGCACTGGCGAGCGTGGCCTTTTTGCCGCAGGCGGCAAGCCCGGCCCCGGCCAGGCCTAAGAGGGGGATGAGGGCCAGGCGCTGAATGCTATGGCGGCGGGATGGGTTGAAGTTTTTCTCCATAGCGCCAAAGCCTAACCGATAAATGTGAACGTCTAAACCGGCCACCAGCCCAGCAGGCTCAGCGCAAACGGCAGGCTGGCCACGCCGCAGATGGTGGATAAGGTGACCAGCCCGGCCACATAGGCACCGTTGTAGCCCATGCGGGCAGCGAGCACATAGCAGGTGGATGCGGTGGGCAGGGCGGAGAAGATCAGCAAAATGGCAGCCTGCTGGGCAGACAGCGCCAGCCAGTGCGCCATGCACAGCGCAATCAAGGGCGTGACAAAGTGGCGGATGGCCAGGACAGAGCCGCTGAGCAGCTTGCCCCGCGCCAGCAGCCCCAGCTGCATGCCAGCGCCGGCTGACATGAGGCCCAGCACGATGGAGGCCTGGCCGATGCGGGCGACGGTGGGCTCGACGATGGCGGGCAGGCGCAGGCCCAGCAGATTACAGATGAGGGCCGTGAGCGTGGCGACGATCAGCGGGTTGCGCAGCAGCTCGCGCATAAAGCCGCTCTGCGAGCCCTTGGCCATCGGGTAAACCGCGGCGATGTTGAACATGGGCACGCAGACCCCAATCAGCACCGATATCAGCTGCAGGCCTTGGGGGCCGGCCAGCCGGTCGGCCAGGGCCAGGCCGATGAAGGAGTTGAAGCGAAACGCGATCTGCGCGCTGGCGGCAGCGTCGCGGCTGTCCACCCTTTTGCCCAGCCAGGGCCAGCGCGGCAAGGTATAGGTCAGGGCCACGGCGACCAGGCCGGTGGCCACGCCGGCCAGCATCAGGTTGGAGGTGCCTTGCCAATCAATGGGGCTCCTGATGATCGAATAGAACAGCAGCGTGGGGAAGAGAAAGTAATACACCAGGCTCTCCACCGGCTGCCAGATGGCGCGGTTCAGTGCCGTGTAGCGGCAGACCAGATAGCCAATCAGGATGAGCGAGAAGTCGGGGAAAAGCAGTTGGGCGTAGTTCACCGGCGCAAGCATAGCGGAAGGGCATGGCGCGCGGCCGGTTCGCTGTCGCCGTGGTAAGCCGTTCTGGGGGTGCAAGCCCTGCCAAAGCAGTTGCCGATTGCGCTAGCACTGGCACCGCTACGGGAAAACACGGGCCATCAGCGCCGCCGTTTGGGGCAGAACAGGCCGCCAACACCGCTAGCATGGGCGCTACATGAAGGCGGGCCCCAGCCCGCACCCCTGATTCCGAGGAGACCTCCACCATGATGAACCGCCGACTGTGCCTGGCCATGGCACTGGCGCTGGGCAGCAGCGCTGCCCTGGCCGCTGACCCCTATCCCAACAAGCCCATCCGTCTGATCGTGCCGTTTGCAGCTGGCGGCACCACCGACATCGTGGCCCGGGTGATTTCCGAGCCGCTGTCCAAGGCCTTGGGCCAGCCGGTGGTGGTGGACAACAAAAGCGGTGGCGGTGGCACCGTGGGCGCGGCAGAGGCCGCACGTGCCCAGCCCGATGGCTACACCTTGAGCATTGCGACGGTGTCGACGACCGCCACCAACCCGGCCGTCAACCCCAAGATGCCCTACAACGTGCAGCGCGATTTCACGCCCATCATCAATGTGGCGGCCACGCCCAATGTGATTGCCGTACACCCGAGCTTTCCGGCCACCAACTACCAGGAGTTCATTGCCGAGCTCAAGAAAAACCCTGGAAAATATTCTTACGCGACACCCGGCACCGGCAGCATTGCCCATCTGCTGATGGAGATGCTCAAGTCTGAAACGGGTGTGAACGTGGTGCACATTCCCTACCGGGGCGGTGGTCCGGCCTTGAACGACACGGTGGCCGGCCAGGTCAACATGATTTTTGACAACCTGCCCTCGGCCTACCCCTTTATCCGCGACAAGCGCCTGCGCGCCATCGTGGTAGCGGCCCCTAAGCGTGTGGCCGGGCTGGAGTCCATTCCCACGTTCACCGAAGTGGGCGTTCCTGTCGTCAACCGCAGTGCCTACTACGGCATCGTCGGCCCCAAGAACCTGCCCAGGGAGATTGTGGACAAGGTCAACGCCGCCACCAAAAAGGCGCTGGAAGACCCGAATGTGCAAAAGCGCATCGCAGAGACCGGCTCCGACATTCTGGGCACCACGCCTGAAGTGTTTGCCCAGCAGATGAAGGACGAATACGCGGCCTACAAGGCGGTGGTGGACAAGCAGGGCATCCAGCTGGACTGATTGCCGATGACGGCTTGTTGTGCCTCAAAGCGCGTGCGCTTTTCTAGGGAAATCCTAGGGAAATCACGCGCTTTTTGTGCGGTTGCAGCACGGTTACGGATAAATTAATCCGGTATAAACGCGCTGTGCTGAAAAAGCATTACGTGGCCGTGCGCCATGCGGGTCACCCGCCTGCAAGCCGATGGCGGCTGCACCATTTCAAATGAGGAGATTCATCATGCAACGTCGCTCTCTCGTGGGCCTGACCTTGATCGCTGCTGCCGCAGCCACCCTGAGCACTGGCGCTCTGGCCGATACAAAATACCCTAACAAGCCCATTCGCCTGATCGTTCCTTTTGCAGCTGGCGGCACCACTGACATCATTGCGCGTGTGATCGCCGACCCCCTGGGCAAGGAGCTAGGCCAGCCTGTGGTGGTGGACAACAAGGGCGGTGCCGGCGGCACCATCGGTGCGGTGGAAACGGTGCGCGCTGCGGCCGATGGCTACACCCTGGGCATTGCCACCGTCTCCACGGTGGCGACCAACCCGGCGATCAACCCCAAGATTTCCTACGATCCGATCAAGGACTTCACGCCCATCATCAATGTGGCGGCCACGCCCAACATCATTGCGGTGAACCCGAAGTTCCCGGCCAAGAACTACAAGGAGTTCGAGGCCGAGCTCAAGAAGAACCCCAACAAGTACGCCTACTCGTCTTCGGGCACCGGCGGCATCCAGCACATGCTGATGGAGCTGTACAAGAGCCTGACTGGCATCCAGATGACGCACATCGCCTACCGCGGTGCGGGCCCGGCGCTCAACGACACGGTGGCCGGCCAGGTCAATATGATTCTGGACAACCTGCCTTCGACCCTGCCTTTTGTGAAGGACAACCGCCTGGTGCCTATCGTGGTGGCCGCGCCTGAGCGCCTGGCCGTGCTGCCCAATGTGCCGACCTTCAAGGAAGTGGGCCTGGAGCCGGTGAACCGCATGGCTTTCTACGGCATCCTCGCGCCCAAGGGCGTCTCCAAGGAAGTCGTGGACCGCATCAACGCTGCTACCAAGAAGGTGCTGGCCGACCCTGCGGTGAAAAAGCGCATCGAAGACACCGGCTCGCTGGTGGTGGGCAACACGCCCGAGCAGTTTGCCGAGCAGATCAAGGCCGAGTTCGACGTCTACAAGGACGTCGTGAAAAAGCAGGACCTCAAGCTCGACTGAGTTTCGCGGATCCAGCCCCAAGCCGCCCGCGCAAGCCGGCGGCTTTTTTCATGCCATGATGCCGGGCATGGCAAGCGCTCCCCGATCTGTACCACCCCCTTCAGCCCTTCCGGCCGGCAAGGCCCGCGCTGATGCGGCGCACCCGGTGATTGACCGTTTTATCGACGCTGTGTGGCTGGAAGACGGTCTGGCGCGCAACACCTTGGCGGCCTACCGGCGCGACCTGGCCCTTTTCGGCCAGTGGCTGAGCCAAGACCATCCCGGCCAGGCGCTGGAGCGCAGCGATGAAGCCCAGCTACAGGCCTTTTTTGCCACACGCATGGGCGACAAGGCCAGCACGGCCAACCGGCGGCTGACGGTGCTGCGGCGCTTTTTTCACTGGGCGCTGCGCGAGTCACTGATCAGCGCCGATCCCACCTTGCGCCTCTTGGCCGCGCGCCAGCCGCTGCGTGTGCCCAAAACGATGACATCGGCCATGGTCGATGCGCTGCTCGAAGCGCCAGACCCCGGCAACCCCCTGGGTCTGCGCGACCGCGCGATGCTGGAGTTGATGTATGCCAGCGGCCTGCGCGTGTCCGAATTGGTGGAGCTGCAAAGCGTGCAGCTCAGTTTGGCCGACGGCATCGTGCGCGTGGTGGGCAAAGGCCGCAAGGAGCGGCTGGTGCCTTTTGGGCAGGTGGCCCAGCAATGGCTGGAGCAGTACCTGGCCGAGAGCCGGCCCGCCATTCTGGCCGGGCGGCAAAGCGTGGACCTGTTTGTCACCCAGCGCGGCAGCGGCATGACGCGGGTGGCCTTTTGGATGATCGTCAAGAAGTATGCGCAGCGCGCAGGCATCACCGCGCCGCTGTCACCCCATACCTTGCGCCACGCCTTTGCCACGCATTTGCTCAACCATGGTGCCGATTTGCGCGTGGTGCAGCTGCTGCTGGGCCATGCGGATATCTCCACCACCACCATCTACACCCATGTGGCCCGCGAGCGGCTGAAAGTGCTGCACAGCCAGCACCATCCGCGTGGATGACTTGGGCCGTCTGTCAGATCCCCAGCGGGTTCTTGCGGCCTTTTTCCACCGGGTTGGCCAGCAGTTTTTGCGCGGGGTAGGCGCGCAGAAACTCTTTGGCCTTGTACGCCGTTGAGCGCAGCCAGGCGTCATAGGCGCCTTCGTTCAAGATGGCGGGCATGGTTTTGTCATTGCCGGGCTGCTGGTAGCGGTTCATCAGCGCATGGGCATTGGCGTTGACGGTGATGATGGCGTAGCTCAGCAACTCGGTGCCGTCGTCGTCGGTCCAGCGGGCCCAGATACCGGCCACGCCCATGGGCAGGCCATCGACCCGGGCGATGCGGGTGGGCATGGCCTTGCCGGTGCGGTAGTCGTCGGTGACAAAGGCCATCATCGGCACAATGCAGCGCTGGTTGTTCAGCCAGGCATCGCGAAAGGCGGTGCTGGTCGATGCATTGTCGGATTTCACATTCACAAGCTTGGTGGCGCGCAGTTGCCCATCCGATGCGGACTTGACCCAGTGCGGCACCAGACCCCATTGCCCGGGCACCAACAGGCGTGGTGTGGCCACCGGGGCTGCGGCTGGCGCGGGCTCGGCTTCGCCGGCATCCGCGGTAGCTTGCGCGGCAGCCTGCTCGGCCAGTGCGGCCTTGCGCGCGGCGTTCTCGGCATCGGTGGCGCCGCTCAGGCTGTAGGTGATGAAAAAGCCGGGCCGGCGTGGGATCATCTTGCGCTCGCCCATCTCTGCAGGCGGCTCCACCTGAAAGGCGCTGGTATACAGCGCGGGGGCTTTGATGGCTTCGTATTGGGTGCTCATGGGCGCAATGGTACGTGAATGCTGCAGCGGCGCTGGTTCGCACCCACCTTTGGCAGCAGATAAAAAAGCCCACCCTTGGCAAGGGTGGGCTCGGAGGCCTTTGCAGGCAGCGCCGTATTTTAGTGCCTTACAGCGACTGGCCCAGCTTGCGCAAAAAGCGCTCGCAGGCGTCGAGCTGGCTGATCTCGACAAACTCGTTGGGCTTGTGGGCCTGCTCAATATTGCCTGGGCCGCAAACCACAGTGGGAATGCCCAGGTTCTGGAACAGACCCGCTTCGGTGCCGTAGGCCACCTTGCGCGTGGCCTGGTCGGCGGTCAGCGCACGCACCAGGGCGGTGATGGCGGCTTGCTCGCTGGCTTCCAGCGCGGGGGCGGCGGGGCCGGTTTCGATGTCGATGCGGGCATCGGCAAACTCGCGGCGCATGCGGGGCAGCAGCTCGCCCGTGACATAGCTCTGTACCTTGGCCTGGATGCTCTCGGCCGTCATGCCGGGCAGGTTGCGGAACTCGTAGTTGAACTCGCACAGCTCGGGGATGGTGTTGACGGCGATACCGCCCGAGATCTGGTTGGTGGTCATCGTCGAGAACGGCACATCGTAGAACTCGTCGTACGGGCCATTGGCCTTGAACTGGTCGGCCACATCGCGGATATGGCAGATCAGGCGCGCGGCGTATTCGATGGCGTTGCAGCCCTTGGGCGTGAGCGAGGAATGCGCCGCCTTGCCATGCACCTTGCAGCGGTAGAGGTTGATGCCCTTGTGCGCCACCACGACCTGCATGCTGGTGGGCTCGCCCACCACGCAGCCATCGGCCTGCTGGCCACGCGCCTTCAAGGCACGCAGCATCACCGGGGCGCCTGCGCAGCCCACTTCCTCGTCGTACGACAGCGCCAGGTGGATCGGCTTTTTGCGCGGCATCGCGATGAACTCGGGCACCAGCGCGATTGATGCGGCGATAAAGCCCTTCATGTCGGCGCTGCCACGGCCGTAGAGCCGGCCTTCTTTTTCGGTCAGGGTGAAGGGATCGCTGTCCCAGTGCTGGCCATCGACCGGCACCACATCGGTGTGGCCCGACAGCACAATACCGCCTTGGGTGCTGCCGTCATCGGCCGGCAGGGTGGCAAACAGGTTGGCCTTGTCGCCTTCGGGGGAGTGGATCAGCTCGGCCTTCAGGCCCTGCTGGGCCAGCGCGTCACGCACGGTTTCGATCAGGGCGAGGTTGGAGTTGCGGCTGGTGGTGTCGAATGCGACCAGCTTTTCCAGCCAGGAGCGGGTGTTCATAGCGCTTCACTTGGTGTTACATGCAAGGGACCGAGTGTAGGGTGCTTGCGCCATGCGGGCAGGGTGCGCTGCCTAAGCTGGGGTTGGGTGTTGGGGCTTTAGGCCGCATTGCCCAGTGGCTGGGACAGAACAAAAAACGGGAGCATGCAGCTCCCGTTTTTAACATTCCTGAGCGGAAGGGGGCTGTTAGCCCAGCACTTCCAGCAGGCGATCGAGCCCGCCGGTGTTGATCGCTACCTTGGCCTCTGCGCGCACGCGGGGCTTGGCATGGAACGCCACCGACAGGCCCACGGCCCGCATCATCGGCAGGTCATTGCTGCCATCGCCCACGGCAATCACCTGCTCGGGCTCGATGCCCATCAGCGAGGCCAGGCCCAGCACGGTGCTGCGCTTTTCTTCGCCGTCGCAGATGTCACCCCAGCTCTGGTCGATCAGGCCGCCGGTCAGTTGGCCGTCCTTCACCTCGAACTGGTTGGCGCGCACAAAGTCGATGCCCAGCAGGCTTTTGACATGGTCGGCAAAAAAGGTGAAACCGCCCGAGACCAGTAGCACCTTGAGGCCGGCGGCATGCGCTGCATCCACCAGGGTTTTGGCGCCGGGGGTGAGGGTCAAACGCTCTTGCAGCACGCGCTCGATTGCGGCCATAGGCACGCCCTGGAGCAGGGCCATGCGCTGGCGCAGGCTGTCCTTGTAGTCGGTGATCTCGCCGCGCATCGCTGCCTCGGTGATCGCAGCGACCTCGGCCTTCTTGCCGGTGATGTCGGCGATCTCGTCGATGCACTCGATGGTGATCAGGGTCGAGTCCATGTCAAACGCGATCAGCTTGTAGTCGGACAGCTTTTGCGGCGTGGCCAGGTTCTGGATCGTCAGGCCGGGGGCGAATTCGGTGGAGGCACTCATGGGAGCTTTACAGGGGTAAGGGTAGGTAAATCATAAACGGGCTGTAGGCGGAGCAGGGCGCTCAGGCGGTGGCCGCCTCGGCCACCACCGGCTTGCCCAGGCTGCGCACCACGTCGCGCACCATCTGCACGCGGTCCTTGACCTCGGGCAGCGCGCGCTCGATGCGCAGCTTGTCATTGCCGGCCAGCTTGATGGCCTTGTTCTTCTGGATCAAGCTGATGATGGTCATCGGCTCGATCGGCGGATTGGGGTGGAAAGTGATGTTGATCACGCCGGGCGCGGCATCGACCTTTTGCACGCCAAAGGGCTCGCAGAGCACACGCAGGCGGTGTACATCGACCAAGGTCTGGGCCTGCGGCGGCAGCTTGCCAAAGCGGTCGACGATTTCTTCGAGCAGGTTGTCGATCTGGTCGCTGTTCTTGGCCGTGGCCAGCTTTTTGTAGAACGACAGGCGCAGGTGCACATCGCCGCAGTAGTCGTTGGGCAGCAGCGCGGGGGCATGCAGGTTGATGTCGGTCGCAGCAGACAGGGGGCTGAGCAGGTCGGGCTCCTTGCCTTCCTTCAAGCTGCGCACGGCCTCGGACAGCATCTCGTTGTAGAGCTGGTAGCCGATCTCCATCATGTTGCCGCTTTGGTTGTCGCCCAGCACTTCGCCGGCGCCCCGGATTTCCAGGTCATGCATGGCCAGGTAAAAGCCGCTGCCCAACTCTTCCATCTGCTGGATGGCTTCCAGCCGCTGCGCGGCTTGCTTGGTCAGGCCATCCAGATCCGGCACCATCAAATAGGCATAGGCCTGGTGGTAGCTGCGGCCCACGCGGCCGCGCAGCTGGTGCAGCTGCGCCAGACCAAACTTGTCGGCGCGGCTGATGATGATGGTGTTGGCGCTGGGCACGTCGATACCGGTTTCGATGATGGTCGAGCACAGCAAGATGTTGTAGCGCTGGGCCACAAAGTCGCGCATCACGCGCTCCAGCTCGCGCTCGGGCATCTGGCCGTGGGCCACGGCGATGCGGGCCTCGGGCAGGATCTCTTCGAGCTTTTGGCGGCGGTTCTCGATGGTCTCGACCTCGTTGTGCAGAAAGTAGCACTGGCCGCCACGCTTGAGTTCGCGCAGCACGGCTTCGCGGATCACGCCGGTGCCTTCGCTGCGCACAAAGGTCTTGATCGCCAGGCGCCGCTGGGGCGCGGTGGCAATCACCGATAGATCGCGCAGGCCATCAAGTGCCATACCCATGGTGCGCGGGATGGGGGTGGCCGTCAAAGTCAGCACATCGACCTCGGCGCGCATGGCCTTCATGGCCTCCTTGTGGCGCACGCCAAAGCGGTGCTCTTCATCGATGATCAGCAGGCCCAGGTTCTTGAACTTGGTCTTTTCGGACAGTAGTTTGTGGGTGCCCACCACAATGTCCACCGTGCCGTCATCGAGGCCCTTGATGGTGGTGTTGACTTCCTTGCCGGATCGGAAGCGCGAGACCAGCGCCACCTTGATGGGCCACTTGGAGAAGCGGTCCACCAGGGTCTGGTAGTGCTGCTCGGCCAGCAAGGTGGTGGGGGCCAGCAAGGCGACCTGCTTGCCACCGGTGACGGCCACAAAGGCGGCACGCAAGGCCACCTCGGTCTTGCCAAAGCCCACATCGCCGCAGACCAGGCGGTCCATCGGCTGGGGCGAGATCATGTCCTGGATCACCGCATGGATGGCGGCGCGCTGGTCGGCGGTTTCCTCAAAGCCAAAATCGTTGGCGAACTGCTCGTAATCCTGCGGGCTGTAGCGGAAGGCATGGCCCTCACGGGCGGCACGGCGGGCGTAGATGTTGAGCAGCTCGGCAGCGGTGTCGCGCACCTGCTCTGCGGCCTTGCGGCGGGCTTTTTCCCACTGGCCGCTGCCCAGCTTGTGCAAAGGGGCTTCTTCGGCCGATACGCCGGTGTAGCGGCTGATCTGCGCGAGCTGGCTGACGGGCACATAGAGCACGGCCTTGTCGGCATATTCCAGGTGCAGGAACTCCTGCATCGAGGGGCTGCCATCGGGGTTCTTTTGCCCCACATCCATGTTGATCAGGCCGTGGTAGCGGCCAATGCCGTGCTGGGCGTGGACGACCGGGTCGCCCACCTTCAGCTCGGACAAGTCCTTGATGAGCGCCTCGACATCGCTGGCCTGCTCCTGGCGGCGCTTGCGGCGGGCGCCGCCGGTGGCGGCAAACAGCTCGGTCTCGGTGACAAAATCAATGCCTTGCTCGGCCCAGCGGAAGCCCTTGGCCAGCGCGGCCGTGGCAATGCCGACCGGCTCATCGCTGGTCTGCTGGAACTCGGCGAGCGAATCAAAAGCCGGTGGGTTGAGGCCACTGGCGCGGAAGAAATCGAGCAGGCTCTCGCGCCGGCCATCGCTTTCGGCCAGCAGCAGGGTGCGGGCCTGGCGCAGGGCGATGTGCTGCTGCAGCTTGGCCAGCGGGTCCTCGGCACCGCGCACCACGGCCAGGTCGTCCAGCTTTTGGAAGATGGCGCTGTGCTCCACGTCTTCCAACTGAGGGCGCAGCGACAGCTGGGCCAACTGCTTGGCGGTGGTGTAGAACTGGTCGGTGCTGAGGAACAGGCTGTCGGGCGGCAGCACCGGGCGTTCCGGGTCGCCCTGCACCAGGCGATAACGGTCGCGGGTGTCTTGCCAAAAGCGCTGGAAGGCTGGCTCGATATCGCCATGCAGCACGACGGTGGCCTGGGCGCCCAGGTAGTCAAAAACGGTGGCAGTCTCGTCAAAGAACAGCGGCAGGTAGTACTCGATACCGGCAGTGGCTACGCCATTGCCCATGTCCTTGTAGATGCGGCTCTTGGTCGGGTCGCCTTCGAGCATCTCGCGCCACTTGTTGCGAAAGCGGGTGCGGGCCTCGTCATCCATCGGGAACTCGCGTCCGGGCAGAAGGCGCACATCCTTGACCGGGTAGAGGCTGCGCTGGGTGTCGGGGTCGAAGGTGCGGATCGAGTCGATCTCGTCATCGAACAGGTCGACCCGGTAGGGCACCAGCGAGCCCATGGGGTACAGATCAATCAGGCCGCCGCGCACCGAGTATTCGCCATGGCTGACGACCTGGGAGACATGGTTGTAGCCCGCCAGGGTGAGCTGGGCCTTGAGGCGTGCCTCATCGAGCTTTTGACCGGCCTGGAACGCAAAGGTATAGCCCGCCAAAAACGCCGGCGGTGCCAGGCGGTACAAGGCGGTGGTCGCCGGGATCAGCACCACATCGGCCTCGCCCTGGCTGATGCGCCACAGCGCAGCCAGGCGCTCGCTGATCAGGTCTTGGTGGGGAGAGAAGGTGTCATAGGGCAGGGTTTCCCAGTCCGGGAACAGGGCTATGCGCAGCTCTGGGGCGAAAAACGCCAGCTCCTCCTGCAGCCGATGGGCATCCCCCGCATCGGCGGTGATGATGGCGGTGACGCGCTGCGCTGCGGCCTCGCGGGTGGCCAAGGTCGCGAGCAGCAGGGCATCGGCGCTGCCCGGGGGCATGGGCAGCTGAAAACGTTTTCCGGCGGTGAGTTTGGGGAGTTCCATACGTGGTCCGAACCAGTCCATACACGGACTACAGCCCGGGGCGGCATACCGCGCCAGGGCCTAGGCAGCCCAGGCCACCCCACAAAAGGGCGCAGCTGGGCTATCAATAAACAACAAAAGCACGGGTCTGGCTGACAGCCCCGAGCAACCTCCGCATTCTAAAATACCCCCATGAACCAGACCGTCCGCAACGAATTGATCCCTGCTGTACCCAGGGCTGCACCCGAGGTGCCCGCGCTGGCGACGGTGGCGGCACCGGCCTTACCCGCCGACCCGGGCGCACAAACCCAGGCACTGGGGGAGATGCGCCAGGAGGTGGTGGCCAAGTTCTGGGCCTTTTTACCCTGCGCCGGGGTGGGCGCGCGCGCGGTGGATGCAGGGCGCCCAGCGCATGTGCCCAAGCAGTACCAGCAGGTGGCGGGTTGGCCGCTGGTGCTGCACACCTTGGCCGCCTTTATGGCGGCCAAGCCGCTGTCTGGCGTGCTGGTGGGGGTGAGCCCCGGCGATGATTTTTTGCAGCACTACCAGCGCCCTGGCTTTGGCATCAGCCCTTGCGGCGGTGCGACCCGGGCCGATACCGTGGCTGGCGGCCTGCGCAGTTTGCTGGGCGACTCGGGCCTGGGTGCCCAGCCCCATGACTGGGTGCTGGTGCATGATGCGGCGCGCTGCCTCATCAAACCCAGCCAGATTGAGCAGCTGATGCAGGAATGTGCAGCCGATGAGGTGGGCGGCCTGCTGGCGCTGCCATTGCCCGATACACTCAAGGCCGCTGCCACCGATGCCCATGGCCAAAGCCGGGTCAGCAGCACCTTGCCCCGCGTGGACAAGTGGCTGGCGCAGACGCCGCAGATGTTCCGTATCGGTACGCTGCTCGAAGCGCTGGAGCGCTGCAACGATGTCACCGACGAAGCCAGTGCCATCGAGGCCCTGGGTTTGCAGCCCCGGCTGGTGCCCGGCAGCAGTTTTAACTTCAAGGTCACCTTTCCCGATGACTTTGCGCTGGCCGAGGCTTTGCTGCTGCAGCGCATGGCCAGCGGCGAAAGCCAGGTGGCCGCGCTTTTTGATTGATGGCAGACCGGCTGCACGTTGCCGTGTGCTTGGCACTGATTTAACTTGGACGAGATAAGGGATGCAAATGCTGCAAATGCGCATTGGTGAGGGTTGGGATATTCATGCGCTGGTACCTGGCCGTGCATTGATTTTGGGCGGCATCCAGGTGCCGCACACCACGGGCCTGCTGGGCCATTCGGATGCCGATGTGCTGCTGCATGCCATCACCGATGCCTTGGTGGGCGCGGCAGGCATGGGCGATATCGGATCGCACTTCCCCGATACCGACGCGGCCTTCCGGGGCGCGGACTCTGCGGTGCTGCTGGCCGAGGCCATGCGCCGTGTGGCGGACAAGGGTTGGCAGGTCAATAACGTGGACAGCACGGTCATCGCGCAGGCGCCCAAGTTGGCGCCGCACATTCCCGCGATGCGGGCCAACATTGCCAAGACCTTGGGCATTGATGAATCCCAGGTCAATGTGAAAGCCAAGACGGCCGAAAAAATGGGCCCGGTGGGCCAAGGTGCGGCGATGGAAGCACGGGCCGTGGTGTTGCTGGTGCGTGCGAACGCGCCGGCCGCCTAAGCCAGCCGGGGCCGTTGAGGGCCTTGTGCGGCGGTAAGAGGCGGTAGCGCGCCGTTTGCGCGGCGACTAGGCGTCGTCCGTGGAGGCGTCTTCGTACTGCGCCAGTACCTGCGCGCCAGTCAGCTTGGGGGTGTCGTTGGCCAGGTCGTAGTAGCCTGGTTTTTCGTCGATGAAGATCTGCGAGCTGAGGTGCATGCCGTCCTCATCCTGAAACAGGCCGGCCGACAGAAAATGCTCGTTGGTGGCCAGCAGGCGGTAGAACAGGTGCGTGCCGCAGTGGCTGCAAAAGGCGCGCTCTGCCCAAGGCGATGAGGCATAGCGTGTGACGGGGCCGGTCAGCTCCACCTCGGTGCCGCCATGCACCGTGAACGCGGGGCCCTCGCTCCAGCGCCTGCACATGCTGCAGTGGCACACATGAACATCTTGAACAGTGGGCGCAGTCACATGGACGGCGCCGCAGAGGCACTGGGCTTGCATGTCAACTCCTGGGCGGATGGGGAGGAGCCTGCATTCTATGCACAGTCAGGGCTTTGCGCCAGCCACCGCGGCGGGGCCTTTTACTGCAGGTCTGCCAGGTTGGTCGGGGCGCCGGGCAGGTGGCGTTTGATTTGCGGGCGCAGCAGGCGGCGCTTGGGTTCTTTTCCAATGGCCTGGTCGGGCGCGCGGCGCAGGTAGATGCTGGTGACCAAGCCCGTGCTGCCATCGGAGGCGTTGACGATGGTCAAGCGCCCGCCCATGCGTTGTACCGTCTTCTCGACGATGGACAAGCCCAGGCCTGCACCCGCGGCTGCGGTACGCGCGGTGTCGCCCCGGTAGAACGGCTTGGTCAGGCTGCTCAGCTGGTCTTTGGAGACGCCGGTGCCATGGTCGCGCATGCGGATGGTGACGGTGCTTTCGCTGAACTTGACGCTGATGTCCACCCGGGTATGCGATGCGCCTGGCGTTTTGCCATAGCGGCGCGCGTTTTCCAGCACATTGGACAGCACCCGCGAGAGCTCGATCTCATCGGCGTTGACCATCAGCTCCTCGGGCACCTTCATGTGCACCTGCAGCTCCTGGTGGTCCTGCACGGCATAGACGCAAGACGAGACCACGCCATAGACATTCACGGGGGTGAGCTTGGCGGCATGGTCGGGGCGGGCGTAGTCCAGGAACTTGTCGATGGTGGCATCGAGCTGCACGATGTCGGCCACCATGTGTTCGCGTGCGACCTGGTCGAACACGCTCATTTCGGTCTCCAGACGCAGCCGGGCCAGGGGGGTGCGCAGGTCATGCGAGATGCCGGCCAGCATCACGGCGCGGTCTTGTTCGAGTTTGGACAGGCGTTCGCTCATGCGGTTAAAGCCGATGTTCACCTCGCGGATTTCGCTGGTGACGGCATCTTCATCAAGCTGCGCGGCAAAATCGCCTTCGCGCAGCCGGTTGGTTGCACTCGATAGCTGTTTGAGCGGCCGGTTGATCAGCCCGGCAATCACTGCAGCGCCTGCAAGTGACAGGGCGGCGGCGGTCAACACCCACACCAGCCAGGTTTTGCCCCCGGCGGGGTTGAAGCGCGACGGCTCGATCAGGAACCAGTTCTGGTCGCCATCAATGGTGAAGCCGACCCACAGACCTTCTTCCCCATTGACGCTGCTGGCCACAATGGTGCTGGACCCCAGGCGCTTGGTGACTTCTTGGGTCAGGCGTGCGCCCAGCGGCGTGGAGTTGTCGATGGACTCATACACATCCTTGGGCTCCCGCGGCACAATGCGCACCCCCTCTTGGTCAGCCATGGTTTTGACCAGCGACACCCGGGCAATGGCATCTGAATGCAGCAGGGCGGCGCGGCTGAGGTTGACCAGGGAAGCGATCTGCTGGGCGGTCTGGATGGCGCGTGGCTCTGTCTCCAGAGAGCGCAGTGTTTGTACCCAGGCGAGGATGCTGCCGGTCAGCAAGATGGCGAGCAAAAAGAAGGTGCGCCAAAAAAGATTGAGACCGACGCGGGTGCGCTTGTTGCTGTGTGCGGCTGCGGCGGCGCTGCCGTCCAAGGGGGCCAGGCCGGACTGGTCGGCGTCGTGAGCGGGAGTGGATGCCATGGTCCGTGTGCAGGTTGGGGGATCGGGTCAGTGGGAGGCCAAGAACGCCATTAGGTTCTAGCCACAGTGCCTATTGGACACCATTGTGTGCGTCTGGTGTGGAGATAAAAAAACCGCCCGCAGCCAGGCTGGGGCGGTTTGAGGGTGTTGCTGCTGCAAAAATCAGTTGGCACCATCGGGTACGAACACATAGCCCACGCCCCAGACAGTCTGGATATAGCGCGGCGCAGCGGGGTCGACCTCGACCAGCTTGCGCAAGCGCGATACCTGCACGTCCAGGCTGCGGTCAAAGGGCTCGAACTCACGGCCACGGGCGAGCAGGGCTAGTTTTTCACGCGACAGCGGTTGGCGCGGGTGGCGCACCAGGGTCTTGAGCATCGCGAATTCGCCGGTCGTCAGCGGCAGCTCTTCGCCATCCTTGGTTAGCACTCGGGTGCTCATGTCGAAGGTGAAAGGGCCGAAGTTGACGACCTCGTTCTCGCCAGAAGGTGCACCCGGTGCCTCTTGCGGAGGGCGGCGGCGCAACACGGCATGGATACGGGCCAGCAGTTCGCGGGGGTTAAAGGGCTTGCCGATGTAGTCATCTGCGCCCACTTCCAGGCCCACGATGCGGTCCACGTCTTCGCCCTTGGCGGTCAGCATGATGATGGGGGTGCGGTCATTGCTGGCACGCAGGCGGCGGCAGATGGACAGACCGTCTTCACCGGGCATCATCAAATCGAGCACGATCAGGTCCACGGTCTCACGCAACAAAATACGCTGCAAGCCCTTGCCGTCCTCGGCAATCATGACTTCAAAGCCTTCATGCGACAGGTAGCGGCGCAACAGATCACGGATCCGTGCGTCATCATCAACGACCAAGATTTTGTCGACGCGATTGGTTGCTGTAGCCATAGGTGGAGTCCTCCGGTGGATATGTAATTTTTACATTCTGACGGGTTTTTTCCAAAAATGCGTATGCAACGCTCGCTTTTTGACGCTAAGTTACAAAATTTGCGTTACATATGCATTGCATGCGGCCAATTCTTACGTGAAAAATCGGCTTTTTTCTGCATTTTTATAACTTATTGCTTCTTTTAGGTGCATATAAAATTAACCTTGAGAAAATGTTGCAATACTATGCATTTAATGCATGATGAATTTGGAGCGTTAAAAAGGCGCTTGCGCGCCCTTGGGTGTGGCCTGCCTGGTGGCAGAGGCTTACTGGGCGACCCAGCCCCCATCCATGTTCCAAGCGACGCCGCGCACATTGTTGGCTGCGGGCGAGCAAAAGAACACGGCCAGTTCCCCCAGCTCTTCGGGCGTGGTGAACTGCATCGAGGGCTCCTTCTCGCCCAGCAGGCGCTTTTTGGCCTCGTCGTTGCTGATGCCCAGTTGCTCGGCCTTGGCATCGACCTGTTTTTGCACCAGGGGGGTGAGCACCCAGCCTGGGCAGATGGCGTTGCAGGTGATGCCGCTGTCGGCGTTCTCCAGCGCCGTGACCTTGGTGAGGCCCACGATGCCGTGCTTGGCAGCGACATAGGCTGATTTACCGGCCGAGCCCACCAGGCCATGCACCGACGCAATATTGATGATGCGGCCCCAGCCCGCCTTTTGCATGGGCGGCAGTGCCAGCCGGCTGGTGTGGAAGGCGCTGGTCAGGTTGATGGCGATGATCGCGTCCCAACGCTCGACCGGGAAATCCTGCACATTGGCCACATGCTGGATGCCCGCGTTGTTGACCAAGATGTCCACCTGGCCAAAGGCCTGCGTGGCATAGGCAAACATGGCTTCAATGTCGTCGGCCTTGCCCATGTCAGCGCCGTGGTAGCCCACGCGCGCGCCGGAGCCCGCGCTGGTGATGACGTCCTGCACTTCCTTGAGCGGGCCTTCGGAATCGCCAAAGCCATTCAAGATGATGTTTGCGCCCTGGCGCGCCAGCGCTTTCGCAATCCCCAGACCAATGCCGCTCGTCGATCCGGTGACGAGCGCTGTTTTTGCTTTCAGCATCCAATATCTCCAGTTACTCGGTTAGTATTCATGCATACGCAGCATCCATCCTAAGGCAAACCCCAGCCAGGGTTTGCCTTGTATCGTTGCGTTCTTCCATATAAGAGGGGCCATGTACCAAGATCCACGCTTGCAGTATGTCACCTGTGCGGTGGCGGGGAATACGGACACGGGTCGCCAGGGTGCCACGCACCGCATGGCGTATTGGGAGTGGAACGATACCGGCGATCTCCACCACCCGCATGTGATCGTCTGTGCCCATGGGCTGACGCGGCAAGGGCGCGATTTCGACGTGCTGGCGCGCCAGCTGGCGCTGCAGGCGCGGGTCATCTGCCCCGATGTGGTGGGCCGTGGCTACAGCGATTGGTTGGAGGACCCGGCCGGCTACCAGGTGCCTTTGTACGTGGCCGACATGCTGGCCCTGCTGCAGCAAGTGCACCAGAGCGCTCCGATGGGCCAACTCGATTGGGTGGGTACGAGCATGGGGGGGCTGATTGGCATGGCCTTGGCAGGCGAGCCCAGCATTCAGCCGCTGATGCCTGCCGCCATCCGGCGCTTGGTGCTCAATGACGTGGGGCCCACCCTGGAGCCCTCGGCCTTGTTGCGCATTGGCAGCTATGTAGGTCAGCACATGCGCTATGCCTCCGAGCAGGAGGCGGTCGCGGAAATGGCCCAGATATCTAAAGGCTTTGGGCCCCATAGCCCCGAGGAGTGGCTGGCCCTGTCGCGCCCCATGCTGCGGCCTGAGGCGGGCGGTGCGGTGCGCTTGCATTACGACCCGGCCATCGCCCAGCCCATGCAGGCGATGACCCCCGAGATGGCCGCCGCTGGTGAGCAGTTGCTTTGGCGGCTCTATAACCAGATTCAGGCCCCAACATTGGTATTGCGGGGTGCAGAATCCGACTTGCTTTCGGAGAGAACGGCCCAATCTATGGCCGCATCCGGCCCTCGGGCGCGGGTGGTGGAATTTGCAGGTGTGGGCCATGCCCCTACCTTGGTATCTTTTGATCAAACGGCTGCAGTGCTGGCTTTTTTGTGCGGTGCGTAGCGCACGCCCTAGAGGGGGTGTGATGGTGGTGACAACATGAAAAGTCTTACGGCAGTCGCTCAACCCGCGCCCGGCGCGGAATATCTTCCCCCGGAGCCCGTCTCACCCCTGGTGGCCGCCACTGCCAACGCCTTGCCCATGCAAGACAATGTTCTGGCCCGGGCCCGTGCTTTTTCTCAGCCGCTGATTGCCGAGGAGACCTTGGACACCGGCGAGAACGCCTTGCTCCATGCCGATGCTGTGGCAGCGATTCTCAAGCATATCGGCGGCTCCGAAGCCATGCAGGCGGCAGCGTACCTGGTGCATGCCAGTGAGCAGTTGAACAAGCCACGCGAGGTCATTGGCAAAGCCTTTGGCGAGAGCTATGCGGTGCTGGCGGTGGAGACCGTGGCGCTGATGAAGGTGCAGGCCCAGGCGCGCCAGGCCGACGCCGGCCACCTGGTCGATGACCCGGCCACACAGACCGAGAACATCCGCAAGATGCTGCTGGCGTTCTCGCGCGATCTGCGTGTGGTGATGCTGCGCCTGACATCGCGGCTGCAGACCCTGCGCTGGTATGCCGCGACCAAGGGCCCCGTATCGCCAGCGGTGGCGCGCGAGAGCCTGCAGGTGTTTGCGCCGCTGGCCAACCGCCTGGGCATCTGGCAAATCAAATGGGAGCTGGAGGACCTGGCCTTTCGCTTTTTGGAGCCCGATACCTATAAGAAGATCGCCAAGCTGCTTGACGAGACCCGGGTGGAGCGTGAGCTGTATATGGTGGGCCTGCGTGAGCGGCTCGAATCCCAGCTGCGCGCGCACAGCATCAGTGCGACGGTGGCCGGGCGCCCCAAGCATATCTACAGCATCATCAAGAAGATGCGCGGCAAGTCGCTGGGCTTTGACCAGCTGTTCGATATTCGCGCACTGCGCGTGGTGGTGCCCACGGTCAAGGACTGCTATGCGGCCTTGTCCTTTGTGCACGAAAGCTTCACGCCGGTGGAGTCGGAGTTTGACGACTACATCGCCCGGCCCAAGCCCAATGGCTACCAGTCCCTGCATACCGTGGTGCGGGATGAACAGGGCAGGGCGATCGAAATACAGATCCGCACCCAGGCCATGCACGACCATGCTGAAAACGGCGTGGCAGCCCACTGGGCCTACAAAGAGGCGGGCACCAAAGGCTATGCCGGTGTGTCTGCCAGCAGCGATTACGACACCAAGATTGCCGTGCTGCGCCAGCTGCTGGCCTGGCGCAAGGACATGGTGGGCCAGACCCAGGACAGTGGGCTCTTTGATGACCATATCTATGTGCTCACACCCAATGCGGCGGTGATTGAGCTGCCCCAGGGCGCAACGCCTGTGGACTTTGCCTACTCGGTGCACACCGATCTGGGCCACCGCTGCCGGGGCGCCAAGGTAGATGGCCAGATGGTGACGCTCAACACGCCTTTGCAAAATGGGCAGACGGTGGAGATTGTGTCGGTCAAGGAGGGCCGGCCATCGCGTGACTGGCTCAACGCCGAGCTGGGCTACCTGGTCAGCTCGCGCGCCAAAGCCAAGGTACGTGCCTGGTTCAACGCCCAGGTCATGCACGAGACCGTGAGCCGTGGCCGCGACCTGGTAGAAAAACTGCTGCAGCGCGAAGGCAAGACCTCCATCAAGCACGATGACCTGGCGGAGCTGTTGGGCTTCAAAACGGCAGAGGCCTTGTTTGAAGTGGTGGGCAAGGACGAATTGTCTCTGCGGACCATTGAGAACATACTGCGCCCGCCAGAGCCTTTGCAGCCTGATGATGAATTTCTGCTGAGCCGCCCGCGCAAGGCCACCGAGGGATCGGGCAAGGGCGGGGTGCTGGTGGTGGGCGTTGACTCATTGATGACCCAGCTGGCTAAGTGCTGCAAGCCGGCACCGCCCGACCGCATCGGTGGCTTTGTCACACGCGGCAAAGGCGTGAGCGTGCACCGCCATGATTGCAGCAACTTCCGCGAGATGTGCGCCCGCAACCCGGAGCGCAGCATCGATGTGGAATGGGGCCAGCCGACCAGCGGCCAGCGATCCACTGAAGCCGTCTACCCCGTCGATGTGGCTGTGGAGGCGCACGATCGCCAAGGCCTGCTGCGTGATATCTCTGAGCTGTTTGCGCGGGACAAGACCAATGTCATTGGTGTGCAGACCCAGTCCGTCAAGGGCACGGCCTGGATGACCTTCACCGTGGAGGTGTCGGACTCGGGCAAGCTGGCCAAGGTGCTCGCCTCGGTGGCCACCGTTTCGGGCGTGCGTTCGGTGCGCCGCAAATAGGGCTGAAAAGCACTATTTTCAAAAAAAGGCCCAAGTTTCCATTTGGCCCGTTTTTTCTGGCTATAATTTGAGTCTTCAACGACAGGCGCGTAGCTCAGCTGGTTAGAGCACCACCTTGACATGGTGGGGGTCGTTGGTTCGAGTCCAATCGCGCCTACCAAATTTTCCCTCTGAAGAGAACCAGACTTCAGGATACCAGGGATTTGGTAAGAAACCTCTCCGAGGTTTCTATTTTGAACAAACCGCCTTTTTTAGGGCGGTTTTTTCATTGTCTGGCGGCTGCTCCAGTTTCAGCTTCTCCCGAACCCGATCACATCCGTCAATCCACCTGGCATCGGCGAGGGTGATTGCAACGCCACGGTTGTGCATCTTCACAAGACAAAAAATAGCCACCCATAGGTGGCTTGCAATGCAGAAATGGCGGTTGCGCTGGTCAGGCGCTATGCATCTCGGTTGATTTTTTGATCCTGCTCTTGATCGTCTTTCTCTGGATCACTGACAACGCACTCTTGCTGGTCGAGCGCTTGGGGAATGGGAATCCAAGGGAAAGCCCAGCTTTTTAAGCTGGCCCAGAATGAACCTTCTGTCGAGAGTGGGAATACAAACATGTGGATCTCCTCAGGCAACTAGATCGTCGCTTTGTTTGCAGTGGCCTGCTGCAAGAGACGCTGAACGATTTATAGGCTCGGCCAAGGTCGAAAGGGCTGCTGAAAGAGGTCGTCATCGTCAGAGACATGGCGGTGGTCTACGTCCGCTTTGGGGAGGGGCGTTCTTGCCTTGATATTGAAGATGATGTTGTCTGTGAAAGACATACAGACCTCCGGCCTAGGGTGGCAGATCAGGAGGATGGCCTCGTCCGACGAGACTTATTTAAGGCCCTCAATCGCGCCGTGCAAACACTATGCTTCATAGCGGGTGAACTATCTTTTACAGCCCTTGGGTTACGGCACAGCGCTGTTTAGAGGGTTCGCATCGGACTTGGTGACCCATAAAACATGGCACCGATGCGCAATGCTTTCGTCGTGCCCCTCATATCGCCCAAGGGCGGGTGCCGATGGCTCGGATGCAGAAGCCCGCCTCAATAGCGCCCTTTGCATGTTTTTACCATTCGGTTTTCCGTTTTTTATTGCGAGCTCGGTCATCCTTGGGCTGCTGTTTTTGAGGACTCTTCACCTCAGCAAGGATCGGTTCCATTTTGTCGATGGGCATCCAGAGGATGTCGCGCATGTCGCGCCAAAACTCCATGTGCCGTTGGTATGAAAGAAGTGAAAACATATAGACCTCCGGTCTAATGAGGGTCAGGGCTTTTTCTGAAGCACAGCTTGTTCGAGGAGCCGGGCTGTCTTTTCTTTCATGCGTTGCATTGGCGTCTCCTTTTGCAAATCGGCGCCCGCGACAAACGGGCGATGAAACACGTAGTCGTCGTCGGAAACGTTACGGCTATCAACATCTTTCTGCGGAAGCGGCTGCCGCAATCGTATGTTGAAGATGGTTTTGTCGGTGAATGTCATCATGGCCCTCAGCTGGGTTAGAAATCACCGGAGCCGGGGAAAACCGTCGCTTGGCGATTCAGGTTTTCTGGCGCCTTGGCGATTTTTTGGCCTTGATCTTTGGCGGGTATTTGTTCCGGGATTTTTGCTGAGAAGAGTGATTTCACAAGCTCCCAGACGCTGAGTGGGTGTTTTGAAAGAGGGTGCAGAAGCATATAGACCTCCGGTCTACGGTGGCGAATCGAGATAGATTGCCTAAACCCACAGTACTCTCTTTAATCCCTTACAACGGCATTACACAAAGACTTACTTGGAGGCGCCAAAATAGCCGGTTATGCGTCTTTGGCCACATTCCTCTCGCGAAGGGCTCGGCAAGGTTGCAAGGGGTATGGCTGTCCCTGCCGTCCATCGTTTTACCGCAGCCACTTTGGTGGGGTGTACGCCTTGGCGGCGTGTACCCAGCCGAGCGTTTGTGCCGATCAATGGCCATTCCCGCTGGTGGTTGGGCCGGGCAGATGTTTCGCATCGCTGGCTCAAGTGCCTTTGGCTGCTACAACTGCTGTAGCGCTCCCATTGGTGCTAGAAGCTCGTTCTGCCTTGGTGCAGTGCAGCGTCCGTAGCGCTCTGGTCTTGGCTTCGCCTTGCGCGCCAACGCTCAGAAATCGCCATCTCCCTTGGCGGGGGGGCTGGGCTTGCCCGATGGCTTAGCTGCATTCAGGTCTTCTGTCGGGCGTTTTTAGATCCTTCATGGAAAAAATAAGTAAGTATTCGCCTGCATGTGGTTTAAGGTTATTAAAAGGCGTACGGTGGTTGGCATGAAGGCAGATTCTTGCCTTCTGAACTAGACCGGAGGTCTAAATGTCATTCCTATCCAATCCCTTCCTGGCTAAGCAACAGGCGCCCCTGAAAACCATGGCTGCCGAACAGACGCCCAAGCCGGAAGATAAAAAGCCGGCTGAGAAGCCTCAGGAACCAGCCAAAAAGGCTATTGACTTGGTCTAACGATCTGGCGCTCAGGCGCAAATAGCAATGCAGGGAGCTTCGGCTCCTTTTTTTTTGGGAGCAGGCGATAAGATTTTCTGCGTCAGCTTTTATCGTGGGTTGAGCAAAACCGCTTTGCGAAAGCAGGCGAGTATTTGGGCAGTGCAATGGGCGTGTACCTGATCGGGCTGACGCTGCCTGAATGGTGCCTGGTAAACGGTTTGCTGGCCGACTTTTTTTGCTCGCCTGGCTGCCCGCTTGGGTCAGGCGGGCGCATGCGCTTTGTCAGCGTGGATGTGCCATCAAATGCCGCGCAAGGGCATCAAACGCTGGCAGTGACGTCGGATCATTCGCAGCGTTGGCTGCGACCGGGTGCGAGCCATAGCGGGCAATGACCATCTCCGCTTTGGGATCGATATAGAGCGTCTGTCCATGTACACCGCGCGCGGCGAAGGCGCCATGGTCGTTGTGCGTGATCCACCACATGTTGCGGTAGGTCCAGCCTGGCAATAGTTGGTAGCCGGCCTTGGCAAAATCCGAGGTCTTACCGCCTTGTCGGATGTCGGCGATCGCTGCAGCGGGGATGATCTGCTGGCCGTTGAAGAAGCCGTTGTTGCGAACCATTTCACCAAAGCGGGCGAGGTCTCGCAGACCGGTATTCAGGCCGCCACCTGCAAACGGTGTACCGGTCGCGTCGACGGACATATAGGCGTCCTGCTCAGCGCCCAGGCGGCTCCAGATGCGGCTGGACAATAACTGTGCAACAGACTGCCCGGTGGCCCGCGCAATGATCCATCCCAGCGCGTCGGTATTGGCTGTGCGGTAGCCAAATGCCTCGCCGTGCTGGCCTTGCGGTTTGACCGTCTTGAGGAATTCGTAATAGCTGCGTGGGCCGCTAAAGTCTTTCGGTTTGGGGAGCGGATTGCCAGCGGCTGCATGCGCCCAGACCTCTGCTTTCGGGTCCGTGTAGTCTTCGCTGAACTGGATGCCCGTGGTCATGTCCATCACCTGGCGCACGGTTGCGCTGCCGAAGGCCGAAGCGGCGAGTTCCGGCACATAGTCGGCGACTTTGCGGCTGGGGTCCAATTGCCCCTGGGCGACAAGCATGGATGCCAGTGTTCCCACGAAGGACTTGGTGACAGACATGGCGCCATGCTGGCCGTCTGCCTGGAGGGCGCCGAAATAGCGCTCGTAAACCATCTGGCCTTTGTGCAGCACGACGATGCCATCGGTGTAGTTGGCTGACAGCGATTCCAGCCAGCTCATCTTTTCCCCAGAATCGAGGCGCTTGAACTCCAACGCGTCAATATCGTCGCGCAATGCTTGGGGCAGTACAGCAGCAGGCTGCAGTCCGCGCGAGATGTTCACGGTCGGCATCAGCTCACGGAAGTGCGAAACGCTCCAGCGCATGGCCGGAAAGCGAAAATAAGAGCCATCTTCAAACCGCAAAATGCGGTCTGCGGGCGGCGGAGAGCCTTGCATCCAGCCAAGTTTGATGGGGTCGCTGTCTGCGGCATTCGGGTACTGCGCAGGAGGCGAGGCTTGAGCCGCGACTGCATTGACAGCCAGTAAAACTGATGTGGCGATGAGGCCTGACGCGCGTTTCAACCATTTCTGTACTGCCATGTGCTCACTCCCTGGATACGTAGTCATGCCAGTATCTTATAGGGCAGGCCATGATTGGTTAATCGGACGCAAGCAGCACTGACGCGCCGCAGTCCGATGTTCGGCTCTCGGCGACTTGCGCCTTGAAAGGGGCAAACCGCTAGAAAGTAGTTTCATTTGGTAGCATGCCTGCTTAGCAACAGGAGGGTTCATGAAGATTACAGGTGGTAGCTTTGGCGTTCATGGCAAGGCGTATGTGGGTCAAGACAATCGGCTTTACATCAACGGCGCCGTCGAAAAATCATTTGCAGCCAGCGAGGTGGCATCGGTGAACTCCGAGGTCAATAAAGAGACCAAGTTCTCCGTTTTTAGCCTTCTCATTGGCATTCCCATGCTCATGCTGGTGGGCTGGCTGGTCTTTGGGCCAATCGGTTCACTGATCGGACTGGTTATTGCCATTGCCGGCTCGTTTTACTCCAAGAAAACGATCAAGGCCGATGTGCTTTTCCACAGTGGTGAGAAGCTGGCGGTGGAAGGCTGGAATAGCGATATTCAAAATCTTGTGCGCTTTGCGGCATCAAAATAGTGCCAGGCCAGCGCCTTCTGCGCAGCCCACACGCGGTTCACCTTGCGGCCCCTGTTTGCGCGGGGGCCCTTGTTTTTGCCCTGCCATGCGCAGCGCAAAAGCTGAGGGCCCTGAGGCGGCACAAAGCCTAGGGGCGAGGCAGGTGCTCAGCGTGCAGGGACCAGGCCCAGGGCAGCCAGCGGGGCGTCATGCATCTTCTTGGTGGGGCGCTGGCCGTCTTTGAGTTCGGCCAGATAGCGCTGGCCAGGAAAGAACACCGCCTCTACCTCGCGCAGGGATTGCAGGCCAAAACCTGCCAGTTTGAGCAGGCGCTCAGGATAGGCGGCCATAACTTCTTCGACCGTGGTGATGTTGTGGCGGGCCAAGGCATTGAATGCGCGGTTCGAGAGTTTTCCTGCAAGCGGCGTTGCATGCGCTGCAAGCGCATCGGTCAGGGGAGGCATCGGACAAAGAGAGGGTTGTGTTTGCGAGCCGCCATCCTAACATCGCAGTCCTGCGCTCAGCTTACAAAGCGGGTGGCCACCGCCAGGCCCTTGCGACCATTGAAAAAGCCCTCTGAGAGGGCTTGAGCGGAAGGAATGCGGGCATGGACGCCACGCAGTTGGTGCGCATGGCTGGCTCCATGCGGGCTACGGTGCTTTGAAAACGCTGACTGTGCTTGCCAGGGTCACAATCGATTTGGGTTTTTGGCCACGGTAGCTGAGTTCATTGCCTTTGTATTCTGGTCTCTCTATCCAGGTAATACGGGAGTCGGGAACGCCATCGGGGTAAGAAATCCGATCCTTGTCATAACGGGCTTGAATCTCTTCCGGGCTCAATGCTTGAGCGGGAAGGGGTTTGGATGCATATGTCATGGCTTTCAACTCCTTGAATATCGCTGGAATGCCGGTTCTATGCGAGGCAGCTCCTCGTCGCCACAGCCAGTATGCGCTGCGCATGATGTACTGCCCATTTAAAGGGCATAGTAAAAACCCTTTTCCATGTCGCCATGGAGTCGGGCGGCATCGCCGACAGAGGCGCTGTGGGAGAGCCCTTACGGTGATGCAGCTTGGGTGACTGCAATGGTTTGCCAGTGCTGGTGGGACACTGATTTCACACAAGCCATTTAACCCTCAAGGAGCGACGGATGAACGAAGACACGATTAAAGGCAACTGGAAGCAGTTCAAAGGCAAGGTGCAAGAGCAGTGGGGCAAGCTGACCAATGATGACCTGGATGTCGTCGATGGCAAGCGCGAACAGCTGGTGGGCCGCATCCAGGAGCGTGAAGGCATTGCGCAGGATGCCGCAGAAAAGCAGGTCAAGGATTGGGAAACCAAGAACAATTACCGCTGGTAATTCAAGCCGCCTCCCATGCGAGGGAGGCCATTTTTATGTCTGCATGCAGGCGGCCCTTTGTACGTGGCCGCTTTGCTGCGTGATGCACCAGGGCCTGAGCCATGAATTCTTCTGACTCCGCGTTTCAAACCATCGTGAACACCGTCGCTGGCGAGCTGTCGGATCTGACGGATCTTGAGCAAGCGACGCGCATTATTTTTAAATTGCTGCTGGCGGCATTGCTGGGAGGCATGCTGGGTTATGAAAGAGAGGCCAGTGGCAAGGCTGCCGGCCTGCGCACGCATATGCTGGTGGCCATGGGGGCTGCCACCTTTTTGGCCGTGGCGCAGCTGATGGGCATGACGCCCATGGATTCCAGCCGGGTGATCCAGGGGCTGATAGCCGGGGTCGGGTTTCTCGGTGCCGGTGCCATTTTGAAGCCCGCCAAAGAAAATACCGAGGATGTAAAGGGCCTGACCACGGCTGCTGGCATATGGTTTACCGCTGCCATTGGCATGGCCGTGGGCGCGGGTGAAGAGGCCGCCGCCATTCTTTGCACCTTGTTTGCCTTGTTTGTGCTGCTGGTGCTGCCCAAGAATGTGGTGCCCCGCAAGGACGCCTGATGCTGCGCTGCCAGATGCGCCTGGGGTCATGGGTTGGGTGCTGAACTGTCGGATTTGACCTAGAGCGCTGCATTGGCTGGGCCTACGTTGCTCCACTGCCATCAGCGGTACAAAGGTTTTTTGTTGGAAGGAACAGCTTATGCGCAGCACACCGGAGGCATCGGCCTCGTCCAGAACGAACTCCTTGCCACTGGCCCTGGCATTGACCGCTGCCGTGTCGGCACTGTGGTACACCGGCCAGCGGGTGCGTGTGCCCCAAGGCGTGCAGCCTGTTGGCGACTTCGATGTGGAGCAGTACATGGGCCACTGGTATGAGCTGGCCCGTATCGACTATGTGTTTGAGCGGGGCCTGACCTCCTGCACGGCAGACTATGCGCTGCAGGACGACGGCAGCGTGCAGGTGACCAACCGGGGCTTTGACCCATCGCGCGGGGTCTGGAAGTCCGCCACGGCCATCGCCAAGCCTTTGTCGGATGCAGGCTCCGGGTCACTCAAGGTGTCCTTTTTCAGGCCTTTTTATGCGGGCTACCATGTGGTGCATGTCGATCACGATGAAGGCCTTGCGGTGGTGGTCGGTGATGGGGCCCGGTACTGCTGGATTCTCTCGCGCTCGCCCAGTATCGATGCGTCCGCTTACACCCGTTTGGTCTCCATCGCCGCCCGCAATGGCGTGGATGTCAGCAGGCTGATCCGGGTGCCGCATGGCGCAGCGCTGGCGGCAAGCGATCCGGCAAAGGCTGCATGAAAGCCATGGGTATTAAATGATATTCATTCGCAATTGAAGTATGATCCGCACATCCAAAGATTCAGCTACAGCGCTTCTTTGTGCAATGTTTCATCGTGGGGCGACCCGAGACCATGGTCTCCAAGGTCGTTTTTGCTAGCCACCGGTATGCCGACCATCGGCCTCCCGCCCAGCCATGCTCTTTTCCACGTACTCGATGGCCCTTGCGGTCTTGGTATCGATGTCCCAGCCCTCCGCCTCCCCATTGCCGTCCTCCCGCCCCTCGCCTGCGCCGCGTGATGAAGCGCATCAACGTGGTCTGCACCAGGTTGATGCCACCATCGTGTCGCTCCAGCGCCCCTCGCCCCACACCTTGCGGGTGGGTATGCATTTGGGGGATGCGGGTGATGACCCGGTCTGGGACGAGGCCAATGTGGCATTTCGCGTGTACCCGGACCTGCAGGCACCCACGGTCTCGCGGGTCTACACCGTCCGAAGCTTCGAGCCCCAAGCGCGCTGCGCTGAGTTTGATGTGCTGATGCATGGTGCCGATAGCCCCATGATGCGCTGGGCGGCCCAGGCTGGCATTGGTCAGCAGGTGCGATTGACGGGGCCGCGTGCCAACATCGTGTTGCCAGGCTCGCCAGGTCGGCCGGTGGCGATGTTCTGTGATGATTCCGGTTTGCCCGCTCTGTATTCCATCTTGCAGCGCTGGCCTGCAGGTATGACTGGCCTGGGCTGGATTGCCAGCGATGATGTGCATGGCTTGGCAGAACTGCCGCCCGTACCCGGACTGCAGTTGCAACGGCTGCCGCTGCAAGGGCCCGGCCGCGATCTGTTGCTGCAGCAGGCGCGCCAGTTGGTGGCCCCTGAGCGCTATGTGATCTGGGGCGCGGGCGAGCGCGATGAAATGCGCGCGCTGCGCAAATACTTCCAGGCCGAGAAGGGCCTGGACAAAGCCGATGTCGCCATTGCCGGGTATTGGAAGCGCGGCGCGAGCAATACCGACATTGATGCCGAACGCCAGAGCGCCTACCAAAAATTTACCGCGGCAGGCGGCCAGCTGGCGGACTGGGACGATCTGGGTATTGCCCTTTAGGGCGTGCAGCAGGTCTGCCCTGAAGACTTCCCATACCAGCCGGGCGAGATGCCCGGCTTTTTTACGCCGCTCAGGCGATGCAGAATTTCTGTCTGAGGCCTTGATTGATCCGTGCTGAGGCTGTTAGCGGCTGTCCAAAGGCTGGCCTGGCTCGCCCTCGTGCACAGGGCGAGGTCTGCACACGGGTGCGGGTTCAGGCAGCGGCAAGCTTGCGGCCACCGCCTTGTCATAGGCCTCAATACGGCGGCGCTGCTCAGCCAGGGCCTGGTCATCCAGACCCGGTCCGCAAAGGGCTAAGGCCTGGTGGGCTGGCATAGCAGGCGCCGCGCCCGGTGCAACTGCCGCTGCAGCGGGCGAGCGCGGCGCAGCCCGCTCCAGGGCGGGAGCGTCTTCAACAGCCCGGTTTTTGGCGGGCGCTGGCGCGGCAGGATGGGCTGGCGCGGCGGCAGCCGCCGGTGCGGGCATGGGCGCTGGTGCCGCTGCAGGTGCTGGTGCTGGTTCCATACGGCGTTCTGCCAACGGTGGCGGGGCGATGGCTGGGGCCGGCCTTGCGTTGGACGGGTCTGTGCCCGCTGCCGAACTGCTGGCTGCCTTGCCCATGGGCGCAACCTCGCTGTGGATCTTGGCGCTGCTGGGGCTGGCTGCCATGCCGGCTGCAGCGGGCGCAGGCAAAGCAGCAGGCGCAGATTCTGCCGTGCTGGGAGCGCTATCTAGCTGGGGGGCGTCGAGTTGCGGCGCACCGGGCTCATGCAGGTGCTGCAGTGCCAGCCAACTGACCAGGCCAATGGCCGCCAGGCTGCCCAATGCCTGCAACCACCAGCGGCGGTCGTTGGCCGCTTCGCCGCGCAAAGAGGTGTCTTGCTTAGCCGCGCTGCGCAGATCTTCCGGTGTGGCAGCCTGCCCCGCGTCTGCGGGCAGGGCCTGCGCCGCCTGCGCGCGCGCATGGGCCAGGATCTGCGCCGTGCTGGCGGTGCTGGGGCCTGCATCTTGCGCGCTGGCCTCGCGGTAGAGCTGCACCAGCGCATCGGGCCGCTGGGGGTTTTGCTGCGCGTTCATGCGGGCACCTCGATGGCCTGGCGCAGTTTGGCGCGGGCGTAGCGCAAACGGCTTTTGGCGGTTTCCTGGCTTACCTGCGTGGCCGTAGCGATGTCGGCGACGGACATGTCGGCCTCGGCTTGCAGCAAAAAGGCCTCCCGTTGTTCGGGGGGCAGCTGGGCCAGGGCATCCAGCAAGGCGCGCGCCAGGTCTTTGCGGCCTTGCAGGCGCTCGGGATCAAAGCCGGAATTGGCAAACAAGGTCTCGGCCAGGCGCATGCCTTCGCTGTCTTCTTCGTCCAGGCTGCGGTGGGCCTTGTGGCGGCGCCAGTGGTCCACCAGCTTGTGGTGGGCCAAGGTAAAAGCCCAGGTGCTGAACTGGGCCTGGGGCTGGTAGCGCTGGGCACCATCGACCACGGCAAACCAGGTCTCTTGCGCCAGGTCATCGGCCAGCGCGGCATTGCCGGTGTTGCGGAAAAAGTAGCGCCACAGGCGCTGGCTGTGGCGCTGGTAGAGCTGCTCGAACGCCGCAACCTGGCCGCCGGCGTAGGCCAGCATCAGTGCTTGGTCGTCTTGCATCTCATCTACCATGCGGCAGATTATGCAAAAGCCTGTGGCCGCTGGTGGCCAGTGTGGAGAAAATCGCACGCCGCAGGCCTGCCATGCCTGCGGCCACAAGCCCTCAATAGGCAGGCGGATCAGGGACATAACCGGGCGCTGATGCCGGGAAAGGGCGGGGCACCGGCTGCGGTTGTGGCGTTGGCGCGCGGATGATGCCCTGGGCCACCAGGTTGGCATAGCTGTCATAGCGGATGCGGATGATCTGCGCCGGGCTGCTGCTGGCGCTGTCAAATGCGGTGGTCTGGGTGACGGAGCGCTCCAGCTGACCGTGGCCGGTGCCCAGGCGCGGCGCCACTGGTGCCGGGGCGGCGGCGGGGGCTGCGGCCTGGCGGGATTCTGCAGCCACCGAGGCATGGGGCGCGGCAGACGCCGCAGGAGCGGCGGGTGGCGGCTGCACCGAGGCGCTGGGCATCGCGGGCGCTGCCATATCGGCGCTGCTGGCTTCGGCAGCCGGTGCCGTGCTTTTTTGCGCCGCGCTGTTGCGTGCGATGGGTGGCTGGGGCAGGGGCTCACGCTCGCGAAACACCGCCACCCCAATCACGCCGATATCGCGTGGCCGGCCGGTGCGCGCGGCGTAGGAGTCTTCGCTGTGCGAGAAATAAAAGGCCGCCACCTGCTGGTCGCTCTTGCGCCAGCCTGGGATGGCCCATTGCTGGCGGCTGCCCAGCACATAGCCATCATCGGGCACGGCAGCCGCTGCCTGGCCGCTGATGGCGTTGATGCCGTCAATGCTGAGCACCGCAAGGATCCTGCCTCGGCTGCGGTTTTTGATATCGACCGCATAGCTGCTGCCCGGCTGGCCTGCCACCCAGTACTCGCCCTGGTGGTAGTGCAGCGGCAGGCGCTGGCCGCTGCTGCGGTCGATGATTTGCACATCGGCCAGGTTGGCGGCTTGTGCAGGCACGCTGCACAGCAGGCTGGCAGCGAGCAGGGCCAGGGCTGCCAGGCCGTGTGGCTTGCTTGCGGAGCGGAGGAGGGTGGTGGACGGCATGTGAGTGCGATGCAGTAGTGGTGGTCTGCACTCAATCGCACGACCGGCCCGCAGGGGGTTAAGCACCAGCCATCCAAAGCGTATTTATTTGTAAGGTTGCCGGCACGGCGCATGCCGTGCCGGGGGGCTTACTTCTGCGTCACCAGCGAGCAGCTGCTCTTGGACAGGGGCTGGAAGGCCTGCTCACCGGGGATGGTGTCGAGGATCTTGTAGTAGTCCCAGGGGCCCTTGGATTCCTTGGGTGTCTTCATCTGCACCAGGAACATGTCATGCACCATGCGGCCGTCCTCACGCACATAGCCGTTTTGCGAGAACATGTCGTTGATCTTCATGGTCTTGAGCTGCTTGGTCACGGCCAGGCCGTCGTCGGTGCCCGCTGCCTCGATGGCCTTGAGGTACTGGGTGACAGCCGAGTAGACGCTGGCCTGGTTCATCGAGGGCATCTTCTTCATGCGGGCCTGGTATTTTTTGGACCACTCGCGCGAGGCATCGTTGCGGTCCCAGTAAAAGGCGGTGGCAAAGGTCAGGCCTTGGCCCAGCTCCAGGCCCATCGCATGGGCATCGTTGATGTAGATGAGCTGGGGCACAAAGGTGAGGTTCTTGGTCATGCCAAACTCGCGTGCCGTCTTGATGGAGTTGACCGTGTCCTGCGTGGCATTGGCCAGCGCGATCACCTGGGCCTTGCTGGCCTGGGCCTGCATCATGAAGGACGAGAAATCGCTGGCGTTGAAGGGGTGGTAGACGGTGCCCAGCACCTTGCCGCCGCCTTCCTTGACGAAGTCGGTCACCGTGGCTGCCGTCACCTTGCCGTAGGCGTAATCGACGGCCACGATGTACCAGTCCTTCTTGCCCTGGGCCAGGATACTTTGCACCGCAGACTTGCCCAGCGAGTACGAATCGACCGTGTAGTGGATGGAGGTGGGGCCGCAGAATTCATTGGTCAGCCCGGTGGACAGGGCGCCCGTGCTGATGGCGACCTTGCCGCGCTCCTTGGCCATGGTGAACACCGCACCGGCAATGGCCGAGTTGTTGATGTCGACGATCATGTCCACACCTTCGGCATCCCACCACTGGCGTGCCTTGGTGCCGCCAATATCGGCCTTGTTCTGGTGGTCGGCAAAAACCACCTCTACCGGTTTGCCCAGCACCTTGGCACCAAAGTCTTCGACGGCCATCTTGGCCGCCTCGACCGAGCCCTTGCCGCCGGAGTCCGCGTACTGGCCCGACATGTCGCTGAGCACGCCGATCCTGACCTTGTCATCGGAGATGCCGGCGGCCTGGACGGCCAAGGTGGCACAGGCCAGTAGGCTGGCGGCTGTGGTGGATTTGCTGAGGGTCATGCTTGTCTCCTGTCTGCTTTTTGTCGTCGTTGGCGGTGCGGGGCCTGGCCACCAAGGGCCGGGCATCCGCTGGCATTATCAAAAGCACGGTGGCAGACCATTACCGTGCTTCCCCTAGTGCGCTGCACAAACCAGTCCCTTCTGCGACAAAATGCAAGAATGCTGGCTGAACCGTATCGCCACCACAGTCATTCGCCTTGAAAGGCACCGATGGAACCCTCGCACACGCCTCCTGCCCACTTTGAGCCCATGCCGCTGAACGCCATGAAGCTGCTGGTCTTGCTGGTGCTGGCGATCAGCACCTTTGGCGGCCTGTACTGGGCACCCGAGATTGACGCCATCTGGGGCAACGGGACGGCCTACCTCTATGGGGCATCGGTGCTGCTGGTGCTGTATGTGCTGCTGATCGCTGGCTATGCCTTGTACATGCATCGCCACCCGGAAAAAGACGTGCAGGTTGCCCGCAGTCACCATGGCACGCATCCATAAATTCTTTGTGCTGTATTTGCTGGGCCTGGGCTGTTTCATCGCCCTGGTGGCCTGGGCGGAGCGCGCCGGTTTGTCGCGCCAGTGGATCGGCCCCTTGTTCTTGTTTGTGCCGGTCATGATGTATGCCGCCATTGGCGTGTGGGGGCGCACGGCGGATTCGGAAGAGTACTACGTGGCCGGGCGGCGCATCCCGCCGGTCTACAACGGCATGGCCACGGCTGCCGATTGGATGAGCGCTGCGTCCTTCCTGTCCCTGTCAGGCGCACTGTATTTGCAGGGTTTTGCCGGCAGCAGCCAGCAAGCCGGTGGCCTGGCCTATCTGCTGGGTTGGAGCGGCGGCTTTGTGCTGGTGGCCTTGTTGATTGCGCCGCAGCTGCGGGCGCTCAATCTCTACACCTTGCCGGATTTCTTTCAGCTGCGCTATGGCGGGCGCTGGCCCCGGGTGATTGCGGCCCTGGCTGCGGTGCTGTGCTCGTTCTCCTATGTCGTCGCGCAAATCTATGCGGTGGGCTTGATTGCCTCGCGGCTGACGGGAGTGCAGTTCGAGATCGGCATCATGCTGGGCCTGGGCGGCGTGCTGGTGTGCTCCTTCCTGGGAGGGATGCGGGCGATCACCTGGACCCAGGTGGCCCAGTACGTGATGATCTTGCTGGCCTTCTTGATTCCGGTGTCCTGGCTGGCCTACCAGCGCCTGGGCAACCCGGTCGCTGCCGTCGCCTACACCCAGGAGCTGGGCAAGATTGCCGAGCATGAAAAGCGGCTCTTGAGCGACCCGGCCGAGCGCGAGGTGGAGCTGGTGTTTCTGCAAAGGGGCATGCTTTATGAATCGCGTCTGCGCAATATTCCCGCCGCGCTGGAGGCCGAACGCAGCCGCCTGCGCGAGCTGGTGCAGCAGCTGCGCATCAGCAATGTGGACCTGAGCCTGGTGCTGGCAGCGGGGCGGGAGCTGGCCGCTTTGCCGCAAGATGAGGCCACGGCGCGCGAGCTGTGGACCGCCGCCATGCGCGAGAACTATGCCCGGGCGCAGCCCTTGGGCGGCATGCCCCAGCACACCTTGCCCTATGCACCGATGCTGGGCACCGAGCACAGCGCGCAGGAGCAGGAAAGCCTGTCGCGGCGCAACTTCATGGCCTTGATGTTCTGCCTGATGCTGGGCACCGCCGGCCTGCCGCATCTGCTCACCCGCTACTACACCTTGCCCAGCCCGGCAGCGGCGCGCAGCTCGGTGGGCTGGACCTTGTTCTTCATCGTGCTGCTCTACACCAGCGCGCCGGCGCTGGCTTCTCTGGTCAAGCTGGAGGTGATGCAAAGCCTGGTGGGCAGCCATTTTGATGCGCTGCCGGCCTGGATTGCGCAGTGGACGCGCATGGACAATGCCCTGCTGTCGATCGAGGACGTCAACGGGGACGGCATTGTGCAGTGGGGTGAGATACACCTGGGCGCGGATCTGATCATGCTGGCCACCCCCGAGCTGGGGGGCTTGCCCTTTGTGGTCTCCGGCCTGGTGGCGGCCGGGGGGCTGGCCGCTGCGCTGTCGACCGCCGATGGCCTGCTGCTGACCATCAGCAATGCGCTGGTGCGCGATCTGTACCTGGTCGAGCGCGGCAAGTCGGTCACGCCGCAGCAGCGCGTGATTCTGTCCAAGTTCACCTTGCTGCTGGTGGCGCTGGCGGCAGCGGCCGTGGCCTCGGTACGCAGCTCGGGCATTTTGGTGCTGGTGTCCGCCTCGTTCTCCATTGCGGCCGCCGCCTTTGTGCCCGCCATGCTGCTGGGTCTTTATTGGCGCGGCGCCACGCGGCAGGGGGCCGTTTGCGGCATGGCCGCTGGCCTGGGCATCACCTTGTACTACATGGTGGCGAACATGCCGCTGGCTAGTGCGGCGCTGCAGCCGCTGCATTCAGCGCATCTGTGGTGGGGGATTCAGCCAACCCTGGCGGCGGTGTTTGGCGTGCCGCTGGGCGTGCTGGTGACCTGGGGCGTCAGCTGCTGCACGCGGCGCCAAGCCTTGCCAAGGCCTGAGCAGGGCTAGGCAGGCATGAAAAAACTGCACAGGCTTGAGGCCGTGTGCAGTTGATGGGGCGGAGCGCAGTGAGGTTTAGACCTTGAGCAGTTCCACGTCAAACTTGAGGGTGGCATTGGGAGGGATCACACCGCCCGCGCCACGTGCGCCATAGCCCAGTTCTGCGGGAATGATCAAGGTGCGCTTGCCGCCCACCTTCATGCCTTGCACGCCTTCGTCCCAGCCCTTGATGACCATGCCAGCGCCCAGCGGGAACACAAAGGGGTCGTTGCGGTCTTTGCTGGAGTCGAACTTGGCACCTTGCTCGCCATTGTTGTAGAGCCAGCCGGTGTAGTGCACGGTAACTTGTTGGCCCTTGGCCGCTTCTGCGCCCGTGCCGACTTCGGTGTCTTCGTACTGCAGGCCGGTGGGGGTGGTGACGTTGGTCATGAATATCCTTTGTGAGTGCTTTGCTACCAGCAGCGATCATAAAACACAGAGCCCGCACATGGCGGGCTGTCAAAGGCAAAAATGGCAGCAGAAGTGAATTTACTTCTTGGTCTGCGCCGCCACCCAGCGGGTGGCAAAGGCCTGTACATCGGACAGGCGCTTGAGCAGGTCCTGGCCGGAGGGCGTGACGGTGTAGCCGTCACTGTTGTGGTCAAGAAAGCCGGCTTCGCGCAGCTCCTTGATACGGGTGTTGAGCGTGTTGGGCGTGATGCCGCCCACACTGTCTTGCAGCAATCGGAAGGTTTGGGGATGCCCGTCACGCAATGCCCAGAGCACACGCAACGCGTATCGGCATTCCAGCCGTCCGAAGAGCTGGTTGATAGCGGTATTTTCCTTGGCGCTCATGTATGGGTCTCCTTGCGCTGTGTTGAGGAGCGAGGTCCAGGCCTTCGCATGCAAATCCACTGAGAGGGTGCGATCGGCGTCGCGGCAACATCTGCTACAAGTTTAATAGCTCTTCATCCGCGGTGTATAGGCACAGCTACTGATTGCGGCCTGGCTGCCGCAGAAGTGTTGTTGAATTGCTACGGTTTTTGAGTGTGCAAAGGCCAGCCACAAGGCCTTGCAGCGCAAAACCAGCCCCCTGGCTACTACTGCGGAAATCAGGATTTTGCATGGACAGGAGCTCGCAGATAGCCGGCTTGCAGGGGGCAACGATGCGGGGAACCGTCCGCAGCGTTCGGGCCTGGCGCGGTGGTGTTGCACTGGGCGGCTGTCAGTGGCTGCTGTAGCGCAGCACCCGCGCTCCCCGGCACAGACCAAAGAGGCGCATGCCTGCCTGGTTGGCGACTTGTATCGCCAAGCTGGTGGGGGCGGAGATGGTGGCCAGCACCGGCAGCCCCATGCGTGCGCATTTGCGTACCAGCTCGTAGCTGGCCCGGCTGGTCATCACCACAAAGCCGGCCTGCCCAAGCATCTGCTGCTGCGCCATATGGCCCAGCAGTTTGTCCAGCGCATTGTGGCGGCCTACATCTTCCAGCACCACCTGCAGCTGGCCGTCGGCGCTGGCCCAGCCGGCAGCATGGATGGCTCCGGCTTGTTGGTTGAGCAGCTGCATCGCAGGGAGTTGGGCAAAAGCCGTCTGCAAAGCTGCCAGACCCAGGCCGCTGGCCCAGTCCGCCAGCGGCGGCAGGGGTTGGGGCACCAGATCGAGGGCATCCATCGAGTCGATGCCGCAGATGCCGCAGCCGGTGCGGCCCGTGAGCGCGCGGCGCTTTTCCTTGAGGCGGGCAAAGCAGCGGCTGGCTATCTGCATCTCCACGCTGATGCCCGGGGCCTCTGGGTCGCTGCCGCAGGCAGCCAGGGGCTGGACCTCGATTCCATAGCAATCGGCTGGCTGGTCGATGAGGCCTTCAGACAGCGCAAAGCCCAGCGCAAACGCTTCCAGATTCTGGGGCGAGCACATCATCACCGCATGGGATATGCCATTGAAGACCAGGGCGACCGGCACCTCCGCAGCGATGGCATCCATGCGGTCGCTGCTCGCCTCGGGCGTGATCACGGTGGCGGGCAGTTGCTGGATGGCGCTGGGCAGATCGGAGGACATGGCGGTGATTGTGACGCAAAGCCAAAACTGGCGCAGGCCTTGTGGACGGGCGCGGAAAAAACAAACCCCGCCGAGGCGGGGTTGGATGGGAAGACTTGGGTCTTGCGAACCAGAGGTCTTGCGGCGCCGGAGAAGCGCTTAGATGAAGCTGCGCAGCTTGTCCGAGCGGCTAGGGTGCTTGAGCTTGCGCAGCGCCTTGGCTTCAATCTGGCGGATGCGCTCACGCGTCACGTCAAACTGCTTGCCCACTTCTTCCAGCGTGTGGTCGGTGGACATTTCAATACCGAAGCGCATGCGCAGCACCTTGGCTTCGCGGGGGGTCAGGCCATCGAGGATGTCCTTGACCACATCGCGCAGGCCCGCCTGCATGGCTGCATCGACGGGCGCCGTGTTGGCGCTGTCCTCGATGAAGTCGCCCAGGTGGCTGTCGTCATCATCACCGATCGGCGTTTCCATCGAGATAGGCTCTTTGGCGATCTTCATGATCTTGCGGATCTTGTCTTCCGGGATCTCCATCTTCTCGGCCAGGATGGAGGCATCGGGCTCAAAGCCGAACTCTTGCAAGTGCTGGCGGCTGATGCGGTTCATCTTGTTGATGGTCTCGATCATGTGCACCGGAATACGGATCGTGCGAGCCTGGTCCGCGATGGAGCGCGTGATCGCCTGGCGAATCCACCAGGTGGCATAGGTCGAGAACTTGTAGCCACGGCGGTATTCGAACTTGTCCACGGCCTTCATCAAGCCGATGTTGCCTTCCTGGATCAGGTCCAGGAACTGCAGACCCCGGTTGGTGTACTTCTTGGCAATCGAGATCACCAGACGCAAGTTCGCCTCGATCATTTCCTTCTTGGCATTGCGCGACGCACGCTCGCCATCGTTCATGCGCTTGTTGATGAGCTTGAGCTCATCGAGGGGCACGACAACGCGGGCTTGCAGATCGATCAGGTTCTGCTGCAGCTCTTGCACCGGCGGAATGTTGCGGCCCATGATGGCGCTCCAGCTATTGCTGGTCTGCGATTCCTTCTCAATCCATTGCAGGTTGAGCAGGTTGGCAGGAAACAGCTGGATGAACTTCTCCTGGGGCAGGCCGCACTTGTCGACGATGATCTTGCGCAGTGCACGCTCTTTTTGGCGCACGCTGTCGACCTGCTCGCGCAGCATGTCGCAGAGCTTTTCAATGGTCTTGGCGGTAAAGCGGATCGTCATCAGCTCGGCTGACAGCTGGCTTTGCACCTTGGTGTACTGGCTGGAGCCATAACCTTGCTTGTCATAGGCGACGTGCAGCTGCTCGAACAGCGACTGCAGCTTGGCAAAGCGCGAGAGCGCCTCGTTCTTCAGTTCTTCGAGCTTCTTGGTCAGCGCCTTGGAGCCGCCCTTGCCGTCGTCGTCGT